>NZ_CP007511.1:2242500-3442500 GCF_000818015.1 Stutzerimonas balearica DSM 6083
GAACTTACAACCTCTCGAAGCGGGAGGCGAATCATACAGCGTCAATTTCCGCTGTCAACCGCCTTTTTCACCACCTCGATCGATTCGACCGAGACACCAGCAGCGCCACAACCTCCACCCTGCCAGCGCGGCGCATTCTACTCGAATCCGCCACCTTTGCAACCCCTTTCAGCTATCTAACCTCTTGATTCAAAAGGCCTTTTTGCTGCAGTTCGCTGCGAAAGTGGTGCGCATTATAGGGGGCTGGAATCGCAGGTCAACCCTTTTCTGCCTGCGCCACGAAAACACCTGTGGACCAGACACTAGGTGCGCCTAGCCAGGAAGAAGTGGTCGATACGCGACGCGAACTCCGGTCGCCTTGCGCATTTCAAGAAGCACTGGTGCTCGTGAGCGAGCTGCTCGGCCAACGTCGCAGCGTTCGCCTGATGTAACAGCGCTTTCGTCTCCCGAACTACATGCAGTGGCAGCGCGGTCAATCGCTTGGTCCACGCCCCAAGCGCGGACTCTAGCTCCGCACCGTCAAATACCTGGTTCACCAAGCCCCACTCGGCGGCCTGCCTCGCATCGAACCCGCGACTCAGCAGTGCGATCTCGATCGAGCGGTTCAAGCCAACCCTACGAACCAAGTGCCACAAACCAAGATCGCATGTGGTTGCGATGTCCGAATAGGCATAGACGAAACGCGTATCCGCCGCCGCGATCGAAATGTCCGCAAGACACGCCAGGCTTAGGCCTGCACCCGCAACGGCGCCATGCAGGCGCGCGATGATAATTACCGGCATGGATTGAAGCAGAAGTACGGCCTGATTCATCGGTGGAATGATCGCCGCTACCGCCGCCTCCGTATCCTGACGCAGCGCATGCAGGTCGCCGCCCGCCATGAAGGCTTTGCCAGTGCCCTGCAGGATGAGCGCCTTGAGCTCATCCTGCACAGACAGCAACTTGCAGGCATGCAAGAACTCGTGCGCCATCGCAGGGCTTAGCGCATTGAGGGTGTCGGCCTGGATGAAGGTCATCCAGGCGATCCCGTCTGCGATGCCGAGGGTAAGCGTCGTGCCTGCATAGTGCGGCTCGCTGCTCACGCCTGGCGCAGTGTGGTCCTTCATTTGCGCTGGTCGACCGTCACGATCTCGCGACGCTCGGCAAAGCTCGCCGGAACATCCGCCTCATCCATGAAGAACTGCTGGTACCACTCGCGGAGCTGATAGACCGGGCCATCGCCTTCTGCCAGAACCGGATTGTCGATACGGATCTTGTGCTTCCAGATATCGACGTCCTGGTAGAACGACGTGCGATTGTTCTGAACGTATTGCAGGGCCAGTTCCTTGTTCTGCTCCTCGCCCCAACCCGGCACTTTCTTGACGAGCACACCAAAGCGCAGCTCGAAGCTTTCCGGGCCGATGGGCACGTGGCAGTTCAGCAGAATGCTCTCGATCAGCAGGCCCTCGAAGTTGGCTCTCATCCGAGTGAAATGGGTAGCCGGGCCGTAGTAGGCAGACTCGGCAACCAGATCGCCCCCCAGGCGGCCCGAGTCGCCATGGAATATCTGGTGCCCGATGTGCCTGTCGAAAATATTGGCGAAGTAAGTGGTCGGCGTGCCGTGTACCGGGCCGAAGTGCTGCGCGTCCGCCAGATTGTCGACCAGCTCGCGTGGATTGGTTTCGATCACCATCGTGTCGATGTGCCAATCGTTGTCCCACTCATCACTATCGATTTCCGGTAGGTACGGGATCTCGACACCTGGTGCGGGCGGATTACCCTCGGGATTATTCCAGACGAACAGCAGCCGATTGACCTCGCAGGTCTGCCAGCTACGGGTTTTGGCCTTCGGCGGGATGCGCTTGCAATACGGGATTTCTGCACAGCGACCGCTGGCTTCGAACTGCCAGTGGTGGAACGGACAGACGACGCGTCCATCTACCAGCTCGCCCTGCGACAGGTCAGCGCCAATGTGCGGGCAATGCGCATTGAGGATGCTGATCGCGCCCTGGTCGTTGGCGAAGGCCACCAGCCGTGTGCCAAAGATGTTCAAGGTGTGAAGCTTGCCGTCGCGGTAATCATCGGCCATGCCGAGGCAGTGCCATCCGCGCGCGTATCGATACTCGGCAGTTGAAGCGGCTGGTTTGATGTTGATCAGTTGCGTCATGTCGTTACCCTCAGGCGTTCTTCTTGTTAGCGGGTGTGGCGGGTTGAACCACACGGGACATGGCGATAATCGGCAACCTGACTCGGTGCTTCATCCCTCAGATGGACTAGATCGGCTGCTTATAAAAAGGTGGGCCGCCGCGGCCGGCCTGGCCCGACCGCGGCGCAGTTGCTGCTGGGGGCGTCAGCGCTCAGCGCACGTCACGCATGTGCGGGCGCGGCAGCCGGACAACGGGGATCTTCAGCGGAGCAAGCTGGCTGCCACCCAGGGCCACCACGCTATTGAGCATCACGCGCACGAGCTCGGCCTGGCGACGGACCCCGGTCTTGGAAAAGATGGCGCGCAGATGCGCACGCGCCGTGTTGCGCATGATGTTCAAATTCTCCGCGGCCTCCTCCAGCGACAGACCGTTGGCCAACTCCAGGGCCAGCGCGGTTTCCGCCGGGGTGAAGTTGAAGAGTTGCTTGGCCACCGTGTTGTTGACCTGGGACTTGCCGACCGCATCGCGCACGTAGAGCACCACCGCCGGCTGGCCGCTGGACGACGAGAACACCGGGGGCTCGTTCCTCTATCACCTGGAGAACAACCAGGTGGTCGTCGGCCTGATCGTCGACCTGTCGTACAGCAACCCGTATCTGTCGCCGTTCGATGAATTCCAGCGCTACAAGCATCATCCGGTGATCAAGCAGTACCTCGAAGGCGGCAAGCGTGTTTCCTACGGTGCCCGGGCCATCGCCAAGGGCGGTCTGAACTGCCTGCCGAAGATGGTGTTCAAGGGCGGCGCACTGATCGGCTGCGACGCCGGCACCCTGAACTTCGCCAAGATCAAGGGCAGCCACACGGCGATGAAGTCCGGCATGCTCGCCGCCGAGGCGATTGCCGAAGCGCTGGCCGCCGGCCGCGAGGGCGGCGACGAACTGACCGCCTACGAAGAGAACTTCAAGAGCAGCTGGGTCTACGACGAACTCTACAAGAGCCGCAACTTCGGCGCCGCCATCCACAAGTGGGGTGCGGTCAAGGGCGGCGCGTTCAACTTCATCGACCAGAACATCTTCGGCGGCAAGATCCCCTTCACGCTGCACGACACCAAGCCGGACTACGCCTGCCTGAAGCATGCCGACCAGGCGCGCAAGATCGACTATCCCAAACCGGACGGCAAGCTCAGCTTCGACAAGCTCAGCTCGGTGTTCCTCTCCAACACCAACCACGAGGAAGACCAGCCAGTCCACCTCAAGCTGATCGATCCGAGCATCCCGATCGAGAAGAACCTGCCGCTGTACGACGAACCGGCACAGCGCTACTGCCCGGCTGGCGTCTACGAGGTGGTCAGCAACGACGATGGCAGCCAGCGCTTCCAGATCAACGCGCAGAACTGCGTGCACTGCAAGACCTGCGACATCAAGGATCCGTCGCAGGACATCATCTGGGTGGCGCCAGAAGGTACCGGCGGGCCGAACTACCCCAACATGTAAGAAATAGAAAAGGCTCTTCGCCGGTCGGCGCCTGGCTTCTGCACAAGCGCTGGCAGTCGGTTAAACTTGCCGCCTTTTTGCGCGGCCCTCCTACCGGCTGCGACAGCAACACGAGCCGCCGCATTTCATGACCCAAGCTGAAACACCCCGCCCTTCGCCATCCCGCCGCTTCTCCGTCGCGCCGATGATGGATCGGATCGCTTTTCTTGAATCGCCTGATTTCTAGAGACCTACAGGACGAAGCAAGAAAATCCGTACCACTTTTTTACCACCACGCAGGCAATCAGATGCGTTTTCCCCTGCATGGATCGTTAGGACCAGCCTAAAGAAGGCCACAGAGAACTGCGTAGCACCTACTCGAAAACCGGTGACCACAGTGAGATTAGTGGCGGTAGGTCAGCACCCTCCAACCCTGTCACTGCTTTTTCCAGCAATGCGAGCTGGGTAATCTGGCCAGGCTCTGGGTAATGCCTTAGCAGCGCCTTAGCCTGCGTGCGTATCATCTCAGGTAAAGCGGGATCACTTTTGAGTTGCAAGAGAAACTGTCGAGTCTCAACTACCGCCTTTGTCCGCTCGCACGCCATTGTCATGTCGGTCTCCATTCAGCAGCCGGAATTACGCTAAGCAACGCGCCACTCCCCAGCAGCACCTTAGCGACAACGCAGGGGACTCGTCGATTTGAAGCAACCCCCGGAAACTCAGGCATGCCCTACGACCAACTAGCACAAAGCGTTTCAGCTTGCGCAAGCACCAGTTGCGCTGCCTCTTCCTGCTGGTCCGGCGGGTATTTGTATTTGCGCAGGATGCGCTTGACCATCAGCCGCAGCTTGGCACGCACGCTGTCGCGATTATTCCAGTCGACCGTCACGTTCTGCCGCAGGTTGGCGGTCAGTTCATGGGCGATCTTGGCTAGGATCTCATCACCCAGCTCGCGTACTGAGGCCTCGTTGTTGGCCAGGGCATCGTAGAAGGCCAGCTCGTCGTCATTCAGTCCCAGTTGCTCGCCCCGCTTGCTTGCAGCGGCGAACTTCTTGGCCATCTCGATCAGCTCCTCAATGACCTGGGCGGTTTCGATGGAGCGGTTTTGGTAGCGCTTGATGACACTATCTAGCAGTTCGGAGAACTTCTTCTCCTGAGCCAGGTTGCTGGCGAACTTACTCTTGATCTCGCCCTCCAGGAGCCGCTCCAGCAGTTCCACCGCCAGGTTCTTCTCCGGAAGGTTGCGCACCTCGGCAAGGAACTCATCGTCGAGCAGGCCGATGTTGGGTTTGTCCAGGCCCACCGCCTCGAACACATCCACCACCTCACCGGAAACCACGGCATTGCCGATTATCTGGCGGATGGCCAATTCGCGGTCTTCGTCAGTCTTCTTCTTGGCGCTGATTTCGCGCTTGGTCAGCACCACCTTGATGGCCTGGAAAAAAGCCACCTCGTCGCGCACCGCTTTGGCTTCATCCAGGGTGCAGCACAGGGTGAACGCCTTGCTCATGGCCAGTGCGTTGTCGGCGAAGCGCTTTTTGCCGTCCTCCAGTCCCAACACGTGGTTGGCGGCGCCGGCCAGCAGCTTGTGACCACCTGTCAGATAGTCGCTGTAGTTGAAGCCATACAGTAGGCCACGCAGCACATCCAGCTTCTCTTCCAGCACCGCGTAGGCTTCGTGGGCATCCACGGTGGGTCGCCCCCTACCCTTGCTGGCGGTGTACTCCTTGAGTGCCGCCTTGAGTTCATTGGCGATGCCGATGTAATCCACCACCAGGCCGCCCTGCTTGTCCTTGAACACGCGGTTCACCCGGGCAATGGCCTGCATCAGGTTGTGGCCCTTCATGGGCTTGTCCACGTACAGGGTGTGCACGCAGGGCGCGTCAAAGCCGGTCAGCCACATGTCGCGCACGATGACCAATTTGAGCGGGTCGGCGGGACCCTTGAAACGTTTCTCCAAGCGCTTTTTCACCTGGCTGGGATAGATATGCGGGCGCAGCAGCGCCTTGTCCGAGGCGCTCCCGGTCATGACGATCTTGATCGCGCCCTGCTCTGGGTCCTCGTGGTGCCACTCAGGACGCAGTTCGACGATCGCGTCGTAGAGGTGCACGCAAATCTCGCGGCTCATGGCCACAACCATTGCTTTGCCCGGCATCTGGCCCATCTCTACCAGGCCCAAATTTCGCTCTTCGAAGTGCGCCACCAGATCCGCCGCCACGCTCTTGATCCGCGGCTCAGCCCCCACCACCTTCTCCAGCGCCGCCCAGCGCGACTTCAGCCGCGCCTGCTGGTCCTCTTCCTCATCCTCTGCCAGTTCATCTACTTCATCATCGATATGCGCCAGCTCGCTGTCTTTGAGCGACAGCTTGGCCAAGCGCGACTCGTAGTAGATGGCCACCGTGGCGCCATCCTCCTTAGCCTGCTGCATGTCATAGACGTGGATGTAGTCGCCGAACACCGCACGAGTATCACGGTCTTCGCTGGACACCGGCGTACCGGTAAAGGCCACGAAGGTAGCGTTGGGTAGAGCGTCGCGTAGATGCTGGGCATAACCCACCTGATATCGGGCACTGGCCTCCGCCACCTTAACGTCTTGTACCTTCAGCGAAGCGCTGAAGCCGTATTGAGTGCGGTGCGCCTCGTCGGCTACCACCACGATATTCGAACGCGTGGACAAGACCGGGAAACTGTCTTCATCCTCGCCTGGCATGAACTTCTGGATAGTGGCGAACACAATGCCACCACTGGGCCGGTTGGCCAGCTTCTCGCGCAAGTCACCACGCGTCACCACCTGCACCGGCTGTTCGCGCAACAAATCCTGCGACAGCGAGAACACGCCGAACAGCTGGCCATCCAGGTCATTGCGGTCGGTGATCACCACGATGGTCGGGTTCTCCATCGCCGACTCCTGCATCACCCGCGCGGCGAAACAGGTCATGGTGATGCTCTTGCCGGAGCCCTGGGTGTGCCAAACGACCCCGCCCTTGTGCGTGCCGCCCGGACGCGAGGCGCTGACCACCTGCTGAACGGCCGCGCGCACCGCATGGAACTGGTGATAGCCAGCAATTTTCTTCACCAGCTGGCCGTCGTCCTCGAACAGTACGAAATAGCGCAGATAATCCAACAGCATCGCCGGCTGCAGCACACCACGCACCAGCGTCTCCAGCTCATTGAACTCGCCCAGCGGATCGACCGTTACACCATCGATGGTGCGCCAACGCGCGAAGCGCTCGATGTCCGCCGACAGCGAGCCCATGCGGGCCTCACTGCCATCGCTGATTACCAGAATCTCGTTGTAGTGGAAAACGTCTGGAATCTGCTCCTTATACGTTTGAATCTGGTTGAAGGCCTTGTTTAGATCAGCATGCACGTCAGCTGAGTTTTTCAGCTCCAGTAGCACCAACGGCAGGCCATTGACGAACAGGATGATATCCGGCCGGCGCGTATGTTTCGGCCCTTGGATGCTGAACTGGTTGATAGCCAGCCACTCGTTGGCTCGCGCATCGGCCCAGTCGATCAACCGCACGAAATCGCCACGGGTCTCGCCGTCCTTCTGGTATTGCACCGGCACGCCGCCCACCAGAAGGCGATGGAACAGGCGGTTGGCCGACAGCTGCACCGGCACGCCCAGCTCCAGCACCTGGCGCAAGGCGTCCTCACGCGCCGCCAGCGGGACCTGCGGGTTGAGCCGGGCGATGGCCGTGCGCAGGCGCATGGTCAACAGCACATCGTGATAGCTCTCGCGCTCGGGGTTACTGCCGTCGCAGGCGATATCCGGGCCATACAGATGCACGTATCCCAGTTCACTGAGCCAGCCGAGGGTTTCCTGCTCCAGCTGATCTTCAGTCATTGTTCAATCTCATCCTTGCGCCCTTAACAGTTCCCCAAACTCAGATGCCTGAAGCTCAGATGCCCCCTGCAGCATGTCCCGCGCCAACGCGCGTCGCTTCTGTAGCAGCTCATCCAGCGTCGCCTCAAATGTAGGTATCCTCGCATCACGCACAGTCGGGTAATAGACGTACACGTCCTTTTCCTGACCAATCCGGTACGCGCGATCGGTGGCCTGATCCTCTTTGGCTGGATTCCAGCAGCGAGTGAAATGGATAACGTGGTTGGCTGCCTGCACGTTCACACCAAATCCAACCGCAACAGTGGAGAGGATGATCACCGAAAAGCCAGGCTGCTCTTGAAAATGATCGATAAGTCGCTGCCGGCTCTGTGCACTCTGACTGCTGGTGCTGGTATCGCCGTTGATCACCGTGGGTTTGAAGCCGAAGCGTTCCTGAATCGCATGTTGCAATTCACGTTGGACGTCCCGCAACTCGGTGAAAAGGATGACCTTATCGCCGCTTCCCGAACGCGCAATATTATCCAGTGTGCTTAAAAGCCATTGCAGCTTCGGCGAGTGTTCCCTCAAGCGTGGATCAGGCTGCACGCTGAATGGGTGCGCGCACACCAACTTGAGCTTGTGCAGCAAACCGAGCATGCCGCTCTCTCGCTGCTCCAATTGTTCCTGCATCTGCTGCTTCTGTGTGTACTGAGCAACCTCGGACAAATAGAGATTGCGCTGTAACGTGTGCATCAGCAGCTTGCGGCACCCCTGGTCCTCAATTTTGGCCGGGAGATCCTTCGCCACATCCTGCTTGGTACGCCGTAATGTCTGGGGCTCGATAAGCCCACGCAGGCGTTCAAGCGCTGCTGTATCGCGCTCCAAGCCTGCTTCAATGGGGCGTTGATACTCCCGACCGAACTGATTTAGCCCCCCCAGGAAGCCCGGCTGAATAAAGTCGAAAAGACACCACAAATCGATCAGCGTGTTCTCAACCGGCGTACCCGTGCAGGCGATACGGAATCGAGAGGGGATTGCTTTCGCCGCTTGCGTGATCAGCGCCGCCGGGTTTTTGATCTTCTGCGCCTCGTCGCAGATCACGATGGCCCACTGCTGCCGTGCCAAGGAGAGTTCCTGATCTCGCAAGGTTTCATAGGTGGTCAGCACGATTCGAGCATCGCCCATCCAACCCGGCCGGAGAAGATTTTTTATTCCCTTGGCCTGCAGATCCTCCGGAATCTCGTCCCTCTTGAACTTAACAGCGCTGAGCGCTCCACCATAAAGCTTCAATACCGGCAATACATCCGCATAGAAGAATCGCTGCAGCTCACGCTCCCAGTTATCCAACAGGGAAACGGGGGCAACAATCAGGACCGGTTTACCCTGAGGGTTCTGCTCCAAATACCAAACAACGAAGGTCAGCAGTTGAATGGTCTTACCCAAGCCCATGTCATCGGCAAGCAAGCAACCTGCGACATGATCCGGTGACAAGCCAAACAGGTGCTGCATCCATGCCACACCTTTCATTTGATGATCGCGCAGCTGAACTTCGGGGCGAAGCAGCTCTGGAATATCCGCATTGGCATGCCGCCCCGCCAACAGAGCCGCCTCACGGCGCTGGGCATAGGTCGCTTCCTCAATGTTGTGCTCGATATGCAGCACCGCACGGCCAGCGACGGGCTCAGTCACAACAGGTGATTTAGGCTCGACCGGATTAAGCTTCTTCGACCAGGCCTCATAAAGCTGCTCCGCGACCTGGAAAGGTAGCGGGGTTTCAGTACCCGGTAGACATACTTGTTCATCACCCGCCACACGCGCCTGGTCGATGCGGTGCTCAAACTCTTCAAAATCTTCACGGCTAGCAGGATCCCACTGACTGAGCAGATCGCCATCCATCCCGAGCTCTTTCACATCGACCGGCAACCAGTTTTCCGTTGCCTCTTTCACCAAAAATGGAGATGTAATGCGCTCCGCCTCACCTATGCCGACAACGCGATCACCATACGAGGCCAAATCCAGCACTTCCTCAAACGTCTGCCCGGCCTCCTGGCGCTGCCAGTGGCGCAAAAGCTCATTGACCCCTGCCAACTGCGCGAGATCGAAGTCACTCAGCTCCAGCTCATAGCCCTGCCAGAATCCCGCGGGCATACCAGCCGCCAACTTCACTTGCAGCTCATTCACAAATGGCGCGAACTCGTGGGCAAAATCGAAGCGCAGCTCAACTTCAGGTAGCGGCTTGGCCGAGATAGGTTCAAGGAACAGACCAATCGACCGAACATGCTTGCCGTCCTCACCTAGACAAGGTTCCAGGCGAAAACGATGGAAGTAGATGCCCGCATCGGCCAGCTGCTCCTCATATTCGTCCGCATCAACAACCTTCTCGGCTGCATCCCCGATCACGCTGTAGGGGTTGCGCACCAGTGACAGCGCTTCATCACCGGCCACACGCCGACCCGGTAATGCGCGTACAGACTCAAGCACCGCCTTTACATCCGGCTCAATGAGTACGTGCGTCACCGAACCATCGGCGCCCGGCACCCGGTACTTATCCTGCACCTGCTTGTAACCATCGAAACTGGCCAACCAATTGTCAGGCTGCCCGTCAAACGCGACATCTAACTCGATAATCGGCGTACCGGATACTACGGCCTTGCGTGGTCTGAGCTTCAAGTGCTCAGGCCTAACCACCACGGTCTTGTCGAGAAATCCGTCCAATACCGCACCAGCGCGTTTGGCCAACTTACGGATATTGGCCCAGCCGATTTGGTTGGTGACCTCTCCCGGAGCCTGCTGCTGAGCGGCATGCAAATCCCGAATGGCCTTTAACAGCTCCCAGACCGCTGGCGGCAACAACTCAGTGGTTGCAGCATGGCGCGCCATGGCGCCAACACGCTCGAAAGTAACCGGGCTGCCCGTCTCCGAATTGCGCCAGGACTGGACAAACACCTTGAAATCCGGACCCGACAATCCCCCGGTACTGGCCAACTGCGGTTGCAGCTTGGCAATCGCGGGCAAGCCAAGCAAAGGAAGGCTGCTAGCGTGCGCCGGATCATCCAAGAGCTGATAGATTGACTCCCAAGGCAACAGCCAGCGATCACTCAGCTGGCTGGCATAGTCTTCTTCGAAGAGCTGGTCCAGGTAGGCAGCAACGGGCCAGCTTGTATCGTCATCGGCCAGACTCAAGGCATAACAAATACCTTGTTCCTCAATCTGGTAAGCACCAGGCGCTGCCCCCTTGGCAGATTGAGAACGATCCTTCCCGGAAAAAAATCGGCCGAGCATCAAAGCCTCCAGAACATGAGTGCATTGTTTTTCACAGCCTTGAAGCCGAGGCGCAGCAGCGCTGTTTTGGCAGCCGCATCATCCCTGGCAAGCAAAACCTGGTAGACCCCACTTTTCGATCGGTGGTCGAAGGTCTTATAGGGCACACTGCCCAACATCGACCTAACCTGCACGTCCAGCGAATCACCCGTGCCAGGTGCAGACGCAGCCGTATGAACAGCGGGTTTGTCACCGGAAAGGCGGGGTTGCGTAAATGACGCTGGACGCTGTGCGACGATTCCCAGCGTCCGGAGCTCATCATCAAACTTCTCCAGCCACCCTTCGACTACGTTGGGTCGCCGCGGGGCTGGAGAGTGGGACATACGCTTCAGCGCCCGTCCTTGCTGCTTCAGCTCAGTTGCCAGCCCCAGCACCGGTTTATCAGGATTAAATGGTGCGGCATCGGCACGATAGACGTAGCAAGCATTGCCGGTACCAGAAAACTCCACAAAGAAGTAATTGCCGATCTGCATCACCACGGCATTGTTGTGACTAGGCCCTCCCGCGAGCTGACTTAAGCGGCCTTTGTTCTTCTCACGAAAAGCCACGAAATCACTACCCCGGTCATGCCACGCATCACCTCCCATCACAATCCGCGTGTAGCTCATCTGATTGGCAAAGCGTAACCAGTAAAACAGGCGCGACTGGTCGACCTCCGCCTCGCCCTTGAGCAAGGTGAAGAAGTGCTCCAGATCCTCCTTGGCAAACCAGGCAACCACCATCGCGCAAACAGGTTGCTCCACATACTGCAACCATGCGTTCTGCTTGGAACGCATCTGTGGGCTGCCCCAGTGCTCCAACGCAGCCTGCTTGAGTAGCGAGGACGACTGCTCGCGATACCGCGAACGGTGATAACGAGTCAGGCAGGCACTTAGCACCTGATTGAGATAGCGCGTATTCAGCTGCCCCAGAGCTACCAACTCCGGTAGGCGCTTCAGGAAGGTTTCGTCATCCAGCAGGAAAATGCGCGAAAGCAGAACCGCAAAAATCCGCTGCCACAACCAACTACCATCCGGCACCTGGGCAATGGCCTGTAGTGAGGAAAGATCACGCGCCCTGCCCTCGAATATCTCCTCTGCCAGACGGGTTCCAGCCTGAGCGCCGAACAGTTCGCGATGCTCGGCAACAATGCGCATCCACTCTTTTTCACGACCGATACGCTGCCTGACAGCATCGAAGCCGCGATCGATATCGTCACGCAGCACCCGCCAGTTCGCGTTGTCGTCAGGTTTGTGCTCATCGTAGGCAAAGTAGCTGAAACACAGCGCCAGCCAGTCGCGGCGGCTAAGTGTCCGTTGCTCGATACGGCCAGCCACCTCCCGATGAACACGGTCGAACAGGTGATCGTCCTCCAGCACCGGAACACTGACTTCATCGTCATCAGCCAGCCCGGCAAAAACCAGGCGCCACTCCGATGAAGTCAGCGCCTGCTCACGCTTGAACTTGCCAAGAGCCAGCAAGCGTTTCTCGCGGGGCGGTGCCAGGGCTTTTTCGACCTGGTCAAAACGCCGAGAAAGCTCAGTGTTGACGCGTTTCAGCGCCACCATGCTACTAAACCCGGCATCGCCGCTGCGCTCATTCTGGCGCTGCAAGCCAGAAGTGATGGCCGCCAACAGAGACGACAGAGCCCGGCTCATCTAGCGCATCTCCAACTGGCACTTTTCGTTTGCCGCATAAGCAAACTCAAGCGCCGGTTCCTGACCTTCATGCTCCTGGTCCTTAAGCCCGAAGAACTGCATGCGCAGCTCCACCCGCCGACTCTCCTCCTTGCTCTCCTTGGCATTGTTGAACGACACACCACCAGCCAGGAACATGGAGCGAATCTGCTGCTGACGTTCAGCTGAAAGCCCTTTCTGCACCGGGCTGCGGCTATCGAGCAGACTGCACATCACCCACTCCGAGCGCTGCAGCGAGAGGTGCAGGTTGTACAGGTAAGAGCCGTCCGTATCGGTGAAGCCCTCAATCACCACCTGCTTGAGCCACTTGCGTCCCTCTTCGCTGTCAGCGGCATCCAAGATCAACGGCACAACATCCTGCAGGGCCTGCTGCCCCTGGCTGTTGAGAAAGTATTGATTGTGGCCAAAGCGCCCAGCCTCACCGAAGCTAATGCGGTTATCCCGGCAGTCCACCACGATGGTGGAGTTAAGCCCTCCCGCCCTCAGTTTGAGATCCTGGCAAAGCTTAGCAATGTCCTTACCGCGCTGTTTCTCACCTTGCTCAGCCTGCTGAATACGCTGCGTCACCGAGCTCAGCGAGGCCACCATCACCACCAGAAACAAGATCATCATCGCCGTCATAAGGTCGGCGAATGAAATCCAGAAAGGCTTCTCGCCCTCGTCACGCGCCCGAGCGGGAGCGGCTGATTTGCCGAACATGCTCTACCCCCTTAGCGGCGCTGAACGCGCTCCATGATGTCACTGAAGTCTTCCAGGCTTTCCTTGACCCCTTCGACACCACCGGCCAGGCTGGTCATCGCCTTATGCAGCTCGGCATCCAGGCTACCCAGCGTCAGCCGCAGGCTACGATCTACCCCCTCACTAAACTCGTTGAAGCCCTTGCCCAGCACGGCACTGATCTGCTCTAGGTAGTCGTTCACTTCACGATTGAGCGTCTGCAGCCGCTCGCCTTGCAGCTTCAGATCCTGCAGGTATTGGCTGCGCCCAGCGGACTCCACCTGAGTAGTGGCAACCACCCCCTGAATGACCGCAAGCGTCTGATTTAGCGCTTCGCGGTTATTGCGATAGTCGGCCACCACACTGGTCAGTTCGCGGGAAGCGCCAACCAGATCGCCGCTGGTGCCCTGCAGCGCACCCAGTACGCTCGCAGTCGCCTCCCCGGCTTTACTCACGCTCTGCCCGGCGCTGTCGAAGCGCTCGGCTGCCAGGCGCATCTTCTCGGCACCTTGTTGCATGCTCTGCAAGTGTTGCTCGGTTTGCGCACCGAGTAGCTTGAGGCTGTCCTGCATCGCGCCTTGCTGATCGGCGACGGCATCCAGCAGGGTTTTCACCTGCTCTTCCAGACCGCCAACCACCTCGCGTGTACCACGGTGCAGTTCGACTTGGGCGGTCTTGCTGGCCTGTTCCATCTGCGTACGGTTTTGCTCAAGCTGCTTGAACAACCCGCCCAACTGCTCGCCCAGCACATCCACCGAGCCGGCGATCTTCGCCATGGTTTCCTGCTGGCCCTGGCCAATGCTCTGCTGCAGGGATTCGACAAAGATCTGCAGATTCTCCGCCATGGCTTGCTGGCGTGCCTCGCTATCGGCAAACAGCTTCTCCAACTGCTTGGCCATCCGCTCACCAGCCCCCTCCCCTTCACTGCCGATACGCGCGATGGACGTCTGCAGACTGGCCAGCATCTCGTTCATCCCGGCCTGCATGCTGTTTTGCCCAGCCTGCATGTCGGCCAGCAGCTGCGCGATCATCTTCGCGCTGTTCTGAGATGAAGCCTCGCTCGCCGAGCGCATGTCGCCGACCAGCTCATTGAAGCCCTGCTGCATGGACTGCATGGCCGCGACCGACTGCCCCAGCATCTCATGCAGACCGTTGAACTGCTGGCCAAAGGTACTTTCCAGCTTACTCATAAAGGCTGTGAGCACATCGGTGAGCAGGCTCTGCACCTGGTTGCTCTGGTCGCCGCTGGCGGTATTCACAGCTCCGGCGATGGCCTCCAGGGGAGACTTGAGGCTGCTCTCGATGGCGCCGCCAATCTGCTCGGCCAACACCTGACCAGAGTCGCGGTAACTTGCCGAAAGAGAATCGGCCAACTTGAGGTTCTCACGCACCTGGGTATCTACCAGGTTCTGCAGCATCTCACGCAGATCGGTAACCAGGCTGTCCTTGAGCTGACGGGTCTGGATCGAACTCTCGTTGCTCGACTTCACCAGCTCCGCCAGGTACTCCTCGCCCACGCCGCTGTCGAACAGCCCGTCGATACTCTCAGTCAGGGATTCCAGATGCTTGTAGCAGCGGCCTAGGCGCCACTTTTCGGTCAGCGTCACGCCAATAGAAGCGAAGATCGAGAAGAAGGAGCCGAGGAAGGCAAATAGCACGTCCTTGAGCAATTGATCGACGCTGGAGCTGACCTGCTCGGGTGTGCTGGGGTCGAAGTGCTGCAGGCCCAACATCAAGCCGAAGAAGGTGCCGACAATGCCGATCCCCGTCAGGATGCCCGGCAAGTGCTTGTAAAACTCGGTGCCTAGTGGCGTCTCCACCACCGTTTGGGCGGTAAAGAAATGCCCCGCGCCGGCAGTTGCGCGGGAGCACAACAAGCGCCGCTCGCCCTCATGCACCTCGAACTGGTCATGCAGCGTCTCGGCATACTCCTGCCAGGCATGCCCCAGCGTATGCTCATGGAACAACTGCTCCAGTTCGCTACGGCGCTTGGCTGGCTGCAACTTCTTGAGTTCACGCACTTGCCGTGCGAGCTTCTTCAAGCGCCGGCTCAACGCAAACGAGCGCAAGAAGTAACGCAGCAAGTACCAAAGGCACAGCACCGTCACAAGGCTAAACACAAACACAGGAGCAATCAGTTGCTCAGGTGTTGCCTTATCCCAAAGGTCCAACCACTTCGAATAGTCCATAGCCCTAGCCTTGCTTGTTCTTCAGCGGCCTCTGCGGGCCTTCTTCTTAATTCAGGTGATTCAAACAACCATCAGCTCACTGCGCTCCGCAACGAGCCTACGCTCCTGCCGCAAGGGGATCCCAGCAGACTCAGCGTCCAGTAAATGATCGCTATCTAGGTCGAAGGGAAACACCCATAACTGCATGCCCTTGCCGTAATCAAACACCGGCAGCGCCTTCTGAAGTCCAGACCAATACGGATAAATCAGTACCAGCCTCGGCTCCTCCTCGCCTCTTCGGTATTTATGCCCATAGGCAAACAGCTGATAGAAATCGCTCTGACTCAGGCCGTAGTTATTGTCAGGTTTACCGGCATCGATGCGCTTCCACTTGGTATCAAGAATCCAACGCTGCTCCGGCGTGTCGATCAGCAAGTCAGGTTTCAGGCAGAACATCTTTCCGCTGTCGTGCCTGCACAGATGGTGTCGGCTGGCTTGTGAGGTCAGTTTCGCACCGTGCAGCAAGCGTTGCCGCAGCCAGCCCTCCACATAGCACTCGAACAGCTTCTCCATTGGAAACAGCAAGCTCATGCCGCGCCACTCACCACTCACGGCTATCGGCATCTGCTGATTGAGGATCAGCTCGCACCATGGCTTGATCGCCTGATAATGCGCCATCAGCCGATCGCAGCTCCATGCACGCAGATCCCGGCTAACCTGTTTGCTAGACGGCACCTCGGCCAGCATCGAGCGCAGCTCATTGGCCAGGCGCCAGTTGGCGGCGTCCTGCGTGCTCTTTGCTACCTGCTCCAGCGCCAGCTTGAGCAAACGATTTTCGGCACGGTCCGGCAGGAACACGTCGTGGCGGATCTGGAAATGATGCTGGCGCCCGGGCGGCTGGCGCATCTGCGCCACCACATTCAATTGGCCACGGAGAAAACGCTGTTCCTCCTCGATGCGCTGGTAGTCGAAGCGCACACCACGCTTGACCAATAAATCCAGCTCCGCCAGAAACTGCCCCATCACCCACTCACTGAGCGGCGCGTCGAATAACTCCAGGCTCGCCACGGACGTCTCGCGCGGCTTGAGTTGCAAGGCGCGCTGAATCAGCTTGCGCAGCAACTGTCGACTCTTTACCAAGCAGTCGTCCTGCTCATGGTGCTTGGGCAGAATTTCCAGCCGTGTGCCGCAGGGGGTTTCCAGCACGCCCACATAGGAGTCCCACTTCAGCGCACGCCGCCCCTCCACCTGCAGCAGCGTGGCGCCATTGCGGTTGAAGCTGGCGCTCAGCTCGCACAGCCAGTCGAAGGCAGTTTCGGAAATCTGCGCACAGTCGAGGTTGCCGGGCGCAACCGCCGCGGTGGTCAGGCGAGCGTATTCACGCACGGTGACGAATGCGCTCACGCATCCGCCTCCTCTGGTTCCTCATCTGGTACCTCGGCCTTGGCATTCACCGCGATTACCCCGGCATAGGCAGAAAGCCGCTTGAACGCAGCCATATTGATTCGCCACACCCCTCCTTGCGCCGGCACGCTGATGTTGCCGAACAGAGCCGCCAGATCCTGCTTGTCCTGCTCAACGAAACGGTCGATCGCCGGCTTGCGATGGTCGTTGAGCACCCACTGAATGCGCTGCCAATCTTCGAAGAAGTACTCCTGCAGCAGCGGCAGAATCTGGTTGCGGAAGATCAGTTCAAGCTTCGCCAGCCTGTCGTCATCTTTAAGCCCTTGTTCTGTCAGCGGCATAAAGTAGGCATGCCCCAGGCAATGATCTCGATCTAGCAGCACCTCGATGCGCTGGTTCATAACCCGTAGCAGCTTGCCGATGTTCAGCCCCTGCAGCTCTACACCATCCAGCAAATCCGGGCGTGGCGGCATCTCGCGGAACACGAAGCGCCGGCGCAGGGCAATATCCAGCCCGGCCAGCGAGCGGTCAGCGGTGTTCATGGTGCCGATCAGGTAGACATTGTCCGGGACACTGAAATGCCGCTTCGAGTATGGCAACACGGCCTCAAGCGCCTCTGCGGCACCGGCACGTTTGGAAGGCTCGATCAGTGTGATCAGTTCACCGAAAATGCGCGAAATATTCCCGCGGTTGATTTCATCGACGATCAACACATATGGCAGCTTTGGGCCAGTCACGGCCAGCTTGGTTTCTTCGACAAGACGGTGACCAGCCTGCTGCAGCGCTTGCTGCAGTTCAGGCCAGTTGATACGGCTCATGGGGTAAACGGTTTTCAGCGTCAGTCCACGACCGCCATTGAGCTCGCCGATATCGAAGTCGATATCGGTCAGCAGCCAGTTGACCGGCAGGCGATGCACATAATCCTTGCGCACTCCCTCTGGCACCTGAGGGTTGTACTCATACTCGCCGGTAACCACACCGACCGCGCAGATACTCTTGCGAGTACCCAGGCAGACCAGCACATCTCCCTCTTCGATCTCGTTCGCGAAACTGGTCAGTGAACTCCGGTCGTTACTGCCTAGTTTGAGCGAAGGATCGGCGAGGTCGGCGTTGCGAATATCACCCACCTTATGCCAGCCGATACGGGCTTCGCCATGCTGGAAGCAGTAGCGCCGGGTTCGCCCGTCACTACCAGCCTCCTCGATGGAAATTTTCCAGATGGTTGGATCCTTCTTTAGCCCCAGCTTCCGCTCCAGCACCGGGTCGCCTGTGGCATCCAGGCACAGCTGGACAAATACACCCTTAGCTACATCGTAAGCCAGCGCACCACTAGGGTTGTCCTCGCTTTCCGGGGGCAAAGCCCTAAGCCCCTCGACGAAATCCTCGTAGCTGAAGCTTTGGTGAAAGGTGACGAAGCGAATGCGCTGCTGCGCAACGAACTCATCGAAATGTCGCTTCCGCTGCTCACGCGCAAGCGGCAGGTATTGCGGCGCGAGGACTTCCAGCGCGGCGTCGATCGTTTCGTATGTCTTGCCGGTGCCCGGCGGACCATAGAGGATCTGGTTGAGTGGCGGAGCCTGCCGCTTACTGTCCGGCATTATCGATTGCGTCGCATTGGTTTCATCCATGGAGTCAGTCTCATAGGCCAGGCAGAAGGCTTCCAGCGCCGCCATACCGGCGAGCTTGATGGACAGCGCCGGGTTGCCGACAGCCAGTGCCGGCGCACAGGCCGCAAGGCCGCTGTGGCGCGTGTCTTCGGGTGAATAGGTTTCGCACTCCAGCCCCTCAATGGCCCGCTGCCAGTTACCAGGCGCAACGAACAGGCTCAGCTTGCCGTTTTCGCGCAGCAAAGCCAGTTCGCGGTCATTGCTCAGGCGAAAGCCAGCCATTTTCTTGGTGACGTTGATCTCGGTGAACCGCTCAGGGTCGGCACTGAAAAAATCCAGCGCCTGCTCGGTCAGGCTGTGCTTGCGATGCCATTCTTGCGCCTGCGCCCACACCTGGTCGGAGTAGGCAAAAAGATTCTGCCCCTGCCGCAGGGCCATCAACTGACGCTGCAAAGGCGCCAGCTGCTCATTGTGGCTGGCCTTACGGCCCACCGCCGCGCACAGGTCACGGGCTGCAAAAACACAGAGGATGCTAGGGTCTTGCCGGTTTTGATAAAGGAAGGCGATCTTCCATTTCACCACCGGCCCGAGATCGACCTGCTCGATTGTCTCCAGATTACCCGCGTGTGCCGCCTCAGCCACAGCAACGATGTGCTGGCGCACTGCGGAAAAGGCCTGCTCTGCGCTGCTGCCGTACTTCTTCAGCCAGGCGTGCTCGTCGGTGAACACACGATGGGGATTGCTCTTTTCTTTCTTGTCCAGCCGGGAAAACACGCCGAACTTGAAGGATGACCCACCCCAAATCGAGCCCAAAGACTCAGTATGTTTCTCCAGCCAGCGGCAAAAGTGGTCGTCCGAGCCGGCAAGGTTGTACTGCTCAAGGGTCATCTGATGCAGGCTTTCCAGCGGCCAGCGTTCGAGAAACTGCGACCACAGCGCCTCGCGCTCGGCTATGGGCTCGTTCATTGGGCAATATCCCTTTCGTTCAGCAGAGCCTGCGCCTCCGGCAGGCGCAGCTGGCCAGAGATTAGGCGAGGCAAGAGGGTGTCGCGAAGTTGGGTGAGGGTTTGGGCTTGAATGCAGTTTTCGCGAACACGGCCTAGCAAGGAGCCAGCAACAATCTCAAATGCCTGAAGCACATCCAAAGGCGGGCAGATTATTTTTTGCGATGAGACTAAAGCGATGTTCAGATTTTTCTGAACTGAGCCGTCAGCAATATGCACTAGGTGATCCGCAATCTTTCTTAGCCAAAAAAACAGAAAATTCTTGCTGATGTGTTGATAGTTTTTGAAATAGAGCCATCCGTCATGGATGCATCCATATAGTTCGACGAACACCGTGATTCCACATGAGGCACTATTTGACATGATCAGATCGCCAGGCTGGACCTTGACGCTGTTCTTCACCCCATCTTTGATGATCATTTCCTTTGTCTCAAAGACAAACATACCGTCGGAAGCGGTAGCGTCGGCAATTTTGATCCACGGCACATCGCCGCCCATGAACTGTTGAATTGGCCGTGGCGACGACCCTCTTCCTAATTCACATACTTGGCCAATTCCCCGTACGCACCACCCCTTCGGCACCAAGCCCAGTTCGGACTCTTCGAAGCTATCGGGGAACAGGGCGGCGGTGGTGGCGTCCACGCCTTCAGGCTGGCGGCCTTCGGCCTTGGCGCGCACGGGGTCGAAATCGACGAACCAGGATTTGAACAGCGCCTGCGCAATGGCTTCCAGGGTGGTGTTGGTTTCGCGTAGCAGGGTGATGCGGTCGTCGAGTGATTTTAATATCTTAGAAATCCGTGCTTGAGCTGTTCGGGAAGGAAAAGATATCTCTAACCTCCCAATCATTTCGTTATTTAGACTGGCTCTAGTCGACATCGTTGATAATGCCGAGACTGCCTGCCTAAATCTTGGGCTGCGCAGGTAATACCCCACGTACTCCGGCAGCAAATCACTGTCTGGCTTTGGCCTGAGGCGTTTGCAGAACCCGTTAAACGTGGCATCTTTGTAGTCCCGCAGAGCTACGCAACTCATTCCGAGTTCGTGCATCGTTTCGCTGGTTCGAGTAAGGAAGACATCTCCCCGCAAGATGGAGCAGCCTTCTCTTTCTTTTTCTGTGGCTTGAACAAAATCACCCAAAAGCTCAGGTGTGAAGTAGTTGTAAAAGACATCCTTGAATGTCAAAAATGGGTAGCCTGAACCGAAATCCGTTGCAGGTTTGGATAGCCCGGATCGTACCTCATAGTGGTCGAGCAAACTGGAAGTTACCCACTCAAAGCTCATACCCCAGCCCCCCCAGCTTCTGCCGGATCAACTGATCGAGTTCAGCGCCCTTGTGCATCTGCTCACCCAACTGCCGGGTCAGCCGCTGCATCTTTTCTGCAAAGGCTTCGTCGTCATCCTCCACCTCTTCGGCGCCGACATAACGACCCGGCGTCAGCACATGGCCGTGCTCGGCGATTTCCGCGAGTTTCACGCTGCGGCAGAAGCCGGGAATGTCAGCGTATTCGCCGATCTCGCCGCCCTTATCTAGCGGCTCACCGCGCCAGTCGGCGACGGTTTGTGCGATGCGTTCGATATCGGCGTCGGTCAGCTCGATCTGCACGCGGCTGATGCGGGTGCCGAGTTTGCGCGCATCGATAAACAGCACCTCGCCGGGTCGGGCGGTTTTCTGTTTGGCGAGGAACCACAGGCAGGCGGGAATCTGGGTGTTTAAGAACAACTGGCCGGGCAGCGCGACCATGACTTCCACCACATCGGCCTCGACCATGGCCTTGCGGATGTCGCCTTCGCTGTTCTGGCTGGAGCTCATGGAGCCGTTGGCCAGCACGATGCCGGCGCGGCCATTGGGCTTGAGGTGATGGAGCATGTGTTGCAGCCAGGCGTAGTTGGCGTTGCCTTGCGGCGGTGTGCCGTAGACCCATCGCGGGTCGCCTTCCAGGCTGCCGTGCCACCAGTCGCTGATGTTGAACGGCGGGTTGGCCAGCACGAAGTCGGCGCGCAGGTCCGCGTGCTGGTTGCGGATAAAGGTATCCGCCGGTTCCTTGCCCAGGTTGAAGTCGATGCCGCGAATGGCCAGGTTCATCGCCGCCAGGCGCCAGGTGGTGGGGTTGGACTCCTGCCCATAGATGGACACGTCGCCCAGCTTGCCGCCGTGGGCTTCGATGAATTTCTCCGACTGCACGAACATGCCGCCACTGCCGCAGCAGGGGTCATACACCTTGCCGTGGTGCGGGTTGAGGACCGCCACCAGCGTCTTGACGATGCTGGCCGGGGTGTAGAACTGGCCGCCCTTCTTGCCTTCGGCGCTGGCAAATTGACCGAGGAAGTATTCGTAAACCTGGCCGAGCAGGTCGCGGGCTTTGTTAGCGTCGTCACCGAAGCCGATGGTGGAGATCAGGTCCACCAGTTCGCCAAGCTTGCCGTCTGGCAACTGGGCGCGGGCATAGCGCTTGTCGAGGATGTTCTTGAGCTTGGGGTTTTCCGCCTCGATGGCTGCCAGGGCATCATCGATTTTCTTGCCGATATCCACCTGCTTCGCGGCGCCACGGATCGATTCCCAACGCGCCACTTCCGGCACCCAGAACACGTTGACTTCGCGGTAATAGTCGCGGTCTTCCAGCTCGGCAGCGAGCAGTTCGGGACCGTTGTCGCCCAGATAGTAGTCATCGTTCTCGTCGGCGAACTTGGCTTCTAGCTCGGCGCGGCGCCCGGCGAAGCTGTCGGAGATGTACTTGAGGAAGATCAGCCCGAGCACGATGTGCTTGTACTCGGCGGCGTCCATATTGGCGCGCAGCTTGTCGGCGGTGGCCCATAGGGTTTTCTCCATGGCCGCAAGGCTGGTGGCCTGCTGCACCTTAGCCGCCCTACCCTTGCTGACGCTGGCTGCGGCGTCGGCCACATAGGCGGCACTGACTTCAGCAACCGCTGCTGGCTCAAACCGCTCACGCGCCTTATTCAGCACCTGATCGGCCAGGCTGCTGCCCGATGCTTGCGCCCGCAGCACCGAGCCGCCGCGACCACGGCCTTTGACCAGCACGCCTTGCTCAATCAGCGCATCGCGCGCCACCCAGAACTGCTCTTCGGTCAACTCAGCAAACTGCCCATGCAATTGCTCGAACAGAGATTGATTGCCAATGCTGCCGGCTACAGGCACAGCGGCGAGCAGGGCCTGAGATAGCTGGGCCAAATCTGTCATGCATAACTCCTCGTGCGAGCCCTATGAGGTGAGCTCGCAAGTATTCAAACGATGATGGCTGAAGAGGCTCGGGGAATCCGAAAGCGGGTCTGTAGCGCGCGTATTTTGTAATCAGAAGTACAGAGGTGAACCGTCCCTGGGATACCGTGGCTTGCCATGCTGTGATCCTCGTCACCTTATCCACTGGCCAGCGATGGGTAAAGCTATGCACGGTGTTTTTCGGCAGCACGGTCAGTTCGTCGCTATTCAATACCGGGTCCGTGCCCGTACAGACCAGGCCGACGCGTATCTTCGAAAATGCAGGTCCCTCGTTCCTTGCTACTTGAGGTGGCCTAGCCGATTAGCTACTCGCGCCAAGGATATGTAGCACGCCTAGACACATCCAGAGTGTTTACTTATACAGGTAAAATTATTGAGCAGATGGGAAGCAAAAAAAAACCAGACACTCAATCGGCTCCTTGCGCTGATATTGACGAGATTTTCAGCTCTATCTGGAATGCCTGGTTTTCATTCTCCGTCGAGATCGGACAGTCGCAGCTGCTCATTCAACCGTAGTTGCCAGGGGAAACGGCCTTGGTGGTTTCTCAGGTTTGCCTGCGCATCTCCACAGCACTTCCAAAGCGTAGTAGTGACCCATGCGCGTACGATCGGAGTAGCGTTGCATCACTGAGGATTTCCAGTAGCGAATCACATGCCTGGCGCCTACCTGCCCGAGATGGGTGACTCCCAGCGACTCACAGAACACGCCGAAGGCGGCCATTCGAGCCCTCTGTTGCGCCCGGTTCCGCTTTCCTCCCTTGCGTCCATATCCCCTGGTCAACTCGTCAATCTGGCCAACTAGCCGACTCATGCCAGACCTCCAACATACGCAGCGACGACGCTGATCCGGTTATGGCCCAACTCCAATGCAATCTCGGCCCTGGCAACCCGATCAGCCTCCCTTTCAACGATGCGGCCGGTCAGCACCGGCGCGGGATAACCAGTCAGCTCTTGGTACCGCCGGCACGCATATGCGGCACGTAGATCGTGAAATCTAACAATGCCGTGCGCTTTCAATGTTATTCGTGCTCGGTCCAGAACAGACGTCCGGAACATCTTCCAGTCGAGGTCCGACGGTATGATCGAGATGCCCTGCGCCTGTATGGCGGCAGCAGCCTCCAGGGCCTCCAACTGATGTGCGTGCAGGATCCTCAACACGCGTTTGCGGCCGCCTTTCGTGCCATATCGGACCTCAATGCAACCATCTGATTGAGCCTGGGACATCGCTTTCTTGGCGTTTAGCAATGCAGCTTCTTGTATGCGCAAGCCGAGCGCCCAGCACAACTTCACTACTGCAGCTGCGGCCGGGGTTCTACCCCGTTAGTACGGACACTTTCGAGTAAGCTCATGTCGAGCTGAAGGAGTGTTCATGAAGCGCAAGAAATACAGCCCCGAATTCAAGCGGGAAGCCATCGAGCTGGTTCGTCGTTCAGGGGCGAGCTGCCGGCAGGTAGCCCTGGAGATTGGCGTTGCCCCCAACCTGCTCACACGCTGGGTGCGGGAGGCGCAACCAGGCACTGAGAAAGCCTTCCCTGGAACGGGAAGCCCGCGGGATGAGGAGCTTGCCCGCCTCAAGCGCGAGTTGGCCTGGGTCACCAAGGAACGTGATTTTTTAAGAGACGCGGCAGCGTACTTTGCCAAGGAGTCATCGAGCGGTACACGGTGATCCAGCGCTGCCGCAACGAGTACCCGGTACGACTGATGTGCCGTTGCCTGAAGGTTTCTGCCAGTGGCTACTACGCCTGGCAGGATCGCGATCCAAGCTCACGTGCTCAAGAGAATGCGCGCCTGGTGAGGCGCATTCGGGAGATTCACGAAGACAGCCGTGGTGTGATCGGAGCGCCACGCATGCACGAGGATCTGCGCGACGAGGGCGAAACCGTCAGCCTGAATCGCGTTGCTCGCCTGATGGCGGCTGAGCGGATTCAAGGCTGGCCACGCCGGAAACGACGTGGCTTTGGAAGAGCCGCCAGCGGTCGTCCAGCAGGCGTGAAAAACCTGCTGGAGCGCGACTTCAGCGCGCCGGAACCGGAGCGCAAGTGGGTCACGGACATCACGGAGATAGCCACGCTGGAAGGCAAACTCTTCCTATGCGTGGTGCTCGACTTGTACAGCAAGCTGGTGATCGGTTGGTCGATGCATCACCGACAGGATCGGCAGATGGTGATTCGAGCAGTGGAGATGGCGGTCTGGCAGCGCCAGGGTCACTGGTCAGTGATCCTGCATTCGGATCGCGGCAGCCAATTCACCAGTGCTGACTACCAGCGCTTTCTGAATCGCAACACGCTGGTCTGCAGCATGAGTGCCGTCGGTCATTGCGGCGACAACGCTGCTTGTGAGGGTTTCTTCGGTCAGCTGAAAAGGGAGCGCGTTTCCCATCAGTCGTATCGAACACGTGACGAAGCTCGGGCGGATTTATTCGACTACATCGAGCGGTTTCATAACCCACGAATGCGTCGTAGAGTCGCCCGGCAAGATTTGAAGTTTTCAGCCTTTTCAAAACCGTCCGTGGAAATGGGGTAGAACCCTCCGCCTGATCACTGAGGCGCAGACTCTGTATGGCCGCGTCGACTAACTGGGCGTCCATTCCCGACGGTGGTTCTTTGCGTACCGCGGTGCGTTTTGGTACTCCACAATCATGCACAGCGTTGACTCGTCTCCATTTAGGATTGGCCAGTCTCATGACGCTGTTAACCGCACTGATTAGGCGCTGCGCATACCCGGCCGTGCATTCATGGCGCGCCACTTGCTGGGCGAGCTCCGCGCCGTAGCGCATTAGCAAATCCTCCGTCACATGTTCGAGGCGGCGAACACCCTTGGCTCGCGCAATATCGGCAAATTGCCTCCACGCCATATCCACCGATGCAGCGGTTGAAAATGAGATGTGACCTTTCTCGCGCTCCCGATCGAGCAGAATTCGACCTGCCGATGCCATATCGCGTGTACCCACTCCGACGTTACGACCCACTCTGTCCTCTCTCTCAAATCGTCAAATCGAAAGGGGGTGCCGCCGCACAGTTCAGGCCTGAGCCAACTGGCACCCCTTTTTTTTTCGCTCATGGCCGAACTGCACGGTGAGTTTTACTCGCGCTCGTAACGTACGAGGCGAACGTGAGCGAGCGACGGTTGGTAAGGGGGTCGCAAACCCTGGATTTAAAATTGCCATGTTGTCTCCTATAGGCGCTGGCCAGGCTCGCTGCGCTCTCCTCTGAGAGCACGCATCCCACTCCGCGGATCAACTTTTTTTAAGCGTTAAGAGGTCTCCGTCACGCGATTTCACGCGACAAGAATTTACTGGAGCCCCCTGATGACGGGGCTTTGGGGCGTTTTTCATAAGCCGTTACTTTTTTTAAACATCATTTAAACGGCGCCCAGTCCTAGCCTGTTGATCATAGGATCAGGCGTAGAAGCTGGCTGACAGGGTGTAAGGCAGTTTTGTTAGGCGAGCGCTGGTTGAATCCAGCATTAGGCGGGAGGCAGAGCCCCATTTTTCTTGAGATTTCGGTAGGTACCGGCCTCAGCCGGTGTGTTGAGAAGCTGTTTATTTCCCTTGCCCAGCTAGCAAGCGCGCCACGACACATGCGTGGCTTGAGACGCGGCAAGTATAAGTAATTATACGGCTAGGCAAGTCGGAGTTATTCGCAATATTCGCTATTTAGCCGCTCCCGGGACTGCAGATAACATAGCTTGAGCTCGGTTAGCTTATTAATGTCACTAAGTGTACTTCTAGGTACACTCCGAATCACCGCGACGACCGCTATTTCCGATTCTATGGACTCGGCCGCACGTAAGTACACCAAGTGTACCTACAGGTACACTTAGTGATCAGCCGTACTCTAGGGTGTAGCTGAACTGGCGCTTGATCACCCGAAATAGATGTTCGACCTTGGCCCGCACCTGCGCCATGGCGTTTCGATCTTACGCTTGGCTTTGTAGAGCGGGCTGTTCCTGCCCGCATTCTTGTACGTACTGCGCGTGCCGCGGCCTGCCAGATCACATCTCGGTCAGTATGTTCGGAGCGCTTCTCGACTCCGGTGTAGCCGCATCGGCGCAGACGACGTTCTTGTCGCCGTGCAGCAGTTTGTCGACCTGAGTGATGTACGCGACATTGGCGGCGGTCATCACCACGCTGTGCACCAGACCCGACTCTTCATCGACACTGATGTGAGCTTCATACCGAAGTGGTGAGTCGGCCGCGGGAACTGCCCCCGCAGCCGCTCGCAGAACCGTACGTGACACTCTCGCGTCATACGGCTCCCGTTATCCAACCTTGCTGCCCGGTCACTCGCCAGTGATGAAACAGCCGGGGTACCACAGTCCGCATCTTGTCCAGCCATTGGCTAATGCGCCGCTTGCGCCTATGAAGGGCCTTGTATTTTCGTCGGGCCCAGCGTTCAAGCGCGCGGTCAATGTGCTGGAAGATGCCAAGCATGGCTGTCCGATAGAACGAGCCATAGTATTGCCACCACCCCTGTATCACTGGATTGTAGAGCCGAGCCACGTCGACCAGCGTCACGTGGGTTTGGCGATTGAGTCGCCACCTGCGTACCGCTTGCCGCATCCGCTTTAAGGCATCCGCACTCGCTCCCGGAAGGAAGCTCGTGAAGAGCTGGTCTTGTTTGCTGAGCGCCTTCCTCGGCCTAAAGGTGAAGCCGAGGAAGGTAAAGCTCACATGCGGATAACCTGCGCGACGGTTACTGTCCTTGCAGTACACGACTTTCGATTTCTCCGGGTGCATCGTCAAGCCACAGGCAGCCAGCCGTGAAGCAATGGAGCGCATCACGTACTCCGCTTGCTTTCGACTGCGGCAGTGCACCACCGCATCATCGGCGTAGCGGGCAAACGGGCAGTTGGGGCTGGTACGTTGCATCCAGGTGTCGAAGGCATAGTGCATGAACAGATTCATCAGGAGGGGACTGAGCACTCCACCTTGCGGGGTGCCGCGTTCGCGTGGGACGCGCATGCCGTCATCCGTTTCGAACGGCGCAACCAGCCACCGCTCGATGTACAGAAGTATCCAGTCCTCCTTGATGTGCAGGCGCACCGCCTTCATCAGCAACCCATGATTGATCTGATCGAAGGCTGCCTTGATATCAAACTCCACCACCCAGTCGTATCGCCAGCAGCGCTCACGCGTGATCGCCACCGCCTGCTTCGCTGATCGTCCCGGCCGGTACCCATAGGAGTCCGAGTGGAAGATCGAGTCCAGCTCCGGCTCGATGAGAAGCTTGACCACGGTTTGCGCGACACGATCACCAACCGTGGGCACTCCCAGCTTGCGCGTGCCTCCCGATGCCTTGGGAATTTCTACTTGCTTGACCGGAGGCGGGAAGTACGACCCCGACGACATCCGATTCCACAGCTTGTAGAGATTCTTAGACAGATCCCGCTCGAAATCGGCGATGGTTTCATCGTCGATGCCGGCAGCACCGCGGTTGGCCCTGACCTGCTGGTAGGCGTCCCATACCGTGCGTTTCGCTATGTCATAAGGTTTCGCCGAGCTCACGCCACTCATCCCCGGAGGTTGGCAACGCTCGTCGGCCGGATAACGCCGCCCCTTCGCTCCACCTCCATTACAGAGGCTTCATCGCTACTACGGGAAGCTCCGCCCCTCGTTCCAGCATCGGTATTCTTCCTCATGGTGTTGGCCATTTGTCATTTTCCTTCGCATCTGGAACAAGGTTCTCACGTTCCGTACCAAAGCCTGTATGAAGATCATGCCGCCTATACACCGGCTGCCATCGGGTCCGTAAGCAGGTAACGCCCCGACTTGTCCTGAAGCCAGTACTCCACCTCAGTTTCGGCAGCACCTTGGGCATAACGATGCGTCATCGGACGGTTTGCTTTCGCTCATCTTCTCCATACTCACCTGCCATCCTCAGGGATGACTTTTCCTCGGTCGCTCACCACCACACCTTTTGGATGCAGCAGCACCGGGTGGTTTGAAGTCCGCTCCTGCAAGCCGACTTCGGAAGGCCTACTTCCATCTTCGGCACAGCAGCACAGGTCATCTGACCTGTGTTCGTGACACACAATACTGGTTGCCCTTCTTGGTCTGGTGCATTTCCGGGTCGCGCTTGCCGTCTCGGTTCTTGGTCGAACTCGGCGCATGGATCAGCATGGCATCGACGATGGTGCCCTGGCGCAGCGACAGACCCCGGTCACCGAGATAGCCATTGATCACCGCCAGGATCCCAGCCGCTAACTCGTGGCTCTCCAGCAGCCGACGGAAGTTTAGGATGGTGGTTTGGTCGGGGATGCGTTTCAGGCTCAGCCCGCCGAACTGGCGCAATATAGTCGTCTCATAGAGCGCTTCCTCCATCGCCGGATCGCTTAGCCGAACCAGTTCTGCATCAGATGCACGCGCAGCATCGCCATCAACGGGTACGCCTTTCACCCTTGGGGTATTGAGGCTCGATCAGGGCAACCAAACCCTTCCACGGCACCACCTGACCCATCTCAATCAGGAACAACTCCTTGCGGGTCTGCTTGCGCTTGCCGGCGTACTCGGCGTCAGCAAAAGTCATCTGCTTCACCGAAAAACTCAGGCAACGGGACCGGCGTACTTCACCAGACTTGGGAAGTCTTCTTCAGAGTTTCCCTAATGCTGTGATCGACCAGCAGCGCTCAAGCCTCTCGCTGCGTAATGGCTACCTTGCCGAGCGCGGTATGATTTGGATGAATTCGACGAAAAAATCTGTGCTGTATACTGCACATACCGGCCGCAGCAAACTGCAGCATAAACGCGACGATGCGGATTCATTTCCGGTACATCCAACGAACGGCCGGGTACATAGACACCGCGGGCTACACGCTTCAGACAACCTGACTGCACCAGCCTGAAAAGCGCTTCATCGACCGCTGCACGCGAACCTACTTCAGCGAAGGCCTTGCGTACGAAAAGCGTGCCCTTCTTCATTCGCTTGACTCGGTTTGAGGTGGCTTGTGCGACAGACATGGGAGCCTTCTAGGACCTGACGGTTACTGAGAAGAAATGCAATGCGGATTTCTCCTCTAAATATCCGGCCGAGATTTAATATGAAGTCAGTAACCGCTAAACTCCCGGAATTTTTGGGAGTCGTGATGAGCGATCCATTCAGCCACATCATAAGGAACGTACAGTTTAAACTTGGCGCGAGATATCGCAATGTACACAGCACAGATTCGTTGGTCGAACTCATTCACATCCCTGAACTTATTGACAGTGAGTAGCTGCGGCGTCAACAAAACTACGTCGAACTCCATCCCTCCAGCCTGTTCAGCCATCATAACCATACAACTATTGCCGGATTGACCAAGCATCCCTTTCAGCTGATTCATATCGGCAACATTGAAGCCTTTCTCTAGCTCTGCCTCCACCCATAAAAATGACTCATCGTACCGGTTGGCATCACAAACCTGCTGCCAGCTTGAAAACTCACTAAAGTCCAAATGCGGTCCATCCGGTATCTGCTCAACACTGTAGAAATCTGGCTTGAACAATGCGATGGCAGTGGCCATGAACCTTTTGAGGTCTTTCTGCGCTTCAGTACTGGGGATTAACGCGCGCCCTGCAGCATCCATCTGGATAATCCACTTCATCATGTCCCAGCGGGATGCAGCCAATACCACACAACCCTCAGGCGGCAAAAATCCTTGAGGATAATACTTAACAGCGATATCAGTATTGCTAGCACCCTCAAAGGGAGTTTTGCCCTTACTAGAGTGACGGTAGATTAGAGGATTCACCAAACTTTCGACGTTACGGCCAGATCGAACAGAGTAGGCGATCTCACTTCGCCGGACCCCGCGCCCTCTGCTTACAAAAGCGCCCCCAGCTTGTTGATATTCATCCCCGAGCGTTATCAATACCTGGCGACCTCGCTCAATGATCTGCATAAGGGAAGCAGGAAGGTCCTGACTTTCGTCAATGAGTACGTGCGAGTACCGAGCCGGAACCACACAGCCTGATAAGCTTGCACGCTTTATCATTAACAATGCGTCGAGTTCAACCAGACCGTACCAGGCAGGGTTTGACTCAAGGTAGCCCCATAGCTGGCTCGAATACTCAAGAACCACCCTAGCGTCCATGCTAGACAAAGGCTGGTTAAAATAAGGCAAGTGCTTTGTCGACAGGGTATAGTCTCTAGACCGACAATAGTTCTTGAGCACTTTAAGGCAAATGTTTAGCGTCGATTGTGTGTCATAGTCACGGACGCCAATGATGTTCAGTTCTTGTGACAATGCCCGCTTACTAAGAAACTTAGGAAGTTCGTTCACGGGCTTGGGCTTGGGATCATTCAGCAAGAGCTGTGCGAATTCGATGAAGGTCAATCCGGCTTTACTGCCGTGAACGTCTCCAATACGCTTACGAAGGGCCTCCAACTTTCCGGATGTGTGCGCCAACAATAACGCCCCGCCTGGACGCAAGCACTCCATCAAGGTGCCTAATAGGTGGCTCTTACCGATACCCGCGTAACCTTGAACATGGAGGTCCTCATCCAGATTGGCACGGAAAGTCCTTACCAACTTATCCTGCGCAGGGCTTAACCAACGCTCGCGATGCCGTGGCGTAATCATCTGTTCACTGAATGGATTGATACGTTTATAGTGACGCCCCCTAAATTCGAAATCCCATCTTCCATTGGGTAGCAAATAATCCCGCGCTGCGACCTCATCAGAGCTTAGAAAGCGTAAGTTTAAACTCTTGGCAACCTGACCACCGGAGCGTAACCTTCTTGGATCAAACAGCCGCTGCGCCTCTGAAAGCAACCCTCTAGCATCTGAATGCTGAGTACCAACCGCCCAAGCGATAAGCTTGCTCAAGTTCCTTTCAATCGAACTCGGCGTCAGCTCTTTTTTCTCTGCAACCGACAAGTGCTGAACAACCAAAATCGCGGCCAATTCAGCATCCGACAAAGTAGCTAGCCCGTTTGCATCTTTAGAGCCTAATAAACTTGCGCAAGTTTCACTTGCAACAGGCAAGAAAAGGGGGCTGGATAAATCAAAGTGCTCAGGATGCATACTATCTCACAATTAAGAAAGGGCTCATCATTTGATCAATCCTTTTCATATTCATCATCAGTTACTCCCGATTCGTCGTCTATTTCGAACCAATCGACCTCTGAAATTTCTGTTGCAGGAGGGCATAGATTGACTGCTACACGTAGAAAATCGTCTCGGGCAGAGCCATAGCGGGTATCGTTGAGCCACCCCAAATCGATCAACCTAGAGCGAATCAGTGACCTTGGCACACCAAGACGTTTACTCAGTTCAACAAGAAGAATATTGACGGTCGTAATATTTACTGGCTGGTGATCTACATATATGAGCCCATACCTGCGCCACTTGACCTCACATTTATCGAGCAGATCCATTACATGCTCAGCCAGACTTTCGACTTCCTTCCACCTCTCATGTGAGTCACTCATTACTGCCCTTACCCTTGACATCAAGCACGAACTCATAGCTACCCAAAGTTCCTGACATCCCTCCTAGATAGTTATTATGCTCACTCGCTAGCTCTGTGCCCTTCATCTCGATGCAATACTGCAATTCGCAGACTGCCATTTCAAGGAGCCTGCCCAGATCGGCAGCACTTTTTGCAGCTAGATGCAGCTGCAGATCAAACTTTTCTGAGGTAGAGGGCGATAAAGATGCGGCCGCTGCTGCTCGAAAATAAATTTCTTCTCGCTGATTTGCACCTTCAACCTGACTGTTCTTCGACCCACTAAGTAGTTCGGCATGTTCTTCGTCCATGAGATCCAGCACCCTCGAAAGCTCCAGAGTTTTCGAGGGATTTAAATGCATCTGCTCCTTGATATCCAAACGACGAATCTGCCATTCCCGAATTTTGTCTCGGGTCAGACTATCAATTTCATCCATGCCAGAGCCCTCTTGATGCCCGAATTTGAAGTATGCCAACCTTCAACTTCATGAATTTAATGGTGTTCTGCAAAAAATCCGACGCATTGCAATACGGGTGGGACTTGAGCTGCTCATACCCCGGAATTCAGGACATGGGTGTTTGAGAACACTTAACCTGGAAATATCCCTAGCCCCCTCACTCAAAGCAATACTCTCCCAATAACAAAGTCGGACTATTTCTTGCTAAAAAAGACTGCCTTTAGTAATAAAAGCTACAGCAAAATTCTTCCCACCCCGCCTCACTGGGCGGCCTCGGCTAACCCCGGCACCGGGGCAATGGTCACTGCAGCTCCGGACTACAGCCCAAACTGCACGTTACCTTGACCTTCATTCCATTTGAACTGTAATGGCCTACTGATCCCGGACACCGATTTAGGGGAAAATCCTTGCCTAGTTGCACCGCACCACCCACAACTGATCCAGCCTAGTCGTGAAACTCTGGCTCATCATCTCCCGTCGCATGCCCCAGTCTGGCGCGGTGGTTACGCGGCCGGGCCGGAGGGTGTTGCGACCCCACTTGGCGTTGATTGCATCGAGCACGCCCATAACGCGCTCCGACGCAGCGGGCTGGGTTTGGGCGAATAGATCGTCGGTGTACTCGCCACGCTGGCACAGGTCCATCAGCAGGACCTCGGCCTTGCTGAACGAAAATCCCTCGCGATAGATGTGCTCCAAACCGGCGATCGCCGCTCGGGTGATGTATCGAGTGTCGTCGGTTGGATACGGCAGCTCACACACCACGCCTTTCGCAAACTTAGGCTCGTCGGGATTGAACATGCCGGTCCGGATGCTGATTCGGACACGCTTGCACAGTGACTGCTGGGCCCTCAGCTTCTCGCTGGCCCTGGCAGCGTATGCCGCCACTGCCTCCTTAATTGGCTCCAGCTCGCGCAAGCGCTTGCCGAACATCCGCGAGCAGCAGATTTCCTGTTTGGGTGGCGCGACGTCCTCCAGATCGAGGCACGGCGTCCCGCGCAGTTCGCGTGCGGTTTTCTCGATGACCACGCTGAATTTTTTGCGCAGGCTCCAGGCATCCGCGCTGGCTAGATCCCACGCAGTACGTATGCCCAACCTGTTCAGCTGCTCGGTCATACGGCGGCCGACACCCCATACATCGCCGACGTCAGTCACGCGCAGCACCTTGTCGCGCCGCACCGGGTCGCGAAGGTCCACTACCCCACCCGTCTGCTTCTGCCAGCGCTTCGCTGAATGGTTCGCTAGCTTGGCGAGCGTCTTGGTCCCCCCAATGCCCACCCCGACCGGGATACCTGTGCTGCGCAGTACCTCAGCGCGGATCCGCCTGCCGAGCACTTCGACGTCTGGCACACCGGTAAGGTCGGCAAACGACTCGTCGATTGAGTACACCTCAACCGCAGGCACCAGGCTCTTGATGACCGTCATGACGCGCTCGCTCATGTCGCCGTACAGCGCGTAATTGCTGGAAAACACCACAACGCCCCAACGCTCCAGGTCGCGCCGGATCTGAAAATACGGCACGCCCATTTTGATACCGAGCTGCTTTGCCTCGGCCGAGCGCGCGATCACGCAGCCGTCATTGTATCTGAATGACTCTAACAGTTAGTAGATTGTAACATACTGTTTTATAAGCATTTTACCAGACTAACAATTTTTCAATTTTTCGAGGCCTCTTGAAACCCTTCACGACCACTGTTCGAACGCCAACGTAACCATCGTCATCCCAGCAGGTCATGCGTACAGTCGCCCGCAAGCTGGCAAGGCCGATCTGATTGAGGTGGCAGAAAAGAGCGTTTGCTCACGGTAAGTGGGCACCCTCGTGCCGACGTGCAGAAATCAGCCGGACGCATACATCTAGCTAGGCGAACGGGGCATCACGCCTTGCCGGGGAGCCCAGCTGTGCAGCAACAGCTGGCTTTCCGGGTTGGCAAGCGCGTGAGCACGTCCTTTAGGTAGATCGAAAAAAGAAAGATTAATTTCCTCCCGGTTAAACCTCCACGTTGCTTAATGGGCGGAGGTTTGAGCATGATCATCAAGCCTTCATGGCAAGAATTCGCCGACCACCGTTGAGGACAAGCAGCCCGACAGCAAAACCAATGGCAAGGTCGGGATAAGGCGAACCCGTAAGCATCACCAGTAAGCCAGCAACAATAACCCCTAGGTTGGCCAATACATCGTTTGCTGAGAATATCCAGCTTGCTCGCATGTGAGCGCCACCATTCCGGTGTTTTGATATCAAGAGCAAACAGCCAACATTGGCCACAAGGGCGACCAGGCCAACCCCCATCATCAGCAATGACTCGGGTTCGCTGCCGAAAATAAATCTGCGCACAACTTCCAGTAAAACGCCTAACGCGAGCGCTATTTGTAGAAAGCCCGACAGATGTGCGGCCTTAAGCTGTAGACCCTTGCTCCGTCCAGCGGCATAGAAGGCAAGGCCATAAACAGCGGCATCGGCGAACATATCCAGCGAATCCGCAATCAACCCTGTGGACTCAGCAATAACCCCAAGAACCAGCTCGGCTACAAACATAAGAGCGTTGATACCCAGCAAGGCTTTAAGCACTCTGGACTCGTCTAGAGCCTCCTGGGCGTCAGCCTGCCCTCTCTCCGCGACCTCGCTTGGTGCGCAAGCCCGCGTACCTATCAGGGTCGAGCCAAGGCCCAAGGAATCGAGCTTGTTAGCGTGCAGATCTATCGCCCCCGAGTGATAGACGTGAACGCGCCGTTGACTGAGATCGAAGGATAACGACTCGATACCTTCCAGCCCCTCCAAAGCCAAGCGAATCATGCGCTCTTCAGAGGGACAGTCCATCTTGGGTACAGAAAACTCACTGACCCACGCAGCCCCATTGCTTGGGGTGGACACCTCATTCGACGGCGCAACGCTATTCGCACAACCACAAGCTTTGTCACCACTCATCCCGTTCACCTCCTAACAAGTAGGCAGCCTGAATACACCCTGTAGCAGGTACAGGGTCAACCATTGATCCCAGTCAGGCTATGCCCAAAATTGAGGTCTATATTGGAAAGTAGTGATTCACCCTCGATCAATCACCAGCTACAAGGAGCAGAAGATGAAAGCATCCCAACTCGCCGCCGTCGCTTTGGCGGCAGCGCTTTTCCCCGCATTAGCCTCCGCGCAGCAGGACTCAACCGCTGCTAAATCGGCCCAACAGCAACCGATAAGCGTTGAGCAATTCGACCAAGAGATGGCAAAGGCACAAGAAAATCTCAAAAAAATGCAGGAGCAAATGAGCCAAATTCAGAAGTCCACCGACCCCGCTCAGCGCCAGAAGCTGATGCAAGAGCACCAAGCCATGATGCAACAAGGCATGCAGATGATGAATGGGATGCAGGGTAACGGGATGATGGGGTGTTGCGGGGGCGGCATGATGGGCGGCCATATGATGGGCTGGGGCCAAATGGGCAGTCACTACTCCCAGATGACGCCTGAGCAGATGAAGCAGCATCAATACATGATGGATAGGTACATGGGCATGCAGCAGATGATGATGGATCAGATGATGCAGCATCAGCAACACATGGGCATACCGCCTCGCTAAGCCCTCACGTCCACTCCACGGGGGAGCATCCTATTCCGCACTGTTAAGCGTCTGCCCAACTCACCTAGCATGGGTTAGGCAGGCCCCACCGATGCGGCAGCAGCTGCTCGATCTCACTCGCCCGCTGCGTCGGCAACCGCGTGCGCACATCTTTCAAGTAGGCATACGGTTCATGCCCATTCATCCGCACCGACTGGATCAAGCTCATGATTGCCGCCGCCCGCTTACGGTCATGCAGGTGATGGATCAAGTCAACTCGAAATGGGGCCGTGGAACCCTGCGGCCAGGCCGTTGCCTGTTACCCCGAAGTGGAACATGAAGCGAGCCCCAGCTATACAACCCGGATCGATCAGCTATGGATGGTGAAATAAGCCCCTGGGGCTACTTAGCCCCAGGCTTCGGTGCAAGCGTAACTACCTTACCTTGGGCAACGCCATCCAACTGGGCCAGCTCAATCATGAGGCGCTGGTTCACCGACGCGAGCCTGGCTAGCTCCTCAAGAAGCAGGCTGTTCTCCCCCCGGAGCGCCTTGTTCAGTTCTTTCTCCTTCATCAGTGCTTGATGCTTGGAGTCACGCTGGGCGCGCACCGACTTGCCCATAAGGTTGCGAATACGTTCCGCCACCGCAGGGTAGGTATTATGGATAAGACCCGGCGTGACTCCTGCGGCCCTGGCAACTGAGGAGATGCTGAGCTTTTGGTTGCCCTCGACCATGCCATCGATGACCTTGTCGAGTGCATCGGCTGTCTTTGGCCGAGATCGCCCAGTGGAGCGAGGCTCCGTCGCTTGCTTAGCCATTCACAGCCCCTTCTTGCTCGTCGTCATCAGGGGATAGGCCTAGGCTGTTGATAACATCGAGCGCGACCTTCAAATCACGCTCGGCGCGCTGTCTTACTGCTGGGCCTGCATCCTCAATTTTCATCAACTCCCGCTGTTGCGAGTAGATAGCATGCCAAGTGCCGGCGAATGTCTCATCAATCACCGAATGCTTGCACCCAGGGCACCGTGTCGCCTCGTATAAGCCCGCACCTCCGCATCCGCGCTCTGTGGCAATGCACCAGCCATGGCCAGTCGCCCGAATATTCGCATGAGGCGCAGTTTGGGCCAGTAGAGCGGCCCTGTTCTTGACCGGAATAGCCCGCAACTCAACGATCCTCTCTCCTGCGCCTCCGGCCAATGGCTGATCGTCGAGCCAAGATTCAATCAGGTCGATTTTGAATTCGGTCATTTGCTGGAGGATCTCATCGAACAACGTCCGTCTAACAGGCTCGCCGTATAATAGAGGCTTGTGCTGACCCTGTCAGAACGCTCTCAGCTTCCTTGCTTTCAGACGAAGGTGTACGAGCAGACCTTGTTGCCCGCCGGATCACGCAGGTAGGCCGCATAGGCACCCGGCAGGTGACCACGTGCGCCAGGTTGGCCCTCGTCAGTGCCGCCTGCGGCAAGGCCGGCGGCGTGGAAGGCATCCACTTCAGCGGGAGTGGCGGCCGCAAAGCCGATCGTCACGCCGTTACTGGAAGGCGCTTCACCATTGCCCGGGCGGGCGATGATGAAAGCCGGCTTTTCGCGACCGAAAAGTACCCATCCGTTGTTGAAAGGACCGAGGTTCTTGATGCCAAGAGCACCCAGAGCGGCGTCGTAGAACGCGACCGACTTCTGAAGGTCGGCAGCGCCGATAAAGATGTGCGAAAAGATGCCATCGCCAGAAATGACAGGAGTGGACATGATTAATTTCCTTGGTGGTTGGCGTTGAATGGGTAGTGGGCGGTCAGTAGTGGATCACCGTGCGAATCGACTTGCCTTCATGCATCAGGTCGAAGGCCTTGTTGATGTCGTCGAGGCCCATGGTGTGGGTGACGAACGGGGCGAGATCGATCTCGCCTTTCATTGCGTCCTCCACCATGCCGGGAAGTTGAGTGCGGCCCTTGACCCCGCCGAAAGCCGAGCCCTTCCAGGTGCGACCGGTGATCAACTGGAACGGGCGCGTCGAAATTTCCTTGCCTGCACCAGCCACGCCGATGACGATCGACTGGCCCCAGCCACGATGTGCTGCTTCCAGTGCCGAGCGCATCACGTTGACGTTGCCGATGCACTCGAAGGTGTGATCGACACCCCAACCGGTCATCTCGATGAGAACCTCGTGAATCGGCTTGTCGAAGTCCTTCGGGTTGAGGCATTCGGTCGCGCCGAAGGTACGAGCCAGCTCGAACTTCGCTGGATTGGTGTCGATGGCGATGATGCGACCTGCCTTGGCCTGGCGTGCCCCCTGAATCGCAGCGAGCCCGATGCCGCCGAGGCCGAAGATGGCCACAGAGTCACCCGGCTGAACCTTGGCCGTGTTGTGAACAGCGCCGATGCCGGTGGTCACACCGCAACCCAGCAGGCAGACATGCTCGGGATTGGCGTCCGGGTTGATCTTGGCCAGCGAGACTTCGGCCACCACCGTGTATTCGCTGAAGGTCGAGCAGCCCATGTAGTGGTAGATCGGCTGGCCGTTGTAGCTGAAGCGGGTGGTGCCATCGGGCATCACGCCCTTGCCCTGGGTGGCGCGCACCGCCACGCACAGGTTGGTCTTGCCGCTCTTGCAGAACAGGCACTCACCGCACTCGGCGGTGTACAGCGGGATCACGTGGTCACCCGGCTTGACCGAGGTCACGCCCTCGCCGACCTCGACCACGATGCCGGCGCCCTCATGACCCAGCACCGCCGGGAACACGCCTTCCGGGTCCTCGCCCGACAGGGTGAAGGCGTCGGTATGGCAAACGCCGGTATTCGTGATCCTGACAAGCACCTCGCCCTTGCGCGGCGGCTCGACGTCGATCTCGACGATTTCCAGTGGCTTTCCAGGCCCGAAGGCAACTGCTGCACGTGATTTCATGATGTCGCTTCCTTTACTAGCTAACTAAATTTTCCCTCACCGAGGGCACCCTGGTGCCTCTACCGCAGGTAGGAGCGGACGATGGAGATGGTCTCGTCAATGGACTTGTTCTGCGAATCGCTCCTGATTTCGCTACTGGGAAACTCTTCCCGTAGATAGCCCTCCATAACCGTTGCCATCAATCCGTTGTCAGCCCCACGAACAGCTGCAAGCTGCTGAAGAATTGCAGGGCATTCAGCACCTGCATCGAGCGCTTGCTTCTTTTCTTCCGGGCCATGTGGCACTCACCGCTTTTCACTCCAGATAAGCGGGGCCTGACGCCGAAGAGACAGGCCCTCAACTCATTAGAATTCCTGCACGGTTGGGCGCAGAACGATCTCGTTAATATCCACGTCAGCAGGCTGCTCAATTGCGAAGGCGATAGCTCGAGCGACCGATTCGGCGGGAATTGCATGCTTGTAGAAGTCCACCACGAAATCGCGGCTCTGTTGGTGGGTGCTGCCGAATTTCAGTTCGGAGTCCACGGCGCCCGGTTCGATAGTCGTGGTGCGGATGCTGCCACCGACTTCGTGACGCAGTCCTTCGGAGATAGCCCGCACAGCAAACTTGGTGCCGCTGTACACGGTGCCACCTGGGCTAAACACCTTCAGGCCTGCAACCGATGCGATGTTGATGAAGTGGCCACTGTTTTGTTTCTGGAAGACCGGCAATGCAGCCGCGACTCCGTACAGCAGCCCCTTGATGTTGATGTCGATCATGCGATCCCACTCGTCAGTGCGACCATCACTGAGCGGTGCAATCGCCATCAGCCCGGCATTGTTGACCAGTACATCAATGCGCCCGTAGGTGTCCACGGCACCTTGAATGAGCGTTTTGACCTCTTCCTGAGAGGTGACATCGGTCTGATACGCGATTGCCTGACCACCTGCATTGGTCAGCTCAGTCACCAATGCGTCGAGTTTATCTTTGCGGCGTGCGGCCAGCACTACGCGCGCGCCAAGCGCAGCAAGGTGGCGTGCAGTCGCTTCACCCAAGCCACTGCTGGCGCCGGTGATAACGACAACTTTTCCAGAAATGTTATTGCTCATGTTGAGAACCTCATCGGCGGGTTTGTACTTCGCCATGGTTGGTTAACCTGGCAGTGCGCAAACCTTAGCCCCATGGTTGATCTCAATAAATGGAAATGATTGGATTAAGCTATTCCTAAATATGGAATAAATGGGAGGGCAACATGCTTAACCGCATGGAGATGGTCAGGATTTTTTGCACAGCAGCAGAGGCAGGTAGCTTCCGCGAAGCGGCAACCCGATTAGGTATCTCCCCGCAAGGGGTTACCCGAGCCATTCAAGCCCTGGAAACGGAGCTTGGCGAATCGCTGTTTCACCGTAATACCCGCCAGGTGAGCATCACTGCTTTCGGTCAGGATTACGCCAAAGATGCCAGATCAGCTCTGGAGCATTTCGACACGCTATTCCGGTCGCACAGGATGGAACCTGAGCTGTCAGGGAGGGTGGGAATCACGGCTCCACATGCTATTGGCAGGCGCTTCTTAATACCGTTTCTTCAGCCCTTGGCCTCAGCACATCCAGACCTGCAATTCGATCTCCGCCTGGAAGATCAGATGACCGATGCCGTTGAGGCGCATATCGATATTGGTATCAGGGTGGGTATAATTCGCGACCGGCGCTACGTCGCACGGGCCTTAGCTCCCGTGCCGTTTTACGTTGTTGCAAGCCCGGCGCTAATAGAGCAAAAAACAACACCCAGATCTCTGGATGCCTTGGCCCAGCTGCCACTTTCAGTCCTGATCGACCAGAAAAATGGCCGCCCTTGGCCTTGGCTGTTTGCCGACGGGCAAACATTTACGCCCAGGCAGCCAGCGCTTATCTGTGATGATCCAGATACGGAATTGGAAGCTACCCTGGCAGGTATGTGCTTTGGCCAAATTCCTGCCTATCTGGCTGAGCCTCATCTGCGGTCAGGAAAGCTGGTTGCCGTTTTGGCTGATCACGCTCCAGCACCATGGGATCTGTTCATATACCGCCCGCAGCAGGGTCCTGTATCGAAGCGGGTGCGATTGGTGTACGACCACCTTAAGCAGGCTTTCTCAAACCCCAAGCTATTTCCCCAAGGCCTGGGGACATAGCGATGCATACCTGCCAGCCAATCGTCCGCTATTGGCCCAGGCTGTGTAAAAACGTTGGCATCGACCTTGCTGTGATTTGAAGGATTCAGACTCAGCAGGGGCGGCCCATGAAGCGCTTTATCCAGGGAGTACATCGAGGCCAAAGCACGCTGCTGCCCGAGAGCCTGGATGACTACGTCGCGGACACCAACCCGGTGCGGGTGGTCGATGTGTTCGTCGATGCAACCAGCCTCCTTGATGAAAAAATCAAGGGAGCTGGCTGCATAGGCAACCCTGGCGCGAAGCACGGCGCGCTCCCAGCTGATCCAGAAGTGAGCTGCAAGGGCGTGGAACCATGCGTACGTGCCGGCATCAATATTAATATATTGACATATATGAATATCGAGAATAGCCTACCGATAACCGCGCTAGAAACCCCAGGAGGTAGTCCCATGAAAGATTCCAGCGATACCCATCCGAATCACCTTCCCGACAGCAGCTACGGCCTGTTTATTGACAACCAGTGAGTTTCGGACGAATACGGTGAAGCCCTCGACATTATCAACGCCACAGCTGCCGACGTCGCCCGCGCGGTGCAGGGCGCACAGCGCGCCTTCGTGACCTGGACCGCTCGGACTCTTCCGACCTCGTTGATCCATATTTTTTGACCCATGACATCGACTATTTTAGATATGCAGGTAACCAAAATGGCACAATCAGAACTTTTCAAAACCACTCAGCTGGGCCCATACACCCTCAAGAACCGTATCGTTCTGCCGCCACTGACGCGTTCACGCAGCTCCCAACCCGGCAATATTGCGAACGACCTGATGGCCACGTATTACCGTCAGCGCAGCGGTGCTGGCTTCATGGTGACCGAGGGCACACAGATCGAACCCCGAGGACAGGGTTATGCCTGGACACCCGGCATTCATAGCCCGGAACAGATACAAGGCTGGCGTAAGGTCACCGACGCTGTTCACGCCGAAGGGGGGGTCATCTTTGCTCAGCTTTGGCATGTGGGTCGCGTGTCGCACACATCGCTGCAACCCGGTGGTGAAGCGCCCATCGCGCCATCAGCCATCCGCGCGGACAACGTCAAGGTGTTCATCGAAACTGGCCCCGGCACGGGTACACTGACCGACCCTTCGACCCCACGAGCTCTGTCCACCGCGGAGGTAAAGGAACTGGTTGCGCTCTACGCCCAAGCAGCCCGAAATGCTTTGGACGCAGGTTTTGACGGGGTGGAGCTTCACTGCGCGAACGGGTACCTGGTAAACCAGTTCATTTCGGCCCATACCAACCAGCGTGATGATGAATATGGCGGTTCGCTGCAGAACCGTCTTCGCTTCCTGCGCGAAATCACCCTCGCCGTTGCTGGTGTTGTCGGCAAGGAGCGCGTTGGCGTTCGCTTCGCCCCGCTGTTCGCGACCACAGACGAAGACCGCGTCTACCTTGGTCTGGTCGAAGATGATCCTCATCAAACCTACATCGAGGCAGTGAAGATCCTCGAGGAAGTGGGCATTGCCTACCTGTCGCTCGCCGAAGCCGATTGGGAAAACGCACCCGAGCTGCCTGAGACGTTCCGGGAAGCTGTTCGTAAGACCTTCAGCGGCAAGATTATCTATGCCGGCAAGTACACCGCTGAACGAGGAAGTCGCGTGATAAAAGCTGGCTGGGGCGACCTGATCGCTTTTGGCCGTCCCTTCATTGCGAACCCCGACCTGCCCGCTCGTATCGCCAACAACTGGCCGCTTAACCCAGTTGATCCAAGCAGCATGTACGGCGGTACCGATAAGGGCTACACCGACTACCCGACTTACAAATCCTAAACGCTCAGAGCCACGCCCCATAACTCAGGGGCGTGGCTCAGCGTTTGCTGACCGAGGAAGTTAAGCATGTACCAACCGAGCACGACTCCCTACCAAGAGCATAGGGGATTCAAACGGACCTTCAGGCAGGGTCATCTAAGCCTTGGGCTGTTCTTTCCCCTGGAGGCTTTCGAGGGTGACACACCGCGCATGCTGGATCAGGTCGCGCTGGCCAAACGTGCAGAGGCACTTGGTTTTTCGGCGCTCTGGTTTCGCGACGTCCCGCTCAGGGACCCAAGCTTCGGTGATGTCGGCCAGGTTTTCGACCCTTGGGTGTATCTGGGCTACATCGCAGCCCATACAACAAAAATCGCACTAGGCACCGCCTCCATCGCCCTTACTTTGCGTAATCCCTTGCACACGGCAAAGGCCGCAGCGAGCATTGATCAGTTGAGCGGAGGTCGCTTGCTCCTGGGAGTAGCCTCTGGCGATCGTCCCGTGGAGTTTCCCGCATTCAGCGTTGATCCAGAAAAGCGTGGCGAGACCTTTCAAGAAAACCTCAATGTGATACGCCAAGCCCATCGAACACACTTCGAGCCCATTCGCTGGAGTCACGGCGAGTTACTGGGGGCCGATCTCGTTCCCAAACCTACGACTCGGGAAATACCGCTATTCGTAACCGGACATAGTCGCCAGTCGCTCGATTGGATCGCGCGTGAAAGCCATGGATGGATCAACTATCCACGTCCGCCAAAAATACAGCGACTCATCGTGGAAGATTGGCGACAGGAAACGGCTAAACAATGTGGCACTATCTACAAGCCGTTCTTGCAATCGCTGTATATCGACCTGGACGAACACCCATCCACGCCACCCTCGCCTATCCATCTAGGATTCCGACTGGGACGTAACCACCTGCGGGCCTTGCTGGATACACTTCAGGAAATCGGTGTAGATCACGTCATCCTGAACCTCAAGTATGGTAAACGCCCCGCAGCAGAGGTTATCGAGGAACTTGGCAAACATATCGTCCCGCAATTCGGCGCACAGGTGCCCGATAGTCCTACCTGACAGGACAATAGGATTCCAGTCCAAACCAGCCCGTCATTGCGACGGGCTGGCGCGCAGAGATCATGGCGAAGCCTTCCAATTTGATGCGCGAATCAGGAAGATATCTAGATATCGAAAAAAACAGGTCTCAAAAAATTCATGACTATTGACGTCAACGAAGCCCTGAAAGCATTGGCGAACCCGACGCGCCTTGCCATCCTCAATTGGCTCAAGGATCCCAGGACAGTCTTTCCCGAGCAGGAAGTCGACCCAGAAACGGTAGGCGTGTGCGTCAGTATCATCCAAGAGCGCACGGGCCTCTCTCAGTCAACGACATCGCTTTATCTCGCAGCTCTACAGCGCGCGCAATTGGTTACATCGCAGCGGATCGGCCCCTGGACCTACTACAAACGCCACGATGAGAATATCGATGCCTTCTTCAAGGCGCTGCAAGAAAGAATCTAGGGCTGCACACCCTTGTATTTCTGACTGATTTCAGTCTTTGCCGATGTCAAAAACAGCAATCTGACCAAATAACGATCAGATCATCCGAAGCTTCGAGTGATCGAACAGCATTACCAGTGATGCGTGCGCGGAAAGAAGGCTCCTATAGCAAAACTGCCACTTGACAACGCTGAAACCAGGGGCTGAATACGCAAAAGACAGCACACTCCAGAGAGGGACGCGAAGCCCTTCAAGTGCTCTTCTACGGCCAACCTTCTTTAGGGGGCAGCCGCCACGGCGTCGACATCCCACGCCAGCCCCTGGCGCGTTGGGTGATCCAAAGTGGCGAGCAACTGCAACCGTTGCTCAACCTGATGCGCGACAAGCTGCTGGACTACCCCGTGTTGCACTGCGACGAAACGCGCTTGCAGGTGCTGCATGAACCGGGACGCGACCCCTCGGCACAATCCTGGATGTGGGTGCAAAGCGGTGGGCCGCCGGACAAGCCGGTGATCCTTTTCGACTACACAGCCAGCCGCGCGCAGGAGGTGCCGCTACGCCTGCTCGATGGCTACCGCGGCTACCTGATGACCGACGACTACGCCGGTTACAACGCCGTGGCTGCACGCGACGGCATCGAACGCCTGGGCTGCTGGGCGCATGCGCGACGCAAGTTCGTCGAAGCCCAAGGGCAAGACTGGGCGTGCCGACGTGGCGCTGAGCCTGATCAACAAGCTCTATCCGTCTCTGTGGGCACCATTGCTCTACGTCTTGGCCGGGCAGTACGAGCACGCCGGCGTGCTGGGTGAACTGGTCGTGCAGGCTGATCGCGCTTCTGTGGCACAGGAACTGGGCGGCGATCCCGCGCGCGCCATGGCCGCGCCCAGGCACGCGCTGCAACGCAAGCTGCTGGACGGGCTGCGCTTCCTGCTCAAGGAACAGTTGAAGCTGAATCAGCCGGAAGCCTCCGATGGCTGGCTCACCGAGGATGGGCTGTGGCTGGTGAGCAAGACTGTCTCGGACAAGCTGCGCGCGCACCTGCTGTCTCAGGGGATCGACGGCATTCCTGTGAACAACACCGCCGTCTTCAACGTGCTGCAGAACCACGGCATGCTCCAGCCCACCTCAGACGGCAAGGCGGTCTGGCGCGCGACCGTGACCAGTGCGACCGGCTGGTCCTACTCGTTCACCCTGTTGCGCCTCGCGCCCGCGCTGATCTGGGAATCCGGCGAGCGGCCAGCGCTTTTCGCAGGCACGGTGGCGATCGACACGACGCCAGCGGAAACCAACGGCAGTGCACCAGGCACACCGCCCGCGGTCGTGGGGCAGCCAACCCCCGAAGGTCTGGAGACTCCCCCTTGGGAATGCCCTCGCAGCGATACCGCCTTGCCGACTGCGGCCCCGCCCGTGCCTGACGTCATGGAGGACATGCTGGCGATGGTTGGATTGGATCGCACGGCCGACATGGGGAAGGGTGAAGATCCAGTGGAGAAAGTCCCTGCCCCAACCACAGCCGCAGCGTCTCCCTTGCCACTTACCCCTGCGCCTGGACCTGCATCAACTCCAACAGTCGCGATACCATCCGGGGAGCATTTCATGACGTGGCTGCAACAGGGAGTCGCCGCGCGGCGACTCATCATCAACGACGCCAAGGCGCTCGTGCATACGGTGAGCGACACCGCCTACCTGGTCAGTCCCAGCGTGTTCCAGCGCTATGCGTAGGAACATCCCCAGGTGGATGCGCTGGTCAGGCAGGACAAGCAACCGGATTGGCAGTGGGTGCAAACGCGCTTTTAGAAACTGCAGCTATACCGCAAGCACCCAAATGGCCTGAACATTTGGACCTGTGAAGTCACGGGCCCGAGGAAGTCCCGCCGACTGCATGGCTACCTCCTCGAAAATGGGTCCTTGGTATTCGCCGAAATACCGCCCAACAATCCCTATCTTGCTCTGACTCAGGAAGGATGACGCGACTCGGGCAGCGACCGTCACCACCGTGTGGCGACGATCAATGCCCCGCGAAGCTGGCAACATTTGGCGAACTAAGCTACTCGGCCCGCGCCAACTCCCGTGCAAGGAACGGAGCGGTTCGGCTGCCAGACTTTCGGGCCACCTGCTGAGGGGAACCCGCCACCACGATGCTGCCGCCGGCAGCGCCCGCGCCTGGCCCTACGTCGATCACCCAGTCGGCTTGGGCCACCGCACGCATGTCGTGCTCGATCATCACTACGGTATTACCGGCATCGACCAGGCGCTGCAACTGCACCAGCAGCCGGTCGGCATCCGACGCGTGCAGCCCGGTGGTCGGCTCGTCGAGCACGTACAGGCTTCGGCCGCGCTGGCTGCGCTGAAGCTCGGTCGCCAGCTTGATGCGCTGCGCCTCGCCACCGGAAAGCTCAGTGGCCGGTTGCCCCAGGCGCAGATAGCCCAGTCCGATGTCGCGCAGCAGTTGCAGGGGCCTTGCCACCGCGTCTTCACCCGCGAAGAATTCGCTGGCATCGTCCACGGTCATCTGCAGCACCTCGGCGATGTTGCGCCCGTTCCACTGCACCTTCAGCGTGGCCTCGTTGTAGCGCGCGCCATGGCAGGTCGGGCACGGCGCGTACACGCTGGGCATGAACAGCAGTTCCACGCTAACGAAACCCTCGCCCTCGCAAGTCTCGCAGCGCCCCTTGGCGACGTTGAACGAGAACCGTCCGGCATCATAGCGGCGGCGTCGAGCATCGGGCGTGGCGGCGAACAGCTTGCGCACATGGTCGAACAGACCCGTGTAGGTAGCCAGGTTCGACCGCGGCGTGCGCCCGATCGGCTTCTGGTCCACCTGCACCAGGCGCTGTATGGCGTCCACGTCGCCCGCCAGATGGCCGCCGGTCGCTTCGACCACTGCCGGCCCTTCGCTGGTGGCGCTTTCGGCGGCATCGTCTTCAGGCTCGTGGCCCAGGTGCAGCAGCACCAATTCCGGCAGGGCCTGCGCGACGAGGCTGGATTTGCCGGAGCCAGAGATGCCGGTAACGGCTGTCAGCACGCCCAGCGGAATGCGCGCATCCACGCCATGCAGGTTATGGCGGTGGATGCCCTGCAGCTCCAACCAGCCGGTCGCTTCGCGTGCTCGGCTTCCGGGTGCGGGAATTTCGTCGAACAGGTAACGTGCAGTACGCGATTCGGCAATCTTGCGCAGGCCATCCGGCTCGCCGCTGTAGAGCACGCGGCCGCCACGCTCGCCGGCATCCGGCCCGACATCCACGAGCCATTGCGCGCGGCGCATCAGGTCCAGGTCGTGCTCCACCACAAACACCGAGTTGCCCGCGTCGCGCAGCCGGTCGAGTGCATCGTACAGGGCCTGGCTGTCGGAGGGATGCAGGCCCGCCGAGGGTTCGTCAAGTACGTACACGACGCCGAACAGCAGGGAACTTAATTGCGTGGCCAACCGCAAGCGTTGCAACTCGCCGGCCGAAAGCGTCGGCGTGGCCCGGTCCAGCGTCAGGTAGCCCAGGCCTAGCTCGCGCAGTTGGCGCAGGCGCGCCATCACGCCTCCAGCCAGGCGCTGTGCGGCGAGGCGCTTTTCTTCCGACAGCGCGGAGGTACGGCGCACGTCGGGCGATACCGCATGGACGGCGCGGTCGCGTCGGGGCGCTTCCTTGTCCGTAGCCGCCCCCGCTGCATGGGCGCGGAAATCGCCCTGGGCGATGGGTTCGAGCAAGGCCGCCAACTGGTCCAGCGGCATCTGCATGAACGCGCCGATGTCCACGCCGGCGAAGGTGACCGACAGTGCCTCTGGCTTGAGCCGCTTGCCGTGGCAGGTGGGGCACGGTTTGCCCTCCATGAACCGGGACACGCGCTTTCTCATCAGCGCGCTTTGGGTGTTGGCAAAGGTGTGCAGCACATACCGTCGGGCGCCGGTGAAGGTGCCCATGTAGCTCGGCTCCATCTTGCGCTTGAGCGCGGCGCGGGTTTCGGCCGGCGTGAAGCCCGCGTACACCGGCACCGTCGGTGTTTCCTCGGTGAACAGAATCCAGTCGCGGTCCTTCTTCGGCAGGTCCTTCCACGGTCGGTCAACGTCGTAGCCCATGCTGACCAGGATGTCGCGCAGGTTCTGGCCTTGCCAGGCGGGGGGCCAGGAGGCGATCGCCCGCTCGCGGATGCTCAGGGAGGGATCGGGCACCATGATGGCCTCAGTCACCTCGTACACATGGCCCAGGCCGTGGCAGGTCGGGCACGCTCCCTGCGGCGTGTTCGGCGAAAAATCCTCGGCGTACAGCATGGGCTGGTTGGCTGGGTAGGCGCCAGCGCGCGAATACATCATCCGCACCAGGCTGGACAAGGTGGTCACACTGCCCACAGAGGAACGCGCGTTGCTGGAGCCCCGCTGCTGTTGCAGCGCCACCGCCGGCGGCAGGCCGTCGATCGCATCGACGTCCGGCACGCCGGCCTGTTCGATCAGTCGCCGCGCATAGGGGGCCACCGACTCGAAGTAGCGCCGCTGGGCCTCCGCATAGATGGTGCCAAAGGCCAGCGAGGACTTCCCGGAGCCGGAGACACCCGAGAACACCACCAGCGCGTTACGCGGGATGGAGACGTCCACCTCCTTGAGGTTGTTCTCGCGCGCGCCACGCACCTGCACGAGGCCGCTGGCCGCAGCGGTACAAGAGGATTCACCGAAAGAATTGTTTGGCATGTTCTTATCCTGTAGTTCGTCCCGCTCAGGACGGGACTTCCTGAGTCCGGGGGCCGCGGCGACTGGCTTCGAGCGCTGCGGTGACAGTGCGGGCGTCGTAGCTGCCGCGCAGGCGGCGACCCTCGACGAAGAACGTCGGCGTGACATGCGCACCGCTGGCGACCGCACTGGCGAGGTCGCGCTCGACACGCTCGATCACCGCAGGGCTGTCGAGATCCGCGATGAACCGATCGACGTCGAGCCCAAGCTCTACGGCGTAGCCGATCAGATCCTCGCGCTCCAGCGCGTGCTGACGGGTGAACACGAAGTCCAGCCACGGCCAGAACATCCCCTGGTTCGCCGCTGCCTCGGACGCCCTCGCGGCAATCGGCCCGTGCGGGTGGTGCGGCAGATGGCGCACCACATACCGCAGGTCGTCACCGAAGTGGGCGCGAAGATCGTCCCACGAACCGGTGGCGTGCGCACAGTACGCGCACTCGAAGTCCACGTACTCGACGAGTGTGAGCTGGGCGTCCTCCGGACCGCGGATGTGATCGAGCTCCGGATCGACTGGTGGCTCAAGTACCATCGGCAAATCGGCAGTCTCCTCCCCCCACTTGAGAGCGGCGACCTTGAATATGAGCCACCCCAGCAACGTGGCGAGTACCATCGACACGAGCACCCCGACCGTCGCCTGGCGGCCCAGGTCAGAGGTCGTACCGAACGCGAGCCCGATGATGAGCAGCGACACGGTGAAACCGATCCCGGACAGCGCCGCACCACCGAACACGCTCCCCATCCCGACGCCCACCGGCAGGCGCCCCAGTCCGAGGCGGACTGCGGCTAGAGTGATGAGCCCGATGCCTAGAAGCTTACCGAGCACGAGTCCCGAGATGACGCCCCAGGTCACGGGCGAGCCGAAGGCCTCAGCGAGCAACCCGCCACGCAGATCCACCCCGGCGTTCGCCAAGGCGAACACCGGCACGATCAGCAGTGCCGCCGGCAGCCGCAGGAACTCGTGCAGCCGCTCGTTCACAGAGATACCGCGGGATAGTCCGCGGTCCACCGCGTGGGCCGATGCGGCACTCGGAGACTGCCAGAAGTCACGGAACAGTTGTCTTGCCGCGACGACTTTGTGACGCTGCGTCGCGTAGGCGGGGATCAGGAGCCCCGCAGCCATCCCGGCCAGGGAGGCATGGATGCCGGAGTACACGGTCGCGAACCACAGCACGATCACGATCAACACATACGGCGTCGCCCGCCACTGGCGGGTGCGCCCCAACAACCACAATCCAACGAGGCTGGCGAGGGCGATAAGCAACGGGACGATCCGGATCTCCTCGCTATAGACGATGCCGATGATGGACACTGCGAGGAAGTCATCGACCACGGTCAGGGTGAGCAGGAACACGCGCAACTGACCCGATAGCCGCGGGCCGACGATCGCCAAGGTGCCCAGCATGAACGCCGTATCGGTGCCGACCACCGCACCCCACCCGTGCAGGCCCTCACTTCCGGCTAGTTTCACGATCAGGACATACACCAGCGCGGGAAGCACGACTCCCGTGCCCCCCGCGATCAGGGCGAGGCGGGCACGGCTGCGGTCACGGAGCGATCCGTGGGCGAACTCCTGACGCACCTCCAGTCCGATCAGGAAGAAGAAGACGACCATCAGGCCGTCGTTGACCCAGTGATGCAGATCCATGTGTAGGCGCAGTGGCCCGAAGTTGAACCCGACGTCTAGGTGCCACAACTCGAAATAGGCGTTAGATAGCGGCGAGTTCGCCCACACGAGCGCCACAACCGTGACGATCACCAGCAGCACCGCAGCGCCAGACTCCGTGCGTAGATAGTGGGCAACGCGTCTCCGTCTGATATGCGCCGAGGACTCACCGAAAGAAGAGGCTGGCATGTGCTTATCCTGTAGTTTGTGAGATCACGATGGGCCGGTTTCGGATGGACCGATCAGGCGTCCGCCTCTGGCGGCGTCTCATCATCGAGCGAGCGCAGCCAAGCGAGTCTTTCTCCCGGCCTGCGCTCAACACCTCTGTCCGTTGGCTGATACCAACCCGGCCGCGCCACGCCCTCGGGAAAATAGGTTTGCCCAGCGGCATAAAAGGCTAGAAATGGTGTCCACTTAAATCAGGTGGACACCATCGCCTTTGGCGTCGAGGCCAGGAAGGTGTGTTGGCCGGACGGATACACAGAATCGGCCAGAAGCGGGCATTGCGGGTCGAAGTTCTTGTATTCGGGGACTGGGGCTGGGGACGGGCGAAAGAGACCGAAGTAGGTCCTGCACATCGCTAGTGTGCGGCCTTTGCTGTAGCGGTTCCCGGTGCGACCAACGTCAACGGCTTTGACAGCCCATGACGTGCGACCGGGATATCGCCCCTCCAAAGACCCAAGGTACTCTCTAGCGAACACCGCCCTAGGGGCACTCCTCTCAAGATATCTGAGGATCGCCTTGCACCTCCAGAGATTGCATCGCCTTGCTGCTCAACAGCATCTGTTTTGAGGCAAGCTCGTTTACCTCAACGTAGTGGCGAAGCTTGGTTGGGGTCATGCTTACCCCAGTCTCGTCGCGGACCACCCGGACAATCGTGTCATAGCTGTAGTTGCGTTTGAGCACATGACAATTACGCTACATCAGGCTTTTGACTCATCCGCCCTCCTCCGGAGTCGCTACCAATTCCTATTAGTTGGACGTTTCGGATGAAGTCGTTGACGGCTGGGTGATGGTCTTGCGAGACGATCTCAATAGGAGGCATTTCAAGGCGCTCACTGAATCGCTCATGGGCGCTACTCTTGAATCCAGCATTGGCTACCTACCGCATGAGCCGGTAGCCAGATACCGTCAGAAGCCCTCCAGAACGATCTTGCCCTTTGCCTTGCCGCTCTCCAGCAAGGCATGGGCGCGACGTAGGTTTTCGGCGCTGATACGCCCGTAGTTTTCGCCAACGGTGGTGCGCAACACACCCGCATCGATCTGGCGGGCCACTTCATTGAGGATGTTGTGCTGCTCCTGCATGTCCTCGGTCTCGTACAGCGAGCGCGTGTACATCAGCTCCCAGTGCAGCGACAGGCTCTTGCGTTTGAGCGGTACGACGTCCAGCGTGGCCGGGTCATCGATCAGGCCCAACCTGCCCTGTGGCTTCAGTGACTCGATGATCTGCTCGTAATGCCGATCGGTCTGCGTCAGGCTTGCGACGTAGCTGACCTGCGGAAGGCCGATGCGCTTGAGCTCTTCGCTCAGTGGCTTGGTGTGATCGATCACGTAATGGGCGCCGAGTTCGGTGACCCAGGCCTGGGTTTCAGGGCGCGAAGCCGTACCAATGACGGTCAGGCCGGTCAACTGACGCGCCAGCTGAGTCATGATTGAACCCACCCCGCCTGCAGCGCCAATGATCAGCAGCGTTTCGCCACGGTCGGTGGTGTCGCGCGCTACGCCGAGGCGATCAAATAGCAATTCCCAAGCGGTCAGAGACGTCAGGGGAAGCGCCGCGGCCTGGGCGAACTCCAGCGACTGTGGCATCGATCCGACAATGCGCTCGTCTACCAGCTGCAACTCACTGTTGCTGCCCGGGCGGATCAGCGACCCGGCGTACCACACCTTGTCACCGGGCTTGAACAGCGTTACGTCGGAACCGACCGACTTGACCACGCCGGCAGCGTCCCAACCGAGGATGCGCGGCTGTGTTTCGTCTGTATGCGGCACGTAGCCCTGGCGGACTTTGGTATCGACCGGGTTGACCGATACGGCCTTGACTTCTACCAGCAGGTCGCGCGGCCCCGGCACTGGCTCGGGTAGATCGATCTCCACGAGGGCGTCAGGGTTCTCAACAGGCAGACATTTGAAGTGTGCAATGGCTTTCATTCGGAGCTCCTCAGGAGACGCGGTACATTTTCATGACGGAGAATTTTTCGGCGGCGCGTTCGATGACGGGCAGCGCTGCCTGGAAATGCGGGGTGGCCTCGTGCGCAGTCAGCGCCGCTTCGTCTCGCCACTGCTCAACCATATGGAAGGTGCGAGGCTGTTCTGCATCTTTATGAAAGTCGTATTGGATGCAGTCTGCTTCGGCGCGACTTGCGCCTTGCAGATCCTGCAGCGTCTGCTGGAGCTCATCTTCGGAGCCGGCCTTGGCGACCAATGTGGCAACCAGTGTGAGTGGGGTGGTCATCGAACCTCCTGTCTGTGCATGTGTGAGAGACGCATCGAGCTGGCATGGGCTTATCGACAGTGACCCTACCGGCCATGCCGCGAAGACCTGCACGTGGTTTAAAGCGTTACAACAATCTTGCCCACCTGGGCATTCGATTCCATGTACCGGTGAGCCTCGGCCATCTCGTCGAAGCTGAATGTACGGTCGATTACCGGCTGCAGCTGCCCAGAGGCGAGCCCTTCGTTGATGAAGTGCTTGGCCCGTTCGAGTTTTTCTCGATCCTGGGTGATCTCGAACAGCTGATAACCACGCAGCGTCAGATGCTTGCCGAGCAGGTCCATGACCGACACAGGGATATCCCGAGTGTCCAAAGCGCCGTACTGGAAGAAGATGCCGTGGTTCGCCAGTGCCTTGAGCACCAAGGCCACTTCGGGCCCGCCAACGGGATCGAAGGCCATGCGAGCGCCTTTGCCATGAGTCATCGTCATGACCTCGGCCACCATGTCCTGCTCCTGCGTCGCAATGACTGCCGCCGCCCCGGCCTGAAGTAAGGCCTCGCGCTTGTCGCTGGTGCGGGTCAGCGCGACAGGAACGGCGCCCACCATGTTCGCAATCTGGATAGCGGCAAGCCCCACGCTGCTGGACGCCGCACGGATTAGCACCGTCTCGCCGGCCTGCAGCCCACCAAGCTCGATCAGTGCGCCATAGGCAGTGACAAACTTCATCCAGGTCGCCGCTGCTTCCGTGAAAGAAAGCGCTTCCGGGTGTTTGACCACCGCGTGAGCCGGCGCGTCGACCAATTCACCGTACAAGCCGTATTCGTCAAAGGAGAACGCGGGCACTACGCTGACCGCATCGCCAACAGCGAAGCCGACCACACCGGGACCCACTGCAGATACGGTCCCAGCCGCTTCATAGCCCAGCATGGCGGGAAACGTCGGTTCGATGACGTACTGGCCTGTGCGGTACATCACTTCAGCCCGGTTGATGCCGAGCGCCCTGACGTTGATTTGAACCTCGTTCGCGCCGGGAGCCGGCACGTCGATCTCGTCGATCTGGAGAACCTCCGGTCCACCGGTGCGATGAAAGCGTATGACGCGAGACATAGCGTAATCCTCAGCTATCTATCGGAAGGGCCGAGCCATGAGCGGCCCAGCCAGGTAGCCACCAGCGCACATCGGCGCTGAGGCAGCGGGCGATTAGGCCATGACGGCCGTCTTCGCCCCGACGGATCACTTGTAGCGTTCAAGCCAGTGGGCATAGGGAGCCGGCAAGGTCCAGGACGCACGCTCTACGCCCAGCTCTTGGGCGGCAAGATAGGACCAATTTGGATTGGCCAGATGTGCTCGCCCAATCATCGCCAAGTCCAGCTGACCGCTCTTGACCGCTTCTTCGGCAACGCTTGGCGTGCCGAAGCCCCATGCCGAAGCCACTGGTATCCCCGCCTCACGCTTCACGCGCTGGGCAACTTCGCCCATGAAGCCAGGCGCCCAGGGAATGTTGGTTTCAGCGATGGTGAAACCAATGCTGACGCTCAGCAGATCCAGGCCACCATCTTTGAAGCGACGTGTCAGTTCGATAGCCTCGGTCAGCGTCTGTTCGTCCCGGCCGTCATATTCGATAACCCCTAGACGAGCGGTTAGCGGCAGGTGCTCCGGCCAAACCTCACGAACAGCCGCCAGCGTTTCAAGCAGGAAGCGGCTACGGTTGTCGAAACTGCCGCCGTAGGCGTCATCGCGATGGTTGGAGTGTTCGGAAAGGAACGACTGGGCCAGATAACCATGGGCGAAATGCAGCTCCAGCCACTCGAAGCCAGCGTCACGCGCACGGCGAGCGGCTGCGACGAAATCCTCACGCACACGGGCAATGTCTTCCAGCGTCATGGCTTGCGGCTGCTTGGCCAGGTGACCGCCAAAAGCTATGGCCGATGGAGCGATGGTCTGCCAGCCACGGGCGTCATCTTCAGCGATGTGGTCATCGCCTTCCCATGGACGGTTTGCGCTTGCCTTGCGACCGGCGTGGGCGATCTGCAGGCCGGGGACCGAGCCGGCTGCCTTGATCGACTGCACCACCGGTACGAAGGCCTGGGCCAGCTCATCGTTCCAAATACCCGCACAGCCAGGAGTGATCCGCCCTTCTGGCGCTACAGCGGTTGCTTCGACAATCACCAACCCCGCCCCGCCACGCGCAAGGGAGGCGTAGTGAACACTGTGCCACTCGTTGATCAGGCCATCGTTTGACGAGTACATGCACATAGGGGGAATCGCAATACGGTTGCGAAGCGTGACGTCTTTAAGCGTGAAGGGTTGGAACAGCGCAGACATTGGTTTCTCCGAGGGTTGTCTATTACGTTAATTCGATAGTATTCGAACTATGGAGATAGAGCAAACCCGTGTATGCTTCGTTCATGCGCCCCTACAAACACCCTCCCGTCACTGAATTCGTCCTCGAGCGTCTGCTATACGCCTTGAGCGATCCTGTGCGCCTGGAGATCGTCCGACGCCTTGCCGAACTGGGCGAAGCCAGCTGTGGCGAATTGGACGGTGGCCGACCAAAGTCCACCATGTCCCATCACTTCAGGGTGCTGCGAGATGCCGGGTTGGTCCAAACCCAAACCATCGGCACGACCCATATGAACTCGTTGCGCAGGGATGATTTGAACAATCGATTTCCTGGTTTGCTCGAGACGATCTTATCTCAGCGCGGCTAAGGCTGGCTTGAGAGTCAATTCATCGAGGAAGACGTTGAAGACGGCCTGCTTCGAAACCCTGGGCTCCAGTGAGCTCAGGGACTACCTCGCCGCTGACTGCGGAAGCATGACTAGTCCCGACGTAAACGCCTTACCCAGATGGCCTCAATCGAGCAGCTGGAGCGTTTCGCTTGTGCGCAGTATCGGTGGCTCGTCTACAGATTATGCCGCTTACGACAGGCCGCTAGTGGCCGGTTAGCGACCACTGTTCTGGCTAGCCATCCTTGTCCTCCCACACGTGGAGGACTTTCCATGAACATCATCGCTACCAGCAGCCGTCAGCCCTGGAACAAAGGAAAATTGGTCGGACAGAAAACTCCGCTCCGACTCAGAGATATCTGGGCCATCCGAGTAAGGCTTCAAATTGCAGAGAGAACCCGGGATCTAGCCCTCTTCGATCTGGCCATCGACAGCAAGCTTCGAGCCTGCGACTTAACCAAGCTCCGTGTGCACGACGTTGCGCATGGCGACCGCGTGTCATCACGAGCCATGGTGATGCAGCAGAAAACGCAGCGGCCAGTGCAGTTTGAGATCACTGAGCAAACACGGTCTGCTCTCGCGGCCTGGATACATCAAGCCCAGCTCCGCAACGAGGACTGCCTGTTTCCGAGCCGGCTACATACCTCAGACCATCTATCCACTCGTCAATACGCTCGTATCGTCAAAGGCTCGGTGAAAGCCATAGGCCTTGATCCAGCCATGTATGGTACTCACACAATGAGACGTACGAAGGCATCACTGATCTATCGCAGGACCAAAAACCTGCGGGCGGTTCAACTGCTGCTCGGCCATACGAAGCTGGAGAGCACGGTTCGATATCTGGGGATAGAGGTCGACGACGCTCTGGAGATGGCGGAACAAACCGAGGTTTGATCATGCATAGCGACGGTTGAAGCCAAGCCGTCGCTAACCGGCCAATTGCAGCTCTAGCCATGAAGCATTGTGCAATTGAGGGGGGATATCAATTAGTGGGTAAAATGGAAGATGCTCCACGTCGCACGCAGCCACTGTGCAACTCGACAATAAAGTTTTTAGTCGACATTTTTATTTAAAACGCTACTTATGGAGGCTATGTGATTTGTAAAGCATCGGAGCTGCTTGGGGAATTTATTGAGCTCGAAAAAAGAAAACTCGATGGATTTGATATGCTTCACATGCCCACTCTGGGCTCCGCCTACGAAGAGATAACGAAGCAAGGTATATATCAGGATTTTGCCATTCCAAAGGGCTTGGATCTGAGAGTTGTTTCGGGCTTTATCTCTATTGGAGGTGAAATGCTGGCAGAGCAAATAGATTGCATGTTAGTCCATGGTCAAGGGGAGAGATATGGACTAACGCAGCAATATAAGTATGACATAAATAATGTACTTTGCATTTTTGAAGTCAAAAAAAATCTAAGGAAAGCTGATTACGTTGACGCCTTGCACCATTTAGCCAAAATCAGAAGAAAATTTGCTGACAATTTCGAAGAGCGATTAATTAATGAAGGTTATAAGCCAGACATCACCAATGCGCGCCGGCGCTTTTCTCAACTGACGGGAAAAGTTGCTCCTGAGGAATATCTTGACATACACCACCTATCGAAAGCCGATGGCATATTATTTTACGCACTCGTCCAAGAATCGTTGTCGCCGATTACGATAATTCATGGCTACGAAGGATATAAAACCGAAAGCGGCCTTAGGTCTGCATTTTTGGACATTCTTGAGGAGGCTTGGAAAAACGGAGCCGGCTGGGGAATTCCAAGTATCCCCACGATTGTTACATCTAATAATTTCTGCCTCGTCAAAGGTAGTGGCATTCCATTCTTAGTTGTTCAGAATAAAAATGAGTGGGTCTCTGTATTTTCCACCAGGCACAATTCAGCCAAATTAATCTTGGAATTAATCTGGTCAAAAATTGGCGAATACTTTAACGCAAAAATGCCTTGGAATGATGGGCTGCATATGGATAGTGTTCAACCTCTATTGATTGCAGAAGCTAGGGAGGTCGATGAAGCAGCGGGTTGGGCTTATAGAACAGTAGAATTTAATGAAAAACACATGGTGCGAGGCGATGATAATTTGTGGTCGCCTTCACGACTAGGTAAGGCTGAATTATCTGCGATAAACATAATGGCAGCACAGGGGGGTTATCTCCCCCTAGATAACGGCATGAATGAATATTTAACTAAAAATCACGACCTGACTGTTGCTCAAGTTTCAGACGCCTTGATTCTGACTCGACAGTTTATGCGTGATGGTGAGTTCATTAGACCAATATATCCGCGAACTTATGTTATTACTAATGACGATGAGACAGGATTCGTCGCATCGGAGATTGAGCGATTTGATTTGTGGTGTGCAGAAAATGGAATTGAGCCTAACTACATGTCAATTTATTTTATGGGCGAATAGGCGAACGCTGCTATTGGCCGGTAGCTGCCTATCGTCACCCGCTGCAACCGGCCACAAAGCAGACGTTTCAAGGGCAGATAGGTTTCTAGAAAATCGGGGCCAATCCACCTATTACTTCGAAACTTTTGCCGCTTTGTCTTGGGCCCAATGAGTAGTTTCCTCCACCCCTGCTGTGGTTCCCGCAGACAACATCAAGGCCTGAAATGGGAAGAGGTCCCTCAGATCTGGTACTCGGGCAAAGTCTTGTACTGTCTCAGCCCACTCGTAGTCGTCCTCGAAGGGGTAGTAATTGACGGCATGGACAAAGACCCCTAGCACCGTTGAGTCAGAAGCGTCGTAGTTAGAAATGTTGTCGATGTTCTTGTCTCGGCGCAGCTCCTCGATTTCCACACCATCTCGAGTCTCATACCAGACGTGTACAACCCCAGGGCGATCTGGAGGAATCTGGGTCACGCCATCATTGACTAGGCCTTTAAAATGTCTAGAACGCACGGAGAGCGAGTGCTTGTGATCGCAGCGCCACTGGGCGCCAACACAACGATCAACGTCTTTGACGAACATGTTGAGAATGTCATTGTTGGTTCCGGGTCGAATGACCCGAGACCCGACGGTCGCGATGCTTCGCTTTTCATTGCTGTCTATATCGCCGAACACCAACAGTTCCTGCTGAGGGCAGTTGGCCCTGACAGAGAAGTCTTTGTAATGGCGCTTGAGCCCCATCTTGTCGATAGCGCGTATTGTTCCGCTAATCGATCCAGCTCTCACTCCTCCGCCCGCCTTGCTAGCCAAGTCCGCCACCTTGATCACCTCGTCCGTTGACGCATTTGCGATCTCATCATGGAACGTTAGATCGATGATGCTCCACGGCGCGGCCTTGAGCATGTAGTGGCTCAACTTAGCCCAGATGCTTGCCCAAGCTTCTTCCTCGGACAGCGAATACCTTGTTTGCTTGTCAGCCCGTTTGCATTCGACGTAGAACTCCAAGTCCCCAAATTTCACAAGTAGATCTGGAGATTTCTTTTTCCCATTCGGCCAAGTGATGCTGTTTTCAGGGATGAAGGAGACCTCGTAGCCATTCTTCAAGTAGAACGCCGCTGTCAGCAGCTCGAATAGCTGCCTTTCTGGCTGATTGTTGTTCGCCAGCATCTTGTCGAGAACAGCGTTTATGTTGGGGACGTTTCTCAACTGATCAGCAGCGGCACCGATGGCCATGGCATAGGGGTAAACACGCCTGCTGCTATAGGAGGAGTCACTGACAGGGATATCAAAGGCTAGGTGGGAAGCTAGGATGTACCAATCTATGTCATCGTCCGCCGGCATGAAGAGCTGGGGCTCGATCGGCAGCTTGATGTCGAACTTCGCCTCCCTCTCTCGGATGCGTTTCACATAGGTGGCTTTGCGCTTAGCCCAGACATCCGCTCCAAGCCGGTCAACAAGCAGCTTGTAAAACGCTTTGATTCTAGCGCACTCGATCCGACTGACTTCATCCATACGGTCTCTCCCTGCCGTGAGCAGTGAGATTACCCCGGAGAAATATCAAGCTGCCACCATTTCCGGTTTGAGATCAGCCAGTGGATTGCAGATGCAGAATCCAGCGTAGAAGATTCAATTGATCGTTATTGCGCTAGCGTTGCTTTCAAACCAACGATTCGCAATCCCTACCGCTACGGCATTTGCTGTGGTTCTCGAAGGAGCCAAGTGCTTCGCCTGCGATGGTGTCAAAAGTACCCCCAGTCGCCATCTCAAGCAGTGCGCGAATCCGATAGACTTCTTCGCTTGTTGAGTCGAAGGGGATGGATTAATATTCCTTGCCCTAAAATGGCTACTCTTGGCCGGAAGGGGGAAGCTGGCGAAGCAGCTACTGGCCAAATCCTGCTCACTGTGATCGTCCTTTATTCGCTACCTACACGATTCCAGTGAGCAACCAGCTCATCAGTACGATCTGGAATCTTTGGAGTTTTGCTGAGTAAAATGCATCGTGTAGTGCCAACGTACTCCTCAATCACGTATAGAGTGTCGCCAACGCCGATACCCAGCTCTTGGAGTGCTTCAGCGGGAGTGCGGATAGCACTATCACCATCCCAGTCCTCGATAATTACTTGTTTAGTGCCCATTCCTTGATCCAGCGTCATGATGCCTGCGATATCGCGGGCTTAGGTCTACGACCGAAATAATACGTTGTTACGGGCAGAATTCAGGTGCATTGGGGCGGTCGCGATGCCCTACAGTGCAAATTGTAATTCCACCTCGCGATCGCGAGGTGCCCATCATATCAGTAGGGAAGCAGGTGCATTTTTTGCGCATACTGACCGCCGCAAATGCGCTAGCAGCGATAGCTACCGCTGTACATATCTACTAACGCCTTTCTCCGGCGATGCCCAGGGTAGCAGTGGATCACACTCAGCCATCGTTCAACATCACGGAAAATTGATGCGTGTCCGCGACAACCACACGCTGGGTGAGACTTTCCACATGGAAACCGCTATTGATCCGCAGTTTGGGATAAGCCACTAACAGCAATAGCTACCACTGCACATATCTTCTAGCGCCCTTCTCTGGCGATGCCTGGGGTAGCAGTGGATCATACTTAGTCATCGCTCATGACCGCGGACAATGTGTCCGCGAAGACTAGGGGCTGAGTGAGAATTTCCACATGGAAACTGCTATTGATGTAGGTTTTGGGTAAGCCGCTTGCAAAGAAAGGCTACCGCCGGCCGGCACGTTGCGATCGAAGTCTTGCACTTGCAGGACAGAACGTACGGTAGACGACTCTCAATAACGGCAAACTAACAGCGGATAGACGGCGACTAGAGCAAGGGTCTACTAGCAAAGCTCTATAACAAGTGCCGGTCGAAAACCTGACTCTTCTTTAGGATATCCTCTTTGGTTGGAGACTATCCGGGTACCCTCCACTATGTAATCAACGGACGTATGTGTGTGACCATGCACCCATAGGGCCACGCGGTCAGAGCCCATCAAGTCTTCCCATTGGTTTGCGAAAGCCGCGTCTAAGATCGTCCCTGCATATGGACTTTCCTCAAGTGACCTGAGAGTTGGTGCGTGATGGGTGATTACTACCGTCGGCCCTTCATGTCGTTTTGCAAGCATGCCGCCAAGCCATTCCCGCGTTGCAGTAGATTTCTTGATCAAATCTTGCGGCTTGATGCGCCGGAAGTTTTCTGTCCGAATCTGACGGAAGTCACTCAAGGTCTGTTGAGCGCTCCGCGCGGCTACTGATCGGTGCCCTGTGGCAGCGAAGTCAGTCCACATTGTTGCCCCCAAAAAACGCACTCCTCCTATCACAACTTCATCGTGATCCATGACGCGAACTCGCTCATCAGCGGCCGCCTGCATCGCCTCAAACGTTTTTTCGAGGTGGCCCCGGTAGTACTCATGATTTCCAGGCACATACAGCACAGGGCATGTGAAAGCAGTTTGGGCCCATTCGATTCCTCTGATACCGAGATCAATGTCGCCCGCCAATATGACCAGATCCGCGTTATGCACCTCCGGCATGAAGACCTCAAACTCGTTGTGCAGGTCTGAGAGAATATGAATTCGCATCGGTTCTCCTGGTGTACTGAGGCAACCCCAACCCAATCTCCGCATACGCGGAGCAACGAACGGACAGTAATCGCTCCAAAGCAGAAAAATAGCACTTATCGACGTCTAATTTCGTCGATAGGCTAATTTGAGAGGAAACGACTCATTCCAACCATATAAAAATGAGGAAAATCGAGCAACTAGAGCGCGACGTGAACAATCCCACCTATACCAGCAGCACCAACAAGGTCAATTGGTTTGCTAGTTTCGCCAAACTTCGTCATGAGGCGCCAGAATGAACACCTTCTTTCTACTCATGGCTCAGTACAACGGCAAAGCTGTAATCCCCTTGGAGGACATCTGCCGTGACTACTTTATGCACCTTACTCCAGAAATGTTCCAACGGAAGGTGCTTGCAGGCCAGATCAAAATCCCTTTGATGCGAATAGAATGCAGCCAGAAAAGTACAAAAGGTATTCACTTGTCAGACTTGGCCGCCTACTTGGATAAGCGGCATGCCGAGGCGTTAGAAGAGTATCAAAAATTAAACGGTGTTCGCCGTATTGGTTGACTTTCTTCTCGACACCCAAACCCCAAAAGAAACCTTCATATCTATAATCGTAGGCAGCCAGCACCAACCCGTATATCGATCTCCGTCACCATGCAGATGCGTATAACGTCTGAGCGAGTTCCAGTCTCTGTGGCCTGATACGCTAGCTACCGCAGGGATATCCCACCCCAGTTCGAATAGACGGCTGATCCCTTCATGTCGCAAGTCGTGAAAGTGAAGATCTTTTATACCGGCCCGTTCGACCGCACGCATCCAGGCCCCTTGGATAGCGTCAGTGGTGTAAGGAAAGATCTCTTGGTATTCACGAGGCATGCTCTGAACTATTGCCCAGGCTTCATCAGGGAGACGGCACCAAACGTCATTTCCCCATTTATCTCCCGGGTTTTTCATATCCCGTACCAAGACCGCCTTTCGTGAAGGGTCTAAATCGTCCCACCGGATCCGAACAATCTCCTCTTGGCGGCGAGTTGAGAATAGAGCAAACGCCATAACTTTTGGCATATGTATCGAGGTAGGGCGCGGGCGAAGCACTTCTTGGAAACGCTGAAGTAGCTTGTCCAGCTCTGCCATAGTGGGACGACGGTCCCGCTCCTGGCTTTTAAGCCTGTAGCCTAGCTTGGAGAGGACACGACGGGCCTCTACCATGCATATACCATCAACCTCGTAACCCCATGCGGGCCGCGCTACCGATAGAACGGCCCCCAGATGGGCTAAATCATTACCCACGGTCTGGGGTTTGACGCCTCCCCCTTCAGGACTCATGCGCCATAGCGCATAATCGACCAGTACTTGGCTATTGAGCTCGCGATCAGTCTTGGTACCCAGTGTGGTCTTCGCAATGGCAGCCAAGGTGGCTTTCTTCGTCTTACCCAGCGGGCGGGCTCTGCCCACCTCCTCTAGATACTTGTCGATTATGTCCGACAGTTGAACGCCCTTATGCCGTGCCCGCTGAATGGCACCTGGCTCAGCTAGCTCCGTTTCTCGTCGCTTAGCCCACGCTTCGGCCGCTTTTTTGCGAGAAAAGGTCATGCTTTCGGTATGAACCTGCTGCCCGTTCTTCTTGAGTCGGATCTGTGCGGTATAGCTCATAGAGCCATCGGCTCGTTTACGGGCTCGAATCGTTGCCATGCGAGTGCTCTGACCGGTGGTACATACTGGTATCTTGGTGGTACAGCGTACCACCTGGGTTTAATAAATGCCCTGAAACCCCTGAAAATACGTTGGTAGCGCGTAGATGACTAAAGAAGCAAATATTACCTCAAAGCCTTTAAAAACGGGCACTTCAGGATTCCGACGCTTCTCCGTCGCGCCGATGATGGATTGGACGGATCGCCACTTCCGCTACTTCGCCCGGCAATTGTCGCAGCGCACTCTGCTCTACACCGAGATGGTGACGACCGGGGCGCTGCTGCATGGCGACGCGTCGCGCTTCCTGCGCCACGACGAGAGCGAGCATCCGCTGGCGCTGCAGCTCGGTGGCAGCGTGCCGGGCGATCTGGCAGCTTGCGCGAAGCTCGCCGAAGCCGCGGGTTATGACGAGGTGAATCTCAACGTTGGCTGCCCCAGCGATCGGGTGCAGAACAACATGATCGGTGCCTGCCTGATGGCCCACCCGCAACTGGTCGCCGACTGCGTGAAGGCCATGCGCGACGCGGTGGGCATCGAGGTCACCGTCAAACATCGGATCGGCATCAACGGCCGCGACAGCTACGCCGAGCTGTGCGATTTCGTCGGGCAGGTCAGCGAGGCTGGCTGCCGCAGTTTTACCGTTCACGCACGCATCGCGATTCTCGAAGGCCTCTCGCCCAAGGAAAACCGTGAAATTCCGCCACTGCGCTACGAGGTCGCGGCGCAGCTCAAGCAGGACTTTCCCGAACTGGAGATCGTGCTCAACGGCGGCATCAAGACACTGGAGCAGTGCGAGGCGCACCTGCGCGTCTTCGACGGCGTCATGCTCGGCCGTGAGGCCTACCAGAACCCCTACCTGCTGGCCAACGTCGACCAGGCGCTGTTTGGCAGCAGCGCTGCGCGCGTCAGCCGCGCCGAGGCGCTACGCGCCATGCGGCCCTACATCGAGCGTCATCTTGCCGAAGGTGGCGCCATGCACCATATCACCCGGCACGTGCTCGGTCTGGGCCAGGGTTTCCCGGGCGCCAGGCGGTTCCGCCAACTGCTTTCCGTTGATGTGCACAAGACGCCAGACCCACTCGCCCTGCTCGACCAGGCGATCGACTTGCTCGAGGGCCATTGAGCGTCTGCAATCGGGAACACCCCGCGCCAGGCGCGTTCAAATGGCACCTCACGACTGTAGCCATTGAAGGCCGTCGAACCGCTCGGGTAAGGTCGTGCCAACCTCAGGACGGAGTTCCCATTGATGACTTCCAAGCTGGATCAACTCAAGCAATTCACCACCGTGGTCGCAGACACCGGTGACATGGACGCCATTGCTCGTCTGCAGCCGGTGGACGCAACCACCAACCCTTCGTTGCTGCTCAAGGCCGCCGCCCTGCCCCGCTACGCCGAGCACTTGGCCAGCGCAACGGCGCAGGCTCAAGGCGACGTCGGCCTGGCTTGCGATCTCTTCGCGGTGGCGGTCGGCAATGAAATCCTCAAGCTGATCCCGGGCCGCATCTCGACCGAGGTCGATGCGCGCCTGTCGTTCGACAAACAGGCCATGGTGCAGCGCGCCGAGCGCCTCATCGGTCTCTACCAGCAGGCCGGCATCGAGCGCGAGCGCGTGCTGATCAAGATTGCTGCCACCTGGGAAGGCATACGCGCCGCCGAGGAACTCGAAAAGGCCGGCATTCAGACAAACCTGACGCTGTTGTTCTCCTTCACCCAGGCAGTCGCCTGTGCCGAAGCCGGTGTATTCCTCATCTCCCCCTTCGTCGGACGCATCTACGACTGGTACAAGAAGCATGAAGGCCGCGATTATCTCGGCGCCGAAGACCCAGGCGTGCAATCGGTCACCCGCATCTACAACTACTACAAGGCGCATGACTACAAGACGGTGGTCATGGGTGCGAGCTTCCGCAATATCGGCCAGATCGAAGCGCTGGCTGGCTGCGATCGCCTGACCATCAGCCCCGAGCTGCTGGGCCAGCTGGCCGAAACCGATGGCACACTGGCGCGCCGGTTGACGCCTGGTGCGGGGAGCGAGCCCCGCGTCACGCTGGATGAAAAGGCGTTCCGCTGGGGGCTGAACGAGGATGCCATGGCCACCGAGAAGCTCGCCGAAGGCATCCGGCAGTTCGCACGGGATCAGGAAAAGCTCGAAGCGCTGCTGGCAGCGAAGTCCTGATCAGGACCGCTCCAGCGCGGTGACGAGGTCATGGAAGGCCTCGCGGTTGGATTCGTTGAGGCTCATCAGGATTCGGTGGGCCTCGAGTACCTTGGCCTTGACCACTTCCTCGGACTGATCCTGCGTCGGCAGATCGGCGAGGCATTCCGGGCAGGGCAACGGCCGGTCAACGATGTTGAACACCTGATCGAAGCCCATCGAATGCAGCAGCCGGGTAATATCCGGATGCGTCGTCACCAACGTCGGCAGCATGCCGACCTTCTGCCGGGAAAGGATCGAAAGCTTGGCCAGCAGGCCGAGCGTGGTGCTGTCGACGCTCCGACTCTCGGTCAGATCGATGACGATCGATGAAAAATTCAGAGACGAGAAGATCTTCTCGATTGTCGCATCCAGCGCCGAACACAGCGTCAAGCGTATTTCACCGATGAACTTGAGCACAAAGGTGCCGTCCATCTCGGCGAACTGGATTTTCCCAGTACTCATGCAAGGTTCCTGCTCAACACCAGCAAGGCAATGTCATCAGGCATGTCGGCCAACTCGGCAAGGCCGAACATACGGCTTAAACCGTCCAGCGTGCCACCAGCGTTGCTGACCAACTCTGGTAGTGCAGACTCCTTTTCTTTGAGTGTGTCGCCCGGCAAAAGGTCCAAAATGCCATCCGAGAGCAGCGTCAGGCTGAAGGCCTCCGGCAGCTCCAGCTCGAAATCCTGATAGACCGCATCGGCGAACAGCCCGACGGGCAGCCCTCGCCCTTCCAGATAATGTGCCGCTGCGCCGGTATAGAGCACCGGCAACGGCAGGTGACCGCCAATCGCATAGTGCAGCACGTTGCGCTCGACGTCGATCACACCGCCAAGCATGGTTACGTGCTTGCCCAGCTTGCAGTTGATCAGCCCGCGGTTGATGTGATCGAGCACCTCGGAAGGCTTGAACTCACGCAGAGTTCCGCTGCGGCGCGACTCGTACAGCAGGCGCGTGGTCATGAACTTCAGCAGTACCGTCACGAAGGCCGAAGACGCGCCGTGACCGGAAACGTCCGCCAGATAGAAGCCTATCCGACGCTCGTCGACGCGAAAGTAGTCGACGAAGTCCCCGGACAGGTACAGCGAGGGAATGATGCGGTGAGCGAAGTCGAAGCCATCGGCGCTCCAGGGCGTCACTGGCAGCATGTTCATCTGCACCTGCCGACCGGCATCCTGGTCTTCCTGCAACAGGTGCAGGCTCGCCTGCAGATCCCGGTTGGCCGATTCCAGTTGCTCGCGGTAGCGGCGGTTCTCGAGCCGCAGGCGGGATCGGTCAAGCGCGCGACGCACCGAGTGCTCGAGCATCGCGAGGTCTTCGAGTGGCTTGATCAGGTAATCGGCAGCGCCCAGGCGCAGGGCCTCGACCGCATCGCTCATGACACCGGCGCCAGAGACCACGATGACCGGCAGGTCCAGCTGGCGCTCGCTGATCCGGCGTATCAGCTCGAGGCCGTCCATGTGCGGCATGCGCAGGTCACAGATGACCAGGTCGGGCTGCTCGGCGTCGAACAGGGCCATGCCGTCGGGGCCGTTGGCAGCCTGCAGAACCCGGAAGCCGCTGTCTTCGAGGTAGGCCGCGAGGCTCGCCCGCACCACATCGTCGTCATCAATGATCAGCAGCGTTGCGCTTGGTTTCTGCATGTTCCTACCAGGCGACGATTCGCCAGGATGATGGTCTTAGCATGGTCCGCGCCGACGAATGGGTGCGGTCGGTTTCAAGGCGCAGACGGTACTCCCATACGGAGGGGGTTTCAAGCCACACGCCGCCTGCCCTCCGGAACGCTTTGCAGCTTCCATTACCGGGAGCTATAAGAACCGCAATGCCGATAAAGAAAGGAAGACCACAATGAGTCAGAACGACCGTCAGTACAGCGAGAAGCGCGATTTCATCCGCATGCACGTCGAAACCGACGTGCAGTTGCTCATCGGCGAGCGCCAGGTGGCAGCCCGCTGCATCGACCTGTCGAGCACCGGCATGCAGGTGGTGCTGAGCGAGCCTCTGCAGGCCGGGCAACAGGTGCGGGTATTGATCCCCTCGAGTCATCCGGAGCTGAGGGGCCTGGACGCCGAGACCGAAGTCGTGCGCGTGGCCGACCTGGCGGACGGCCAGCACCGGATCGGGCTGGCCATTCTCAGGATGAACTGAGAACGCCACCCGACGAGCGCACGATCAGAAGTCGTCCTCTACCTGGCCATCCCGGGTGCGGAACTCACGATTCTGCAGGTAGGCGTTGCGCACGAAGATGTACTCGTCGCCGGTGATCAGCTTCTCGGCCGAGAGCAGGCCGGCTCGGGTATCGACCAGGCCCACACCGCGGGTCAGGTTGCGCGTCGGGACGTCGTCCATATACGGATAGGGCTGGAGGAAGGCATCCGGCACGCGTCCTGCGGCATCACGCACCGTGCTGGGCCCCAGCAACGGCAGCACGACGTAGGGGCCGTTGCCCAGGCCCCAGACGCCCAGCGTCTGGCCGAAGTCCTCGTCGTTCTTCTGCAGCCCCATGTGCGTGGCTACGTCGAACAGGCCCAGCACGCCGAAGGTGGTGTTGAACAGAATCCGGCTGGCGTCGATGCCCGCCTCGCGCGGCTTGCCTTGCAGCAGGTCGTTGGTCATGACGATCACGTCGCCCAGGTTGCCGAAGAAATTGCCGATGCGATCCTCGACGAAATCCGGCGTGACCTTCTGATAGCCCTTGGCGAGCGGCTTGAGCGTGTAGGTATCGAGCGTGTCGTTGAAACGGTACACCACGCGGTTAACCCCTTCCCACGGGTCCTCTTCGGCCGCCTGCAGCGGCAAGGCGACAACGAGTGCTGCCATAGCGGTCAGCACGCCTGATTTGACGAGCCCGAATCGACGTGCACCGATCATAGGCATTGCAACTCTCCTGTGTTGAACGTGAGGAACCGGGCATCCAGCGCCCGCGCGGCGCGCAGTATAAAACCAATCGGCCGCCGCGCGCGTATCGCGTGGCCAGGCGGTCCGCAAAGAACCAGACAAATGGCCGAAGGCTGGTTTAATCTCGGCAGCAGGCAGCAGTCTTTGACCCTGCCGCTCCGTAAATCATGAGGGAAGCACTATGCCGGAACGTGAATTGCAGTCGCAGCTCCTCGAGTTGCGCAATCAGCTGGCTCAGGACACGCCGCTGACCGATGAGGAACGTGCCTCCTTGCAGGCCCTGGCACAGGATATCGAACTGCGTCTTGCCGCCCGTGGCGAGACCGAGTACAGCGATTCGCTGGTCGACGGCGTGAACCTCGCGGTAGAGCGCTTCGAGGTCAGCCACCCGAACATGGCGATGACCCTGCGCAATATCATGCAAAGCCTGGCGAACATGGGCATCTAGCGTTACGCCATTCGCCTCGTCCGGCAGGAAAGGTTGATCGCCTTTCCTGCATTGAGGTCATTGACGTACCAGGCGCCGGTTGTCGATGGCCAGCGGCCCGGTACTGCGATACGGGTTGATGTCCAGCCCACCCCTGCGCACGTAGCGGGCGTATACCGTCAGCCGTTCCGGCTGCAGCAGCCGCTGCAGATCAAGGAAAATTCGCTCGACACACTGCTCATGGAAGTCCGCGTGCTGGCGGAAACTCACCAGATAGGCCAGCAGCCCTTCGGCCGAAAGCGCCGGTCCACGATACTCCACTACCACACTGCCCCAGTCCGGCTGCCCGGTAACCGGGCAATTCGACTTGAGCAGGTGGCTATGCAAGGCCTCGTCCACCTGACGCGAAGCATCGCAACTCAATAGCGCCGGGCGCGGCTCGTCGTAGTGCTCGATGGCCACGTTCAGCTCGTCGATGCAGCGTCCGGGCAAGCCGGCAACGCCTTCGGCCGTCACTTCGTCAAGGCTACGCAGCGCCACCTCCACCGACTTGCCCACCGCGGCGGACAGGTCGCGCGTCAGGGTTTCGGCCACGGCGTCGGCGCTATCGAACACGCTCTGGTTCAGCGAGTTCAGATACAGCTTGAACGATTTGGACTCGATGATATTCGGCGAATCGGCCGGAATGCGGAACTCGCCGATTGCCACGACCGGCTTGCCAGACGGCAGCAACCAGGAGAGTTCGTAGCAGTTCCAGATGTCGACGCCCGAATAAGGCAGCGACTCGGCCGTGAGCCCAAGCTCTGCCCATTTCGGCGCACGGGCGATGGGAAACAGCAGCTCGGGGCTGTAATGGGCGATGTAGGCGCTGGATTTGCCCAGCGGGGATAACTCGGCGGGATGCTGCATCGGGATGACCTGCAAGACGAAACGCTGCGCAGTTTATAGCCTCGCCGCGACTTTTTCAGGAGCCTTACGGCGAGGCGGCCTAAAGCCTCGACATTCCCGGCACGGCCTGCTCGAGGCAGGCCACTGCCTCACTGGCGCATACCCCTGCCGCTCTGCAGCAGCCGGACGCAGACCAGATACAGCACGACGGCGGCCACCAGCATGAACGTGATCGCCACGCCGATGCGGATATCCGATACGCCAAGGATGCCGTAGCGGAACGCGTTGACCATGTGCAGGATCGGGTTGGCCAGCGACAGCGTCTGCCAGAACGGCGACAGCAGGTGAATCGAATAGAAGACACCCCCCAGGTAGGTCAGCGGCGTCAGGATGAAAGTCGGAACGATGGAGATGTCATCGAAGTTTCGCGCGAACACCGCGTTGACCAGCCCCCCCAGCGCGAAGATCGTCGCCGTCAGGGTGATCACCAGCAGCGTCACGCCCAGGTGATGGACCTGCAGATCGGTGAAGAACATCGACAGCAGCGTCACGATCACGGCAACCGCCAGGCCACGGGTGATACCGCCGAGCGCGAAGCCCGTGACAATCACATGCGGCGAGACCGGCGAAACCAGTAGTTCCTCGATGGAGCGCTGGAACTTGGTGCTGAAGAAGCTCGACACCACGTTGCTGTAGGAATTGGTGATCACCGACATCATGATCAGCCCCGGCACGATGTACTCCATGTAGCTGAAGCCATCCATCTCGCCGATGCGGCGGCCGATCAGGCTGCCGAAGATGACGAAGTAAAGCACCATGGTGATCGCCGGGGGCAGCAGCGTCTGCGGCCAGATGCGTGTGTAACGACGGACCTCCCGCTGAACGATGGTCTGCAGCGCAACCAGGTTGGCGCGAATTTCGGCGCTCATTTGTTCACCTTCTGCAGATTGTTTTCCACCAGCGACACGAACAGCTCCTCCAGACGATTGGTCTTGTTTCGCAGGCTCAGCACCTCGATTCCCTGCGCGGCGAGCAGGCGGAAGAGTTCGTTGACGCCCTGGCTCTTCTCCACCTGTATCTCGAGCGTATGGTCATCGACCAGGCGCACCGGGTAGCCCGCGAGCTGCGGAGCAACGGTTTGCGCGTCCTTCAGGTCAAGCAGGAAGGTCTCGACATGCAGCTGCTTGAGCAGCTCGCGCATGCTGGTGTTCTTGACGATCTGCCCATGGTCGATGATGCCGATATGCCGGCAGAGCTGCTCGGCCTCCTCCAGGTAGTGCGTCGTGAGGATGATGGTGATGCCTTCACGATTGAGTTCGGTGAGAAATGACCACATCGAGCGGCGCAGCTCGATATCCACCCCGGCGGTGGGCTCGTCGAGGATCAGCAAGCGAGGCTGGTGGATCAGTGCTCGAGCGATCATCAAGCGACGCTTCATGCCACCTGACAGCATGCGCGAGGAAACGTCGCGCTTGTCCCACAAGCCCAGCTGGTTCAGGTACCGCTCGGCGCGCTCCTTGGCCACCTTTGCCGGAATGCCGTAGTAGCCGGCCTGGGTGACGAGGATGTCGAAGGCCTTCTCGAACTGGTTGAAGTTGAATTCCTGCGGCACAACGCCCAGGCAGCGCTTGAGGCCCGCCGGGTCACGATCAAGGTCGTGGCCGAACACGTTGACCGTCCCGCTGGTCTTATTCACCAGGGTGGACAGAATGCCGATGGTGGTCGACTTGCCGGCCCCGTTGGGCCCGAGCAAGGCGAAGAAGTCGCCCTCGGCGACGTCCAGATCGATGCCCTTGAGCGCCTGGAAGCCGTTGCCGTAGGTCTTGGTCAGCTGCCGAATGGACAGAGCAGTACTCATAGGAAGATGCACACAACGCAAGAGGATCACCTTAGATGGGGACGGCAGCCAGGAATGCAACCGGAGATTTCCAGTGCCCTGGTTGCCCTCCACCGCACGACAAAATCGCCTTACATTGACCCCAGCGGCTTTTACCCATGGCGATGGCGCCTATGCTCATCGGCATGCACACATTCTAGGGAGCGGTCTCAATGGCTTTGATCTGGTTACTGGTTCTCCTGCTCGGCATCGCCGTCATCGCCCACCTGCGGCTCTCGCTGATACCCGCGCTGGCGCTGGTTGCTGTCTATCTGCTGGCGATGGGCGCGGCGGAAGACGTTCCTGGCTGGCTCGTCGGGTTGCTCTGGCTCGTGCTCATCGTTACCGCTGTGCCGTTGCTGGTCGGCGACCTGCGCCGCAAGTACATCAGTGAGCCGATGTTCGACTGGTTCAAGAAGGTGCTGCCGCCGATTTCGGACACCGAGCGCGATGCCATCGAGGCCGGCACCGTGTGGTGGGACGGCGAGCTGTTCAGCGGCAGGCCGGACTGGAACACCCTGCTCGCCTACCCGCCGGCCAGGCTCAGCGAAGAAGAGCAGGCATTTCTCGATGGCCCCACCGAGACGCTGTGCGCCATGGTCAGCGAATGGGACATCGCCCAACGGATGGACCTGCCGCCGGCCGCCTGGGAGTACATCAAGGAGCAAGGTTTCTTCGCCCTGATCATTCCCAAGGAGTACGGTGGCAAGGGCTTCTCGGCATATGCCCACTCGCAGATCGTGATGAAGCTGGCGACCCGCAGTGGCGACCTGGCCAGCACGGTGATGGTCCCGAATTCGCTCGGCCCGGCAGAGCTGCTCCTGCACTACGGCACCGAAGAGCAACGCAACCACTACCTGCCGCGCCTGGCCAATGGCAGCGAGATCCCCTGCTTCGCCCTCACCGGCCCTTACGCCGGCTCCGATGCCGGCGCCATGACCGATACCGGCGTCATCTGCCGCGGCCAATGGCAGGGAGAGGAAGTGCTCGGCCTGCGGCTGAACTGGGAAAAGCGCTACATCACCCTTGGCCCCGTCGCCACGCTGCTCGGCCTCGCCTTCAAGACCTATGACCCGGAGGGCCTGCTTGGTGGCGATGAAGAGCTCGGCATCAGCCTGGCCCTGATCGCCACCGACACGCCCGGAGTCGAAATCGGCCGCCGCCACGTGCCGCTGGGCGCCGCCTTCATGAACGGTCCGAACTGGGGCAAGGATGTCTTCGTGCCGCTCGAAGCGGTGATCGGTGGGCGCGACATGATCGGCAAGGGCTGGATGATGCTGATGAACTGCCTGTCGGTCGGCCGCTCGATTTCGCTACCGGCCACCGGGACCAGCGCAGCCAAACTGTGCAGCTACACCAGCGGTCGCTATGCGGCGATCCGCGAGCAGTTCAACGTGCCCCTGGCCGCCTTCGAAGGCATCCAGGAGCCACTGGCGCGGATCGGCGGCAACGCCTGGCTGATGGATGCGGCGCGCACGCTCACCGCCAACGCGGTGGATCTCGGGCAGAAGCCCTCGGTGCTCTCGGCAATCCTCAAATACCACCTGACCGAACGCGGCCGCGAATGCATACGCGACGCCATGGACATCCACGGCGGCAAAGGCATCATTCTTGGCCCGAACAACTACCTGGGCCGGCTCTGGCAGTCCGCGCCGATCTCGATCACCGTAGAAGGTGCCAACATCCTCTCGCGCAACCTGATGATCTTTGGCCAGGGCGCGATTCGTTGTCACCCGTACGTGCTAAAGGAGATGGCGCTGATCGGCGAAAGCGATCGCGAACACGCCGTCAGACAGTTCGACGAGCTGCTCATGCAGCATGTCGGCTTCGCCGTCAGCAATGCCGCCAGCACGCTCGTGCTCGGGCTGACCTTTGGTCGTCTGGGCAAGGCGCCGGGCAATGCCCTGTCGCGCGGCTACTTCCTCTCGCTCAACCGACTGGCGGCGGCTTTCGCCATGCTGGCCGACCTCTCGATGATGCTGCTCGGCGGCGAGCTCAAGCGCCGCGAGCGCTTGTCGGCGCGGCTCGGCGACGTACTCAGCCAGCTCTACCTCGCCTCTGCCGCGCTCAAGCGTTACCACGACCTGGGCGAACCCAGAGAGCAGGAAGCGCTTCTGCGCTGGGGCCTGGAGGACTGCCTGCAGAAAGCCGAACAGGCGCTGGATGAAATTCTCGCCAACTTCCCCAATCGCCTGCTCGGCGGCCTGCTGCGGCTCGTCGTCTTTCCGTTCGGTGCGCGGCACGCCGGCCCATCCGACGCACTCGATAGCGAAGTCGCCGGCATACTGGGGCGTGCCGAAGGCGATCCTGCGCTCGAGCAACTGCTCGACGGCCTCTACCGACCGACCGATGCCGACGAGCCGCTGGGCACGTTGCACCATGCCTTCGACCGGCTCGCGGCCAGCCGCAAGGTCAGTGGCAAGCTGCACAAGGCATTGAAGGCAGGCGAACTGCAGCCAGCCCCGGGCCAATGCCCGATCGAGGCCGCGACAGAAGCCGGTGTGCTCGAGCAGACCGAAGCGCAGCAACTGCGTGAAGCCGAGCAACTCAGGCGACGCGTGATTGACGTCGACGACTTCGCCAAAGAAGAACTCGTCCAACCGGCCGGCCACGTGCGTTGACGGAACGCTCGAGGCGGCGCCCAGCCGCCTCGATGCCGAGCGAACCCTGCCTGAATCGACGAGTCAATCAACTAAGCACACCGACTCGACGCGGCTCTATAATCGCCCGCCCAGACCGAAACGAGGTATCCATGGCCAATTCCTACCTAGATCACAACCTGGCGCTGCTGGCGCATCTGCGCGGCATTCTCATCGCCATGGGCGAATCCGGACAGGTCACGGATGAAAGCCATCAGCTGTTTCTCGAACGCTTCGACGAACTCGTCATGAACCTGCCGAACGTTCCAGAAGAACGCCACCTGGGCCAGGACCTGATCTGCCAGGTGTTCCACCGCTATCCGCAAATCGCCCATCTGGTGCCGCGCGACCTGCTCTGGTTCTTTGGCGGCGACTGCCTGCACTTCATGCCCGACGACGAAATCGCCGTCTTCCAGCAACTGGAAGAGCGCCGCTACGAGGCCGAGCAGAACGACGAGCCGTTCGACTGGAATCAGGAAAAGCAACTGCTGAGCATGCCGGAAGAAAGCCCGCGGCATTGAGACACCCGGGTGCGCCGTAGGCGCCCCCCAACCTTCGTGCTACCGCCGGGGCGGAATGCTGCGAAGTTTCCGCCCCGTAGCACCTGCCGTTCACGCCCCGCGAAAACCCTGCAATCCGTAGGACGTAACGCGCGCACCCGGGACATCCCTTTGCACCGCGCTACCCTTTGCCACGCTGGAAAAATGCCCTACCACAGGCCACGGTAGATCCGGTCTTCAGGCATCGGTTGGTTTCCGCCCAGGAAACCGCACTGCCCTCCGATTAAAGGCCGGTTAACCAGGCCTCGGGCCGCGGAGCCGAAGTCACTCCCCCGGCTCCGCTCTGCGCTGCTGGTAAATCCAGTCGACGATGTCACCTTCCGGCTTGTAGCCACTGACTGCCTCGCGCAGCAGCTGACGCACCAACGGATAGTCGTCCTCGTCCACGGCGCCCATCAGGCGGCTCAGCAACCGCTTCAGCTGATCCCATGGCAGATACTCTTCGCTCGCCGTCATGATCATCGGGTGCTCGGTGGGGCTGACGTTGTCGCCGATCAGCAGCTCCTCGTAGAGCTTCTCCCCCGGACGCAGCCCGGTGTACTCGATTGCGATATCGCCATGCGGGCATTTTTCCGAACGTACGCTCAGGCCAGACAGATGGATGAGCTTCTCAGCCAACTCCGCTATAAGCACCGGCTGGCCCATATCCAACACGAACACATCGCCGCCCTGTCCCATCGATCCAGCCTGGATTACCAGCTGCGCAGCCTCGGGAATGGTCATGAAATAACGGGTGATCTTGGGATGGGTCACCGTTACCGGCCCGCCGGCCCGAATCTGCTGGTAGAAGCGCGGGATCACCGAACCAGACGAACCCAGCACATTGCCGAAGCGCACCATGGTAAAGCGCGTCTTGTTGACGTGGTGTACCGCCTCCCGGCTACCGAACAGCACCGGCGCCGGCTCACGACTCAAGGCCTGGAGAATCATCTCGGCCATGCGTTTGGTGCTGCCCATCACGTTGGTGGGCCGCACAGCCTTGTCGGTGGAGATCAGCACGAAGTTGGTGACGCCCGCCTGCAACGCCGCCTGTGCCGTGTTGAGCGTACCAATTACATTGTTGAGTACGCCCTCGGCAACGTTGTGCTCGACCATCGGCACATGCTTGTACGCGGCAGCGTGGTAAACGGTTTGCACGCCCCAGGTCTGCAGCACGTCCAGCAAGCGCTCGCCGTCGCGGATCGAACCCAGGATAGGTACCAGTTGCGTCGCGAGCGCCTCGCGCTCGATACGCCGCTCGAGCTCCATATGGATGCTGTACAGATTGAATTCACTGTGTTCAAACAGCAGCAGCGTATGGGGTGCATTCGCCAGAATCTGGCGACACAGCTCGGAGCCAATCGAACCGCCTGCACCCGTCACCATCACAACCTGGCCACGGATACACCGCTCGAACAGCGCCTGCTGTGGCGGTACCGCATCGCGCCCAAGAAGATCTGCAATGTCTACTTCCTGAATATCCTCGACCTGCACCTTGCCGCTGGCCAGATCCATAAAGCCGGGCACACTGCGTACATGCAGTGGGAAATGCTCCAGCATTTCCAAGATCTCCCTTCGGCGAGAGCGAGAGGCGGAGGGAATGGCCAGTAGTATCTGAGCCGCTCCGGTTTCTTCGATCATCTGCGCAATACGCTTAGCCGGATAAACTTTGAGTCCTGCAATTGAACGATTCTGGAGTCTTGGATCGTCATCGATAAATGCAACAGGAGACATCACGCGGCCAAGCCTCACAGCCGCGACTAATTGATTACCGGCAGCGCCAGCTCCATATACCGCTACCTTGGCAATACCTGCATCCCGAGTTTTGAACTTCGTCAGCGATACCGGCGAAAACCAGTCTCCAAGGAAGTACTGCCGCATCACCAATCGCAAGCCACCGATCAGGACCAGGCTAAGCCACCAATAGTTGAAAACCATCGAGCGCGGAATGAGTTTGGGAGCATCACTACGCCAGTAAACAGCAAGCGCCAACACTAATGTTGAAAGAGTGACCGCCTTGGCGATAGCCATAAGCGCATCGTTACCGAAATAGCGCATCACCGCGCGATACATGCCTAGGCGGATGAAGAACGGAACAGAAATCAATGGCGCAACGACAAACAGCCAAGCATGTCCGGCAAGGGGCTCGACGAAATCGGCCTCGCCAACACGAACGAAGAAAGCCAGCCAGAGCGCTACCCAGACCAAAACGACATCCGTGGCAACTTGAATAAGCCGCTTCTGCCGCCTGGATAAAGCAACCAACCGCGCACGTAGGCGCTCAGCGTACCTCAGCATTTTCCACGACCTTCGCTCCAGTTACCGGAAAGCAATGCAGCACGCCAACACTACCCGTTTATTCGATCCCCGGCGCCCCTTCCAGAGATCGTAAGAACTATGTACTTGAAATAAGCACGCAACGTTAGGCGTTGAAGCATTCGTTGGTCGGTTTCTGCCAACAGTTCGGGAGTAGACATGTCAATCTCGCTAATCTGCGCAAGCCCGGTGATTCCCGGCCGCACTTTAAAAATCCCCCGCCGTGCCCTCTCGCGGGTGAGTTCTTCCTGATTGAACAGTCCTGGCCTTGGCCCGACGAGGCTCATCTCGCCTTTGAGCACGTTCCACAATTGCGGCAGTTCATCAAGCTTGGTTCTGCGAAGGAAATGACCGAACCTGGTGATTGAGGACCTGCTCGCGAGATGAGTAGCGACCGATGCGGTATCCAGTCTCATCGTTCGAAATTTCCACAGCGTAAAAGGCTTCTGATCGCGCCCCACTCTGATCTGCCTAAAAAGGGGTGAGCCGGTATCGAGGAGGCCGATGAATGTAAGCAGCAGCAAAAGCGGCGCGCCAAGAATCAGCCCCACGGCTGAAAATAAAACATCGAATAGCCGAATCACTGTTGCTCCCTCTTGGGCATGCGGCTCTCGAAGCACCGACGAAAACCTTGGGCAACGGTATAGGGCGGGTCCCAATCGAGCAGCACGCACGTTTTGGTGATATCTGCCTGCAATGAGCCTAGAAGACGTTGTGCAAAGGCCTTTTTGCCAACTAAGGTGGCGCCAACGTGCAACAAACCGGTCGGAACGCTGATCAAACGACACGGCCGGCCGCAGGCAACCGCAAGCCTTCTCAACAGCTCCGCCGTAGAAAGGTCCTCACCATCGGTTGCCAGGAAGACTCGGTTTGCTGCAGCCGGATGCTCAATGCAACGAGTAATCAGCGATACCAGATTGTCAATGCCAACGAACGAACGCTTGTTTTTGACAGCACCAAGCGGCAGCGGAATGCCAGCCTCGACCAGTTTGGCCAAGGTCGAAAAATTGCCCTTTACACCCGGACCGTATATCAGCGGCGGGCGGACAATCACGACTTCCATACCGGTTGCCGAAGCGAGCTTCGTTAATGCTTGTTCAGCCTCCAATTTGGACACCCCGTAGGCGTCAGTCGGCCCAGGTGTATCGTCAGCCAGAAAAGGCCTTCCCGGCGGAGTGCCCTCGCCGTTTACCTTGATCGAACTGATAAAAACAAAGCGCTTTACTCCAGCGGCAACTGCCTCACGAGCGACAGTAAGCGTACCGGCGACATTCACCTGTCGATACAGACCTAAATCATCACCGGAACCGCGCATGATATGGACCCGAGCGGCGGTATGAACCACAACGTCAATCCCATGAGCGGCGCGACGCCACGCTTGGGGATCGTCGATATCACGGATCGGGAGATAACGCGCGCCTTCAACCGAAGCGACGGGCTGACGTGCCGCAGCAACGACCTGATGGCCATCTCGGCAAAACGATTCGAGGAGCGCCTTGCCAACAAAGCCGTTGGCACCGGTCAAGAGAATTTGCAAAGGTCACCTAGCCCGTCAAAGCAGTTCGCGATACAGCTTGGCATACGAAGAAACCATCGAGTCCGCCGTAAACAGTTGCTCAAAGCGCGCCCGTGCACGACGCCCCATCTGAGCAGCCATATCGGGTTGCTCCCAGAGCGAACGCATCGCCTGTGCAAGGGCGGTTGGGTCAGCTGGCGGCACTACCAGCCCGGTCTCTCCTGCCACGTTGATAAAGGTCGTGCCGGTACCTATTTCGCACGAGATCATCGGCTTGCTAAACATAGCGCCTTCCAGGAGAGAGATACCAAAGGCTTCTGAGCGCAAATGGGAAGGGAAGACCAAGCCGTAGCAAAGCGAAAGCAAGGCTACCTTATCCTCGTCAGGCAACCCGCCTAAGAACTGGATACCCATTAACCCGTACCGCTGCGAAAGCGCCGTTAGCTCCGCCTCCTCGGGACCGGTGCCAATCACTACTACGGAAAAAGAACTTAAGCGCAGCGCCTCGAGCAGAAACGCAAGGCCCTTGTAGTAACGCAGGGCGCCGACAAAGAGAAAGAATCTCTCACCCACTCTCTTTCGCCAGTAGGCCAGCCTCTCGTCCGTCGGGCTTGGGTACGTCGTCTCATCGAGGCCGATAGGGATGACCCGAACTTTATCCCGATAGCGCTGAAGTGTCTGGCTGCTTTCGACATAGTTTGGCGACGTAGCAACAATCCGGTCGACACGCTTGAGGAACTGGTGCATCAAAGGGCTGTAAAGACGTAACAGCGTCTTTTGCTTGACAATATCCGAGTGATAGGTAAGCACCGTTGGTTTGCGGACACGCGTCAGAAAGTGCGCGACATCCATATAAGGCCAAGGGAAGTGGTAATGAACAATATCCGCCTCGCTAGCCAACTCCGCGAAATCGCGCAGTGCTGAAATGGAAAAACCGGTGGAAGCCATCTCGAAATCCAGGTTGGAACGATGCGTGATATGACTGGCATAAGGTTCACCCCGAGCGCTACCCTGATGGCTAAGATAGAGCACTTCACCGGTATAACCGTGAGTGCCACCTCCCTCAGCCAACTGAAAGATCACTTGCTCGATCCCGCCCATAGTGCGGGGATAGTACGTCTTGAAAAAATGCAGGATTTTCGGCATCAGCAACCGGCCACTGTTTTATACACGGCGATGGTTTCGCTGGCGCAGCGCTGCCAAGAAAACATAGCGGAATGAGACAACCCATTATCAATTGCGGAGCTACGCCAGTGCTCATCTTCCAAGCCCCTCCGCAGATTGTCTGTCAGGGTCTCCACGTCCAGGGGCTCAGACATCAGCGCAGCTTTACCGGCGACCTCGGGTAGAGAAGAGCTGTTCGAGCAGACAACAGGGACGCCCGAACTCATCGCCTCCAAGACCGGCAGGCCAAAACCCTCGTAAAGCGAAGGAAATGTGAATAGACGGGCTCCGGAAAAGAGCAACGGCAGATCCGACGCCGGGACAAAGCCAAGGTAGCGTGCCCACCCTTCGGCCTCCGCTTGCTCAATTCGTTGCCGGATTTGCTCGTTACGCCAGCCTTCGTAACCCGTAAGGATAAGCGGCCAGCGACTCCGTATCGCAACAGGCAGGCGCCCATAAGCAGCTAGTAGGGTGTCGATATTCTTTCGAGGCTCGATCGTGCCGACAAACAGGCTGTAATTGCCCGGCGCTAATCCATACCGAGCCAGCGGTAGTCGGAGGTCCTCATAATGGCGCACGCAGAATTCGGCAGAACTCGCCAGCGGAACCGCATGAATTCGCTCTATAGGCCAGCCGAAATAACCAGCGAGCTCGTGGCGGGTATATTCGGAATCCGTGATCAACGCACTGGCACGGTCCAGTGTTTTGCGCATCTCCTTCTGCCAATACCGCACTCGTTGTGGGGCATGGCACTCCATCCACGTAAAGGGAGACAAATCATGAAAGGTCGCGATGCTTGGCCCTGCATACGGCGGAAGAAAAAAATTCGGGCCATGATAAAGCGCATCGCCGTTCCCTTTCAGAGCCTGGCGCCGCAGCAACGGCATGAGCAACCGATAGGCCTCGAGCGCGGCCGTGCTCTTTTGCACCAAGCGCTTGAGGCCGTAGGCACTATCGGATTGGTCAGCCGCAGTAGGCAACGATTCTAGGAAGCGTATATTGGAAAAGTACCGGACGCTAACCGACGGGGCCTGCTGCAGACGCGACGCCAGTTCGTAGGTGTAACGACCGATACCGGTAAGCGGAAAGCGAACCGGTTCAACGGATAGGATTACGTTCACGTTTGGTCAGGCCGCCAACATCCAGCGCAAAGTTTCCTCAAGGCTGGGAGTGTCCCACTGTCCAAGCACCTTTCGCAGGCGCGTGGCGTCCCCACAGAGGGTTTTCACCTCGTTCGACCGCACGAACGCGGGGTTGACGTTTACTTCCAACTCATGCCCCGTAATGCTTCGGCATATATCGAGCACCTCACGTAACGAGCGGGCCTGCCCAGATGCCACATTCAATGTTTGCCCTACCGGTTTGGCCTCGAGCAGCCCGCGGTACGCACGCACGACAGAACGTACGTCACTAAAGTCGCGCCAAACATCGAGGTTACCCAGCTCGATCTGCTTGGCGCGCCCTTTGAAATGGGAAGTAATCTTGGGGAGCAGGAACTGCTCCGCCTGGCCGACCCCTGTGTAATTGAAGGGGCGGGCAATGACGATTGGCAGTTTTGGTACCCACAACCGCGCCATGAATTCCATGGCCAGCTTGCTGACCGCGTAATCATTCGCCGGCGCAGGAAGTGTGTCTTCGCTAAGCAAGCCTTCGGAAACGTTGCCATAAACGTTAGCGCTGCTCGCCAGCAATACACACTCGGGGGCATAACTACTGGCTGCAACAGCCTCAAGCAAATTGCGCGTACCCAGCAAGTTGACTTGATAAAAGGCGTTTGCGTCACCGTGGCCGACAAAGGCCAAAGCGGCAAGGTGCACGATCATGTCAGGCCGCACATCCGCCAGCAGCGTTCGCAACGCAGCTGCATCAGTGAGATCAGCCTGAAAGTATCCAGGCTCGTCGCCGGCATGACTGCCGCAACCAAATACCTGGTAACCCGCCTCCCGCAGTTCGGCCGCCATATAGCGGCCGGTGAAACCGTGGATGCCCGTAATCAGCACACGCTTGCCAGAAGTCATCAGAAAGAAAATCCTTGTTCGTTACGACGAAGATCCGCCTGGACCATCATCCGACAGAGATCTTCCAAGGAAGTTTTCGCCTCCCAACCGAGCTTTTCCTTCGCCTTGGCGGGATCGCCGATCAGCAAATCAACCTCAGCAGGGCGATAGAACTTCGGGTTTACTGCGACGAGTACCTTGCCAGTGTTGACGTCGACAGCCTGTTCAGCTTCGCCTTCGCCGCGCCACTCGACATCGATTTCCGCCGCCTTGAAGGCCAGAGACACGAAGTCGCGCACTGTCTCGGTGCGATTGGTCGCCAGGACGTAGGTATCCGGCTCATCGACCTGAAGCATGCGCCACATACCTTCGACGTACTCCTTCGCGAAGCCCCAATCACGCTTGGCATCCATGTTGCCCAGCTCAAGTACGTCGAGCTTGCCGAGCTTGATCTTGGCTACGCTGTCGGTGATCTTACGCGTTACAAACTCGCGGCCACGCAGCGGAGACTCGTGATTGAACAGAATGCCGCTGGTTCCGAAGATACCGTAGGACTCGCGATAGTTCACTGTCATCCAGTGCGCATATAGCTTCGCCACCCCATACGGGCTACGTGGATAGAACGGCGTGCTTTCACACTGAGGAATCGCCTGGACTTTCCCGAACATTTCCGAGGTGGATGCCTGGTAGAAGCGAATCCTAGGATTCACGATACGAATTGCTTCGAGCAGGTTTACAGCGCCGACCCCGGTAATTTCCGCAGTGGTAACTGGCTGGTCGAAGGACACGCCGACAAAGCTCTGAGCAGCGAGATTGTAGACTTCGGTCGCTTCAGTCGTCTGCAGCAGGCGAATACTAGAAGAAAGATCCGTCAAATCATATTCAATTAAGTGCAGATTGGGGTGCTGATCGATGCCCAGCTCTTCGATGCGCCAGAAGTTGACCGAACTGGTACGACGGTAAGTACCATAGACCATATAACCTTTTTCCAGTAGCAGCTGCGCTAGATAAGCGCCATCTTGACCAGTAACGCCTGTAACAATTGCTTTCAACTCAAATCTCCAAGTAGGTCTATTAGGCACTAGCTATAAGTTATTTGGCGCTATTGCTACCAAGCAGCACACCCAGTAACTCAGTTGCACTTTCACTCCATGACAAATGCTTCAATCCGACCGATTGTGGATGTTCGCTCTTGCCGTAAAAATCAAGCCATTTTATCAAGGAAGAGACAAGACTGCTTGCCTCTACCCCACTAAAGTAGAAAGCGTTGTCTCCAGCGACCTCCCGAAATACTGGGAGATCCCTTGCGATGATAGGCAGCCCATGGTGAGCTGCTTCGATCAGAGGTAGTCCGAAACCTTCCCCTTTCGAGGCAGCAATCAGACAGGTGCTGCGACTGTAGAAGTCCTCAAGCAGACTATCACTCGCGTCAGCCAGCCAAAAGAGTCGCTTACCCGACTCCGGATGCACGTGGATGCGCTGGATCAGGTTATCTACCTGCCAGCCTTGCTTGCCGATGATGACCAGATTGACGTTCTGGCCCGCTCGCCAAAGCTCCTCGAACGCGCCCAGCACCTGAGCATGCCCCTTCCGAGGCTCGATGGTGCCCACCATCAGGAAGCTGGGCGCCCTCCCAATGGCCTGAAGGACGGCTTCCGAGCCCACATCAGTGACCTCCTGCCTTGACGATGCCGACAGCAAGTCGGCACCCAAGTGGAACCACCTGATTCTCAATCGACGAGCGGCTTCGGGAACCTGGGTTTCAACCCACTGTTTCAACTCATCCGCCACTGACCTGGAAATGCAGACCGCTCCATCGGCCTCAGAAATGGCCTTCAGCCAATTGGCATGCACATCCTGCGTGCCGGGCTCAAATGCCTCTGGCATCAAAACCGGCAGGAGGTCATAGACCACGAAGTGAACCGCTACGCCATACATCCGTAGCTCCTGATAGAAGTTACGGCAGGCAACGGCTCCGTGAGGGTTCAGGCCCAGCCCGATAAACACGTCTCCCTTGGCAAAGTCGATGGGCTCATCACCGAAGCCTGCCTCAGGGCAGCCCAGGAAGCGTAGAGTGAATTCCCTCGCATAGCGATATCCGTCGGCAGCAGCATAGACGGGCTCGATTCTCACTCCTTCGAGCGATGACGACAACCACTCGCGCAAGATGGCCCGGACGACGCGTTGAATGCCGCTTTTGGCGTCGGTCTGGACCAGCACGGATACGTCAACGAGTACTTGCCGCGGCGCCACGGAAGGCTGGAACGAACGGGCCATCGAGTTCGCTAGCCGAAGGAGGTGACTTTCCTCTTGCTGCGGCCAGGAACAGGCGATGGCGCGTGTCAGTGCATTAACGCCGTGTGCGGCCTGCTGGTAGAAGCCCTCGATTGCAGTTCGATACTGTGCTGCACACTTATCCGGGGCATGCTCGTCAGCGATCACTTGCATCGCATTACCGGCCAGCGTACGGCGGGCGTCGGCATCCCTCCATAAGGTTTCGAGCGCAGTGACCAGATCGGCGTTACTAAACTCGTCTTCTAGCTTCCAGACCGCCTCGTCAGCAATATCTGCCATGCTGCCATTGGCATTGATGATCGTGGCCAGCCCGTAGTTCATGCAGTCCATCACCGCCGCGGAGGTTTCTCCGCGTGACAAGGCGCGAAGTTGAACACCGACGTCGGCAGCAGCAAGGTAATGTTTGAAAAGCTCGGTATCTGCCCAGCCTGTAATTTTGATCTGCCGCTTCGCACCCCCTGCTTGAATCAAGTCGTTGACGACCTGCTCATATTGACCACCAGGACTCTCCCCCACGAAAACTAGGACCGTGTCCGGGGCACCGGCCAATGCGCTGGAGTTCCATGCCTCTATCAGCCGGTGGTTCAGCTTGGGCAGACCGAGAAGGCCAAAGGAACAAACGACAAAGGTCTTTTCGTCGATTCCGAGGGCGGCTCGGGCCTGCTCCCGCGAAATAGGGGGGCGTGGCGCACGTAAAAGCGGAATTACGGAGAATCGATCCGCGCTCTGCCCACCATACCATTGCTGTGCAAGGCGCAACGAGTTGGCGGAGTGAACGATCAGGCCGTTGGCCCCCTGGAGTACGGACAGGTTTGCCGGGTACTTCCAGATCGAGTTCGAGACATCTTCCGACAAATAGAGGTCCGCCAGCGCCGGATAGCCATGGCTGTGGTACAGCTCCCGCCTCCAGCTTCCCGGGGTGATCCCAAGTGCGTCCATCTGATGGATGACACCGGAAAGGAAGAAGTCATGCAGGACAACAACACCCGGATGGCTCTCCAGCAGCGGAAACATATGCTGGTGGAAGTGAGAGTTGCCAAAGTGATAGAGGACTCGATCGAATTGGCTGGCATTCCTGCGGAACCAGTCGACATCGTGGCAATCGCAGTTGCTGTTGATCCAGTCATCGGCAATCGCGTCTTGGGCGACAATAACGTCAATGTCGTAGTGCTCTGATAGCACGGGAAGCAACTCGGCACTGTAGTCAGAGATGCCGCTGCGCTCGGGTGGCAGCGGCGAAATGTAGGCGAGCCGTGGGCGAGCCGTGGGCGGGGCAGAACTGCTGCTGTTCGCCTTTCTGGATATGTGGCTCGCTTCCATCCGCTCAATAGCGCGGCGCGCACTTTCGTCCCAGGAGAACTTCCCGGATTGGATCTTCCCGTGCTCGATCAGTTGCTGACGGTAACCTTCGTCGGTCAGCCCGCGAAGCATCGCCGAGGCGATCGCCTCATCCGAGCGGGGGTCGAATAGAGCCGCATCCAGGCCGATCACCTCGGGCAGGCTAGAGGTGTTGGCGGCAATGACGGCCGCACCGCAGCGCATCGCCTCAAGGGCAGGAAGGCCAAAGCCTTCATGCCAAGAGGGGAAAACGAACAGCTTGCACAGCCGATAAAGCGAAATCAGATCCTCTTCGGGTACGAACCCGGCGAAGACTACCTCTTGCGCCTCCAGTCCCTGCGAACGGGCCAACTGCTCCAGCTGCATCCTGCTTTCAGGATGTGCCGAGCAAACGATGGCGAGTTGATGCTCGCTTCTTACCGCACCAGGGAGTCTTGCATAGGCCCGGATCAGCCCCTCGATGTTCTTTCTATGGTCTATGCCGCCGGTATACATTACGAATGGCCAGCCCAGTCCATACTTACCGCGTACCTCCGACTCGGTTTGTGGCGCAACCGGCTGGCAGTTGAAGTGGTCATCGGCATCGGTCGAGATGTTATGGACCCTGTCAGCGGGGAAGCCCAGATGCTCCAAGGCTTCCTGGCGAGAGGATTCCGAGATCGACAATAGAAGGTCGGCTTGGCGCAGGAAATCCAGCTTTCGATAATACCAGGACTCAACCAGCGGATTATCCAGGTACGGCTTCTTGTTGATAAGCGGGATCAGGTCATACAGCGTGACCGCCACCGGGCACACGGATGGCAGACGCCCGATGCTGGTGATCGCGTCGTCCACCAGCCCTTCGAACAAGCTGGCGACGTGGACGACATCGGGCTTCAGGTTGGCGATGAATGCTTCGCGGATCAGTTCCGCAGCGTCCATTCGCCAGCGGTTCTGACCGTCAATTTCCGCTGTGGGGGCCGCAGCGCTCCAGACATGGATGTTTTCTGGGGGCAGCAACCCTGTGAATGCATCCTTGATGGGCTGTACCGTCTCGGGAAATAGGCCGCTCAGCACGATCAGGAGCTCATGCTGGCCGCAATTACGCGCCATCGCTTGTGCGAGCGAGAGCGAGTAGCGCCCAATGCCGCGATTTCGAGAGCCCGTGGACTGGGCAGCCTGCAGGTCAATTACAATCCGCATCAATTTTGCCTCGAATCAATCGCGTTCTTGAGTTCCATGTAGAGCCGCGCTGTTCTCGGAGACATGGGGCTTCCTGCGCTCTGAGTGGATGCGGACCAGTCTGCTGTCGAGACGGGGCTCGGACCGAGGATGATGCGGCGCAAGCGCACTTTCAGCTGGGGCATCCGGTTGAGCAGCGAGAGGGCGGACTTTTTGAGTCTGGGGTTGTGCATGACCCAATGCCCGGAGCGGAAGATGACGGGATGTAGCCGTCGCTTCAGGCCGCCGATGACTCTGCGCTCGCGAACCGCAGACAAGAGGCGATGGCTGAGTTGGCTCGCCAGGCGCAAGGGGCCGGTTACTCGCCAAGACGTGCTGTACAGGAGCGCGTGAACATTGGACTCGGCATGCTGAGCCTTGGTTTCGGCTTCCTCAGCTCTGACCTCGGCTTGCTTGGACCTGGCTTCGGCCTCCTCAGCTCTGACCTCGGCTTGCTTGGACCTGGCTTCGGCCTCCTCAGCTCTGACCTCGGCTTGCTTGGACCTGGCTTCGGCCTCCTCAGCTCTGACCTCGGCTTGCTTGGACCTGGCTTCGGCCTCCTCAGCTCTGACCTCGGCTTGCCGGGCTCTTGAACTGACCAGGCTGTAAAAGGGTTGGGAAGCAGTTCCACTCAGAACAAAGCCATCGAAGACATTTGGCGGCGTATCAAATGCCTCGGTGAGTTCAGAGTGCTCCGGCGAAACATAAAATCGGTTCAGGCCGTCGAAATAGACGTAGCTGTAGCCCTTCGCCAAGAGCAGAGCCTCCCACTCCTGGTGGCTTTTCTCTTGACTCATGGGGCAGGTGCTTTCGACTACAACCACCCACGGAAGTTTGGAGGAGCTCTGCCAACTCTCCAGCACTTCTTTTTCCAGCCCCTCAACATCAACTTTGAGCCAATGAATATCCCGGGCGTCAACTTGCTGAAGCAGGGCATCAAGAGACAAGATAGGAACCAAAGTTTCCCGGCACTTGAATCCGCGCTCTTGGTGCTTGCGTGCTACTTCGGCATCCGCCGTCGAAAGGCCGGTATCCTCGAACTCGAAAAACGTCAACTGTTGGCTCTGATTGCCGATTGCCAACTGGAACACTGACTCGTCCGGGCGCGCTGCTCGCAGCAGGGAAGAGTACTGCAAGGTCGGCTCTACATGCACGCCACGCCAGCCGTGCTCATAAAATGCGAGGCTAACCGAATCGACTACCGGATGCTGGGCACCGATATCGATATAAAAGCCATTTTTGACATGCTTTAGCGCACGCCAGAGCATGACATCTTCAAAATTCTGTGCGTAGGAAACGAAACTCATGTTCGGGTAATCTCAATATTCGGATCGAGCCAGGCAACCCCCGCAAAATGCGGCTTGTTGATATTGACCACATTGAACAGCAAGGCCAGATCACGCCACTCGTAATTGTTGACCAAGTGCGTGTCCGTGCTGACAAGGGCCGTCTGCACCGAATAGGTACCAGGCCCCAGATTCGCCGGGAAGGCGATATCGAAACGAATGCTGCTGTCCGCCGGCACGTCGTTGAGTACCTGCTTCTTGAGGTCGGTGTTGGTTCCGTAGATAACCTGTCCAAGCCGATCTTTGATGCCGTACCCCAGCACCAGTCGCCCAATAGGTGCATGGGTCCTGACTTGGATCTGCAGCGTCACGGACTGACCGACATCGACCATTTCAACGCGCTGCCCGTTGGCATCCAGCAAAGCAATATCGGTGACCACAGCCTCGCCAGTCCCCGAAATGGTCTGAACCTTGCCGTCAGCCGTGGCTTCCTGCTTGACGGTCTGGTTCTGGTGGCCGGCCAACAGGGCGTTGTAATAATCCATCACCGCCTCGGGCTCACCTTCCATGGCTAGCCTGCCGGCGTTCAGGAGGATTGCACGGTCGCAGATGGACTGGATCGCCTGCTTGTCGTGGGAGACGATCAGCAGGGTGGTGCCCTGCTTGCGGAATTCGCGGATGCGCTCGAAACTTTTGTGCTGAAAGTAGGCATCACCCACCGAGAGGGCTTCGTCGATGATCAGGATATCGGGGCGAATGACCGTTGCCACGCTGAACGCCAGACGCACCTGCATGCCACTGGAGTAGACCCTGACCGGCTGATCGAGGTAATCGCCGATTTCGGCGAAGGCCTCGATTTCCGGCATGAGGTGGGCAATCTCGTCCACGCTGTAACCCAGCAGCTGGCCGGCCATGAAGGCATTCTGCCGCCCGGTGAAGTCGGGGTGAAAGCCCATGCCCAGCTCGAGCAGGGCCGCAACCCGGCCTGCCATCCTGACCTCGCCGGTGGTGGGCTGGGTGGTGCCGGTGATCATCTTGAGCAGGGTGCTCTTACCCGCGCCATTGATGCCAATGATGCCCACCGCTTCGCCGGGATTGACCGTGAAACTGATGCCTTGCAGCACCCACTTGAGACTATGGCGTGGCCGGTGCCCGGGCGTGATCCATTCAGCCAGACGCGACCAACGGGTGGGATACTGCTTGTAAGCCTTGCCGAGGTTGGAAACGGAGATAGTGCCCATTAGAGTTCATCCACCATTTCGCCGGCATGGCGACGGAAAAGCCCCATGCCGATCAGACAGAGGGCGATGGCCAGCAAGGTGACCAGCCACAAGCCCTGCCACTCCGGCCACTGATGGTGGACCAGAACCTGCTGGAACCCGCCGACCAGCGGCGCCATGGGATTGAACGCCATCAATCCTTTCAGCCCCTCCGGCAGGATGCTGGCGGGATAGACGATCGGAGTCAGCCAGAACCAGAAGGTGAGGAAGATCCCGAAAAACTGTCCGACATCCCGGAAGAACACGTTGAGCACGCCGAGGGTGATGCCAAGCCCGATGGCGAAAGCCACCAGCAAGGCAAGCAATGGCAGTACGGCCAGGAACGGCAGGCCAGGGAAGTTCCCGGATACCAGCAGGAACGCGGTAAACAGGCCAAAGATGATGACGAAGTTCAACGCGGCGTTGGCGACCACGACCACCGGCAGACACAGCCTTGGAAAGCTGAGCTTTTTTAGCAAGTTGGCATTTTCGAGAAATACGTTCTGGGCACGCCCGGTAATCTCGGCAAAAAGCCCCCAGGTCAGCACACCTGCGCAAAGGTAGATGCTATAGCCGAACGTGTTCTCCACTCCCGGCAACTTGGCTCTCATCACTTCGGCGAAAATCACTGTATAGACCAGGATCATCGCCAGTGGATTGATCACCGTCCAGGCAGCGCCAAGCAAGGAGTTCCGGTACTTGGATTGAAACTCGCGCTTGATGCTCCCCAAAACAAAACCCCGATAACGCCATAGGCTGGAGGCGGCTCCGATCATTGGCTCTTACCCGCTTGCGGTGCACGCCCATAGATATCCTCGAAGCGCACAATATCGTCCTCGCCGAGATAGTCGCCGCTCTGCACTTCGATCAACACCAGATCGATCACCCCCGGATTCTCCAGGCGATGCTTGTGCCCGGCCCGAATGAAGGTGGACTCGTTGGTATCGAGCAGCAGCTCGCGCTCGTCATTAACAACACGGGCCATGCCGCTGACCACGATCCAGTGCTCGCTGCGGTGGTGGTGCATCTGCAGCGACAGAGAAGCGCCTGGCTTGACTACGATGCGCTTGATCTTGAAGCGCTCGCCTTCTTCCAGGGTGGTATAGGTTCCCCAGGGACGGTGGACGGTACGGTGCATCAGGTGCGCGTCGTGGCCACTCTTCTTCAGTTGACTGACGATGTGCTTGACGTCCTGCGCATGATCCTTGTGGGCGACCAGCACGGCATCGGGGGTATCCACGACAATCAGGTCTTCCACGCCGACCAGGGCGGTCAGCCGCTCAGGACTCTGTACGTAGTTGTTGTGCGCCCCATGCACCAGCACTTCGCCTTCCAGGCGGTTGCCGCTGGCATCCGCCGCGGTGAGCTCGCCCATGGCATTCCAGGAGCCGATATCGCTCCAGCCGATGTCGCAGGGTACGGTGGCGACCCGCTCCGAGCGCTCCATCAGTGCGTAGTCGATGGAAATGTCCGGCACGGCGGCGAACTGTTTGGCATCGAGGCGGAGACAGCGGCGACTACCGCTGATGCTCAGGCGAGAGTGATCGAGCGCGACGCGCACCGCCTCGAGCACATCAGCGGCATGCTTGTGCAACTCCTCCAGCAAGCTTCCTACCCGGAAGCAGAACATGCCGGAATTCCAAAAATAATTACCTGCCGCCAGGTACTCCTGTGCAGTGGTCAGGTTCGGTTTTTCAACGAAGCGCGCGACCTTTAGCCCCTCTCCCAGCGAAGCCTGGTTGTCAGCTTCGATGTAACCAAAGCCGGTTTCCGGATACTCAGGTCTGATGCCGAAGGTTACCAACCAGCCTTTTGCCGCTAGGGCCTGAGCTTTGCCGACCGCTTCAGAGAAAGCCGAGTGATCGGCAATCAGGTGATCCGCCGCCAGCACAAGCATATGGGCGTCTGGGCCATGAGCATCTTCCAACTGGATCGCCGCGGCCGCTACGGCCGCCGCGGTGTTCCGGCCGAAAGGCTCAAGAATGAAGCTCTGGGGGACATCGGCAAAGCCGGCCTGCCCGTATTCGTCCTCAGTCTTGAAGAACAGTTCCTGATTGGTAACCGTCATGACCTCTACGACGCCCGGGAGGGAGGCAGCTCGTACGAAGGTTTTATGCAGCAGGTTCTGGCCATCCGGCAGAGGCATGAAAGGCTTGGGATGTGCCTCGCGCGATACGGGCCAGAGCCGGCTGCCAACGCCACCGGACATGATTACAGGTATCAACTTCATTCTTTCAATCCTATTCAACAGCCTGCCGCATTATCCGGCAGAGATGATCCGTTCAATGGCAGCGACCTGCTTGGTTACAAGCTCGGCATCTGCTCGAGACTCGACATTCAGCCGCAGCAGTGGCTCGGTATTGGACATGCGCATGTTCATTCGCCAGTCGGCAAATTCGAGGCTGAGGCCATCGGCAGTATCCAGGAGAGGGCATTCCTGTTCGTAGTGCGCCTGGACGGCGGCGATCACCGCCTTCGCGTCAGCGACTGTGTAGTTGATCTCCCCGCTGCAGGGGTAGGCAGCCATACGCGCGCCGACAAGCTCGGACAGCGGCTTGCAGTCACGACTCATAAGCTCCGCGACCAGCAACCAGGGGATCATGCCGCTGTCGCAATAGGCGAAGTCGCGAAAGTAGTGATGGGCGCTCATCTCGCCGCCATAAATGGCGTTTTCCTTGCACATGCGCTCCTTGATAAACGCATGCCCCGTCTTGCTCTGGACGGCCTGACCGCCGTTCTGTTCACAAATATCGACGGTATTCCAGGTCAGCCGCGGGTCGTGGATGATTTTTGCCCCCGGCTCCTTCTTCAGGAAGGCTTCAGCGAGCAAGCCAACGATGTAATACCCCTCGATGAATCCGCCCTTTTCGTCAAACAGGAAACACCGATCAAAGTCGCCATCCCAGGCGATCCCCATGTCTGCGGCGTGGGCCTTCACAGCATCGGCGGTCGCCGCTCGATTTTCCGGCAGCAGCGGGTTCGGTATGCCGTTGGGAAAGGAGCCGTCTGGCTGGTGGTTCACCTTTATGAACTGCAGCGGAAATTCAAGCTTCTCAAAGCGCTGTTCCAGCGCGTCGATAACGTGGCCAGCAGCACCGTTTCCGGAATTGACTACCAACTTGAGGGGCTTGAGCGCAGGAGCGTTGATGTAGCCGAGCAAGTGGTCGGTATAGGCCTGGAGGCAGGATGCTTGACTGAGACTGCCCCGTATTGAAACCGCAGCGAAGTCATTTTCCTCAGCCAGGCGCTGGATCTCCCTTAGCCCGCTATCGCCGCTGATTGGCCGCGCACCACGGCGCACCAACTTCATACCGTTGAAGTCAATGGGATTGTGACTGGCAGTGACTTCGATCCCGCCATCCACGTCAAGATGAAAAGCAGCGAAATACACTTCCTCGGTGCCGGTCATCCCTAGATCGATGACATCGCACCCGGCATCCATCAAGCCGGCGGCCAAGGCTCGCTTGAGCGGCTCGCTGGACAGACGCACATCCCCACCTATAACCACACGCTTGGCGGAAAGGAACTGTGCATAAGCGCGCCCGATGCGATATGCGATTTCGTCGTTGAGTTCGTCACCGAGGCGCCCGCGAATATCGTAGGCTTTGAAGCAGGTTAGCTTAGGCATAAGTATCAAGTTCTTACTGCGCTTGCAGGCTCATGGTTTCATCGAGCGGGTCGATGCGTGAATCCGCATAATGGTTCATATGGTTGGCGCAAAGGAGCCAGATGATTCTCTCCCCATGCACCAGCCCAGGATCGGTCGCTGACGGATTCAGTTGAGGCACAAACTCTGATGCCGTAAGGCGATATGCCCTTGGCGACGCCGCACAGGTCGCAGCATGCCAACGGACACAAGCATCGCCTAGTCGACCATGGACAAAGGGGAACTTCCCGCCACTTTCGGCTGGAGAGTTAGAACGGACTTTCAGTGTAAAGAAGGATGGTCTGGCGGTAGCGTCACGACGGAAGAGCGGCGCGGCAATGCGATCAACCAGAGCTCGACAGATACGGTCGAAGCAACCACCGGAAGCGAAGGCAAGCGTGAAACCTACCGTAAGCAGCCCTGGTACGGCCCGCCTGTCTACTGCGCACATGGCTCGGAGAGGATCGCCCAGCAAACTCAGCTCTGTCATTGCATGGCAATTCGAGCCGACCACTCTCTCTCTAGGGCGGCGCTCGATAGATAGGTAACACATGGAAACTGCTTCCACAGGGTCATTGCTGACCGTCCTTGTGATTAACCTGGCTCGACAAGCGGTGAGCTTCGTTAGCCGGTCGGCGAAAGACGGGCATTATCCCTAAATGCCATTGAGGATGCTGTCTCGAATGATGAAAGGCTCTTGACCCGCCGATACGCTTCGACGGTCCTCGCTGGTGCGAAATTTTGCCACACTAGTCGAATAAAGCCAGAGTTAATCACATTTTTTTAGTGAACTAATTCCGCGACGTACTGTCGCGGGAGAGCATTTCGAACAATTACTCCTCATTCACCCGATCCCGCAGCTCCTTCCCCGGCTTGAAGTGCGGCACGTACTTGCCGTCGAGGCTGACGGACTGGCCGGTCTTGGGGTTGCGGCCGATGCGGGGGGCGCGGTAATGGAGGGAAAAGCTACCGAAGCCACGGATCTCGATCCTTTCACCGGTGGCGAGGGCCTGGGCCATCTGCTCGAGCATGGTCTTGATGGCGAGCTCGACGTCCTTCGACGAGAGCATGCCCTGCTGGCTCACGATTCGTTCGATCAACTCCGACTTGGTCATGGTTTTCCCTTCGTTTTCAAGCGGCTAGATCATTGCGGTGCGTTCGTTTGTAGCACGTTGATCAGACTTTGAACAGCCCGAAGGGATTGACAGATCGATCGTCATTAAGGTGGCCATGCGCGACGAGAAACGCGTCGCCCACCGATCGGCCATCAGCGGGCGTCCAGGCCCCCTTGGGAGGGTCTCGGCTGCCGTTGCAGCGCGACTCCGGCTGCGGTGTTTGGCGTCCCTTCACTAGCGGCGAAAACTTGAATAAAAAAAGGCGACGCCATGATGGGGTCGCCTGTTCAACCATTCGGGTCGATATGCACTTGTTCATCGGATCACGCAGATTCGATGGGTTAATTCTCGGCGCACCGCCTCTGTTCAGCCACTGCACGTTGGTCTAACAAATCGATGTCCTCAGGCTTGTTCAGGGTCAAGAACAACGCTGGGGCTTTCGTTCGATTGTTCGCCACCTTCGCTCTGGGGCATGCTCGACGCTTTTCATGGCGACGGCAGGGCGAAAAATGAACGACAGGCAAACAGCGCATCTGCCGCTGCACGGGCTCAAGGTCATAGAGATGGGCCAACTGATCGCCGGCCCTTTCGCCAGCAAGTTGCTCGGTGAATTCGGCGCCGACGTGATCAAGATCGAGCCGCCTGGCGTCGGCGACCCGCTGCGCAAGTGGCGCAAGCTCAAGGACGGCACCTCGCTCTGGTGGCATGTGCAATCGCGCAACAAGCGCTCGGTAACGCTGGATCTCAAGGCCGCGGAAGGCCAGGAAATCGTCCGCCAGCTGGTGGCCGAAGCCGACATCCTGGTGGAGAACTTCCGCCCCGGCACGCTGGAAGAATGGGGCCTGGGCTGGGATGAGCTGTCGAAGCTGAACCCTCGGCTGATCATGCTGCGCATTTCCGGCTACGGACAGACCGGACCTTATCGCGACCTGCCGGGCTTCGGCGTGATCGGCGAAGCCATGGGCGGCCTGCGTCACCTGTCCGGCTATCCGGGCCAGCCGCCGGTGCGGGTCGGCGTCAGCATCGGCGATTCGCTGTCCTCGCTGTATGGCGTGATCGGTGTATTGCTCGCCCTGCAGGAGCGCAACCGTAGCGGCCAGGGCCAGGAGATCGACGTGGCGCTGTACGAGTCGGTGTTCGCCATGATGGAAAGCCTCGTACCCGAATACGACGCCTTCGGCTATGTACGCGAGCCGGCTGGCAGTGCCCTGCCCGGCATCACGCCGTCCAATTCCTATTTGTGCAACGACGGCGCTTACGTCCTGATCGCCGGCAATGGCGACAGCATCTACAAGCGCCTGATGACCCTGATGGGCCGCCAGGACCTCGCCGATGACCCGCGCTTCGCCCACAACGACGGCCGCGCCCAGCACGCCGAGCTGATCGATGCCGCCATCGGCGAATGGACCATCCAGCACAGCCGCGACGAGGTGATCGAAGCACTCAAGGGCGCCCGCGTGCCGGCCGGCTATCCCTACACCGCCGCCGATATCGTCAAGGACCCGCACTACCTGGCGCGGCAGATGATCGAGCAGGTGCAGACCTTTGCCGGCCCGCTCAAGGTGCCGGGTGTGCTGCCCAAGCTATCTCGCACGCCGGGGCGCATCGGCGAAGGCGGCCCGCAACTGGGCGAGCACACCGACGATGTGCTGGCCGGCCTCGGCCTCACCGATGAACAACGCCAGGGCCTACGCGAACGCGGGATCATCTGAGCCAACTAGCTATACGTGCTGACAGAACGCGAGGATCGCCTCGGCCACTTGGTCGGGCGCCTCGCGCTGGGGGAAGTGGCCGACGCCGGGCAACAGCTGTCGGTGGTATGGGCCGCTGAACGAGTCCTCACGCCCGGCCGAGGTTTCCGGTGCGTTGCAGGTATCGGCCTCGCCGTGCAGCACCAGCGTCGGCACGGCGAGCACCGGGGCCGGTTGCAGCAGCGCCTCGTCCGATGCATAGGCAGGATCGCCGTCGACGAAGCCCCAGCGGTGGCGATAGGAATGCAGTACCACGGCAGCCCAGTCCAGGTTGTCGAATGCCTCCAGTGCCTGGACGAAATCCGCCTCGGCGTACCAGCCGGCCGGTGACCAGGTATCCCACAGCAGCCGCGTGAAGGCCGCGCGATCCTCAACTACCGCCTGCTCGCCGCGCGGGGTGGCCATGTACCAGTGGTACCAGTAGTTGCGAGCCTGGCTGAGCGAGATGTGCTGGTTCGGGTCATTGGTGCCGTAGCCCACCGCGAGCATTACCAGCCGTGCGGCGGCGTGATGGCGCAGCCCGCAGGCATTGGCCACCGCCCGTGCGCCCCAGTCGTGGCCGACCAGCACCGGCTGGTCGAGGCGCAATGCGTCGATGAAATCCAGCAGGTCACGGCCCAGCGCGGCGAGCTGGCCGCTGCGTGGGGTCAGCGGATCAGTGAAGCGCGTCTGGCCGAAGCCGCGCAGCGTCGGGCAGAGCACCCGGTAGCCCGCTGCGGCCAGGCGCTCGGCCACGGGCTCCCAGCCTTCGGGGCAATCCGGCCAGCCGTGTACAAGCACGGCCACCTGCTGGCCGCGGGGGTTCCATTCGAGATAAGCGATATCCAGCACGGGTGTGCTGACCGTGGCGTAACGACTCATGCCGGCGTCTCCTTGCGCGCTTTGGTCGGTCAGCATAAGCCTGGTTTCAGGCATAAAAAAACGGGCCGGTCACATCGGACAGGCCCGTTCGTTCTCGCCGCTTGGTGCCTCTGGAGGCTCAGGAGCGGTTGGCCGCCTGCGCCGCTTCGATCAGCTCGGCGCCGATGTCGTTCTGGAACTTCTTCCACACCGGTTTCATCGCCTCGCGCCACTGGGCGCGCTGCTCGGGGGTCAGCTCGATGATCTCGGTCTTGCCGGAGGCGGCGATGGCCTGGCGCGCCTGCTGGTTGAGGTCGTCTGCCTGGCGGTTCACCTCGGCGGTGACCTCTTCCATGATCGTTTCCAGTTCGCCGCGCACATCTTCCGGCAGGCCGTTCCAGAACTTGGTGTTGGTGATCACCATGTAGTCGATCAGGCCGTGGTCGGAGGCGGTCATGTAAGGCTGCACCTCGTGCACCTTCTGGCTTTCGTAGTTCGACCAGGTGTTCTCGGTGCCGTTGACCACGCCGGTCTGCAAACCCTGGTAGACCTCGGCGAAGCTCATCTTGCGCGGGTTGGCGCGCACTGCCTTGAACTGCTCGTCGAGCACTGCCGAGGCCTGTACGCGGAACTTCAGCCCGCGGGCATCCTTCGGCTCGCGCAGCGGCTTGTTCGCCGAAAGCTGCTTCATTCCGTTGTGCCAGTAGGCCAGGCCGGTGATGTTCTTGTCCTCCATCGCGCGCAGCAGTGCCTTGCCCTGCGGGCCGCTCTGAAAACGATCGGCTGCCGCCAGGTCGTCGAACAGGAACGGCAGGTCATAGATCTGGATGGCCTTGGCGTAATGCTCGAACTTGGCCAGCGACGGCGCCAGCATGTGCACATCGCCGAGCAGCAGCGCCTCCATTTCCTTACCGTCGCCGAACAGCGAGGAGTTGGGGTAGACCTCGACCTTCACCTTGCCCGGCAGGCGTTCCTCGGCGAGTTTCTTGAACAGCAGGGCGCCCTGCCCCTTCGGTGTGTTGTCCGCCACTACGTGGGCGAATTTGATGGTCACGGGATCGGCGGCATGCACCAGCCCGGCAACGGTGAAAGAAAGCGCGCAGGCGAGTGCCTTGAGCTTGTTACTCAGCATGGAAGTACCCTCTTGTTTTTGTCGGTTGGTACGTTTCGCGGGCAAGCGTTGCGGTCAGGGCACCGCTTGTCCGGCACGTTGCAGCAGGCGACGGGCACGGCCGATGACGGGGGCGTCGACCATCTGTCCGTCCACCACGAATACCCCATCGCCGGAAGCTCCGGCGGCGAGGATGCGTTGCGCCCAGTCCAGTTCCGCGGCACTGGGCATCAGGGTTTCGTGCACCACGACCACCTGGCTCGGGTGGATGCACAGCAGGCCGCCAAAGCCCATGTCACGCGCGTCGGCAGCGGCACGGGCGAGGCCTTCGAGGTTCTTGATGTCGGGAAAGACGCTGTCCAGCGGTGCTGCCAGCCCGGCCAATCGCGACTGCAGCAGCAGCGCATAGCGTGCCTGGTCAAGCATGCGCTCGGCGCCGGTGGTGCCATTGGCCAGGCCGAGATCGAGGCCCAGGTCCAGCGCGCCGAAGGACAGCCGCTCGACACCCTGGGCGTGGGCAATTTCCGCCAGATTGGCCAGCCCGCGGGCACTTTCGACGATTGGCCAGACCGGCTTGCCGCAGCTGGCCGCCAGCGCAACCTGCACCGCGCTTTCGACCTTCGGCAGCAGCACGCCGGCGACGCCGGCATGACGGGCACAGAGCGCCAGGTCGGCGGCCTGCTCGGCATGGGTTGGCGCGTTGATGCGCACCAGCAGGCGCGCCGCCGGGTTGGCCGCGAGGAAGGCATCGAGGTTGCCCCTCGCCTCTGCCTTAAGGTTCTCCGCGACCGCATCCTCGAGGTCGACGATGACCACGTCGGCGCCGCTCGCCAGTGCCTTGGGAATGCGTTCCGGGCGGGTCGCCGGGACGAACAGCGCGCTACGGATGATCGATGAGTTCATGGGCTGGCTCCTGGGCGCGCTCATACCGCGCCCTGCTCGTGCAAGCGCTGAATGTCGCCGGGGGCGTAACCCAGCTCGGACAGCAGGCTATCGGTGTGCTGGCCCAGCGCGGGGATCGGATCCATGCGCGGGGCGAAGGCACTGTTGCGCCCCGGCGGCAGCAGCGCAGGCAGGCGACCGGCCGGGCTGTCCACCTCGCTCCAGCGCTGGCGGGCCTTGAGCTGCGGATGCGCCCAGACACCGGCCATGTCGTTGACATGCGCGTTGGCGATGGGCGCAGCATCCAGCCGGGCGATCACCTCTTCGGCGCTCAGGTGGCTGAACGCCTCGACGATGAGCGCACGCAATTCGGTGCGATGCTCCGAACGCCGGGCGTTACTGGAGAAGCGCTCGTCCTGCGCCAGCCCCGGCTGCAGCAGGACCTTGTCGCAGAACGCCAGCCACTCGCGCTCGTTCTGCAGGCCGAGCATCACCGTGCCGCCGTCGCCAGTGGGGAACGGGCCGTAGGGGTAGATGGTGGCGTGGGCGGCGCCGGCACGCGGCGGCGGCGTCGCCCCCTTGTAGGCGTAATACAGCGGGTAGCCCATCCACTCCACCAGGCTTTCGAGCATGGAAACGTCGACGCGGCTGCCCTCGCCGGTCTTGTCGCGCAGCATCAGCGCAGAGAGCACGCCGGTGTAGGCGTACATGCCGGCGGCAATGTCGGCGATGGAGCAGCCGGCCTTGGCCATCTCGGTTTCACCCGGCCCGCCGGTGACGGAGAGAAAGCCGCCCTCGCTCTGGATCAGCAGGTCATAGGCCTTCTTCTGCTCGTAGGGGCCGCCCTCGCCGTAGCCGGAAATGTCGCAGACGATCAGCCGCGGAAAGCGCTCGTGCAGCGCCTCGAAGGACAACCCCATGCGCGCGGCGGCGCCCGGAGCCAGGTTCTGCACCAGTACGTCAGCCTTGGCCAAGAGCTGGTCGAGCACCTGGGCGGCGGCGTCCTGCTTCACGTCCAGGCACAGGCTTTCCTTCGAGCGGTTGGTCCAGACGAAATGCGAGGCCAGGCCGTCGACCCGCTCGTCGTAGCCGCGGGCGAAGTCGCCGGCACCGGGCCGTTCGATCTTGATCACCCGTGCGCCGAGGTCGGCCAGCTGGCGCGTGCAGAACGGCGCGGCGATGGCGTGCTCGAGGCTGACCACGGTGATGCCATCGAGTGGGCGGGGTTTGACTTGGGTGTCGTTCATGTTCGGTTCCTGCAAATTCGGCGTAGGGTGGAAATCGCCGAAGCCATTTCCACGCGTTTGTTGCGGCCTGCTCGGCCTCAGGCGATGCGCTTGGGACGGCGTACCATCGGTGGAAAAGACCTGCGGTCGTTTTCCACCCTACGTTCAGGCCAATGCGTCCAGCCGCTGCAGCTCGCGCAGGCGCCAGACCGTATCGATCAGCGCGCCCGCCTCGTCATCGCTGCGCGCCGCGGAGAACTGCACCAGGCGGCGGAACTTGTCCTCCAGCTCGGCGCGGCTCAGCGTGTTGCCCGGGTCACCCTTCGGCTCGTCGATGGCGCCGTGCAGCGTGCGGCCATCGGCGGTGATCACTTCGACGCGACCGAGCCAGCGTGCCGGGTAGGCGCCGTCCACCTCGGGATCGAGCGTCATCGAGACCTTCTCGCGGAACTCGCCGACGCGCGGGTCGCTGAGCGCATGACTGTGGAATTCGATCAGGCCGGCCTTGCCGTACAGGGCGATCAGCCCCAGCACGGTGCCCATTGAGAACTTGGCCTGATGCACCGTCTGCGGCACCGTCACGCGGCCGAGCACGTCGATCGCGCCCTGGTGCACGCGGGTGGTGACCGAGGCGATGTCATCGGCCCCGAGCCCTTCGCGCTGCATCAGCGCCAGCAGCGCATCGGCCGCCGGGTGGGTATGCCGGCAGGAGGCGTGGAACTTGAACGAGGTTTCCGCCAGCGCCCAGCGGCTGCCGAGCCGGTCGGACAGCTTGCTCGGCTCGGCATCGCGGGACATGCCCGCCGCCATGCCCTGCTCGCCTTCGAGAATGTTCTGCGCGCCGGTCAGGCCATCGGCGGTCAGGTAGGCGGCGAGCAGGCCATCGGCAGCCGCCTTGGCGGTGTGCAGTTGCTTGGAGTCCGCCGCGTCACGGAGAAACTCCCACAGCCCCGCCGCTTGCGTCCCGGCGCTGCCGAGCAGATGGGTGAACTGCTGCTGGTCGAAATCCATCAGCTTGCCAACGGCCACCGCCGCGGCCAGGGTGCCGACCGTCGCGGTGGTGTGGAAGATGCGGTAATGCGAGCGGCCGAGGAACTCGCCGATGCGGATGCCCGCCTCGTAGCCAGCCACCGAGGCCACCAACAGCTCGCGGCCGGACTTGCCGAGATCCTGCGCTGCCGCCAGCGCAGCGGGAAACACCACGGTGGCCGGGTGCAACACGGAGCTGTTGTGCAGGTCGTCCTGCTCCACCAGATGCGAGCTGGCAGCATTCACCAGCGCAGCGAAATAGGCCGAGCTGCTCTGGCCGTTGATCAGAACGCGCGCCGGCCCGTCGGCCGGGCCCATCTTCTCGGCGTAACGCTCGAACAGCGGAATCGGATGCGAGCCGGCGCTGGCCAGTGCTGAGCCGAGCCAGTCGAGAAAGAGGTCTTCGGTGCGGGCGAGTACCGGTTCGGGGATCTGCTCGTAGGCAAGCCCGGCGAGGAATTCGGTCAGGGCACGGGTGTGCTGGCTCATGCGTTGGGCTCCAGCGGATTCTCTAACGGGTTCTCGAATGGGTTGGACAGTTCGATGAGGTTCTGGTCGGGGTCGCGCAGGTACACCGAGCGGATCGGTCCGGTCGCGCCGGTGCGTTGCACCGGACCTTCGACGATGGCGACCTGCTGCGCCTGAAGGTGTGCGATCACCTCGGCCAGCGGTGTGGCAACGATGAAGCAGAGGTCCGCCGAACCCGGGGTCGGCCGCTCGGCCTTGGGCTCGAATTCGCGCCCGGCCTGGTGCAGGTTGATCTTCTGGTTGCCGAAGGCCAGCGCCTTGCGCCCTGCGCCGAAGGTCACCGCCTGCATGCCGAGCACGCGGGTGTAGAAGTCCACCGCGGCCTCGAGATCGGCAACGGTGAGGACCAAGTGGTCGAGGTGGTCGATCTGCATGTGTGCCTCCTAATTCGATACGCCGGCATTTCAACGCCCGCGTGGATGTGCTTCGAGACATCCACCCTACGAACCTGCCGTCGTAGGGTGGAAAACGGCGAAGCCTTTTCCACGCGGCGTCTGCCCGAATCCGCTCCGCTGCATCGCGCCCCTGTGGTGGCCAACGAACGCCATTCCCAGCAAGTGCATCGCCTGTCGGATACGCGTGGAAAAGACCTGCGGTCGTTTGCCACCCTACGGTCCCGTTTACTCACCTGTAGGAGCGAGCTTGCTCGCGAACGAGGTGCAAGAACGGCTTCGCGAGCAAGCTCGCTCCTACAATCGCCCTCAGAAACTGCGCGGCAGCTCGAGCAAGTGCTCGGCCACGTACGAGAGGATCAGGTTGGTCGAGATCGGCGCCACCTGGTACAGCCGCGTCTCGCGGAACTTGCGCTCGACGTCGTATTCATTGGCAAAGCCAAAGCCGCCGTGGGTCTGCAGGCAGGCGTTGGCTGCCTCCCAACTGGCCTTCGCTGCCAGGTACTTGGCCATGTTGGCCGCCGCTCCGGCGTTGCGCCCGGCGTCATACTCCTCGCAGGCGCGCCAGCGCATCAGGTCCGCGGCCTCGATCTCGATATGCGCTTCGGCGATGGGGAACTGCACGCCCTGGTTCTGGCCGATGGGCCGGCCGAATACCACACGGTCGCGGGCGTACTGCGCGGACTTCTCGACGAACCAGCGGCCATCGCCGATGCACTCGGCGGCGATCAGCGTGCGCTCGGCATTCAGCCCATCGAGGATGTAGCGAAAGCCCTTGCCCTCCTCGCCGATCAGGCTGCTGGCGGGAATCTCCAGGTTGTCGAAGAACAGCTCGTTGGTCTCGTGGTTGACCATGTTGGCGATCGGCTGCACGGTCAGGCCGTTGCCGATGGCCTCGCGCAGGTCGACGAGGAAGATCGACATGCCCTCGGACTTGCGCTGCACCTCGGCCAGCGGCGTGGTGCGTGCCAGCAGGATCATCAGGTCGGAATGCTGAATGCGCGAGATCCATACCTTCTGCCCGTTGATCACGTACTTGTCGCCCCGGCGCACGGCGGTGGTCTTGATCTTGGTGGTGTCGGTGCCGGTGGTCGGCTCGGTGACGCCCATCGACTGCAGGCGCAGCTCGCCGCTGGCCAGCTTCGGCAGGTAGTAGCGTTTCTGCTCCTCGCTGCCGTTTCTGAGCAGGGTGAACATGTTGTACATCTGCCCGTGGATGGTCCCGGAGTTGCCACCGCAACGGTTGACCTCCTCGAGGATCACCGAGGCCTCGGCCAGACCCAGGCCGGAACCGCCGTATTCTTCCGGGATCATCGCCGACAGCCAGCCGGCCTCGGTCATGGCGGTGACGAAGGCTTCCGGGAAGCCCTTTTCCTCATCGATCTTGCGCCAGTATTCGGCGGGAAATTCGGCGCAGAGGGCGCGCACGCCTTCGCGGATGAAGCTCAGTTCTTCGGTCTTGTTCGGGTTCATCTCGGTTCCTTAGAAAAACGGGCGATGGTGTGGAGCTCGACCTTCCCCCTCACCCCAGCTCTCTCCCTCAGGGAGAGGGGCTGCTTTGGCGTTTGGCTGGCCTGACTGCTAACGCATCGCCTTGAAGCCGGCCGGCTGACTATTTCGCACGGCCCTGACCACCCTGCAAAATCAGTCCCCTCGCCCCCTTGGGGAGAGGGTTAGGGTGAGGGGGCGGTGTCCCGCCATCCACCTCAGTCGAATTCCACTTCGGCTCTCTGCGCCAAACCGTTGTGGTCGCCGGCCCAGAGTTCGGCCTTGCCCGGCGCCACGATGCGGCCGCCGACCTCGAACGGCTGCGGCGCGATCAGCGGGCGCAGGCCGCGGTAGGCGAAGCGGCGCAGGCGGGCGTCGGGATTGGCGCGGCAGAAGGCGCGCAGGTTCAAGGTGGCGATCAGCGGGCCGTGAACGACCAGGCCGGCATAGCCTTCGGTCTCGGTGACGTAGGGCCAGTCGTAATGGATGCGATGGCCGTTGAAGGTGACCGCGGAATAGCGGAACAGCAGCGTCGGCGTTGGTGTGACCGCCTCGCGCCAGCCACCGGCGACCATGGGTTCGCCACTGCTGGTCTTCGGCGGGCTCGGCTCGCGGTAGACGATGTCCTGTTCCTCACGGATCGCCAGCCGGCTGTCCTGCAGGTAGTCGTGCTGCACGGTGACGAACAGCAGCGCGCCGGTGCGGCCCTGTTTTTCCTCGATGTGCTTGATGGTCGAGACGCGTCGCGCCTCGCCGCCGGCTTCCAGCGGGCGCAGGAACTCGACCCGGCCACCGGCCCACATGCGGTTGCGGTTATCCGCAGGCGGCAGGAAGCCACCGCGTGCCGGGTGGCCATCCTCGCCGAGGCCGCTTTCGGCGACCGGCTCCTGGAAGAAGCACCATTGCCATAGCGGTGGTAGCGCTTCGCCGTGCGCGGGCGTGGTTTCGCCGAAGGTCGCGGCGATGCGCATCAGCAGGTTGCGGCTGAGCTGGTCGTGGGCCTCTTCGGTGCGGCCGATCCAGGCAGAGATGTCGGTCATGGCTGAGCTTCCGGCTGTTGTCTTGTTTGGCCGTAGCATGCAGCGCCGCCAGCGTTCCGTGAATTTGTATTTAATGACACCAGCGTTCGGCTAAGCTGAACACCAACCTCATCTCGAGCACCGCCATGCATTTCGATCTGGCCGACCTGCGTCTGTTCATCCATATCGCCGAATCCCCGAGCCTGACCCAGGGCGCACGCCGCGCGCACCTCTCGCCGGCCGCGGCCAGCGCGCGGATCAAGGCGCTGGAGAGCCGGCTCGACAGCCGCCTGCTCTACCGCGACAGTCGCGGAGTGGAGCTGACGCCAGCCGGCCACAAGCTGCTGCAGCACGCGCGGCTGATCATGCGTCAGGTGGATTACCTGAAAAGCGAGTTCACCGAGTACGGCACCGATTCGGCCGGGCACATCCGCATCTTCGCCAACACCACGGCCGTGACCGAATTTCTGCCCGAGGTGCTGGCCGGTTTTCTCGCCGAGCGCCCCGGCGTCACGGTGGACCTGCAGGAGCGCCTGAGCCGCGACATCGTGCGCGGTGTGCTCGACGGCAGCACGGACATCGGCATCATCGCCGGCCCGGTGCAGGCCGAAGGCCTGCAGGTGCTGCACTTCAGCACCGACCGCCTGTTGCTCGGCGTGCCGATCGGCCACCCGTTGGCCGGCGAAACGCAGGTGACGCTGCGTCAGACGCTGGCCTATCAGCACATCGGCCTGCACGAAGGCAGCACCCTGCTGACCTTTCTGCGCGACCGCGTCGAGAAACTCGGCAGCCAGCTGTCGCTGCGCATCCAGGTTTCGAGCTTCGAGGCAGTGTGTCGGATGATCGAGGCCGGCGTGGGCATCGGCATCATCCCCGAGTCCGCGGCGAGGCGGCACAGCCGCACCATGCAACTGGCGCTGGTGGAGCTGGACGAGCCCTGGGCGGTGCGCGAACGCAGCATCCTGGTGCGCGAGCTGGACGCCCTGCCCGGTTCGGTACGGGCCCTGATCGCCACCCTGGCGCCCGATGTAGCTACCGAAGCGAACGTTGCCCGGCCTTTGCTGCCGAACGGCGGGTAGGCACGCATCGCCGAACCTCTGCAGGGAGCTGACATGTCCGCACTGACCAACAGGCTGTTTCGCCTGTATCACCGAGTCATCGGCAGCATCGCCTTCTACCCGACACTTATCGCCCTGGGCCTGGCCTGCCTGTGCCTGATCACCATCGTGCTGGAACTGACCTGGCTGCAGCCCTACAAGGAGCAGCTCGAACTCGGCGTGGTGAAGAATGCCGAGAACGCCCGGCTGATTCTCGGCACCCTGGTCGGCGGGATCATCTCGCTGATGGTGTTCAGCTTCTCGATGGTCATGGTGGTACTCAATTCGGCGGCCTCCTCGCTGTCGCCGCGGGTGATTCCGGGGCTGATCAGCAGCCGCAGCCATCAGCTGGTGCTCGGCGTCTACCTGGGCACGATCATCGATTCGCTGATGCTCATTTCCACCATTCAGGAAGGCGACGACATCAATGTGCCGAGCCTGGGCGTCTTTCTGGCGCTCTTTCTGGGCGTGATCTGCCTGTGCCTGTTCATCTACTTCATCCGCTCGATTTCACTGTCGATTCAGGTCGACTACATCCTCAACCGGGTCTACAAGCAGACCCTCGCCCAGCTCCACGCCAGACGCCGCCAGGCTGACGACCACGAGGTGATGCCCTGGCCCGACGACAGCCACTGGACGACGATCTGCGCGCAACGTTCGGGCTACTTCAAGGCGCTGAACCTCTCGGCGGCGCAGGCATTGCTGGACGAGCAGGACGCGCAGATGACGGTGCAGGTGCATTACGGCTTTTTCGTCATGCCGGGCCACCCGCTGATCCGCCTGGACCGCGAGCTGGACGAAGCCTGCGTGAGCCGGCTGCTGGACTGCTTCGACTTCTATGTCGAGGAGTACGCCCACCGGCACTTCTTCTTCGGCTTCAAGCAGATCGTCGAAATCGCCATCCGCGCCTTGAGCCCGGGCATCAACGACCCGGGCACGGCGATCAAGGCGATCGACATGCTCGGCGTGCTCCTGGCCGAACGCATGCACCTGCCCAACCACGAGGTCGCCCCAATCGAGGGCCAGCCACGCCTGTTCATCCGCGAGCTGGAGCTGGACGCGATGCTGCAGCTGGCGTTCGGCCCCCTGCGCCGCTACGGCAGCAGCGACCTGCAGGTACTGCTGACGCTGCTGCAGGCCTGCAAGAACCTGCTGTATGCCGCTGGCGACAGCGCCACCGAGCGCATCCTGCTGCGCCATGCCGAAGCGGTCGTCGAGCAGGCATCGATCACCCTGTCCGGCGCGCTGGATCGCCAGGCGATGGCCGAGGCGGTGCAGTCACTGAACCAGGCGGTACGTCATGCCGAGCCGCTGTCGCGCGCGCCGCTGCGGGAATCCTGAGCGCTTGCTGCTGCCCAACGACAACACAGGGAGCGGTGTGTCGCCATGAGCCACCCCACTCGCTCAGGTTTTTACCTTTCAAAATCAGCAAGTTATGAAACTTCGCCGCCCCACGGCCGGCGCGCCGAAACTTGCTTTAGCCGATTTCGTTGCCTAGGGTGTCGCCCATGAAGTCTTTGATCGCTCCCATCAGTTCGCTGCTCGGCGGCGTGGCCTTGCTGCTGCTCGGGCACGGCTTGCTCAATACCCTGCTCACGCTGCGCGGCGTCGCCGAAGGTTACTCGACCGGGATGGTCGGCCTGTTGATGTCCGGTTACTTCGCCGGCTTCCTGATCGGCACCTGGCTCGCGCCCTCGCTGATCCGGCGCATCGGCCACATCCGCACCTTCTCCTTCTACGCCTCGCTCGCCGCGACCGCCGTGCTGCTGCACGTGATGATCGTCAATCCCTGGGTCTGGCTGGTATTGCGGGTCATCTACGGTGTCGCGCTGGTGACCCTGTACATGGTCATCGAGAGCTGGCTCAACGCCCAGGTCAGCGGCGAGAAGCGCGGCCAGGTATTTGCCGTGTACATGGCCGTCAACCTCGGCTCACTGGCCGCCGCCCAGCAGCTGCTGGGGCTCGACAGCCCGATGGAATTCACCCTCTTCGCGCTGGCGACCATTCTCATCGGCGGCGCGATGATGCCGATCACCCTCACCCGCCAGCCGCAACCGACCCTGCCGGACATTCCGCCGACCGACCTCCTGCAGCTGGCCCGCATCGCCCCGCTGCCGCTGATGGCCGCCGGCGTGTCCGGGTTCGCACTCGGCGGCTTCTGGGGCCTGGCGCCGGTGTATGCCAGCCAGGTCGGCTTCGACGCCTCCGGCGTAGGCCTGCTGATGAGCGTGACCATTCTCGGCGGCGCCGTGCTGCAATGGCCGATCGGCCTGTTTTCCGACAAGCATGAGCGCCGCATCGTGCTGCTCTGGGTGGTGGCGCTCGCCGCGCTGCTGGCGCTGGCGGTGGCGCCGCTGAAGGCCGGTGCCCTGCTGCTGGGGCTGATGTTCGTCTGGGGCGGCCTGGCGTTTTCGATCTACTCGATTGCCGTGGCGCAGATGGTCGACCACCTGAACCCCGACGAAATTCTCTCCGGCTCCAGCGGCCTGCTGCTCGCCAACGGTTTTGGCGCGGCACTTGGGCCGGTTGCCGCCGGTGGCCTGATGCACCTGGCCGGGCCGATCGCGCTGCCGCTGTTCTTCGCGGTCAGCCTGGCTCTGCTGGCGGCTTACGCCTTCTACCGGCCGCGCAAGGTGGTCGACCTGGTGACCGAACCGCACGGGCACTTCACCCCCGTGCTGCGCACCAGCCCTACCGTCATGGAGCTGATGCCCGACACCCCGGAAGATGCGACCGCCCACACGCCGGCCAACGAGGACGAACTGAACGAGCTGGACGAGCTGGACGACCTGCCGCCCGCCGAGGAGCCGGCCGAACCGCGCACCGGCACCTGAGCCTCAGAAGTCAACGCGGCCGCGCCCGGCCTTGATCGCACCGCGGCGCGTCTTGCCCTCGAGCCGGCGCGTCTTGGAGGCCAGCGTCGGCCGGGTCGGCCGGCGCGCCTTTTCCACCTTGGTCACACTACGGATCAGCGCCACCAGTCGCTCGAGCGCGTCGGCGCGGTTCTGCTCCTGGGTGCGGTAGCGCTGGGCCTTGAGCACGATCACCCCGCTGTCGCTGATGCGGTTGTCGCGCAGCGCCAGCAGGCGTTCCTTGTAGAACGCCGGCAGTGACGAAGCCTGGATATCGAAGCGCAGGTGAACGGCACTGGACACCTTGTTGACGTTCTGCCCACCGGCACCTTGCGCCCGGATGGCAGTCAGCTCGACCTCGCTGTCGGCGAGGTGAACGTTGTTCGATATCTCCAGCATGGGCTTCCTGATCCTGTCTAGCGCGCAGCAGGCGCGATTGTCCTACGACCTGTCCGCCGCCGACAGGTTTGAAACAATTTCCCGCTGCCGGAACGTTCGCCTTCGGCGTAGGGTCCGCTTGAAACGCAACCATCCACCGCCCGGAGCACTCATGGATTCGATCACCCAGGCCCTGCTCGGCGCCACCGTTCATACCGCCGTGTTGGGCCGTTGGCAGGGACGCAAGGCACTGCTGTTCGGCGCCGCGCTCGGCACCCTGCCCGACCTGGACGTGGTCATCGACTACGGCGATGCCGTGGCGAACATGACCTATCATCGCGGCTTCAGCCATTCGCTGTTCGTGCTCAGCGGCCTGGCCATGCTGCTGGCGTGGCTGGTGCGACGGTTGCGGCCGCACCCTGGCTATTCGAGCCGGCGTCTGTTTCTGGCCATCTGGCTGGTGCTCGTCACCCACGTACTGCTCGACGCCTTCACCAGCTATGGCACCCAGCTGTTCTGGCCCCTGCACACGCCGCCGGTGGCCTGGGCGAGCATTTTCATCATCGATCCGCTGTACAGCCTGCCGCTGCTGCTGGCCGTGCTCGCCGTCGGCTTCAGCGGCTTCCAGGGCCGCGCGCGCCATTGGCCGGCCGTGGCGCTGGCGGTGTCGACGCTGTACCTGGGCTTTACCGTCGCCGGAAAACTCATGGCCGAGCAGCGCGTGCGTCTGGAGATGGCGCGCCAGGGCATCACGGCCGAGCGCGTGTTCAGTACCCCTACGCCGTTCAACAGCCTGCTCTGGCGGGTGATCCTGATCGACGGCGAGCGCTACCACGAGGCCCTGGTGAGCTGGCTCGACAACGGGCCGCCCCAACTGGTGAGCCTGCCCCGCGGCGCCCGCCTGCAAGAGATCCTGAGGGGCTCGCCGCAACATGCGCGGCTGCAGTGGTTCACCGGTGGCATCCTGCGCTACGACGTCGAGGGCGACGCGCTGCTGGTGACCGATCTGCGCCTCGGCATGACGGGTTATCACCCCTTCCGTTTCCCGCTGGCCCGGCATCAGGCCGGTGGCTGGCAGCTGGTCGACGAGGCCGAGCGCCTGCCGGCCGAACGGGGTGACCTGGCGCGCCTGGAACTCTTGTGGCAACGGATCTGGAGCCAGCGACCCGAGGTGCCGCTCGGCGAATGGGCGATCGACCTCAGCCGCCACTGACGCGCCTGGCCCGACGCCGACCGACGCCATACAGCAGCGCACCGAGCCCGAGCAGCAGGCCGGCGCGCAACCAGGTTTCGCCGCTCTGCTGGGCCAGCAGCAGCAGGCAGGCCAGAATGGCCAGTACCGGCAGCGCCGTCGGGGTGCGGAAATGCGCTTCGGCGATGCGCTCCTTGCGCAGCGCCAGCACGGCTGCGTTGGTCGCGATGAACACGAACAGCAGCAACAGCACCACCGTTTCGGCAAGCGCGGTCAGGCTGCCGGTGACGGTGAGCAGCATCGCCACCAGCGTCGTTGCGACGATCGCCAGCCACGGCGTGCGTCGACCCGGCAGGACACGGGTCAGGCCCAGCGGCAGCAGGCCGCGATCGGCCATGCCATAGGCCAGGCGACTGGACATGATCATGGTCAGCAGTGCGCCGTTGGCCACCGCCACCAGCGCGACGAGCGAGAACGCCCGGTCCGGCACGGCGAAGCCGGTCGCCCGCACCACCTCCAGCAGCGGCGCGGTCGAGGCGCCAAGTGCCTCCGGCGTCAGGACCGCAGTAGCCGCCAGGCCGACCCCGACATAGATCAGCCCGGCCACCAGCAGCGCGCCGAACAGCGCGCGCGGGTACACGCGGCGCACGTCCCTGACCTCCTCGGCGACGTTGGCCGACACCTCGAAGCCGACAAAGGAATAGAACGCCAGCAGCGCCGCGCCGAGTACCGCCGCCGCCGGCGAGACACCCGGGGCGAAGGCCATCGCCCGCCCCGGGTCGCCGCCTCCGGCCAACACCAAGCGCGCCGCGACAAGCACCACGAACAGCAGCCCGGAGACCTCGATCACGGTCATCACCGCATTGGCCCTCAGGGATTCGCGGATGCCGCGCGCATTGAGCAGGCCCACCAGCAGCAGAAAGCCCAGCGCCGTGGGTATCGTCGGCAGGTCGAGAAAGGCGCCCAGGTAGTCGCCGGCAAATGCCAACGACAGCCCGGCCGCACTGGTGACGCCCGCCGCGAGCATGGCGAAGCCGACCAGGAACGAGAGCAGCGGGCTGCCGAAGGCGCGCGCGGTGAACACGGCCGTACCCCCGGCGCGCGGGTATTTGGACACCAGCTCGGCGTAGGAGCCGGCCGTGAGCAAGGCGAAGAACAGCGCCAGCAGCAGGGGCGCCCAGACGGCGCCACCGACCTCGCCGGCAATCTTGCCGACCAGCGCGTAAACGCCGGCACCGAGCACGTCCCCGAGGATGAAGAGAAACAGTGCCGGACCGGTGATGGCCCGGCGCAGGCGGGTCTGCTGCGCGTCGGAATCGGACGCGGCGTGGCTGTTCGCCTCGGAACCGGCCAGTGGCATGCGGTGCTCCCTGAGCAATGGCACCGGCGGTGCCCTTTGCACTAGATCGACGCCTGCCCCTGGAGTTCAGCCCCGGCTGCCGCGTACCGCGGTCAGGTACGGAACTGGCGGACCAGCTCCTGCAGCTCGATCCCCAGGCGAGCCAGTTCGGCGCTCGCACTGGCGGTCTGCTCGCTGCCGCTGGCGCTCTGCTCGCCGATGTCCCGCACGCGCGTCACGCTCTCGGAGATGTTTTCGGCCACACTGCTCTGCTGCTCGGCCGCGGCGGCGATCTGCTGGTTCATCTGCTCGATGGTCGATACCGAGTCGGTGATCCGGCCGAGCGCCGTGCCGGCCTCGTTGGCCAGCGCGACGGTACGCTGCGTCAGGTCGCGGCTGGTCTGCATCTGCTCGACCGCCTGCCCGGCGACCTGCTGCAGGCTGCCGATCAGGCCTTCGATCTCCTCGGTCGAATCATGGGTACGGCGCGCCAGGGCTCGCACCTCATCGGCAACCACGGCGAAGCCGCGGCCCTGCTCGCCGGCACGCGCGGCCTCGATCGCGGCGTTGAGCGCCAGCAAGTTGGTCTGCTCGGCAACGGCGCGGATCACTTCCAGCACGCTGCCGATCCGGCCGCTCTGCTCGTTCAGCGCCTCGATGGCCTGCGCCGAATGCTCGACCTCGGACGACAGCGTTCCGATCTGGCCGATCGCATCGCGCACCACCCGGTCGCCCTGGCGTGCCTGCTGGTCGGCCTGGCGTGCGGCGAGGGACGCCTGCTCGGCATTGCGCGCGACTTCCTGCACCGTGGCGGCCATCTCGTTCATGGCGGTGGCGACCTGGTCGGTTTCCTCGCGCTGGGTCTGTACACCGGCGCTGGTCTGCGCGGTCACCGCCGACAGCTGCTCGGCGGCCGCGGCGATCTGGCTGACACCGCCGCCGATCCGTCCGATCAGGTTGCGCAGGCTTTCGTTCATCCGGTGCATCGCGTTCTGCAGCTGGCCGACCTCGTCACGCCGGGCACTGGCCTGGGAGTGGGACAGATCGCCCGCCGCCACGCGTTCGGCCTGGGCGACGGTATCGCGCAGCGGGCCAACGATCATGCGGGTTATGGTCAGCGCGGCAAGCGCACCGATGACAATCGCCAGGCCGCCAATCAGCGCCAGCAGCAGGTAGACGTTCGAGCGCTGCGAGCGCATCGTTTCGGTGGCCAGTTCGAGGGTCTGGCCTGCGGCGGCGATCACCTCGCCGGAGAGTTCGGCCATTCGCCGTTCGGCCGCCAGGCGATTGCTGCGGTTCTGGCGAAATTCATCGAACGCGGCGCGGTACTGCTCGAGCGCTGCCAGAGCCGCGTCCATCGAAGTCTTCTGCTCGTCGTCGAGCCAGATCTTCAGGTTGCTGCCGATCGAGCTGACATCGCTGTACTTGGCCTGCCAATCGGTCACCGACTGCTGATCGCTGCTGGCGACGAAGGCATTTTCCAGGGTGCGCATGTCGAGCACCTGCTTGGTCAGGCCCGAGGTCGCCTCGGCGATGGTCAGCGGATCGCTGCCCTTCAGGCGGTCGCCTTCCAGCCGCAGGGCCCGCACCGCGTCGTACATGTCGAGCTCGATGAACTCGAACTCCTCCCGGCTGCGCTGCGCGGTTTCGCCCATCTGCGCACGCAGCTGCTGGCCACGGTTGATCAGCTCACGGTATTGGTCGAACTGCGCCGCGTAGGCGTCGACTGCCTGGCGAATGCGCGTCAGGCCGGCCTGCTCCGCCTCGTTCGAGGAGGCGCCCAGCGCGTCCAGCTCGCTGTCGATCGACGCGAGCCCGCTACGCAGTTCGGCGGCAGCACGCTCCTCACGGGTCAGCGCAAAGTCGCGCTCGTCGCCGCGCGCATCGAGGATGCCGGCATTGATGCCGGCCAGCTTGTTGATGCGCTGCGAGCCGGCGACGGTGGCCTCGACGGCGTAGAAGCCGGTGGCGGTGACTGCCAGCGTCAGCGCCAGCACCGTGCCGAAACCAATGGCCAGCTTGCGGCCCACGGGCAGGTTGGTGAAAGGGTTGGTGGCAACGTGCATCGATTCAATCCCTTAAAAAGCAATCCAGCTTACAGTCGGCAGCCCTCATCAATAGTTGAGCGAAAAGGCAGGATTTTTCGGCGCCACTCATCCGGCGGCGCGCGGGGTACCGCCGTGCTAGTGCTGCAGGTGCCCGTACAGCCGGGCGTAGAGCCCGCCTTCGGCTATCAGCTGTTGGTGATCGCCCTGCTCGGCGATGCGCCCGCCATCGAATACCAGCACCCGGTCGGCCTGCTTAACCGCCGACAGGCGGTGGGCGATGATCAGCGTCGTGCGGCCCCGGAGGAAGTTCGCCAGCTGCTGGTGCAGCGCATATTCGGTCGCCGCATCGAGGGCCGAGGTGGCCTCGTCGAGGATTACCACCTTGGGTTCGGCCAGCACCATGCGCGCCACGGCCAGGCGCTGGCGCTGGCCACCGGACAGACGCACGCCGGAACGCCCGACGATGCTGTCCAGGCCGTGCGGCAGCTGGCGCACGGTGTCGGCCAGCTGCGCGATCTCCAGCGCCTGCCAGCAGGCCGCGTCATCGCGCTCGCGGCCCATGCAGAGGTTGGCGCGCACCGTATCGTTGAACAGCGCCGGGTGCTGCAGCACCACCGCCACGTTGTCACGCACCAACGGCAGGCCGATGTCTTCCAGGCGCACGCCACCGAAGCGAATCTCGCCGGCCTGCGGCCGATACAGCCCGAGCAGGAGCTGCACCAGGGTACTCTTGCCACCGCCGCTGGCCCCGACGATGGCGACCTTCTCGCCGGCGGCGATGGAAAGGTCCAGCCCTTCGAGCACCGGCTCCTCCTGGTAGGAAAAGCGCAGGCCGCGGACCTCGATGTCGACGGTCTGGTGGCCGGCGAACGGATCGTGCGTCGTGCCGTACTGCGGCTCGTCGGCGCGCGCGAGCAGCTGGTTGATCCGGCTCAACGCGCCGCCGGCGGCGTAATAGGCGTATTGCAGGCTGAGCAGCTGCTCCACCGGGCCGATCATGAACCACAGGTAGCTGAACACGGCGAGCATCTGGCCAATGGTCAGGTCGGAGAACAGCACGGTGAGCATCGCCGCCGCGCGGAACACGTCGATGCCGAACTGGAACAGCAGGCCGCTGGCGCGGTTCGAGGCATCGGTCTTCCATTGCGAGGCCACCGCGTAGTCGCGCACTTCCCGAGCCTTGAGCCCGAGCCGACCGAGAAAGAAGCCCTGGCGGTTGCCCGCGCGCACTTCCTGGATGGCGTCGAGGGTTTCGGTGAGCGCCTGGGTGAAGCGCGACGTGCTGTCGTTCTCCAGCTTCTTCAGGTGCTTGACGCGCTTGCCCAGCTGCACCGTGGCGTAGATCACCAGCGGGTTGAACAGCAGGATCAGCAGCGCCAGCTGCCAGTGCATCCAGACCAGAATCGCCGCCGTGCCGACGATCGAGAGCAGCGCGACCAACAGCCGACTCAGGGTCTCGCCGAGAAACTTGTCGATGGTGTCCAGATCGGTCACCAGATGCGCCGCCACGGTGCCGCCGCCAAGGCTCTCGTACTCGGCCAGCGATATGCGCTTGAGGCGCTCGATCAACCGCACCCGCAGGCGATAGACGACGTCCTTCGACAACCGGGCGAACAACCGCGCCTGCAGCACGTTGAGCACCAGCGACGAGCCGCGCAGAAGCAGCGTGAGCGCCAGCATCAGGCCGATGTAGCCGACGGCGGTCTGCCAGCCCTGCGGCAGGAAGTTGTCCATCACCCGCAGCGCCGCATCGCCCTGCCCCAGCAGCACCTCGTCGACCAGCAGGGGCAGCAGCAAGGGGATCGGCACGCTGCACAGGGTGGCCAGCACCGCGACCAGGTTGGCCAACAGCAGTGCCTTGCGGTGGCGCAAGGCGAGGCGGCGGATCTCCGCCCAGCTCAGCTGATCAGCCATGCGCACCACGCTCCAGCCAGCGCGCCAGCAATGGCGCCAACGCCGCCAGTGGCTGATAGCCATTGGTCAGCAAGGCCAGTTGGCCGTCACGCTCGGCCAGTACGGTAGGGAAGCCGGCGATGCCGAGGTTCCCGGCCCAGGCGAAATCGGCAGCAGTGGCTTCGCGTGTCGTGCCGGCATCGAAGCACTCGGCGAAGGCGTCGCGCGCAAGGCCCGTGCGCTCGGCCAGTTCGACCAGCCGTGCGGGCTGGGTGACGTCTTCGCTGCGGGTGTAAAACGCCTGCTGGATCAGCAGGGCCAGCGGCCAGGCGCATTCGGCCTCCAGCTGTCGCGCCGCGACCAGGGCCCGGCAGGCCGGCTCGGTGTCGTAAACCAGCCCCTCGGGCAGCCCGGCGACGAAATCGAACGGCTGGCCGCTGGCCTCGTGCACGGCCTGCCAGTAAGCCAGCGTGCGGCGCCGCCCGGCTTCGTCCATCGGCGTGCGTTCGCGGCGCAGCCCACCGACCACCAGGTGCAGCCCCACGCCGCGGTTGGCGGCCTGTTCGGCCAGCGCCTGCATGACCGGTGCGAAGCCCCAGCACCAGGAGCACATCGGGTCCATCACATAGATCAGTCGGGCGCTCATGCTCACTCCGTGCCGATTACTGCATTGGGCACACGGCGCGCGCCCTTGGTTCGCCTGTTCTGCTCAGCCTGCCTCAATCGCCGCGGCCCTGTCGCGCCAGGCTCATGCGTCGTGGCGCCGCGGGTCGCGGCCGATCGGGTGCGGCTGGTGGCGCTCGCGCGCCAGTTCGATCTGCTTCTGTCGCTCGCGGGCGCTGGCACGGGTCTTCTCCGGCAGCTGGTCCCAGCAATGCGGGCAACTGACGCCGGCAACGAAATGCGCCGAGGCCCGGTCTTCGGCCGACACCGGCATGCGACAGGCGTGGCAGAGCTCGAACTCACCCTCGGAGAGATCGTGGCGCACGGTGACCCGGTTGTCGAAGACGAAGCAGTCGCCGCGCCAGCGGCTTTCGCCCTGCGGCACTTGCTCGAGGTACTTGAGGATGCCGCCCTTCAGATGAAAGACCTCCTCGAAGCCTTCGCCGAGCATGTAGCTGGAGGCCTTTTCGCAGCGAATGCCGCCGGTGCAGAACATCGCCACCTTCTTGTGCCGGGTCGGGTCGAAATGCGCCTTTATATAGTCGGGGAATTCACGGAACGAGCGGGTCTTGGGGTCGACCGCGCCCTCGAAGCTGCCGATCGCGACTTCGTAGTCGTTGCGCGTGTCGATGACCAGCACCTCGGGATCGTCGATCAGCGCGTTCCAGTCACGCGGCTCGACATAGGTGCCGACCCGCCGGTTCGGGTCCACGCCCGGCACGCCGAGGGTGACGATCTCTTTCTTCAGCTTGACCTTCGTGCGGTAGAACGGCTGCTCGTCGCAGTACGACTCCTTGTGGTCGACGTCGGCCAGGCGCGGGTCGTTGCGCAGCCAGGCGAGCAGCCGGTCGATGCCCTGGCGCGTGCCGGAGACGGTGCCGTTGATGCCTTCCTCGGCGAGCAGCAGCGTGCCCCTGATATCGTTCGCCAGCAAGGTGTCGAGCAACGGCTGGCGCAGCTCGACGTAGTCCGGCAGGCCGACGAACTTGTACAGCGCCGCCACGACGATGGGTTCTTTCAAGAGGTCCTCCAGTGGCCGCCCGCGCAAAGGGCGTACCGGGGTGGTGAAACAGAAGCGCCGGCAACAGCCGGCGCGGGAGGCGGATTCTAGCAGAACGACCCTGGCCAGGCAGGCGCCGGGCGGCGCCTCACTTGTGCCCGCCGGCGCACACCGGCGACGCCGGCGCGCTACCCTGCTCGGCCCATTCGGCGGGCGTGTAGGTATGCAACGCCAGCGCATGGACCTGCTGCATCAGCTCGCCCATGGCGCCGTAGGCCTTCTGATGGCGCTTGACCGCATTCAGCCCGGCAAACGCCTCGCTGACGATCACGGCCTTGTAGTGGGTTTCCTGGCCACGGCTGTGCATGTGGCTCTCGTCGATGACCTGCAGGTATTCGGGTTGCAGCGTCTGCAGGGCGACCTTGATGTTGTCCAGTTTGCTCATGCGGGTTCCGTCAGTTCTTCTCGGGTTCGAATTCGGCCGTCATGTCGGCCAGCAGCTTGTTCACCTCGGGCACCGCCGTCTGCAGGCGCGCCTGGGTCAGTTGCGCCGAGCGCGCGTTGAGCTCCGGCAGCTTGCCGAGCATCTTGCGGCCCAGCGGTGAACGGTAGAAATCGATCAGCCCGGCCAGCTCCTGTTCGGTGAACTGTTCGGTGTAGAGCGCGACCAGTTCGGGCTCGAGCTTTTCCCAGCCGATAGCCTGATCCAGCGCAGCATTGGCCTTGGCCTGGTAGCGCTCGAGCATGGCGCGCTTGTCCTGCGGGGCCTTCGCTTCGGCGAAGCGCTGGGCGAACATCTGCTGCACCTGGGCGTAGACCGGTACAGCCAGACGGTCGGCCTTGGCCAGTTGCAGGAAAGCTTCGGCCTTGGCCGCATGGCTGGCCTGGTCGGCCGCGACAGAGCCGCTCGCCAGGGCGAGCAGCAGCGCGCCGCAGCAGCCGAGGGTGGAAATCTTGGGCATTGGTTTTTCCTTCGAAGGGCGATAGTCAGCCCTGAATGGACACATTCTGCGCCCGGAGTTCCAATGCCCACAAGGCACCGGCGGGGAACCGGCCCCGTCCGGGCGCGGCCTATACTGGACTCGTACGCAATGGAGCACGGCATGACTCGCATCGAAACCGACAGCCTGGGCGAAGTGCAGGTACCGGAGGCCGCCTACTGGGGCGCGCAGACACAGCGTTCACTGGGCAACTTCGCCATCGGCGATCAGCGCATGCCGCTGGCCGTGGTGCACGCGCTGGCTCTGATCAAGAAGGCCTCGGCACGGGTGAACAACCGGATCGGCGACCTGCCACCGGATGTGGCGCGCCTGATCGAACAGGCCGCCGACGAGATTCTCGACGGCCAGCATGACGACCAGTTTCCGCTGGTGGTCTGGCAGACCGGTAGCGGCACCCAATCGAACATGAACGTCAACGAGGTGATCGCCGGCCGCGCCAACGAGCTGGCCGGCGGCACACGCGGCGGCAAGAGCCCGGTGCACCCGAACGATCACGTCAACCGCGCGCAGAGTTCCAACGACTGCTTCCCGACCGCGATGCACATCGCCGCGGCCAAGGCGGTGCAACAGGACCTGCTGCCGGCGATCGCGGAACTCTCCGGCGGGCTCGCCGAACAGGCCGCCCGCCACGGCAAGCTGGTCAAGACCGGGCGCACCCACATGATGGATGCCACACCCATCACCTTCGGCCAGGAACTCTCGGCCTTCGTCGCGCAGCTGGACATCGCCGAGCAGGCGATCCGCAATGCGCTACCGGCGGTCTACGAACTGGCCCAGGGCGGTACCGCGGTCGGCACCGGGCTGAATGCGCCGCATGGTTTTGCCGAAGCGGTCGCCGCCGAGCTGGCAGCGCTGTCCGGCCTGCCGTTCGTTTCGGCACCGAACAAATTCGCGGCGCTGTCCGGTCACGAGCCGCTGGTCGCCCTGTCGGGTTCGCTGAAAACCCTGGCCGTGGCGCTGATGAAGCTCGCCAACGACCTGCGCCTGCTCGGTTCCGGCCCGCGCGGCGGCATCGCCGAAGTCCGGCTGCCGGCCAACGAACCAGGCAGCTCGATCATGCCGGGCAAGGTCAACCCGACCCAGTGCGAAGCGCTGTCGATGCTCGCCTGCCAGGTCATGGGCAACGACATGACCATCGGCTTCGCCGCGAGCCAGGGCCATCTGCAGCTCAACGTGTTCAAGCCGGTGATCATCCACAACCTGCTGCAGTCGATCCGTCTGCTCGCCGACGGTTGTCGCAACTTCAACACCCATTGCGTGGCCGGTCTGGAGCCGGATGCCGGGCGTATGGCCGAGCATCTAGAGCGCGGGCTGATGCTGGTGACGGCGCTGAATCCGCACATCGGCTATGACAAGGCCGCGCAGATCGCCAAGAAGGCCTATGCGGAGAACAAGACCCTGCGCGAGGCCGCGCTGGAGCTGGGTTACCTCAGCGACGAAGAATTCGACCAGTGGGTACGCCCGGAAAGCATGCTCGAATCCGGCCAGCAGGGCTGAGCGGCGGCGTAGGGTGGATGGCCGCAGCCATCCACCGCCTGGCAGGGTCGCCTGCCCTTGCGCTCAGGAAAAAGGTGGGCTGAAGCCCACCCCACGAGGCTGCGATGAGCCGGACGGTGGATAACGCTTCGCGGTTATCCACCCTACGCATCCTCCGCCCGTAGGGTGGATGGCCGCAGCCATCCACCGCCTGGCAGGGCCGCCTGCCTGTTCTCTCAGCGCACCGCCTCGAACAGGCCCGACGCACCCATGCCGCCGCCCACGCACATGGTCACGACCCCGTAGCGCAGGTTGCGTCGCTGCAATTCGCGGATCAGGTGCCCGGTGGTACGCGAGCCGGTCATGCCGAACGGGTGGCCAATAGCGATCGAACCGCCGTTGACGTTGTACTTTTCGTTGTCGATACCCAGCCGGTCGCGGCAGTACAGGCATTGCGAGGCAAAGGCCTCATTGAGTTCCCAGAGGTCGATATCCTCGACCGACAACCCCTTGGCCTTGAGCAGGCGCGGCACCGAGAACACCGGGCCGATGCCCATTTCGTCCGGCTCGCAGCCGGCGACGGTGAAGCCGCGGAAGAAGGCTCGTGGCTTGAGCCCCAGTGCGATGGCCTTTTCCAGGCTCATTACCAGCGTCATCGAGGCGCCGTCGGAGAGCTGCGAAGCGTTACCAGCGGTGACCGAACCGTCCTCGGCAAAGGCCGGCTTGAGCGAGGCCAGGCCTTCGAGCGTGGTATCCGGGCGGTTGCAGTCGTCGCGGTCGACCACACCCTCGTGCTCGGTCCGGGCGCCCGTCGCCTTGTCCTCGGTGAAATAGCGCACCGACATCGGCACGATCTCGTCGGCGAACAGCCCTTCGGCCTGCGCGCGCGCGGTGCGCTGCTGGCTTTGCAGGGCATAGAGATCCTGCTGCTCGCGGCTCACGTTGTAGCGCCGCGCGACGGTCTCGGCGGTCTGCCCCATGCTGTGATAGATGCCCGGAACCTGCTGCTGGATGACCGGGTTGTAGAGGTGATCGGTGTTCTTGCTCTTGGCCGTCAGGGTGATTGATTCCACCCCGCCGGCGACGATCACGTCACTGCAGCCGGAGGCGATCTGGTTCGCCGCGATGGCGATCGCCTGCAGGCCGGACGAGCAGAAGCGGTTGAGCGTCATGCCGGCGCACTGCACGCCCAGGCGCGAGAGCACCGCCACGTTGCGGCCGATGTTGTAGCCCTGCGCGCCCTCGTTGGAACCGGCGCCAACGATGCAGTCGTCCACCAGTGCCGGGTCGAGGTCGTTGCGCGAGAGCAGCGCGTCGACGCAATGGGCCGCCATGTCATCGGGGCGGGTCATGTTGAACTTGCCGCGAAAGGACTTGGCCAGGCCGGTCCGGACGCTGTCGACGATTACCACTTCGCGCATGGTTCACCTCGGGTCTTGTTGTTGGAGATGACCCGAGCATAGTGGCGCTCGCTTCGCACTGGCGACGACCATTCAGCGAGCGTATGCACGCCCATCGCCCGCCGCGGCGGGCGTCATTTCTCGGCGATCGCCGCCTCCAGCGCCTCGTTGAGCGTGCGCAATACCTTCACCCGGGCGAAGCGCTTGTCGTTGGCCTCGACCAGCGTCCACGGCGCGATCTCGGTACTGGTACGGTCGACCATGTCCGCCACCGCACTGGCGTAATCATCCCAGCGCTCGCGGTTGCGCCAGTCTTCCTCGGTGATCTTGAAGCGCTTGAACGGCGTGTCCTCGCGCTCCTTGAAGCGCTTGAGCTGGGTCTGCTTGTCGATCGACAGCCAGAACTTGACCAGCACGATGCCGGCGTCGGTCAGGTGCTCCTCGAAGTCGTTGATCTCGCTGTAGGCGCGCAGCCAGTCGGCCGGCGAGCAAAAGCCCTCGACCCGCTCGACCAGCACGCGGCCGTACCAGGAACGATCGAAGATGGTGAACTTGCCGCGCTCGGGCACGTTGCGCCAGAAACGCCACAGCCATGGCTGCGCGCGCTCCTCCTCGGTTGGCGCGGCGATCTGGATGGTGCGGTACAAGCGTGGATCGAGCGCTCCGGTGATGCGCCGGATGGCGCTGCCCTTGCCCGCCGCGTCATGGCCCTCGAACAGCGCCAGCACACCGCGCTTGCGCAGGCGCCGGTCGCGCAGCAGACGCGACAGCCGGGCCTGCTCTTCGATCAGCTGGTGCTGGTAGCTGTCCTTGTCGAGCTTTTGCGTCAGGTCGAGGCTGTCGAGCAGGCTCAGCCGCTCGATGTCGGCGACCAGCGGCGCGGTGTGCGGCTGCGCCGGTGCCGGCGGCTGCTCGGTGGCATCCAGCGCGGCCTGCAGCCCGCGCAGCAGGATGCGCCCGACCGCCAGGCTGCGATAGCGCTCGTCGGCGCCCTCGATGATGTACCAGGGGGCGAAGTCCCGGCTGCTGCGGCGCAGGATGGTTTCGGCGTAGCGCACGAAGCGGTCGTAGGTCTTGGACTGCTGCCAGTCCAGCGGGCTGATGCGCCAGCTGTGCAGCGGGTCGTTCTTCAGCGAGTCCAGGCGCGCCTTCATCTGCGCCTTGGACAGGTGGAACCAGAACTTGAAGATCAGCACGCCCTCGTCGCAGAGCATGCGTTCCAGGCGCTGCGCCTTGAGCGTCTGCAAGGCCAGGTCCGCGCCCTTGATCCGTTTGTTGACCCGGTCCTGCAGCATCTTGCTGTACCAGTTACCGAAGAAGATCCCGGTGGTGCCCTTGGGCGGCAGGCGGCGCCAGTAGCGCCACGCGGCCGGATGGGCCAGTTCCTCGTCGCTTGGGGTGTCGAAGCTCTCGACGCGGATCAGCCGCGGGTCCATCCACTCGCTGAGCAGCTTGATGGTTTCACCCTTGCCCGCGCCCTCGATGCCGTTGATGAGGATCAGCACCGGAAAGCGCGCTTCGCTGCGCAGCCGATACTGGGCCTGCAGCAACGCCTCGCGCAGTGCCGGCACTTCGGCATCGTAGGTGGCCTTGTCGACGGCATGGCCGATTTCCGCGGATTCGAACATCGGTGTCTCCAGCAATGGGCAATGAGCGCAACCCTAGCAGGCCGGCGCGGCGCGCGGCGAGAGGCCGGCCGGTAGCGGGCGCCGGCCCGTCTCGACGGCGTGCGCCTCGCGGAGGCGGTCAGGCAAGCTTTTGAGGCACAATGCCGCACATGAATTCCAGCGATCTGCCGCGCTGCTGCGCGCCTCTGCAAGACCATTGGCCATTGCCGAAACCGCTGGCCGGGGCCAGGCTGCTCAGCACCCGCTTCGATCCCAGCCGTTTCGATCCGGACGATTTCGCCCGCTGCCAGCTGCCGCCGGTGCGCGGCGTGGCCAAGCGGCAGAGCGAGTTTCTCGCCGGCCGGGCCTGCGCGCGCGAGGCGCTCAGATGCCTGACTGGCACCGCGGGCGTGCCGCAGGTGGGCGAGGATCGCGCGCCGATCTGGCCGGCCGGCGTGGTCGGCTCGATCACCCATGGTGGTGGCTGGGCGTCGGCGGTGGTCGGGCACGAAACCCATTGGCGCGGCCTCGGGCTCGATGTGGAAACGCTGATTCCGGCCGAGCGTGCCGACCGCCTGGCCGGTGAAATCCTCACGCCCGGCGAGTTCGAGGGCTACGAAGCCCTCGACGAGGCCGCGCGCAGTGCGCGGGTCACCCGGACCTTCTCGCTCAAGGAGAGCCTGTTCAAGGCGCTCTACCCGCTGGTGCGCACGCGCTTCTATTTCCACGATGCCGAGCTGGTGCACAGCAACGAAGGGCTCGCGCGGCTGCGCCTGCTGATCGACCTGCCCGGCGGCTGGTCGCGCGGCAGCGAGCTGAACGGCCAGTTCTGCGAGTTCGACGGTTACCTGCTCAGCCTGGTCAGCGTGCCGGCCTAGCTGCGCGCCACCCGCTCGCTGCCAGCAGTCCGCGGCCACACCAGGCTGAAGCGCGCACCGCCGAGTTCGCTGACGCCCAGCTGCGCCCGCCCGCCGTGCCAATAGAGAATGCGCCGTACGATCGACAAGCCCAGGCCATGCCCACCGGAAGCCCGCGTGCGGCTGTCGTCCAGCCGCAGGAAGGGCTCGAACACCCGCTCGCGGTCCGCCTCCGGCACGCCTGGCCCGTCATCCTGCACCTCGAGCCGGGCAAGGCCCTCGTCAAGGGAAAACCCCACCAGCACGCGGCGCTCGGCGTAGCGCATGGCATTGCTGACCAGGTTGGTCAGCGCGCGGCGCAGGTAATGTGGCTCGGCCTCGGCCCAGACGCTGCCATCGGCTGCCGGGCGGCAGTCGCCGCGGCGCATTTCGATTTCGGGACGCAGCGGCGCGAGCGCCTCGATCACCTGGTCGACCAGCAGCGCCAGGTCCACCGCCTGCATGCGCAGCATCGGCGCGCCCTGCTCGAGGCGTGAATATACGAGCATCTCGTCGACCAGCCGATCGAGGTCGTCGATGTCACGGTCCATGCCGGCCAGATACTTGCCGCGCGCGTCCGCCTCCTGGGCCTGCTCGGCCATCTCCAGGCCGAAGCGCAGGCGCGCCACCGGCGTGCGCAGCTCATGGGCCACGCCGCTGGTCATCTCGCGCTGCACGGCGAGCAGGCGCTGCAACTGGCACGCCATGCCGTTGAATGCTGCCGCCAGCCGCCCCACCGCATCGTGGCCGGCGTCCGGCACGCGCGCCTGCAGGTCGCCGGCAGCGATCTGCGTCGCCGCGCCCTCCAGCGCACTGAGGCGAAATTCCAGGCGCCGCACGAGCACGTACACGGTCAGCCCGATCAGCGTCAGCCCGAGCAAGCCGATGCCCAGCAGCAGGTGCGCCGGGTAGGGATTCATCGGAAACAGCGGCCCGAGGTGCAGAATCCAGCGCGTGCCGGCCACCGCCGCGAAGACGTGGATGGTGTCGCCACCCCGGCCGAGCGCCATCACCGTGTCGCCTTCGTCGAGGCGCCGGCGCTGGTCGTCGTCGAGATTGGCGCTGTCGCGGGTCACCAGCGTCAGGTCGTAGCCGAAGCCATGGCGCGACTTGAGCCGCGCCAGCTGCTGCGGCTGGAGATCCTCGGGGTAGCGGATCAGCTCGTCGATCAACAGATAAACGGTGGCGCGTGCGAGTTGCTCGCTGACCTGCTCGACCTCGCCGGTCAGCACCAGCCCGGCGGGCTCGCTGACCAGACTGTAGACCGTGACGCGATTGGGCCGGGTCTGCTCGACCAGCACCTGGCCACGCAGCAGGCGTGTTTCCAGGCTGCGCTCGAGGCTGACATCTTCAAGCGTGCGCACCCGCAGCGGAATGCCCAGCAGCCGCCCCCAGAGGTTGGCCGCCTGGCGGCGCTCGACCGGCGTCATGCTGCTCATGTTGTAGGCCATCAGGCGGAAGGTACCGGCCGCCAGACGCTCGCGATAACTGTCGGCACGCTGCTGGTTGAGCAGTTGCAGGCCGCCCGCGCCCAGCACCGCCACCAGCACCAGCACGGCGAGCACGCCGCCGTAGATGCGCAGGAAGATGGCGTTCACGAAGGCGGACCTAGGCCATCGCAGCGGCGGCTTCGGCGACGAACAGATAGCCCTTGCCGCGCACGGTCTTGATCAGCCGCGGATGCTCGGGGTCGTCACCGATCTTCGGGCGGATGCGCGAAATGCGCACGTCGATGGAACGGTCCTGGCCGTCGTACTCGATACCGCGCAGCTCGGCGAAGATCTCCTCGCGCGAGAGGATGCGCCCAGCGTTGGCGGTCAGCAGCCAGAGCAGGTCGAACTCCGCCGCGGTCAGTTCGATCGGCCGCTCGCGCAGCCAGGCCTCGCGCAACGCGTTATCGATCAGCAGCGGGCCGAATGACAGGCGCTTGGCCGCGCCTACCGGCGGCTCGGTGCCTTCGCGCCGGCGCAGCAAGGCCCGGATGCGCGCCAGCAGCAGGCGTGGTCGCACGGGCTTGCAGACGTAGTCGTCGGCGCCGGTCTCCAGGCCGAGCACCTGGTCGAGCTCGTCCGAGCGCGCGGTGAGCATGAGGATCGGGCCGTCGTAGCGCTCGCGTGCGCGCCGACAGATGGCCATGCCGTCCTCACCCGGCAGCATCACGTCGAGCACGACCAGATCGGGCTGCTCGGCAACGATGCGTTCGACTGCCCGCGCGCCGTCGGTCTCGATGCCGACCTCGAAACCGCCCTGCCCCAGCAGGTATTCGCGGGTCAGTTCGGCCAACCGCTGATCGTCCTCGACGATCAGGATGCGCCACGCTTGTTGCTCCATCCTTGCCTCCTCACTGCCGGTCGGCGCCAGTCAACGCGTCGGGCATTGTACTCAACGCCACGCCGCGCAGCAGGGGGCGAAAAGCACTTGCAATAAACACAACATATAGTGTTTGCCTTTTTGCCGTTCGAGCGCTCCGGAAGGCACTGAAATGGCGCGCATTTCGTCGCCACGCACGCAACGCCAGACCCCGTCTGGCGTTGCCGATGGCCTTCGCCAATCACCCACATACCACCCACACGTTATCCACAGCTTGTTCAGGCCGGCCTGGCTTGCATCTGCCCGGCACCCCGATTATTGTGGCGCCCCTCGCGAGCGCCCCCCAGATGTTGGGTTCCTCGCACTCGAATAAAACGGCCACCCGTTGCACCGGAATCGCTCAGGCGAGCACTCCGGCGGCACCGTTCCGAAGCCGCGCTACGCCGCCACGCCGAGCCCGACGCGATCACGCCGCGGGCGCGACCAGAGGAAGTAGCACTGGTGCACAGGGCCGACCAACAACACAACATATTGTGTTGACAGCCAGACAAGCCTGGCTATTCTTCCCCAGACTTTCGCCGCCGGCCGACTGCGCCGCGAGGGCCTTTTTTCGTTTCACCCGTGCCCGGCGTGCCAGGGCATGGTTAATGCAGCACCGACCCGAGCCCGCGCGAGCGCGCGTGCCCAAACTCGAATACCGACGTTCAAGACAAAGCCGGAGACCCCATGCAGAACTCATCCACTCGCGAGAACCCGCTGTCGGCCGACGCTCCCGATCTGACCGCCACCGCACCGGGCCAGCTGCGCGTGATCAAGCGCAACGGCACCGTCGTCCCCTACACCGACGACAAGATCACCGTCGCCATCACCAAGGCCTTTCTCGCAGTGGAAGGCGGCAACGCTGCCGCTTCCTCGCGCATCCATGACACCGTCGCGCGCCTGACCGAGCAGGTCACCGCCACCTTCCGTCGTCGCATGCCCTCCGGCGGCACCATCCATATCGAGGAAATCCAGGACCAGGTCGAACTGGCCCTGATGCGCGCCGGCGAGCAGAAGGTCGCCCGTGACTACGTGATCTATCGCGAAGCCCAGGCTGCCAAGCGCAAGAGCGCCAACGACAGCAGCGACATCGCCCAGCCGCACCCGAGCATCCGCGTCACCCGCGCCGATGGCAGCCAGCAGCCGCTGGACATGGGCCGTCTGCAGACCATCATCACGGAGGCCTGCGAAGGCCTGGCCGAAGTCGATGGCGCGCTGATCGAGCGCGAGACGCTGAAGAACCTCTACGACGGCGTGGCCGAGAAGGACGTCAACACCGCCCTGGTGATGACCGCCCGCACCCTGGTCGAGCGTGAGCCGAACTACAGCCAGGTCACCGCGCGCCTGCTGATGGACACCCTGCGTGCCGAAGCCCTGGGCTTCCTCGGCGTTGCCGAAAGCGCCACCCATCACGAGATGGCCGACCTCTACGCCAAGGCCCTGCCGGCCTACATTGAGAAAGGCGTCGAGTTCGAGCTGCTCGATTCCAAGCTGAAGAGCTACGACCTGGCCAAGCTGGGCGCCGCGCTGAACCACGAGCGTGACCAGCAGTTCACCTACCTCGGCCTGCAGACCCTGTACGACCGCTACTTCATCCACAAGAACGACATTCGCTTCGAACTGCCGCAGATCTTCTTCATGCGCGTGGCCATGGGCCTGGCCATCGAGGAAGAGCAGAAAGAAGCGCGCGCCATCGAGTTCTACAACCTGCTGTCGTCCTTCGACTACATGGCCTCGACGCCGACCCTGTTCAACGCCGGCACCCTGCGTCCGCAGCTGTCCTCCTGCTACCTGACCACCGTGCCGGACGACCTGGGCGGCATCTACGACGCCATCCGCGATAACGCGCTGCTCTCCAAGTTCGCCGGCGGCCTGGGCAACGACTGGACCCCGGTGCGCGCGCTGGGTGCCTACATCAAGGGCACCAACGGCAAGAGCCAGGGCGTCGTGCCCTTCCTGAAAGTGGTCAACGACACCGCCGTGGCGGTCAACCAGGGCGGCAAGCGCAAGGGCGCGGTCTGCGCCTATCTGGAAACCTGGCACCTGGACATCGAGGAATTCCTCGAGCTGCGCAAGAACACCGGTGACGACCGTCGCCGTACCCACGACATGAACACCGCCAACTGGATTCCGGACCTGTTCATGAAGCGCGTCTTCGACGACGGCCAGTGGACCCTGTTCTCGCCCTCCGACGTACCGGACCTGCACGACCTCACCGGCCGCGCCTTCGAGGAGCGTTACGAGTACTACGAGGAGCTGACCAAGTACGGCAAGATCAAGCTGTTCAAGACCCTGCCGGCCAAGGATCTGTGGCGCAAGATGCTCTCGATGCTGTTCGAGACCGGCCACCCGTGGCTGACCTTCAAGGACCCGTGCAACCTGCGCAGCCCGCAGCAGCACGTCGGTGTGGTGCACAGCTCCAACCTGTGCACCGAGATCACCCTGAACACCAACAAGGACGAGATCGCCGTCTGCAACCTGGGCTCGATCAACCTGGTCAACCACATCGTCGACGGCAAGCTGGACGCGGCCAAGCTGGAGCGCACCGTGCGCACCGCCGTGCGCATGCTCGATAACGTCATCGACATCAACTACTACAGCGTGCCGCAGGCGCAGAACGCCAACTTCAAGCACCGCCCGGTGGGCCTCGGCATCATGGGCTTCCAGGACGCGCTGTACCTGCAGCACATCGCCTACGGCTCCGATGCCGCCATCGACTTCGCCGACAAGTCCATGGAAGCCATCAGCTACTACGCCATCCAGGCCTCCTGTGACCTGGCCGACGAGCGCGGCGCCTACTCCAGCTTCGAAGGCTCGCTGTGGTCCAAGGGCATCCTGCCGCTGGATTCGCAGCAGATCCTCATCGAGGCCCGTGGCCAGAAGTACATCGACGTCGACCTGTCCGAGTCACTGGACTGGGCGCCGATCCGCGAGCGCGTCAAGAAAGGCATCCGCAACTCCAACATCATGGCCATCGCCCCGACCGCGACCATCTCCAACATCGTTGGCGTGTCGCAGTCCATCGAGCCGACGTACCAGAACCTGTACGTCAAATCGAACCTCTCCGGCGAGTTCACCGTGATCAACCCCTACCTGGTCCACGACCTCAAGGCCCGCGGCCTGTGGGACCCGGTCATGGTCAACGACCTCAAGTACTACGACGGCTCCGTACAGCAGATCGAGCGCATCCCGCAGGACCTGAAGGACCTGTACGCCACCGCCTTCGAAGTGGAAACCCGCTGGATCGTCGATGCCGCCAGCCGCCGCCAGAAGTGGATCGACCAGGCCCAGTCGCTGAACCTGTACATCGCCGGCGCCTCGGGCAAGAAGCTCGACGTGACCTACCGCATGGCCTGGTACCGTGGCCTGAAGACCACCTACTACCTCCGTGCCCTGGCCGCGACCAGCACCGAGAAGTCCACCATCAACACCGGCAAGCTGAACGCCGTGTCCAGTGGTGGCAGCGAGGCGGCGAACTCCGCCAGCGCCGCGCCGGCTGCTGCAGAGCCGAAGCCGGCTCCGGTGCCGCTGGCGTGCAGTATTGATAATCCCGACTGCGAAGCCTGCCAGTAACAAAGGGAGGCGGACGCATCTGGACGGCGATCGCCGCGTTGCCTGCCGAGCCGGACCCCATCACGTACAACTGTACGCTCAGGGGTTCCGACTCGACAGGCGCCTTGCGCTCACTCGCCCAGCTCCGCCCTCGCACCGAGTGGTGCTGATTCGTAGGGTGGATGCCGCTTTTCGCATCCACCGATACGGCCAACCAAGGTCGACAGCGACCAACAAATTCCGCGCTTTTGCGTGCACAACCAAAAGCCACCCATACACCCGACCGGCCAAGCCCCGGTCCCCGATCAGGAGCAATCGCACATGCTGAGCTGGGACGAATTCGACGAAGAAGAAACCACCACCGCCGCGCCGGCCCCCGCTACCGCACAGCCGGCAAGCCAGGCCACCACCAAGCTGGACAACGAAGCCGCCGGTTCCGTGGAAGAAGCCCGCGCCGTTGCCGCTGACGACTCCGACGCCATCGCCCGCGCCAAGCGCGCGCTGGACGAACTGGACGTGCGCGAAGGCCTCAACGAACTGGAAGGCGAAGCCGCCCGCGTGCGCGTCGACGAGAAGCGCATGATCAACGCCCGCGCCGACCTCAACCAGCTCGTCCCCTTCAAGTACGACTGGGCCTGGCAGAAGTATCTGGATGGTTGCGCCAACCACTGGATGCCGCAGGAAGTGAACATGAACGCCGACATTGCCCTGTGGAAGAGCAAGGACGGCCTCAGCGAAGACGAGCGCCGCATCGTCAAACGCAACCTCGGCTTCTTCTCTACCGCCGACAGCCTGGTCGCCAACAACCTCGTGCTGGCCACCTACCGCCTGATCACCAACCCCGAGTGCCGCCAGTACATCCTGCGCCAGGCCTTCGAAGAGGCGATCCACACCCACGCCTACCAGTACTGCATCGAATCGCTGGGCATGGATGAAGGCGAGATCTTCAACATGTACCACGAGATCCCGAGCGTCGCGAAAAAGGCCAGCTGGGGCCTCAAGTACACCCGCTCCATCTCCGACCCGACCTTCCAGACCGGCACCCCGGAGACCGACAAGCAGTTCCTGAAGAACCTCATCGCCTACTACTGCGTACTCGAAGGCATCTTCTTCTACTGCGGCTTCACCCAGATCCTCTCCATGGGCCGCCGCAACAAGATGACCGGCACCGCCGAGCAGTTCCAGTACATTCTGCGTGACGAGTCCATGCACCTGAACTTCGGCATCGACATGATCAACCAGATCAAGATCGAGAACCCGCACCTGTGGGACGCCGAAATGAAGGACGAAGCGACCCAGATGATCCTCCAGGGCACCCAACTGGAAATCGAATACGCCCGCGACACCATGCCCCGTGGCGTGCTCGGCATGAACGCCGCGATGATGGAGGACTACCTCAAGTTCATCGCCAACCGCCGTCTGACGCAGATTGGGTTGAAGGAAGAGTATCCGGGCACTACCAACCCGTTCCCGTGGATGAGCGAGATCATGGATCTGAAGAAGGAGAAGAACTTCTTTGAGACGCGAGTGATTGAGTATCAGACGGGTGGGGCTTTGAGCTGGGATTGACAGCTCAAAATATACTAAGGGGCCATTGGCCCCTTTTTTATGATTGGAACTCCAAGGCTGGACTATGAAACTGTCAAAGCTCCGCGTCGAAACTTTCAAACGCGTAGAAGAAATAGAAATTGATCTCTCTGACGTCAACATTCTTGTCGGCGCGAATGGATCAGGCAAGTCCTCAATCATCCAAGCGGTTCATCTCGCATGCTGCCTAATCAGACAAGCTGATCGCGTCGATCCCAAGAAGACAGCAACCGTAGGCATTGAGGAGCTTGATTATCTACCGACTGACGATTACAAAACCCTAGGCCATGGCGCAAACTGGGGAAATAAGGAGCAGAGCCCATGCTCTCGCGTGACCTTGACCTTTGAAGATCCAATCAATGGAATAACGAAAGAAGCAAAGTGCACCCTTAGATCAGCCAGAAATGCGGGAATTTCGATTAGCGGAAATGTACCAACAGAACTAACAAGCTCTCTTAGAAACAAAAACAACTTTTTCTCCGCCTATATACCAGGAATATCAGGAATACCGAACAAGGAAGAAAGAAAATCTAAGAAATCAATCTTGAAATCTTGCTCCTTCGGAGATTCAAACATCATCCTTCGGAATGCACTACTACTTCTACATAACATCGACCCGAATAATATCAGGACAATCGAGAGATGGATTGAGGAGATTCTTGGCCCTATCAGCATTCATGTTTCGCACGATGAAGACAAGGACCTTTGGATTAAATGCGAAATAACCATCGGCAATAACTCCAAACCGATAGAACTTGCCGGAACCGGATTCCTCCAGCTAATCCAGATTTTTTGTTACGTCCTCCTTTTTAAGCCCGGCGTAGTTTTAATTGACGAACCCGACATTCACCTGCACCCGAATGTCCAAGAAAAACTCGCCGGCGCACTCAGCTTAGTGGCGCGCGAACGAGGGCTAAAAGTAATCCTTACTACTCACTCGCCATTCATTGTAAGAAGCGCCCCCGCAGGCACCAACGTCTGCTGGCTCCAAGATGGCAAAACCGCATCAAACAATCGAACAATTGTCGAGCTAGCCTTGGGCTGGGGAGCATTTGGAAAGAAAGTTATTGTAATTTCTGAGGACCAGGACACCACGTTTCTGCGAAAGCTTATTTCACAATGGAAAGATATTGACCGAGCTGTCGCATTCTACCCGGGAACTGGATATAAAAGCTTGGCGACGCCATCTCAAGCCAAGGAGCTTTCAGAAAGCCTTGGAAGAAAGTTCAAGATACTTGTTCACAGAGACCGCGATTCCCTGACTGACGATGAGATCCAAAGAATAAGCAGGGCATATGAAGCAGAGGGCATTAATATTTGGTTCCCAGAGGAGTCAGATCTCGAGGCTTATTTTTGCCAGCCAGCATACCTCCAGTCGTTTCTTTCTTGCACACTGGAAGAAGCCGAAGAATACTTAACCTCAGTCATTAACCGCCAGTCCATACCAATCCGACAGCAATTCGATAGCCAACGATCCGCTCACAACCAAGAACTTCATGCGCACGGCGGAAGCCCAACCAATGACGATGTTTGGCAGGCGTTTCAACAGAGAACATTAAAAGGTGCCAAAGGAAAGTTTGTTCTCAAGCAATTGAAAAACGCCGTTCCTCGCAGCGCATATTCGGAAGCAAAAATCCAAGCCCATGAGCTAGGTGGACGTATTGCACTGGATTTGAAGGCAGCTTTGGAGCGCGTGTTGGCGAATTAAAGCGAGCTAGCTTGGACACCGCCCGGTGGAAAATCGCTCCGCGAGTTTTCCACCCTACACGTAACTTCGGCTGGCGTAGGGTGGACAACGCTATGCTTGTCCACCGTTCTACCCGCCGCCGCTCAAGGATGAGCCTCCATGCCGAAAAACCTCTATACTCATTTCTCTTGCTTCGCAGAGTAAAAAGGGGACAGATTGATCTAGCCCCGGTTTTACGGACACCTCAAATGTGACTATACCGTCAGATAGGAAGGTGTCCCATGACAGACAAACGCGAGTACCAACGCTACAGCCCCGAATTCAAGCGAGAGGCAGTCCGTCAGCTGACCGACTCGGATAAGTCCTGCACGCAGCTTGCGCGTGAGCTAGGTATCCGGGTCAATCAGCTCTACAAGTGGAAGCAGCAGCTTGACCAGAAGCAGGGCCACGCGTTCCCGGGCTCTGGCCGCCAGGCTGAGCCAGAAAGCGAAGTGGCTCAGCTGAAGCGCGAAATGGAGCGATTACGTGAAGAGAACGAAATCCTAAAAAAGGCGGCTGCGTACTTCGCCAAGAGCCTCGTGTGAAGTACGCCTTCATTCGTGATCATGCTGCCCAGTATCCGATCCGCAGGCTTTGCCGAGCGGTTGGCGCTTCGCCAAGCGGGTACTACGCGTGGCGCAATCGAGCAGAGTCGCGGCGTTCGAAGGCAAACCGTATTTTGCTGGGCCAGATCGAGGCGGTTCATCGTGATAGTCGCCAAACGTATGGGCCGATACGTATTCACCGAGAGCTAACTAGTCAGGGGAACAGTGCAGGCCTCAATCGCATAGCTCGTTTGAAGCGAGAGGCCGGTCTCAGGACAAAGCAGACCTTGGTTTGGCAGCAGGCCGGTCGCGGGCGAACGTTTGAACATATCGTTGAGCATCGACTGCTGAGGCGCTTCTATGCGGATCGACCAAACGAGCGTTGGGTGGCGGACATTACGTTCATTCCGACCGCTCAAGGATGGCTGTACCTATCGGTGATCATGGATCTCTACTCTCGGCTGATAGTTGGCTGGGCAATGGATAAGAAGCCCAGCCAAGAGCTAGCAACGCTGGCACTGGAAATGAGCCTGGGCAGGCGTGCCAAGCCTGTTGGCCTGCTGCTCCATACCGATCAGGGCGTGCAGTACAGAACCGCTCGTTATCAGGCTCTGCTTGCTCAAAACGATATCCAGCCGAGCATGAGCCGTAAAGGTAATTGCCACGACAACGCAGCGATGGAGAGCTTTTTCCATACGCTCAAAACCGAGCATGTGCGGCATCAGAAATACCGAACCTTCGACGAGGCTCGGCAAAGCTTGTTCGACTACATCGAAGTGTTTTACAACCGACAGCGACGGCATTCGTATTTGGCGTATATGACGCCGTTCGAGTATGAACGCCTGCACGCTGTCTCTTAGGTCGGTGTCCGTGAAATCGGGGTCAGTTCACTTCCGTTGCCCCACCCACAGGCTTCGCCTTGCACGGCGAGTCACTTTCTCTTGTCTGGCAAAGAAAGTAACCAAATAGAAGGCCACCCCGGCATCCGGGTCTGACCTGCGGCCAGACCTCCCTCCGGCGCTGCTCCGGGGTCGGCTTACAAGGGCCATCCTTGGCCCTTTATGCGGGGGCGCCTAGCCCTCTCGCCGCATCCATGCGGCTAGTCCCTCTACGCAACACCTCCACTCAGCCTCCTGACGGGGATCGGAGTCCGAGTCGCACGAGAGTCCTTTGGATTATTTATTTCTTCTGCACAAACCGGCAGGCGACACCAACCGCCCCTTTCAGGAGGGTGAGCGGAATCGCCGTGGAAGGGGTTGAGCGGCATGGATGCCGCGAGAGCCGCGATGGGCCAGGGATGGCCCTTCGCGGCGTGCCTCTGGAACGGTGATGGAGCGAACGAACCCGGAGCGAAGCGCAGGGCCGGATGGCGGGGCAAGCGTTTTTGGTTACTTTTGTCGCGACTGACAAAAGTGACCCGCCCAGCAGGGCGGAACAGAAGTTTCGCCCCTGAAGCGAGTGGCCGGTATATGACGGATTGAAAAGGCTTCGCCATTTCCACCCCGTCGTCAACCCAAACGCCGACTATCACCCAAGCGCACAAACCGCTTGCCGATCCCCGCGGCTATCGGCAAATTGCCTGACGCAATCATTTAGCCATCACAAGGACGCGATATGGCTCGCCGCCGCAAGCAATCCCCTTTCGAAGACCTGATCGATCTCGCAGCATTGATGCCCTGGTGGATCACCGTTCCACTGGCGCTCATCGCGTACCTGTGGCTCAACAGCATCGTCACTTCACCAATACCGGCGCCAGCCAATTCAGCCGATTTAGGCAGCCACATGTCCGGCATGATGCTTCGCGGATTGGCGGTACCCGCGCAGTACTTGGTCCCTGCCGCGCTGGTATTCGGAGCTATCGCTTCGATCTTTGGCCGCATGCGGCGCAAGAAGCTCTTCGACTTCGTCGCAAGCAACGAGAACACGCTGGAATCCATAAGCTGGCGCGAGTTCGAGTTGCTCGTAGGCGAAGCGTTCCGACGCAAGGGTTTTACCGTTCAGGAGACTGGCCAAGGTGGGGCCGATGGCGGCATCGACTTGGTGCTGCTCAAGGATGGAGAAAAGTACTTAGTCCAATGCAAGCAATGGCGCCGCCAGCTGGTCCAGGTCAACGTAATACGTGAGTTGTTCGGTGTCATGACGGCCGAGGGAGCAAAAGGCGGCTTCGTCGTTATATCGGGTCGGTTCACCGAGGACGCCAAGGCGTTCGCCCAAGGAAAAAATCTGCAATTGATCGAAGGCGCTGAGCTGAACGACATGATCCGTCAGAGTCGCGCCGCGTCCGCCCGCCAACAGCCATATCCCACGACAAGTCAAACTTCTGGGTCAGCACAGTCTTGTTCCGATGTCACATTGGGCCAATCCAATCAAGCCATTCAGCCAACCTGCCCCACGTGCCAAGCCGTGATGGTGAAGCGCCAAGCTAAACGCGGAAGCAACGCTGGCCGCTCATTTTGGGGGTGCTCGCGCTTTCCAGCATGCAAAGGCGTCCGAGCATAGCAAGGATGATGGAATTCTCTGCTGCGCCTAGATAGGGAACGCCCCCGCAATAACGTGGATTAACTCATTGAGAAATTGATAACGATGTTTACCGACATTAAAGTTGAGCTCAGCAAATTTGACTGGAGCGGAGTATCCGGACTGTCCGACGTGATCATGGTCGTACTCACCCTTGTATTACTCGCAGGATTAAAGCAAGGCTCCAAGAGCATTCGAGAGTCCTCAATTTCGAGGGATGCTGACATTCTCCGCTGGGCCATGTCAGAAATGGATGCGCTCAAGCCTCAGATACGTTTACTGACAGACGCCCACAAAAGGCATCGTTACTGCGGTAAGGCGCACGACCCGCAAGAAAACCCAAATGGCTGGACAGACAAAGAGCTTGAAGCAGCACAGATTGTTGGTGTCAACCTACAGCGCATCGGATACATGGCGCTCCATAATCTCGTCTCAAGAAATCACTTCATGAACATATGGGGACCAATGTATCTGGCCTGCTGGTATTCGCTAGAGCCTTGGGTTAAGCACAAACGAAAGGTGTTGAATGAGCCTACCGAAATTAAGGACGGCGCTTACAGCAGAATATTCTTTGAACAGTACGCACATTACTGCGAGGCAAATCTTCCTCGACGTTTGGTTGACAACGAACGACAGCGCTTTGGTCTTCAGCCCCTACAAGAGACGAAGGTCGGAGTCAGACAAAAAATTCAGGAAATACTAGGCCAGAACGAAGTACTGGATGTTCGCCGCGATAGATAACTTACAAAGACTCACTAATGAAAATATTCGAACTGAGACGCGGCGTCCCCTTTAGGAGCTTCGAACACCACTAATCAATGATTAGGTCATAACCTCACACAACCCACCCGGCACCTTCATCACCCACTCCCTCACCGCGCGAACCGTCGGATCATCCCGACGGCTCTCCGGGTACACGAGGTGAAACGGCTTGCCCGGCATCTCCGGCCCGAATGGCTGCACCAGCCGCCCTTCCCTCAGTTCGTCCTCGATCAACTGCCGACTCATCAGCGCCACACCCTGCGCGCCGATGGCGGCGGAGATGGCGTGGGTCTCGTCGGAGAACACCAGCCCGGCACTCACATCCAGCCCCGGCACGTTGGCGAGCTTTTGCCACGACGCCCAATGAATCGGCGCGGACAAGGCGGCTTGCGCACGGAAGTGGATCACGGGTGTTTGGGCAGCTCGGTTATATCCCGCAAGCCGAGGTGCGGGCTGCAGACCGGGACGAAGGTGTTGTCAAACAGTTTCTCCGCCACCAGCCCCGGCCAGCGGCCGTCGCCGTAGCGGATGGCGATATCCGCCGTGACGCCATCCAGCGCCACCGGTTCATGGGAGGTGTGAAAGCGCAGGTCGATATCCGGATGCGAATCGCGTAGCAGGCAGACCCACGGCACCAACCAGCGCACCGCGATGGCCGGTGTGGTGCTGAGGGTGATCGCCTGGCGGCAGGGCTTCGCGCTCAGGCTTTCGATCGTGGCGCTGATGCTGTCGAAGGCCGTTTCCAGCGTCTGTTGCAGCTCCCGCCCCTGGTCGGTCAGTTCCAACTTTCGTGGTTTGCGCAGGAACAGCGCCACGCCGAGCGACTCCTCCAGCGAACGAATCTGGTGGCTGATCGCCGTGGCCGTTACAGACAGCTCCTCGGCAGCCTGCTTGGCGCTCTCGTGCCGGGCGGCGGCTTCGAAGGCGCGCAAGGCGGAAAGCGAGGGCAACCAACGGTGCGCCATGGCTGAGTTTTCCTCATCTGTATCTGGAAGAAATCGTCGTTTGTCGCCTGTAGAGCCTAACCCTAGGCTGACTCTGGCGCGAATGATAGATGAATTCTTCTACAGAGGAGACTCGCCATGACGCACCTTCTGCACCTCGATGCCAGCGCCCGCCCCGGCCTCGCCGGCAAGGACGAGCACGGCTCCCATAGCCGCAACCTCAGCCAGCGCTTCGCCAGCCAATGGCTGGCCCGTCGCCCGCAGGACGGCGTGACCTACCGGGACATCGGCCAGAACCCGCCCTCCTTCGTCAGCCATGACTGGATCGCCTCGGCCTTCACGCCGAGGAGCACCGGGAGCCGTGGATGAACGACGCGCTGGCCGAAAGCGACAGGCTGGTGGACGAACTGCTGGCCTCCGATGTGCTGGTCATCGGCACGCCGCTCTACAACTTCGGCATGCCGGCGGCGCTCAAGGCCTGGATCGATCAGGTGGTGCGCCTGAACCGCACGGTCGGCATGGACGAGAGCAACCCGCTCGATCCCTACGTGCCCATGCTGGCGGATCGGGAGCGGCACGCGGTCATCCTCAACGCCCGGGGCGGCGTAGGCTTCGGCCCCGGCGGCGCGATGGCGCACATGAACCATCTGGAGCCGAACCTGGCGACCGCGCTGGGTTTCATCGGCATCACCCGCATCCATCAGATCGCCATCGAAGGCCAGGAAATCGGTGGCGAGCTGCTGGCCAGTTCGGTGGCCGAGGCGCTGCATCAGGTCGATACGCTGGTCAGCAGACTCCAGGCAACGGTCGAGGCCCCCTTGCCTGACGCTCACCGGCGGGCGGAGTGCGCTGCGGTGTAGCGGGCCATGCGTGGAAAGCATTCCATTTTCCACGCTACGCTCTACGGCCGACACGGGTGAAGACAGCGGAGCACGCATGGCAACCGATAACAGCTTCATGCAATACGTGGCCGAACAGATCGACCTTGGCGGCCGGCTGAGTTACCGGAAGATGTTCGGCGAGTACGCCGTCTACCTAGATGAAAAGGTCGTCGCGCTGGTCTGCGACAACAGCCTGTTCATCAAACCCACCCCGGCGGCTGCAGCGCTTGCGCCGCAGCTGCCGCAGCGGCCGCCCTACCCCGGCGCAAAGTTGTATCCGGTGGCCGACGAGCTACTGGACGATGCCGACGCGCTGCGCCGCCTGGTGATCGAGACGGCGCAGTACCTGCCGGTCCCCGCACCGCGCAAGCCGAGGAAGAAAAAGCCAGGCCCAGCGCCAGGCTGAGCCGCTCGCCAGCCGACATCGGCGCCCCGGCCGAGCCAGGCCCGTTCACGGCGGCTGGGCGCCGGTTCGCCCACGAGCCCTCGCCTGGCCTCTGCCGGCCGGTACAATGCGCGCTCCTTGCCGCGCTCGGGAGCCGCCATGTTCACCCTCACCCATCTCGTCACGTCGCCGCCGGAAGCTCTGAAAAGCCAGCTGCTGCAGATGGTGGTGGATTACTTCAGCGACATCAGCGCAGTCTCGCTGCAGCCCGACAACCCCATGTACCCACTCTATCAGTACGTCGTGGGCCTGGAGGTGCATCGCTATCTGGAGCGCATGGAGGGCGCGCAGCCCGGCCAGCCGGAGCTGATCCTGGCGCTGGATGCCGAAGACCCGGCCCTCCTGCTCGGCTTCGCACTCTACCTGCCCTCGGTGGATGACCCCGAGGCGTGCGCGCTGATCTATCTGGCGGTGCAGGCTACCCATCGGCGGCACGGCATCGGCCGCGCCATGGTCGGCGAAATGCTGACACGCTACGCCCACGCGGAAGTGGCCTGCGTCGCCGGCAAGGCGCCGTACTTCCAGGCGCTGGGCTTTCATCCGCTGGCGGTGCGCGGGCCGCAGGTGGTGCTCAATACGCAGAGCCAGGCGTCGCACGGCTTGTTCGCGGTGCAGGATCTGCAGCCGATCTTCCAGACCCTGGAGGTGCGGCAGATTCACAATTACCTGCTGCAGCAACACGGCACCAAGGCCATGCGCGATGCCGAGAGAAAGCGCGATCGGTTGCTCGATCAGCTGGCGCGAGAAGCCGGCCACCTGCTCGCCACGTCGGCGTCGACGGGGCGCCTGCACTGATTCGCGCCGGGCACGGCTAACGCTTCACGCAGGCGAATATCGCGTTACCGGACGTGCCGTCCCAGGGCAGGATCTTCTGATAGTCGTGCTCGAGCACCTCTACGTCGAAGTACGGCTCCAGCAGTTCGCGCAACTCGCCGAAGCTCACCGCCACCATCGCGTGCTCATCCTGCCAGACCTGGCTGGCCCCACCCGCCGTCCGCTCGATGCGCAACCGCAGCGATTGCCGCTCGCCATGGCCGCTGTAATACCAGCCCGAACTGAAGCCGAGCAGACCATCGGCATGGCAGGCGCTGTGCGAAACGAACGAGGCGTTGTCGATCCGCTGCTTGTCCACCGCGTTGAAGCAGAACAGCCCCTGCTCGGCCAGGGCGTCATGCACGCGGGCGATGCAGGCCTCGAGCCGCTCGAGCCCGGCGCTGTAGTGGATGGAGTAAAGAAAGCAGGTGATCAGGTCGACCGGCCGCTGCACGCTGAAGCTGCACATGTCCTGCAGCGAAAACTGCGCCTCGGGGCAGCGCAGGCTCGCCCGATCCAGCATTGGCTGGTTGATATCCAGGCCGGCGCTGTCGTAGCCGGCATCGATGAAATGCCGCACATGCGGCCCGGTACCACAGGCGAGATCCAGGTGCCGCCTGCCGCCGTTGCCGAACAGCTGCTGCAGGCGATGGACGCAGTGGCTTTGCGCGCCGTAATCGATATCGGCACACATGAGGTCGTAGTAACCCGACAAGTCGGTGTAGATGGCGGTGCCGGGCATGATGACCTGCTGTCTGGACGGGGCGCTGGGGGTGCGCATCATAGCCCGGCGCTCGGCGGCAAAGAATGGGCAGACCCGACGCCAAGCATGGCGACGCGCACCGCATGGCTAGCGCGACGTACGGTCTGGCGGCGAACACCTGACCGGACGACGAAGACCATGGGCACCGCATAAGTTCGCCCAGATAACCGGCCGGCCCGCGGGCGGCCGCCAACTGGCCGCGAGACACCGTAGGGCTGAACCGCGGCAGCCGCGAGATCAGGCCCCCACTTATCGCTACGGCGCGCAAGGGCAACAGAAACTGGTCGCCCCGTCCATTTCGGGCATCGTGAACGCTCCAGCGTGCCCTGCATTACAGCGTCCATACGCGGCCAACGTATCGGAAGAACGGCTTTGGTTGCACCTCAAGCCTCGGCAGGCCCATGCCGATAACCTCTTGCCGGCCGCGACTTGCCAGCGATCGATTCGGTCGGGCGCGCGCGGGCGCAAAGCGTATTGGATTGCGCGAGCCCTCCCCTGAGAACGAAGCGCTAGTTGGCGTGGGTGTCTTGATGAAATGGCCAGAGGCCGTTGAACGATGAAAATCAAACACAAGTTGCTAGCAAGCTTTCTGATCGCGACGCTTGTTCCCGTCCTCGTCGTGGCGCTGTTCACCATTCGCAACGTTACCGAGGAAGCCAGGGTCCAGTTCGAGGAAAGCAGCAGCCTGGACGTCAAACTGGTCAACAACACTTTCGAGACCTTGTTCGATTCGGTTAATCACACCGTGTCGGCGATGGCCGACTATGCCGCCGTACGCGATACGGAGAGTGGCGAACTGACCACCTACTTCGGAGCGCCCCGCAAGCCCGGCGCAACCGCCACGGCCAACGGGGGCCGCGAGAAACAGATCTTCGATTACTTCTCCGGCATCGGTAACAACAACCCGAACTTCGGCTACGTCTACATGGGCGATGCTCAGGGTGGCTACGTGGAGTGGCCGGGCACCGCAGACTACGGCGACTGGGATCCGCGCGGGCGCCCCTGGTTCACGCTAGGCAAAGACGCCAATTTCCAGCTGACGCGCCTGGATGGCTATTACTGGGAGCCGGACGACGCCGTATACGTATCGGTGATCAAAGCCTTCAAGGACCAGGCGGGCCAGTTCGCCGGAGTCGTGGCGACTGATGTGTCGCTCAAGGCGCTGACCGACATGGTGCAGAAAATCCGCTTTGGCGAGACCGGCTTCTTGATGCTGGTGGAGAGCAGCGGCACCTTGCTGGTCGACGGTCACCAGCCCAAGAACAACTTCAAGAAGCTCAGCGAGCTTTCGGGCGACCATTTCTCGGCCATTGCGCAGAAGGACAATGGCGTGATCGAGGTGACCATCGATGGCGTCGACTACCTGGCCAACGTCTTCACCTCACCGACCCTGGGCTGGAAATTCATCGGCTTCATGCAAGTCGACGAAATCCTCGCCGGCGCCCACAGGCTGGCCTGGTTGACGCTGGTCGCCTGCGCCGTGATGGTGGTGCTGTTCGGTGTCGCCGGGGTGATATTCGCCAACCGCATCGTCACCCCGATCAACCTGGTCAAGGACGGTCTGCGCACGATCGCCCAGGGCGAAGGTGACCTGACGCATCGGCTGCCCGTGCTGGCGCGCGACGAAACCGGCGAACTGGCCAAGTGGTTCAACCAGTTCATCGAGTCAACGCAGTCGATGATCACCGTCATCAAGGAAAACGCCATCAGCATCGATGGCGTTTCAAGCCAGACCAACGAGCGCACCACTGCCATGACGGACAGCTTGCAGCGGCAGTCGAGCGCGGTGGAGCAGATCGTCACCGCGGTGACCGAGATGGCCTCGGCGGCAAACGAGGTGGCGCACAACTGCGTCAGGACGGCGGAAGTCTCCGCGCAGGGGCTGGACGCAACGCGCAACGGTAAGGAAGTGATCGCCCGCAGTACCGCAGGGGTGAACGATCTGGGCGCCAGTATCCAGGGCTCGAGCGAGGTGATTCGGGAGCTCGAGCGCGAGACGGTGAGCATCAACACCATTCTGTCGACCATCCAGCAGATCGCCGAGCAGACCAATTTGCTGGCCCTCAACGCGGCCATCGAGGCGGCGCGTGCCGGAGAGCAGGGACGCGGCTTCGCCGTGGTGGCTGACGAGGTGCGCAATCTGGCCAAGCGCACCCAGGATTCCACCGGCGAAATCAACAAGATCCTCAACCTGCTGGTCAGCCGCATCAGCGAGGTGACGTCGAGCATGGATCACAGCCTTAGCGAATCCAGCAAGGCCATCGAGCTGGCCAGCGACGTCATGGGCGCGTTCGAAGAAATCGAGAATGCCGTTCAGACGATCCGCGACATGACGACACAAGTCGCCGCCGCCACCGAGGAACAACACTTGGTGACCGAGGACATCAACCGCAACGTGGTCGCCATCAGCGACGCGGTTGCCCAGGTATCCACCCAGGCTGCGGAAGTCGAACGCTACTCGCAGGAACAGCGCAAACTCAGCAGCGCACTTCGGCAGCTGGTGGGCCGGTTCCGCACGCAGTAACCGTTAACGGCCAGCCCTTCGGGGCTGGCCCGCTCGGCTGAGCAAGGACCTTGCGCACGGGCACAAGACAACTGCATGCGCTTCCCCCGTGCTGATGGGCCCCGGCGCCCAACCACGGCTAATCGCACAAAGCAGCGGCGCCCTGAGGCGCCGCCGCCCTTCTTACGCCGAGAGCTTCTGGCTGAAGTTGTCGGCCGGCTTGCCGATGTCGAGCCGGTCGGCGTTCATCACCTTGTCCCAGGCCTTGACGAAGTCGTGGACGAACTTCTCGTTGCCATCGGCCATGCCGTACACCTCGGCCTGGGCACGCAGTTCCGACTGCGAGCCGAAGATGAGGTCGACGCGGGTAGCCGTCCAGGTGGGCTGGCGAGTCTTGCGGTCCAGGCCCTGGAAGCGGTTCTTGTGCTCGGTGGCGGTCCACTCGTTCTTCATGTCCAGCAGGTTGACGAAGAAGTCGTTGGACAGCACGCCGACGCGCTGGGTGAACACGCCTTCCTGGCTACCACCGGCGTTGGTGCCCAGCACGCGCATGCCGCCAACCAGCACGGTCATCTCCGGTGCGCTCAGGCGCAGCAGGTGCGCCTTGTCCACCAGCGCTTCCTCCGGCGCCATGAAGCTGGACTCGTGGTAGTTGCGGAAGCCATCGGCCGCCGGGCGCAGCGCTTCGAAGGACTGCGCGTCGGTCCACGCCTCCTCGGCATCCATCCGACCTGGCGTGAACGGCACGCTGATGTCCACGCCGCCGTCCTTCGCCGCCTTCTCGACCGCCGCACAACCGGCTAGCACGATCAGGTCGGCCATGGAGACTTTCTTGCCACCGCTGGCCGAAGCGTTGAACGCGTTCTGGATCTCGCCGAGCTTCTCCAACACCTTGGCCAGCAGTGGCGGATTGTTGATTTCCCAGTCCTTCTGCGGGGCGAAGCGGATGCGTGCACCGTTGGCGCCGCCGCGCTTGTCGGAACCCCGGTAGGTCGAGGCCGAAGCCCAGGCCACCGACACCAGGTCGGAGACGGAAAAGCCCATGCCCAACAGCTGTTGCTTCAGTGCGGCGATGTCGCCCTCGTCGATCAGCGGATGGTCGCACTCGGGAATCGGGTCTTGCCAGATCAGCGGCTCCTTCGGCACCAGCGGGCCGAGGTAGCGGCCGATGGGGCCCATGTCGCGGTGGGTCAGCTTGAACCAGGCCTTGGCGAAGGCGTCGGCGAACTCGTCGGGGTTTTCCAAGAAGTGCCGGGAGATCTTCTCGTACTCAGGATCGAAGCGTAGCGACAAGTCCGTGGTCAGCATGGTTGGCTTGCGCTTCTTGTTCGGGTCGAAGGGGTCCGGAATGATTTCCGGCGCGTCCTTGGCTTCCCATTGGTGCGCGCCGGCCGGGCTCTTGGTCAGCTCCCATTCGAAGTTGAACAGGTTCTCGAAGAAGTAGTTGGACCAGCGCGTCGGGGTCTGGCTCCAGATCACTTCCAGGCCGGAGGTGATCGCATCGGCGCCGATGCCGGTCTTGAATCTGCTGCGCCAGCCCAGGCCCTGATCCTCGATCACCGCGCCTTCCGGTTCCGGCCCCATCAGCGAGGGATCGCCGGCGCCATGAGTCTTGCCGAAGGTATGGCCGCCAGCGATCAGGGCCACGGTCTCGTAATCGTTCATGGCCATGCGGGCGAAGGTTTCACGGATGTCGATGGCCGCGGCCTTCGGGTCCGGATTGCCGTTGGGGCCTTCCGGATTCACGTAGATCAGCCCCATCTGCACCGCACCCAGGCCGGGATGCAGCTGGCGTTCACCGCTGTAGCGTTCGTCGCCCAGCCAGGTGCCTTCCGGCCCCCAGTAGAGCTCTTCCGGCTCCCAGGTATCGGCGCGCCCGCCACCGAAGCCAAAGGTCTTGAAGCCCATGGATTCCAGCGCGACGTTGCCGGTGAGCACGAACAGGTCGGCCCAGGACAGCTTGCGGCCGTACTTCTGCTTGATCGGCCAGAGCAGGCGCCGCGCCTTGTCCAGCGAGGCGTTGTCCGGCCAGCTGTTGAGCGGGGCGAAGCGTTGCTGGCCGCCGCCAGCGCCGCCGCGGCCGTCGGTGATCCGGTAGGTCCCCGCGCTGTGCCAGGCCATGCGGATGAACAGGCCGCCGTAGTGGCCGAAATCGGCTGGCCACCAGTCCTGCGAATCGGTCATCAGCGCGTGCAGGTCGGCGATCACCGCGTCGAGATCGAGCGAATTGAAGGCGGCGGCGTAGTCGAAATCGCCGCCATAGGGGTTCGAACGCGGCGAGTGCTGGTTCAGCGCCGTCAGGCTCAGCGCCTCGGGCCACCAGTCGCGGTTGGTGATGCGCTTGCGGGGCTGCCCGGCACCATGGCCGAAGGGGCAGCCGCCAGAGGTGTGTTCTCCGGATTCGGTAGTCATGTCATTTTCCTCCAGGATGGTGATGCGCAGGCTCCGCTGAGAAAAACCCTAGCATCCACCGGCCGGCCCGCAGGGGCACCGCCCCTGGGCCGGCGCCTCCCAGCGATCCCGTAAAAACCCTGTAAACCTCTAGCTAGAGCGCCTGGCAACCAGGCCCAGAGCCACGATGAAATCTCCCTATCGGCGCGATAGGCCGCCCCGTCAGCCCCCTGCGCGGCCACGCTCATTCGTCAGGGATGTCGGCCTCCACGAGCTTGCCGAGCAGGATCAGCGACTCCTGCCAGCCGAGGTAGCAGGCTTCGACCGGGATGGCATCGGGAATGCCGTCCTGCACGACGTTCAGCTCGGTGCCACAGGCCAGGGTCGCCAGGCTGACGGTGACCTGCATATCCCCGGGCAGGTTCGGATCCTCGAAACGATCGACATAGCGAATGCGTTCGTACTCGACCAGCTCCAGATATTCGCCGCCAAAGCTGTGGGTCGTGCCGGTGGTGAAGTTGGTGAACGACATGCGGTAATGGCCACCAACCCGGGCATCGCTCGCGTGCACCTTGGCGGTGAAGCCGTTGGGGGGCAGCCATTTGCACATGGCATCGGGATCGAGAAAGGCGCGATAGACACGCTCTGCCGGCGCTCGCAAGACGCGGTGCAGGCGAATGGTACTGGGCATGAACATTCCCTCGAGCAGGTTGCAGGGCTGGCACGGGCCAGACGCAGGTACATGCCCGAGCGTAGAAGCAGACGGCCGTGATCGCTGCGGCGCCGGTCGCCTCCCTAGACGCCCCGGCTCTCGCGTCGCCCAAGCTCGATGTCTGCGAAAAGCGAGATGCAGCGCACAAGCCAGGCGAGCGGGCTTGCGCCTGAAGGGATTGGCGTTATCGTGCCGACGCTGGCCTTTTGATGGCACAGCACTCTGCCAAACACTCAGGAACGAGTAAGCATGTTCAAGTATTTGATGATGAGCGCCGCAGCACTGGGCTTCGCGGTCATGGCCGGCTGTGCGTCGGTACCGATGGAAGCGCCGGAAAAGGACCAGGCATTCAAGGCCTTCCCTACCCCGCCGCAGGATCAGGCCGGGGTGTATATCTTCCGCGATTCCATGCTCGGTGCAGCGCTGAAGAAGACCGTGAAGATCGATGGCCAGGTGATCGGCGAAACCGCACCGAATACCTACTTCTATCGCACCGTCACCCCTGGCCCGCACCTGTTGGCGACCGAGTCGGAATTCAGCGACAACACGCTCGAACTGAACGCCAAGGCCGGCCAGAACCACTACGTCCGCCAATCCATCAAGATGGGGCTGTTCGTCGGTGGCGCCAAGCTCACCGAAGTGTCGGACGAAGAAGGCCGCAAGGGCGTTCTGGACACCAAGCTCGCGCAGTAAGCCTGCGCCCGTCCGGCGCGCCGAGGTGCGCCGGACAACGCCCACCTACCGACCGCCCAACGCGCCCACCTCGATTCGCCCCGCTGCTAGAGCAACGCCTGCAGGCCTCCACCGGCCAACAGCACCGGCGCCAAGGGCAATGCCCAGCGCACCCGCCAGGCCATGACGATCGCCAGTAGCAGCCCGGCAAGCATGATCTGCCCGAGCCAGAGCACCGCGCCGATTTCGCTTCCCTGACGAACGACGCACGCCCACAGGGCCAAGCCCAGAAATACAGTGGCCTGCAGCTGCAGCGCGAGCCTGCCCGGTACGCGTCGCTCGGCCGACAGCAGTGCACCGCGGTGCCGAGAGAGCGTCAGCGACAGCAGCACCATTGCCACATAGGCCAGCCCGAATGCCAGAAGCCACATGCTCATGCCTCCCTTGTGCGCGGGGTTCGGCGGGGCCTCGCCTCGGCCTCGTGCGCGTCACCCCGCAGACGCCAGGCGCCGGCCGCACAGGCCAGGCCGCTGGCGATGAAGAACACCTCCACCGAGGCCAACGCCCAATCAGCTCGTTGCAAGCTGGCCAGCAGGTTTCCGCCGGGCGCGGCCACGGCATCGATGAGCGGCAACCCCAGCGCAAGCAAGGCGCCCAGCACCAGTTGCTGGCGCAGCAGCCGACGGCTGTCGCGGCGCTGCAGCAGCGCCCAGACAGCGATCAGCAGCCAGGCAAGCGCAAAGGCCCAGCCCTCGGCCGCGGCTCGCTCGGCAATGCCCGAGGGAATCAGCCGATTGCTCCATAGCAGCGCCAGGCTGGCCAGGGGCAGGCCGGCGAAGACGGCGGCATTGAGCGCGCGGACGGCATCGAGACGGCCCGCGCGCGACTCGCGCTTGGCCAGCCAGACCTGGACGCCGGCCACGAGCATGGCGCAGCCGGACAGCCCCATCAGCAGATAAAGCAGGCGGACCAGGGAGCCGCCGAACTGCGCCATGTGCAGCCCGGCCATCCAGATGTACGCGCGATATCCGGTCGACGCCTGCTGGCGGTGAAGGCGCTCGCCACTGGTCGCATCGAAGCTGAGCGTGTCCTGTGGCGAGCCGATGCGCGAACGATCCCGGCGGCGCACATCGACCACGGCAGAGGCGTCGCCCGGGTGATGGACGCTTACCCAGCCGACCTCTCCCGCCCCCCATTCCCGGCGCGACTCGGCGATCAATGCATCGAGCGACCAGGGCGCACCGGCGGGCTCGCCGAGCTCTTCGCGGTGATAGGTGCCCATGACCTCGCCGAAGTACTGGGTGGCGTTGCCGGCGTAGCTGATCTGCGCCGCCGCGGGCATGTACGAGGCGACGAAGATGGCCACCCCCGTGTAGGCCAGCACCAGATGGAAGGGAAAACCCACCACGCCAAACAGATTGTGCGCATCGAGCCAGGCGCGTTGGCCGTTGGCATTGGGCCGCAGGGTAAAGAAGTCCTTGAAGATGCGCCGGTGGATGATTACGCCCGAGACGAGCGCGACAAGCATGAACATGCCGGCGATTCCGACGATGTACATGCCCACATCGCCGGCGTGGAGGTTGTAGTGCAGCGTGAAAAAGAAATCGCCGCCCACGGTTTCGCTCATCGGTACGGCACGGGCGCTGCGCGGATCGAAGGCCACCGCATGCCGCGCCTCGCTGCCATCGACCTCCCAGCCAAGGCGCCAGTAGGGCTGGCGCTCGGTCGGGCCGTGCATCCAGAACGCGTGCAATTTCTCGCTGACATTCTGCTCCAGCCAGCCGCGCACCGCATCGGCGCCAAGGCTCGTCACGGCGCCGCTGTGCAGTTCCGGTCGCATCCAGCGGTCGAGCTCCTTGTCGAAGCAGGCGACGGTGCCGGCAAACAGAATCACGAACAGCAGCCAGCTCGGCAGCAGCCCGCCCCAGGTATGCAGTTCGGCCATGCGTTGACGCAGCGTCATGGGCGCACGCTCCAGTCACCGGCGAGCCACGCCGCCAGGCCCAGCACCGCGCACAGCCCCACGAGCACCATCCACAGGCGCGCCTGATCGCGAGCGGCGAACACGTAGATGACCACGGCAGTCCACACGGCAAAGCTGGCCAGGCTCGAAAAGACCACGCGATCAGGGCGGGCCAGCGGTAGATAGATGGCCAGGAATGCCGTCGTCGCATAGGCCACGGCATAGCCACCGACCACCGCGGCAAGCACCCGCGAGGCAATGGACAGGGGGCTTACGGGAGCCGAACGACTCATCAGACGCTCCTTGCCGGGGGCCGAGCGCTTCAAAAGCTGTAGCTCGCGGTGGCGACCACGGTGCGTCGGTTGCCGGTAAAGCAGTCACCGCGGGACAGGCAGGTGGTGTAGTAGGTCTCGTCTTCGAGGTTGGTCGCAGTCAGGGTGAACGACCAGTCCTGGTAGGCGTAACCGAGCATGGCGTCGAACAGCGTGGTCGACGGTGTCTTCAGGCTGTCGGTGCCGTCCCAGCTGGCGCCGACGTAGCGCACGCCGGCACCGGCGCTGAAGCCGGAAATACCGGCAACGCTGAAGCGATGCTGCGACCACAGCGAGGCCATGTGTTCCGGCACGCTGGCGATGCGCTTGCCCTGCTGGGCCGGCGGCCCTTTGGCCACCTCGCTGTCGAGATAGCTGTAGGTCGCGATCAGGTCCCAGTTCGGGTCCACTTCCACCAGCCCCTCCAACTCCAGGCCTTTGACCCGCGCTTCGCCGGCCTGGATGGTACTGAGCGGATTGGCCGGATCGGGCATCTGCCGGTTCTTCTCACGCAGGTCGAAAACGGCTGCGGTCAACAGGGTGTTGCTGCCCACCGGCTGATACTTGATCCCCAGCTCCCACTGCTCGCCTTCGAGCGGCTTATAGGATTGCTGGGTAATGGTGTTCAAACCGATGATCGGGGTGAAGGATTCGCTGTAGCTGATGTAGGGCGCCACGCCGTTGTCGAACAGGTAGGTCAGGCCCACCCGCCCGGTGACCGCGTCGTCCTTCTGCCGGTTGCCGTCCTCGACACGGGTGTCGGCCCAGTCCTTGCGCAGGCCCAGAGTTGTCAGCCACTTGTCGAGACGAATCTGGTCCTGCACATACAGGCCTTTCTGCACGGCGCGCTGCTGGGGCACATCGGACAGGGTGATGCCCGACGGATCGAAGGTGCCATATACCGGGTCATAGAGGTCCAGCGGCGTAGCCACGCCACGGGCCGACCGGCTATCGGTGACCGCATGGCGGTAATCGACGCCCATCAGCAGGGTGTGCTGCAGCGCGCCGGTATCGAAGCGCGACTCCGCCTGATGGTCGGCGCTCCAGATCGTCACTTCCGGCTTGGACACGGACCAGACGCGGTTGACCGTGCGGTCGTCCGCACCGAGCACCGGTGGCCAGCCATACATGGTCTGGTAGCTGACCTTGCTCTTCTGCCAACGCAGGTTCTGCCGCAGCGTCCAGGTGTCGTCGACACGCCAGGTCATCTGCGAGGTCAGTGCTTTCTGCTCGGTGTCATATTCGTCGAAGCCGGGTTCGCTGACGAAGCGCTCGCTGCCAATCTCGCCGTAGGGTGCGCTGAGCACGGTGCCGCGGTGCGGCAGGAACCCACTGGTGGTGCCACCGTCGTCCTTCTGCACGTTGGCCATCAGCGTCCACTCGAACTGCTCGTTCGGGCGCCAGGTCAATGACGGCATGAACACCAGGCGATTGTCCTTGGTGTGATCGACCTGAGTCTGGCTGTCACGCCCGATCGCCACCACGCGATAGAGCAGCGTGCCGTCGTCATCGAGCGGGCCGGTGCTGTCAAAGGCGATCTGCTTGCGGTCGAAGCTGCCGTACTGCAGCTGCAGCTCGTTCCTGCGCTCGGCCTGCGGACGCTTGCTGACCAGATTGAGCAGGCCGCCCACCGAACTCTGACCGTAGAGCATCGACGACGGTCCCTTGATCACCTCGATCCGCTCAAGCGTGAAAGGATCGGTGCGCGTGTTGGTGTAGGAGCCGACGCTCTGCTGCAGGCCGTCGAGGAAGATGGCCGGCGATACGCCGCGCACCAGCGAGAAGTCGCCCCGGCTGTCAAAACCGTAGGCCTCGCCGCGCATGCCGGAAACGTAGCGCAGCGAGTCCTGGATGGTCAGCGAGCCCTGGTCGCGGATGCGGTCGGCGGTAATCACGCTGATCGACTGCGGCGTCTCGATGATCGGCGTGTCGGTCTTGGTTGCGCTGACGCTGCGCTTGGCCACGTAGCCCTCGACCGGCCCATCGCCCCGCTCCACCTCACGCGGCGCGGTGATCTGCTGCGCTTCGAGCTCCAGTGCCTCCTGCGCCTGGGCGACCACAGCCGCCATCAGCAGCGGCAGGCCCAGCATCACCGGGCGCAACAGATAAGGGGGCGAAACGACAGCATGCTTCATGGCGTCCTACCTTGTAATTGGTTGAACGCGCATTGTATTGATTATGCTTCTCATTTGAAAAGCACAAAAAAGATCAGTCCACCCCCCGTGACCTGCGAGCATCCATGCGCGCGGTCAGCCTTCAAGCGCGCCGGGAGGCGTGGGTACAGGGCATCTGCCCTGGCCGCTTCTTACTGCTGATACCTACCGACAGTTGCCGGCGCAGCCGCCCCGCGCGCAGGCAGGGGCTTCAGGATTCCTGAGCACCCGGCTGTCGACCACGCCTGCGGCTGTCATCAGCCGGGTGACCGGTGCGTCGTCAGGGATATCGGCATCAGCGCTCAGCGAGCAGGCCGTGCGCAACTCGCCCCAGGTTTTCGGGCGCAGGGCCATGGGATGGCGAACTTCATAAACCTGGCCATTGGCTTCGCAGCGGTAATCGTAGGTCGGCATTGAGCAGTTCCTCTCTGCAAGGGATGCGGCGTCGGTGGGCCGGCCGCCTTGGCGGTGGCCAGTCCCCACCATTCTGGCCGAGAAACCATATGAATTGAACGGCTATAGCCGCTGGCTTGCGGCCGAATCGCAACCAACGACCGTCCTCCCGCAGCGCAGGAAGGCCGGCGGGCCCTCGCGCAGCCAATAAAAAACCCCGCCGCAGGCGGGGTTTCTTGTTAACCGATCACAACGGCGGCCGGGCCGCCTTCGATCAGTTAGGGAACAGTTCGCTGAGCTTCAGGGCCAGCATCATGTCGCCTTCGGCGCGCAGCTTGCCGGCCATGAAGGCCTGCATGCCATCGGTTTCACCGCTGGTGATGCCCTGCATCGTTTCGCTGTCCATGATCAGGGTGACGTTGGCGTCGGCCGACTCGCCCTGCTGGAAGTCACAGGTACCGTCCTTGACGACCAGGTAGTAGTTCTCGGCATCGGTGATGTTGAACTGGAAGACCAGGTCCAGACCGGCAGCGGCGCTCGGGTTGAACTTGGACTGCATGCGCTGGATGGTATCGGCGACGTTGCTCATGGTGATTTCCTTGTTAACGTTGTTGGGGGTTGAAACGTGCATGTCGAGCTCAGCGATGCGTGATGAGCTCGGGGTTCCTCAACAGCTGCAGGTGCGCATGGCTGTTGAACGAGGCCAGTGAGACTTCCCTGCCACGGAACTTCAGCAGGCTCAGCGAAGTGTTGACGATCTGCCAGTTCATCTCGAAGGCCTTGATCGGAGCGACGCCGATGACCAGCTGCAGCAGTGCGGTGATCGTGCCGCCGGAGGTGAACACGGCAATGCGGTCACGCGTGTCGGCCTGGGCCAGGATGCGCTCCAGGCCGCCTTCGACACGCTCGATGAAGCTCGCCCAGCTCTCGAGCCCGGGCTTCTCGTGCTCGCCCGAGACCCAGCGCCCGATCACGTAGCTGAACAGGCGCTGGAACTCGGCGCGGTGCGAGGCCGCGTTGCGCAGGATATGCAGCGCATTGGGTTCATAAGCCTGCAGATCCGGCAGATGGGCGCGCAACACGGCATCGGCCTCGAACTCGTCGAATGCCGGGTCGATCTCGAGATCCGGTTGTGGCTGACCGTGACTGGCGAGGCGTGCCAGCGTGGCCCTGGCGGTATCCTGCTGGCGCTTGAGCTGGCCGCTCAGGCAGCGGTCGAAACGGGTGCCCAGCTGACCGAGGTGATCGCCAAGCGCTTCCGATTGCTGGTGGCCGAGCGGCGAGAGTACGTCGTAATTCTCCGCGCCAAACGAGGCCTGGCCGTGACGAATCAGGAAGATGCTGCCCATTTGCTGCTCCGGCTGGCGTGTCCGGGCGAGGTTAGGAGGATCGCCTGGAGGTGTCAACGACAATTCATACGTTTGTTTGAAACCTGGCGATTGGCCGTCTTCAAGGGCCTCGGTATGCTTGGCCGAATGATCGAACGGCCTCTGCCGCGGTCGAAACTCTTCGCCTCAAGAAGGAGCTAACGTGGAATTTCTGCTCGACTATGCCGGCTTTCTGGCCAAGACCGTGACCGTGGTGATCGCCATCGTGGCGGTGCTGATCACGATCGCCGCCCTGCGCCGCAGCCGCGGCAAGCCCAGCGTTGGTCATTTGCAGGTCGAAAAGCTCAACGACTTCTACAAGGGGCTGCGCGAGCGCCTCGAGCAAGCCGTGCTGGAAAAGGATGCGCTCAAGACCCAGCGCAAGCGCGAGGCCAAGGCCGAGAAGCAGGCGAAGAAGAGCGAGACCCGGGCGCGGGTGTTCGTGCTCGATTTCGATGGCGATATCCGTGCTTCGGCCGTCGACAATCTGCGCCACGAAGTCACCGCCCTGCTCTCGCTGGCGACGCCGCAGGATGAGGTGGTGCTGCGCCTGGAAAGCGGCGGCGGCATGGTCCACGGGTACGGCCTGGCGGCCTCGCAGCTGGTACGTATCCGCGATGCCGGCGTGCCGCTGACGGTCTGCGTCGACAAGGTCGCCGCCAGCGGCGGCTACATGATGGCCTGTATCGGCAACCGCATCCTCAGTGCACCGTTCGCCATTCTCGGCTCGATCGGCGTGGTCGCGCAGCTGCCCAACCTTCATCGGCTGCTGAAGAAACACGACGTCGATTACGAGGTACTCACCGCCGGCGAGTACAAGCGCACGCTCACGGTGTTCGGCGAAAACACCGAAAAGGGCCGGGAGAAATTTCAGGAAGACCTGGAAACCACGCACGAGCTGTTCAAGAACTTCGTGGCGCGCTACCGCCAGCAGGTCTGCATCGATGACGTCGCCACGGGCGAAATCTGGCTCGGCATCGCCGCGCTGGGCATGCATCTGGCGGACGAGCTCAAGACCAGCGACCAGTACCTGGCTGAGCGCGCCCATGAAGCCGACCTCTTCCAGCTGCGCTACGCGCAGAAGAAAAGCCTGCCCGAGCGCTTTGGCGTTGCGGCCGCAAGCCTGCTCGACCAGGGCCTGACCAAAGGCCTCGGCCGGCTCAACGAAAACCGATTCTGGCAATAGGAGAAAGCAGCATGGGCAGTTTCAAGGCATTGCAAACCCGTGAAACGGAACAGGGCGGATTCGAGACCCGTGTGATCGAGCGCCAGCTAGACGAGCTGCCGGCCGGCGAAGTGCTGATCCGGGTGCACTACTCCTCGCTCAACTACAAGGATGCACTGTCGGCCAGCGGCAACCGCGGCGTGACGCGCACCTACCCGCACACGCCGGGCATCGATGCCGCTGGCGTGGTGGCCGAATCCAGCGTCGGCGAGTTCGCCGAAGGCGATGAGGTGATCGTCACCGGCTACGACCTGGGCATGAATACCGCCGGCGGCTACGGCCAGTACATTCGCGTGCCGGCGGCCTGGGTCATCAAGCGCCCGCACGGGCTGTCGCTACGCGACGCGATGATTCTCGGCACGGCGGGCCTGACTGCCGCCCTGTGCCTGGACAAGCTCGAACAGGCCGGGCTCGAACCTGGCGCCGGCCCGGTGCTGGTCAGCGGCGCGAGTGGCGGCGTCGGCAGCCTGGCGGTCGCCCTGCTCTCGAGCCTGGGCTATCAGGTGACCGCCGCCACCGGCAAGGCCGAGCAGGCCGACTTCCTGCGCCGACTCGGCGCGCAGGACATCGTCGACCGCACGGCACTGCAGGCCGGCACGGAAAAACCGCTGCTCAAGGAGCAGTGGGCCGGCGCCATCGATACGGTCGGCGGCGACATCCTGTTCAACATCGTCAAGTCGCTGCGTCGCGGGGCCAGCGTCGCCTGCTGCGGACTGACCGCCGGCGTTCAGTTCCAGGCCAGTGTGCTGCCGTTCATCCTGCGCGGGGTGAATCTCCTGGGCGTCGATTCGGTGGAGATTCCCCTGGTGGTCAAGGCCTCGATGTGGGACAAGCTCTCCGTGCAATGGCGCCTGCACAACCTCGACAAGCTGGCCGAGGAAGTCTCGCTGGATACGCTGCCCGGCGCGCTCGAGCGCATCCTGGCCGGCGGCCAGACCGGCCGCGTGCTGGTGCGCCTGGATTAATCGCTACGATAGCTACACTACATTTCCCCGTGTGGATCGATTGCATGAAGCTATGCACATCGTTCGATCCACACGGGGACATCCACATGAAACGCCTTGCCCGCCTCCTTCGCCCTTTCACCGGCGCGCCTCGCCAGCCGCAGCCCGCGATGCAGGAGCCGCATCCGAACTTCTGGATGTATCAGTGACGCCTGCCATGCCGCGGCAGCCGGTTGCACAGGCCTGACGGGGCTGGATAGCTGACGCAACGCGACGGCCGCCGCTCAGTCGGTCGCCTCGTCCAGCAGCTGCCTGACCTGCTCGAGCAGCGCAGCGGGCTCGAACGGCTTGGTCAACACGTCCATCCGCGCTTGCAGCAGGTTGCTGCGATTGACCGTCTTCTCGGCATAACCGGTCATGAACAATACCGGCAATGCTGGCAGGAGGCGGCGCGCAGCTTCCGCCAGTTGAGTCCCGCCCATCTTGGGCAGGCCGACGTCGGTGAGCAGCAGGTCGACGGCGCCGCCCTGCTCGAGCAAGGCCAATGCCTCGCTGGCATCGGCGAGGGGCGTGCAGCGATAGCCGGCGTCGGTCAGCAGTTCGGTGACCAGCAAGCGTACGGCAGGCATGTCTTCGACGATGAGCACATGTTCGCTACCACCTTTGTTGTGGCGCTGTGTCGCCCTGTCCACGCCGTTCACCGCCGCCTCGGCCGCGGCCGGCAGCAGAAGCGTGACTTCGGTGCCCTGCCCCAGCACGCTGCTGATGCGCACTTCACCGCCCGACTGGCGGGCAAAGCCGTAGATGGTCGACAGGCCCAGCCCGGTGCCCTGGCCGAGCGGCTTGGTCGTGAAGAACGGATCGAAGACCTTGTGCAGCAACTTCGGATCGATGCCGACGCCGTCATCTCGGACGCTCAGCGCGACGTAGTCGCCGTCGTGCAGCTCCGTGCTGCCCTGCGAGTGCGCGGCATAGGAGGTGACGTGGATGTGCCCACCTTCGGGCAGCGCATCGCGCGCATTGATCACCAGATTGAGCAGCGCGTTGTCGAGCTGCACGGGATCGACCAGCGCAACCGCCGGATGCGAGGTCAGATCCAGCGAAAGCTGGATGCGCTCGCCGATCGTCCGGCGCATGAAGTCTTCCAGCGAATGCACCCGCTCGTTGACGTCCACCGCCCGACTATCCAGCGGCTGCTGACGGGCGAAGGCCAGCAGCCGGTGGGTCAAGGCGGCAGCGTTGTTCGCCGAACCGAGAGCCATGTCGGCATAGCGCAGCACGTCCTCGATACGCCCCGAGGCGGCGCGCTGCTTGAGCAGGCCGATGCCGGTAATGATGCCGGTGAGCAAATTGTTGAAATCGTGCGCAATGCCGCCGGTGAGCTGGCCGAGGGCGTCCATCTTCTGGGCCTGCAGCAGCTGCGCCTCGGTGCGTGCGCGCTCGGCAACCTCCTGCGCGAGCTGCAGCTGCGCAGCGTCCAGCTGCTTGAGCTGCAGGCGCTCGCGGCGGCGCTGCTCGGTAACGTCCTCGACCAGCAGCAGGCCCTGGTCCGGCAGCCGGTAGGGCGACAGTAGCCATTCGGTTTCGTGCAGTTGGCCGTCGACCTGCACACGCAGCGAGCTGCGCCAGCGCTCGCGCGCCCGCAGTCGGGCGCGCATCTCTTCAATGACCGCCGCCTGTCCCGGTGCAAAGCAGCATTGCAGGTCCGCATCGCCGCCCAACAGACGCTGGAAGGCCTGGTTGCTTTCATGAACCCTCAGGTTGGCGTCGATCACCGCAATGGGCGCGGTGATGTTGGCGAATATCTCGCGAAAGCGTTTTTCACTGTCACGCAGTGCCTGCTCGGCATCGCGCACGCGCAACTGGGTGCGCAGGGTCGCCAGCAGTACACCGGGGTCGATGGGGTGGATCAGATAGGCATCGGCTCCGGCATCGAGGCCGCTGATGATGTCGCGCGTCTCCACCGAAGCTGCCGAGACGTGGATGATCGGCAATACCGCGGTCTGCGGGTCGGCGCGCAGCTGGCGGGCGACGTCGAAACCGCTCATGTCCGGCAGGTTGACATCGAGGATGACCACGCTCACCGGAGACTGCGCGATGTGCGCCAGCCCTTCGCCACCGGTCCCGGCCTCGAGCACGCGATAGCCCTGGCGCTCCAGCACGCGGCGCATCGCATAACGGGTCGCGACGTTGTCATCGACGATCAGCAACCAGTCTTCACGCTTCATCGGCCGCTCCCGCCGCGATGGCATGGGGTATCACCACATAGAACAGCGACCCCTTGCCCGGTTCGCTCTCGACGCCGACATGGCCGCCGAGCAGTTCGGCGAAGCGCTTGCACAGAGCCAGGCCGAGTCCGGTGCCGCGCAAGCGCTTCTGCAGGGGGCTATCGATCTGACTGAAGTCCTCGAACAGATTGCTCTGCAGGTCCGCAGGAATGCCGATACCGGTATCGCTGACGGCGAAACGCACTTCGCGCTCGTTCTCCATCCGCGCCGATACCCTGACTTCGCCCGATGGCGTGAATTTCAGCGCGTTGGAAATGTAGTTGCGCAGAACCTGCGCCAGCTTCTTGTCGTCGGTGTAGAGCCGCGGAATGCCCTCCGGCTCTTCGAAGATCAGATCGACCGAATCGCCTTCGACGATCGGTCGGAACATGCCACGCAAGGCGGAGAACAGGTCGAGCATGTCGAACCAGGCCGGCGAGATGCTGATGCGCCCGGCCTCGATCTTGGCCAGGTCGAGCAGGTCGCCGACCATGTCGCTCAGCTCGCCGGCCGCCGAGCGAATGAAGGCGATCTGCCTTTGCTGCTCCGCGTTCAGCGGGCCGTCCAGCTCGTCGCTGAGCAGCCGCGCGATACTCAGGATCGAGCCCAGCGGCGTGCGGAACTCATGGCTCATGTAGGAGAGAAAGCGACTCTTGAGGTCGGACGCCTCACGCAGCGCTTCGGCCTGGATGTCGAGCTCGGCGTAAAGCGCGAGGACGCCCTGGTTGGTTTCGTCCAGCTCCGCGCGCAGGGATTCGTTCTCCTGGCGCAGTCGCTCGATGAGCTGCTCGCTCGAATCAGTCACTCAGGGCCTCCAGGGCGATTGCCATCACGGTCACGTCGTCTCGGCCTCGGCGAAAGTCGCGGTGCAGGACCGCGGCGATGACGGCTGGATGCCGAAACCGCAGCCCCGGATAGTCGTCCAGACTCCAGCGCGAACGCAGACCATCGCTGAACAGCACCAGCAGCTGGCCCGCGATATCCGGGTAATCGAAGCTCTGCACCTTGCGGAACTGGGCGCCGACGATGCCCGGCAGCGATACCAGCCCACGCGCTTTGCCAGGCCCCAGCAGCGTGACGCCGATATTGCCGATACCGGCAAAGGTCAGGCGCCCCTGCCCGGCCTCGAATTGCGCGAGCGCCACGGCGCCTCCACGCGTCGAGGTCATGGCCTGGTTCATTTCGCTGAAGAGCATGGATGGGGAGTCGAAGGGCGCCTGGGCAAATGCCCGGGTACCGGCTCTGGCGGCGTGTTCGGCGTCCTCGCCATGGCCGAGCCCGTCGATCAGCACGACGCTCAGCCGTGCGCCATCGGCTACCAGATGCCAGCCATCACCACAGGCCGTCTCGCCCTCCAGTGCCTGGTGCATGACACCCAGCGGCAGATCACGCGCGCCGCCGCGCGGATACACCCGCGCCATCACCACCGAGCCACGCCCCTCGGAATAGGCGTCGAACACATCGGCCTGCCGCTGCAGCGCGCCAAGCCCGGAGCCCTGGGTGCCACGGGTGGAATAGCCGTCGACCTGGCAGATGCCGAGATCGAAACCCGGCCCGCGATCGACGGCCAGGACTTCCACGCCCTGGCAGTCGCGCCCCGGCACGGCGCGCAGGTAGAGAACGCCCGCATCGGCATGCTTGAGCAGATTGGTGCCCAGTTCCATGGTGACCAGCGCCACGCGTCCGGCGGCGGTTTCATCCAGCCCGACCGACTCGGCCAGGCGCTGCGCCACGCGGCGGGCGTAGCCGAGCTGGCTGGCTTCCTCGATGGGTAGCACCTCGTTCACGGTGCCGGGCAGACTCAGTTCCATCGCACGATCGTGACGCGTGTGCCGGCACCCGGGGTGCTGGCGATATCGAACTCGTCCACCAGGCGCCGCGCGCCGGTCAGGCCGAGGCCCAGGCCACCCCCGGACGTCCAGCCATCGGTCAGCGCCAGCTTGAGGTCGGGAATGCCGGGGCCCTCGTCGCGAAAGACCAGGCGGATGCCCTTGCGCAGGCCGTCTTCGAGCACCTCCCAATCCATGTCGCCGCCACCACCGTAGACCACGGTGTTGCGCGCCAGCTCGCTGACCGCAGTGACCAGCTTGGTCTGGTCGACCAGGCGCAGCCCGCACTCCTGGGCCAGCTTGCGCACCGCCTGGCGCGCCAACACCACGTCCTGCTCGATGCGAACCGGATGGGTGCCGCTGCTGAGCGTATTCATGCCTGGCCCATGCGCGAGCGCAGCAGGTTCATGCCGCGCTCGACGTCGAGCGCCGTACTCACGCCGGGCAGGGTCAGCCCCAGCTCCACCAGGGTGATCGCCACCGCCGGCTGCATGCCCACCACCACGGTCTCGGCATCCATGATCCGGGCGATGCCGGAAATCGTGCTGATCATCCGGCCGATGAAGGAATCGACCATGTCGAGGGCCGAAATGTCGATCAGCACGCCACGCGCCGAAGTCGCGCTGATCCGTTCGGACAGGTCGTCCTGCAGGGTCATGGCCAGCTGATCGTGCATGTCGACCTGGATGGTCACGAGCAGGAACTCGCCCATCCGCAGGATTGGGATGCGCTCCATCAGGACACCTTGTTGACGGTCAGGCCGGTCCGGCTCAGCGCCAGCGCCAGCGCGTCGGCCAGGTTGGCCTTGGTGACGATTTCCTGCAGGTCGAGGCCCAGGTGGACGATGGTCTGCGCGATCTGTGGGCGCACGCCGCTGATGATGCAGTCGGCGCCCATCAGGCGGATCGCCGTCACGGTCTTGAGCAGGTGCTGCGCGACCAGCGTATCCACGGTCGGAACGCCCGTGATGTCGATGATGGCGATCTGCGAGCCGGTGTCGACGATGCGCTGCAGGAGCGACTCCATGACGACCTGGGTGCGCTGCGAATCGAGGGTGCCGATCATCGGCAGGGCGAGGATGCCGTCCCACAGCTTGACCACCGGCGTCGACAGTTCGAGCAACTCTTCCTGCTGCCGCTTGATCACCGCCTCGCGCGACTTCTGGAAGGTACGGATGGTGTGCATGGCCAGGGTGTCGATGAACTCGGACACGGCCCACAGCTGCTCGACGAAAAACATCGGCTCGTCGGTGAACTCGCGCTGCAGCAGCACCATCACCGGGCGCTTGAGCGAGAAGATGAAGCCGGCCGTCTGCTGCGAATCGACGCCCTTCACGGCCCACGCGTGGGAAAGCTTTTCGAGGAAATGGCGCATCTCGTCACGCTCGGACGAGGCCACACTGCCGGGCGTGCCGGCCTCCAGGCCGCGAATGAACAGGCGCAGGAATTCGGTCATCTGCTGCTGCAGTTCGCCGGGCTTGAGTGCCGCCTGCGAGGCGGTCTCCAGGTCAGCGGCCCAGTTCTTGAGCAATTCGGCGTGATTACCCCGGAGAACGTCCACGGTGCGATGGTTGAGGCTGGTCATGAAACCCCTTCTCCCCTGGGGGCTGTGTGCCTGGATAAAAAGCTGAGAATAAGAAAGCGGCGCGTCGGAGACGTTCCGTGCAGCTGGCGGAGTATCGACGGACAAGACAGAAAGAGCGGCGCCGGAGGGCGCGCCGGGCAGAGAGTAAACAGCAGGCCATGCTTTTGCCAGCAAATCGGCCGTGATCGGCCAGGCGGTAAAATCGCCAAGCGCTTGATCGCGCGCAAGAAGCCAGCTGATCGAAATTGTCGTGAACGACCGCTGCGCCTAGACTCGCCGCATGAAGTCGCCCCTCCGCCTGTTTCTCGTACTGCTGTTCGCGCTTGCGCTGCCCATCAACGGGATGGCGCAACTGCTCATGCCGGCAGCCGCCCCGAAACAGCAGGCGATGCACCGGATGCATGCGATGCATGATCCGGGTGCGCCTCAGGCGGAGGCCCCCTGCCAGGACCACCAACAGGGCCACGCCACGCTGTGCAAGAGCGGGCAGGAATGCAAGACGGCCAGCATCCTGCAGGTCGTCGCGGTAAAAGCGCCACTGCTGTTCCCTGCCACGCCCCAGGCGACGGCCTACCCGGCACTGATCCCCTCCCATCTCAAGGATGCCGTCTGGCATCCACCCCGCGCCTGAATTCCGCTGTGTTCACCAAGGCTGCCCGCGTCTGACCGACCGGGCGGGTGACGCGTGCCCGTCGGCACGCATGGCTGATCAGGACTTCATCGCCAATGAAATACCCCCTTTATCGGGCACGCCCCCTGCTGGCGGCCCTCGCCGTGGGCGCCCTTGCGTTCGCGGGCAGTGCGCATGCGCTGACGCTCGCGCAGACGCTGGGCATCGCCGAACAACAGGCCCCTTCGCTGCAGGCCCAGGCGGCCAACGCACAGGCCGCGCGCAGCACCCTCACCCCCGCCGGCGAACTGCCGGACCCCAAGCTCAAGCTCGGCATCCAGAGCCTGCCGATCGAAGGCGACAACCGCTGGCAGGTCGACCAGGACGGCATGACCATGCAGATGATCGGCCTCATGCAGGAGGTGCCCAACCGCGCCAAGCGCCAGGCGCGCGTCGAGGCGGCGCAGGCCGGCGTCGCACTGGCCGATGTCCAGCACAGCCTGGCGCGACTGCAGGTTCGCCAGCGCGCCGCCGAAGCCTGGATCGCCGCCCTCGCGGTACAGCGCAAGCTGAAGCTGTTCGCCCAGCTCTATGACGAGAACCGCCTGTTCGCCCGCGCCATCGCCGCCCGCCTGGCCGGCGGCCGCGGGCAGACGGCCGAAGGCGTACTGGCGCGCCAGGAAGAGGCGCTGCTGGCCGAACAGGAGGACGCTCTGCGCCGCGACCAGCGCATCGCCCGCGCCGCGCTGGCCCGCTGGGTCGGTAGCGCGGCAGACGACCCGCTGGAGGGCGACTGGCCGCAGTGGTCCGCGGCGCCCGAGCACTATCGGCACGGCCTCGCGCAGCACCCCGCCCTGCTCGCCTACGAGCCGATGAGCCGCCAGGCCGAGGCCCGCGTGCGCGAAGCCGTCGCCGAGAAGACGCCCGACTGGAGCTGGAGCGTGGACTACCTGCGCCGCGGCCGCGAGTACGGTGACATGGTCAACCTCACCCTGAGCTTCGACCTGCCGCTGTTCGTTGGCTCGCGGCAGGGGCCGAAGATCGCCGCCGAGCGCGCCCGCCTGGTCGCCGTGGAAGCCGAACGCGAAGCGCTGGAGCGCGAGCATCGCCAGGAACTGGCCGCCGATCTCGCCGAATACGAGCGCCTCGACAGGGCCCTGGCGCGCCTGGACGACACCCTGCTGCCGCTCGCCGAAGAAAAGGTCGCGCTGGCCATGGCCGACTACCGCGCCGGACGCGGCGAGCAGATGGCCGTGGTCGAGGCCCGCCGCCAGCGCATCGAAACCCGCCTGCGTCGCATCGACCTGGCACGTGATCGCGCCCTGAACAACGCCCGCCTGCATTTCGCCTTTGAGGAGACCCGCCCATGACCTTCCGACTCAAGCCACTGGCGGCCACGCTCGCCCTCGCAGCCGGCCTCTGTGCCGGCCCGCTTCTCACCGCGACCGTTCAGGCCGCCGAGCAGAGCGAGCGCCCGGTGCTCTACTGGTACGACCCGATGAAACCGCAGCAGCACTTCGACAAGCCCGGCAAGTCGCCCTTCATGGACATGGACCTGGTGCCGCGCTACGCCGACGAAGGCGGCCAGGCCGCGTCGCTGCGCATCGATGCCCGGGTCGTCCAGAACCTCGGCATGCGCCTGGCCAGCGTGCGCCGCGAGACGATCGGTCAGTCGCTGTCGGCGTCCGGCGTGCTGGCTTTCGACGAGCGTGACGTCGCCATCGTGCAGACGCGCAGCGCCGGCTTCGTCGAGCGTGTCTACGGGCATGCCCCCGAGGACGTGCTGGCCGAGGGCGCGCCGCTGGCCGATCTGCTGATTCCCGAGTGGGCGGCCGCGCAGGAGGAATACCTGGCGCTGCGCGGCATCGGCCAGCCCGACCTGCTCGCCGCCGCCCGCCAGCGGCTGCGCCTGGCCGGGATGCCGGCGGCACTGATCGCCGAACTGGAGCGCACGGGCAAGCCGCGACGGGTATGGACGGTGGTCAGCCCCACGGCCGGCGTGTTGCGTGAACTCGAAGTGCGCGAAGGCATGAGCCTGCCGGCCGGCGCCTCGTTGGCGCGGATCAACGGGCTGGACAAGGTCTGGCTGGAGGTGGCGATCCCCGAGGCGCAGGCCGCTCAGCTCGCCCCGGAGCAATCGGTCATCGCACGTCTGCCCGCCTTTGCCGGCGAACGCATCGAAGGCCGTATCCAGGCCGTGCTGCCCCAGGCCAACCTGGACAGCCGCACGGTGCGCGTGCGGGTCGAACTGCCCAACCCGCAGCAGCGCCTGCGCCCGGGCATGACCGCCGAGGTGACGCTCAAGCGCGAGGCGCAAGCGGCGCTGCTGGTGCCGACCGAGGCGGTGATCCGCACCGGCCGGCGCAGCCTGGTGATGCTCGCCGAGGGTGAGGGCCGCTACCGCCCGGTGGCGATCCGTACCGGCCGCGAATTCGACGACAGCACCGAGGTGCTCGAAGGCCTGCAGGCCGGCCAGCAGGTGGTCGCCTCCGGGCAGTTCCTGCTCGATTCCGAGGCCAGCCTACGCGGCTTGACTGTCGAGGCCGCGTCCGCGGCGACGCCTGCCCCTGAGCTGCACGAGGCCGAAGGCACTGTGGTCGGCATCGAGGACGGCATGCTCGGGCTGGCCCACGGGCCGTTCCGTTCGCTGAACATGCCGGGCATGACCATGCCCTTTCCAGTCGCCAGCGAAGCCCTGCTCGACGGCCTGAAGAGTGGCGACCGCGTGCGTGTCGCGGCGCGGCAAAGCGACGAAGGTCTGATCATCGAACGCATCGAGAAGCTCGGAGGCCAGCCATGATCGCCGCGCTGATCCGCTGGTCGGTGGCCAACCGCTTTCTGGTGTTGCTGGCCACGCTGTTCGCCGTCGCCTGGGGCGTCTGGTCGGTCAGGCACACCCCCATCGACGCCCTGCCGGACCTCTCCGACGTGCAGGTCATCATCCGCACCTCTTACCCGGGGCAGGCGCCGCAGATCGTCGAGAACCAGGTCACCTACCCGCTGACCACCACCATGCTCTCGGTGCCCGGGGCAAAGACGGTGCGCGGCTATTCGTTCTTCGGCGACAGCTATGTCTACGTGCTGTTCGAGGACGGCACCGACCTCTACTGGGCACGCTCGCGGGTGCTCGAATACCTCAGCCAGGTGCAGAGCCGCCTGCCGGCCGCGGCCAGGCCGGCGCTGGGGCCGGACGCCACCGGCGTCGGCTGGATCTACCAGTACGCGCTGGTCGACCGCAGCGGCCGCCACGACCTCTCGCAGCTGCGCTCGCTGCAGGACTGGTTCCTGCGCTACGAGCTCAAGACGCTGCCCAACGTCGCCGAGGTTGCGGCCATCGGCGGCATGGTCCGGCAGTACCAGGTGGTGCTTGACCCGGTGCGCATGGCCAGCCGCGGCATCACCCAGCAGCAGGTCGCCCAGGCCATCGACGAGGCCAACCGCGAGACCGGCGGCAGCGTACTGGAGCTGGCCGAAACCGAGTTCATGGTGCGCGCCAGCGGCTACCTGAAGAGCCTTGCCGACTTTCGCGCGATCCCGCTGCGCCTGGATGCCAACGGCGTGCCGGTGACCCTCGGCGACGTCGCCCACGTCCAGCTCGGCCCGGAGATGCGCCGCGGCATTGCCGAACTCGATGGCGAAGGCGAGGTGGCCGGCGGCGTGGTGATCCTGCGCAGCGGCAAGAACGCCCGCCAGACCATCGCCGCGGTCGAGGCGAGGCTGGACGAGCTGAAAGCCAGCCTGCCGGCGGGCGTGGAGATCGTCACCACCTACGACCGCAGCCAGCTGATCGACCGCGCGGTGGAAAACCTCAGCCACAAGCTGATCGAGGAGTTCATCGTCGTCGCGCTGGTCTGCGCGCTGTTCCTCTGGCACCTGCGCTCGTCGCTGGTGGCGATCGTCTCGCTGCCGGTGGGCATCCTCATCGCCTTCATCGTCATGCAGCGCCAGGGCATCAACGCCAACATCATGTCCCTGGGCGGCATCGCCATCGCCATCGGCGCGATGGTCGACGCCGCCATCGTCATGATCGAGAACGCGCACAAGCACGTCGAAGCCTGGCATCGCCGGCACCCGGGCGCCACGCTCAAGGGCCAGGCGCACTGGCAGGTGATGACCGAGGCGGCCGCCGAGGTCGGCCCGGCGCTGTTCTTCAGCCTGCTGATCATCACCCTGTCGTTCATCCCGGTGTTCACCCTCGAGGCACAGGAAGGCCGGCTGTTCGGCCCGCTGGCGTTCACCAAGACCTATGCCATGGCCGCGGCAGCCGGGCTGTCGGTCACCCTGGTGCCGGTGCTGATGGGCTACTGGATCCGCGGACGCATCCCCGACGAACAGCGCAACCCGCTGAACCGCGGCCTGATCCGCCTCTACAGGCCGGCGCTGGATGTGGTGCTGCACTGGCCGAAAATGACCCTGCTGCTGGCGTTGCTGGTGTTCGCCTCCGGCTTCTGGCCGGCCAGCCGCCTGGGTGGCGAGTTTCTCCCGCCGCTGGATGAAGGCGACCTGCTCTACATGCCCACCGCCCTGCCCGGGCTCTCGGCGCAGAAGGCCTCGGCGCTGCTGCAGCAGACCGACCGGCTGATCCGCAGCGTGCCGGAGGTGGCGCGGGTGTTCGGCAAGGCCGGGCGCGCCGAGAGCGCCACCGACCCGGCGCCGCTGGAGATGTTCGAAACCACCATCCAGTTCAAGCCCAGAAGCGAGTGGCGCGCCGGCATGACCCCGGAAAAGCTGGTCGAGGAACTCGACCGCACCGTGCAGGTGCCCGGGCTGGCCAACCTGTGGATCCCGCCGATCCGCAACCGCATCGACATGCTCGCCACCGGGATCAAGAGCCCCATCGGGGTGAAGGTCTACGGCACCGAGCTGGCGCAGATCGACCGTGCCACCCAGGCAGTGGAGCGGATCGCCCGCGAGGTGCCCGGCGTGACCTCGGCACTGGCCGAGCGGCTCACCGGCGGGCGCTACGTCGATGTCGACATCGACCGCGCCGCCGCCGCGCGCTACGGGCTGAACATCGCCGACGTGCAGGCCATCGTCGCCGGTGCCATCGGCGGGCAGAACGTCGGCGAAACCGTCGAGGGGCTGGCGCGCTACCCGATCAACCTGCGCTACGGGCGCGAATGGCGCGACTCGCTGAGCGACCTGCGCGAACTGCCGATCCTCACACCCGGCGGCAGCCAGATCACCCTCGGCACGGTGGCGCGCATCGAGGTCAGCGACGGCCCGCCGATGCTCAAGAGCGAGAATGCGCGGCTCTCCGGCTGGGTCTATGTCGACGTGCGCGGCCGCGATATCGCCGCCGTGGTGCGCGACCTGCGCCAGGCGGTCGGCGACGGCGTGCAACTGGAGCCGGGCATGAGCATCAGCTATTCGGGCCAGTTCGAGTTCATGGAGCGCGCCAACGCCCGGCTGAAGCTGGTGGTGCCGGCCACCCTGCTGATCATCTTCGTGCTGCTCTACCTGACCTTCGGCCGCCTCGACGAGGCGCTGCTGATCATGGCCACGCTGCCCTTCGCCCTCACCGGCGGCGTCTGGTTCCTGCACCTGCTGGGCTACCACCTGTCGGTGGCCACCGGGGTCGGCTTCATCGCCCTGGCCGGGGTCTCGGCCGAGTTTGGCGTGATCATGCTGCTGTACCTGAAGAACGCCTGGCACGAGCGCCTCGCTGCCGGCCGCCACGGCCAGGCGGCGCTGCTCGACGCCATCCGCGAGGGTGCGGTGCAGCGTGTGCGGCCCAAGGCGATGACCGTGGCGGTGATCATTGCTGGCCTGCTGCCGATCCTGCTGGCCAGCGGTACGGGCAGCGAGATCATGAGCCGCATCGCCGCCCCCATGGTCGGCGGCATGATCACCGCCCCGCTGCTGTCGCTCTTCGTCCTGCCGGCGGCGTACCTGCTGATGCGCCGCCGACAGGCCATCCCCTCCCTCGACAACCCCCTGGAGAAACGCCCATGAACCTCGCTCATTTCGCCCTGGCCACTGTCCTGCTGCTGCCGACTGCCCAGGCGGCGGAAACGGCAACGACCCCGGCCGTGAACCAGCAGCCCACGGTGCAGACAGCCAGCGTCACCGGCACGGTGCAAAAGCTCATGCCCGAAAAGAACAGGATCGTCATTGCCCACGGCCCGGTGCCTGCACTGGGCTGGCCGGCAATGACGATGGGCTTCAAGGCGACGCCCGCGCAGATCGCCTCGCTCGCACCGGGTGACCGTATCGCCTTCGAGTTCCGCTCGACAGGCATGCGCTCGACGATCCTGCGCATCGAAAAGCGCTGAACAGGCCGGCCAGCGCCGGCCTTGGCATCCGGCGGTGACGACCACGGGCAAGGCTCGGCGCCTTTCCGGCAGCGCCTGCTGACACAGGTACAGCTCATCATCTGCACCTTGACCGAGCTGTGCCTGAGGCCAAATACTGTATCCATATACAGTATCAACAGGTCACTTCAGCATGTCGTCCGTGGTCGCCCTCGACCGCCTGCTCGATGCGCGCCGCGTCTGGCGCGGCCAGGCCATATCCGCTCCGGCGAGCCAGCACCCTACCGGCCATGCGGCGCTCGACGCCCTGCTGCCGGGGCATGGCTGGCCGTCGGCGGCACTCAGCGAAATCCTGCTCGCCGCGCCCGGCCTCGGCGAGCTGCGCCTGCTATGGCCGACCCTGGCGCGGCTGACCCGCGCCGGCGAACGCGTGGTGCTGGTCGGCCCACCGCACATTCCCTACCCGCGCGCCTGGCTGGCGGCTGGCGTCGACCTCACCCGGCTGGCCATCGTCCAGGCAACGGGACGCGAGGCCCTGTGGGCTGCCGAGCAGTGCCTGCGCTCGGGCAGCTGCGGCGCGGTGCTGTGCTGGCCGAAGCAGGCCGACGACCGCGCCCTGCGCCGCCTGCAGGTGGCGGCCGAAACCGGCCAGACGCTGGCATTCGCCTATCGCCCGTTGGAAGAGGCGCTCAACCCTTCGCCTGCCGCACTGCGCCTGGCCCTCGAGGCGCAGCCGCTGCAGCTGCGCGTACTCAAGTGTCGCGGTGGCCTGGCACCGGAACGCCCGCTGGCCGCAGCGGCCTGGCAGTGAGGCCTGCATGCTCTGGGCCTGCATTCTGCTCCCGCAACTGGCGATGGACGGCATCCTGCGCCAGCGCACCGATGCCGAGGCGCCGCTGGTACTGCTCGCCGGGCCGCCGCAGCGCCGCGTGTTGCAGGCAGTCAACCCAGCCGCCCGCGCGCTCGGCCTCAAACCGGGGCAATCGCTCACCGCGGCCCAGGCGCTGACCCGCGACTTCGCCGTGGCCGATTACGACCTCGCGCACGTGCAACACTGGCAGCAGTTCCTCGCGGCCTGGGCCTATGGCTACAGCGCCCAGGTCAGCCTGCACTATCCGCGTTGCCTGCTCCTGGAAGTGCAGTCGAGCCTCGGCCTGTTCGGCCCCTGGCCACGCTTCGAGGCGCGCCTGCGCGAGCAGCTGACGGCACTGGGCTTTCGCCATCGCATCACGCTCGCGCCCAACCCGGCAGCGGCACGCGTGCTGGCCAACGCCCATGACGGCCTGGCAGTGACCGACGACATCGCGCTGCAGCAGGCGCTCGGCCAGCTGCCGGTCGAGCGCCTCGGCCTGCCCCGCGAGGCGGCCACGGCCTTTGCCCGCATGGGCGTGCACCGCCTGCAGCAGCTGCTGGCATTGCCACGCGATGGCCTGGCCAAGCGCTTTGCCGCCGAGGTGCTGATCCAGCTCGACACCCTGTTCGGGCGCCGCCCGCTGGCCCTGGCGTTCTATCGCCCGCCGGACCTGTTCGAGGCGCGCATCGAGCTGAATTTCGAGGTCGAGTCCCACCAGGCGCTGCTGTTCCCGCTGCGCCGCCTGACCGCCGACCTCGCCGCCTACCTGGCCGGCCGTGACAGCGGTGTGCAGCGCTTCGTGCTGTATCTGGAGCATCGTCACCACGCCGACAGCCAGGTCGTTGTCGGCCTGCTCGGTGCCGAGCGCGAAGCGGCCATGCTGTTCGAGCTGACCCGTGGCCGGCTCGAACAGCTGCAACTGCCGGCACCGGTGCTCGCGGTCCGCCTGGTTGCCCGTGACCTGCCGGCCTTCGCCCCGGAGCGCCGCCAGCTGTTCGACGAGCGCCCTCAGCAATCGCTGCCCTGGGAGCAGTTGCGCGAGCGGCTGCGAGCACGCCTGGGCGAAGACGCCGTGCAGGGCCTGGGTGCCTGCGCCGACCACCGTCCCGAGCACGCCTGGAGCCAGCAGCCGGGCCATGCGGCGCTGCCACCCTGTGGAGCACGCCCCGGCTGGCTGCTGCAGCAGCCGATTGCGCTACAGGAAGCCACGGTGCAAGTGCTCGCCGGCCCCGAGCGCATCGAAAGCGGCTGGTGGGACGGCGGCGACATACGCCGCGACTACTACCTCGTGCAGACCCGGGCTGGCCAGCGCGGCTGGGCATTCCGCCCGGTTGGCGGCGGCCCACTGTGGCTGCAAGGCTGGTTCGCATGAGCGATTACGCCGAGCTGCACTGCCTGTCCAACTTCAGCTTCCAGCGTGGTGCCAGCAGCGCCCACGAACTCTTCGAACGTGCCGCGCGCCTGGGCTACCGCGCGCTGGCCATCACCGACGAATGTACCCTCGCCGGCATCGTCCGCGCCTGGCAGGCCTCGAAGGCCGCCGGCGTGCCGCTGATCGTCGGCAGCGAGGTGCGTATCGAACAAGGTCCCAAGCTGGTCCTGCTGGCCGAGAACCTGGCCGGCTACCAGGCGCTGTGCCGGCTGATCACCAGGGCTCGCCGGCGCAGCGAAAAGGGCAGCTACCGCCTGCTGAGCAGCGACTTCAGCGAACCGCTGGACGGCCTGCTCGCCCTCTGGCTGGGCGAACACCAGCTCGCGCATGCCGACTGGCTGCAGGCGCACTTCCCGGGCCGCAGCTGGCTCGGCATCGCCTTGCACCGTGGTGCGGACGACGCCGAGCGCCTGCGTCAGGCACTTGCCCTGGCGGCCCGCTGCGGCCTGCCGCCGGTGGCCTGTGGCGACGTCCACATGCATGCCCGTGGCCGGCGTGCCCTGCAGGACTGCATGACCGCCATCCGTCACCATCTGCCGGTGGCCGAGGCCGGCGCGCATCTGTTCGCCAATGGCGAACGGCATCTGCGTCGTCGCCAGGAACTGGCCGAGCTCTACCCCGCCGAGCTGCTCGCCGAGACGCTGCGCATCAGCGAGCGCTGCCGCTTCGACCTCGCCCAGCTGCGCTACGAATACCCGCGCGAGCTGGTTCCCAACGGTTATGACGCCACCTCCTGGCTGCGCCGGCTGACCGAACAGGGCGCGCGCTGGCGCTGGCCCGACGGCGTCCCGGCCATCGCGCGCGAGCGGATCGAGCACGAACTCTCGCTGATCGCCGAGCTGCGTTACGAAAGCTACTTCTTGACCGTGCACGACATCGTCCGCTGGGCGCGCGAACAGGGCATCCTCTGCCAGGGCCGCGGCTCGGCGGCCAACTCCACCGTGTGCTTCGCCCTCGGCATCACCGAACTCGACCCCTCGCGCAGCAAGCTGCTGTTCGAGCGTTTCCTTTCGCGCGAGCGCAACGAGCCACCGGACATCGACGTCGATTTCGAGCACGAACGCCGCGAAGCGGTCATCCAGTACGTGTTCGGCCGCTACGGCCGCGGGCGTGCCGCGCTGACCGCGGTGGTCAGCAGCTATCACGCTGCCGGCGCCGTGCGCGATGTGGCCAAGGCGCTCGGCCTGCCGCCGGATCAGGTCAATGCCCTGGCCGACTGCTGCGGCCGCTGGAGCGATGGCATCCCTTGCGCCGAGCGCCTGGCCGAAGCCGGCTTCGACGCCGACAACCCGCTGCTGCGCCGCGTGCTGGCCCTGACCGCCGAGCTGATCGGCTTTCCGCGCCACCTGTCGCAGCACCCGGGCGGTTTCGTGATTTCCGAGCAGCCGCTGGAAACCCTGGTGCCCGTGGAAAACGCGAGCATGGCCGAACGCACCGTCATCCAGTGGGACAAGGACGACCTCGATCAGGTCGGCCTGCTCAAGGTCGATGTGCTCGCACTCGGCATGCTCAGCGCGCTGCGCCGCTGCTTTGCCCTGATCGAGGCCTATCGCGGCACGCGCTGGACGCTGGCCAGCCTGCCGCAGGAAGACCCGGCGACCTATGCCATGGTCAGCCGGGCCGACACCATCGGCGTGTTTCAGATCGAATCGCGGGCGCAGATGGCGATGCTCCCGCGCCTGCAACCCAGGACCTTCTACGACCTGGTGATCCAGGTCGCCATCGTCCGCCCCGGCCCGATCCAGGGCGACATGGTCCATCCCTACCTGCGCCGGCGAAACCGGGAGGAGCCGGTGGATTACCCTTCCGAGGAGTTGCGCCCGGTGCTCGAACGCACCCTGGGCGTGCCGCTGTTCCAGGAGCAGGTGATGGAACTGGCGATGGTAGCGGCCAACTACAGCCCCGGCGAAGCCGATGAACTGCGCCGCAGCATGGCCGCCTGGAAGCGCCACGGCGGGCTGGAGCCGCACCGCCAGCGCCTGGCCACGCGCATGCGCGACAAGCGCTATTCCGAGGCCTTCATCGAACGCATCTTCAAGCAGATCCAGGGTTTTGGCAGCTACGGCTTTCCCGAGTCGCATGCCGCCAGCTTCGCCCTGCTCAGCTATGCCAGCAGCTGGCTGAAATGCCACGAGCCGGCGGCCTATGCCTGCGCGCTGGTGAACAGCTGGCCGATGGGCTTCTACAGCCCCGATCAGGTGCTGCAGGATGCACGCCGCCACGGCATCGAGGTGCGCCCGGTGGACGTGCGCTACAGCGACTGGGATTGCAGCCTGGAGCCGAGCACCGCGGCGCAGCCGGCGATTCGCCTTGGCCTGCGCCTGGTCCGGGGGTTTCGCCAGGAGGATGCCCAGCGGATCGAGGCGGCACGCCGGCAGCGCCCATTCGGCGATGTCGACGACCTCAGCCAGCGCGCCCGACTGGACGTTCGTGCCCGCGAACACCTGGCCGACGCCGGTGCCCTGCGCGGTTTGGCCGGTAATCGGCACCGGGCGCGCTGGGCGGTGGCCGGCGTCGAACCCCAGCTGCCCTTGTTCGCCGAGGTGGAACAGCCGGTCGAAGCCCCCGTGGCGCTGCCACCGCCGACGGTTGGCGAAGACCTGCTGACCGACTACGCCACGCTTGGCACTACCCTTGGCCCTCATCCGCTGACGCTGCTGCGGCCCCGGCTGCGGGCGCTGCGCTGTCGCAGTTCACGCGAGCTGGGTGCGGTCGAACATGGCCGGCCGGTGAGCGTCGCCGGGCTGGTGATCGGCCGCCAGCGCCCGCAAACCGCCAGCGGGGTGATTTTCGTCACCCTCGAAGACGAATACGGGCTGGTCAACGTGGTGGTCTGGTATGACCTGGCCGAGCGCCAGCGCCGCGTCCTGCTGCAATCGCAGCTGCTGCGCGTCGACGGACGCTTCGAAACGCAGAGCGGTGTGCGCCATGTGATTGCCGGGCGCCTGACCGACCTCTCGCCCTTGCTGACCGGGCTCGACGTACGCAGCCGCGATTTTCAGTGACCAGGCCCGCAGCGCGAGCGGCTCAGGCCTGGCGAACCGCCGCCTCGCGCGCGTGCCGCCGGGCCAGGATGACCGCTGCGAACGCCACGGCCAACGGCGCGAAGGAGACCCAGAGCACGGCATTCCAGCCATAGGCGCTCAACAGCCCGCCCGACGAAAACGAGCCGACGGCCATCATGCCGAAGACGATGAAGTCGTTGAGCGACTGGACCCGCGTCTTCTCCTCCGGGCGATGGCATTCCAGCACCAGCGCCGAAGCGCCGAGAAAGCCGAAGTTCCAGCCCAGACCGAGCAGAATCAGCGCGAGCCAGAAATGCCCGAGATCAACCCCGCCAAGGCCCACGATGGCCGACAGCCCGGTCAGCAGCAGGCCGGCGATGGCGACACGCGCCGCACCGAAGCGGCCGATCAGGGCGCCGGTAAAGAAACTCGGCCCGTACATGGCGATCACGTGCCATTGCAGGCCCAGGTTGGACGAGGCCTGCGAGTGGCCGTGCAGGTGCATCGCCAGCGGCGCTGCGGTCATCACGAAATTCATCAGCATGTAGGTGACCGCCCCGCAGGTCGCCGCCGCGATGAAGCGTGGCTGGCGCAGGATCAGCGCCAGCGGGCGGCCACCGGCCAGCTCTGCCGCCGTCGGCCGGGGCAGGCGCACGCCCAGCAGCACCAGTGCCGCCACCACCGCTACCAGCGCCTGCACCACGAAGGTGGCGGCAAAGGTGTGCGGCGGCCACAGGTGCATGGTCCAGGTCACGAGCTGCGGCCCGATCACACCGGCTGCCACCCCACCGCCCATCACCAGCGAAAGCGCACGTGCCCGGCGCGCCGGCGCCACACCATCGGCGGCGGCGAAGCGGAACGACAGAACGACCGCGGCGTAACTGCCCCCGAAGAAGGTCGCCAGGCAGAACAGCCAGAAACTGCCGACGACCACGGCGAGCGCTGCCAGCAGACCGGTGAGCACCCCGGCCGACGTCCCGGCCAGGAACGCGGTTCGCCGCCCATGGCGGCGCGCCACCGCACCGGCAGGAAGAATGCAGGCGGCCATGCCCACGACAAAGATCGAGATCGGCAAGGTTGCCAGGACCGGCGCCGGGGCCAGCTGGTTGCCGATGATTGCGCCGGTCGCATAGACCACCACGGCATTCGCCCCGGCCAGTGCCTGGGCCAGCGTCAGGCGCCAGACGTTGGCCCGCTGATCGCGCTCGGAAAGCTCGGCCTCGTGCGCTGGCGGGGACTGGTCGGGCGACATGGCGAACTCTCGTCGTGGCGATGAAGGGACACGGATTATGCCAAGCCGCCCCCTTCTCTGCCGCGTCACGAAAGGCAGCGCCGCAACACGCGCACAAAATCTCGTGCGCGCCCCGGCGAACCCCGGCCGGCATTGGCGGTACTACAAGGGAGCCCGCGTGAACCGCTGTTCGCGCCGGGCTTGGCTACCCCGCTGCCACTCGCCAGGAGAACGATGCGTGAACAAGCCCCTGCCTTCGCTGTGCTGCCTTCTCGGCCTGGCCGTCCTGTCCGCCGCCCACGCCGGCCCACGCCCGAGCTACGGGCCGCAGCTGGAGGGGTTCGATTATCCCTATCCGGTCACCCGCCACGCCCTTTCCTCCCAGGGGCAGAGCCTGTCGATGGCCTACATGGACGTGCCGCCGCAAGGCGAAGCGAACGGCCGCACGGCGCTGCTGCTGCATGGCAAGAACTTCTGCGCGGCCACCTGGGAACAGACCATCGCCGTGCTCTCAGAGCGCGGCTTTCGCGTCATTGCGCCGGACCAGATCGGCTTCTGCCGCTCCAGCAAGCCGGAGGGCTATCAGTTCAGCTTCGCCCAGCTGGCACACAACACGCGCCAGTTGCTGCAGGCGCTGAAGGTGGAACGAGCAACGGTCATCGGCCACTCGATGGGAGGCATGCTGGCCTCGCGCTTCGCGCTGAATTACCCCGAGCAGGTCGAACAGCTTGTGCTGGTCAATCCGATCGGCCTGGAAGATTGGCAGGCCGAAGGCGTGCCCTACGCGCCGATCGAACAGCTTTACCAGGCCGAGCTGAAGACCGATTTCGACTCGATCAAGGCCTATCAGCGCAAGTTCTACTACAACGGCCAATGGAAACCCGAATACGACCGCCCGGTAGAGATGCTGGCCGGTCTGTATGCCGGGGAGGGTCGGGAAATCGTCGCCTGGAACCAGTCGCAGACTTCCGACATGGTGTTCACCCAGCCGGTGATCCATGAGTTCGCCCGGCTCCAGGTGCCGACATTGCTGTTGATCGGCAATCAGGACCGCACCGCGCCGGGGGCCAACCGCGCCCCGCAGGCGGTTGCCGAACGCCTGGGCAACTATCCGGTGCTGGCGCGCGACGCCGCACAGCGGATACCGCAGGCAACCCTGGTGACCTTTGCCGAGCTGGGTCATTCGCCGCAGATCGAGGCACCCGAGCGGTTCCACAGGGCTCTGTTGCAAGGGCTCGAGGCGCGGCGCTGATCTACCACGCGCGCGTGTGCGGCGCCGGGTTGGGCTAGCATCGGTCGGCCCGGAGTCCAGCCGCCATGAGGCGTCCGAAATGACCTTGCCGCCCCTTGCCGAAACACCTGCCCCGCCCTACTACGCCGTGATTTTCACTTCGCATCGCCACGAGGTCGACGACGGCTACGCCCAGATGGCCGAGCGAATGCTCGAACTGGCCCGTTGCCAGCCCGGCTTTCTTGGCGTGGAGTCAGCCAGGGACGGCCTGGGGATCACCGTGTCGTACTGGGCTGACCTGGACTCGATCCGGCAATGGCGGGCGCAGGTCGAGCATCGGCAGGCGCAACGGCTGGGCCGCGAGCGCTGGTACTCGGCCTTCCGGGTGCGCATCGCCTGCGTCGAGCGCGAGTACGGCCTGCCCTAGCCAAGTGCCGCCGGCCCGTCTACCTTGCCAGGAGCCGGACGTTTCCCGGCTCCGCTAACCCGCCTGCGATAAGGAGTGCCTCGCCATGCTCAGCCTCGAGTTCCTGCTCACCTCGCTGGTGGTGGTGCTGATCCCGGGCGCCGGGGTGATCTACACCGTCTCCACGGCACTGATCCACGGCCGCCGGGCAGGCGTGATCGCCGCGCTGGGCTGCACGGCCGGCATCGTGCCGCACCTGCTGGCGACCATCCTGGGCCTGGCTGCGGTGCTGCATGCCAGCGCCCTGGCCTTCCAGGGGCTGAAATACGCGGGCGTCGCCTACCTGTTCTATCTGGCCTATGCCACTTGGCGCGACCGCTCGGCCTTTGCGGTCGAGACGGGCGCGGTGCGGTGCAGCGCGGCGGGCCTGATCGCCAAGGCGTTCCTGCTCAATATCCTGAATCCCAAGCTGACGATCTTCTTTCTGGCCTTCCTGCCGCAGTTCATCCAGCCCGGCGCCGGCGACCCGCTGCGGCCGTTGCTGATCCTGAGCGCGACCTTCATGGGCATGACCTTTGCGGTCTTCGTGCTCTATGGCCTGCTGGCGCACCTGTTCCGCACCGCGGTGATCGAATCGACACGCGTGCAGACCTGGTTGCGTCGCGGCTTCGCGGCATCCTTCGCCGGCCTGGGCGCGAACCTCGCCCTGGCGGATCGCTGAGCCACACAGACGCCACCTGCCCTCGGCATTGACGCCCCCGGCGCGCTCGGGTAGCGTCCCGATGGTCCACCCCACGGCTGCCCGCCATGCCTACGAACACGCACGACCTACCGTTCACCGGTCCCCGCTCAGGGGAAGCGTCGTTGCGTGTGCCTGGCGCCGCACCACCCCCTGTCTCGGTCGCCCTTGCGCCGCCCCCTGGGCTGGCGAACGCATCGTTCTGACGACCTTTACGCCACTTCCGCGCTGATTCGGCTCGCCTCTGCTGGCCATGCCGTGCACGGCTGTTGCGTCACGACCTGACAGGTGTTCAATGAAAACCATCAAGACTACGTGGGCCGCGTACGGCTCGACCGCGCTGTTCGTCCTGCTCTGGGGCAGCGGCGCAATCTCTTCACGCTGGGCGCTGGACCACAGTTCCGCCTTTGCCATCCTCACCCTGCGCTTCGCCCTGGCGCTGGTCGCCCTGCTGGCGATCGCCGCGCTGCGACGACAGTTCCTGCCGCAACCGGATAGTCGCCGGCAGGTCCTGGTTTCCGGGCTGGCCCTGATCGGCGGTTATTCGATCTGTTACTTCCTTGCCCTGGAGAACGGCGTGACGCCCGGCGTGCTGGCCACGGTTCTCGGCGTGCAGCCGATCCTGACGCTGGTACTCGTCGAGCGGCACTTCAGTGCGGCGCGTCTCTCCGGCCTGTTGCTGGCGCTGGGTGGGCTGGCGCTGGTGGTGCAGCAGGGCCTGAGCGGCGCAGGCTTCTCTGCCCTCGGCATGCTGTTCGCGCTGCTCGCGCTGGGCTGCGTGACCTTTGGCGCCATCCTGCAGAAGCGCATCGGCCAGGCCCCGCAGCAGGTATTGCCGCTGCAGTACATGGCCAGCCTGCTGCTGTGCCTGCTGTTCGTCCCGTTCAGGCCGTTCGAGGTCGACTGGGTGGCAGGTTTCGTCCTGCCGTGGCTGTGGTTGGGCCTGGTGATCTCGGTTGGCGCGCAGCTGTTGCTGTACCGATTGATCCAGGCCGGCAACCTGGTCAACGTGACAGGTCTCTTCTACCTTGTGCCGGTCGTGACCGCTCTGCTCGACCATCTATTGCTCGGCAACGCCTTGCCGCTGCCGGGCTGGATCGGCATGGCGATCATCTTCGCCGGGCTCGGCCTGGCCTTTCGGCAGCGCTAGGCAGCATGCGGCACGCTCTCGCGTGCCGCTCGCGGAGCACAGCAACCCCGCATACCGAACAGGAACGAAACATGAAAAAGGTGCTGGTCAGCTCATGTCTGCTGGGCTGCAAGGTTCGTTACAACGCGGGCGCCCTGAACCTGCCCGCCCCGGCGCTGGAGTGGCTCGAAACGCATGTCGAGCTGGTCGCCTTCTGCCCGGAAGTGGCTGCCGGGCTGCCGACCCCACGCCCACCCGCGGAAATTCGCTCGGCCAGTGGCCAGGACGTGCTCGCCGGACGCGACAGGGTGATGGACATCAGCGGCCAGGATGTCACCGACGCCTTTCTGGACGGTGCCCGCCAGGCCCTGGCCCGCTGCATGGCCGAAGGCATCCGCCATGCCATCCTGACCGAGTCCAGCCCCTCCTGCGGCAGCTCCAGCATCTACGACGGCACCTTCAGCGGTATCCGCAAGGCCGGCATGGGGGTGACCGCGGCCCTGCTGAGCGCCAATGGCATTCGGGTATACAGCCAGCACGAGCTCGACCGGCTGATCCGCGAGCTGGGGTGAAATCCCTGCGTTGGCTGGCGACGGGCCGAGCCCGACGTCGGCCGGCAAGCTTACGGCATTGTAATTTGGCGACCGGAACCCCCGAGGAAACAGGGCAGTCGTAAAACAGAGAAACCGGACACGGCGAACGACAGGACATGGCCATCCGGGCGCGAAGAGGGAAGCAGGTAGCGGCGCATGGAACGGCGCGCGGATGGCTTTCGCCCACCAGTCTGTCGCCTCCAACGAGCGCTGACACCACAGTGCCTGCCCAGCCCAGGAGACACCCTGATGGCCCTCGCCATTCGCTTTCACGACCAGCTCGCCAGCTCCAGCCATTCCTGCCTGCGCGACGATGCCCTCGCCGGCTTCGCCGCCACACCCAAGTGGGCCTCGCCGAAATACTTCTACGACCGCCGCGGCTCGGAACTCTTCGAGCAGATCACCGAGCAGCCGGAGTACTACCCGACGCGCACCGAGGAACGCATCCTGCGCGAAGCGGCCGGCGAGATCGCCGCGATCGCCGGGCCCGAGGCCGACCTTATCGAATTCGGCAGCGGCGCCAGCCGCAAGGTGCGCCTGCTGCTCGAGGCCATGCGCCCGGCCAGCTACCTGGGCATCGACATCTCCGAGGACTTCCTGCGCAGCAGCACGCAGAAGCTCGCGGCCGACTATTCCTGGCTCGACGTGCATGCCCTGTGCGCTGATTTCAGCGATGAGCTGCACCTGCCGGAAGGCTTCGACAGCAGCTGCCCGCTGGCCTTCTTCCCCGGCTCGAGCATCGGCAACTTCACCCCGACCCAGGCGCAGCAGTTCCTCACCCGCTTGCACAGCCTGCTGCCGGTCGGCGGCGGCCTGCTGGTCGGCGTCGACCTGGTCAAGGACAAGGCCGTGCTCGAAGCCGCCTACAACGATGCCGCCGGCGTCACCGCGGCCTTCAACCTGAACCTGCTCGAGCGCATTCGCCGCGAGCTGGACAGCGATATCGACCCCGCACGCTTCAGCCACAAGGCGATCTTCAACGAAGGCCAGTCGCGCATCGAGATGCACCTGGTCAGCCGCGAGGCGCAGCAGGTGACGATCGAGGGCCGGCGCTTCCGCTTCGCCAAGGGCGAAACGCTGCACACCGAGAATTCCTACAAGTACAGCCTGCAATCCTTCGCCGCCCTCGCCCGCAGCGCCGGCTACACCAGCCTCGCGCAGTGGACCGACGCCGACCGCCTGTTCAGCGTGCATTACCTGCAGCGCACCGCCTGAGCATCGCCCCGGCCGATGCGGCGCCTGTCGCCCTTCGGCCCGCCGCCCCACCGAACGGAGGCCCCCATGGAGCTGCTCGCGCTTTCGCTCATCGTGACCCTCATGTTCATCGCCGGGCTCGCCTTGCAGCGGCCGTGGCAACGGCGCCTGCCGGCCTGGCCGCAGCGGGCGCCCTTCCTCGGTGGCGGCCTGCCCGACAGCCATGCGTGGAGCCGCTACCACGTGCGCTATTACCCGATGACGCTGCTGCTGATCGCCTTCGAGATGGAGATGATGTTCATGTACCCCTGGGCAGTGGTCTATGTCGCCGAGGGCATGAAGGCCCTGATGGAAATGGGCATGTTCCTCGCCATTCTCTCGGTGGGCATCGTCTACGCCTGGCGCGAGGGGGTGTTCCGGTGGCAATAGGGCTGCTCGCTCGTCTGGCGGCGGCGCGCCCGGCACCGGTGTTCGTCGCGCTCGGCATGCACGCCGGCCCGGTGCGCGAGGCGTTGGCATTGGACCCGCGGGTGGAGCTGGTGGACTCGCCGCGCCACGCCAGTGTGCTGCTGGTCGCCGGCGGCGTTCCGCCCGACCAGCACGAGGCGCTGCGCCGGCTGCATGACCAGCTGCCGCGGCCTTCGGCCTCGCTCTGGCTGTGCAGCGAGCCCCTCGCCGAGCTGCCCCATGCCGAGCGTATCGACCATCTGGACGCCACGCCGGCGGCGATCGCCCGCCTGCACCGCGAGTTGCTCGAAGGCCGCCGGTTGGGCGCAGCGCACCTGTTGCCCGATCAACCGCCGCACCCCTGGAAAGGCCTCGGCGCGCATGGCCAGGGTGGCGAGGGCATGATGGGCGGCTATCCCTACGGCCGGCCGATGGCCATGGCGATGATGGAGGACCTGCGCGACGGCCTGACGCTCGACTCGCTGTCGTTCACCCTCGGCCCCTTCTACCCGGCGCTGCCGTCCGGCCTGCAACTGCAGCTGACTCTGCAGGGCGACCTCGTGCAGATGGCGATGCTCGCCTCGCGCGCCTACCCTCAGCCTGCCGCACCCTGCTGGTTCCAGGCGCTGGAGCGGCCGGTGCCGATCGGCGAACTGGAGATCGCGCGGGCCCGCCATCACCTGCATCGCCTGGCGCACCTACTGCACCTGGCCGGGCTCGACGCGCTGGCCCTCCGCACACTGGCCGATGCCGCGCGACTGGCGCCCGGCCGATCGTTGCCCGCGCTGCGCCGACGTATCCTGCGCAGCGGCCTGCTGCAGGCGCTCGACCCGGGTATCGGCCGGCTCGATACCGGCCAGGCCTACTCGCTCGGCGGCCCGGCCTACCGCGCCGCGGGGCACGACGAGGATGCGCGCAGCGAGGACCGGCACTACGCACGGCTGGGGTTTCGCCCGCTCAGCCACCCGGGCGGCGATCTTCGCGCACGGGTCCTGCAATGGCTGGGCGAGATCGAGCAGGCACTTGGCCTGGCTGCCGCGGCCGACGCCCTGGCCCTGGAAACGGCCAGCCAGGCGCAGGTGGAAACGCCTCGCGGCACGATGAGCAACGAGCAGCGGCCGACCGACGGCTGCCACCTGTTGCCAGACCTGTTACCGGGGCTGGAATGGAGCCAGGCGCTGCTGCTGATCGCCAGCCTGGACCTGGCGGCCTTGTCGCCTTACCCACAGCCGTCCACGGATCAGGTACCGCAACGGGGGGCAGCCTGATGGTCGCCGATCTGCTGTCGCCGGTGCTCCTGGTACTCGTCACGCTGGTGCTCGGCCCTTACCTGCTGCAGGTGGTCGACGGCGCGATCGGCGCCGCAGTGGCCGGCCGCAGGCCGGGCCGCCTCTGGCTCGAGCCGCTGCAGCGCGGCGCCTGGCTGTGGCTGCAGCCGGCCAACCACACCGAACGCCCCGACAACCTCAACTGGCAGTTCGCCCCCGCGGCCTACCTGGCGCTGGCGGCGGCCGGCCTGGCGGTCGTGCCCTGGTCGGCGACGCTGATCGCCACCGACCTCAGCACCGGCATCGTGCTCTGGGGCTCGGTGGAGGCACTGGCCACGGTGGTGATCTTTCTGCACGGCTGGTCGGCCAACGCGCTGCTGCCGCTGATCGGCGCCTATCGCTACGTGGCGCTGGGCCTGTCCTACATCCTCATCAGCATGTTCGTGCTGATCAGCGTGGCGCTGCCGGCCGAGTCGCTGCAGGTCTCGGCCGTGGTGGAGTCGCAGCGCGAACTCTGGAACCTGATCCGCCAGCCGCTCGGCCTGCCGCTGTTTCTCATCGTCGGGCTTGGCGTGAGCTTCTGGGGCCCGCTGAATTTCGCCGACCCGGCCGACCTGGCCGGCGGCACCCGCGCCGAGCTCAGCGGCCCCTCGCAGCTGGTCTGGGCCTGGGCGCGCGCAGCGATGCTGGTGGCGTTCAGCGCGATGGCGGCGACCGCCTTTCTCGGCGGCTGGCTCGGGTCCTGGCTGCCCGGCCCGCTGTGGTTGGCGCTCAAGACGCTGGCGGTGATGGCCGTGCTGCTCTGGCTCGGCCACTCCCTGGCGCGGGTCAGCCCCGAACGCTGCGTCACCCTCGCCTGGCTGCTTTTCCTGCCGCTGTCATTCGTCGACCTGATCAGGGCCGGGCTGGAGGCCATGCGCTGATGCTCACCGATGTCGCCTTCTTCGTTTGCGCCGCCGTCGCGCTGTTCACCGGCTGGCGGGTGTTCCGCACCGACTCGATGGTACGGGCGTCCTTCCTGCTGCTGCTGTCGTTCATCGCAGTCGGGGTGATCATGCTGCTGCTCGCCGCCGAATACCTGGGGGTGGCGCTGTGGTTCATGATGGCCGTGGAGATGACCGTCATGGCGTTGTTCATGGTCATGTTCATGATGAACCCCGCCGGCCTCAACCCGATGAACATGGTGCACCAGCCGCGCCTGGCCCTCGGCGCCGGCCTCGCCATCTTCCTGCTGCTGGGCAGCGTTACCCTCTTCGCCGACTTCCCCGAGCGCCCGGCGCCAGCCGTCCTCGAGCCGGTGCGCTCGCTCGGCCGGGAAATGCTCGGCCCGTCGATGCTGGTGTTCGAGTCGGCCGGGCTGGTGCTGCTGGCCACGATGATCGGCGTGGTGGTGCTCTCCAGCCAGCGCGGCCGCTACGGCGATGCCAGCGAGGGCTCGCTCCCGCCGGGGCTGACCCCGGGCGGCGCCCCGGCCGGCCAGCCCGAGAAAAAGGACGGCGAGTCCGGCGGCGAGCATGCGCACCATCACCACTGACGCGACGGAGGCCCGACGATGACCCTGACCACCCTGCTGCTGCTCGCCGCCGGCCTGATTGGCATCGGCGTCTACGGGGCGCTGTCCCAGCAATCGTTCGTCATGCTGATGATGGGCCTGGAGCTGATCCTCAACGGCGTGATGCTGGCGTCGGTGGCCTTTTGGGCCCTGACCGGCGCCGGCATGCCACAGGGCCAGTTGCTGACCATCGTGGTGATGGCGGTGATGGCTATCGAAATGGCCATAGGCTTCGCCCTGGTGGTGGCGGTCTATCGCGCCAAGCAGGCCGACACCACCGAAGCGCTCGACGGGCTGAAACACTGATGCTCTGGCTGGTCCCGCTCTTGCCGCTGCTGGCGGCGCCGCTGCTCTATGGTCTGTGCCGTGACGGCCGCCGTACGCGCCTCGCCGGGCTGGCCACCGCGGTAATCCTGACGACGGTCGGGCTCGCCGTGGCGGCACTGCTCGGCGACTGGTCGGGCAGCTACCGCTGGAGTTCGCAGATCCAGCTGACGCTGGCGCTGGCCCCGGCGAGCGCCGTGTTCGCTCTGACCGTGCCGCTGGTGGCCGCCCCCATAGCGCTGTATGCCGCCCATCACGAGGCGCAGGCGCCGACGCCCGCCGCGCTGGCCCGGCTGATGGCGCTGCTGCTGGCGTTCGTCGGGGCAATGGAGCTGCTGGTGCTGGCCGCCGACCTGCTGACCTTGCTGATCGCCTGGGAGCTGGTCGGCGCGCTGTCCTGGTCCCTGATCGGCCATGACTGGCGCGAACGCGGCAACCTGCGCGATGCCGGCTGGGCCTTTCTGGTCACCCGCTTCGGCGACCTGGGGTTGTACATCGCGGCGGCCGCGGCCTTCGCGGGCAGCGGCTCATTCGCCTTCACCGCCCTGCCCAGCTTGGAGGGCATGCCGTTGCAGGTCTTCGTCGCGGGCATCGTGCTCGCCTGTGCGGCGAAATCCGCGCAACTGCCGTTCGCGCCCTGGCTGTTTGCCGCGATGGCCGGCCCGACCTCGGTCTCGGCCCTGCTGCACGCTGCCACCATGGTGGCGGCGGGCGTGTACCTGACCACTCGCCTGCATCCGAGCCTGGACGCAGTCGCCTGGTTCGCGCCGCTGGCCATGGCGCTGGGGCTGGCGACGGCGCTGGCCGGTGGCGTGGTGGCCGGCCTGCAGGGGCACGCCAAGAAACTGCTCGCCGCCTCGACCTCCGCGCACCATGGCTTGATGTGGCTGGCGGTCGGTGCCGGCTACCCGGGGGCCGCGCTGCTGCACTTCGTGGTGCATGCGTTCTTCAAGGCCGGTCTGTTCCTGGCCAGCGGCATCGCCGAGCACCAGGTCGGCAGCTATGCGCTCGGCGCCATGCGCCTGGGCCGGCGCCTGCCCGGCATCGCCGTCGCAACGCTCATCGCCAGCCTGGCGCTGGCGGGCGTACCGCCGCTCGGTGGCGCCTGGAGCAAGGAGCAGATCGTCAGCGCCGCGGGCCATCACGGCGCCTGGCTGGCACTGGCGACGATGTTCGCCGGGGCATTCAGCGCGTACTACGCCACGCGCCTGCAGTGGCTGGGGTTCGGCCCGGGCCCCGGCATGCCGCGCACGCCGGGCGGTCGCCCCAGCAACGCCGAACGCCTGGCCCTGTACCTGCTCAGCGCCGGTTCCCTGCTGCTCTCGCTGCTGTGGTGGCCGGGCCTCGCCGAAGCGATCGGGCACCGGCTGGGCTTCGTCCTGCCGGCCGGCAAGCCTTGGGAAGTGCTGCTGTCGTGGTTGCTGGTCGGGCTGGGCGTGCTCGGCGGCGCGGTAGCCGTGCGCCAGCAATGGGGCAACGAAGACGAAGCCAACACGCGCCACCCGATGCTCAGCCGCTGGTTCGGCCTGCCCGCTTTGGCCACGCGCGGAGCCAGCGCGCTGTTTGCCGCCAGTCATGCCCTGGCGCGTTTCGATGACCGGGTGGTCGACGGCGGCCTGCGCCTGGTGGCGCGCTACGGCTCGGCCGCTCATGCGCTGGCCCGCTTCGACGACCGTGCGGTGGACGGTGGCGTCCGCCTCACCGCACGGGTCGGCGAGGGGCTGGCGCGGCTCGGTGATCGGCGCGGCGAAGCGCTGTTCGACGGCTGGGTCAGCGGCCTGTCGGAGGCCACCGGCGCCCTCGGGCGGCACGTGCGCCGCCTGCAAAGCGGGCAGATGCACCACTACTACACCGGAATTGCCGCGGGCCTCGCCGTGGTGGTCCTGATTCTCGCGATAGGAGGCCTGCCGTGATCCTCACCGCTGCCGTCAGCCTGCCCTTGCTGGGTGCGCTGACCCTCGCACTGCTGCCGCGTTGGAGCGAGGCCGCTTCGCGCACCTTCGCCACCGCGTTGGCGCTCGTTTCGCTGGTTTGCCTGGGCCTGGCCTGGCTGCGTTTCGATCCGGGCGGCGCGCTGTTCCAGCAGATCGAGGAGGTGCCTTGGGTGCCGGGCCTGGGCATGGCCTGGCGGCTCGGCGTGGACGGCATCGCCCTGGCGGTGGCGGGCATGAGCGCGCTGGTGTTCGTCGCCAGCATTGTCTATCCGGTCGATACGCGCGGGCGTGCGCCGACCTACTACGCCTGGCTGCTGTTCCTGCTCGGCGTCTCGCTCGGGGTGTTTCTCGCCCTCGACCTGCTGCTGTTCTACGTATTCTTCGATCTATCGCTGGTGGGCATGTTCTTTCTCATCGGCCGCTGGGGGCACGGCGAGCGCCAGGTGTCGGCGCTCAAGTTCTTTCTCTACACCTTCTGCGGCTCGCTGCTGATGCTGCTGGCGTTCATCGGCCTGTACCTGTCGGTGGCCCCGCACACCTTCGACATGCGTGTGCTGATCGCCGAACAACCGCTCGTCGGCGCAACGGTTCCGGCCGGTCTGGTGTTCCTCGGGCTGATGATCGGGCTCGGCATCAAGACGCCGCTGGTGCCGGTGCACACCTGGCTGCCGCAGGCACACGTGGACGCGCCGGCGCCGGCCTCGGCGATCCTCGCCGGCGTGCTGCTGAAAATGGGCACCTTCGGCATGCTGCGCATCCCCTTCGCGATGATGCGAGAAACCTTCGCCCACTACGCCTGGGTCATCGCGCTGGTAGCGGTGGTGTCGATTCTCTATGGCGCCTCGGTGGCGCTCGGCCAGCGCAACCTCAAGCGGCGGATCGCCTACACCTCGGTCAACCACATGGGCTATACCGTGCTCGGCCTCGCCGTGGCTGGCGCACTGCTCAGTGGCGATGAAGCGGCGCGGCAGCTGGCGCTGGTCGGCGCTACGGTGGAGATGGTCGCGCACGGCCTGATTACCGGCAGCCTGTTCCTCATCTGCGGCTCGTTCTGGCAGCGCACCGAGGACTACGAGCTCGCCCATTACGGCGGCCTGGCCCGGCGCGCACCGCTGCTGACCGGCTTTGCCGTGCTCGCCGCGTTCGCCAGCCTCGGGCTGCCCGGCCTGGCCGGCTTCGTGGCGGAATTCCATGTGTTCGCCGGGACCTTCGCGGTCTACCCCGGGCTCGCCGTGATCGGCATCTTCGGCATCCTGATCACCGCGGCGCTGTTCCTGCAGACGCTGACTCAGCTGTTCTTCGGCGAGCTGCCGCCGCGTTTGGACGGCTTCAACGACCTTGGCCGGCGCGAAGGGTGGGTGCTCGGCGTACTGGCCGCGGCGTTCGTGCTCATCGGCGTGGCGCCGCAGTTCCTGCTGGGTGTCGTCGAGGCCAGCGCCGGCTGGCTGCTGGGCCTGCGCTGATGCCGATCACCGACCTGCTACCGGAGCTCTGCCTGCTGTTCGGCGCGGTGGCCATCGTGCTCGCGTCGGCGTTCCTGCCGCAGCCACGGCTCGGCGGGATGGCACTGCTGGCGCTTCTGGCGATCGCCTGCTCGACCGGTTTCGCCGTGGCCCAGTGGGGTGAGCCGCCGCGCCTGACCTTTTCCGGCGTGTGGGCGCTGGACGGCCTGGCCGTGGCGGCGAAGCTCATCGTGCTTGGTGCCAGTGCCGTGGTGGTGCTGTTATCGCCGGCCTGGTTCGCCAGCGACCGACGGCATGGCGAGTTCTACGCGCTGTTGCTGTTCGCCGTGCTCGGCGTGCTCATGCTCGCTTCGGCCAGCGACATCATGGAATTGGTCGTGGGGGTATTGCTGTCCTCGGTGGCGAGCTACCCGTTGGCCGCCTTTCACCGCCGCTTCGCGCCGGCGCTGGAGGCAGGCATGAAGTACTTCCTGGTCGGCGCCCTGACCAACACGCTGCTGTGCATCGGCGCGGTCTGGCTGTTCGGCCTTACCGGCAGCACCGGTTATCCGGCCATCGCTACGGCGCTGACGCAGGGTAACGACGGGCTGGCGCTACAGGTGGCGGTCGGTTGCTTGGTCGTCGGCCTGACCTTCAAGCTCGCGGCCTTTCCCGCCCATGCCTGGATGCCCGATGTGGCCCAGGCGTCGCCGGCGCCGGCCGCGGCCTTTCTCACGGTGGTGCCGAAGATCGGTGCCGCTGTTGCCCTGGCTCGGCTACTCGCCCTGTTGCCAGCCGAACTCGATGCGGCGCTATTGGTTGCCGTGCTGGCCGCGGTGACCATGACCCTCGGCAACCTTGCTGCCCTCTGGCAACAGGACCTGCGCCGGCTGCTTGGCTGGTCGTCGGTCGCCCAGTCGGGCTTTGCCCTGATGGCGGTCGCCGTGTTTGGCCGTAGCGCGGACGCGGCGAGCACGCTGCTGGTATTCCTGGCCAGCTATGCGTTGGCAAACCTGGCCGCCTTCGCCGTGGTGATCGCCCTGCGCGGGCGTACCGCGTTCACCGACTACGCCGGGCTGGCATGGCGCACTCCGGGCGCTGCGGTGGTGCTGATCCTCGCGCTGCTGTCGCTGGTCGGCATCCCGCCACTGGTGGGGTTCTTCGGCAAGTTCATGCTCTACCGCACGGTGCTCGACGGCGGCCTTGGCTGGTTGGCCCTCGTTGCTGCGCTCAATACGGCGATCTCGCTGTTCTACTACCTGAGGGTTGCCTGCACGATCGTCTTCGCCGAGCCTTGCGGCGCTCCAGCGCACTACCTGGAAGGCATTACGGCACGCTCAATGGTCTGGCTAAGCGGGACGCTGCTGCTCCTCGGCGGGATACTGATACAGTGGCTGATCGCGCCGCTGCTGGCCGGCTGTTGCTAACGCCGTAGTGAATGCATCCATACAGCGGCCAAGCCGCGGCTCATGCGCTAGAAGGCACGCAGCGTACCGGCAGGGATAGTGGTGCCCATACATGTTATGGACAACAAAAAAACTTTTCTCAATTCAGTCGGTTAGTGTATAGTTCACGCGCTTTCCAGCTAGGGAAAGCACTGTCGGGGCGTAGCGCAGCCTGGTAGCGCACTTGCATGGGGTGCAAGGGGTCGAGTGTTCGAATCACTCCGTCCCGACCAAACAAGATAACGGGATCAGTAGCCTTAAGCTCTGATCCCGTTTTCATTTCAGGCTTCATATAGTGACTGGCGATTCTTACATGTAGGGTCGCGCTACTTAAGCAGCACCTGCCTGACCTCCTCCAGCTCGACAATCATCTGCCGAATCAACTGCTTGTACTGGGTAAGGTCGTCACGCGCCTCGTCACTCGATAGGCGTTGCCGGGCACCGCCTATCGTGAAGCCCTGCTCGTAGAGAAGCGCGCGAATTTGCCTGATCATGAGCACGTCCTGCCGTTGGTAATAGCGGCGATTACCTCGTCGCTTCACCGGGCTCAGCTGGGGAAATTCCTGTTCCCAGTAGCGCAACACGTGTGGCTTGACCGCACAGAGCTCGCTCACTTCACCGATGGTGAAGTAACGTTTGCCTGGAATTGGCGGTAATTCGTCGTTATGGCTTGGTTCCAGCATAGGCTTCGACTCTGGCTTTGAGTTTCTGGCCGGGGCGGAATGTGACGACTCGGCGAGCAGTGATGGGGATTTCCTCGCCGGTCTTCGGATTGCGGCCGGGGCGCTGGCGCTTGTCTCGCAAGTCGAAATTGCCGAACCCCGACAATTTGACTTGCTCGTTATGCTCCAGTGCCTGGCGTATCTCTTCGAAAAAGAGTTCGACCAGCTCCTTGGCCTCGCGCTTGTTCAGGCCTAGCTCTTCATATAGACGTTCGGCCATTTCAGCTTTCGTCAGAGCCCCCATACGCTACTTCCTTAACGTGGCGTTGAACCTTTCTTCCAGAGTGGTGATGATCCGCTCCATTGCAGCGGCCACCTCGTCGTCGTTTAGAGTGCGCGCGGAATGCTGCCAGGTCAAGCCGACTGCCATACTTTTGCTAAGCGGATCAATACCTTTACCTTGGTAAACGTCAAACAACCTGAGCTCGCGAAGCGTCTCGCCCGCACAATCCCGAATGCAAGAAAGGATCTCATCGGCCGCAATGTCTCTAGCTACGACAATCGCGAGATCCCGACGTACCTCAGGGAAACGCGAGAGCTCCTGAAACTTTGGCAACCTGCCTTCGCGAATCTCGGCGAGTGAAACTTCGAAAAGATACACGCGCTGCTCGATACCGAGTGCCCGAGCGACCTTTGGGTGCAGCGCCCCCAGGTATCCAACCAGACGACCATTCCGCTCGATCCGGGCAGTCTGACCTGGATGGAGCACAGCCTGCTCATCACGCACGAAGCGGAAATCACGCCCAGCGCCGGCTGCGCCGAGCAAGGCTTCGACGTCCGCCTTCACATCGAAGAAATCTACCTCGACCTGCTCGTTAGCCCATCCCTCAGGATGCCGACTGCCGCAGACGACTCCGGCGAGCATGTTTTCCTGACGCAGTTCGCCCAACTGTCCGACAAAGCGTAATCCTGCCTCAAAGAGGCGAACCCGAGCCTGCTGGCGGTTGAGGTTGTACTGCAACGCTTTGACCAGGCCCGGCCACAGCGACGCCCGCATTGCGGACATATCGGCAGATATCGGATTGGCCAGCTCGAGCGGAGCCACACCCGGTGTGAACAGCTCGAACAACTTGGGATCAATGAAGCTGTAGGTGATGGCCTCTTGATAGCCACGATCGACCAGCACCTGGCGCAAGGCCGCTAGGTCAGCCTGCGCTTCCTGGCTGGACTCTGGGGCCAGACGAGCCTGCGGATAACGAGTCGGAAGTTTGTCGTAGCCGTACAGTCGTCCCAGCTCCTCAATGAGATCGACCTCCAGCGTGACATCAAATCGATGACTGGGTACATCGACCTGCCAACTGTCCTCCGCGCATTCGGAAACGCCGAAACCCAAGGACGCCAACATCGACTCGACCTGAGCTCGATCCATCTCCAGCCCAAGCATCTGATCGATTCGCTCGCCACGCAGTGTAATCGGGGCAGGCTTGGGCAAATGGGCCTCGCTAGCCACCTCTACGACGGGGCCAGCAGCTCCGCCTACGACGTCCAGCAACAGCTCGGTTGCTCGCTCCATCGCCCGCCTGGCGAGCTCCGGATCCACGCCTCGCTCGTAACGATGCGAGGCATCAGTGTGCAACCCGTATGAGCGCGCCTTGCCGGCCAGGGCAATCGGATCGAAAAAAGCGCATTCGAGGAACAGGTCCTTCGTGTCCGCTGCGATACCGCTGTCTTCGCCGCCCATGATGCCAGCGATGGCCAACGGGCGCCGATGGTCCGCGATCACCAGCGTATCGGGCCGCAACGACACCTTCTGTCCGTCGAGCAATACCAGGGGCTCACCTTCGGTGGCCATGCGTACGCGGATTCCGCCTTCGATCTGCTTCAAATCAAAGGCGTGGAGGGGCTGCCCCAACTCGAGCATCACGTAGTTGGTAATGTCCACCACAGCATCGATGCTGCGAATACCGGACCGGCGCAGGCGCTCGACCATCCACAAAGGCGTCAGGCGGCTGACGTCGACGTCGCGCAAAACTCGTCCCAGATACCGGGGGCACGCATGAGGCGCCGACACTTCAACTGGGCGGAGATCGTCTGTTGCAACAGGGTTTTGCCCGATCGCCGGCTCACAGACGGACGCGCCGTAAATGGCGCCGACCTCACGAGCAAGGCCGGCAATGGACAGGCAATCGCCGCGATTGGGCGTCAACCCGATTTCGATGCTTACATCATCGAGCCCGAGATAAGCACGCAGATCCTGCCCGGCAGGCGCGTTGTCGGCCAGCTCCATGAGCCCGCCATGATCATCGCTGATCTTCAACTCGGCTTCCGAACAGAGCATGCCGTGCGACTCGACACCGCGCAGCTTCGCCTTCTTGATCTTGAAATCACCCGGCAACACGGCGCCGACTTGGGCGAAGGGGACTTTAAGTCCGGACCGCACGTTCGGAGCGCCACAAACCACCTGGAACGTCTCTCGACCATTGCTGACCTGACAAACACGCAGCTTGTCGGCATCAGGATGAGGTTCGGTAGAAACGACCTCACCGACCACAACCCCACTGAAGCTGCCGGCTACAGCCTCAACGGCATCGACTTCGAGACCGACCATCGATAGCCGAGCCACCAGCTCTTCACGAGAAACTTCAGGGTTGACCCAGGTACGCAACCACTGCTCACTGAACTTCATTCTGTTCTCCCAAAATTACGGACGTGACTCGGCACTAGCGAAATTGCGCAAGAAACCGCAGGTCGTTATCGAAGAACAGACGCAAGTCATTGACGCCATAGCGCAACATGGCGAGCCGTTCGGCCCCCATGCCAAAAGCAAAGCCTTGATATTTCTCCGGATCGATCCCTGACATGCGCAGCACGTTCGGATGGACCATGCCGCAGCCCATCACTTCGAGCCAACCGGTCTGTTTGCATACGCGACAGCCCTTCCCGCTGCACATCACGCACTGCATATCCACTTCGGCGGACGGCTCAGTAAAGGGGAAGAATGATGGCCGAAAGCGTACGCCCAGAGGTTTCTCGAAAAATACCCGAAGAAACTGCTCGATCGTCCCTTTCAGGTCCGCGAAGCTGATGCCCTCATCGACCAGCAAGCCCTCGACCTGATGGAACATCGGGGAATGCGTGATATCCGAATCGCAGCGATACACGCGGCCAGGACAAACGATGCGAATCGGCGGCTGCTGCGACTCCATCGTGCGCACCTGGACGGGCGAGGTATGGGTGCGCAGCAACATGTTCGCATTGAAGTAGAACGTATCGTGCATCGCCCGGGCCGGATGATGCCCCGGAATGTTCAGTGCCTCGAAGTTATGATAGTCGTCCTCGACTTCAGGCCCCTCCGCAACACGATATCCGATACGCGTGAAGAACTGCTCGATCCGCTCCAGCGTGCGGGTTACCGGGTGCAGGCCTCCGGATTGCTGCCCTCGACCCGGCAAGGTCACGTCGATACATTCGGCGGCCAGTTGCGCACTCAAGGCGGCCCGTTCAAGCTCAACCTTTCGCTCAGAGAGGGCATCCTGGACCTGGCCTTTGGCCGCATTGATCAATGCGCCAGCCTTCGGTCTCTCTTCGGCAGACAGTTTGCCGAGCGATTGCATCAGCTGAGTCAGTTCGCCTTTCTTGCCCAGGTATTGCACCCGGACCTGCTCCAGAGCATTGACGTCTACGCACTGCTGCACGGCATCGAGCGCTTGCGAGACCAGTGCCTCCAGGTTTTCCATGTACAACCTCCCGAGGTTCTTGCAGAACCGCACCGGCCCCACCGGGTTTCCCGTGCACTTTTGCAAAAGCCTCCTTAGATACGAAATAGGGGAAGAGCACAGGCTCTTCCCCTATCGAGTGACATCCGCGACGAATCCGTGGGGACTCGTGATCGTCGGAGCTTAGGCCAGAGAGGCTTTGGCTTTTTCGACAATCGCAGCGAATGCCGCTTTTTCGTTCACTGCCAGATCGGCCAGAACCTTACGGTCGATCTCGATGGCTGCTTTTTTCAGGCCGGCAATGAAACGGCTGTAGGACAGACCGTTAACACGCGCACCAGCATTGATACGAGCAATCCACAGAGCGCGGAACTGACGCTTGCGCTGACGGCGGTCACGGTAGGCGTACTGGCCAGCCTTGATCACCGCCTGCTTGGCAACGCGGAACACACGCGAGCGCGCACCGTAGTAGCCTTTGGCGAGTTTCAGAATTTTCTTGTGACGGCGACGAGCGATGACGCCACGCTTAACACGAGCCATGAGTTATTTCTCCAGGTCTTGACCGAATCAACGAACGCGCAGCATGCGCTCCACTTTTGCAACGTCAGACGGATGCACTTGCGAGCAACCGCGCAGCTGACGCTTACGCTTGGTGGACATTTTGGTCAGGATGTGGCTCTTGAAGGCGTGCTTGTGCTTGAAGCCGTTTGCAGTCTTCTTGAAGCGCTTTGCAGCACCACTTTTGGTTTTCATCTTTGGCATGTTCGTACTCCGCATTCAATAACAACAGTCAACCATCAGGCCTGCCAGTGCCCGGTAGGTTACTTACGCTTCTTGGGAGCGATGACCATCATCAGCTGGCGTCCTTCCAGCTTAGGATGCTGTTCGACGGTACCAAGCTCAGCGAGGTCTGCTTCGACCCGCTTGAGCAACTCCATCCCCAGCTCCTGGTGAGCCATCTCACGGCCGCGGAATCGCAAGGAAACCTTGGCCTTGTCCCCCTCTTCAAGGAAACGTACCAGGTTGCGTAGCTTTACCTGGTAATCCCCTTCTTCCGTCCCTGGACGAAACTTCACTTCTTTGATCTGAACCTGTTTCTGGTTCTTCTTTGCCGCTGCGGCCTGCTTCTTCTTTTCGAAAAGGTGCTTGCCGTAATCCATGATTCGGCAGACCGGAGGAGTCGCATCCGCGGAAATCTCCACCAGGTCAAGCTTGGCCTCTTCGGCGACACGCAACGCTTCATCAATCGAGACGATGCCAATTTGCTCCCCATCGGAGCCGATCAAACGCACTTCGCGTGCGGTAATGTTCTCGTTGATCGGGGCCTTGGGTTGAGCTCTTCTATCTTGTCTCATTTCACGCTTAATAGTGATTACTCCGATTCTTGGCGACCACGCCGGGAAACCGCCTGTGCCAGCAACTGGGCGAACTGCTCGAGGGGCATGGAGCCCATGTCGACGCCTTCGCGGGTGCGCACAGCAACGGATCGTGTTTCGACTTCCCGATCCCCAATAACCAAGAGATAGGGAGTCTTGAGCAAAGTATGCTCGCGGATTTTAAAGCCGATCTTCTCGTTTCTCAAGTCGGCCTTGACACGGAAGCCGCTCTGAGCGAGCACCCTCTCAGCCTCGAGCGCAAAATCAGCCTGCTTGTCGGTGATGTTCATGATCACCGCCTGGGTCGGCGCAAGCCAAGCCGGGAAGGCCCCAGCATAATGCTCGATCAGCATTCCGATGAAACGCTCGAAGGACCCCAGGATCGCGCGATGCAGCATCACTGGGCGCTTGCGCTGGTTATCTTCAGCAATGTAGCTGGCATCCAGTCGCTCAGGCAGGTTCGGATCGTATTGCAGCGTACCGCACTGCCAGTTCCGCCCCAGACAGTCGCGCAGGGTAAATTCGATTTTCGGCCCGTAGAAAGCGCCCTCACCCGGCTGGTAATCCCAGGCCAGACCAGACTCATTCAGCGCATCGGCCAGCGCACCCTCAGCGCGATCCCAGAGCTCTTCCGAGCCGACCCGCTTGGCCGGCCGAGTGGAAAGCTTCATGGCAATGTCGCTGAAGCCGAAGTCTGCGTAGACCTTGAGAGTCAGCCTGATGAAATCGGCCGCCTCTTTCTTGACCTGCTCTTCGGTACAGAAGATGTGCGCGTCGTCTTGAGTGAACGCACGCACGCGCATAATGCCGTGCAGCGCACCGGAAGGCTCATTGCGATGGCAAGCGCCGAACTCCGCCATGCGCAAAGGCAGCTCACGGTACGACTTCAGACCCTGGTTGAAGATCTGCACATGACACGGGCAGTTCATCGGCTTCACCGCATAGTCGCGGCTTTCCGATTCCGTCGTGAACATGTTCTCGGCGTAATTGGACCAATGGCCTGACTTCTCCCACAGGATGCGATCAACGACCTGCGGGGTGCGAACCTCGACATAACCGTTCTCACGCTGCACTTGGCGCATGTACTGCTCGAGCACCTGATACAGGGTCCAGCCATTGGGATGCCAGAAAACCATACCCGGCGCTTCTTCCTGGGTATGAAACAGATCCAACTGCTTGCCGATGCGACGATGATCGCGCTTCTCAGCTTCTTCGATGCGCTGGATATACGCTGCCAGCTGCTTCTTGTCAGCCCAGGCGGTGCCATAGATGCGCTGCAACTGCTCGTTCTTGGCATCACCACGCCAGTAGGCACCGGACAGCTTGGTCAGCTTGAATGCCTTGAGGAAGCGCGTGTTGGGCACATGCGGACCACGACACATGTCGACATATTCTTCGTGGTAGTACAGCCCCATGGCCTTCTCGTCCGGCATATCCTCGACCAGCCGCAACTTGTAGTCTTCACCACGGGACTTGAATACTTCGATCACCTGAGCACGAGGCGTCATCTTTTTGATGACATCGTAATCCTTGTCGATCAGCTCTTTCATGCGCTGCTCGATAGCCGCCAGGTCTTCCGGCGTGAAAGGGCGCTCATAGGAGATATCGTAAAAGAAGCCCTCATCGATAACCGGCCCAATGACCATCTTCGCCGACGGATAGAGTTGCTTGACAGCGTGCCCGACGAGATGCGCACAGGAATGACGGATGATCTCCAGCCCTTCCTCATCCTTCGGCGTGATGATTTGCAACGTGGCGTCATGATCGATCACGTCACAGGCATCTACGAGACGGCCATCAACTTTGCCAGCGAGCGTCGCCTTGGCGAGCCCCGCCCCGATGGACTGCGCCACCTCGGCAACACTTACCGGATGATCGAATGCACGCTGACTGCCGTCAGGAAGAGTAATGATGGGCATGGCGCCTCCTTTCCTAGTGGTGACCCCTACCAAAGGCCACATGGGGTGGGATGAGCCAGGAAAGCGATCCACCGGGCCAACCCACCGCACACTGGTGGGAGCATTGAGAGCCTGGCGAACCGAAGTCACTGGAAAAAAGAGCCCGGCATGCTTTCAGAAAGCAGGCCACAGGGCAAGCAGACCAAAAAAAAGGGTCGCTTTCGCGACCCTTTTCGATTTGGTAGGCACAATTGGACTCGAACCAACGACCCCCACCATGTCAAGGTGGTGCTCTAACCAACTGAGCTATGTGCCTTCGTTGGGTGCGCATTCTATAGATTCGAAGAATAGCGTCAAGCGTTTTTTCGCTAACCTACTGAAAATTTTTTGTTTTTCGTCTTTCGGCAAGCGGGTTCGACCAGTGGCTGACAGCGCCCTTGGTGTCCAGCTAGTATCGCGTCAAATATTCACAACAGGTTGACCGAAATGGCGCACATCGACTATCCAGCCTCGTATTATGCAGCCTCGGCCAACAAAGCCCCTGCCCGCCCGCGACTACAGGAGGCAGTAGAAACCGATGTTTGTATCATCGGCGCGGGTTATACGGGCCTTTCCACGGCTTTGTCCTTGCTTGAGCAGGGATACCGAGTGGTCGTATTGGAGGCTGCAGGCGTCGGCTTCGGTGCGTCCGGGCGCAACGGTGGCCAGATCGTCAACAGCTATAGCCGGGACATCGACACGATCGAGCGAACCGCTGGCGCTCACGAAACAGCACTGATAGGGGCAATGGCGTTTGAAGGGGCCCGGATCATCCGCGAACGTATCAGACAGTACGACATCGACTGCGACCTCAAGGACGGCGGGATCTTTGCTGCCCTCAGCACGAAACAGATGCGGCACCTGGAGGGCCAGAAAGCCCTCTGGGAGCGCTATGGTTACCAGCACCTCGAAATGCTGGATGGCCAGGACATTCGGAGCGAGGTTGCCAGCGACCGATACGTTGGCGGCATGCTGGATCGACAAGGCGGCCATATACATCCGCTCAACCTCGCACTGGGCGAGGCCCTGGCGGTCGAACATCTAGGCGGCAGGATCTTCGAGCAATCCCCCGCGATCAAGATCGAGCGAGGGCAACGTCCAATGGTTCGAACCCCAGAAGGCCAGGTAAGCGCACGGTTCGTCGTGGTCGCCGGCAACGCATACCTGGGAAATCTGGTCCCGGAACTTGCCGCGAAGTCGATGCCCTGCGGCACCCAAGTCATCGCGACGGAGCCACTTGCTGCCGAAATCGCTAGCAGCCTCTTGCCGCACGATTACTGTGTCGAGGATTGCAATTACCTGCTGGACTATTACCGGCTATCTGCCGACCGCCGCCTGATCTATGGAGGAGGCGTCGTATACGGAGCTCGAGACCCGGCAGATGTAATATCCATCATCCGACCGAAGATGCTGGAGACGTTTCCGCAGTTACGCGAGGCGAAGATCGAATTTGCCTGGACGGGCAATTTCCTCCTCACTCTCTCGCGCCTGCCGCAGGTCGGACGGCTGGGCGATAACATCTACTACTCACAGGGCTGCAGCGGGCACGGGGTGACCTATACGCATCTTGCCGGCCGGATCATTGCCGAAGCCATCAAAGGCCAAGCCGAGCGCTTCGATGCTTTCGCCAGCCTGCGCCACTATCCGTTCCCCGGCGGGCAGCGGTTTGGCGCCGCTATCAGCGCACTGGGTGCACTCTACTACTCGCTGCGTGATCGCCTCGGCTTTTAACGTTACGACTATGGGCAGCGAGGCGGCGCGCCACAGGCATGAGCGGGCCGCGAGGAGGCCTCGGCATCACCGGACTGCGCCCCCACCTGTGAGGCGCACCTACGAGCCACCGCTGCACCCGCTGTACACCCGCGCTCCGCTAACAGCTGGGCCAGGTTGTTCCAGGCGGGAGCGAAGTGACCGTCGGCGATGATCGCCTGGCGAAACGCTCGCTCCGCCTCTCCAAATTGCCTGCCCGCGTATTGACTATTGCCCAGCGCGAACCAGGACAGCGCACTGCCCCACCGTTCGACGGCCGTGCGGTAGGCCACACTGGCCTGCTGCACTCCTTGCGTTTGCTCCAAATCGCTGGCCGCCTGAAGCCAGCGCAGCTCTTGCGCCGTTGCTGGCAGGCGGCTGGGAGGCAGCGTCAGGACCGCCCAGCGCTCCCCCTTGGCCCAGCTCCGCTCAAACTGCGCAAAGCTCCCAACCCATCGGCGCGTAGTACCCGAGCGCAGGATGATTTGCTGCTGTGCCAGGTCGTAACCCACGACGACCGCGAAGTGCCACTGCGGCCATCGATCAAACGCCAGATTCTGCAATACCAGCACGGGGTTTCCTGCCGCAACCTCGGTCAGAACCGTCTCCAGTCGAGGTTGCAACGGATAGACCAGCAAGCCCGCAGCCCGGGACGCTGCCACCAGTTCGACCTGCAAGCTGCCTTTTCGGGATGGCAGATAGACCTGCCCGACCAGATCGTCCGGAGTCACAGCGATATTGCGCTGGGCAAGCATGGTCGCCAGGGCAGCAGGCCCACACTGATAGTCCTGCTGGGGGAAAAAGGGCACCTCGGTCAACTCGATCCTTGGCGGCAGCCCTTTCCCTTCGATGGCGACCCGATGCTGTGCGCAGCCGCCCAGCGCAAGCGCTACGCACAGCGCAACGAGCAGTCGGATCAACGGTTGATGCAATTGACGAAGTTGAAGATGTTGGTCGCACAGAGCATGTCAGTGATGATGAAGATCACCAGAAACAGGACGATGATGCCGACAACACCGGCGCCAGCGGGAGCGTTATCCAACTGCTGATTGAACTGCGCCAGTTCCGCTGGCGTCAGACTGTTGATGCGCTTTTCGACCTGCTGCCGCTCGACTCCCATTGACTCGAGCTTTTTCTGTACGTCCTGGTCGTCGAGCATGCCGAGCAATTGCTGGCGATCGACCTGCTGCTGATGTTCCGAGAGGATCTCCGGCGTACCGATCATGGCCGCCTGAGCCTGAGGAACCTGAACAACAAGCAGCGCGTGCATCATCAACACCACTGCAGCGATACGCCGTAGAAAAGACGAAGTGAACATAGCGAAACCCCTTTTTGGTTGTTTTATCCACACCGCACAACTCACCGAACTGAGACGGCCCGGCGTCGTTTCGGTTCCTTTCCACAATCTCAAGCAAAGCATAAGGAATGAAAGTCTATGCATGTTTCAGCAAAGCACCTCTGGGCGATTCTTGCAGTGTCGTCTCTCGGCGCTTGCAGTTCGCCGCCTCCAGCCACCCATTCTCCGAGCCTCCAGGGATGCAATGCCGAAGCCGTTCATTCAATGATCGGCAAGACAGCGACCCCGGCCCTGCTCGAAAAGGCCCGAGAGCTTGCGGGCGCTCAGCGCGCACGCGTACTGCGTCCTAATGACGTGGTGACATTGGAATACGACTCACAGCGGCTGAACCTGCATACCGATGAAGAACTGACCATCGAGCGCATTCACTGCGGATAGAAATAACGGGCCGGCCTCGACGGAGCACCGGCCCGCCAGCTCCGACTACTGAGCCACCGCCTTGCGCATATGCAGATTGGTTGCCGAAACAGGCCTTGGAGGCGTCAACAGGAAGCTCAGGTTGAAGCGCGTAATGACCCACTGCGCAGCCAGCGGCGCCAGCAAGCCAACCAACGTGCCGACGACCAGATGCAGAGGAATCGAGTCGATGCCCATGAACTTGCTGAGAATCACCCTCGCCCCGCTACCGGCCAGGATGTGCATCAGATAGATCGTCATGGACGACGCCCCGATGAACAACAGCCAGTCGACACGGAACTGCCCGAGCCACATCGATAGGGCCGCCATGAAAAAGATCGACACGGTCGCCAACGCAAGCACTGGCAGCCCGCCCACGGTGTAATTCAGGCCATAGGTCACATGGAACAGGTATTGGCCGACGACGAACAAGACACCGAAGAAAGCGCTCAACTGGGCGCAACGAGCCATGAAGAAAGCCTTCACTTCGTTGAACCAGACCCCGAGGGCAAAGAACACCGTGTTACCCAGAATGAAACGAAGCGGCCCCTCGGTGGCAATGTCCTTTTGAAAAACAAAAAGCAAACCGAACAGCACTACGAGTGGCAGAAAGTAGCGACGGTCCGCCCGGCTGTAGGTGAAAGCGCAAACCACGAACACCAGGAACAGGGCATACAGGAACCAGAACTGCGCCCGAGGCATCCATAACAGCGACAGCACCTCTGTCACGGTTACCTGGCCGTTGGTGTATCTGGACAGCACGACCTCGATGAAGCCCTGCAAAAGAGACCAGACGATAAACGGGTAGACGATCGTGTCGACCTTGTTGATGATCAGGCCACCCTTCCCGCGCTTGACCAGCGAATCGTAAAAGAACAGCCCCGACAGAAAGAAGAACAGCGGCATGTGGAAGCTGTAGATAATGCTGTCGACCAGCGCGTACCGGGCTTCATCCATCGGCAGCCCGGCATTGAAGACGCCGCGTGCTACATGCCCGTATACCACCAGAATGATCCCGATCGCTTTGGCGTAGTCGACCCAGACGTTTCTCTCCTTCATCGTTCTGTTCTCCTTGTTTTCGTGGGCGAAACGAAGACGGCCCCCGCCAGCGAGGCAGGTGGTGGAGATAGACAACCCAATGCCGGCTTTGTTTAACCTTGCACCTGCCGACCATCGGCTCAGCTCCCAACTGCGCCTCAGGCATGCCCTCCCAACCATCAAGGACCTACGATGGAAACAGATGCTCGCAGCGCAACGTCCGTACTGATTCTCGCCGGCGGTCGCGGCCAGCGTATGGGCGGCCGGGACAAGGGCCTGATCAGTTGGCGCGGCAAACCCCTGATTCAATGGCTATGTGACGCTGCGCGCCCCGTAACCGACGACCTGCTGATCTCCTGCAATCGCAATTACGACGCCTATGCAGAACACGCAGACCGGCTGGTATGCGATGACGACGACACATTTCCGGGCCCATTGGCAGGCATTCGCGCCGGATTGGCGGCTGCACGCCACTCTCGCTTGCTCGTACTGCCATGCGATACCCCGCTGATAGATAGCAACCTGCTCTGGGCCATGCTCCACAAGGCGCTCGAAAGGCCCGACCAGCCACTCATGCTGCGCCAGCGCGGCCAACTGGAGCCGCTGTTCTGCGTCATTCCAAAACGCCTGGCGGCGACATTTGAGCGATCCTGGCAACAGGGTTTGCGCAGCCCCCGCCAAGTACTCCTGGCTCAGTCCTGCGCGCTCCTGGACCTGGACGACACGGATCCACGTCTGGCCAACCTCAACGACCCCACTCTACTTCGACAAGCGCTCCCAGACGGAACTTGACCCGGCTTGGCGCCATCACAGGATGCAAAGAAGTCAATCCAAGAAGGAAATCCGTATGCGCCCAATTCTTCCGACCTGCGTGATTGCCGCCGGCTTTGCATTGTTGACCGGTTGCGCGAACCCGAGCGTCATAACGCTGAACGATGGCCGGGAAATCCAGACCATGGATACCCCCGAGTACGACGACGAGTCTGGCTTCTATGAATACGAGCAACTCGATGGCAAGCCAGGCAAAGTGAACAAGGACCGTGTCCGCACAGTACGTGAGCTGTAAGCGCTCCCTACACGCCAAGCCAGCCAATCGGCCTGGCTTGGCCCCCAAGCAAAAAATTTCGCTTAACCTCTTGTCGAGCAAAACTTTTTCTGTAGAATGCGCGCCATCTTTCGGAGCGTAGCGCAGCTTGGTAGCGCGTCTCGTTCGGGACGAGAAGGTCGCTGGTTCGAATCCAGTCGCTCCGACCATATCCCGCTCTCAGCACTGTTGAGAGGCAATAAAAACCGGCCTTGCGCCGGTTTTCTATTGCCTAGAATTCGCCTCGCCTGCTTCGTCATCGCTGCAGAAACAGCACGACCTGCTCGAGTTCGAACGGCCAATCGAGCTCTTCGCCGCTGTCCGCCCTGCGCAGCACCGGGATCCGCAAGCCATACTCGTCCACCCAGCGCTCGTCATCGGCGATGTCCAGCAACTCGACGAGCAGGCCTCGCTCCACGAGCGGCATCAATAATCCTTCTGCCTGCTCGCACAGGTGACACCCCAGGGTTCCGAACAATTGGCATTCGGGCAGCATTCGCGCCTCCTGCAGAAGAAAATCACAAGCTTTACAGCCCCCGCCAGCAAGGCGTTATCTTGCAAACACGCAAGCCTGTCGCTCGCAAAGCGTGACATTCGACTCAGTGTAATGTCAGCGCCACCGACACCTGTTCGACTCGCATGCCCCAAACCGCTACGATACGCGGCGTCCCAGGCAGCAGAGTTTGCCGGGAGAACCGATCGGGCAGACCCCACAAGGCGTACTGCCCAGTAGCCAGCGCCGCGCGAAGCATGATGCGACCGTCTAGCGCGTTGACTACAGCGCCTTGAAGACTAAAGTCTAAAGGTTGAAAGCGCTATGTAATGTTTTATTTCACGGCGCCGTACAGAGCGATTCAGAGCATCATCCAACGAGGAGAAATAAGAAATGCTCAAGACCCCCATCGCCCGGGGCGTGGCCCTGGCCACTCTGGGAGCAACACTGGTAATCCCAACCCTGGCCCAGGCTGCCTTTATCGAAGACACCAAAGCCAACCTTGAACTGCGTAACTTCTATTTCAACCGTGACTTCCGTCAGGAAGGCGCCTCTCAGTCGAAACAGGAAGAGTGGGCTCAGGGCTTCCTGCTGCGCGTTGAATCCGGCTATACCGAAGGTACCGTAGGCTTTGGCGTTGACGCACTTGGCTTGCTGGGCGTCAAGCTGGATTCTGGCGCTGGCCGCGCCGGTGGTGGCAGCCAGCTTCTCCCGGGTGACGGCGACAGCGCTGCAGATGATTTCTCCGAAGTCGGCTTGACTGCAAAAGCCAAACTTTCCAATAGCGTCCTGAAGGTGGGCACACTTCAGCCGAAAAACATGGCTATTGCCACCAGCGACAGCCGCCTGCTGCCGGCCGTGACCCGCGGCGCTCAACTGGTTTCGAACGAAATCGACGGCTTGACGCTGGACTTCGGTTACCTCGACGAAATCAACAATCGTGCTTCGAGCGATTATGAAGACCTGAGCGTTAACACCTCTGGCAAGAGCATTACCGGCGCAGCCGAAGCTGACAGCTTCGTATTCCTTGGTGGCCAGTACAAGCTGACCAAGGATCTGACGGCTGGTTACTACTACAGCAATCTGGAAGATAACTACAAGCAGCACGCCGTGAACTTGATTCATGTGCTGCCGATCGCTGAAGGACAATCGCTGAAGACCGATCTGCGCTATCAGCGTTCGACCGATGACGGCAATACCAACGTCGATAACAAGGCGTTCGGCGCGATGGTCACCTACTCTCTGAGCGGCCACAGCTTTGGCGTCGGCTATCAGAAGATGAGCGGCGATACCGGCTTTGCCTATGTTGGCGGCAATATCGATCCTTACCTGGTCAACTACGTACAGATTGGCGACTTCGCCCAAGCAGACGAGAAATCCTGGCAAGCTCGCTATGATTTCAACTTTGCAGCTGTTGGTATCCCGGGTCTGACTCTGATGACTCGGTATATCACTGGCGACAACTTTGACCGTGCTGGAGTTTCCGAAGGCAAAGAGTGGGAACGCGATACCGATCTCGCTTACACCTTCCAAACCGGCGCCCTGAAGAACCTGAACGTGAAATGGCGTAACGCCACTTTCCGCAGCAACGGAACTGCTAACGATCTGGACGAAAACCGCCTGATCGTCAGCTACACCATCCCGCTGATGTAATTCATCCGGCGTGAACAAGAAAACCCGCCTCGGCGGGTTTTCTTGTTTTGCGCATTTAAATTATCCGCCAAACGTAGCTGAACCATCTCCCTGCGACCTTTTGCCAGCCTTTATCCGGCACGGCAGCGGAACGGGAACCTTGCGCCACGACTATGCTCGAAGCTTACACACCCGCGGCACAGCCCAATCGTTCAGGAGCGGAAGATGACTATCGAATCAACCAATGGCAGCCCGATTGACCAAAACCTGACCGACAATCCGGCCTCCCGCCCGGTAATCGATAAGGAAGCTCACCGGCGCAACCTACAGACAGCGCAGAATGCCCTGATCGAAGAGTTCCACACACTCATCGCCGACACAGAGCGCCTGCTCAAGCACACCCAGGAGTCGGCAGGAGGCCAGACCGAGGAGCTGCGCAACAAGATCAACGCCAACCTTGCACGTGCCCGCCAGGCGCTGAAAGAGCGCGAGGGGGATCTGCGCGAGCAGGGACAGGCTGCCATGCAATGCACCGAAGAGTACGTTCAGACCCATCCCTGGCAATCAATCGGTATTGCGGCGGGTGTGGGCTTTCTCCTCGGCCTGGTGACTCGTCGGTAACGGAGGCAGTAATGCGGCCGTCCTCTGACGCAGAAGCACCGAAGCCATCGATCAAAAAGCTCGGCGGCGCATTCGTCGACCTTTTGCATGGCCACCTCGAATTACTCGGCATCGAATTTCAGGAAGAAAAGGCCCGGACGTTCCGCTTGTTCCTGCTAGCAGGAATCAGCCTGATATTCGGATTGCTGGTGCTGGTAGGTCTGTCCGCCGCGGTCGTCATCGCGTTCTGGGAAACGCATCGCATGGCCGCGATCCTGTCGCTATGCCTGATCTACGCAGTGCTCATGGCGCTGTGCATCGGGCGAGCGATCCGGCTGGCCAAAGAGTGCGCAACGCCATTCCAGGCAACCCTCGAAGAGATTGCCCGCGACCGGGAGCGACTTCTGCCATGAGTACACCACTGACCAGCTCTGCAGACCTCAAGATGAGAAAGGACCTTGTTCGTCTGCGCCTGGAAATGCACCGCCAGCAACTGCGCTACCATGCTCGCCCCCTGGCCTCTCCGCTGCATTACGCGCAGGGGCTGTTCGGGCGCCACAAACCAGCCGACGACGCTCAAGGTTCCGGCAAGAGTCCCGCGCTGACGATCGCTACCGTGGTGCTTTTTCTGTTCGGCCGCAGGCTTGGCCGGGTTGGCAAATGGGCTCGAATCGGCATCACGCTGTACCCCCTGTTCAAAGGCCAGCGCGCGATTCGGCGAAAGCTCGATTCACCATGATTTTCGTCCTTGCACTTCCCGCCAGAGATCGGCGCCTCGTCATATAGGCGCAGCCAGGAGGAAGAACACCTGGAGTGTGTTAGCGTTGCCGCACCGCCGGAGCGAATGGAGAGACTCCTTGGATTGGAATACCCTGCTGACCCGCGAACGGCTCGGAAAACCGACGCAAGGCACTGACGAGCTGGGCCGCAGCCCGTTTCACAAGGACCACGACCGGATCATCTTTTCAGGCGCCTTTCGCCGGCTCGGGCGCAAGACGCAGGTTCATCCGGTCTCCAGCAATGACCATATCCATACACGCCTGACGCATTCGCTAGAGGTCAGTTGTGTCGGTCGATCTCTTGGCATGCGCGTCGGTGAAGTGCTGCGCGATGCGCTCCCGGAATGGTGCAGCCCAGCCGACCTCGGCATGATCGTGCAGTCGGCGTGCCTCGCACACGACATCGGCAACCCGCCGTTCGGGCATTCGGGCGAAGATGCAATTCGCTACTGGTTCCAGCAGGCAGCGGCGCGCGGCTGGCTGGACGACATGAGCGACGCCGAGCGCTCCGACTTCCTGAACTTCGAAGGCAACGCGCAGGGCTTTCGTGTGCTAACACAGCTGGAATACCACCAGTTCGACGGCGGCATGCGCCTGACCTACGCCACGCTGGGCGCCTATCTGAAGTATCCCTGGACGTCGCGGCATGCCGAGGCGCTCGGCTACAAGAAGCATAAATTCGGCTGCTATCAGAACGAACAACAGCTTCTCGAGCAGATCACCACCAAACTCGGTCTGCCCTGCATAGACAACCAGCGCTGGGCCCGTCATCCGCTGGTCTACCTGATGGAGGCAGCGGACGACATCTGCTACGGTCTGATCGATCTCGAGGATGGCCTGGAGATGGAGCTGCTCGACTATGCGGAAGTCGAGGCGCTGCTGCTTGACCTGGTGGGCGATGATGTACCTGAGACCTACCGCCAGCTGGGCCCCCGCGATTCAAGGCGGCGCAAGCTCGCCATACTGCGTGGCAAGGCCATCGAACACCTGACCAACGCTGCTGCTGGTGCCTTCGTCGAGCAACAGCAGAGCCTGCTGGCCGGTACCTTGCCGGGCGATCTCGTCGAGCATATGCATGGCCCAGCCAAGCGTTGCGTCCTGCAGGCCAAGACGCTGGCGCGGCAGAAAATTTTCCAGGACAAGCGCAAGACGCTGCATGAGATCGGCGCGTACACGACGCTCGAGATCCTTCTCAACGCCTTCTGCGGAGCGGCTTTGGAACAGCATCGCGGTGGCAGTCTATCGTTCAAGAATCAGCGCATTCTGGACCTGTTGGGACGCGGCGCGCCGGATCCAGCGCTGTCGTTGTACCAGTCCTTCCTGCGCATGATCGATTTCATCGCCGGCATGACCGACAGCTATGCCACCGAAATGGCTGGAGAGATGACCGGCCGCTCCAGCCCGGTCTGAAACCATGAAGCGCCTGTTCAACCAGACAGTCCAGTGGACACCCGGCCGCCCCGCCTGGGGCGCGGCTGCGGTCGCCGGGTTTGGCTGCTCGTTGCCCTTGCTGCTGGGCTTGTTCAGTGGGCACCCGGGTTTTCTCTGGGCAACGGTGGGCGCCTTCCAGGCGGCCAAGGCTAATCCGCTGCATCGCTTCGGCATGCTAAGGATGCTCTTGTTGATCGCGCTGGGCGCGTGCTCGGCGGGCCTTGGCTTCTGGTCGGCTACGCACCCGCTGATCAGCCTCGGCCTGTTTGCCTTCTATGCCCTGCTGCTGGCCTGGCTGCAGCGATATGGCGCCGAAGCCGGCAAGCTCGGTATCGGCCTGGCGATCTGTCTCTGCCTGGGACAGGGCCAGCATGGCGTCGCCGACTTCAACAACCCGGCAGCGATCGCCATGCTGTTCGCTCTGGGTGGGCTCTGGGTCACGCTGTTGGCCTTCGGCCTGCGCGGCCTGCATGGTCTGCGCATGTGGCCGTACATGCCCCGACTCGGCCGTCTGTTCAAGGTCCTGCATCGCCACGCCAGGCGCACCCCCATCCGCCAATGGCGTGTCCACGCATTGTCGTATGTCATCGCCTGCGCGCTGGGCGGCTTGATCGTCAACCTAGCGCAACTACCGCGCGGGTACTGGCTGACGCTCGCGGTGTTCACCAGCTTGCAGATGGATGTCGAGCGCAGCGTCGTGCGCGCGGTGCAGGCGTGCCTGGCGATCCTGCTGGCCGCCGCGATCCTGATCTACATGGGCCACAGCCTGGCCGATCCGCCGATGATGGTGATGGTATTGCTGCCGCTGGTGGTGCTGGGACGGGCGTTCCAGGCTCACCATTATGGCCTGTTCGTGCTGCAGACCACGCTGGGCTTCCTGCTGCTTGCCGAGACACTGGCGCAGGATTGGAACCTGCCACAGGTGCGCCTGATCAACGCCTCCATCGGGGTAGGCCTGGCCTTGCTGGTGACCTTGACGATGCACGGTCTGCGGCGCTGGATGTTCCGTTCCCGCCGGTCCCAGGCACCGACAAACGGCGAGCCTGCGACCGACAAGGGATCGGACGTCACGCGTTGATCGGATTTTCCGGATACCAGACGTCCATCAGCGGGCTGACCTGGAACTCGGCGAGTTCGGTGCGCGCCTTGAGCCAGCTTTCCACCTGCTGACGCTGCTCTTCGGATACCGAGCCGCGCTTGGATAGACATACGAAACCGTAATCTTCCCCGCCGACATAACCCAGCCCATTGGCTTCGATGGCATCGCGCAGGAACGCTTCGAGAAAGGCGTCGACCGCCTTGGCATCGGCACCTTGCGCATAGGTGAGGTTCACTTCGAAGCCGAGCTCCTGGAACTCGTCGACACAGAGTTTCTTGCGCAGGCGGCGCGAACGATTGGTAGCCATGGTTGATCCCTTGCTTGAGTAGTGACGGCGCGCACTCTAGCAGCATCGCTCCGGCGACGCGATGACAGCTGCACGAGCCTTTGCAGATACCCCACAGGGCCAGCTACGCTTATCGGGGCGCCGCCTCTGGCAGCGCAGGCCATAGCATAATGCCCGCACCTTTCCCTTGGAGCAGTGGGAAACATGTCCCGAACAGTAGCTCATCGCGTGCGGCCGTCCGGCGCACGCCGCAAGAATCTCCTCAGCCGCACCCTTGCCGCCCTGGTGCTGGCGGTGCCGCTTGCCAGCACGTCGCTCGCCGCGCCGGTGAACCAGGCACTGCCACCGAGCGTTGCCAAGGCTCTGCAAGCGAACAAGATCGACAGCAACGCGCTCTCGGTCGTGATGCTGCCGCTCAACGGCAACGGCGTGCCGACCTATTTCAATGCCGACGTGTCGGTCAATCCGGCCTCGACCATGAAGCTGGTCACCACCTACGCCGCGCTGGAACTGCTCGGTCCGAACCATCAGTGGAAGACCGAGTTCTATTCCGATGGTCCGCTGGTAGACGGAACGCTCAAGGGCAACCTCTACCTGAAGGGCGGCGGCGACCCCAAGCTGAACATGGAGAAGCTCTGGCTGCTGATGCGTGACTTGCGCGCCAACGGCGTGCGTACGGTCACCGGCGACCTGGTGCTCGATCGCAGCCATTTCGTGCAGCCTGACCTTCCCGAGTTCGACGATGACGGCGGCGATGACAACAAGCCCTTCCTGGTCGAGCCCGACTCGCTGCTGGTCAACCTGAAGGCACTGCGCTTCGTGGTCCGCAACGATGGCGGCAAGGTCAACGTCACCGTCGAACCGCCGATTGCCAGCATCCAGATCGACAACCGGGTCAAGCCTTTGCCGGCCGCGAAGTGCCCCGGCTGGCCGGATGTGCTGTTCAATCCGGTCGAGCAGAACGGCAACATGACCGTCGTGGTCAGCGGCAAACTCGCTGCCGGCTGCAAGACGCAGACCTACCTCTCGCTGCTGGACCACCAGCGCTACGCCGCCGGTGCGGTAAGGGCCATCTGGCAGGAACTGGGAGGCAACATCCTCGGCCATGACCGCGTCGCCCAGGTCCCAAAGGACGCCAAGCTGATTGCCCGCGCGTTCTCGCCCGATCTGGTCGAAGTGATTCGGGACGTGAACAAGTACAGCAACAACACCATGGCCAAACAGCTGTTCCTCAGCCTCGGCGCGGAGTTTCGCAACGAGGCCGATACGGACGACGCCAAGGCTGCGCAACGGGTGATACGCCAATGGCTGGCGAAGAAGAAGCTGATTTCGCCGCATCTGGTGATCGAGAACGGCTCCGGTCTATCGCGTGACGAGCGCGTCAGCGCGCGCGAGATGGCAGGCCTCCTGCAGGCAGCCTGGAACAGCCCCTACGCGCCCGAGTTCATTTCCTCGATGCCGCTGGCGGCCATCGACGGCACCATGCGCAAGCGCCTACGCGGCACTGCTGTAGCAGGCAAGGCCCACATCAAGACCGGCACGCTGAACACCGTGCGCGCCATCGCCGGCTACAGCCGCGACAGCGACGGCCACACCTGGGCCGTCGTGGCCATTCTCAATCACCCCCGTCCGTGGGGCGCGTCATCGATCCTCGACCAGGTCCTGGTCAGCCTCTACAACAACAACGGCAACCGTACCGCTCAGCGCTGAGCCGAGTCATTCACCGTGCCTGGAACTTCCAGGCACGGTGAATGCGCGGGTTGCGGCGAAAATCTTCGTCGATCGTGCTGGCGCTGATTTCCTCTACCCGATAGCGCACCGCCAGCCCTTCGTCGAGAACGAACTTGCGGAAGTTGTTGGAAAAATACAGTGTCCCGCCGCGCGCCAAGCGTGCCATTGCCAGATCGAGCAGCGCGACGTGGTCACGCTGCACATCGAACACACCCTCCATGCGCTTGGAGTTGGAGAACGTCGGCGGGTCGATGAAGATCAGGTCGTACTCGCCTCGATCCTCCGCGAGCCAAGCCATCACATCGCCCTGCGCGAGACGCTGGCGCTCCGAGAAGCCGTTGAGCGCAAGATTGCGTCGCGCCCAATCGAGATAGGTCTTCGACAGATCGACGCTGGTCGTACTGCGCGCGCCGCCCTTGGCCGCATGGACGGTGGCGGTCGCCGTGTAGCAGAACAGGTTCAGGAAGCGCTTTCCGGCGGCCTCCCGCTGAATCTGCAGGCGCAACGGGCGATGGTCGAGAAACAACCCCGTATCCAGATAGTCGGTGAGGTTGACCAGCAGTTTCACGCCTCCCTCGGCCACCTCGAGAAACTGCCCTTGGCTAGCCTGACGTTCGTACTGGCGAGTGCCGCTCTGCCGCTCGCGGCGCTTGACCACCACCCGCTCGCGCGGCAGCTGCAGCGCCTGCGGAATCGCGGCCAGCGCATCGAGCAGCCTCTCCTGCGCCTTCTGCGGGTCGATCGAACGCGGCGGTGCGTATTCCTGCACGTGCACCCAATCACGATAGAGGTCGACGGCCAGCGCATATTCAGGCATGTCGGCATCATAGAGCCGGTAGCACTCTATCCCCTCGCGTCTGGCCCATTTGCCGAGCTGCTTGAGATTCTTCTGTAGGCGATTGGCGAACATCTGCCCGCCTTCGCTCAGCCTGACCTGCTCCGCTCCCTCGCCAGACGCCGCGCTCGCCGCAGGCTGCTGCGCCACGACGAACTGGTCTGGTTGTACGTGCATCAGCAACAACTTGCACGGCAATGCGCCGTTCCACAGGGCGTACTGCTTGTAGCTACGGATGCCCATGCGCTTGCCGAGTTCGGGCGTCGCGGTGAAGATTCCCGCCTCCCAGCCCTCGCAACACTGGCGTAGGCGCTCGCCCAGGCTCTGATAGAGATACAGCAGACTGGCCTCGTCGCCCAGCCGCTCTCCGTACGGCGGGTTGCAGATCACCAGGCCCTTCTGACTCTGGTCCGGGCGCGGGGCGAAGGTAGCAACCTCGCCCTGGTAGATTTTTACCCACTCGGCCAACCCGGCGCGCTCGATGTTGTTGCGTGCAGGCTGAATCAGCCGCGGGTCGGCCTCGTAGCCACGAATCCACAACGGCGGTCGCGCCAACCCGGCGGCGGCCCGCGCTCGGGCCTCGTCGAGCAGGCGGGTCCAGATCGCCGGCACATGGCCGAGCCAGGCGCTGAAGCCCCAGCGCTCACGGCGCAGGTTCGGCGCGATATCGGCGGCCATCAGCGCGCCTTCGACGAGAAAAGTGCCGACCCCGCACATCGGGTCGGTCAGCGCCCCGCCCTCGGCAGCGATGCGCGGCCAGCCGGCGCGCATCAGAATGGCCGCGGCCAGGTTCTCCTTCAACGGCGCTGCGCCCTGCTGCAGGCGATAACCACGCTGGTGCAGGCTGTTCCCGGAGAGGTCCAGCGAAAGCACCGCCTGCCCCTTGTCCAGTCGCAAATGCATCCGCACGTCAGGGTTCAGCTTGTCGATCCCCGGGCGCGTGCCGTCCGGCCGGCGGAGCCGATCGACGATTGCATCCTTGACCTTCAAGGCGCCGAAGTGGGTGTTGTCGATACCCGCGCCGCGGCCGGAGAACTCAACGGCCAGGGTGCCGTCAGCGGCCAGATGGTCGCTCCAGTCGACCGCCTTCACGCCGTCGTAGAGCGCCTGCGCGTCACTCACGGGGAATCTGGCCAGCACCAGCAACACGCGGTTGGCCAGGCGGGACCAGAGACAGAGGCGATACGCGACTGCGAGGTCCCCCAGGCCACGCACGGCCGCGGTCTGTTCACGGGTCTCCTCCAACCCAAGGCCCTGCGCTTCTTCGCGCAGCAGGCTTTCGAGGCCCTTGGGGCACGTGAGGACGAGTTCGTGAGATGTAGTCATGAAGGTTCCAGTGAAATTAGCGACGGCACCCGCAGGGCAGGCAAACGCCCGTCGGGAAGCGATGGTGTTCCGGGCCTGCCAAGGAGCGCTGTATCGCTACGCTGATCAGGCTTATGGGCAGAACCATAGATTCGTTACCTACTTATGACAAAACGATCATTCCCGGCCCGTGGCCCTTGGGTTAGAACTCCCCTCAGGTCGGCTTCGCAACGGAGTCGACGAGGCTCGCCACGCCGGCAGCGGGCCTCACCGGCAGCCTGTCTGCCCGGTCTCGCCGAGAGACCACCAGGAACACCAGTCAACCACTGAGGGCAACACCCAATGAGAAGACTCAAGCGTGATCCGATGGAACGAGCTTTCTTGCGCGGTTATCAACACGGTATCCATGGTAAGTCCCGCGAGCTATGTCCCTTTACTCATCCGAATACTCGGCAAGCCTGGATGAACGGCTGGCGGGAGGGCCGTGGCGACAACTGGGATGGCATGATCGGCACGGCCGGTCTGCATCGTATGAATCAATTCCACGCGGTCGGCTGATCCGACCTGGTAAACACCTTTTTCAGGCACGCCCCACCCGGGCGGCGGGCTAGACGCCCAGGGGCTCCAGCAGGAGCCCCTTCCAGGGCCAGGCCTCACTCCTTCGACGAACGCAGCGCCGCGATGGCATCCACCGATTCGCGAATCAGCGCAGGCCCCTTGTAGATAAAGCCCGAATAGAGCTGAACCAGACTGGCGCCGGCCTTGATCTTTTCCGCCGCATGCCGCCCTTCGGTGATGCCGCCCACCGCGATGATCGGCAAACGCCCTCCAAGCGTATCGGCCAGGACCTTGACCGTATGGGTGCTCTTGTCACGAACCGGCGCGCCGGACAGCCCACCGGCCTCGTCGGCATGCGCCAACCCGGCGACACCGTCGCGCCCGAGTGTGGTGTTGGTGGCGATAACCGCGTCCATGCCAGCCTGGAAAACCGCCTCGCCGACCAACGCCGTTTCCTCGTCACTCATGTCCGGGGCGATCTTGATGGCCAACGGTACACGCTTGCCATGCTCGATCTCCAGATCCTCGCGGCGCAACCGCAGCGCATCGAGCAAGTGCTTGAGCGAATCGCCGAACTGCAGGCTGCGCAGGCCCGGCGTGTTGGGCGAACTGACATTCACCGTGACATAGCTGGCATGGTGATAGACCTTGTCCAGACAGAGCAGGTAGTCGTCCTCGGCCCGCTCGACCGGCGTGTCGAAATTCTTGCCGATGTTAATACCCAGGACGCCATCGAATCGGGCAGCATCGATCCGGGCGAGCAAGGCGTCCACACCGTTGTTGTTGAAGCCCATCCGATTGATGATCGCCTCGGCCTCGGGCAGGCGGAAGATGCGTGGCTTCGGATTGCCCGGCTGAGGCCGGGGCGTGACCGTGCCAACCTCGATGAAGCCGAACCCCAGCTGGGAAAGCCCGCAGATGGCCTCGCCGTTCTTGTCCAACCCGGCGGCCAGGCCGACCGGATTCGGGAAATCCAGCCCCATCACGCGAACCGGCAGGCTGGCTGGCGCCTTGCACAGCAGGCGGTTGACGCCCAACCGGCCGCCTGCTCCGATCAGATCGAGCGACAGTTCGTGGGACGTCTCGGGGGAAAGCTTGAACAGCAGCTGGCGGGCCAGGTTGTACATACGCAGCCTAATATCCTGGGAGAGGAACGATGGGCGCGAAGTATAGCAGCCGGCATCGGATTTAAGCCGATCGCCCCATCGTCGGCAGCGCTCAATCCAGCCGCCGCAGCCCCAGCAACTGGCCCTGCTCGGCGAAATGCAGCTCGAAGGAACCAAACACGCCCTCGCGAGTCAGAAACGGGCGCAAATGCTGGGCCGGCAGGCTGACTCGCTTGCCCTCCCGGCTACGCACCAGGATTCGATTGGCTTGCCCCTGGTAGACGGCCAACAACCTCTCGGCGGGCAAGGCGATATCCAGCACAAGAGTCGGCATGGAGGCTCCTCAGTGTCAGTTGCGATCATATTGCCACAGCCCCGCCCGGTGGCCGGCGCCTTCAGCCGTGCGTCCGGCAGACGTAGCCCTTCCACGACGCGCAAAGCGGATGCAGATTACCGGCAGCTCTGCCACACTTCGAACGCGACCGTGCGAGCTCGCGCATCATGATCAGCCTGTCGGAAACCATGCCCTCACTGACCGCTCATATTGCTCGAATGGCCCAGCGTCTGGGATTCGGCCCCTCGTCCTCGCGTGGCGTACAAGAGCGTGCCGGCTCGCTGAGTCTGCCCTTTACCCCTCTTGCCGAACCCGAGCCGAGCATTTTCTGGGAGGACGGGCCCTGCCTGCATCGTCTGGTCGAACTTCCGCGCGGCGCGCTTTCCGGCCCGGTGCAAGAAGACAAGGCCCGCGCGCATGCAGCGCTGTGCCGCTTGATTCGCAAGGATAGCGAAGCGCTTTCAGCGTTGGATCTGCGCCAGGTCGACGGCGTATGCGCGAGGTCAAGTGAGGGTGGCGAACGCTACCCCAGCTTCGAGGCTTTCGCTGCCAGCGGTGGCGCGCGACGGATACGCATCATCAGCTACAAGGATTTCCTGCGGGTAATCGGCACTGCCATTCCCGGTTATCCGGCCGGCGCGCCCGTCGAGCTGCGCCAGGCGAGCTGGCTGGGCGAGCGCCTGTACTGGAGCAGTGATCATCACGCCGATGCTTTTGCCTGCGCAATCGCCTATGCCCGGCTGCGCGGCCTCGAAGTCTCCGCGCCCGTGACGCTGACCGATTATCGGCTGGAGCGTAGTGGCGTCCGCGCCCTGGACGAGGAATACCACGCCCTCGCCATGCCGGCGCAGGCCTGGAGCGACAAGGCGTTCATGGCGATGTTGCTGGACAGCCAGGTGCCCTATGCGCGCCTCTCGCTGCTGCGCCAGGCCGGCAACTCCGAGCTGCTGCTGCTCGAACGTCGACAGCCGACCGCCAATGCGCTGGGTGAGGGCCTGAAGGCAGCCGGCGCACCCGACTTCATCCGCTACCTGAAAGGGCTGCCGCAGATCACCCGCTTCAAGCGCGGCGAACCGCTTCCAGAAGTCTGACCGGGCTGACCGACCGGGCGACGCCCGATCGGTCAGCGCCTCTCACAGTCGCTCGCGCATTGGTGCAGCCTGCGCCAGGTCCTGCAGTTCGCGGCTGGCCACGGCGTACATCGCGTAGTCGGTTGCCGCCCCACCGCGCAGCTCGCCGAGCATGCCGCGCCAGCGTTCGACTTGCCCCTGCCGCTGGGCCAACCAGCTGTCGAGGCGCTCATGCAGGCCGCCCTCGCCTACATCCGGCTGCAGCACCGAGACCGTCATCGCCCGCTGCTGGCTGTCGAGATCGTCGCGGAAGGCCTCGCGCGCGAGCGCCTGCCAGTTGTTCTCCACCGGCAGGGCCGACAGCTGCTGCCCGTACCAGGGCAGCTCCAGCGCGTCGCCCACGGCGAAATAGGCGGCCGCGACATCGGCGGGTGCCTGCCCGGTCTCATCCGCCGCCTCGAGTACCGGCAACAAGGTGTAGAGGTGGCTGGTGCCGGCGACCAGGCGCGCGAGCAATTCCGGCACACCGGCTTCGACGTACTGCTGGTAACGCGCTTCCCAGAACTGCCGCGTCGAGCCCTGCAACAGCTCATTGAGCTTGAGCCCCAGCGCCGCCACGCGGGGTCCGAAATGGCCCACATCTCGCGCTGCGTCGAGCTCGCCGCGCCGGTTGCGCAGGAACCAGCGGGTGGCGCGCCGGCCGAGGCGGACGAGCTCTTCCATCAGTTTGAGCTGCAGCTCGGCGGGAATCCGGTAGTCCAGTGCCTCGATCTGGCGGAACCAGTGCGGCAGGTGAAAGATGTCGCGCACGATCACATAGGCGCCGGCCACGTTCGCCGCGCTCATGCCCGTCGCCTCTTTCAGGCGCTGCACAAAGGCGATGCCCATGTTGTTGACCAGGTCGTTGGCGATCTGCGTGCTGACGATTTCACGCTTGAGCCGATGCTGGCGCATGGCATCGCGATAGCGCTCGCCAAGGAGGGTGGGAAACGCCGTTTCCATCTCCCGGGCCAGGTAGTCGTCGTCGGGCACGCGCGAGTGCAGCAGCGCGTCCTTGAGCTGGATCTTGCTGTAGGAAATCAGCACCGACAGCTCGGGGCGGGTCAGCCCCTTGCCGAGGTTGCTCCGCTCGGCCAGCGCTTCGTCGCTCGGCAGGTATTCCAGGCCGCGATCGAGCAGGCCATCGGCCTCCAGCGCGGCGATCAGGCGCACATACTCCCCGCCCCGCTCGCCGGCTCGGTATTGAGCCTGGGAAAGTGCCTGGGTCTGCTTGTAGTTGTTGTGCAGCACCAGCTCGGCAACCGCCTCGGTCATGTCGGCCAACAGCTGGTTGCGCTGTTTGCCAGTCATGTCGCCAGCACGCACCAGCTCGTTGAGCAGGATCTTGATATTGACCTCGTGGTCCGAACAGTCCACGCCGCCCGCGTTGTCGATGAAATCGGTATTGCTCGCCCCGCCGTGCAGGGCGTACTCGACGCGCCCGAGCTGGGTCATGCCGAGGTTGCCGCCCTCGCCCACGACGCGGGCGCGCAGCTCGTTGCCATTGACCCGCACCGCATCGTTGGCCTTGTCACCGACATCGGCATGGCTCTCGGCGCTGCTCTTGACATAGGTGCCGATGCCACCGTTCCACAACAGATCGACCGGAGCCTTGAGCAGCGCGTGAATGAGCTCGGCCGGGGTCAGCTGATCGGCGTCGATCGCGAAGCGCGCCTTCATCTGCGGGGTGATGAGGATACGTTTGGCCGAGCGGGGGAACACCCCGCCCCCGGCGGAGATCAGGCCGGCATCGTAGTCGGCCCATGACGAGCGCGGCATTTCGAACAGGCGCTGGCGCTCGGCGAAGCTCACCGCCGGATCGGGGTCCGGATCAATAAAGATATGCAGATGGTTGAACGCGGCCACCAGCTGCAGTGTGCTCGACATCAGCAGACCATTGCCGAACACGTCGCCCGCCATGTCGCCAATGCCGATGACGGTGATCGGATCGGTCTGTACGTTGATGCCACGCTCGCGGAAGTGTCGCTGCACCGATACCCAGGCGCCGCGCGCGGTGATGCCCATCTTCTTGTGGTCGTAACCGGCCGAGCCACCGGAGGCAAAGGCGTCGCCCAGCCAGAAGTCGTAGTCGGCCGCAATGCCGTTGGCGATGTCGGAGAAGGTCGCGGTGCCCTTGTCGGCGGCCACGACCAGATACGGATCGTCCTCGTCGTAGCGCACCACGCCGGCAGGCGGCACCACCTGCCCCTCTTTCAGGTTGTCGGTCAGGTCCAGCAGGCCGCTGATGAAGATGCGATAACAGGCGATGGCCTCGGCCTGAATCTCGTCGCGCGTGCCGCCAATTGGCAGCCGTCGCGGAACGAAGCCACCCTTGGCTCCGCCCGGCACGATTACGGCGTTCTTGACCTGCTGCGCCTTGACCAGCCCGAGCACCTCGGTGCGGTAGTCCTCCTCCCGGTCAGACCAGCGCAGCCCGCCGCGGGCGACCTTGCCGCCGCGCAGGTGCACACCTTCGACGCGCGGCGAGTAGACGAAGATCTCGAACATCGGCGCCGGCCGCGGCATCTCCGGGATCGCGCGCGGGTCGAACTTGAAGCTGAAGTAGTCCTTGGCCTTGCCCCCGGCATCAGGCTGATAGAAGTTGGTGCGCAGCGTCGCTTTGATCAGCGCGAGATAACGCCGCAGGATGCGGTCCTCGTTGAGCACCGCGACCTCGTCCAACGCACCGAGCACCGCCTGCTCGAGCCGCTGCTGCTTGTCGCTCAGGTCTTCCTCGCTCATCTTGCGCGCCAGGTAGAAACGCATCTTGAACAAGCGCACCAGCTCGCGCGCGATCTCGGTGTGGTTGAGCAGCGCGCTGGCGATGTAGCCGAGGTCGAAGCCCATGCGAATCTGCTTGAGGTAGCGCGCGTAGGCACGCAGTAGCGCGACCTCCCGCCAGGTCAGCCCGGCGGCGAGCACCAGCCGGTTGAACCCATCGTTCTCGGCATCGCCGCGGCTGATATGGATGAAGGCATCCTGCAGCGGCTCGTTGATTTCCAGCAGATCGATTTCCAGGCCTTCGGAGTAGGTAAAGGCGAAGTCGTGGATCCAGTATTCGCGGCCATTGCGATCGAGCATGCGATAGGGAAACTCGCCGAGCACCCGCAGGCCGAGGTTTTCCATGATCGGCAGCACATCGGACAGCGGCAGCGGCGTGTCGATGTGGTAGAGCTTGCAATGCAGGGTGCGCTCGTCGGCACTGATCGGCTGATAGAAGCTCATCACCAGAGGCCGCTCGGCGCTCAGGCTCTCGATATGCTGCATGTCGACCACCGCCGACTGCGGCGTGAAGCGCTCGCGGTAGCCGGCCGGGAAGCCTTTGGGGAATTCGTCGAGCAGGGTCGTGCCCCGCGCCTCGCCGAACCGCTCCACCATCAGGCCGGCGTAGTCGGCCTGCCAGCTGCGACAGGCCTGAATCACCTCCTGCTCCAGACGCTGCGGGTCCACCGCTACCGGCCGGTTCGGGTCCAGGCGCAGGATGAACTGCACCCGGGTTAGCACCGACTCGGAAAAATAGGTGGAGAACTCGCAGCCGCTGGCATCGAGCCGGTCGACCAGTACCTGCTGGATCTTCAGGCGCGTTTCGGTCGAGTAGCTGTCGCGCGGTACATAGACCAGGCAGTAGCAGAAGCGCCGGTAGGGATCGAAACGCAGGAACAGGCGCAAGCGGTTGCGTTCCTGGATCTGCACGATGGCGACGGCGTTGTCGAACAGCTCGTCGGTCGAGGCCTGGAACAGCTCGTCGCGCGGTAGCACCTCGAGGACCTGCGCCAGCTCCTTGTTCAGATGGGTCGACCCGCCGAAATCGGCGCGGGCCAGCACCGCGTCCACCTTGCGCCGGATGAACGGAATACGTCGCACGCTCTGCGTATACACCGACGAGGTGAACAGGCCCATGAAGCGGCATTCGCGCACGACCTGGCCGGACTCGTCGAACTCGCGCACCGACACGTAATCGGGATAGGCCGGGCGATGCACCCGGCTTTGCGTGGAGGCCTTGGCGAACGACAGCAGCAGCGGCTCGCGCAGGTAGGCGACCGATTGGGGCATCAGCCGCTGGTCGTCCTCGCTCAGGTTGGTTCGCAGCGTACGGGACAAGCCGAGCAGCGAGGCCTCGTCATACTGGATGTGGCCGACGCCATCCTGCTCGACGACGCTGAATTCTTCATAGCCGAGAAAGGTGAAATGGTCGTCGGCGAGCCAGCGCAGGAAATCACGGATCTCCTGCAGCTCATCGGCATCCACCGGCAGATTGGCCAGTTCCAGCCGCGCCTGGGCTTCGTCCGCCCTCGCCTTCATCATGGCGAAGTCGCCCACCACCTGGCGCACGTCGCCGAGTACCGCCTGCAGCGCCTGCTCCAGCTCGCGCAGTTCGGCGGTGCTGGCACAACGGTCGATCTCGACAAAGATCAGCGACTCCAGGCCACCGTCCGCCGGCGCGGCGTCGCGCGGCAGCAAGGCCTGCAGCACACCATCGGCATCGCGGCGCACGTTCAGCACGCTGTTCTGCAGGGTGTGGATGCTCAGCCCGCGCCGCGTCAGCTCCATGCGTACCGAATCGACCAGAAACGGCATGTCCGGGTGCAGCACCTCGACCACGGTGTGCGTCGATTGCCAGCCATGCTTCTCGAAATCCGGGTTGAACACGCGGACCTCCGGCTGGGCCGGATCGAAGCGCTCCAGCAGGCGCCAGCTGGCCAGGGTCGAGCCGACCAGGTCGGCCATGCGCCGTTCGGTCAGCTCACTGAGAGAGACGATGCCGAAGAACTGCTCGGCGAACAGGCCCAGTTGGGCAAGGAGAGGATCATCGACATGCTGTGCCAGGGCCGCGCGCAATTGCTGCTGGAAATCGGCCTTGCTGGCGGCGGTGAAAAACGCCATGTAGGGCTCCGCTGCTGATGCAAGAAAAGGAAGGGTCGGCGTAGTGACTGACGCCACAGGGCCAAGGTTCAAGGTTAGTCTAGCCAGGCATAAATGCAGTAAAGTGACGCCCCCTGGCCCCCGACTCCTGCGTCACGACCGCCGCCTGCAATGCACGAGCGCGATCGAGCGCAGCCGTGCCGGCGCCGTTTGCGGAAGTATCGAAACGATGGATCACCGTGAAGCGATCGTCGCTCTGCGACAGTTTCTTTCCAGCCAGATTCTTGGTCAGGACCGCCTGATCGAACGCCTGCTGATCGCCCTGCTCGCCGATGGTCACATGCTCGTCGAGGGCGCGCCCGGCCTGGCCAAGACGCGTGCGATCAAGGAGCTGGCCGAAGGTCTGGAAGCCGAGTTCCACCGCATCCAGTTCACCCCCGACCTGCTGCCTGCCGACATCACCGGCACCGAAATCTATCGCCCGGAAACCGGCAGCTTCGTTTTCCAGCAGGGGCCGATCTTCCACAACCTGGTCCTGGCTGACGAAATCAACCGCGCCCCGGCGAAGGTTCAGTCGGCGCTGCTCGAGGCGATGGCCGAACGCCAGGTCAGCGTCGGCCGCAGCACCTATGACCTGCCGCCGCTGTTCCTGGTGATGGCCACGCAGAACCCGATCGAACAGGAAGGCACCTATCCGCTGCCCGAAGCGCAGCTCGACCGCTTCCTCCTGCACGTGAAGATCGGCTTTCCGGACGCCTCGGTCGAGCGGCGCATCCTTCAGCAGGCGCGCGGCGAAGCCATTCACGGCGAGGCCGCACCCGAACAGCGGATCAGCCAGCAGGTGATCTTCGCCGCACGCAAGGAGATCCTCGGCCTGTACATGGCCGATGCGGTGGAGGAATACCTGGTCCAGCTGATCATGGCGACGCGCACCCCGGCCAAGTACGATGCCGAGCTCGCCGAGTGGATCGCCTACGGCGCCAGCCCGCGCGGCTCCATCGCGCTGGACCGCTGCGCCCGTGCGCACGCCTGGCTGGCGGGCCGCGACTTCGTCAGCCCCGAGGACATCCAGGCGATGCTCTTCGATACCCTGCGCCATCGCCTGATCCTGTCCTTCGAGGCCGAAGCCGCCGGCATCGACCAGGACCGCGTACTGCAGCGCATCCTCGACGTGGTGGCGGTTGCCTGACATGCACACCCCGGCCGCAGCAGCATCGCCGGCCGGCAGTGGCCTGCGCGTCGACCTTGCCGAACTCATCGAGTGGCGCCACCGCGTGCGCGAAGTCCCCTTGTTCTCCACGCCGCATCGCCGCAGCCCGCTGATCGGCCTGCACCACTCCAAGCTTCGCGGCCGCGGGGTCGACTTCGACCAGGTGCGCATCTACCAGGCCGGTGACGATGTGCGCACCATCGACTGGCGCGTCACGGCCCGCACCCAGGAGCCGCACACCAAGCTCTTCCACGAGGAGCGCGAGCGACCAATCTTTCTTGTCGTGGAGCAGAGCCGCCGCCTGTTCTTCGGCAGCGGCCGGGTGTTCAAGTCGGTGCTCGCCGCGCAGGCCGCCAGCCTGGTCGGTTGGGCCGCGCTGCACCACAACGACCGTGTCGGCGGCCTGGTCTTCGGCGCCAGCGAGCATCACGAAATCAAGCCGCGACGCAACAAGCAGAGCCTGCTGCAGTTGCTCGACCGCCTGGTGCGCGCGAACCGGGCGCTCGACTGCGACACGCCCGAACAGCCGGAAGCCTTCTCGCTTGCCCTGCGCCGCGCCCGCGAGGTGCTGCGCCCCGGCAGCCTGGCGGTAGTCCTCTGCGACGAGCGCACCCTGGGCGACGCCGCCGAACAGCAGCTGAGCCTGCTGGCGCGCCACGTCGACCTTCTTTTACTGCCACTGTTCGACCCCCTCGACCACGCCCTGCCGGCCGCCGGCCTGTTGCGCTTCGCCCAGGGCGCGGCACGCCTGGAGCTCGATACGCTGGACGCCCCGTTGCGCCAGGCCTATCACCGCCAGGGCGAGGCGCGCCAGGCGCGTTGGCAGCGCCTGGCCGACCGCTTGCGCGTTCCGCTGATGCCGCTGGACACGCAGAGCGACCTGGTCGAACAGCTGCGCAGTCATCTGAGCCTTCGCCCGAGCGCCCTGGCATGAACCCGCTGGAGCAGCTGGCCCCGCCGATCCTGCCACCGGCCGTGAGCTGGTGGCCGCCTGCACCTGGCTGGTGGTTGCTCGCCTTGCTGCTGGTGGCTGCGCTGCTCGGCCTATGGCGTCTGCGCAGCCGGTTGCATCGACCGCGCCCGCAGACGGCCGCCCCGGCACCGCTCGAGCCGAGCCGTCAGGCGGCTCTGGACGAATTGGCCCGACTGAGCAAACCCTACGGTCAGCAACCCGCCAACGAATGGCTGCAACAGCTCAACGGCCTGCTCAAGCGCCTGTGCCGGGCGCGCTATCCAGACGACCATCCGCACACGCTGAGCGGCCGTGCCTGGCTCGCCTTTCTCGACAGCCGCTGCCCGGCCGCCGGCCTGACCCGCTGGATGGTGCTGGTCGAAGGCGCCTACCGCCCGCAGTGCCGGCTCGACGATAAAGCCATCGATGGCCTCGAGCAGGCCGTCGACATCTGGATTCGCAAGCATGTTTGATCTCGCCTGGCCCTGGGCCTTTGCCCTACTGCCCTTGCCCTGGCTGCTGCGCTGGCTGCTACCGGCGGCCGACAACGGCGAGGCCGCGCTGAAGATCAGCTTTCTGCCCGAGCTCGAGTCGCTATCCGGCCGCCGGGCGCGCATCGCCCTGCCCGGCTGGCGCCAGCAGTTACCCTATCTCACCGTCTGGTTGCTGCTGCTGTTCGCTGCGGCTAGGCCGCAATGGCTCGGCGAACCCCTGCCGTTACCCACCAGCGGTCGCGACTTGCTGTTGGCCGTCGATGTGTCCGGTTCGATGGACTACCCCGACATGCGCTGGGAGGACGAGGACATCACCCGCCTGGAGCTGGTCAAGCGCCTGCTCGGCGACTTCATCGAAGCCCGCGAGGGCGATCGGGTCGGCCTGATCCTGTTCGGCAGCAAGGCCTACTTGCAGGCGCCGCTGACCTTTGACCGGCGAACGGTGCGCACCTGGCTCGACGAAGCGATCGTCGGCATTGCCGGCAGCAACACCGCACTCGGCGACGCCATCGGCCTGGCGGTCAAGCGTCTGCGCGAACGGCCGGCCAAGAGCCGCGTGCTGGTGCTGGTCACCGACGGCGCCAACAACGGCGGCGAGGTCGACCCGTTGGTTGCCGCTCGATTGGCCGCCGAACAGGGCGTGAAGATACACACCATCGGTATCGGTGCCGCACCGGAGGAAACCGGTGTACTGAGCCGCTTCGGTTTCAACCCGGGGCTGGAGCTCGACGAGCCGACGCTGCGTGCCATCGCCGAGGCCACCGGCGGTGCCTACTTCCGTGCCCGCAGTCGGGAAGAGCTGCAGGCCATCGGTGAAACCCTGGACCAACTCGAACCCGCCGCCCAGGCGCCCACCCGCGCTCGCCTAGCCGAGCCGCTGCATGCCTGGCCACTGGCTGCGGCGCTCGCCATCAGCGTGCTGCTGGCCATGGCGCAGCTCTGGCAGGCGCCGCTGGCACGCTGGCTGGCGCGCCGGGAGCCCGGCGAATGAACGCGCTCATGCCATATCTGTTGCGCCCCTGGTGGCTGCTCGCCGTGCCCGTACTCGCCTGGCTGCTCTGGCGACTGTGGCATCGGCAGCGCCAGGTCGGCCGCTGGCAACGCCTGATTCCTGCCGCGTTTCAAGCGGTCCTGCTGACCCAGGGCCGCCAACGCACCAGCCGTCTGCCCTGGGCCCTGCTGGCACTGGGCTGGGCGCTCGGCATGCTCGTGCTGCTTGGGCCGAGCTGGCAGCGGCTGGAGCAACCGAGCCTCAAACGCGCCGACCCGCTGGTGGTCCTGCTGGAAATGACGCCGGCCATGCTCGCCGGCGATGTCCCGCCGACCCGGCTGGAACAGGCGCGCCGCAAGCTGCTCGACCTGCTCCTCGCGCGCGCCGATGCGCACACTGCGGTGGTCGTCTACGCCGGCAGTGCCCACACGTTGGTGCCGCTATCCGACGACCTGGCGACCACCGCCAATCTACTGCAGGCGATCAAGCCCTCGCTGATGCCCGAGAGCGGCCAGCGGGTGGATCTGGCAGTCGAACAGGGGCTGGCCCTGCTCGAGCAGGGCGCGCAAGGGCGCGGCCGACTGCTGTTGATCGGCACCGGTATCCCCGCCGAACAGCAACAGGCGATTGGCCAGCAGTTGGGCGACGACGGCGAGCGGCTGCTGATTCTGGGTGTCGGCACGCCCGAAGGCGCCCCGATCGCGCGCGCCGAAGGCGGCTTCGTCAAGGATGCCGATGGCGCCATCCTGATTCCGCGCCTGGACGACAACGGCCTGCGCCGCTTCGCCACGCAACTGGGCAGTCGTTACCAGCAGGCGCGCCTCGACACGGCCGACCTCGATAGCCTCGGCCTGCTCGACCGCACGGGCGCCATCGTCCGGCAGCCCGAACGTCTGCGCCTCGATGCCTGGCTCGACCAGGGCTACTGGCTGCTGTTACCGCTGCTGCTGGTTGCCGCCTGTGCAGCCCGTCGCGGCTGGCTGTTCGGTCTCGCCCTGCTGCTCGTGCAACCCGCTCCGGCCGACGCCTTCGAGCTGCGCGATCTCTGGCTGCGCCCCGATCAGCAAGGCCAGCGCCTGCTCGACGAGGGACGCCCGGGCGAGGCAGCCGAGCGCTTCGCCGACCGCCGCTGGCAAGGCATCGCCCGTTACCTGGCCGGTGACTACGCGGCGGCCATCAGCCACTTCGCCGAAGGCGACAGCGCGGCCGATCACTACAACCGAGGCAACGCCCTGGCGCGCTCCGGCGACCTCGAGGCGGCGCGGGAAGCCTACGAACAGGCGCTGGACATGCAGCCCGGGCTCGAGCCCGCGCTGCAGAACAAGGCCCTGGTCGAAGAACTGCTGCGCCAGCGCGACGAAGCGGCCCAGGCCGCCGAAGCGCCGGAGCCGGGCGAGCAAGGCCGGCAGGCTGAGGACGGTGGCCAGCCTTCGGCTGCATCGCCGGAGCAGGGCAACACGCAAACCGCGCAGCGCCCGGCCGACCAGGCCAGCACTTCGGACACCGAACAGATCGCCCAGACGCCCGCCGAAACCGATAGCGCCGCGTCGGCCAGCAGCGATGCGCCGCGCCCGATCAGCGAGCAGTACCAGGCCGCCGAGCAGTGGCTCCGACAGATCCCGGACGATCCGGGCGAGCTGCTGCGCCGCAAATTTCTCTACGAACAGCGCAAGCGTCAGGAAGCGTCCCAATGATCCGCCTATTGTTTGCCCTGGTTCTCGCCTGCGCCGCGCTGAGTGCCCAAGCCGCAGGGCTCGCCGCCAGCGTCGATCGCACTCGCCTGAGCCTCGACGAAACCTTGGAACTGACGCTCGAAGCGCGCGACGCCGCGGTATTCGGGCGGCCCGATCTGCAGCCGCTGAACGAGCTGTTCGAGGTCTACGACACGCGTCAGCTCAACAGCCTGTCCAACGTCGGCGGCGAAGCGCAGGCGGTCACTCGCTGGCTAACCACGCTGCGCCCGCGCCGTACCGGCTACCTGATCATTCCGTCGCTGCAGCTGGGCGACTGGCACAGCGACCCCATCACCGTGTTCGTGCAGGAGGCGCGCGGCAATCACGACAGCGCCCTGCTGGCACCGGTGTTCATCGACGCCAGCGTTGACCGCGAGAGCGTCTACGTTCAGGCACAGATCATCCTGACGCTGCGTATCTATCACTCCGTGTCGCTGTACGACGACAGCACGCTCTCACCGCTGCAGATGCCCGATGCGCTGGTCAAGCGGCTGGGCGAGCCACGCACCTACGAAAAGGACATCAATGGCGTCCGCCACGGCGTGATCGAGGTGCGCTACGCGCTGTTTCCGCAGAAGAGCGGGCGGCTGCAGATTCCCAGCCAGCTGTTCAGCGCCACGACGGTGGCCAGCGGCAACGACTATTCGATCCTCGGCCCGCGCCCGGGGCGCTCGACCCAGGTCAAGTCACCGACCATCCCGGTCGAGGTCAAGCCCAAGCCGCGGGACTACCCGACCGACGCCCCCTGGCTGCCGGCCACGTCGCTGACGCTGGTCGAGGCCTGGAGCGGCGACCCGGGCAAGGCACAGGTTGGCGACTCGCTGACCCGCAGCCTGCTGATCAAGGCCGAAGGGCTTACCAGTGCGCAGTTGCCCCCGCTCGGCAGCGCGCCTGGCGACGGGCTGCGGCGCTACCCCGATCAGCCGGGGCTGGCTGACGAGACCGGCCCGAACGGCGTGGTCGGCAGCCGCGAGGATCGCGAAGCGCTGGTGCCGACTCGTGCCGGAGAGGTCGAGCTGCCGGCGCTGGAGGTCGTCTGGTGGAACGTCGAGCAGGATCGGCTCGAGCGCACCAACCTGGCCGCACGCCAGCTCAGCATCGCGGAAAACCCGCAGCTCGAAGAGGCGCCGCTGAGCGGCCCGGCCGAGCCCCGCCGCGCCGCTGCCAAGCCGCTCTGGCCCTGGCAGCTGAGCACCGCCCTGCTCGGCCTGACCACCCTGCTGGGTTTCGGGCTCTGGTGGCGGGCTCGTCGACAGCCGCCGGTGGTGCAGCGCAGCGCTGCCAGCGGGCCGACCCCGCGCAGCCTGCTCGACGATCTCCGGCGGGCCTGCCAGGCCAACGATACCCAGGCCACCCGCCAGGCGCTGGACGCCTGGGCGCGGCAGCAGCCGGAAACCCTCGCCGAGATGGCCGCTCGCTTCGTGCCGCTGTCCGAGGCACTGGACGGCCTCAATGGTGCGCTCTACAGCGAGACCGGGCAGCGCTGGCAGGGTGAAGCGCTGTGGCAGGCGATCCGCTCGCTGCCACCGCTGGAAACCCCCACTGCCGAACAGGACTCGGGCGCGCTGCCGCCGCTCTATCCGCGCTGAGTCCGGGCACCCTGGCATATCGCTTGCTACGCACCGGCAGGACCCGCCTGCCGCGCGCAGCAAACGACAAGGCCGCTTTCATGACCGATATTCCCTCTGCCCGCCCGGACGCCCTCGCCTGGGTCAACGGCAGCGACGCCCCCGAAAAGAACAGCCTCAACCTCGGGTTCATGGCGCTCACCGATGCAGCCTCGCTCATCGTCGCCGCCACCCAGGGCTTCGCCCAGCCCTACGGACTTACCCTCAACCTGCACCGCCAGCACTCCTGGTCGGCGCTGCGCGATCGCCTCATCGATGGCGAGCTCGATGCCGCCCAGGGCCTCTACGGCCTGATCTACGGCGTTCACCTCGGCATCGGCGGCAGCGCGCCGGTCGATATGGCGGTGCTGATGGGGCTGTCGCAGAACGGCCAGAGCATCAACCTGTCGTCCTCGCTGATGGAAGCCGGCGTGACCGACGCCGAGGCATTGCGCCACTGCGTGCGCCAAAGCGGTGCACGTCTGACCTTCGCGCAGACCTTTCCGACCGGCACCCACGCGTTGTGGCTGTATTACTGGCTGGCGGCCCACGGCATCCATCCGCTGGAGGATGTGCGCACGCTGGTCGTGCCGCCAGCGCAAATGGTCGGCCATCTGCGCAGCGGGCATATCGATGGCTTCTGCGCCGGCGAGCCCTGGGGTGCGCAAGCGGTTGCCGAAGGCTCGGGTTTCACCCTGGCCACCAGCCAGTCGATCTGGCCGGATCATCCGGAAAAGGTGCTTGGCTGTACCCGTGCCTTCGTCGAGCAGTACCCGAACACCGCGCGCGCGCTGATCATGGCGGTCCTGGCCGCGAGCCGCTTCATCGACCAGAGCGACGAGAACCGCCGCAGCACCGCTCAGCTGCTCGCCGCAGCGGAATACGTCGGCGCCCCGCTCGAGGCGATCGCACCCCGATTCCTCGGCCAGTACGCCGACGGCCTCGGCCACACCTGGCAGGATGCGCACGCCCTGCGCTTCTTTGGCGAGGGCGAGGTGAACATGCCGTACCACTCCGATGGCCTCTGGTTCATGACCCAGCTGCGCCGCTGGGGCCTGCTGCGCCAGGACCCGGACTACCTCGCCGTGGCGCGCAGCGTCCAGCAGACCGCGCTCTACCGGGACGCCGCCAGCGCGCTGGGCATTGCCGTGCCCGAATCGCTGATGCGCACTAGCCGCCTGATGGACGGCAGCCACTGGGACGGCAGCGATCCGGCCGGTTATGCACGCGGCTTCGCGCTGCATGCCCTGAGCGATCTGCCGATCGCCAATCTGTCCTGAGGAGACCTGCATGTTGCGCATCCTCCTGATCGACGACACCCCGAAGAAGGTCGGCCGGCTGCGCTGCGCCCTGATCGACGCCGGCTTCGACGTCATCGACGACCACGGTTCGATCATCGACCTGCCCGAGCGCGTCGAGGCCATCCGCCCCGATGTGGTGCTGATCGATACCGATTCGCCCAGCCGCGACGTCATGGAGCAGGTGGTGATGGTCAGCCGTGATCGCCCGCGCCCGATCGTGCTGTTCACCGAGGACGACCGCCCCGATGTGATGCGCCAGGCGATCCGCGCCGGGGTCAGCGCCTATATCGTCGAGGGCATCCAGGCGCAGCGGCTCAAGCCGATCCTCGAGGTGGCGATGGCCCGCTTCGAAAGCGATCAGGCGATCCGCGCACAGCTGCAGGCGCGCGACCAGCAGCTGGCCGATCGCAAGCGCATCGAGCAGGCCAAGGGCCTGCTGATGAAGATGCGCCACTGCAACGAGGAAGAGGCCTACACCCTGATGCGTCGTCAGGCGATGAGCCGTCAGCAGAAGCTGATCCAGGTCGCCGAGCAGATCATCGCCATGCACGAGCTGCTCGGGCAGTAGGCCATCGCGAGCTGGCACGCTTTCTGCTCTAACCAAGCCATCGGCGGCCAACGGCGGCTACCGATCAAGACAAAGGCGTCGTACCACCCTGCTCCGGCAGGCGTGTTGCGGCGCCTTTTTTTCGTTTGCCCCGATGCCGGGGCCGCGTTGATCGATGTGCCACCCGCAGAGGCAGCGACTGGCTGCACTGCCCCAATCTGGAACTGAACGATGAACACGAGCTTCTGGAAAGCCGGCCATACGCCGACCCTGTTTTGCGCCTTTCTCTATTTCGACCTGAGCTTCATGGTCTGGTACGTCCTCGGTCCGCTGGGCGTGCAGATCGCCGCGGATCTGGGCCTGACCACCCAGGAGCGGGCGATGATGGTCGCCACGCCAATCCTCTCCGGGGCGGTCCTGCGCCTGGTGCTGGGGATGCTGGCCGACCGCACGTCGCCAAAGACCGCCGGGCTGTTCGGCCAGGCCGTGGTGATCGCCGCGCTATTCGTCGCCTGGTACGCCGGCGTGCACAGCTACGGCCAGGCGCTGCTGCTCGGTCTGTTCCTCGGCATGGCGGGGGCATCCTTCGCCGTGGCACTGCCGCTGGCCTCGCAGTGGTACCCGGCGGAACACCAGGGCAAGGCCATGGGCATTGCTGGCGCCGGTAACTCCGGCACGGTGCTGGCAGCGCTGTTCGCACCGGTGCTGGCCTCGGCCTTCGGCTGGAACAACGTTTTCGGCCTGGCGCTGATTCCGCTGACGCTGACCTTCGCGATCTTCGCCCTGGCGGCAAGAAACGCACCGAACCGGCCGGCCCCCAAGTCCGTGGCGGATTACCTGAAAGCGCTCGGCGACCGCGACAGCTGGTGGTTCATGTTTTTCTACAGCGTGACCTTCGGCGGCTTTCTCGGCCTGGCCAGCACCCTGCCCGGTTACTTCCACGATCAGTACGGGTTCGACCCGGTCAAGGCCGGCTACTACACGGCCGCCTGCGTGTTCGCCGGCAGCCTGCTACGCCCGCTGGGCGGCGCGCTGGCCGATCGCATCGGCGGCATTCGTGCCCTGCTGGTGATGTACACCGTGGCGGCCATCTGCATCGCGGCGGTCGGCTTCAACCTGCCCAGCGCGACCGCTGCGCTGGTGCTGTTCGTGGTCGCCATGCTCAGCCTCGGCGCCGGTAACGGCGCGGTGTTCCAGCTCGTGCCGCAGCGCTTTTTCAAGGAGATCGGGGTGATGACCGGCCTGGTCGGCATGGCCGGCGGCATCGGCGGCTTCCTGCTTACCGCCGGGCTCGGCGCGGTCAAGCAGTCCACCGGCGATTACCAGCTCGGCCTCTGGCTGTTCGCGGCCCTCGGCGTGCTGGCCTGGTTCGGCCTGCATGGCGTCAAGCGTCGCTGGCGCACCACCTGGGGCTCGGCGGCAGTCACCGCGGCGCGGGTCTAGCCGCCTGCGCGAGCCGAGGGTGCGCACTGCGCACCCTCGATCCTTCCCGACCTGACGGAACCTTTCCATGCCCCTGCAGCTGAGCATTGGCGAAGCCACCGCCACCGGACCACGCCACGAAAACCAGGACGCCATGCGCATCGTCACTCCGGCACCGCCCCAGGCGGTCGCCAAGGGGTGTCTGTTTGCCCTGGCCGACGGCGTCAGCCAGTGCCTTGATGGTGGATTGGCGGCCCATGCGACGTTGCAGGCACTGGCTCAGGATTACTACGCCACGCCCGATACCTGGGCGGTGGCGCATTCGCTCGATCGCATCCTGGTCGCGCAGAACCGCTGGCTGCAAGCCAACGGCAACGGCGGGCCACTGCTCACCACACTCACGGCGCTGGTCCTGCGCGGCCGGCGCTTCACCCTCGCGCACGTCGGCGACTGCCGGGCCTATCGCTGGGATGGCCAACGGCTGGAGCGACTCAGCGAAGACCATGTCTGGGAACAACCAGACATGCAGCACGTGCTCAAACGCGCGCTGGGGCTAGATCAGCATCTGGTGGTCGACTACCGGGACGGCGACCTCGCCGCCGGCGACTGCTTCGCACTGCTCAGCGATGGCGTCTGGGCCAGCCTGGCCGAGACCGACATCGCGCACCTGTTGCGTGACCAGCCGGATCTGTCGCGCGCCGCTGCGGCACTGGTCAACCTGGCGCACAGCCAGGGTAGCCAGGACAACGCCAGCGCCTTGCTGGTGCGCATCGATTCGCTGCCCGAGGCGGCACTCGCCGACGCCCTGGCGCGCCTCGTACAGTGGCCGTTACCGCCTTTACTGAAACCGGGGCAGTTGTTCGAGGGTTGGCGGGTCGAGCGGCTGCTCGCCGAGTCGCGCCAGTCGCTGCTGTACCGGGTTCGGGACGCGGCCGGGCAGCCGTGGCTGCTCAAGACGCTGCCACCCAGCCGCCACGACGAAGCGGAAGCCGGCCCGGCCCTGCTGCAGGAGGAATGGTTTCTGCGCCGCGTGGCCGGGCGCAGCGTGCCGGAGCTGCACAGCCTGCCCCAACGCCAGCACCTGTACTACGTGCAGCGCGAATATGCGGGTGCCACGCTGGAACAGCGGCTACTCGAAGGCCCCTTGCCGCTGGCCGACTGGCTGGCTCTGGCGCCGCGTCTGATCAGCGCCGTCGGGCTGCTGCACCGGCGCAACATCCTGCATCGCGACATCAAGCCGGAGAATCTGCACCTGGGCGACGACGGCGAGCTGCGCCTGCTCGATTTCGGCCTGGCCTACAGCCCCGGATTGTCGACCGATCCGCCCAACGCTCTGCCCGGCACCCCGAGCTACCTGCCCCCGGAAGCCTTTGCCGGCGCAGCTCCGACCACCGCGCGCGATCTCTATGCCACGGGCGTGACCCTGTACCGCCTGCTGACCGGCCATTACCCCTATGGCGAGGTCGAGCCATTCCAGCGCCCGCGCTTCGGCCAACCCGTACCGGCCAGCCGCTACCGCCCCGACCTGCCCGGCTGGCTCGACGAATGGCTCGCCAGGTCGGTCGCAAGCGACCCGGGCGCACGCTTCGAAACCGCCGAGCAAGGGCTGCTGGAACTCGAGCAGGGGGAGCGCAAGGCGCTGAGCAACCGGCCACGGCCGTTGCTCGAGCGGGAGCCGTTGAAGGTCTGGCGCACGCTGGCCCTGCTATCGCTGCTGGGTAACCTGGCACTGCTGATCCTTCTTGCCGGGCGCGTCTGAAGGCCACGCACCAGCTCGGCTCAACGGGCCTCAAAAGAGTGCGCGCCAGGCGTAAAAAATGCGCAGCGGTCGGCGCAAAGGCCTGATTTGCGGCGCTTTGGCCAACTGGCACAGGTTCTGCTTGGTCAGAGCAGACAGACATCGCGCCGCGCTTCAACGGTGAAGCATGGCGCCCCCTTCGACGGGGACGGACAAAGGCGTCCTACCGGGAAACCGGTGGGACGCCTTTTTGTTTTTCGCCTTCGCAGGCACGGGCTTACGGAGAACGGCATGAACAGACCCAGACTCGTGGTGATCGGCAACGGCATGGCCGGGGTGCGCACCCTCGAAGAGCTGCTCGCCCTGGCACCGCAGCTGTACGACATCACCGTATTCGGTGCCGAGCCGCACCCGAACTACAACCGCATCCTGCTCTCGCCGGTACTGGCCGGCGAACAGGGCTTCAACGACATCGTGCTCAATGACCTGGACTGGTATCGCCATCACGGCATCGACCTGCGCCTGGGCCGGCGTGTCATCCGGATCGACCGCGCACGCCGCCGCGTCATCGCCGACGATGGCAGCGAAGCCGCTTACGACCGGCTGCTGATCGCCACCGGCTCGAGCCCCTTCATCCTGCCGATCCCGGGCAACACGCTGGCCGGGGTCATCGGTTACCGCGACATCGCCGACACCCAGGCGATGCTCGACGCCGCGCGCACCGGCCGCCACGCGGTCGTCATCGGCGGCGGCCTGCTGGGCTTGGAGGCGGCCAATGGCCTGGCGCAGCGCGGCATGCAGGTGACCGTGGTGCATCTGGGCGATTGGCTGCTGGAACGCCAGCTCGACCGCACCGCCGGTGAGCTGCTCCGGCAGTCGCTCGAGGCCCGCGGCCTGCGCTTTCGTCTCGCTGCGCAGACCGAGGCGCTGCTGGACGATGGCAACGGCCAGGTCACCGCGGTACGCCTGGGCGATGGCGAGCAGCTGCCGGCCGATCTGGTGGTGATGGCCGCGGGCATCCGGCCGAACAGCGCGCTCGCCGAAAGCGCCGGCCTGCCCTGCTCGCGCGGAGTTCTGGTCGATGACACGCTGCAGACCTTCGATCCGCGCATCTATGCCGTCGGCGAGTGCGCCAGCCATCGCGGGGTGGCCTATGGCCTGGTGGCGCCGCTCTACGAGCAGGCGCGCGTCTGCGCCAACCACCTGGCACGCCTCGGCCATGTTCGCTACGCAGGCTCGGTGACGGCCACCCGGCTCAAGGTCACCGGCATCGAACTGTTCTCCGCAGGCGACTTCATGGGGGCGGAGGGTACCGAGACGATCAGCCTGAGCGACCCGTTCGAGGGCATCTACAAGAAGCTCGTGCTCAAGGATGACGTGCTGGTCGGCGCCTGCCTGTATGGCGACACCACCGACTGCGCCTGGTACCTGGACCAGCTGCGCGAGGGCCGCCGCCTCGGCCAGTTGCGCGACGTGCTCGCATTCGGCGAGCAGGCGGTCGCGGCCCTCGGCGTGCCTTCCAACTGCCCTGGCGAGGCCTGCGCATGAGTTCGAGCACCCAGACGACGGCCTCGACCTGCTGTTACTGCGGCGTCGGTTGCGGCGTGCTGATCGAGCACGACGGGCAGCGCATCCTCGGCGTCGCTGGCGACCCGGCGCACCCGGCCAACTTCGGTCGTTTGTGCAGCAAGGGTTCGACCCTGCACCTGACCGGCGACCGGGACGCCCGCGCGCTATACCCCGAGTTGCGCCTGGGCAAGGGCCTCGGGCGCAACCGCACCGGCTGGGACAACGCACTGGAGCACGCCGCCGCAGTCTTCGCCAGCACCCTGGCCGAGCATGGGCCGGACAGCGTGGCGTTCTACGTCTCCGGCCAGCTGCTGACCGAGGACTACTACGCGTTCAACAAGTTGGCCCGGGCATTGGTGGGCACCCACAACATCGACTCCAATTCACGGCTGTGCATGTCCTCGGCAGTGGTCGGCTACAAGCGCAGCCTCGGCGCCGACGCCCCACCCTGCTCTTACGAGGACATCGAGCAGGCCGACGTGCTGCTCATCGCCGGCAGCAACATGGCCTATGCCCACCCGGTGCTGTTCCGTCGCCTGGAGGCAGCGAAGGCGGCGCGGCCGGAGATGCGCGTCATCGTCGTCGATCCACGCCGCACCGACACCGCCGAGCTGGCCGACCTGCACCTGAGCATTCGCCCGGGCTCCGACGTGGCCCTGTTTCATGGCCTGCTGTACCTGCTGCTGCGCGAAGGCTGGATCGACAGCGCCTTCATCGCGGCGCACACCGAGGGCTTCGGATCGCTTGCCGCCCTGGTACACGACTACCCTCCGGCCCGCGTCGCCGAGCTGTGCGGTATCACGCCTGAGCAATTGTTCGATTGCGCCAGGATGATCGGCCTGGCACCGAGCTTTCTCTCGCTGTGGTGCATGGGGCTGAACCAGTCCACCGCCGGTAGCGCGAAGAACAGTGCGCTGATCAACCTGCACCTGGCCACCGGACAGATCGGCCGCCCCGGCTGCGGCCCCTTCTCGCTCACCGGCCAGCCGAACGCCATGGGCGGACGCGAGACCGGAACCCTGGCCAACCTGTTGCCCGGTCATCGCGATGCGGCCAACCCCAGGCACCGCGCCGAGGTTGCGGCGTACTGGGGAATCGAGCGCCTGCCGGAGGTGCCCGGCCTGCCTGCCGTCGAGCTGTTCGATGCGGTCCGCAGCGGGCGAATCAAGGCCCTGTGGATCGTCTGTACCAACCCTGCGCAGTCGCTGCCGGACCAGCACGCCGTCCATCAGGCGCTGGCCACGTGCCCTTTCGTCGTGGTGCAGGAAGCCTTCGCCACCACCGAAACCTGTCGCTATGCCGATCTGCTGCTGCCGGCGGCGAGCTGGGGCGAGAAGGCAGGCACCGTGACCAATTCCGAGCGCCGCATCAGCCCAGTGCGTGCAGCCGTCAGCGCACCCGGCGAGGCGCGCCCGGACTGGGCCATCGCCTGCGATTTCGCCCGCCGCCTGGAGCGGCACCTGCGTCCGGGGCGGCCGAGCCTGTTCGCCTTCGAACGTGCCGAGCAGCTCTACGACGAGTATCGCCAGCTGACCGCCGGGCGCGATCTGGACTACAGCGGCCTGTCGCGGGCCCAGCTCGAGCGTCTCGGCCCGCAGCAATGGCCGTTTCCCGCCAGTGCCGAACGCGGTACGCCACGCCTGTACGCCGACGGCCGCTTCCCCACCGAGTCGGGGCGCGCGCGCTTCGTGGCCGACCCCTTCGTGTCGGCGGCCGAAGGCGCCGATTCGGCCTTTCCGCTGGTGCTCAATACCGGCCGACTGCGCGATCAATGGCACGGCATGAGCCGGACCGGCACCGCAGCGCAGCTGTTCGGCCACGTTGAACAGGCCTTGCTTGGCCTGCATCCCGACGATCTGGCCCGGGCGGGCCTGGCTGAGGGCGATCTGGTCCGCGTACGCAGCCGACGCGCCAGCCTGGTGCTGCCAGTACAGGTGGACGCCAGCCTGCAGCCAGGCCAGGCCTTTGTGCCGATGCACTGGGGCGACCGTTTTCTCGAGGGCCTGGGCGTCAATGCCTTGAGTTCGGCGGCCTGCGATCCGCTGTCGCGCCAGCCGGAACTCAAGCACGCCGCGGTCGCGATCGAGCCGGTCGCCCTGCCCTGGGCATTCTTCGCCTTGGTCGAGGGCGACGTGCAGCGGCGCCTGGAGGCGTTGCGCCCGCTGTTCAGAGGGCTGGCCTACGCCAGCTTCAGCCTGGCTGGCCGTGAACGCCCGGCGCTGGTGATCCGCGCCGCGGCCGAAGCGGCTCCAGCGGCAGCCCTGCTCGCCGCGATCGACCAGCAGTTGGGCTTGGTCGACGACCCGGTGCTCGTATACGAGGATCCGCAACGCGGCGTCGGCAAGCGTCTGCGTCTGAGCGACGGGCGTCTGGTGGCGCTGCGCCTGGCCGGCGAGACCGCTGCGCGCGACTGGCTCAAGGCGCTGTGGGCGCGCGGCAGCATCGAGCCCGGTCTGCGTCGCTGGCTGCTCGCTCCGCTCAGCACTCCGCCCGGCGTACTGCCCGAGCGCGATCCGACGATCTGCAATTGCCTGAACATCGGACGACGCAGCATCTGCGACGGCATTGCCCGTGGCCTCGATCTGCTCGAGCTGCAGCGCAGCCTGGGGTGCGGTACCCGCTGCGGCTCCTGCGTACCGGAAATCAAGCGCCTGCTGGCGCAACTACCCCTGGCCGAGAGCGCCTGAACGACACAGTGCCCGGATGGCCGGGCAAGAGAGGCAGAAATGAACAGTGCAAAAGTCTGGCTGGTCGGCGCCGGCCCGGGCGATCCGGAACTGCTGACGCTCAAGGCGGTACGCGCGCTCGCCGAGGCGCAGGTGGTGCTGATCGACGATCTGGTCAACCCGGCGGTGCTGGCGCACTGCCCGCAGGCACGGGTGATTCCGGTCGGCAAGCGCGGCGGCTGTCGTTCGACGCCCCAGGCGTTCATCCACCGTCTGATGCTGCGCTACGCGCGCCAGGGTCGCTGCGTGGCACGCCTGAAGGGCGGCGACCCCTGCATTTTCGGGCGTGGCGGCGAGGAAGCCCAGTGGCTGGAAGCACGCGGCATCGAGGTCGAAGTGGTCAACGGCATTACCGCCGGACTGGCCGGCGCCACCCGTTGCGGCATTGCGCTGACCCACCGCGGCGTAGCCCGCGGCGTCACGCTGGTCACCGCGCATACCCAGGACGACAGCGAACTGCATTGGCAGGCGTTGGCGCAGAGCGGCACCACCCTGGTCGTCTACATGGGCGTCGCGCGCCTGCAGCAGATCCGCAGCGGCCTGCTGGCCGGCGGCCTGGCGCCAGACACACCGGTGGCGATGATCGAGAATGCCTCGCTGCCGCAGCAGCGCGAGGTGCGTTCGACCCTGGTGCGGATGCACGAGGACGCCTTGGCATCGTCGCTCAAGAGCCCGGCCGTGCTGGTCATCGGCGAGGTCGCGGCCCTCAGCGACGCGACTGGCGCCTCGCTGGCGACGCGCGCGGCTTCCTGAGGTCGCGCTCAGCCACCACGGAACAGGCGCTCGACGTCTTCGCGCAAGCACAGCTGCGTGCCCGGTCGCATCACCGTGGCCGCACCGGCCGCCACGCCGTAGCGCACTGCATCGCCCAGCTCGCGCCCCTGCGCCAGGGCGAGTACGACGGCGCCGAGCATGCTGTCGCCGGCTCCCACTGCGCTGACCATGGGCACCGAGGGAGCAGCGATCCGCTCCAGCCGGTCGCCCGTGGCATACAGTGCGCCAGCGGCGCCCAGGGAAAGCACGATGACCTCGGCGGCCCCGGCGGCGATCAGCTCGCGCAACGCCCCCTCCTGCTCGCGCTCACTCTCGGGCATTCGCCCGATGAGCGAGGCCAGTTCGTTCAGGCTGGGCTTGATCAGGTAGGCGCCACCCCGTCGCGCGGCATACGCCAGCGGCTCGCCGGAGAGATCGACGACCAGGCGGGCGCCGACCTGCCCGGCCAGGGCCAGTAACTCGTCGAAGAAAGAGGGCTCGATGCCCGGCGTGAAACTGCCGCTGACCACCAGATAGGCCGGCGCCGGATGCAGCCCACGCAAGGCGGCCAGACAACCGAGCCGTTCCTGCTCGCTCAGGCGCGGCCCGGGCAGCACGAAGCGGTACTGCAGCCCGCTCGCCTGCTCATCGACGGTAAAGCTCTCGCGCGTGTCGCCGCTGATCGCCACCGGAAGGTGCGCCAGGCCAATGGCGTCCAGCGCTCGGCGCAACATCTCCCCGAATGGGCCACCGGCCGGGTAAACGGCGAGCGCGTCGCCGCCCAGCGTGCTCACCACCCGCGCGACGTTGATCCCACCACCGCCGGGATCGTGTCGGGGCGCGGAACAGCGCAGCTTCTCGGTCGCGACGACCCGCGGCGTACGCACCGCCAGGTCCATGGCCGGATTTAACGTCAAGGTTGCGATGCGCGTCATCGAGCGCTCCATTGGCTGGCGGCGATAGGCTCAAGCCTATCAGCTCGATCAGCGCAGGGCCCCTCAGCGACGCGTGATCAGGCCTTGCCGTGCGATGCGGGTCAGGTCGCGTATGCATTCCTCCAGGCGCTCGGCCGAAGGCGCCTGGACCACCGCCAGGTCGAAACTGTCATCAGCAAAACGGGCGAGCGATTCGTCGGCACCGGCAAACTGGATGAGCAGCGCACGGGAGCGGCTGTTGCGCCGCGGCCAGCCATCCAGATAGCGCAGCAACGAAGGCTGGTGCGAGCCGCCGAGAAGAACCTTGGGATTGCTGCGAACGAGCCCGCTGGTGATGGGGGCCAGACGAAGTTGTGCGTGTGATGCATTCATGCTGAAGGAATTCCGCCTCACCTGTTCCGCTGGACAGCGGTGGGAGGCTTCACCGGAACCAGCGCTTTAGCGGTATTTCGGAACCGGTCGGTCCCTGGCGCCCCGCAAGTAGCTGACTAAATCGGCGCAAGGCGGAACTGTAGGCAGCCGCCACGGCGGCTGTCAACGGCCAGGTGCCACCTGCCGAGCCTGGCCGACGCTCCGTTCGTCCGGAGGATAGGCGCTACTACTTTCGGGTTGGCATTGGCCGACTACGCTTGCCGCATCGGAGCGGGCAAACCCGCGCCCGGCCTGCTACCGGCGCGCTAAAGCGCCTGGAGAACCGTTTAGGCCTTATTGCTTAAATCAATCAGCCGATAAAAATAGTTCAATAAGATTCATACAGAAACATGTACTTACTTTTTGTCTGCGCATAGAATGCCCGCCCATCAAAGAGTTGCGACGCATAGCCGCAGTCGCGAACTGGACATACATAAGCCGTTCCTTTAAGGAGCCCGGCATGCCTGATGTATCCCTGGCCCATCATTGGGGCTTTGCAGTCTTTCTCCTCGGCGTCTTCGGTCTGTGCGCCTTCATGCTCGGCGTCTCCAGCCTGCTCGGCAGCAAGGCCTGGGGTCGTAGCAAGAACGAACCCTTCGAATCCGGTATCGTCCCCACAGGCGGTGCGCGCCTGCGCCTGTCGGCGAAGTTCTACCTGGTCGCCATGCTCTTCGTGATCTTCGACGTCGAAGCGCTCTACCTTTTTGCCTGGGCTGTCTCGGTACGCGAAAGCGGCTGGGCGGGCCTCATTGAAGCAACCGTATTCATAGCAATTCTGTTGGCGGGTCTTGTCTACCTGTGGCGGATCGGCGCGCTCGATTGGGCGCCGGCGAGCCGTCGTGCGCGGCAGGCGAAGCTAAAACAATGAGGCTCTTCACATGCAATACAAACTCACCCGGATCGATCCGGATGCGGTCGTCGACCGCTATCCGATCGGCCAGCAGGAGACTGTTGCCGACCCGCTAGAAGGACAAGTCCATCGCAACATCTACATGGGCAAGCTCGAGGACGTGCTGAGCGATGCGGTCAACTGGGGACGCAAGAACTCCCTGTGGCCGTACAACTTCGGCCTGTCGTGCTGCTACGTGGAGATGACGACTGCCTTCACTGCGCCCCATGACATCGCCCGCTTCGGCGCCGAAGTGATTCGTGCCTCGCCGCGTCAGGCCGACTTCATGGTCATTGCCGGTACCTGCTTCATCAAGATGGCGCCGATCATCCAGCGCCTCTACGAACAAATGCTCGAGCCCAAGTGGGTCATTTCCATGGGTTCTTGCGCCAACTCCGGTGGTATGTACGACATCTACTCGGTCGTTCAGGGGGTCGACAAGTTCCTCCCCGTGGACGTGTACATACCGGGCTGTCCGCCCCGTCCCGAGGCGTTCCTGCAAGGCTTGCAGCTCTTGCAGGAATCCATCGGCAAGGAGCGGCGACCGCTGTCCTGGGTCGTCGGCGATCAAGGCATCTATCGTGCCGAGATGCCCTCGCAGAAGGAACAGCGACGCGAACAGCGCATCCAGGTTACCAACCTGCGCAGCCCCGACGACGTGTGAACCCCACCGGCCTGCCCGCAAGGCAAGGCCGGCTCGCACCCCGACGTTGACCCATAGCGACCGAGACCATGACTGCAGACCGTGCTCTGTACATCCCGCCTTACAAGGCTGACGACCAGGATATCGTCGTCGAACTGAACGCGCGCTTCGGCGCCGAGACCTTCACTCTGCAGCCGTCGCTGACCGGCATGCCGGTGCTCTGGGTGCCGCGCGAGCGCCTGCTCGAAGTGCTCGGGTTCCTGCGCCAGGTGGCCAAGCCCTATGTGATGCTCTACGACCTGCATGGCGTCGATGAGCGCCTGCGTACGCACCGCCAGGGCCTGCCCGACGCCGACTTCAGCGTGTTCTACCACCTGATGTCGCTGGAACGTAACAGCGACGTGATGATCAAGGTGGCACTGAAGGAAAGCGACCTCAGCCTGCCGACTGCCACGTCCGTCTGGCCCAACGCCAACTGGTACGAGCGCGAAGTCTGGGACATGTACGGCATCGACTTCCGCGGCCATCCGCACCTGGCGCGCATGCTGATGCCGCCGACCTGGGAAGGCCACCCGCTGCGCAAGGACTACCCGGCGCGCGCCACCGAGTTCGACCCCTACGCGCTGAACGCCGCCAAGCAGGACCTGGAGCAGGAAGCCCTGCGCTTCAAGCCCGAGGACTGGGGCATGAAGCGCGGCAGCGAGCATGAGGACTACATGTTCCTCAACCTCGGCCCGAACCATCCCTCGGCACACGGGGCCTTCCGCATCATCCTGCAGCTCGACGGCGAGGAAATCGTCGATTGCGTGCCGGAGATCGGCTACCACCACCGCGGCGCCGAGAAGATGGCCGAGCGGCAGAGCTGGCACAGCTTCATCCCCTACACCGACCGCATCGACTACCTCGGCGGGGTGATGAACAACCTGCCCTACGTGCTCGCGGTGGAAAAGCTCGCCGGTATCAAGGTGCCTGCGCGCGTCGATTTCATCCGCGTGATGATGGCCGAGTTCTTCCGCATCCAGAACCACCTGCTGTACCTGGGCACCTACATCCAGGACGTCGGCGCCATGACGCCGGTGTTCTTCACCTTTACCGACCGCCAGCGCGCCTACAAGGTGATCGAGGCGATTACCGGCTTTCGCATGCACCCGGCCTGGTATCGCATCGGCGGCGTCGCCCACGACCTGCCGCGTGGCTGGGACCGCCTGGTGCGCGAGTTCCTCGACTGGATGCCCAAGCGCCTGGCCGAGTACGAAAAGGCGGCGCTGAAGAACAGCATCCTGCGCGGGCGCACCATCGGCGTGGCCGCCTACAACACCAGGGAAGCGCTGGAATGGGGCGTCACCGGCGCCGGCCTGCGCGCCACCGGGCTGGATTTCGACCTGCGCAAGACGCGGCCGTATTCGGGCTACGAGCACTTCGAGTTCGAGGTACCGCTGGCCGCCAATGGCGATGCCTACGACCGCTGCATGGTGAAGATGGGCGAGATGCGCGAAAGCCTCAGGATCATCGAGCAGTGCCTCAAGCACATGCCCGAGGGGCCGTACAAGGCGGACCATCCGCTGACCACGCCGCCGCCGAAGGAGCGCACGCTGCAGCACATCGAGACCATGATCACCCACTTCCTGCAGGTCTCCTGGGGCCCGGTAATGCCGGCCAACGAAAGCCTGCAGATGATCGAAGCGACCAAGGGCATCAACAGCTACTACCTGACCAGCGACGGCAGCACCATGAGCTACCGCACGCGCATCCGCACGCCCAGTTTCCCGCACCTGCAACAGATTCCCTCGGTGATCCGCGGCAGCATGGTCGCGGATCTGATCGCCTACCTGGGCAGCATCGATTTCGTCATGGCCGACGTGGACCGCTGATATGAGCACGCTTATCAAGACCGACCGTTTCGTTCTCAGCGACGCCGAGCGCACGGCCATCGAGCACGAGATGCACCACTACGAAGACCCGCGCGCGGCCAGCATCGAAGCGCTGAAGATCGTGCAGAAGCAGCGCGGCTGGGTGCCCGACGGCGCCGCCGATGCCATCGGCGAGCTGCTCGGCATTCCGGCGAGCGACGTCGAGGGCGTGGCCACCTTCTATAGCCAGATATTCCGCGTGCCGGTCGGGCGCCACATCATCCGCGTCTGCGACAGCATGACCTGCTACATCGGCGGCCACGAATCGATCCTCGGCGCCATCGAGCAGCAGCTCGGCATCGCGCCGGGCCAGACCACCGCCGACAACCGCTTCACCCTCATCCCGGTGTGCTGCCTGGGCAACTGCGACAAGGCCCCGGCGCTGATGATCGACGACGACACCTACGGCGACGTCAGCGCCGCCGGCGTCGCCGCCCTGCTGGAGGCCTACCCATGACCCGAGCGCTCGCCTCCCTCGGCCCGGCCAACCGCGCCGCCCGCCACGAGGAAACCCATCCGCTGACCTGGCGTCTGCGCGACGACGGCCAGCCGGTCTGGCTCGAGGAATACCAGCAGAAGAACGGCTACGCCGCCGCACGCAAGGCGCTGGCCGAAATGGCTCAGGCCGACATCGTCCAGCAGGTCAAGGAATCCGGCCTGAAGGGTCGCGGCGGCGCGGGTTTCCCCACCGGCGTGAAGTGGGGCCTGATGCCCGCCGACGAATCGCTGAACATCCGCTACCTCTTGTGCAATGCCGACGAGATGGAGCCCAACACCTGGAAGGACCGGTTGCTCATGGAGCAGCTGCCGCACCTCCTGGTCGAGGGCATGCTGATCAGCGCCCGCGCGCTGAAGGCCTACCGCGGCTACATCTTCCTGCGTGGCGAGTACGTCGACGCGGCGCGCAACCTCAACCGCGCCATCGAGGAAGCCAAGGCCGCCGGCCTGCTCGGCAAGAACATCCTCGGCAGCGGCTTCGATTTCGAGCTGTTCGTGCACACCGGTGCCGGGCGCTACATCTGCGGTGAAGAAACCGCACTGATCAATTCGCTCGAAGGCCGCCGCGCCAACCCGCGCGCCAAGCCGCCCTTCCCCGCCGCCGTCGGCGTCTGGGGCAAGCCGACCTGCGTGAACAACGTCGAGACGCTATGCAACGTGCCGGCGATCATCGGCCACGGCGTCGACTGGTACAAATCGCTCGCCCGCCCCGGCAGCGAAGACATGGGCACCAAGCTCATGGGCTTCTCCGGCAAGGTGAAGACCCCCGGCATCTGGGAAGTACCGTTCGGCATCAGCGCCCGCGAGCTGTTCGACGACTACGCCGGCGGCATGCGCGACGGCTATACGCTCAAATGCTGGCAACCCGGCGGCGCCGGTACCGGCTTCCTGCTGCCCGAGCACCTCGAGGCGCAGATGTACGCCGGCGGTATCGGCAAGGTCGGCACGCGCATGGGCACCGGCCTGGCGCTGGCGGTCGACCAGACCGTGAACATGGTGTCGCTGCTGCGCAACATGGAGGAGTTCTTTGCCCGCGAGTCTTGCGGCTGGTGCACCCCTTGCCGCGACGGCCTGCCCTGGAGCGTGAAGATCCTGCGTGCGCTCGAGCGCGGCCAGGGCAGCGAACAGGATATCGCCACGCTCCTGCAGCTGGTCGACTTCCTCGGCCCGGGGCGCACCTTCTGCGCCCACGCACCGGGTGCCGTCGAGCCGCTGGGCAGCGCGGTGAAGTATTTCCGGGACGAGTTCGAGGCCGGCGTCGCCAGACAGGCGAGCGCCCGCCCCGAGCCGGCCCTCGGTAGCTGAGATCGATCCGGTGAGCGCACGCATCGGCGAGAAGTTGGCCCAGGCCATTGCCTCGCCTGCCGGCGCCACCGGCCAAGCCTTTCCCATTAGCCTGGCCCGCCTTGCGGGTAAGAAGAAGATCCAATGGCCACCATCCACGTAGACGGCAAAGCCTACGAGGTCGACGGGGCGGACAACCTGCTGCAGGCCTGTCTGTCGCTCGGTCTCGACATTCCCTATTTCTGCTGGCACCCGGCGCTCGGCAGCGTCGGCGCCTGCCGACAGTGTGCGGTCAAGCAGTACCAGGACGAAAACGACACCCGCGGTCGCCTCGTCATGTCCTGCATGACCCCTGCGACCGACAAGACCTGGATCAGCATCGACGACGAGGAAGCCAAGGCCTTCCGCGCCAGCGTCGTCGAGTGGCTGATGATCAACCATCCGCATGACTGCCCGGTGTGCGAGGAAGGCGGCCACTGTCACCTGCAGGACATGACGGTGATGACCGGCCACAACAAGCGCCGCTACCGCTTCACCAAACGCACACATCAGAACCAGGAGCTCGGCCCGTTCATCGCCCACGAGATGAACCGCTGCATCGCCTGCTACCGCTGCGTGCGCTACTACAAGGATTACGCCGGGGGCACCGATCTCGGCGTTTTCGGCGCGCATGACAACGTCTATTTCGGCCGCGTCGAGGATGGCGTGCTGGAAAGCGAGTTCGCCGGCAACCTCACCGAGGTCTGCCCGACCGGCGTGTTTACCGACAAGACCCACTCCGAGCGCTACACCCGCAAGTGGGACATGCAGTTCGCGCCGAGCATCTGCCAGCAGTGCGCAGCCGGCTGCAACATCAGCCCCGGCGAGCGTTACGGCGAGATCCGCCGCATCGAAAACCGCTTCAACGGCGAGGTCAACCACTATTTCCTTTGCGACCGCGGCCGCTTCGGCTATGGCTACGTCAACCGCAAGGACCGTCCGCGCCAGCCGCTGCTGGTCAAGGAGAACCAGGTGCTGGGCGTAGACGCCGCCCTGGACAAGGCCGCCGACCTGCTGGCCCGCCACCGTCTGATCGGCATCGGTTCGCCGCGCGCCAGCCTGGAGAGCAACCATGCCCTGCGCGAGCTGGTTGGCGCTGAGCATTTCTATTCCGGCATCGCCGCCGCCGAGCTGGAGAACCTGCTGCTGATCCGCGATATCCTGCGCGACGGCCCGCTGCCGACGCCGTCGATGCGTGAAATCGAGGAGCACGATGCCGTGTTCGTCCTCGGCGAAGACCTGACCCAGACCGCCGCGCGCCTGGCGCTGGCCCTGCGCCAGGCCGTCAAGGGCAAGGCCACCGAAATCGCCGCCCAGGCGAAGATCCCCGAGTGGCACCAGGCGGCGGTACAGAACGTCGCCCAGCACGCGCTGAGCCCGCTGTTCATCGCCAGCGTCAGCGAAACGCGGCTGGACGATGTGGCTTGCGAAACGGTCCAGGCCGCCCCCGACGACCTGGCCCGTCTGGGCTTTGCCGTTGCCCATGCCATCGACCCCAGCGCCCCGGCCGTCGCCGGGCTCGACGAGGAGGCACGGCAACTGGCCGGGCGCATCGCCGAAGCCCTGCTCGCGGCCAAGCGCCCGCTGGTGGTCTCCGGCGCTTCGCTCGGTTCGCGCGCATTGATCGAAGCCGCCGCGAACATCGCCCAGGCCCTGGCCAACCGCGCGAAGGCCGGCTCGCTCAGCCTGGTAGTGCCCGAGGCCAACAGCCTGGGCCTGGCCTTGATGCTCGAAGGCGACAGCACCGATCGCTCGCTCGACGCCGCGCTGCGCGCGCTGGTCGGCGGCCAGGCCGCCGCTGTACTGGTATTGGAAAACGACCTCTACCGCCGCGCGGATCGCGCCGCCGTCGATGCCGCGCTGGATGCGGCCCAAGTAGTCATCGTCGCCGACCACCAGCAGACCGAGACCGCCGCGCGCGCCGACCTGCTGCTGCCGGTGGCCAGCTTCGCCGAGGGCGACGGCACCCTGGTCAGCCAGGAGGGTCGCGCGCAGCGCTTCTTCCAGGTCTATGAGCCGAGCTACTACAACGCCGACATCCGCGTGCGCGAAGGCTGGCGCTGGCTGCATGCGCTGCACTCGACGCGCCAGCACCGCCCGGTGGACTGGACGCAGCTGGACCAGGTCACCGAGGCCTGCGCCGCCGCCCATCCGCAGCTGGCCGGCATCCGCAACGCCGCGCCAAAGGCGGACTTCCGCATCAAGGGCCTGAAGCTCGCCCGCGAGCCGCATCGCTACAGCGGCCGTACGGCGATGCGGGCCAACATCAGCGTGCACGAGCCGCGCCAGCCGCAGGACCCGGATTCGGCCTTCGCCTTTTCCATGGAAGGCTACGCCGGCAGCGCCGAGGACCGACAGCAGATTCCCTTCGCCTGGTCCCCGGGCTGGAATTCGCCGCAGGCCTGGAACAAGTTCCAGGACGAGGTCGGCGGCCACCTGCGCGCCGGTGATCCTGGCGTGCGCCTGATTCCCGCCGGCAGTGGCCGCCTGGGCTGGTTTGCGGTCAATGCACCCTTCGCCCCGGCTCGCGGCCAGTGGCAGGCGGTCGCCCTCCATCATCTGTTCGGCAGCGACGAAACCTCGGCCCTGGCCGCGCCGATCCAGGCGCGCATGCCCAAGCCCTATGTGGCCCTGAACGGCGCCGAGGCCGCACGCCTGGGCGTGAACGAGGGCGCGCTGCTCAGCTTCGAGTTGCGCGGCCAGCGCCTGCGTCTGCCGCTGCGCGTCCTCGACGACCTGCCGCTCGGGCTGGTCGGCCTACCCGTCGGCCTGCCGGGCGTTCCCGCGGCCTTCGCCGGCGCGACCGTCACCGCACTCGAGGAGGCTGCCCAATGAGCTGGCTCACGCCCGAACTCATCGCCGTGATCGTCCAGGTGCTCAAGGCCATCGTCATCCTTCTGGTGGTGGTGGTCGCCGGCGCACTGCTCAGCTTCGTCGAGCGCCGCCTGCTGGGCCTCTGGCAGGACCGCTACGGCCCGAACCGGGTCGGCCCGTTCGGCCTGTTCCAGCTCGCTGCGGACATGCTGAAGATGTTCTTCAAGGAAGACTGGACGCCACCTTTCGTCGACAAGCCGATCTTCACCCTGGCGCCGGTGGTGGCGATGAGTTCGCTGCTGATCGCCTTCGCCGTGGTGCCGGTGACGCCGACCTGGGGCGTGGCGGACCTGAACATCGGCCTGCTGTTCTTCTTCGCCATGGCCGGGTTGACGGTGTATGCGGTGCTCTTCGCCGGCTGGTCGAGCAACAACAAGTTCGCCCTGCTCGGCAGCCTGCGCGCCTCGGCGCAGACGGTGTCCTACGAGGTGTTCCTCGGCCTGTCGCTGATGGGCATCGTCGCCCAGGTCGGCTCGTTCAACATGCGCGACATCGTCGAGTACCAGCAGCAGCACCTGTGGTTCATCATCCCGCAGTTCCTCGGCTTCGCGACCTTCTTCATCGCCGGTGTCGCGGTGACCCACCGCCACCCGTTCGACCAGCCCGAGGCCGAGCAGGAGCTCGCCGACGGCTACCACATCGAATACGCGGGCATGAAGTGGGGCATGTTCTTCGTCGGCGAGTACATCGGCATCGTGCTGGTCTCAGCGCTGTTGACCACGCTGTTCTTCGGCGGCTGGCACGGCCCGTTCCTTGAGGCGCTGCCCTGGCTGTCGTTCTTCTGGTTCGCGCTCAAGACCGGCTTCTTCATCATGGTCTTCATCCTCTTGCGCGCCTCGATCCCGCGGCCGCGCTACGACCAGGTGATGGCCTTCAGCTGGAAGTTCTGCCTGCCGCTGACCCTGATCAACCTGCTGGTGACCGGCGCGCTCGTGCTGGCCGCGCAGTAAGGAGAGGACGCAATGTTCAAGTACATCGGCGAGGTGCTGCACGGCACCTACACCCAATTGCGCAGCCTGGTGATGGTCTTCGGCCATGCCTTCCGCAAGCGCGACACCCTGCAATACCCCGAAGAACCGGTCTACCTGCCGCCACGCTACCGCGGTCGCATCGTGCTGACCCGCGACCCCGACGGCGAGGAGCGCTGCGTGGCCTGCAACCTCTGTGCGGTGGCCTGCCCGGTCGGCTGTATCTCGCTGCAGAAGGCCGAGACCGAGGACGGCCGCTGGTACCCGGAATTCTTCCGCATCAACTTCTCGCGCTGCATCTTCTGCGGCCTGTGCGAGGAGGCCTGCCCGACCACCGCGATCCAGCTGACCCCGGACTTCGAGATGGGCGAGTACAAGCGTCAGGACCTGGTCTACGAAAAGGAAGACCTGCTGATCTCCGGCCCCGGCAAGAACCCGGACTACAACTTCTACCGCGTCGCCGGCATGGCCATCGCCGGCAAGCCCAAGGGCGCGGCCCAGGCCGAGGCCGAGCCGATCAACGTCAAGGGGTTGCTGCCATGACCCCGTGCCGTATCGCTTGCCTGCTCCGCTCCGTCAGGCGCCCCGCACCGGGTGCGCCTGTGGCCTTCGCGTCGAGGACCTGACCCATGGAATTCGCCTTCTACTTCGCCTCCGGCGCGGCGGTGGTGGCCACCCTTCGGGTGATCAGCGCCAGCAACCCGGTGCATGCCCTGCTCTATCTGGTCATCTCGCTGCTGGCGGTGGCCATGTGCTTCTTCTCCCTCGGTGCGCCCTTTGCCGGCGCGCTGGAGATCATCGTCTACGCCGGCGCCATCATGGTGCTGTTCGTCTTCGTCGTGATGATGCTCAACCTCGGCCCAGCGGTGGCGCAGCAGGAACGCGCCTGGCTGACGCCAAAGGTCTGGCTGGGACCTTCGTTGCTGTCCGCCGTTCTGCTCGCGCAACTGCTCTATGTGCTGTTCAGCGAGCCGAGCAACGCCACCCTGGCCGCAACCAGCATCGAGCCCAAGCAGGTTGGCGTCGCCCTGTTCGGCCCCTACCTGCTGGCCGTCGAACTGGCCTCGCTGCTGCTGCTCGGCGCGCTGGTCGCCGCCTATCACCTGGGCCGTCACGAGGCGAAGGAGTAACGCATGCAAGCCATACCGCTCGAACACGGCCTGGCCGTCGCCGCCGTGCTGTTCTGCCTGGGCCTGGTGGGCCTGATGGTGCGCCGCAACATCCTGTTCATGCTGATGAGCCTGGAAATCATGATGAACGCCGCGGGCCTGGCGTTCGTTGTGGCCGGTAGCCGTTGGGGCCAGCCGGATGGGCAGATCATGTTCATCCTGGTAATCACCCTGGCCGCGGCCGAGGCGGCCATCGGCCTGGCGATCCTGCTGCAGCTGTACCGCCGCTTCAACACCCTCGACGTCGACGCCGCAAGCGAGATGCACGGATGAACCTACTACCCCTGACCTTCGCGTTCCCGCTGCTGGGCTACTTTCTGCTCGCCTTCTCGCGCGGGCGGCTGTCGGAAAACCTTGCGGCGATCATCGGCGTCGGCTCGGTGGGCCTCTCGGCCCTGACCAGCGCCTGGATCATCTGGCAGTTCAATGTCGCGCCGCCCGCCGCGGGCGTGCATACCCAGCTGCTCTGGCAATGGCTCGATGTCGCGGGCTTTCGCGCCGACATCGGCCTGCACCTGGATGGCCTGTCGCTGACCATGCTCGGCGTGGTCACCGGCGTCGGCTTTCTGATCCACCTGTTCGCCAGCTGGTACATGCGCGGCGAGGAAGGCTACTCGCGCTTCTTCGCCTACACCAACCTGTTCATCTTCAGCATGTTGCTGCTGGTACTCGGCGACAACCTGCTGCTGCTGTACTTCGGCTGGGAAGGCGTGGGCCTGTGCTCGTACCTGCTGATCGGCTTCTACTTCAAGGAACGCAAGAACGGCAACGCGGCGATGAAGGCCTTCATCGTCACCCGCGTCGGTGACGTGTTCATGGCCTTCGGCCTGTTCATCCTCTTCGTCCAGCTCGGCACGCTGAACATCCAGGAGTTGCTGACGCTGGCGCCGCAGCGCTTCGCCGAAGGCGACCTGTGGATCACCCTGGCGACCCTGGCGCTGCTCGGCGGTGCGGTGGGCAAGTCCGCCCAGCTGCCGCTGCAGACCTGGCTGGCCGACGCCATGGCCGGCCCGACTCCGGTCTCGGCGCTGATCCACGCGGCGACCATGGTGACCGCCGGCGTATACCTGATCGCCCGCACCCACGGCCTGTTCCTGCTGGCGCCCGAAGTGCTCGAACTGGTCGGCCTGGTCGGCGCGGTGACGCTGGTGCTGGCCGGCTTCGCCGCGCTGGTGCAGACCGACATCAAGCGCATCCTCGCCTACTCGACCATGAGCCAGCTGGGCTACATGTTCCTCGCCCTTGGCGTGCAGGCCTGGGATGCAGCGATCTTCCACCTGATGACCCACGCCTTCTTCAAGGCGCTGCTGTTCCTCGCCTCGGGTGCGGTGATCCACGCCTGCCACCACGAGCAGAACATCTTCAACATGGGCGGGCTGTGGAAGAAGCTGCCGCTGGCCTACGCCAGCTTTGTCGTCGGCGGCTGCGCACTGGCCGCGCTGCCGCTGGTCACCGCCGGCTTCTATTCGAAGGACGAGATTCTCTGGGAGGCCTTCGCCAGCGGCCACCAGGGCCTGCTCTATGCGGGCCTGGCCGGTGCCTTCCTGACCTCGCTGTACACCTTCCGGCTGATCTTCACCGCCTTCCACGGCGAGGCGAAGACCCAGGCGCATGCCGGCCACGGCCTGGCCCACAACCTTCCGCTGGCGGTGCTGATCGTGCTGTCGACCTTCGTCGGTGCCTGGATCGCGCCACCACTGGCCGGCGTGCTGCCCGAGAGCCTCGGCCATGCCGGTGGCGAGGCCAAGCACAGCCTGGAGATCGCCTCCGGCGCCATCGCCCTGGCCGGCATCGTCCTCGCGGCGCTGCTGTTCCTCGGCCGGCGCAGCCTGGTCAACGCCGTCGCGCAGAGTGCCCCCGGCCGTCTGCTGGGTGCCTGGTGGTATGCCGCCTGGGGCTTCGACTGGCTTTACGACAAGCTCTTCGTGCAGCCCTACCTGCTGCTCTGCCGGCTGCTGGCGCGCGACCCGATCGACGCCACCATCGGCCTGGTTCCGCGCACCGCGCAAGGCAGCCACACGCTGCTCAGCCGCAGCGAAACCGGCCGACTGCGCTGGTATGCGGTGTCCCTCGTCGGCGGAGCAGTGCTACTGCTCGGCATCGTTCTGCTCTGACTTGCCCAAGGACCATCAATCGTGATTCTGCCCTGGCTAATCCTGATTCCCTTCATCGGTGGCCTGCTCTGCTGGCTGGTCGAGCGCTTCGACCAGACCCTGCCGCGCTGGATCGCCCTGTTCACCATGGCCCTGCTGTTCGGCCTGGGCCTCTGGCTCTGGGGCTCGGGTGACTACAGCTTCGCCCCGCGCCCGGACGCCGCCGCCAGCTGGCCGCTGGAGTTCAAGCACGTCTGGATCGAGCGTTTCGGCATCAACCTGCACCTGGCGCTGGACGGCCTGTCGCTGTTAATGATCCTGCTCACCGGCGTGCTCGGCGTGCTCTCGGTGCTCTGTTCGTGGAAGGAGATCCAGCGCCACGTCGGCTTCTTCCACCTCAACCTGATGTGGATTCTCGGCGGCGTGGTCGGCGTGTTCCTTGCGCTCGACCTGTTCCTGTTCTTCTTCTTCTGGGAAATGATGCTGGTGCCGATGTACTTCCTCATCGCGCTCTGGGGTCACAGCTCCAACGAAAACAAGCGTTCGCGGATCAACGCGGCGACCAAGTTCTTCATCTATACCCAGGCCAGCGGCCTGATCATGCTGGTCGCCATCCTCGGCCTGGTGCTGGTCAACTACAGCAACACCGGGGTACTGACCTTCGACTACGCCCTGCTGCTCAAAGCCCAGCTCGCCCCGGCGATCGAGTACCTGCTGATGCTCGGCTTCTTCATCGCCTTTGCGGTGAAGTTTCCCATCGTCCCGCTGCACGCCTGGCTGCCCGACGCCCACGCCCAGGCGCCGACCGCAGGCTCCGTCGACCTGGCCGGCATCCTGCTCAAGACCGCCGCCTACGGCATGATCCGCTTCGCCCTGCCGCTGTTCCCCAATGCCTCGGTGGAGTTCGCGCCGATCGCCATGGCGCTGGGCCTGATCGGCATCTTCTATGGCGCCCTGCTGTCGTTCGCGCAAAGCGACATCAAGCGCCTGGTGGCCTACTCGAGCATTTCGCACATGGGCTTCGTGCTCATTGGCATCTACTCGGGCAGCGAGCTGGCGCTGCAGGGCGCGGTCGTACTGATGATCGCCCACGGTCTGTCGGCCGCCGCGCTGTTCATCCTCTGCGGCCAGCTCTACGAGCGCCTGCATACGCGTGACCTGCGCGAGATGGGCGGCCTCTGGTCTCGGCTGCCGTGGCTGCCGGCGCTGAGCCTGTTCTTCGCCGCCGCCTCGCTCGGCCTGCCGGGCACCGGCAACTTCGTCGGCGAGTTCGTCGTGCTGTTCGGTGCCTTCGCCCAGGCGCCCTGGGTGGTGGTAATGGCGACGTTCGGCGTGGTGCTGGCCTCGATCTACTCTCTGGCGATGGTTCATCGCGCACATTTCGGCCCGGCCCGTAGCGACGCCGCACTGGCCGGCATGGACGCCCGCGAGGTCGGCATGATCCTGCTGCTCGCCGCGCTGCTGGTACTGCTCGGCGTCTATCCGCAGCCGGTCTTCGATACCTCGCTGGCGACCATGAACGGTGTGCAGCAGTGGATCGGATCCACCCTCTCCCCTCTCGTTTCGGCCCGGTAGTCGCGCTATGGAATTCACTGCACAACACTTCATCGCCCTGCTGCCGTTGCTGGTCGTCAGCGCCACCCTGGTGGTGGTGATGCTGGCGATCGCCTGGCGGCGCAACCATGGCCTGAGCTTCGTGCTCAGTGCCGCTGGCCTGGTACTCGCGCTGCTCTCGATCCCCGTCGCCCATCAGCCGGTGGCGCTGCAGGTCACCAGCCTGTTGCAGTTCGACAGCTTCGCCTACTTCTACATGGCGTTGATCCTGCTGGCGACGCTTGCCTGCGTGACCCTGGCGCACGCCTACCTGGGCGAGAAGCCCGGTGCCGAGGGTTTTCCCGGCAACCGCGAGGAGCTCTATCTGCTGATGCTGCTGTCGGCGGCCGGCGGCCTGGTACTGGTCTGCGCACGGCACCTGGCGGGCCTGTTCATCGGCCTGGAGCTGCTTTCGGTGCCGGTCTACGGGCTCGTCGCCTATGCCTTCTTCAACAGGCGCTCGCTGGAGGCCGGCATCAAATACATGGTGCTGTCGGCCGCCGGCAGTGCGTTCCTGCTGTTCGGCATGGCGCTGCTGTATGCCGAGTCCGGCAGCCTGGCGTTCGTCGAGATCGGCGCCAGCCTCGCCGCGCAGGGCGCCTCGCCGCTGGTCCAGGCCGGCATTGGCCTGATGCTGATCGGCCTCGGCTTCAAGCTCTCGCTCGTGCCCTTCCACCTGTGGACGCCGGACGTCTACGAGGGCGCGCCGGCGCCGGTCTCGGCATTCCTGGCCACGGCCAGCAAGGTCGCGGTGTTCGCCGTGCTGCTGCGCCTGTATCAGCTCTCACCGGCCACCAGCGGCGGCTGGCTGAACGATGCTTTGAGCCTCATCGCCATTGCCTCGATCCTCGGCGGTAACCTGCTGGCGCTGAACCAGAGCAACCTCAAGCGTCTGCTCGGCTACTCCTCCATCGCCCACTTCGGTTACCTGCTGGTGGCGCTGATCGCCAGCGATGGCCTGGCGGTGGAGGCCATCGGCGTCTACCTGGCCACCTATGTGCTTACCAGCCTCGGAGCCTTTGGTGTGATCACCCTGATGTCCAGCCCGTTCAAGGGCCGCGACGCCGATGCCCTGTACGAATACCGCGGGCTGTTCTGGCGCCGCCCTTACCTGACCGCAGTGCTCACGGTGATGATGCTGTCCTTGGCCGGTATTCCGCTGACGGCTGGCTTCATCGGCAAGTTCTACGTGGTGGCCACCGGTGTCGAGTCGCGCCAGTGGTGGCTGATCGGTGCGCTCATCGCCGGCAGCGCCATCGGCCTGTATTACTACCTGCGGGTGATGGTCACGCTGTTTCTCGTCGAGCCGGGGCTGCGCCGTCACGATGCGCCGTTCGACTGGGGCCAGCGTGCCGGTGGCGTGATGCTGCTGGCCATCGCACTGCTGGCGTTCTTCCTTGGCGTCTATCCCCAGCCGCTGCTGGAACTGGTGCAGCAGGCGGGTCTCGCGGCCCTCTGATTCACCCGCGCTGCAGCCAGAACGCCCCGCCCGTCGGGGCGTTCTGCTTTACGCATCAGCCCCGCTGCCGTTACCCCGTCATCCTGCCACCAGGTGAAGCGCAGGCGGCTCGCCCGGCGTCCCCTTGTTTCAACGAGGCAATGCCGTCACGCATTTACCGCTTGGACCGACGCGCCACGCAGCCAGACAGCACTGTGCTGATCGGCCAGCATTCGACGCACAGCGCTTCGCCCCTCCTCCGTTCAGGTAGCAGCGTCGGACCGCGCCCTTTGACCCTCTTGTGCCTTACAAAGCAAAGAGGCCCGCATCTTCCGATGCGGGCCTCTGCGTGCAGCGGCTGCGATCAGCCCGCCAGTGCGGGGTCGCCCACCTTGCCGGCGAGCTTCTCCGGCTTGATCAGGAAGCGCGCCAGCGCCGGCAGCAGCCAGATGGCGCCGACCATGTTCCAGAGGAACATGAAGGTCAGCATCAGCCCCATGTCCGCCTGGAACTTGATCGCCGAGAACACCCAGGTGACCACGCCGATGGCCAGGCAGATGCCGGTGAACACCACCGCCTTGCCGGTCGACTTCAGCGTCTGATAGTAGGCCTCCTGCAGCGTCATGCCCTGGCGCAGGTAGCTCTCCAGACGACTGTAGATGTAGATGCCGTAGTCGACGCCGATACCGACACCCAGGGCGATGACCGGCAGGGTCGCGACTTTCACGCCGATCCCCATGAAGGCCATCAGCGCATTACCGAGGATCGAGGTCAGCACCAGCGGCAGGATCACGCACAAGGTCGCCGCGACGGAACGGAACGTCAGCAGGCACATGAAGCTGACCGCCGCATACACCGCGATCAGCATGGTGATCTCGGACTCGGCGATCACCTCGTTGGTCGCCGCCTCGATCCCGGCATTACCGGCCGCCAGCACGAACTCCAGCCCTTCGCGGTTGTTTTCCTCGGCAAATTCCTTGGCCACCGCAACCACGTGCTGCAGCGTCTCGGCCTTGTGATCGTTGAGGAACACCAGCACCGGCGCCAGCGAGCAGTCGCTGTTGTACATGCCCTCGGCACGGGCAATGGAATTGTTCAGCACGAAGGGGTTGCGCGACAGGGTTTCCCACTTGAGGCTGCCCTCGTTCATGCCCTTGATGCCCTGCCGCGCGACCGTGACCATCGAGACCGCCGACTGCACGCCTTCGGTGTTCTCCATGCGCCACATCAGCTCATCCATCGCCGACAGCGTGTCGTAATGCGCGCAGCCTTCGGGCGCGGTCTTGACCATCACGACCAGGACGTCAGAGCTCGTCGAGTAGTTGCGGATGACGAAGTCGTTGTCCAGGTTGTAGCGCGAATCGGGATGCAGCTCCGGCGCGCCCTGATCGAGGTCGCCGATCTTCAGGTTCTGCCCGTACCAGAGTCCACCGGCCAGCGCGAGCACGGCGATGCAGATCGAAATCGGTGCGACCGTCGGATTGGCGAAGTTCGACAGCAGACGCCAGAACGGATGATCCTTGGCGGCTTCCTCGCGGCTCTGCTTGATCGCCTTCTGGCTGATGCCCAGGTAGGAAATGGTCACCGGCAGCAGGATCAGGTTGGTCAGGATGATCACCGCCACACCCAGCGAGGCGCCGATGGCCAGCTCGCGGATCACCCCGATATCGATCAGCAGCAGAGTCACGAAGCCCACCGCATCGGAGAGCAGCGCGACCATGCCCGGCACGAACAGTTGGCGGAACGCCATGCGAGCTGCGGCCAGCGGATCGGTGGTCTGCCCCGAGGCGATCGCGATGCCGTTGATCTTCTGCACGCCGTGGGAAATACCGATGGCAAATACCAGAAACGGCACCAACATCGAATAGGGATCGAGACCGAAGCCCAGGGTGTGCAGCAGGCCCAACTGCCAGACCACCGCGATCAGCGTGGTGACCAGTACGGCGACCGTGCTCTTCACGCAGCGGGTGAACCACAGCAAGAGGAAGAAGGTGACGCCGATGGCGACGATGAAGAACAGCGCCACGTCGACCAGGCCGTCGATCAGGTCACCCACCTTCTTGGCGAAACCGATGATGTGCACCTGCACATTCGGGTTCTGCGCCTGGTACTTGTCGCGGATCTTCTGCTCGAGTTCGTGGGAAAACTGCTGGTAGTCCAGCTTGATCTGCCGTGCGGGGTTTTCCGGGTCCGGGTAGGACTCCATCAGCGGCACGTCGACAATGCTGGATTTGAAGTTGTTCGCCACCAGGCGACCGATCTGGCCCGAGCGCAACACGTTGTCGCGCAGATCGTCGAGGCTTTCCGGCGAACCGTCATAGGTCTGCGGTATCACCTCGCCACCGGCGAAGCCCTCTTCCGTCACCGCGGTCCAGCGGACGCTCGGGCTCCACAGTGATTTGAGGTTGGAGCGATCGACCCCGCGGATGTAAAACACCTCGTCATGGATCTGCCGCAGCGTCTCCATGTACTCCTTGGTAAAGATGTCGCCGTCGACCGCTTCGACGGAAATACGCACCGTGTTGCCGAGGTTGGCCAGGTCGTTGCGGTGTTCGAGCATCTTCTGGATGTACGGATGCCCCAGCGGAATCATCTTTTCGAAGCTGGTTTCCGGACGCACCTGAGCGGCCTGGTAGAACAGCACGATGCTGATCAGCAGGCAGATGAAGATGACCGCCGGTCGATTGTTGAACACCAGGCGCTCGAGAAAGGACGCCGGTCGTTGCTGATGTTGGCTCATGCGTAGATAACTCCCGGCTTACTTATTGTTTTGTGCCAGATCTGCGCCGGTCGGCGAGGCGAGATGGACGCCGCCTTGCCCGACGAGAACGAGGTTGCCGCCGTTGTCGGCCGCGACGCCGGCGAGCGACAGGCGATCGGGACGCGCGTGGTAGGAGAATGTCCGCCCCTGGTCGGCGCTGGTCAGTACGCTGCCGCCATGCCCGACGACCACGACACGCCCGTCCGGCAGCCGTGCGCCATCGGCCAGGCCGGCCTCCAGGACGTTGCCGCCGCCGTTCTGCAGGCGGATCTGCTGCCAGCTGTCACCGAAGTCGGTCGAGCGGAACAAGTGGCCGCGCAAGCCGTAAGCGAGGACGACTTCCGGGTCGTTGCCGCCGAGCACGCCAAAGAAGGAACCGTCATAGGGGGATTCGACACGTTCCCAGGACTGGCCAAGGTCACGCGAGCGGAAAATGCCGCCCATCTCGCCGACGATGAACAGGCCGCGGTCGCCGACCTGGGCAATAGCGTTCAGGTGATAGCCGTCTTCGTTGTCCAGCCGGTCGCTGACATCGTTCCAGTGCTGGCCACCGTCGGTGGTTTCCAGCAGGGCACCATAGGCACCAACCGCGATGCCGTGCTGCGCATCGCCAAACCAGACGTCCAGCAGGGGGGCCTCGCGCTCGCGCTCCTCGTACTGCACGGTCCAGGTCTGCCCCGCGTCGGCGGTAGCGAGGATCAGCGCATCGTGGCCAACCGCCCAGCCATGCTGCTCGTCGGCAAAATAGACGGCCGTGAGCATCTGCCGGGTCGGCACCTTGGCCTGGGTCCAGCTGCGACCTTCGTCATCGGAATAGAGGATGTGCCCGCGATCACCGGCGGCCACCAGGCGCTTGCCGGCACGCACGACGTCGAGCAACAGGCTGGAAACGGCCTTGGGCGATTCGATGGAATAGCGAACCTGCGGATCGGCAACCGCCTGCGCCTGGGCGATCGAGGCTGCCCCCAGCAGCGAGAACGAAATGACGCCACACAGCGATAGCACGCCTATCGCCGGGCCCCGAGGAACCGCATGGCGAGCGATAGCCAGAGCGCGGCCGGACAAAGCGCGCCGCGAAACGGGCTCACGCATACATACCCCCTTTATTCTTATTTAGGTAAGGCCCGGTTTTTACCAGGCAGCATCATCTAGCCAGCTTTCAGGAAGCCTTACAATTGGCGGGACGTTATGTTTTGTTAACTCTGACGTGGCGATTGGCGGGCCATCAGGGCCGGTTATGCAGGGCCCACCGTGCGGGGATTTGGACAGGCCAGCGCGCCGGCCGGCCGCGTTGCACGACCGGCCGGTAACGGTGATTCAGGCCAGGCTCTTGCTGACCACTTCGTACACGTCGCTGGAGAGCTCGCCGGACGCGAGGATTCGCTCGAGCTGCCCCTTCATCAACAGCTGGCGAGCGGAATCGTACTTGCGCCAGCGGGTCAGCGGCGCCAGCAGCCGGGAAGCGATCTGCGGGTTCATCGCGTTGAGCGTGATCACCTGGTCGGCCAGGAAGGCGTACCCGGCGCCGTCGGCCCGGTGGAAATTGACCAGGTTCTGGTTGGCGAACGCACCGATCAGGGCGCGGACCTTGTTCGGGTTCTTCAAGGTGAAGGCCGGGTGGTTCATCAGCTGCTGAACGCGCTCCAGGCCGCCCGGCAACGGGCTGCCGGCCTGCACGCTGAACCACTGATCCATGACCAGCGGGTTGTCCTTGAAGTGCTCGGCGAATGCCTGCAGCGCCTTGTCGCGCTCGGCCTCGAACGGAGAGTTGACCAGCACGGCCAGCGCCATGAGTCGCTCGGTCATGTTGTCGGCCTGCTCGAACTGCTCGAGGCAGGCCTCGAGCACCTCGGCTTTTTCGCTCAGCATGAGGTAGGACAACGCGATGTTCTGCAGCGCGCGACGAGCGAAATGCTCGGCCGTGGCGACATAGGGCGTCTCCCGCGAAACCGCGCGATTGGCCTGATAACGCTGCCAGAGCGGCTCGAACAGGGCTTCGGCGATACGCTTGCGGGCGAACTCGCGGGCCGCATGGATGGCATCGACGTCGGCCACTTCAGCGATCTCGGTAAGGTAGGCCTCGCCGGGCAGCGAGAGCATCTCGGCAACCATCGCAGGATCGAGTCGTTCGTTGCCCAACAGGGTGCGCAGCGCCTCGACCAAACGCTCGTCCATCGCCAGCGCCTCGCCACGCTGCTGCTGGCCGATCAGCTCCTGCAGCACCTGCACCGCCAGCTGTTGCCCGGCCTCCCAGCGGTTGAAACCATCGGAATCGTGCTGCATGAGGAACATCAGCTGGTCGCGGTCATAGGCGAATTCCAGCTTCACCGGTGCGGAAAACCCGCGCAGCAACGACGGCAGCGGACGCTCGGCGACATCGACGAAGGTAAAGCGCTGCTCGGCCTCGCTCACCGCGAGCACCCGACTGGTGCCCCTGGCCGACGCCTCGCCCTCCAGGCGCAGCGGTATGTCGGCACCATCCGCGGCGAGCAGCCCCAGCTCCACCGGGATCACGAAGGGCTCCTTGGTCGCTTGGCCGGGCGTCGGCGGGCAGCTCTGGCGGAAGGTCAGGGTATAGGTCTGCGCAGCCGCGTCGTACTCCTCGCTGACGGCCAGACGCGGTGTGCCGGCCTGGCTATACCAGCGCTTGAACTGGCTGAGGTCGGCCGCGTTGGCATCCTCCATCGCCTTGACGAAGTCATCGACGGTCACCGCCTGGCCGTCGTGGCGCTCGAAGTACAGGTCGCTGCCCTTGCGAAAGCCCTCCTTGCCCAGCAGCGTCTGGATCATGCGTACCACTTCGGCACCCTTCTCGTAGACCGTCAGGGTGTAGAAGTTGGAGATTTCGATGAAGGATTCCGGGCGCACCGAATGGGCCATGGGACCGGCATCCTCGGCGAACTGATGGGTGCGCAGATAAGCCACGTCCTCGATGCGCTTGACCGTCGGCGAGTTCATGTCGGCGGAGAACTGCGAGTCGCGGAACACGGTGAAGCCTTCCTTGAGCGACAGCTGGAACCAGTCGCGGCAGGTCACGCGGTTGCCGGACCAGTTGTGGAAATACTCGTGGGCGACGATCGCCTCGACGCGCTGGTGCGCCGCGTCAGTGGCGGTTTCGGCACGTGCCAGCACCGCGCTGGAGTTGAAGATGTTGAGCCCCTTGTTCTCCATGGCGCCCATATTGAAATCGTTCACCGCGACGATCATGAAGATGTCCAGATCGTATTCGCGGCCATAGGCCTCTTCGTCCCACTTCATCGAACGCTTGAGGCTGTCCATGGCGTGCTGGCACTTGTCGATGTTTTCCGGCTCGACATAGATGCGCAGCGCCACCTCGCGTCCGCTCATGGTGGTGAAGCTGTCCTCGACGCACCAGAGGTCGCCCGCAACAAGGGCGAATAGATAGGCCGGTTTCTTGAACGGGTCCTCCCAGGTCGCCCAGTGCCGGCCATCGTCCTCTTCGCCGCTGGCGATCGGGTTGCCGTTGGACAACAGGATTGGATAGCGCTGCTTTTCCGCGCTGACCGTCGTGGTGAACCGGCTCATCACATCCGGCCGATCCAGGTAATAGGTGATCTTGCGGAAGCCTTCGGCCTCACACTGGGTGCAGAACATCTTGCCGGACTTGTACAGCCCCTCGAGTGCCGTGTTGCTCTCGGGATGGATCACCACCGTGCTGTCGATGACGAACTGTTCGGCCTGCGGCTGCAGCGTCAGGCTGTCGGCACTGACCTGGTAATCGCCCAGGCCGAGTTCCCGATCATCGAGCGCGAGCGACAACAGCTCCAGGTCCTGGCCGTGCAGCTCCAGCGGCGGCAGCGCGCCGGCCGCCTGCGCGGGGTTGCGCCGCATCACCAGCTGAGCGTGCACCAGGGTGCGGTCCTCATGCAGCTCGAAGGTCAGATGGGTCTCGTCGATCAGGTACTCGGGTGCCTGGTAATCCTTGAGATGAATGACTTTCGGTTGTTCGGTGCGCATGGAAACCTCGTCGGCTGAGCTTCAAGCGGCAAGCTTCAAGCAGGAAAGTGGCGATGGCGCCAGCCCTGGGGGCCGCGCCGCAATGCCTCGAGCTTAACGCCTGTCGCGGGGGACTTGTAGGGTGGAAAACGCGCGAAGCCTTTTCCACGCGGCTGCTCCGCCCCGCTCACCCCGAGCCTGGCGCTGGCGACGGCGCTGGCGACGGCTTGGGCCCGGCGTCGGCAGCAGCCTGGGCTTGACGCTGGCAGCCGGCGTCAGGCGGTGGTGGAAAAGCGCTTCGCGCGTTTTCCACCCTACGCCACGCTGCTGGCGGCTACCTGGTAGGCGGTGAACTTGCGGATGTTGATCACGCCGGTATCGAGGATCAGGTATTGACCCTTGATGCCCTTGAGCGTGCCTTCCACCACCGGCGTCTTGTCCAGATCGAGGCTGACCACCTTGGTCGGATAGGCCTCGACCGGATAGCGGATCTCTACCACCTCGGCGCTGGGCAAAAGCTGCAGGGCCTGCAGGCCGAAGCGTTGCTGCAGGTAATCGAGGCCCTCGGCACAGGCATCGAAGATGCGCTCGCGCACGGCGGGCAGGTCCAGCGGTTCCGCGTCGCCCTTGAGCAACGCACGCCAGTTGGTGCGGTCGGCCACCTGACTGCGCAGCAGGTCCTCGACCAGCCCGGACTGCTGCCGGGTGGCGACGCGCATGATCGGCAGGGCCTGGCTGGCCCCCTGATCGAGCCAGCGTGTGGGCAACTGGGTCGCGCGGGTGATACCGACCTTGATGCCGGACGAATTGGCGAGATAGACCACGTGATCGGTCATGCAGAACTGCGTGCCCCAGTCCGGATCGCGGCAGGTGCCAAGCTCGTGGTGGCATTTTTCCGGGCTGACGATGCAGGTGTCGCACTGGGGCAGCTTCTTGAAGCAGGGATAGCAGTAACCCTGGCTGAAACTCTTGTTGGTCTTGCGCCCGCAGTGCGTGCAGTGGATCGCGCCCAGATACTCGAGCTTCAGCCGCTTGCCGATCAGCGGATTCACCGGCACCCGGCTATCGCCCAGGCGGAAGTGATACTGAGCCGTGGCGCCCAGTTCGACGGCCATCTTGTCCAGGGCGCCGCGTCCGAGCTCCTGCATCAGTGGCGGGTCCCCGATGCCGGGGCGAACAGGCTGGTGTCGACCGGGGCCTCGGCCTTCTTGCTCTTGGAGCCGCATTCCTGACCACCCATGAAGCCGGTGCGCTCTTCTTCGGGCAGGTTTTTCATTTCCCAGGCGATCATCGCCGCCAGGCAGGTTTCCTTCTGCTCCTGAGTGAGCTTGCGCCCATCGCCCCATTTGCCGAGTTCAACGGCCTGCTTGAGGTTCTCGTAGATTTCAGGGGTGATGTTTTCGATGGCTTCGATAAAGGATGACATGGCCGACTCCCGGAGAAACGAGCGGCCATTCTAGCGGAATTGCGTCGCAATGCTCGAAGCCGTTGCGCTACCGCTCCGACCGAACGCTTCGGCGCGCCAGCCAGCCGCCCAGCACCCCGGTCAGGCAGCCGCTGACGAGTCCGCCGACATGAGCGGCGTTGGCGATGGCCAGGGCTCCGAAGCTGAGCACTTCGACCACGCCGGTCAGGCAGATCACCAGCCAGACCAGCATCAGCACGACGACGCCCGGCGGCAAGCGGTAGGCGGCGTTCGGCGCGAGCATCTGGAACAGCCAGCAATGCCCGAGCAGCCCGTAGAGCACGCCGGACAGCCCACCGAAGATGCCGGGACCACCAAACAGGTACTGCGCGAGATTGGAAACCAGTGCGAAGAGCAGGGTCAGCCCCAGCAGCATGAGCCCGCCCTGCCGGCTTTCGATGCGCCGCCCCAGCTCCCAGTACCACATGCCGTTCATGGCCAGGTGCAGGATGCCGAAATGCACCAGCATGGGCGTCAGCAGGCGCCACCACTGACCGGCGTCGATCATCTGCGGCAAGGTGGCGAAATAGATGTAGTCGCCGTCGATTCGGAAATCGACGAAGTTTAGCCAGCGGATGACGGCAAAGTTCTCGCCGAGCTGGGTCAGCGCCGCGGCCATCAGCGTCAGCACCAGCACTGCAGCGGTCAGAGGGCAGGCTCGCAGTGCCCGGAGGAAGCCGCCCTTGGCAGCCTGCCGCGGATCGGGCGCGGCTTCGTCGCCCTGTGGATAGCGCTGGTAGAGATCGCGCACCTGCTCGACCAGATCGGCCGGCACACGCAGGACCTGCTCGCCGGCCTCTTCGCTCACCCGAAAGGGCACGCCGAGCCGGCGCAACAGGGCGACGAACCCGCTCAGATCCTGCGACAGCGGCAGGCGCAATGCTTCTACAGCCAACGGACTCTCCTAGCGCTCGACATCGACCCAGACGAACTTGCCCGGGTCCAGGCGGTTTTCCGCATCCAGCCGGTAAGCCACGAGCTTGCCACTCTTAACCGCGCTGTAATCCAGGCAGGCAAGATTGTGCCGGATCGGCTTAGGCCGACCGCGCCGCCAGTAATGACCGATGAACAGCAGCGGCTCGTCGGGACCATAGAGGAACAACCGATTTTTCTGCTGCTCGGTAAGCAGGCGGCGAGCGGCCTCCTCCGGCAGCGCATCGGGCTGGAAGACCACATCGGCGTAGGTGCGCGGGTTCTCCTCCCAGAACTTGGTGCGGAAGAACGTGCGCACGAAGCCTTCCTCGCTGGTGAGCGTCAGCCCATCGGGCAGCGGCATGTTGGTGCCGCGCAGCAGCCGGTCGATGGCGCGACCGGTAAAGCCCTTCTCGTTACCGGCCTCACGCAGCAGCTGCGGGTCGATGCAGCCCTCTTGCAGGCGCGGTCGCAGCTGTTCGATCACCTCCGTGTCCCAGCAGGCGTGGACGACACGGAAGCGCTCGCTCTCGAGGAACAGGGGCAGCTCATAGAACCAGTCGCGGAAGGCTCGCCATTCATCCTGATGCTGCTCGAACTGGCGAAACGTCTCGCCCAGCAGCATCGCATAGCGCGGCGAGTGATCCCGCACGAACTGTCTGCCGCTCTCAGGCGGCGCGGGCATGTACCAGCCCAACGCGCTGAACTCGTGATTGCCCATGATGCACAGGGCCTGGTCGCGTTCGACCATGTCGTGCACCAGGTGCAGGGCCTCGCGGATGTGCGGGCCGCGATCGATGATGTCACCGAGAAAGATCACCTGCCGCCATGGGTGTCGCCAGATCCCGCCCTGGCGCCGATAGCCCAACCCTTCGAGCAGACGAGCCAGCGCATGCGCACAGCCATGCACGTCGCCGATCAGGTCGTAACTTCGCCCGGGATCAATCTGCATGATGCTCGCCCATTGCGCTCAGTCCCCGCCGCCGAGGCGGCTGCCCCAGCCGAGTTTTGTGCGGCAGACCTCGTAATAGTTGTGGTCGAGCGGATGAATCAGGTGCAGCTTGTGCGGTTTCTTGCGCACCGTGACGATGTCGCCCGGCGCACAGGTGAAGTGGTTCTGACCGTCGCAGGAAACCTGCGGGTAGATCTGCATGTTCGGCGAAACCACGATCTTCAGCTCGCTGTTGCCATCGACCACGATCGGCCGACTCGACAGCGTATGTGGGTACATCGGCACGATCACGATCGCGTCCAGCCGCGGATGCATGATCGGGCCGCCGGCCGACAGCGCGTATGCGGTCGAGCCGGTGGGCGTTGCGACGATCAGGCCATCGGCCTTCTGCGAGCAGACGAACTGGCCGTCGATGTACAACTCGAACTCGATCATGCGGGTGGACTTGCCCGGGTGCAGCACCACGTCGTTCAGCGCGTCCCCTGCCCCGATCGGCTCTTCGTTGCGTCGCGCATGCGCTTCGAGGAGGAAGCGGTTCTCCAGCGTGTACTGGCCGTTGAGGACCTCGGCGACCTTTTCCTCCAGCTCGTCCGGCCGAATATCGGTCAGAAAGCCCAGGCTGCCGCGGTTGATCCCCAGCACCGGCACACGGTGCTTGGCCATGGCACGCGCCGCACCGAGCAGGCTGCCGTCGCCGCCGACCACGATGACCAGGTCGCAGGTTTCACCGAGACGCTGGCGTGACGACGTCTGCATGCCGTGGCCTGGCAACACCTCGGCAATGTTCTCTTCGAGGATGACGTGCAGGTGGCGCTCGACGAGGAACCGCTTCAGCCGGCGGATGGTGTCCAGCACCTGGGAGCTGCCCAGGCGACCGATGATGCCGATATTGCGGAATTGCTCCATTGAAATTCCCTGTTTACATGGCGGCGGCAGGGCCTGAGGTCAGTTCGGCGCGCAGCGCGCACAGGCAACGACGCTGGCAAGGGCTCTGGACGTTAGACGCGCCGATCGCGGCAGATTTCCGCAGGGTCCGGCGATTATGGGCGAAACGCCAAACCAGCGGCAAACGGCGCGGCCGGCTATGCTTCTGGCATGACTCTGAGCCTGGACGAAATCAACGCCGCGCTGACCCAGCAACCGGTCCGCGATCTGGCCTGGGTATTGCTCTCGCCGCCCTTGCTGGATGAGGGCTGGCAGCAGCGTCATCCCTTGAGCGCCAGCGCCTGGTGGGCCTCGCCAGATCTGCTGGCCGACTGGCTGCGCCAACTGGATCGTCAACCGGCACCTTTGCAGGACTGGCTGGCGCGGCACAGCATTCGCCGGCTGGGCCTGTACTACGAGCGGCTCTGGCAGTTCGCTCTGCTCAATGCACCGGGCGTCGAACTGCTGGCCGCCAATCTGCCCGTGCGCCAGGCAGGCCATACGCTTGGCGAACTCGATCTGCTGCTGCGCGATGCCGAGGGCGTGTTCCACCTGGAACTGGCGGTCAAGTTCTACCTCGGGCTGGCCGGAGATGGCCAGGCGCATGACCGTTGGCTCGGCCCCGACAGCCAGGATCGGCTCGATCTCAAGATTGCCCATCTGTGCCAGCGCCAGTTGCCGCTGGGCAATGCCGCACCGACCCGTGAACTGCTGGCCGAAATCACCCGCGAGAAGGTGCACAGCCGTTTCTGGCTCGGCGGCTACCTGTTTCGCCCCTGGCCCGACCGCGGGCCAGGCCCTCGGGGCGCACATCCCGGACACCTGGCCGGCCGCTGGCTTCACCGCAGCGCCTGGCCGCGCTTCTGCGAGCAGCAGCCGTCGTCGCTCTGGCGGCCGCTGCCGCGCGCCAATTGGCTCGCACCTGCGCGCCTGACCGCCGAGGAGCTGCTACCCGAGCGCGAAGCGGAAGCCTGGCTCCACGACCCCGAGTCGCACGCACGGATGCTCGTGCATCTTGCGCCGGATAGCCAGGGTGCCTGGCGCGAACAGGAGCGCCTGTTCCTGGTCGCCGACGATTGGCCGGGTTGAGCTCGCGGTCTTTATCCTGTCATCGCTGCAGACTAACCTGACCCGCCACCGGCAAGACTATGGAAGAGGCATGTCGACGCAGCTCGGTGCCCGGGAAACGCCCTGGCAGGTATTCATCATCTTTCTGCGCCTCGGCCTGACCTCCTTTGGCGGCCCGATTGCCCACCTGGGGTTCTTCCGTCAGGAGTTCGTGGAACGACGGCGCTGGCTCGACGAACGCGCCTATGCCGACCTGGTTGCCCTCTGCCAGTTCCTGCCGGGGCCGGCAAGCAGTCAGGTGGGCCTGGCCATCGGCTTGCTGCGCGCTGGCTATCGTGGTTCGCTCGCGGCATGGCTGGGTTTCACCCTGCCCTCGGCGCTGCTGTTGGCTCTGCTCGCGATCGGCCTTGATGCCTGGCCGGGCGCCCTGCCACAAGGGCTGCTGCATGGCATGAAAATCGTCGCCCTGGCGGTGGTTACCCAGGCCGTCTGGGGGATGGGCCGCAGCCTTTGCGCCGGCCTTCCGAAGGCGCTCATTGCGGTGGCCGCGGCCGGCCTGGTTCTGCTGTTGCCAGGCCCCGGCTACCAGGTCGCGGTCATCCTCGCCGGAGGCCTGCTGGGCCTGCTGCTGTTTCGCCCGGCCGAAGCTATCTCGCCATCTCCCCTGGCGCTCCGAACCGGGATAAATACCGCACTCGCCTGCCTGGCGTTGTTCGGCGCTCTGCTGATCGTGCTTCCCTTGATCTCAGCCGGGACCGAGGTTTCCTGGCTCAAGGTGTTCAACGGCTTCTACCGAGCCGGAGCGCTGGTCTTCGGTGGTGGCCATGTCGTGCTGCCGCTGCTGGAGGCCGAGGTCGTCGGCAATGGCTGGCTCGATGCCGATCGTTTCCTAGCCGGTTACGGTGCCGCGCAGGCCGTGCCTGGCCCGCTGTTTACCTTTGCTGCCTTTCTCGGCGCCGCGCTTGACGTCGAGCCCAGTGGCTGGACGGGAGCCGCCGTCGCACTGGTGGCGATCTTTCTACCGTCGTTTCTCCTGGTCTATGCCGCGCTGCCCTTCTGGACCCGCCTGCGAGCCAGCCGCTGGGCCGCCGGCGCCCTCGCCGGCACCAACTGCGCAGTTGTCGGTCTGTTGCTCGCCGCACTCTACGATCCAGTCTTCACACGTGCAGTCGCGGGCCCCTGGGATGTGCTCGCTGCCCTGCTCGCGCTCATCGCACTGATGCGTTGGCAATTAGCCCCGTGGCTGGTGGTGGCGGTTGGCGCCGGCGTGGGCCTGTTACTGTCGGGGCTTGGCTAGCCCTGCCTGCGACTCGCCGCGGGCCGCTTCTCTCGCCCGGTTTCAGCGGCACCCGGGCCAGGCTCCGCTTGCAGAACGGCGTCCAGATTTGCGCCTCGTAGCCCTTGCAATCCTCCGGTATGAACGAATACCAGACGCGAACCAGGCGCAAAGAAGCCCGCCCGGACTTGTTCGCGTAGCGCCATCAGGGCTTTTGCCGTGTAGACCGGTTCGAGCGGCATGCCGCCCTCGCGTTCCGCGTCACGCATGAAGCGCACCAGCTCGGGGTCGAAGCGACCGAAGCCCCGGCGACTGGCGTCGAACAGTCGATACCCGGTGTCGTCCCGTCCCGCCTGCTGCAACAGCGTGGCGACTGTCGCCGCCACGGCATGCTCACCGGGGCCGGCTAGCGCACCATAGACCGGGTGCCGGCCTGCTTCGCCAAGCACCAGGCCAGCCAAGGTCGTGCCGGTGCCGGCGGCCAGCCAGCAGCCGTGGTAATCGCCCCAGCCAAATGCCTCGAGTGGCTGCTGAAGCTCTGCGACCAGTTCGGCACACCCGAGCGCACCAAGCAGGCCGCCGCCACCTTCGGGGACACAGTGAAAGCCAGGGTAGCGGGCTTGCCAGGGTGCCCAGAACTCCGGCTGATAACGCTCCCGGTAGCCGCCATAGCCGAGCCAGTGCAGCGCCATGCCGCAGTCGAGCAAATCCTGCACGGTCGGCGTGTCTTGCGGGTGCCCGCGCAGCAAGCCGACCGTACGCAACCCGAACCGGCGCCCGGCTGCGGCCAGCGCATGCAGGTGGTTGGAATGAGGCCCGCCCAAACTGATCAGCCCCTCAGCCCCGGCCGCCGCAGCCGCCTCCAGGTGATGCAGTAGCTTGAACCACTTGTTGCCCGAGAGCTCCGGATCGACCTGGTCCAGGCGCAGCGCGGCGAGCTCGATCGCGTGCCCGTCCAGCCAGGTGAAAGACAGCGGCTGCAACTGGATGGGCGCGCCCGCCAAATACGGCGAAGGAGGCGCCATCAACTACCGGTTCGCTGGGCGGCCTGGCGATGCCGTGCACAGCAGTTGGACTGGCCGACGACGAAACGTGCCGGCGAGTCGACCTTGTCCAGCGGAATTGCGCAGCGCTCGCCACTGGGCAGCGTCGCTACGCACACTGGCGCCTGGTAGTGCTGCAGCCACTGCCGGTATTGTTCCTCGGCGACGTTACAGCGCGCGGCGACAAAGGCGATCGGATTTTCGTGGTAGCGCAGGATATCCGTCGGCGCGAGCGTCAGGTGCCCCACGCCCGGATGGTAGGCGGTGAACGCGACGCCCTGCTGCGACAGCTTTTCGAGCAGCTGCAGGCCATCGATGCGGCTGGCCAGCTCATCGCGCTCGCGGGTCAGGCGAGCGATCTCCTCCTCGAGCTGGGCATCGAGCTCGTTGCGATAGGCCAGCTCCACATCACGGATGGCGACCTGCTCCTTGAGCTCGGCCACCGCCGCGGCGATTCGCGCCTCCGCCTCGCGTTCGAGACGCTCGCGCAGGGCTCCGGCCTCCTGCTGGCCGCTGGCCTCGAGCGCGCGCAGCTGCGCGCCCATCTCTTCACGGGCCTTCTGGAAGTGCTCGGCCTCGGCCGCCAGCTGACTATGCAGGCTGGTATTGAGCGCCTCCTGTTCCTGCAGCTTGCGTTGCAGGTCGAGAACCTGCGCGCGCGCCTCGGCCTGCTGGGTCTCGGCCACCTGCCGCAGACGAGAGACCTCTTCCTCGCGCAGGCGCTCCAGATTGGCGATGCGCTGGCGCTGTTGCTTGATCAGCAACGCAGCCTTCTGCCGCTGCTCCTGATCGCTGAGCTTGGCGCCTCCGGCCGGCTTCTGCCGCGACTGTTCGGCGTACCAGGCATCCTCGGCCACCACCTGCAAGCGCTCGGTCGGCACCGGCGGCACGATGTCTTCGTCGATCAACAGCCCGAGCGGATTGCCGGCAATTCGATCACGTAGCTGGATCAGTTCACTGTCTGCGCCGGTGAGCTTGGGGTCCCAGAGGTGCATCTGATGCCAGGACACCGGGCACTGGCTGCGGCAGGCCAGACGGATCGGCCCGGCGCCCAGGTCAGGCCCGCGGCCGGTACGTTCGGCCAGATGACGCAGCGGGATGTTCCAGCCGCGGTCGGCCGAGCCGTCTTCATCGAAATCGATGCAGAAGAACACGGCCGCACGGATCAACAGCCGTGGGCTGATCAGGACGTAGGCGGCACGGATCTGCTGATCGGCGAACTCCTGCAGGTTGACCACCCCATCGAGCACCGCCTCGAACTCGGGAAACAGCATTTCCTTGCAGATACCGGGGCCCCTGAAGAACACGACTGCCTCGACCATCTGCGGTTTGTTCTGCATGCTCGGCATCCTTGGCCACCCGCGGTAGGAGTGGCTTTCTCTGCGGCTGCCGTCAGGATTCGGGCAGCGACTGTTGGGAGCGCCAAGTTTAGGAGAAAAGCCGAAACGGGCAATGTGATTAGGTTGGCAGCGGTCCGCCGCATCTGCCGCGTTGGTCGGGCGGTCATCGGAAATGCGATCGGCTTGGCTAAAGCGCGCCAGCCAGCGCGGCAGACGCCGCCGCTCTGCAGCCGGAGGGAGACCAGCGAACGCAGCGCACCCGGACAAGAAGCGCAGCCAGCGGGGTCACTTCGCGTTCCTGGCCGGGCTGTCAGGCCCCGCCCGGCCGCTCGTCAACGGCCGGACGGGAACTCAGAGCTGAGCGGCGAGCCGGCAGCCCTGATCGATCGCCCGCTTGGCATCGAGCTCGGCGGCGACATCGGCGCCACCGATCAGATGCACCTGGGCACCGCCTTCGAGCAGGGCCGCCTGCAGCTCGCGCAGCGGCTCCTGCCCGGCGCAGAGGATCACCGTGTCGACTGGCAGCACCTGTGGCGCGCCGTCGGCGATGCGGATGTGCAGCCCCTCGTCATCGACCTTCAGATACTCGACCGCGCTGACCATCTGCACATGCTTGTTCTTCAACCCGGTGCGGTGAATCCAGCCCGTGGTCTTGCCCAGACCGCTGCCCACCTTGGATTTCTTGCGCTGCAGCAGATAGACCTGCCGCTTGGCCGCATGCGGTGCCGGCTGAATGCCGGCGATCCCGCCACGCGCCTCGAGACCGAGGTCGATGCCCCACTCCTTCCAGAAGGCTTCGCGATCGAGGCTGGTCGACTCGCCGTCGTGGGTGATGTATTCCGAAACGTCGAAGCCGATCCCGCCAGCGCCGATAACCGCCACCCGCTGGCCGACCGGCTTGCGCTCGAGCAGCGCATCCAGGTAGCTGATGACCTTGGGATGATCGATACCCGGGATATCCGGCACGCGAGGCACGATCCCGGTGGCCAGGATGACCTCGTCGTAGCCGCCTTCGAGCAACTCGCGCGCGGTGACGCGCGTGTTCAGGCGCACCTGCACGCCGGTCTCCTCGATACGCTTGCGGAAATAGCGCAACGTTTCGTGGAACTCCTCTTTGCCGGGGATTCGCTTGGCCACGTTGAACTGGCCACCGACTTCGGCCGCCGCATCGAACAGCGTGACCTGGTGGCCCCGCTCGGCCGCCACGGTGGCGGCCGCCAGGCCGGCCGGCCCGGCACCGACCACCGCGATGCGCTTCACCTGGGTCGTCGGGATGTAGTTCAACTCGGTTTCGTGGCAAGCGCGCGGGTTGACCAGGCAGCTGGTCAGCTTGCCGCTGAAGGTGTGGTCCAGGCACGCCTGATTACAGGCGATGCAGGTATTGATCGCGTCGCTGCGACCGGCTGCGGCCTTGTTGACGAATTCCGGGTCGGCCAGGAAAGGCCGCGCCATCGAGACCATGTCCGCGTCACCCTCGGCCAGCACCTGCTCGGCCACCTCCGGCATATTGATGCGATTGGTGGTGATCAGCGGCACCCCGACCTCGCCGCGCAGCTTGGCGGTGACCTTGGTGAAGGCCGCGCGCGGCACCTTGGTGGCGATGGTGGGGATGCGCGCCTCGTGCCAGCCGATGCCGGTATTGATCAGCGTCGCCCCGGCCGCCTCGATCGCCTTGGCCAGCGTCACGACCTCCTCCCAGGTGCTGCCACCCTCGATCAGGTCGAGCATCGACAGGCGATAGATGATGATGAACTGCGCGCCGACCGCCTCGCGTACACGGCGCACGATCTCCACCGGCAGGCGCATGCGATTCTCGTAACTGCCGCCCCAGCGATCGTTACGGTGGTTGGTATGGGCGACGAGGAACTGGTTGATGAAATAGCCTTCGGACCCCATGATCTCGACGCCGTCATAGCCGGCACGCTGCGCCAGCGAGGCGCAATTGACGAAGTCGTCGATCTGCTTCTGGATGCCCGCTTCGTCCAGCTCGCGCGGAGTGAAGGGGTTGATCGGCGCCTGAATAGCACTCGGTGCGACCAGCTTCGGACTGTAGGCATATCGCCCGGCATGCAGGATCTGCAGGCAGATCTTGCCGCCCGCTTCGTGCACCGCCTGGGTCACGACCTTGTGCTCCTCCGCTTCCTCGGGCGTGGACAGCTTGGCGGCACCCGCGCGCACCGAGCCTTCCTCGTTCGGCCCGACACCACCGGTAACGATCAGGCCGACCCCGCCGCGCGCGCGCTCGGCGAAAAACGCGGCCATGCGCTCGAAGCCATTGGGCATTTCCTCCAGCCCGGTGTGCATGGACCCCATCAGCGTGCGGTTGCGTAGCGTGGTGAAACCCAGGTCCAGCGGGGCCAACAGGTGCGGGAAGGCAATCATGATCATTCCTCTTCGGCTAGGCGCGTCTCTGCGGACGCGATCGATAGAACGGGACGATAGCGGGGCCGCCGCACTCGCTCAATGATCCAAACACACAACTTTATGACTCTACTGCGCGCAGCGCTTGGCAAGCCAGCAGCCATTGCCTAGGCTTGGCCCACCTATCGCTTCGCTGTCGGCCGCCGATGCAAACCCGTCTCAAACTGCTCCTGCTCGTACCGGTGGCGCTCGTTGCCCTGGTGATCTATCTGGACTGGACCGGCGACCGGCGTAGCGGCCCGCTGCTCTCCGACCTGCGCACCCTGCCTATCGAGAGCCTCGGTGTAGCAATTGGCCGCGGAAACCTCATCGGTATCGAGACCCGCCTGCAGCCCGCCGATTACCAGAGCCGCGAACGACTCAAGCTCAAGTTCGCCACCTACCTGGCTCAGGCACGCGACGCCGGCCTGCTCACGGACAAGACCATTGTCGTCCTGCCCGAGCATGTCGGCACCGGCCTGTTTGCCCTGGGTGAAAAGCCCGAGGTGCAGCAGGCGCGCACGCTGCGCGATGCGATGCAGTGGATGGCACTGAGCAACCCCTGGCAGTACCTGCGCGCACTGAGCGGCGGCAATCCGCGCGACGACCGCCGAACCGAAGCCGTCCTGCTGCTCAAGGCCGAGCGCATGGCCGCCGACTACCAGGCGATCTTCGGCGAGTTGGCGCGCGAGTTCGGCGTGACGCTGGTAGCCGGCTCGATCGTACTGCCGGAGCCACGCCTCGAGGAGGGTCGCCTGCGCCTGGACGATGGCCCGCTGCGGCAGGTCAGCCTGACCTTCGACCCGCAGGGTCGCCCGCTCGCGCCACTGCAGTACAAGCAGCACCTGGGCCGCTACGAACGGCGCTACAGCGTCGCGCCGCAGGACTATCGCCCGACGCTGCTGCCGACACCCGCCGGTGCACTCGCCGTCCTGCTCGGCTGCGATGCCTACCGCCAGCCAGTCCCGCCGGGGGCCGACATGCTCGCCGTGCCGGGTGCGCCCGACGAACTCGCCACCGGGTGCCCCGATGGCGTGCGCCCGACGCTGCCACATGTCGCCGTTCGCACGCTCGGCATGCCCTGGAACCTGCTTGGTTCACCGCGACGCCCGGCGAGCACAACGCACAGCGAGCCGGTACGCATCACCAATCACTGGCTGCCGGAGCGTCCATGAAACATCAGCCGGTGCGCCTGGGCGACCTGTCGGTCGGCTTCGTGCACAGCCTGGCGGAGGCGCTGGCCGAGCGCGCTATCGACCCGCTGCCACTGCTTGCCGCCTATGGCCTGGATAGCGCGCGGTTGGCCGAGCCGCTCGGCCGGCTGTCGATCCCTCGCTACATGCGTCTCGGCCATGCGGCGATCCAATTGGCCGGCGACCCTGCGCTCGGCCTGGACATGGCGCGTCTGCGCAAGGCAGCCCATCTCGGGCTGGCCGGGCTTACCGCAATGCAGGCACCGAATGCGCGAGAAGCGGCGCGTGCGCTGATTCGCTTCGAACCGCTGTATGCGTCCAATTACCGTGGCCATTCCAGTTTCCACGAAGACACGACGGGCGCATGGCTGCGCTTCTATTCGATCAGCCCCTACAACGCCTACAACCGTTTCGTCGTCGATACCGTCCTGGCAGGCTGGGTGGCCCAGCTCCGTCACCTGACCGGCACGGCGCTTTCACCCGGCGTCGTGCACATCGAATTCGCCGCGCCGGAATACGCCGAGCGCTACGAGCCGCTGCTGGGCCAGCACATCGGCTTCGCGGCCGAAGCCAACGAGCTGCATCTGGATCACGCGACGCTGGCGCTGCGCAACCCCGAGCACTGCCCGAGCACCTGGCGCCACCTGCTGCAACTCTGCGAGGGCGAACTGGAGCGGCTAACGCGCACCCGCAGCCTGCGCGAACGCGTCACCCAGCTGCTCGGCCCGATGCTCAAGGGGCAGGAGCCCGCCCTGGCGCAGATCGCCGCCCGCCTGCAGATGCCGGCCTGGACGCTGCGCCGCAAGCTGGACGAAGAAGGCACCAGCTATCGAGCCATTCTCAACGACACCCGCCGCGACCTGGCGATGGCCTATATCCGTGATACCGATTCGGCCTTTGGCGAAATCGCCTGGCTGCTCGGCTTCTCCTCTGCCGAGGCCTTCCAGCGCGCGTTTCGCCGCTGGAGCGGGCAGACGCCCGGGGACTACCGGCGCGCCCAGCGTCGCGCGGGCTGACCGGCCAGCCCTTCGACGGGCCTACAGTTCGAAGGCATCCTCGGCGGCATCGGTAAAGTCCTGCTCCGCGGCGTGCTGCTCGAGCAGTTCGTCCTGATAGTCTTCCATTGTTCTTTCCCCTCATGGTGGCGGCGCCGTCGCCGCTCGCTGGCTTCGTGTTCCAAGGTCCGTGCCAGCTTAAAGGGGATGTCTTACCGATAAATGACGAGGATCATGCTGCCTGCTGGTGCAGGCCGGCCTGCAGACGGGCGCGGGCGGTGCGCTCAGACCGTCAGGCCGGCCGCGGTCATGGCCTGGCGCAGCAGCCAGGCGACGACCGAGAGCGCCAGCACGCTGGCACTCCAGATCGCAACCAGCCAGGCCATGCGTTGCCAGAGCGGGCGTTGCTGCGGCCCCGGATCGCGATCATGCATAAGCGTGCTCCCTGATTCAGTGATAGCCATCCTCGGCGCTGACCTTGCCGCGGAACACCCAATAGCTCCAGGCCGAATACATCATGATCATCGGCAGGATCAGCAGCGCGCCGACCAGCGCGAAGCCCTGGCTCTGCGGGGGCGCGGCGGCGGCCCAGATATCCACCTGATGCGGAATGATGTTCGGCCACAGGCTGATGCCCAGCCCGCTGTAGCCGAGAAAGATCAGCGCCAGCGTGAGCAGGAAGGGCTGGTAGTTGGCGTAGCGTTTGATCGCACGCAGCAGGCCCAGCGTGCAGAGCACCACCAGAATCGGCACCGGCATGAACCAGAACAGGTTCGGCAGGCTGAACCAGCGTTCGGCGATGTTCGGATGCGCCAGCGGCGTCCACAGGCTGACGATGCCGATCACCAGCAATGTCGCCCAGACCAGCGGCACGCCCAGGTCATGCATGCGTTTTTGCAACTCGCCGCCGGTACGCATCATCAGCCAGGTGCTGCCGAGCAAGGCATAGCCGACTACCAGCGCCACGCCGCAGAACAGCGAGAACGGCGTCAGCCAGTCCAGCGGGCCGCCGGCGTAGGACCGTCCCTCGACCGGCAGACCGTTGATGAAGGCGCCGAGTACCACGCCCTGAAAGAAGGTTGCAGCGAGCGAACCACCGATGAACGCCTTGTCCCAGATGTGCTGGCGCTGCTTGCTGGCCTTGAAGCGGAACTCGAAGGCCACGCCGCGAAAGATTAGCCCCATCAGCATGAAGATGATCGGCAGGTAGAGCGCCGACAACACCACCGAGTAGGCCAGCGGAAACGCCGCGAACAGCCCGGCGCCGCCAAGCACCAGCCAGGTTTCGTTGCCGTCCCAGACCGGCGCTACCGTGTTCATCATCACGTCGCGGTGAGAGCTGTCGTTGACGAACGGATAAAGGATGCCGATGCCGAGATCGAAGCCGTCCATGACCACGTACATCATGATCCCGAAGATGATGATGACGGCCCAGATCAGTGAAAGATCGATACCCATGCTCAGTTCCTCTCGCCCAGATGGTCGCCCTGCTCGTGTTCGAGGTTCTCGTCCGCCGCCGAGATCGGTCGCAGCGGGGTGCGCTGCTGGCCATAGCCGCCGACGCCGGTGGAACGCCCCTCGAAGGGCACCGGCCCCTTGGCCACCAGGCGCAACACGTAGAGCATGCCGACGCCGAACACCGCGAAGTACACCAGCACAAACATCGCCAGTGTCAGGCCGAGCTGCCCGGCGCCGTGATCGGAGACTGCGTCGGCGGTGCGCATGACGCCATACACCACCCAGGGCTGACGGCCGATTTCGGTGGTGAACCAGCCGGCGAGGATGGCGAGCAGCCCGGAAGGCCCCATCAGTACGGCAAGGCGCAGGAAGGGCCGCGACTGATAGAGGCGGTCGCCACGACGCAGCACCAGGCTCCACAACCCCGTAGCGATCATCAGCAGGCCGAGCCCGACCATGATGCGAAACGACCAGAACACGATGGTCGAGTTGGGCCGGTCCTCGGGCGGGAAGTCCTTCAGCGCCGGGATCGGCTCGCTCAGGCTGTGCTTGAGGATCAGGCTGCCCAGGTAGGGAATTTCGAGCTTGTAGCGCGTCTGCTCGGCTTCCATGTCCGGCCAGCCGAACAGCAGCAATGGCGTCGGCTCGCCCGACGAATTGTCCCAGTGCCCCTCGATGGCGGCGATCTTTGCCGGCTGGTGCTCCAGCGTGTTCAGCCCGTGGAAGTCGCCGATCACCGCCTGCACCGGCGCCACCAGCAGCGCCATCCACATCGCCATCGAGAGCATCTTGCGAATGCCGGGGTTGTCGTTGCCGCGCAGCAGGTGCCAGGCCGCCGAGGCGCCGACGAAGAAAGCCGTGGCAAGAAAGGCCGCGACCGCCATGTGCGCCAGGCGATAGGGAAACGAGGGATTGAAGATGATCGCCAGCCAGTCCACCGGCACCACCACGCCATCGATGATCTCGTGGCCCTGGGGTGTATGCATCCAGCTGTTGGAGGCGAGGATCCAGAACGTCGAGATCAACGTGCCCAGCGCCACCATCAGCGTGGCGAAGAAGTGCAGGCCCGGCCCCACGCGGTTCCAGCCGAACAGCATGACGCCGAGAAAACCCGCCTCGAGAAAGAAGGCGGTGAGCACCTCATAGGTCAGCAATGGCCCGGTGACGCTACCGGCGAATTCGGAATAGGCGCTCCAGTTGGTGCCGAACTGGTACGCCATGACAATGCCCGAGACCACCCCCATGCCGAAATTGACCGCAAAGATCTTCAGCCAGAAGTGATAGAGGTCGCGGTAGACCTCACGGCGGGTCTTGAGCCAGAGCCCTTCGAGCACCGCCAGGTAGCTGGCCAGGCCGATGGTGATGGCGGGAAAAATGATGTGAAAGGAAATCGTGAAGGCGAATTGGATTCGCGCGAGTTCCAGAGCTTCCAATCCGAACATGAAGCCAATCCTCGTCAGCTGCTCGCTCCCTGCGGTTAACCTGCGTTCCAGCACAACTGACAGCGCAGACGCGCGAGGGTGCAGTCGCCTGGCCCGCGAACCGCTGAACCCTTGCCCCAGCCCGTCACTCGTAAGAACAGGCAAATCACGCAGGAGACGCACGATGACGAGCGCCGATACCCAGGTCCGTCGCAACGACGAAGCCCAATGCTACGAACTCATCGTCAACGGGCAGCCTTGCGGCACAGCGCGCTATCAGGAGGAAGGCGACTGCACGATCTTCACGCATACCGACGTCGATCCGAGCCTGTCCGGGCAGGGGCTCGGCAGCCGCCTGGCCAGTGGCGCCCTGGAAGACGTCCGCGCCCGGAACCGGCGGGTGGTCGCCCGCTGCAGCTTCATCGCCGAGTACATCGCGCGGCACCCGCAATGGCAGGATCTGCTGCCCGACGCCTGAACCACCCGCGCCCGCACCGGGCCGGCTAATCCAGCGATGCCGTCAGCCAGCGGCGCACCTGACGGCGCTCCCTGCGCGAGGTCAGCTGGTGCGTGTAGGGGCTTTCCGGAACCAGGCGGCACTCGGGGTTGGCCATGTCCAGCAGACGAAAGCGGCGAATGACGCCCAGCGGATGGCGCTCCGGGCCATAGAACGCCACCGCGCGCACCTCCAGATGATGAAACGCGACGTCGCCGACGGGACGGTCGCCCTCGAGTTCGATGCCGTTGCATTCGGCCACCCGGCGCAACATCCCGCGGAAAGTGCCGATGTGGATGCAGTCACCGCCGCGCAGCGGGCCCTGGTGCGTGGTCTGGTGGACCGCCAGATCCGGCGTGGCGTCGTCGCCGACGCTCTGGCGAATGTCGGTGACATCGACATCCAGCGGGCCGCGCGAGCTGTCGATCGAGACCACCAGCTGATTGATGAACATGGGTTCGGCACTCATGTTCGAGATCAGGCAGAGCGCGCCGATACCCTTTCCCGCCCCGCGGTTGATGATCAGGCTCGGCTTGCGCTGGCGCTGGAAGCTGCGCAGCAGCAGCTGGGCGTAGAACACCCAGACCAGCAGGGTGCTGAGTGAAATGCCCAGAGAGATGAGCGGCTGGTGCTCCTTGATCCAATCCAACATGAACGACCTCGACACACGGTTTGTCGCTGTGACAGCGCCGGTGTCGGGTCGTGCCGGGAATCGGACAGCCGCGCCTGGCAGCCTCAGGCCAGCGTGAAGCGCCCCACCAGTTGCTGTTGTTGCTCGGCTAGCCGTGCCAGTTCCAGGCTCGTTGCAGCCGTCTGCTCGGCGCCTGCGCTGACCTGGATCGCGACGTCGTTGATCTGCATGACGTTGCGATTGATGTCTTCGGCGACCAGGCTCTGCTCCTCGGTGGCCGAAGCGATCTGCATGTTGCGATCGCTGATGCCGGTCACGCCCTCGGCGATCCGTGCCAGCAGCTCGCCGGCGCGCACCACGTTGCTCGCGCCGGTCTGCACCGTACCCAGGGTGTCCTGCATGGAGCGGGCAGCACGATCGGAGCCCGCCTGCAGGTTGGCGATCATCTGCTGGATGTCGCCGGTCGACTCCTGAGTCTTCTGCGCCAGCACCCTGACTTCCGACGCCACCACCGCGAAGCCGCGCCCGTGATCGCCGGCACGGGCCGCTTCGATCGCGGCGTTCAGCGCCAGCAGGTTGGTCTGCTCGGCAATGCCGCGAATCACATCGAGCACCGAGGAGATCGAGTCGGTCTCGCTCTTCAGGTCGGCAATGATCCCGGCGGTCTGCTCCGCCTGCGTCGACAATCGACGGATGAGTTCGATGGTCCCGTCGATCTCGGCCTTGCCCTGCAAGGTGCTGGCGCTGACCTGCTGCGACAGCTCCGCCGCGTCGCTGGTGCTGCGCGCGACCTCGCGCACCGTGGCACTCATCTGGTTAATCGCGGTCACGACCTGCTCGGTGCCCTCGCGCTGTTGCTCGACGCTCTGGCTGGTCTGCGTGGTGACCGCCGAGCATTCCTCGGCAGCGGTAGCCAGCTGGCCGGTGGCGTTGCCGATCTGTTCGACGATCTGCGCGAGCTCGCCCGCCATGGCGTTGAGGTTGGCGGCGATCACACCGAACTCGTCGCTGCCCTGATAACGCGCCCGCGCCGTGAGGTTGCGCCCGGATAGCGCGAGCAGCGCTCGGTTCACCTCGCCCACGGCGAGGTTGATGTTGCGGATGATCAGGTAGGACAGCAGCGAGACCAGCGCCAGTGCGACGACGATAGCCGCCAGGGCCGTCCACAAGGCCAGGCGTGCACGGTCGCGCGCCTGCGCGGCCAGCTCACCGACGTGCTGGCCCAACGCCTCCTCGACTTCGTTGAGCAGGTCGATCCGCTGGGTTGCCAGCTCGAACCAGGCCTCTGGCTTGACATCCAGCGCCTCGCCCAGCGGCACCTCGAAGGCCAGCCGCTGCAGCCGTGCCACTTCCTGCGCACTGGGACGTTGCAGTCGCTCGTCGAGCTGACGGACGAAGTCATCCGATGCGGCACGCCGGAAGTTCTCCTGGTAGGCGGAAAACTCGCCAAGGTTGCGACTGAACGTCGACACCAGGCCGGCATCGAAATGGCCCTGGTTGAAAACCACCCCAAGCACGGCACGCTCGCGCCCTGCCCGCTCCTTCATCTCGATGAACTGGTTCAGCGAGTTGAGCGCCTGGAACAGGCGGACGTCGTCAACGCTGAGTTCCAGTTCATAGGTGAAACCGATGAGCGCCTGGATCAGCTCGGTGTAACGGGCGCCCGAGTCGCGGCCGCTGATGGCCAGGGCGTCCACCTGGCTGCGGGTGGCCTGCAAACCGCCCAGCGCCGCAATCGCCTTGCCGACCCGCGCGTCGCCAGCGGCGGCAAGCGCCTGCACGGCCCGGGTCGCCTCATCGGTGTCGGCACGAAGACGCGGCAGACGGTCCTTCATTACGCGGCCCTGGCTGCCCAGGTAGACGCCACTGGCGCCGCGTTCGCGCTGCAGCGTGGTGATCAGCCGGCTGACCTGGTGTGCAGCGGCGCTCGCCGAGACGGTCTTTTCCATCGCCCGCAGCGTCTCGTAGCTGCCCACGACGAGCTGCCCGGCCAACCAGAGAAAACCGAGCAGGGGAAGCAGGAGAATCATCGCCAGCTTCAGTCGCAGTGGCACATTCCTAAGCATTGATCTGACCTCGTTGTGCGGCTCCGGTCGGCATGTCCCGGAGCCCACTCATCCTCTGCCGCGGTCGTTCAGCGACCGGCAAAGGGCATACGCATGCCCGCCATGGCATGCGTATCGACGGTGACCGGGCTTTGTTGAAGCGACACGCGGCGCTGGCGACAAGCGGTAGAACCGGCACACGGAGCGCACCAAAAGAGGACAGGCCGAGGGCGTTCAGGCGAGCCAGTCGAGCGTCAGCAACAGCCGGCGCTCGCCGGCTGCAACGGGAGGCGAGCGATGCAGCAGCCCCCTGCCCTCGTTACCGGCCCATCGCTCGCCCTTGAGCAGCGCGACATCGCCACAGCTCAGCGCGTGTACCGACGTCCCCGTCGCCTCGGGCCGGCCATCGCACCACTGACTGCCTGGGCCGAAATAGGTGGTGACGAGCCGCAGCGGAACCTGGTCGACATGAAAACGCGGGCACATGGCGCATTCGAGCAGGCGCAAACGCAAGCCGATACGCCTGGCACCCAGCAGGCAACCGTAGGCGCTCACCAGCCAGGCGACATCGGCGATGAACTCGGCGTAACCCTCCAGCGCCGTATGGCCGGCGAGCAGGTGGCTCAAGTCGGGCGCGGCATCCTCTGCGCCACAGTGCAGCGCGATGCTCTCGGCCAGCGGACCCGGCTGAGCGGCCAGTTGCGCCACGAACGCCTGTACCGCGCCGGGCAGTTGCCGGCGCCAGACGGCAAGGTTCGTTTCCTCGCGCAGGGCCTCGGCGAGGACCTCGGGCGTCGAGCCCAGTACCTGCCGCGGCGAAGCCCGGTTCGGTTCTGCCGGCATCAGGCTTCGTCCTCCTGCCAGGGATCGAACGGGTCGTGCAGGCGCTGCCAGGCGTCCGCGCCGGCGGCCATCTCCCGATCATCCAGCAGGCAGGCATCGAGTTCGGCTCGCAACTGCGGGAAGTCGATGTTCTGGCCGATGAAAACCAGCTCCTGGCGGCAATCGCCGGTCGCCGGCGTCCACTGGCCGAGAATCCTCTGCAGGCTTTCGTCATCCTGCGGCCAATGCCGTCGATCCACGAAACGCCACCAGCGCCCGGCAAAGCCGTGACGCATCAGCCCGCCGGCCTGCGACCAGCTGCCGGCGTCGCGATAACGGCTGGCCAGCCAGAAATAGCCCTTCGAACGCAGCAGCCGGCCATTGCTCCACGGGCGGCTGAGAAACGCATGAAAGCGCTCCGGATGAAAGGGTCGCCGGGCCCGATAGGCAGTCGACGCGATACCGTACTCCTCGCTCTCGGGCAGGTGTTCACCACGCATTTCCTTCAGCCAGCCAGGTGCCTGGGCAGCACGCTCGAAGTCGAAACGGCCGGTGTCGAGTATGTCTGCAAGCGCCACCTGGCCCATGGTCATCGGCAGAATCCGCGCGTGCGTATTGAGCCCCCGCAGGATGGCCGTGAGTTCGTCGCGCTCGGCCCGGGCGATCAGGTCGATCTTGCTGATCAGAATGACGTCGGCGAATTCGACCTGCTCGATCAGCAAGTCGGTGATCGAGCGCTCGTCGTCCTCGTCTGCGCCAAGCTCTGCCAGCGTCTGCGCCTCATGGAAATCGCGCAGGAAGTTCACCCCGTCGACCACCGTGACCAGGGTGTCCAGGCGTGCGAGATCCGAAAGGCTGCGCCCGCCTTCGTCGCGAAAGGTAAAGGTCTCGGCGACCGGTAGCGGCTCGGAAATGCCGGTCGATTCGATCAGCAGGTAGTCGAAGCGGCCTTCGCGTGCCAGCTCGCTGACCACCTCGAGCAGGTCTTCGCGCAACGTGCAGCAGATACAACCGTTGCTCATCTCCACCAGGCGCTCCTCGGCGCGGTTGAGGCTCACCTCGCGCTGCACTTCGCCGGCATCGATGTTGATCTCGCTCATGTCGTTGACGATGACGGCGACCTTGCGATGTTCACGGTTCTTCAGCACATAATTGAGCAGCGTGCTCTTGCCAGCTCCGAGAAAGCCGGACAGCACGGTGACAGGCAGGCGTGACGCAGCCATTGGCAAATTCCTTGACGAGAAGAGGTTATCGATCGGCCTGTTGCGGGGCCGGGCAACCGGGCCCATGCCTGCCGAGCCATGCAGCTCGGCCACTCGGCCCGACAGCGAATGTTATGTTATAACTTGTTTATCGTATTAGCCAGCCGCTCGAGTGGCAACGCTACGCGGCGCCGCGGCAGGACGTGGCGGGACTCAGCGATGCGGTGGCATCGAACGGAAACGCCGAAAGCCGGCCGGGCCGGCCGGCGTGGGAAAGCCGTCTCAGCGCTGGCGGCCCAGCCGCCAACGATGCAGGCGCTGGGCCCACTTCAGCGTGCGGGCCGGGCGCCGCCGCTGTTGCCAGGCTTCGGCCACCAGCCGACTGGCTTCACCCAGGGTGGCATCGAGTTGGACGATATCGGCCAGCTTGTTCATACCCAGCTTGTGCTTCATCGCCACCACGAAACCGGACAGGGTTTCACTGGCCTGCTCGCCAACGATGGTGACGCCGACGATGCGATCGCTGCCGTGCTCGGTCAGCACCTTGACGAACCCCGCATCGGCGCCGCCAAGCGCGCCCGGCAAGGTGGCGAGTTCGAGCCGCGATATATCCAGCTCGAAGCCCTGCGCCTTGGCCTCGGCTTCGGTCAGCCCCACCGTGGCGATCTCGGGAGCGGTGAACACTGCCCGCGGCAGCACGCGCTCACTCACCGCGAATCGCTTGAAGTCGCCGAACAAGGCATTCACCGCGGCGTACCAGGCCTGATGCTCGGCCACATGGGGCGCGCCCTGGGGGCCGGCAACGCTGCCCACCGCATAGATGTTCGGATAGCGGGTCGAGAGGTATTCGTCGACCTCCAGGCTGCCATCCTCCGCGCACTGCAGCCCAAGCGCCTCGAGGCCCAGACCGGCGACATCGGCGCTCTGCCCCAGCGCCAGCAGAATGCGCTCGAAGGGCAGCGCCTGCTCGGCCTCGTCACCGGCCCGGCAGATCAACCTGCGCTCGCCGTCAGCGACTTCGACACGTTGCGCGACCAGGCCAAGGCGCAGCTCGACACCATCTTCGCGCAGTGCCGCGGTCACCGCCTCGACGGCCTCCGGGTCTTCCTGTTCGAGCAGCGCCTCCCGCTCGCTGACCAAGGTGACGCGGCAGCCCAGGCGCCGGAACGATTGCGCAAATTCGCAAGCGCCCGCACCGCTGCCGTACACCAGCAGATGGGCGGGCCGTTCGCGGAGTTCGCAAAGGTTGTCGCACGTCAGCGGCTCGACGGACTCGAGACCGGGAATCGCGGGCAGTCGCGGGCGGCTTCCCACGGCGATGACGATGGCGCGCGCGGTCAGGATGCGCCCCTGCACCTCCACCGACCAGGGCGAACGCAGCCTGGCTTCGCCGCTGATCACCTCGACACCGAGCCGTTCGAGTTCCGCTACCGATGCCCCCTTGCGCGCGCTGCTGGCCTGGCGCTGCACACGGCTCATCACCTCGGCAAAGTCGAGCGCGTCGGCCGCACGGTCGACGCCCGCCTGCCGCGCGGCCCTGGCGAAAGCCGCCGAGCGCGCCAACGCACGGGCCAACACACCCCCCTCATGCATCGTCGTGCCACCCAGGCGGCCACGCTCGACCAGACTGACCTGCGCTTTCAACGAGGCGGCGATACGCGCCGTCGCCAGGCCCCCGGTGCCACCGCCGATCACCACCAGGTTGCGCTCGAAGCGCTTGGGCCTGTCCCAGCCGCGGTAGGCCCGCCGCGCCTTGTAGGAAGTCAGCAGGCGCGTGGCCACCAGCGGGAATACCGCCAGCAGAACCAGCGTGCCGATCATGGCCGGGGAAAGAATGCCGGACAGCGAGTCGATCCTGACCAGCTGCAGGCCGGCGTTCACGTAGATCGCATGCCCCGGCAGCATGCCCAGCTGCGTCGTCCACCAGAAGGTCCAGAAGCCGACCCGCGTCAACCCGAGCGCGGGATTCAACAGCACGAAAGGAATCAAGGGAATCAGCCGCAACGAGACGAGGTAAAGGCTGCCGTCGCGCGCCAGCCCCTTGTTGATCCCGGTGATCTGCCTCCCGAAGCGGCGCTGGATCCAGCCACGCAGCATGAACCGGCTGATCAGCATCGCCACGACGGCGCCGACGTTCGAGGCGAACGACACCAGCACGGTGCCTTCGACCAGGCCGAACAGGGCACCGGCCAGCAGCGTCAGCACCACGGTACCGGGGAACGACAGCGCGGTGAGCAGCGCGTAGCCGGCAAAGAACAGGCCGCGCGCCCACCAGGGGTGCGCCTGAACCTGCGCATGCAGCGCGCCGCTGTTGGCCTTGATCGATTCCAGGGTGAGGTATTGGCCGAGATCGAAGGCGAAGAAAGCGGCCACCGCCGCCGCCAGAATCGCCAGAAGCAGCAGCCGCGACGAGCTCATCGCGCGCACTCCCAGGCCATGGCAGCGCCGGCTCCGGCATCTGTGCGCCCGTCGTCGGGCGGGAGGTCGCGGATATGGAACGGATGACGCGCGGCGGGAGGTCGGAACATCGGGCGCTGCTCTGTGGGCTTCTCGGCTTTGAGCCCCCCGCTTCGCCTACGTTCCCGGGCGCCTGGGATGGTGCAGGCGTGCCAGTGCGCTCGCGCGAGCGGAAACTATGTCTCCCGTCGCGGAGCCAAAGACCGTAACCACATGACCTGCACTCGCCCTGACAAGGATTACCGATGAAGCAACCCAGGCTTATCCACCATGGTGCCCGCGAAGGCGTTACCGGCTCCTGCCATCAGCTGTGGATGGACGAAGACAGCAGCGTGCTCATCGACTGCGGACAGTTCCAGGGAGCGGATGCGCCGGACGACGACGAGCTGGCGCTGGACTTCGCCATCGATGGCATCAAGGCCCTGATCATCACCCACGTGCATATCGACCACGTCGGGCGCATTCCCAACCTGCTGGCCGCCGGTTTCGAAGGCCCGATTCTGTGCAGCGAGCCCTCGGCCCGGCTATTGCCGATCGTGCTCGAAGATGCGTTCCGCCTGACCATAAGCCGCGACCAGGCCTATCTCGAGCGGTACCTGAAGATCGTCGAGCAGCGCATCATCGCGCTGCCCTATGACCACTGGTTCAGCCTCCACGACACCGACACGGCCGTATGCAAGGTGCGCCTGCAGCCGGCCGGGCACGTGCTGGGCTCGGCGTACGTGGAGTTCGACTTGCAGACGCCGGCGCGGGACAGCAGACGAATCGTCTTCAGCGGCGATCTCGGCGCGCCCCATTCGCCCATCCTGCCGGACCTGGCGCCACCGGAGCGGGCCGACCTGCTGGTGCTGGAGAGCACCTATGGCGATCGCCGCCACGAAGATCGCACGCACCGGCGCGAGCGCCTGCAAGCCGCGATCGAACGTGCGCTGGCCGACCAGGGTAGCGTGCTCATTCCGTCTTTCAGCATCGGCCGAACCCAGGAACTGCTCTACGAACTGGAGGAGATCCTCTTCGAACATAGCCAGTCCGACGATGACTCCGGCTCGTCGAGCAATGACCCGATCGACTGGCCCGAGCTGCCCATCATTCTCGACTCACCGCTGGCCAGCCGGTTCACCCGTACCTACAAGGACCTGCAGGTATTCTGGGATGACGACGCGCGACGTCGCCTGGAGGAAGGTCGCAAGCCGCTATCGTTCCGCCAGCTGGTGACCGTGGACAGTCATGACGAGCACCTGCGCGTCGTCGAACACCTGGCCGCCACGGCGCGCCCGGCGATCGTCATCGCAGGCAACGGCATGTGTTCCGGAGGGCGCATCGTCAACTATCTCAAGGCCATGCTGGGTGACCCGCGCCACCATGTGCTGTTCGTGGGCTATCAGGGCAAGGGCACGCCGGGCCGGGACATTCAGACTTACGGCCCGGAAGGCGGGTACGTCGACCTCGACGGCGAGCGCATCGACATCCGCGCCAGCATCGATACGGTTGGTGGCTACTCGGCGCACGCGGACCAGGCCGACCTGGTCGGCTTCGTCACCCGGATGAAGCAGTGGCCAGGCGAGATTCGGCTGATTCACGGAGAGCCCCAGGCCAAGCAGCGCCTCGCCGAGCTGCTGCGGGCACGCTATCGCGAGGCCGGCCAGCCAGGCGAGGTAACGATTCCCTGAGCAACGGCCGGGCCGATGGATGTGCTCATAAGAAGCCAATGCGGGTCCACCCGCTCTGAGCCGACAGTTCCAGCTCGGCAGCCCGTGGATTTCGCACTTGCGTATGGAGCAGCTCTAGAGCACTGCGCTCGGTATCGGCCACTGTCCCGCGAGGCGGCGTAGCCCTGGAGTGCCCCGTCCAGCGCTACGCCGCGATGCGCTGCCGTTTTATATCGCGTCGAATGCCGCCTGCAGCTCGTCCTGCTCCGTCTTCCCGTCTTGCAGAAGCAGCATGAGCAGAATGCGCGCCTTCTGTGGGCTGAGATCCCCTGCCATGACGGCGCCGGCATCTGCGGTGGTTTTGCCACCGCCTTCGAAGCCGTAGTTGGCCATGACCCGACCGTTATGGACGCGCGTCGAGATCACCACGGGGATCTGTTTGCCCAGCGCGTACTTGACGGCCTCGAACATCGGCTGGTTCATGTTGCCCATGCCCAGCGCCTGGACCACGATTCCTTTCGCCCCCTGGTCGACCGCGCTGCGCAGCAAGGCACCATCGGCACCGCCGTACATGGCAACGATCTCGACCTTTGGCATGGCGTCGCTTTTGATCGCGATATGCTGCCGACGCAGCGGCTCCCGCGCGAAGATCACGCGATCGGGATAGACCTCTCCGAGCAACCCGTAATCACCCGACTGAAAGGTCTCCACGTTCGCCGTATGGGTCTTGGTCACGTGACGTGCGGCGTTGATCTGGTTGTTCATGGCCAACAGGACGCCCTTGTCCTTCGCCTGCTCATCGACGGCAATACGCACCGCGTTGAGCAGGTTGCGCGGGCCATCGAAGTCCGACGAGGAGGCGTTGCGCTGTGCGCCGATGACCACGACCGGCTTTTCGGACTCGACAGTCAGGTCAAGCCAGAAAGCGGTTTCCTCCAGCGTATCGGTGCCGTGCGAGACGATGACGCCTGACACCTCCGGGCGCTGCAGCGCAGCGTTGACCGCCTTGGACAGTTCGATCCAGCGCGGCGGATCCATGTAGTCCGAAGGCACGTTCGACAGGTTGTCGACCTCGATCTTCGCGTATTCGGCCACCTCCGGCACCGTGGCGAGCAGGTCATCTCCGGAAATGGCAGGCACGGGCGCCTTCTTGATCGGGTCGATCTTCATGGCGATCGTGCCGCCCGTGGCAATGAACTGGACGGTCGGCTTCTCTTGCGCGTTGGCGCTGCCGATCAGGGCCGCACAAAGCCCGGCCAGCAAAAGTGTTTTTTTCTTCTTCATGTCAGTTCCTTGCCAATCAATTTTTATGGGGCAAGGGAACTGACAGCCGGTCGGCCGTTTCGTTGAAGTTGCAGCCAGCAAGCCGAGGTGTTCGGCGTCCGCTGGTTATGCCCACTGAACCTCATCGAACAAGGCCATCGCAACCCTGGCTAGCGGAAGCTGCCTGCCATCGAGTTCAACGAGCAGCACGCGTGCCCGCTCGAGCGAGCCTGGTCCAATGCTGCGGAAGCAGCCGACGGCATGCCCTTCGGGTGCGCAGCGCTAGGGCAGCTGTTGCCGAGCCGATCTGCTTCAGCCTCGGTGGAGTGCCTGCAGAACGAAGTCAGTGCGGTCGGCAACACTGGCCCTTGGGAGTATCCGGACGTCGTATCCGAGGGTTTTGTACGTGGCTTCCAGGTGAGTGTATTCGGCCACGGCCTCGGCGAAACCATGCCGTCGCTGCTCGTCGACACGATAGATGTCCGGCCAGGGCGGGGTCAGAAAGACGAGCCGCCCGTAAGGCTGGAGGTCGCCCAGGGTGTATGACATCGACAGTCCGCAGAGCCGCTGAAGGGCAGCCGCGGCATCTATGAGCCCGCGGTCGAAGAACACCGGCCCGCTGGCCGATGCCACGCGCTCGAGGTCCAGCCTGGCGACGCGCAGCGCCTCGTGGAGGAACGCGGCCATATCTACCCAAGGCAAGCCAGCATTTCGACTCTGCTCGGCAATGACCCGCCGGCCGGGTTCCTTGACCACGGCATACCCGCGCCGGCGTAGCGCCTCGAGCAAGGTCGACTTGCCGCCGCCGGAGCACCCGGAGATGACCACCAATTGCTGCACTCGCATCAGCTCATCCTGCTGCGTAGCCCTACCCGACCGCACCGGACACCGCAATGGCCGGCCAGGTGCTCACTTACCATGGCGCGCCGGCCGCAAGCACGCGTTGCCCAGCGAGCCAGGGCGTGCGACCGGCTTCCGGCCCGCTGGCCGACCATCAGTCAAACGTCAGCTTCGCCCCCGCATAAATCGTCCGCCCGGGCGCGGGCTCGTAGTAGCGGCCGAAGTTATCGTTGATGCGCAGGTTGTCGTAGTAGTCGCGGTCCAGCAGGTTGTCGATGCCGACGTAGGGCTCCCAGCGCTGATCGCCCCACGCCATTCGCCAGCCCAGGCGGGCGTTGGTGACCGCGTAACCGGCCACGCGATCGCGGTTGGCGTTGTCTGCGTACTGGTCGCCGTAGGCGTTGACGTTGACCCGCGCATACCAATCGTCACGGTCATAGCTGACCTCGGCGAACAGGCTCTGCCGCGGAATCCCCGGGATGCGGTTGCCGTCGTAGCCCTCGAACTGGTCGAAACGGTAGTGGTTGTAGCTCCAGGCCCCGGTCAGTCGCCAGAAGCGCCCCACCAGCCAGTCCCCGCTCAGCTCGACACCGTCGCGACTGGAGCGGCCGGCGTTGGTGTAGAAGGTGCGTCCGTCGACTTCCGGGACCAGCTCGTCCTCGATGCGCATGCTGTAGAGCACCGCTTCGTAGCGCAATCCCGGGTACTCGCCTTTCAAGCCAATCTCGCGATTGACCGACTGCGCCGGACCGAGCGAGGGATTGAAGCCGCCCCCGTTCGGGTTGGCCATTTCGTTGATCGTCGGCGTCTCGAACGAGGTCGCGTAACGCATGTACGCCACATGATGGGCGTCCAGTTGCCGGCTCAGGCCCAGGCTGTAGTTCCAGTCCTCCAAGGTTGCGCTCGCCCGAGGCATCGCCGTCACTCAGGTAACGGTCCTTCGCCTCGAGCCGCACGCTGTCATAGCGCACGCCGGCGGTGAGCAGCCAGGCATCGCCGAGGCTCAGCTGATCCTCGACGAACACACCCCGGCTGTCCGCCGTTTCGCGCTGGCGCTGAGTCAGGGCGCCGGTGATGCCGCCGGGCAGGTTGTCGTTGCGTGAGCGCTCGTCGCGCTGGCTTTCCAGGTCCATGCCGACCGTTAACTGATGCGGCAGGCCCGCCAGTTCACGGTGAAAAGTGCGCTGCGCGCCCAGCCCGGCGAACCAGCGGTCATAGGCGGTCTGGCCGTTGTTCTGCAACGGGAGGCGGTTGCTGAACTCGCGCTGGCCGTAATAGCTGCGCAGCTGGTAGGTATCGTCGCCTGCGGCCTGTCCATCCCAGACCAGCGAGACGCGCTGCTGCTCGACAGTCTCGTCGGAATCGTACTGCAGGCTCTGCGGCCGTGCCTGGGAACGGTCCGCCCGGACCTGATCCAGCGTCAGGCCACCGGGATCTTCGGCGCGGTTGTCGATTGCATGGAGGGTGAGCCCGAGCGTGCCGCCCTCCCCCTGCCAGCGCAGCTTGCCAGTGAGGTGGTTGGTTTCGGCGGTGCCGTGCGTGCGGTAGCCGTCGAGCTGTGTGGCGTTGACGGCGAGCAAGGCACCCAGCGAGCCGGCACTGCCACTGGTTTCCGCACGCATGCGGCGATAGCCCAGTTCGCCGCCGGTCACCTCGACCTGCGTGAACGGCGTGTCGCCCGGTTCTCGCGTCTGGATCGCCAAGACGCCACCGGCGGCATTGCCGTAGATGGTGGACGACGGACCGCGAATCACCTCGATGCGCTCGACCAACGCGGTATCCAGCCCATCCATCTCGGTCTGCCCGTCAGGCATGGTCAGCGGCACCCCGTCGACCAGCACCCGCACGCCGCGAACGCCAAAACTGGAGCGCGACCCGAAGCCGCGAATGGACAAGCGCATGCCCTGCGCCAGGTTGTAGCGGCTCTGCGAAAGCGCGCCCGGCACAGGCCCGAGCAGGCTGTCGAGGGTGAGCAACTGCTCGCCGGGCTGGTCCTGCGCCGACACGGCGGACACCGCCATCGGCAAGGTAAACCAGTCGGATTCCGTCCGGGGTGAGCTCACTACCAGGGGGTCGAGCGTGAGCGGTTCGCTCGTCTGCGCGAGCAAGGGTGCGGTCGCCAACGAGAGCGATCCGGCAAGAAACAGTCGATACATGGTTGAGCCTTGTTGTTATGGAGTGACGTTGCTGTCGCCGACCTCTGTGAAAAAAGCCTGACCAGAAGAACGCGATTGGGCCGCCTTGGCGCCCAGCGCTCCGGCACACCGGTTTCAAACTACAGAAACGACCTGAAGCGGGGAATCCTCCCTTAGCGTCATCAAGGCAACGCACATGCCAAGCCACTTGAGCCACCACCAACTGCGGTTCGCGTATTCGACATGGCCCAACGGCCACCGGTCCTGCTGACGTGGGCACGTCGTTCTTAATCGCTCGGTTCTGCAAGCAGTCTGCGGGAAGCGGGTCAGGAGTCGCCGCGTCCCCGTAGCGACGCGACAGCTGTCGCCGCCGTGAACGGTCAGGTTGCGACACGTCGCTTCAACCTCGACGCCCATGGACCGCGCAACGCCGCGCCATCGCGGGCGTAGCAACCCAATCGCAACGGCGACACCCCCGAATCGAGCCCGCCGTAGCCCTGCGATCGGTCCGCAGTTAGACCCGCGATTAGCGCTGAGCGAGCCATCGTGCCGGCCTATTGACCTCAAGTTCACTTGAAGTCCTAGAGTCGCTCGCGTCGGGCCTGGCAACCGTTGCCTGCCTTCCCTGCTTGTGGATCAGGATCAAAGCGCCGATGTGCGATTTAAATGAGATATTCCTGGATACCGGCGACCTGTCGCCCGCGCCCTCCATTGTCTCGCCGGCCTCCATGCCAGATGGCGGTATGAGGGTCCGCCGGGCGGCGTGTCGCGATCTGCTCGCCTTGTTCGCGATTCACCGGGCGCTGTTCTTGCCGCACATCGCCCGGCTCTGGGGCTGGGATGAACGTTGGCAGCGCGCCAATTTTCTAGAGCAGGTGGCCACGGCCAGCACCTGGGTCGTGGAGAGCGATTCGGGCATCGCCGGCTATCTGCAGTTCGAGGAACAGGCCCGGCGAATCTACCTGCGCAACATCGCACTGGTACCGGCGTACCAACGGCGGGGAGTCGGTACCCGGCTGGTGGAGGCCCTCAAGACGAAGGCGTCAGCACGCCGCATCCCCCTGACGCTCAGCGTGTTCAGGACGAACCTGGCAGCCAGGCGGTTCTATGAGCGCCAGGGGTTCACCGCTACGCACGAGGCGCGCACCCATATCGACATGCGCTGGGTGCGCCCCGGCGCAAGCGATCAATGCCCGGGCAGCGGTACTGACCGGGTCGATTCGATGATGACTGTGCATGGATCGCAGTCAGTCGATGGCTGAGACTTCCTGGCTCATGGCTGTCAGTCGAAAGCCCGTCGTTTCCGGTCGACCGCACCCGGAGGAACCCATGCCCTCGGAAACCCTGCTTGCCTTTGTGACCTATGCCTTCGTGACCTCAATCACCCCCGGCCCGAACAACACCATGCTGCTGGCGTCCGGTTTGAACTACGGTTTCGTCCGCAGCTTGCCGCACGTCCTGGGCATCAGTATCGGCTTTGCGGTACTGGTGATGGGCGTGGGCGCGGGCCTGGGGCGCCTCTTCGAGGCCTTCCCTGCGCTGTACGCTCTGCTGCGGATCGTTGGCGCGGCCTACTTGCTATATCTGGCCTGGCAGATCGCGACGGCCGCACCGATGCAGGATGCTTCGGCGCCGGGGCGTCCTTTCGGCTTCTGGAAAGCGGCGGGCTTCCAATGGGTCAATCCCAAGGCCTGGATCATGGCTATCGGAGCCATCACGGCCTATCTGCCGGCCGGTGGCGGCGTGCAGGCGGTCGTGGTGCTCGCGCTGCTCTTTGCCCTCGTCAACGCGCCCAGCGTGGTGGTTTGGGTCACCTTTGGCACCACGCTACGCCGCTGGCTGACCGATACGCGCCATTTACGGCTCTTCAATATCGCGATGGCCTTACTGCTCGTACTGTCGCTGCACCCACTGCTGCTCGGGTAAGGGCGTATCGGTCGGTTCATGCGGCTGCCTGCCCATGGCTGAACCACCAATCAGCGTCTTCGGATCCGATTCGGGAGGACCAAGCGATGGCCGGGAAAGCCACCCACAAGGACCCTTTGCTACCGATTGGCGAAATCAGCAAACGCAGCGGAGTTGCCGCCTCGGCCCTGCGCTATTACGAATCGCTCGGCTTGATCAGTTCGTCCCGCCAGGGCACCAGCCGGCGCTATTTCCCGCGTTCGACGCTGCGCCGCGTGGCGTTCATCATCTTTGCCCAGAAGATCGGCTACTCGCTCGAGGCAATCGGTCAACAGCTGGCTTGCCTGCCCACCGACAAGCTGCCGACGAACAGGGATTGGCAGGCGCTATCTCGCGGCTGGAAGCAGCAGGTTGCCCAGCGCATCAGGGAATTGCAGCGACTCGATATGGATCTCGATCACTGCATCGGCTGCGGCTGTCTCTCGCTGCAGCGCTGCAAGCTGGCCAACCCCAACGACTTGGCCGGCAACTATGGGTCCGGCCCTCTGCGATGGCTCGCGGACGAGATGCCCGAGCACGAGTAAAAGCGCATCAATTTCAGTTCCCGATCCGGAGCTACTGATCGACGTCCATGCTGGGCGCGATTTGTTTTGCCCGTCAGAAAGCCACCACCCTCGCCTCGTAACCGTTTCCCTTGCCATTGCCCAGATCCGTTGGGAACTCTGGTGGTAGCCAGCCCCCGCACCCTGTCCCCACTATGGGCAGGACACAGGCTCCAGCGCGGCGTGGTTTCGAACATCCAGGCAAGGGTGGTCAGCGGAACAAGTAGGCACAAGCCGACGTCGAGGTGTAGTCCAGATCCAGCGCGCCCCCGTGACCTTGCCTCCGGCACAGCGCCAGTCCAGGTCCGGAACAGGTGGCGGCTCATGTCGCAGGCGAACCAGGGACCGGTCATCACGTTCTGAAGCGACGCAACCTCTGGCTTCAGCTGATGCGCCAAATCTTCCGCACGGGTTTTCGGCGGGCACAAAAAAAGCTGCCCTTGGCAGCTTCTCTCGTTCCACCCTTTTAAGAAAAGGAGGGACTTGTATGGCGCAGCGGACGGGACTCGAACCCGCGACCCCCGGCGTGACAGGCCGGTATTCTAACCGACTGAACTACCGCTGCGCGTCGGCCGGACTTTCGTCCGTAATTTCGCAAAGGTTGGTGGCTGATGACGGGATCGAACCGCCGACCCCCTGCGTGTGATGCAGGTGCTCTCCCAGCTGAGCTAATCAGCCGTTCGCCTTGCGAGGCGCGCAATTTACTGGCGAGCCACAGGCAAGTCAACACCAGCGTTGGATTTTTTTGCGGAACGCGTGGTCCACCGTCATCACCGTTCAGCCTGTCATCTTCGCCGGGCACTCTTGCCGCTTGCTGCTGTCACTGCTCAGACCGGCGGCAAAACCCGGCAACTCGATTCGATGGATATCAGAACCATAAAAGGCCAAGGAGCAACGCTTGTCTTTGCCTGACGTCTTGCGCAAATACCGGCCCTACTTACCGCTAGCCCTGAGCGCGCTGCTGGTCGCCCTGTTCGCCGTCTACCTGGTCGGCCGTGTGAACGAATGGCTGGCCTTGACCGATACCACCGCCCCCCCCGCTGGCACGCCGCAAGACACCCAGGCCCTGGCGCGCCCCGAGGTCGAACAGTTGCAGCGCGTGTTTGGCTCCCCTGCCCTGCCAGCGGAAGGTGCGTCGACCACCGCTGCGGCCAACCTGACACTGCACGGCAGCTTCGTCAGCGCCGACCCGGCGCGCTCGAGCGCGATCATTCAAATTGACGGGCAACCGCCGCGTCTGCTGTTCACTGGCGATGAGCTCGAGCAGGGCGTCACCCTGCAGCAGGTCAACGCAAACGGCGTGCAGATCATGCGCAACGGGCGAATCGAGCAGCTGATGTTTCCCAAGTCCCGCTCGCCCCTCTACGCGCCAGAGCCCTATTCCGAGCCGCCTGCAAACGCACCTGACCCGGCGGCTGAACAGATGCAGCAGCAGATGGAAGCGCTGCGCCAGCAGCTGGAGCAAGCGATCGACCAGCCGCAAGACACGCCCACCAATGACCAGCCTATGGAAGAAGACTGAACGATGCCGCCGCTTCTCTCTCGCCCGCTAATCATGCTGGCCGCCGCCGGCCTGCTCGTCGGCGCTCCGGCGCTGGCCCAGGTTGCCGAGCCCGGCATCGAGCCAAGCCAGACCCAGATGAATGGCTGGACGATCAATCTGAAGGACGCCGACATCCGCGCCTACATCGACCAGATGAGCCAGCTCACCGGGCAGACATTCATCGTCGACCCGCGGGTCAAAGGCCAGGTCACCGTGGTGTCGAACGCGACGCTGGACACCGAAGAGGTGTACCAACTGTTCCTTTCGGTGATGGCCACCCATGGCTACAGCGTCCTGTCGCAGGGCGACGTGACACGCATCGTGCCCAACGCCGAGGCCAAGGCCGAGCCAGGGGGCGGGCCGACCGGCGGCGATCAGCTGGAGACGCAGGTCATCCAGGTGCAGCACACCTCAGCCACCGAGCTCATTCCACTGATCCGTCCTCTGGTGCCCCAGTACGGGCATCTGGCGGCGGTCGGCTCGGCCAACGCACTGATCATCAGCGATCGCAGCGCCAATATCGCACGCGTCCGCGACCTGGTGCGCCAGCTCGATCGCGCCGAGAGCGACGATTACACGGTGTTGAATTTGCGCCACGGTTGGGCGGTGGACATCGCCGAGGTGCTGCGCAACTCGCTGCTGCGCGGTGAAGCGAAAACCAGCGCCGGCCTGCAGATCATCGCCGACTCGCGCACCAACCGACTGATCTTCATCGGCCCGGCGCAAGCACGCAGCAAGCTGGCGGCGCTCGCGCAATCGCTCGACTCCCCCGCCACGCGTTCGGCCAACACCCGTGTCATCCGCCTGCGCCACAACGACGCCAAGTCGCTGGCCGAGACCCTGGGCGACATTTCCGAAGGGCTGGCAGCACCCGCCGAGGGGGACAACACCACGACACGCAATCAGCAGATTCTCATTCGCGCCGACGAAAGCCTCAACGCGCTCGTTCTGCTGGCCGATCCGGAACTGGTGGGCACGCTGGAAAGCATCGTCCGGCAGCTCGATGTGCCACGCGCGCAGGTCATGGTCGAAGCCGCCATCGTCGAGGTGTCAGGCGATATCAGCGACGCGCTCGGCGTGCAGTGGGCGGTCGATGCCAGAGGCGGCACCGGTGGCGTCGGGGGGGTCAATTTCGGCAATACCGGTATTTCGATCGGGAGCGTACTCAACGCCATCAACGACAACGAGATCCCGAACAACCTGCCCGATGGCGCGATCATCGGTGTGGGCACGCGCAGCTTCGGCGCCCTCATCACCGCGTTGTCCTCCAACAGCAACAGCAACTTGCTGTCGACGCCGAGCCTGCTGACCCTGGACAACCAGGAGGCGGAGATACTGGTCGGCCAGAACGTGCCCTTCCAGACCGGCAGCTACACCACCGACTCGGCCGGGGCCAACAACCCGTTTACCACCATCGAGCGGCAGGACATCGGTGTGACGCTGAAGGTAACGCCGCACATCAACGAAGGCGCAACGCTACGCCTGCAGATCGAGCAGGAGATCTCCTCGATCGCCCCAAGCGCCACGCTTGCCGCACAGGCCGTCGACCTGGTCACCAACAAGCGCTCGATCAAGAGCACCATCCTCGCCGAGGATGGCCAGGTCATCGTGCTTGGCGGCCTGATTCAGGACGACGTGACGCGCACGGCGTCGAAGGTACCGTTACTCGGCGATATACCGCTGCTTGGCGGGCTGTTCCGCTCGACCGAGGAAACGCGCATCAAGCGCAACCTCATGGTCTTTCTCCGGCCGACGGTGGTGCGCGACCGTGCCGGCCTGGCAGCGCTGTCGGGCAAGAAGTACAGCGACATCCGGGTGATCGAAACCGATGCGGGCTATCCGAGCATCCTGCCGGCCGATCCGACGCGGCTGTTCGACGGCCAGGGCGAGCCGGCGCCGGCGATCGATCTGCGCGCCGCGCCGCAATCTTCCGTGCGCCCGGTGGCACCGACGAGCGCACCTGCGACCACCGAGGCGGCCAGTACCCCGGTGCGTACTGGTTGGGTCGTCCAGGTGGCGCGCGTCAGCAACCGCAATACCGCCGAAGCCCTGCAGGAACGGCTGCGCGCCGAAGGCTATGACGCATTCATTGGGGACGCAGGTGCGATGACGCTGGTCTATGCCGGCCCGCTTGCCGACCGCGATGAGGCCAACCGGTTGCGTGATCGCCTCTCCGCCGAGCAGCGGCTGGACGGCATCGTGGTGCGTATCGGCGACGATTGACGGACCAGACGCACCTGCAACCTGCCGATTCGGCGGGCTGCAGGTGCGTAATGGCAACAGCGGGGCTCAGAGTGCAGCGAGCCCGCGCGCAAGATCCGCCTTGAGATCATCGAGCTCTTCCAGACCGACAGCGACACGCACAAGGCTATCGCTGATACCGGCCTTGGCGCGCTCTTCGGGCGCCAGGCGGCCATGGGTGGTCGAAGCCGGGTGGGTGATGGTGGTCTTGCTGTCGCCCAGGTTGGCGGTGATCGAAATCAGCCGGGTAGCGTCGATGAAGCGCCAGGCGCCCTCCTTGCCGCCGCTGACCTCGAAGCTGAGCACAGCGCCAAAGCCCTTCTGTTGGCGCCGCGCCAGCTCATGCTGCGGGTGGCTGGGCAGCCCAGCGTAGTAGACCCGCTGCACACCTGGCTGCTGCTCCAGCCATTCGGCCAGCGCCTGCGCGGAGGCGCAATGCGCCTGCATGCGCAGCCGCAGCGTCTCCAATCCCTTGAGGAACACCCAGGCATTGAACGGGCTGAGAGTCGGCCCGGCGGTGCGCAGAAAACCGACGACCTCTTTCATCTGCTCGCTTCGCCCAGCGACGACACCACCCAGACAGCGCCCCTGCCCGTCGATGTACTTGGTCGCCGAGTGAATGACGATATCGGCGCCCAGCGCCAGCGGTCGCTGCAGCACCGGCGTGCAGAAGCAGTTGTCCACCGCCAGCAGCGCGCCCCGTTCGTGGCAGAGATCGGCCAGGGCGGCAATATCAACCAGCTCGGCGAGCGGATTGGACGGCGATTCGACGAATACCAGCTTGGTATTGGGCTTGAAGGCGGCTTGCCAAGCGCTGAAATCGGTCAGCGGGACGTAGTCGACCTCTACGCCGAAACGCTTGAAATATTTGTCGAACAGCGAGACGGTGGCGCCAAACACGCTGCGCGATACGAGGATGTGGTCGCCCGCCGAGCACAGACTCATCACCATGGCCAGGATCGCCGACATGCCCGACGCGGTGGCGACGGCCTGCTCGGCTCCCTCAAGCGCCGCCATACGCTCTTCGAAGGTGCGCACTGTCGGGTTGGTGTAACGGGAATAGACATTGCCGGGCAGCTCGCCGGCAAACCGCGCGGCTGCATCGGCCGCGCTGCGGAACACATAGCTGGAGGTCAGAAACAGCGGCTCGCCATGCTCGGCTTCAGGGGTACGGCGCTGACCGGCACGCACCGCCAGCGTATCCTGCCCGACATCCGCCAGGTCGCTGTCCAGGCGCCCGGCTTCCCATTCAATTGTCATGCTCGTTCCTCAGACCCATACGGCGTTCGCGGTTCAGTTGGTGTTGTACAGGTCGATGATGGCGCTGACCGCATTGGTCTTCGCCTTGCTCGCATCGTTTCGCGCCTGTTCGATCTTGTGCAGATAGGCCTCGTCCACGTCGCCCGTCACGTAGTGACCGTCGAAGACGGCGCAATCGAACTGCTCGATCTTGACCTTGCTGCCACCGACCGCATCGATCAGGTCGGGCAGGTCCTGATAGACCAGCCAATCCGCACCGATCAGCTCCGCGACCTCTTCCGTGCTGCGGTTGTGGGCAATCAGCTCATGCGCGCTCGGCATGTCGATGCCGTAAACGTTCGGGTAGCGCACCGCCGGCGCGGCGGAACAGAAGTAGACCTTCTTGGCGCCCGCTTCACGCGCCATCTGGATGATCTGCTTGCAGGTGGTGCCGCGGACGATGGAGTCATCGACCAGCATCACGTTCTTGCCACGGAACTCGAGATCGATGGCGTTGAGCTTCTGGCGCACCGACTTCTTGCGTGCCGCCTGACCCGGCATGATGAAGGTCCGGCCGATGTAGCGGTTCTTGACGAACCCTTCGCGGAATTTCACGCCGAGACGGTTGGCCAGCTCAAGCGCGGCGGTCCGACTGGTATCCGGGATCGGGATGACCACGTCGATGTCGTGCTCGGGACGCTCTCGGAGGATCTTGTCGGCCAGCTTCTCGCCCATGCGCAACCGCGCCTTGTAGACCGAAACACCGTCCATCAGCGAATCCGAACGCGCCAGGTAGACGTATTCGAAGATGCACGGCGTGAGCTTCGGATTCTCGGCGCACTGACGGGTGAACAGCCGGCCGTCATTGGTGATGTACACCGCTTCGCCCGGGGCCAGGTCACGGATCAGCGTGAAGCCCAGCACATCGAGCGAAACGCTTTCCGAGGCGATCATGTACTCGACGCCCTCGTCGGTGTGCCGCTGGCCGAAGACGATCGGCCGGATGGCGTTCGGGTCACGGAAGCCGACAATTCCGTAGCCGGTGATCATGGCGACCACGGCATAGCCGCCCCGGCAGCGCTCGTGCACCTTGCTGACAGCGGCGAAAACGTCTTCTTCGGTGGGCTGCAGCTTGCCGCGCACGGCCAGCTCATGAGCGAAGACGTTGAGCAGTACCTCGGAATCGGAGTTGGTGTTCACATGGCGCAGATCCGACTCGTAGATTTCCTTGGTCAGCTGCTCGACATTGGTCAGATTGCCGTTGTGCGCCAGGGTGATCCCGTAGGGCGAATTCACATAGAAAGGCTGGGCTTCGGCGGAGCTGGAGCTGCCAGCGGTGGGGTAGCGGATATGACCAATCCCCATGTTGCCCACCAACCGTTGCATGTGCCGCTGTTGGAACACATCTCGAACCAGCCCGTTGTCCTTGCGCAGGAACAGGCGCCCATCGTGGCTGGTCACGATGCCGGCGGCATCCTGGCCGCGATGCTGCAGCACGGTAAGCGCGTCATAGAGCGCCTGATTGACGTTCGACTTACCGACGATGCCGACAATGCCACACATGCAAGGAACCTCTCAGTTTCTACAGGAACCGGAGACGACGTCTGCCGCCCTCTCCGTGATAACTCACTCAACCCGGCGGATTGAGCGACCCGGCCAGCCACTGGCCACTCATGCCAAGGATCAGATTCTTAGACCAGTCAGCGACCAGCAGGAAATGCGGCAGCAGAGCGGATTCGCGCCACCATAGATCCTCATGGACAGGCGCCAGGCTCACCAGCCCCGCCACCACGACGATAAGCAGGGCTCCGCGTGCCGCACCAAAGACCATGCCGAGAAATCGGTCGGTACCGGACAGCCCGGTTACGCGAATCAGCTCACCGATGAGAAAGTTGACCAGCGCTCCGACCAGCAATGTCGCCACGAACAGAATGGCGCACGCCGCGATGACCCTTGCTGAGGGCGTTGCGATGAATTCCTCCAGATGATGCGAGAGCGCACCGCCGAACATCCAGGCAACGACACCGGCAACGATCCAGGTCAGAAGCGACAAGGCCTCCTTGACGAAGCCCCGCTTCAAGCTAATCAGGCTGGACACCGCAATGACAGCGATGATGCCCCAGTCAACCCAGGTAAGAGCCACGACGCCTTCGAACAGGAGAGATAAAGGCCGCGGAGTTTAGCAGACACCCTCGGAACGAGTAAGCGTCAGGCGACCTCCTGCAAACCGCTGGCCTCGTTTGAATCAGCCGGCCTCAGGCTTGAAGCGCACCACGAAACCATCGAGCTTTTGCTGGCGATGCAGCTGATCACGCAGCTTGTTGGCCTCGTCGCGTTCGATGAGCGGCCCGACGAACACACGATTCATACCATCCACCGTCCGGACGTAGGCGTTGTAGCCCTGCGCACGCAGACGCGCCTGCAGTGCTTCGGCGCTCTGGCGGTTAGAGAGGCTGGCCAACTGGACAGACCAGCTGACGGGCAGGTTGGCCGCATCCAGCCGCTTCGGCTCTGGCTCAGGCTCTGGCTTCGCCTCGGGCGCAGTCGGTTCGGCGCTTGCCGTTGGTGGGGTAACGGGGCCAGGAGCAGTGATCGCCGGCGCCTCGCCGTTGGAGGATTCGAGAGCGTCGTCCTCGACGATTTCAAAGCCTTCGGGAACAGAGCCAGGCTGCGGTTCGGCAACATCGATCTGTGCAGTGGGGGCTGGCATCGGTGGTGCATCGACCTCGACGGGACGACGTTCGTCCTTGCTGCTGAGCAGCATCGGCAGGAAGATGACGGCCAGTGCGACGAGCACCAGCGCCCCGACCATACGTTGCTTCAGACCTCTGTCCAGCATGGGCATGCCACCTCAGCGTCGATTGAGCCAGTTCAGCGCTTCGGAAACGGTATAAAAGGATCCGAACAGCACGATTTCATCGCCCGGCAGGGCTCGTTCGCACTGCGCCTCAAGCGCCGCACAAACATCGGCATGTTCGCTTACCGCTGCGCCGTGCTCAAGCAGCGCGGTACGCAAATCGGCCACGCTTCTCGAGCGCCCGGTAGGCAGCGGCGCGACCGCCCAATGCGAGATCAGCGGCAGCAGTGGCTCGATGACACCCTCAAGGTCCTTGTCGGCCAGCAGCCCGAAGACGGCCAGCCGACGACCAGTCACGGGGCGTTCTGTCAGCTGCCCAGCCAGGTACTGCGCGGCGTGTGGGTTGTGCCCCACATCCATCAGGAGAGCAAGTTCGCGGCCTCGCCAGCAGAGCGACCGCCGATCGATCCGGCCAAGCAGCCGGGCAGCTGAAAGCGCCTGCCTGATCGAACGCTCCTGCCATGGCAGGCCGAGTAATGCGAAGGCCTGCAGCGCCAGAGCGGCATTTTCCAGAGGCAATGAGGGTTGCGAGAGGCCGTGCAGCTCGAGAGTTCCCCCTTGCGCATCAATACCCCGCCAATCCCAGCCCTGGTCGGTGACGGCCAGGTCGTAATCCCGCCCCCGCAGCGACAACGGCGCGCCAAGCTGTCGTGCGCGCTGCAGCAATGGCAACGGAGGCTGCAGGTCGCCACAAACCACGGGCCTGCCGGTGCGCATGATGCCAGCTTTTTCGGTAGCGACACTGTCCCGGGTAGTGCCGAGCCATTCCGCATGGTCGAGCCCGACGTTTGTGATCACGGCGACATCGGCATCCACCAGGTTGACTGCGTCGAGCCGACCACCCAGCCCCACCTCCAGGACAGCCGCATCCAGCTGCGCGCGCTCGAACAACCAGAATGCTGCGAGCGTGCCCATCTCGAAGTACGTAAGCGACACCTCGCCACGCGCTTGCTCGACAGCCTGGAACGCCTCGCATAGCTGGTCATCGCCGGCTTGCTCGCCAGCGATTCGCACACGCTCGTTATAGCGAAGCAGGTGGGGCGAGCTGTAGACCCCGACCCGCAGGCCCTGCTTCGAGAGCAGAGCCGCCAGGAAGGTACAGGTCGAGCCCTTGCCGTTGGTACCGGTGACCGTGATGACCTTGGGTGCGGGACGGGTAAGCCCCAGCCGATCCGCCACTACCCTGACCCGCTCGAGCCCCATGTCGATCGCGGTCGGGTGCAACTGCTCCAGGTAGCTCAGCCAGTCGGCCAGAGTTCGGCTCATGCGGTTGCGGCAACCGGGGCCGACTCCACCGGGCTAGGCAGACGCTGTAGTTGAGCGAGCAGGCGCGCCAGGCGCGAACGCAGTTCGGCACGCGGAACGATCAGATCGATCGCACCATGATCAAGCAGGAATTCGCTGCGCTGGAATCCTTCCGGTAGCTTCTCGCGCACGGTCTGCTCGATCACGCGAGGGCCAGCAAAACCGATGAGGGCCTTCGGCTCGGCTACAATCACATCGCCCAGCATGGCCAGACTGGCCGACACACCACCATAAACCGGGTCGGTCAGTACCGACACGAACGGCAGGCCTTCTTCACGCATCCGAGCCAGAACTGCCGATGTCTTGGCCATCTGCATCAGCGAGATGAGCGCTTCTTGCATGCGTGCACCGCCGGACGCGGAGAAACACACCAGTGGGCAGCGCAACTCCAAGGCCACATTGGCGGCCTGAACGAAACGCTCGCCCACGATCGCACCCATCGAGCCCCCCATGAAGGAAAACTCGAAGGCACACGCGACAACTGGCAATTTGTGCAGCGTGCCCCGCATGGCAACTAGTGCATCCTTTTCACCGGTCTGCTTCTGAGCCGCCACCAGGCGATCCTTGTACTTCTTGCTATCGCGGAACTTCAGGCGGTCCACCGGCTCGAGATCGGCGCCGATCTCTTCGCGGCCTTCGGCGTCCAGGAAGATGTCGAGACGCGCACGCGCGCCGATACGCATGTGATGTTGGCACTTGGGGCAGACGTCGAGGGTCTTTTCCAGCTCCGGGCGATACAGAACGGCTTCGCAGGAAGGGCACTTGTGCCACAGACCTTCCGGCACCGAGCTCTTGCGGGTCTCGGAGCGCATGATGGAAGGGATCAGCTTGTCTACCAGCCAGTTGCTCATGCTTGTTGTTCTCCAGAACTTCAATTCGGCATGCTGTGATGCCAGGCAGATTCTTTCCAAGGCGGATCGAAGGCTCGATTCACCCCGCTTATGCGACGCGCTCGTGGGCATCGCCAAGGGTCAGCTCGACCCGATAAATACCGTACCGATCTCCGGCAACTCGTAACTGGACGGCTGCGACCGCATCGGCGTCACACCGCGCGCACCCTGGCCACGAAATCACGAACCTTGGCCAGGTCCTTGACGCCTTTACTTTGTTCAACGCCTCCGCTCACGTCGACCGCATAGGGTCGAGTCTGCTCGATTGCCTGGCGCACATTCTCCGGCGTCAAGCCACCGGCCAGGATCAGAGGCAGTGGAAGGTCTTGTGGAATACGCGTCCAGTCGAAACGCTCGCCGGTCCCACCTGGCACGCCCGGGACGTAACTGTCGAGCAGGATCGCACAGCCATTTCCGTAGCGTTCGATCCGCCCGGCAAGATCGTCCTCCTGACCCACACGAAGCGCCTTGAACCAGGGACGGCCGTGCCCCTCGCACTGCTCAGGCGTCTCGTCACCATGAAACTGCAGCACATCGAGCGAGACGGCATCGAGCACCTCGCCAATCTCGCAGCGGCTCGCATTGACGAACAAGCCGACCTTGCTGACAAACGGCGGCAAAACCTCGACGATCTGGCGCGCCTGGGCCACGTTGACGGCCCGAGGGCTGGCGGCATAGAAGACAAGACCGATCGCATCGGCACCAGCCTCAGCCGCCGCCAGCGCATCTTCCACGCGGGTGATGCCACAGATTTTGCTGCGTACGTTCAAAGGGGGTCACCTTGAAATGATCGCCGATGGTAACAAAAGCGGCCCCTACTGCAACCGCACTAGCCGCTCAGCTGGAGGCAATCCGGCAAGCCCGAAAGAAAGTGCGGCCCGAGGTAGCGCTCGGGGACGTCGAACTGCGCTGGGTATTCGACGTGAACCAAATACAGACCGTACGGATGGGCGGTTACCCCACCCTGCTCCCGACGACGCGATTCGAGCACCTGGCGCGCCCAATCGACCGGCTGCTCTCCTGCCCCAATCGTCATCAGAACACCCGCAATATTTCGCACCATGTGATGGAGAAATGCATTGGCGCGGATATCGATGACAATCAACCGTCCGAACTCCAGCAATTCCAGATGATGAACCGTCTTGACCGGCGACTTGGCCTGGCACTGGCTCGCACGAAAGGCACTGAAATCGTGAGTACCGACGAGCATCGCCGCGGCTTCGCGCATTGCCACGATATCGAGTGGGCGGTGATTCCAAGTCACTTCCTGGGCAAGGTGCGCCGGACGTATAGGGTCGTTGTAGATGACATAACGGTAACGGCGCGATACCGCACTGAAACGTGCATCGAACCCCATCGGCATCTGCTGCGCCCAGGTGACGCTGATATCGGCGGGCAGGTTGGCGTTTGCCCCCATCACCCAGGCGTGCGGGCTGCGCTGCACCGTGGTATCGAAATGGACGACCTGACCGCTCGCATGCACCAGCGCATCGGTCCTGCCGGCGCAAGTGAGGCTGACCGGCTGCCCGCCCGCCACGCGCGAAAGCGCGCGCTCAAGGGTTTCCTGGATAGAAGGCACACCATCCACCTGGCGCTGGTAGCCACGGTATCGGGCGCCCTTGTACTCGACGCCCAGTGCAATCCTGGAAACGGCAACGGCAGCCATATCGGCTGCCGTTTCTGTGCTGACTGCGTGGTTCATCGTCAAGCTAGCTTGGCGAGCATTTCACGCGCCTCCTGCTGTTGGGCACTGTTACCCTCCGCCAGTACTTCATCGAGAATATCGCGAGCCCCCTCGGCATCACCCATGTCGATATAGGCGCGCGCCAGATCCAGCTTGGTTGTTGCCTCATCGGTGTCAGCGAAGAAGTCGAAGTCTTCTTCGTCCGAAGCGGCAGCTATCGGCTCTTCGGCCGCTGCTGGAGACTCATGTTTCTGTTCTTCGACAGGAGATAGCATCTCTTCGTCACCCGCTTCGGCGGCACTCGAGGCGCCAGCCACCTCGTCCCCGTCGAACGAGAGTTCATCGAGGGAAAGATCGAAGGCATCGGACAAAGGCTCTGGCGCTTTCTCTTCTTCGACCAGGCCGAAGTCGAAATCCTCTGTCTCCGATTCCGAGCTCAGCGTGAGGTCATCCAACGTCACAGGTTCGCTCACCTCTCCCAGATCACTGGCCGGTCGCTGGGTGTCATCCAGATCGAAAGAGAAGTCACCAAGCTCTTCGTCGAGGCTGGACGACGCCGCGCTTTCTTCCGGCAGCTCCAAGGAGAAGGCATCGAGCTCCTGCTCATCTGTACGACTGGAAGCGTCGGCCGAAGCACTCTCTTCAAGGAAGAGGTCGGAGCTGGTATCCAATTCTGCGGCACCAGCGCCCTGGGCACTGAGCTCAGCATCCAGATCATCAAGACTGAGATCGAAAGCGTCATCCAGGTCCTGTCCGGGTGCAGCGGGCAGGTCATCCAGCTGCAGCTCATCCAGATCGAGGCTGTCCAGCTCAGTCTGCGAAGCCGCCGCGCCAGCGACCACCGCGCCGACCGCCATGGCCGGGTACTTGAACTTGAGCTGTTCCACCTGAGCGCTGCTGCCGACGGCGTCGATGTCCCGCAACTCTGCCTCTTGCCGAGCGAAACCATCACGGTCGCCAAGTTCGGCGTAGACCTCCATCAGCTTCAGCCGAAGGTCGGTTCGCTGGGGCTCGTCATTGAGTGCTGCCTGCAACAACTCAGCAGCCTGGTTGAAGCGCCCATAGGCGATGTAAATATCCGCTTCGGCAAGAGGGTCGGCAGTGGCCGGCGAAACGGGTTCGACGCTTTCCTGCGCAGCATCGGCGTCCGCAATCGGCGCGCCGAGATCGACGGGCTCGGCCGGATAATTGCCAGGCAGCCCGAGGTCATCCTCGCGCTGGCTCGCTAGCAGGCTCTCCTGCAGCTCCGCTTCTTTCATCGCGTTGCGACGCGACAAAGCCATCAGGCCGACCAGCAGGAGCAACAACGCACTTCCGCCCAACACGCCGAGCAGAATCGGGTTGTCCGTGTATTGATCCAGCAACCCCGGCTCCTCGGGCGCCTGCGCCGGAACCGCTGCGGCTGGCTTGGGCGCCTTGGCTGGCTGGGCAGGTTTGGCTGGGGCCGGCTGCTGGCCTGCAGATTGCTCGATCTTAGCTTCCGAGGGTTTGTCGGTACTTGCCGGGGTGGACTGCGAACTCTCCGGCGCACTTGTCGGCGCAACCGTGGGCTGTGACGCTTCGGCCGCCTGGCCATCGGTCGCCAGTTGAGCTTGCAGCTTGGCCAACTGGTCGTCCTTGAGCTGCATGAGCTTCTGCAGCTTGTCCAGCTGGCCTTGCAGATCGCTGAGACGATCATTGAGCTCTGCGTTCTCGCGCCGGCTGGAATCGAGGTTTTCCTGCGTCACCGCCAGCTTGTCACGGAGCGCCGCTGCATCGCTTGCCGCACCGCTATCGGAGCCGGAAGTCGCCTTGCCCGCTTCGCCAGCGACCAGACGCAGGCTGTCGCGGCTCTCGCTTCTCGCCGGCGCGTCACCTGCGCCAGTCCGCCGCGTGGCGTCGAGTTGACGAGCCGAAGCGCCCCCTGCTCTGCCTTGGCGCCAGACAGCATTTTGTCTGGCGACCTCGGCAATTGCATCGCTTTGACTGCGCTGGGCGATCTGCTCGGCGGTCGGCAAGCGCAGCACCTGACCACTTTTCATCCGGTTGATGTTGCCGTCGATAAAGGCGCCCGGATTGAGCTCCTGGATCGCCAGCATCGTTTGGTGAACCGTTCCGCCACGCCGGGCCCGCTCAGCTACCTGCCAAAGGGTGTCATCAGCCGTGGTGCGATACTCCTCGCCAGACTGCCCAACCGCGGGAGCCGAGGTGGTGCCAGCGGAAGCAGCAGGCCGTGGCGCCGGGACACGAGCAGGCTGCGGCGCCGCAATCGGCAACTGCGGGGCAACGGCCGCCACGGTTTCCGGTGAATAGAGCGGTGGATCCAGAAGCAGTGTGTATTCGCGCAGCAGCCGGCCGCTGGGCCAGACCACCTCGACGAGGAAATTCAGATAGGGTTCACGGACCGGCTTATTGGAGGAAACCTGAATCACGCTCTTGCCATCTGGGCGCATTACCGGCGTGAACTTCAGATCAGTGAGAAAGTACTGTCGATCGATTCCGGCACGATTGAATTCTTCCACCGAAGCCAGGCCCGGAATCACCTCACCAGGGCCAAGGTTCTTCGCGTCCAGCAGTTCGATTTCTGCCACCAACGGTTGATTCAGCGACGACTGCAGCGTGACTTCGCCTAGCCCCACGGCGTGGGCCATTTCGGTGGTCAGCGCAGTAGCCGCTGCGATTGCCAGCACCAGATTTCGAACCCGAACCATTATCTACTTCCCTTGTTTATCCTTTTTCTCGAACTTCGAGAAGGGTCTCAAAGCCACTGCCCGCGCCGCATTGGCGCCCCCAACCAGTGATAAGCCGCTCCAGCAATTCGAGCTAGAACAGTTCTTCGAATTTCGGGCAAGTATCTTTTACGGATAGTCTTTTATCAACAACTCGCCAGACAGCACGGCATTGAGCGCCGCGCCTTTTCGCACGTTATCAGACACAATCCACAAATTGACTTCGCTGGCGTCGCGCAGGCCTGAACGCAGCCTGCCCACGTACACCAGGTCCTGCCCAAGCGCGTCACCAACGGCGGTCGGGTAGTCTGGCGAATCGACCAGTTCAAGCCCTTCAACCATATCCAGCGCTGCATAAGCGCCGACAATATCGAGCGGCGCGTCGAACAGCGCGCAAACGCTGAGACTTTCACCGAAGAAAACGGGTGCCTGCACGAAGGTGGAAGAGACCTGAAGTTGTGGCAAGCCAAGCAAGTCCGTTAACTCCTCGGCAAAGGCACGTTCGGCGGCGCCATGACCTAGCTGGTCCGGCTCGTCGGTCTGCGCCAGCAGGTTGAAGGCGACCTGACGATCGAACAAGCGCGGCTCCAAGGGCCGCGCGTTGAGCAACTCAGCCGTCTGACGAGCCAACTCCTTGACCCCGGAGCGACCACGCACTGAAACCGGTCTGCAGACGGTGACAACCAAGCGCTTCAGTGTCTGCAGTCGCGCCAGCGGTGCCAGAACCGTGACCAGCGCAACCGACGTAGGCATCGGGCAACGCAGCCGCCGTGGCGGGCAGCGCTCGGCGAGGGTTGCGTCATTGATGCCGGGCAAGAGGCAGGACGTGGCCTGCTGCCCCAGCGCGCCGACCATATCGACTACGTCGCAGCTGGCGGCCAGTAGCGCCTCGCGAGCAGCCGGACCAAGCCCCGCACCGGCGATGAACGCGAGAGCCACTCGCGAGAAGTCGAAGGACGCTGCAGCACGGATACGCAGATTTCGCGCCCCAAACGGAAGCGACTGACCTATCGAGTCGTCATCGGCCAGCAAATGCAACTCGCCGACCGGAAATGCCCGCTCCTGCATGAGCTCCAGCAGCGCTTCGCCTTCCAGCTCAGCCGCTCCCACGATGGCGACATCGATCACGCTTGCGCTCCTTCCCGAAAAAACGTTCGGCACTTTAACTGAATGACCGGACCTCGTGGCAGCCTCTCGCGCGGTAAGCGACAAAGGGGCGCGCCACTGCAGCCAAGCCTTTCTCCACGCACCGCCACCGAACAAACGAAAGGCCCGGGACGACGAACGCCGCCCCGGGCCTTGGCTGATCAAGCGCAGGCATGGCCCGCGCAGAACTCAGCGCTCGAGCAGGATGCGCAACATGCGACGCAACGGCTCGGCGGCGCCCCACAGCAACTGATCGCCGACCGTGAAGGCCCCTAGGTAATGCGAGCCCATGTTCAGTTTGCGCAGGCGCCCCACCGGCACCGTCAGCGTACCGGTCACGGCCGCCGGGCTGAGCTCACGCATGCTCGCGTCTCGATGGTTAGGCACCAGCTTCACCCAGGGGTTGTGCTGGCTGATCAGCCCTTCGATGTCCGAAATCGGTACATCCTTGTTCAGCTTGATGGTCAGCGCCTGGCTGTGACAACGCATGGCACCGACCCGAACACAGATGCCGTCAACCGGGATCGGACTCTTGAAGCGACCAAGGATCTTGTTCGTTTCAGCCTGCGCCTTCCACTCCTCACGGCTCTGACCATTGGGCAGCTCCTTGTCGATATAAGGAATGAGGCTACCGGCCAGCGGCACACCGAAATTATCGACCGGAAAGGCTTCGCTGCGCTGGGTTTCAGCCACCTGGCGATCGATATCCAGGATGGCGCTCGCCGGATTCGCCAGCTCCTCGGCCACCGAGGCATTGATCACTCCCATCTGGCGAATCAGCTCGCGCATGTTTTGCGCACCGGCACCGGAGGCCGCCTGGTAGGTCATGGCACTCATCCACTCGACCAGACCGGCTTCGAAAAGGCCGCCCAAGCCCATCAGCATCAGGCTGACGGTGCAGTTGCCACCGATGTAGTTCCTGGTCCCTGCGTCGAGCTGCTGGTCGATGACCTTGCGGTTGACCGGGTCGAGCACGATCACCGCATCGTCCTGCATGCGCAGCGCCGAGGCCGCATCGATCCAGTAGCCCTGCCAGCCTGCCTCGCGCAGCTTGGGGAACACTTCGTTGGTGTAGTCGCCGCCCTGGCAGGTGAGGATCACGTCGAGCGTTTTCAGCTCGTCGATGCTGTAAGCATCCTTCAGCGGAGCGGTTTCCTTGCCAATGCTGGGCCCCTGCCCGCCGACATTGGACGTGGTGAAGAACACCGGCTCGATCAGGTCGAAGTCACGCTCTTCCAGCATTCGCTGCATGAGCACGGAACCGACCATGCCGCGCCAACCGATCAGACCTACACGTTTCATCACTGACTACACCTATAAATAGAGTGGCCCGCCACGAGGACGGGCCAGAAAGATTACAACTTCGCGAGCGCCGCGACCACCGCATCACCCATGCCCTGGGTACCGACCTTGGTACAGCCTTCGGACCAGATGTCGCCGGTGCGCAGCCCCTGATCCAGCACATCGCTGACGGCCCGCTCGATGGCGTCGGCCGCAGCAACCTGGCCAAAGCTATAGCGCAGCATCATCGACACGGAGAGGATGGTCGCCAGCGGATTGGCGATGCCCTGGCCGGCGATATCAGGCGCCGAGCCGTGGCAAGGCTCGTACATGCCCTTGTTGTTGGCGTCCAGCGAAGCGGACGGCAGCATGCCGATCGACCCGGTGAGCATGGAAGCCTCGTCCGAGAGGATGTCACCGAACATGTTATCGGTGACCATCACATCGAACTGCTTAGGCGCGCGGACCAGCTGCATGGCGGCATTGTCCACGTACATGTGCGACAGCTCGACCTCCGGGTAGTCCTTGGCCACTTCCTCGACCACCGCGCGCCACAGCTGGCTGGAGGCCAGCACGTTGGCCTTGTCTACCGAGCAGAGCTTCCTGTTACGCACCATGGCCATATCGAAACCGACCTTGGCGATGCGACGGATCTCGCTCTCGCTGTACGGCAGGGTGTCGTAGGCCATGCGCTCACCATTGTCGAGCACCTTGCTTTCGCGCGGCTTGCCGAAATAGATGCCGCCAGTCAGCTCGCGCACGATCAGGATATCCAGCCCGGCGACGATCTCGGGCTTGAGCGAAGAGGCGTCGGCCAACTGCGGATAGAGCAGTGCCGGGCGCAGATTACCGAACAGGCCGAGCTCGGAGCGAATCTTCAGCAGCCCGCGCTCGGGACGGATCGCAGGATCGATCTTGTCCCACTTAGGCCCACCCACGGCGCCCAGCAGGATGGCGTCGGCCTCACGGGCACGCACCAGGGTCTCGTCGGCCAGCGGCACGCCGTACTTGTCGACAGCCGCACCGCCCAGCTCGTCGTAGCTCAGCTCGAAGCCAAGGTCGTACTTCTCATTGGCCAGCTCCAGAACCTTGACCGCTTCGGCCACGATTTCCGGGCCGATGCCGTCACCCGGGAGAACCAGAATCTGCTTGCTCATCACATTCCTCTATCTTTCGTAGGGTGGATAACGGCCCTCGGCCCTAACCACCGGAATCCTCTGATGGAAAACACTGCGCAGCTTTCCATCCTGCCGACACGCTCGCTTACTTGATCGCGCCGAACAGCCAGGGGCTGCTGTGCTGATGCCGGCTTTCGAACGCCTTGATCGCGTCCGCGTCCTGCAGCGTCAGGCCGATGTCATCCAGGCCGTTGAGCAGGCAGTGTTTGCGGAACGCATCGATCTCGAAGCGATACTGCACGCCATCGGGGCGCGTCACGGTCTGCGCCGCGAGATCAACGGTCAGCTGGTAACCCTCGGCGGCCTCGGCCTGCTCGAACAGCGCGTCGACCTCCTCTTCCTTCAGCACGATCGGCAACAGGCCGTTCTTGAAGCTGTTGTTGAAGAAGATGTCGGCGAAGCTCGGGGCGATGATCGCGCGAAAGCCATACTCGTCCAGCGCCCAGGGCGCATGCTCGCGGGAGGAACCGCAGCCGAAGTTCTCGCGCGCCAGCAGCACACTGGCACCCTGGTAGCGTGGCTGATTGAGCACGAAGTCCTTGTTCAGCGGGCGCTGCGAGCAGTCCTGGCCGGGCATGCCCTCGTCCAGGTAGCGCCACTCATCGAACAGGTTCGGGCCGAAGCCGGTGCGCTTGATGGACTTCAGAAACTGCTTGGGGATGATCTGGTCGGTGTCGACGTTGGCGCGATCGAGCGGGCAGACCAGGCCGGTGTGTTGGGTAAAGGCTTTCATGTCTCGTCTCCTCAGGCCTGGATCAGCTCGCGTACATCGATGAAGTGGCCGGTCACCGCGGCAGCCGCGGCCATCGCCGGGCTGACCAGATGAGTCCGCCCGCCAGCGCCCTGGCGGCCTTCAAAATTGCGGTTGGACGTGGACGCGCAGTGCTCGCCGTTACCCAGCTTGTCCGGGTTCATCGCCAGGCACATGGAGCAACCCGGCTCGCGCCATTCGAAGCCAGCCTCGATGAAGATGCGGTCCAGCCCTTCCTGCTCGGCCTGCTGCTTGACCAGGCCAGAGCCCGGTACCACCAGCGCCTGCTTGACGTTGGCCGCGACCTTGCGGCCCTTGGCGACTTCGGCGGCGGCACGCAGATCCTCGATACGCGAGTTGGTGCACGAGCCGATGAACACGCGATCCAGCTTGATCTCGGTGATCGGCTGGTTGGCCTGCAGCCCCATGTACTTGAGCGCGCGCTCGATCGAGCCACGCTTGACCGGATCGACTTCGGCGGCCGGGTCCGGCACGCGCTGGTCGACGGCCAGAACCATTTCCGGCGAGGTTCCCCAGGAAACCTGCGGCTTGATCTCTTCGGCCTTCAACTCGACCACCGCGTCGAACTGCGCATCGGCATCGGAAACCAGATCGCGCCACTGCGCCACGGCCTGCTCCCACTGCGCACCCTTAGGCGCGTAGGGGCGCCCCTCGACGTAGGCGATGGTCTTCTCGTCGACCGCCACCATGCCGACCCGCGCACCGGCCTCGATCGACATGTTGCAGATCGTCATGCGGCCTTCCATGGACAGCTCGCGGATGGCACTGCCGGCGAATTCCATCGCGTAGCCGGTGCCGCCGGCGGTGCCGATCTTGCCGATCACCGCCAGCACGATGTCCTTGGCGGTCACGCCGAACGGCAGTTGGCCTTCGACACGCACCTGCATGTTCTTCATCTTCTTGGCGATCAGGCACTGGGTGGCCAGCACGTGCTCGACCTCCGAGGTGCCGATGCCGTGAGCCAGTGCACCAAAGGCGCCGTGGGTCGAGGTGTGCGAGTCGCCGCAGACCACCGTCATGCCCGGCAGGGTTGCGCCCTGCTCCGGGCCAATCACGTGGACGATGCCCTGACGAACATCGTTCATCTTGAATTCGAGGATGCCGAAGTCGTCGCAGTTCTCATCCAGCGTCTGCACCTGGATGCGCGAGGTTTCGTCGGCAATGGCATCGACGCCCGCCTTGCGGTCCGGCGTGGTCGGCACGTTATGGTCGACGGTGGCGATGTTGGCGTCGATGCGCCAGGGCTTGCGCTCGGCCAGGCGCAGGCCTTCGAACGCCTGCGGCGAAGTCACTTCGTGCAGGATGTGGCGGTCGATGTAGATCAACGACGAACCATCATCGCGGCGCTTGACCTCATGCATTTCCCAGAGCTTGTCGTACAGCGTCTTGCCGGCCATCGGACTTTCCTCATCTAGGTGCTACGCGGGGCTGATGCCCTTGCTTTATGTGGGCAAATGCTAGGGGCTTGCACTCAATTACTCAAATTCATATTTTTCATCCAATGGATTCCATTAAGGAATCGAAACCAACCTCGACCTTTGGGCGCGCGCATGGATCTTGCCAACCTCAACGCTTTTATCGCCGTTGCCGAAACCGGTGGTTTCTCGCTGGCGGCCGACCGGCTGCACCTGACCCAACCGGCGATCAGCAAACGCATCGCCGCACTGGAGCAACAGCTGGACGTGCGCCTGTTCGATCGTCTCGGTCGCGAGATCGGGCTGACCGAGGCCGGTCGCGCACTGCTGCCGCGTGCCTATCAGATCCTCAACGTACTGGACGATACCCGCCGCGCCTTGACCAACCTCAACGGCGAAGTCGGCGGTCGCCTTTGCCTGGCGACCAGCCACCACATCGGCCTGCATCGCCTGCCGCCGCTGCTGCGCTCGTTCACGCGCCAGTATCCGGACGTGACGCTGGACATACGCTTTCTGGATTCGGAGGTCGCCTACGAAGAAGTGCTGCACGGCCGCGCGGAGCTGGCCGTCATCACCCTGGCGCCGCATACCAGCGAGCCGATCCGCGCGACGCCGGTGTGGGACGACCCGCTCGAATTCGTCGTGGCCCCGGAGCATCCTCTGGCCAGCAAGATGGGCGTTTCGCTGGCGGACGTGGCCGGCTATCCGGCGGTCTTCCCGGGCGGCAACACCTTCACCCATCACATCGCCCAGCGGCTGTTCGAGCGCGAAGGCCTGGCGCCAAACATCGCCATGAGCACCAACTACATGGAAACGATCAAGATGATGGTCTCCATCGGCATCGCCTGGAGCGTGCTGCCGCGCACCATGCTCGACGCCCAGGTGGTGAGCCTGCCGCTACCCGGTGTCAGACTGTCACGCCAGCTCGGCTACATTCGGCACAGCGAGCGGACGCTATCCAATGCCGCGATGGCCTTCATGGCGCTGCTCGATGAAGATCGCCGCAGCTTGCACCCCAAAGCAGGCAAGCGCTAACGTCCGGGCATAACAAGAAAGCGAAGTACGCCATGAGCGAAGATTTCCCCGCCTCATCCGGTCTAGCAGGGCAAGCGAACGACACCCCTCCTCGCCCGCGCATTCACGCCTATATTCCCGCGCAGCATGAACAACCCTGGCATGACACCTCCTATCTGCTCTCGGTGCTCAGCGAGGCGCATTTCGGCGTCTGGTCCTGGGAGTTGCGCAGTGGTCGAGTCCTCTGGTCGCGGCAGGCTCAGGCTTTGTTCGGCGTGGATCTCGATGCAATGGCCGACCAGCACGCGGACTACATCGACCTGGTACTGCGCGAAGACCGCAGAACGGTCGCCGCGGCGTTCGAGTCTGCGGTGCGCAACGCCGATGAGCACCTGCGCCTGGAACACCGGGTGCAGGGCGCGGATGGCGCGCCGCGCTGGCTGGAGATCACCGGCCAGCGGCATCAGACACCGCACGGCCCCGTCTACATCGGCGTCATCCGGGACAACACCGAGCAGCACCGCCAGGCCGAGGCGCTTCTGGAAAGCCAGGAGCGCCTGGAACTGGCCCTCGAATCGGTCCGGCTCGGCACCTGGGACTGGCACATCCCAAGCAACATGCTCTACGCCTCGGCGCGCGCTTCCGACCTGCAAGGGGTGGTGAGCGGTCCGTATCACGGGCCCTTTGGCGATTTTTTCGCCTGCGTTCCGGAAGAAGACCGGCACAAGATGCGCCGCGCGTACCAGGACCTCGTCGCCGGGCTGCGGCAGGAGTACCAGGTGGTCTACCGCGCCACCGGCGAGGACGGCCAGACGCGCCATCTGGAAAGCACCGCCAAGCTGTATCGCGACGAACAGGGCCAGCCGCTGCGCATGGCTGGCATCATCATGGACATCACCGAGCGGGTACAGCGCGAGCAGCGCCTGACTGCCTCCGAGGAAAAGTTCGCCACGCTGTTCCAGGCCAGCCCCGATCCGATCTGCCTGACCCTGATCCGCGACGGCAACTTTCTCGAGATCAATCCGAGTTTCACCCGAACCTTCGGCTGGCAGGCAAGCGAGATCGTCGGTCGAAATGCGCCGGAGGTCGGTTTCTGGGTCGATGAAGGGCGGCGCGCCGAGCTCTATGACCAACTGCGCGAACAGCACGGCCTGGACAACGCCGAGGCGCAGTTCCATACCCGTGACGGCCGCATCGTGACCTGTGTCGTCTCCTCGCGTTTCATCCGGATCGATCGCCGGCTGAGCATCATCACCACCTTTCGCGACATCAGCAAACGGCAGCAAGCCGAGGCCGCGCTGCGCGCCAGCGAGGCCAAGTTCGCCAAGGCGTTTCGCTCGAGCCAGGACGCCATCACCATCAGCGAGCGTGACAGCGGGCGTTTCATCGAGGTCAACGATGGCTTCTACCGCCTGACCGGCTACCGACCGGAGGAAGTCATCGGGCGCACCGCGGCAGACTTGCGGCTCTGGCCCGGGCCGCAGCGTGAAATCCTGCTCGAACGCATACGTCAGGACGGCCGCGTGACCAACATGGAGCTGCTCGGCCTGGATCGCAGCGGGCAGAGCAAGAGCATCGCGGTGTCGGCCGAACCCATCGAACTCAACGGCCAACAGTGCCTGCTGCTAACCGCGCGCGACGTCAGCCAGCTCAAGGCCGCGCAGGCGCAGGTGCTGCACATGGCCTACCACGATCCGCTGACGAACCTGCCCAACCGCACCCTGTTGATGGACCGCCTGAGCCAGCAGGGCGCGCTGCTCAAGCGTCACGACATGCGTGGCGCCCTGCTGTTCCTGGATCTCGACCACTTCAAGCACATCAACGATTCGCTCGGCCATCCGGTGGGTGACGCGGTACTGAAGATGATCACGGCCCGTCTGGAGGCCAGCGTGCGCCAGGAGGACACCGTCGCGCGCCTGGGTGGCGACGAGTTCGTGGTGCTGCTCACCGGTCTCTCCGGCAAGCGTTCGGAGGTCACGCGCCAGGTCAGGATGGTCGCCGAGAAACTGCGCCAGGTTCTGGCCGAGCCGATGCTCTTCGATGGTCACCACCTGCGCGTGACGCCCAGCATCGGCATCGCCCTGATCCCGGATCATGGCGACTCGCCGGCCGACCTGCTCAAGCGCGCGGACATTGCTCTCTATCGGGCCAAGGACGCCGGCCGTAACGCGATCCAGATCTTTCGCAAGACGATGCAGGACGCCGCCAGCAACCGTTTGCGGCTCGAACAGGAGCTGCGTCAGGCGCTGCTGCGTGGCGAATTCGAGCTGCATCTGCAGCCACAGGTAGATGCGCAAAGCGGCGGCATCATCGGCGCCGAGGCACTGCTGCGCTGGCGCCACCCGCAGCTCCGCATGCAGTCGCCGCAGTCGTTCATCGCCGTGCTGGAGGAAAGCGGGCTGATCATCGAAGTGGGCGCCTGGGTCATCGAGGAGGCCTGCCGCATCGTCGCCGCCTTGCGCGACGAGCGGCTGGTCACCGCCGAGGCGTTCAGCCTGTGCATCAACATCAGCCCGCGGCAGTTCCGCCAGACCGATTTCGTCGAGCGCGTGGTGCGTGCGCTCGAGCACAGCGACCTGCCGAGGCAGATGATCACGCTGGAAATCACCGAGAGCATCGTCATCCAGAACCTGGACGACACCATCGCCAAGATGCGGCGGCTACGCCAGCTGGGGGTGGGCTTCGCCATGGACGACTTCGGCACGGGCTACTCTTCGCTCACCTACCTCAAGCGCCTGCCGGTGGACGTGCTGAAGATCGACCAGTCGTTCGTCAGAGACGCGCTAGCAGATGGCAACGATGCGGAGATCATTCGCGCAATCGTCAGCATGGCGGACAGCCTGGGGCTTTCGGTGGTGGCCGAAGGCGTGGAGCTTCCGGCCCAGCTGGAAATGCTGCAGCGCCAGGGCTGCAACCGCTACCAGGGCTACCTGTTCAGCCCGCCGGTACCGGTCGCGCAGTTCCAGCAGCTGCTCCTGGGTGACCGCCGGAACGAATAAGGGTGCCCGAGGCACCCTTATTCAGCTTCGCCTGGAGCGATCAGCCCTCCAGCGCGGGCCGGTCAGCATTGATCGGAATGCGCTTGGGCTTGGCTTCCTCCGGAACGACGCGCACCAGATCGATATTGAGCAGGCCGTTGCTCAGCGCGGCATTGCGCACTTCGATGTGGTCGGCCAGGCGGAACGACAGCTTGAAGGCACGCTGCGCGATGCCCTGATGCAGATAGGTGACGTTGTCGTCGTCCTTTTCACGCTTGCCGCCGGCAATGGTCAGCACGCTACGCTCGACCTGCAGTTCGAGGTCGGCCTCGTTGAAGCCGGCTGCCGCCACTACGATGCGATAGTGGTCGTCGCCGTGCTTTTCGACGTTGTAGGGCGGGTAGGAGCTGCCGGTCTCGTTGCGCAAGGCCGATTCGAACAGATCGTTGAAGCGGTCGAAACCAACGGACTGACGGAACAACGGAGCCATGGAAAAGCTGGTCATGATCGTATCTCCTGAATTTCAGCGAGTGATTGGCGGGACCCGACTTCGGCATCCCACGCGACTCTAGATAGGAACCACCAGACAGATTTCAAGGGCGCATCGAACAACCATTCATCGGAGGACGAAATGGACAAGGTCATGCTCATCACCGGTGCCAGCCGCGGGATCGGCGCCGCCACCGCCCAACTGGCAGCCCGTCGCGGCTATGCGGTGTGCCTGAACTATCGGCAACGCGCCGACGCGGCCGAACAGCTGGCGCAGCGGATTCGCCAGGCCGGTGGCCGAGCGATCACGCTCGCAGCCGATGTGGCCGACGAAAAACAGGTTGCCGCCCTGTTCGCGGCGATCGACCGCGAGTTCGGCCGCCTCGACGTGCTGGTCAACAACGCCGGCATGCTCGAGCGCCAGATGCGTCTCGAGGAGATGGATGCCGCGCGCCTGCAACGCGTGTTCGCCACCAACGTGCAGGGCAGCTTTCTCTGCGCACGCGAGGCGATCAAGCGCATGTCGACCGCCCACGGCGGGCGCGGCGGCGCGATCGTCAACCTGTCATCGGTGGCGGCTCGCCTCGGCGCGCCGAACGAGTACATCGACTACGCCGCCGCCAAGGCCGCCATCGATGCCATGACCATCGGCCTGGCCAAGGAGGTGGCCGCCGAGGGCATTCGGGTCAATGCCGTGCGCCCCGGCGTCGTCTATACGGACATCCATGCCAGTGGCGGTGAGCCGGATCGGGTCGAGCGGGTGCGTGCCAGCGTGCCGATGGCACGGGGCGGCCAGCCCGAGGAAATTGCCGAAGCCGTGCTCTGGCTCGCCAGCGACCAGGCCAGCTACACCAGCGGCGCGCTGCTGGATGTCGCCGGTGGGCGCTAGCTCGCCCGGTCAGGCCAGCGCCTGCTCCGGCGCGTGCGCCATGGAGTCGCCGGCACCGAGCAGCCGATCGATACGCTGGCAGTCGTTTTCGCGGCGGATCTCGGCGAACAGCGCCACGGCCTCCGGATAGCTGCGGGTCAACATCGCCAGCCACTGCTTGAGACGCCCCGGCGCATAGCGCGGCGCCAGCTTGCGCCGCGCCTGTTGCCAAAAATCGGCGAGCAGCGGAAACAACGCCTGCCAGGTCATCTCGCTCACTGCCTCGCCGGCACGCATGGCGGCGATCTGCCGGGCCAGATCAGGGCGCGACACCAGCCCGCGACCGAGCATGACGTCATCCACGCCACTGATCTCGCGACAACGCTGCCAGTCGGCCAGGGTCCAGATCTCGCCATTGGCCAGCACCGGCACCTGCACCACCTCGGCTACCCTGGCGACCCATTCCCAATGCGCCGGCGGCTTGTAGCCATCGACCTTGGTTCGCGCATGCACTACCAACTGCGCAGCACCGCCGTCGGCCAGCGCGCGCGCGCAATCCAGCGCACCGTCCGGGCTGTCGTAGCCCAGGCGCATCTTGGCGGTCACCGGGATCGAGGCCGGCACGGCGCGCCGCACCTCGCGGACGATCGCATGCAGCAGCTCCGGCTCACGAAGCAGGACCGCCCCGCCTCGCGACTTGTTGACGGTCTTGGCCGGGCAGCCAAAGTTCAGGTCGATGACCGGCGCCCCCAGGGTGCAGGCCAGGGCAGCGTTATCGGCCAGGCATGCCGGGTCCGAGCCCAGCAACTGCAGGCGCATCGGCGTACCCGAGCGCGTCATCGAGCCGTCGGCCAGCTCCGGCGCAAGCTTGTGGAAGCTGCTCTCGGGTAGCAGACGGTCGCAGACACGGATGAATTCGGTGACGCACCAGTCCAGCCCACCGACGCGCGTCAGCACGTCGCGCATGATCTCGTCGACAAGACCTTCCATTGGCGCCAGGGCGATCTGCATGAAATCTCAAGCCAGCATCAGAAAAGGGCCGGCATTGTAAGGATTCGCCCGACGCTCGTGCACCCTGCTCAGGGGCGCCGATCGTCACCCAGGTGTGGCCGCCGGCGATGTTCCATGTCGGTCTCGTTGCCACCGTGCCCCGGATCATCGATCGAGGTCGACGCCGCTCGCCGTTTCTCGTCGTCGTCTCGCGCGTCGCGCTCATCGGGCATCGATTGGCGCTCCAGCCGCTCGATGCCTTCGCCCGCGCCCATCGAGCCGTTGCCGGCGGCCCGGTCTACCGGCGCTCCCCGCATGCTCTGCGCGAGCAAGCCATTGGCCGGGGCGGCCTGCGCATAGCCGATGGCGCCTGTCATCAGCGTGCAGACCAGCAGCCCGATTAGAGAAGTCTTCATGCGTGCCTCCTGTCGATACGCCCTGCCCTTTGGGCAATGGCGCCGCAATGAAAGTGGCACGGTGCGCGCCGCTTTACGACCGATGGCAAGCTGAACCGTCTCGCTCGGCAGGGGTCCATTTCCCAGGGACGATGGAATGGCTCAATGGAGGCGAGAAGCATGACGCCCGCGGTGATGATTATCGTGATGGTATTCGGTTGGCTCTCAGTAGCGTCCGCCATGCTCTGGGGCATGCTGCGGATCACCCGACGGCGACACGCGCGCCTATCCGAGCCCGGCCCTCTCCTCGAGGACCGTTGCGAGCCCCTGACGCCACCCACCGCTATGCCGCGATTCGTGCCTCGTTGGATTCTTTGCGTGACAGCCAGACTCAAAGCTGTACAATGGCCGTCGCGGGATGGAGCAGTCTGGTAGCTCGTCGGGCTCATAACCCGAAGGTCGTTGGTTCAAATCCAGCTCCCGCAACCAGTTTCACGAAGGGCCGCTCGAAATAGCGGCCCTTTTTCATTTCTGCCTAAGTGACTGAGGCAAAATGAGTTTTTCGCACAGGATGGTTGACAGCAGCCTTCGAGGCTGTAGAATGCCGCCCCACAGACGCGGGATGGAGCAGTCTGGTAGCTCGTCGGGCTCATAACCCGAAGGTCGTTGGTTCAAATCCAGCTCCCGCAACCAAATACGAAAAAGGCCACTCGATCGAGTGGCCTTTTTTCGTTTCGGCTCGCTACGGCTCCCCCTCTCTCGCCGCTCCATCAGCCGGTTCGCCGGCAGGTGCGACATGCTGCCCTAGATCATTCGATCTATTACTTATCAATCAATACGTTACAAACGCTAAACGGGCTCTTTGCACTGCCGCGACAATTTTTTGCGCTTCATTGTTGACTTTCGTCACATTTTGCAAGATACCTATATCCGCAAAACGGAGTAACGACCTGCGCGACAGTTAAGACCAACGGGAGAGGTCAAGTTCCGCAGTAGTAACGATTCCAGCGAGGCATTCATGCTTTCGCCCCCTGCCGAATCGTGACGTTCCTGGTCAGCAGACAAGATCTCGACGAAGTAACGAGTGCGGTAGCTATGGCCTTTCGATTGGTCAGGCTCCCGAAACCCGTGGCTTGCAGGCGAGCCAGGCAGCAGTACCTGAAACTTCCTGAATTGCCCCGCTTGATGAATGGGGGTGGCGGTAGCTTTGCGCCGATTAATTGGAAGTACAGATTTTTTACTTAATTAAAACTGTCCTGCCCTTCATCCATCTGCGAACCGCGGAGAGTCATCGTGCGCTCTTTAGAAAATCCAGAGTTATTCCGGAATGCAGCCAAATATGCGAGCGGAATAAACGATAACGGCTTTACGGTAATTCAGAATTTCATTAGCGAAGAACAACTTGCGCGTTTACGTGACTTCGTCGCGCGGGAAGCCGATACACATCCGGGCGGGTACTTCGCCTACCACGGCAGCAAGGCGGTCGCGATGGGCGACATCCGCGGCCTGAGCGAATCGGCGGAACTCCTCCGTCTGCTCGGCGCCCTGTATCAGCAGGGCGCCGGCCAGCCCGCCTTTACCGATGACATCCACCCGGTGCTGCGCTGCGTGCAAGGCGAATCAGGGCGCAGCGAATCCAATCGTTTCCACTTCGACGCAAGCTTCGTCACAGCGCTGCTGCCGATCGAGGTGCCGGATGCAACCACCCCCGGTGAACAGGGCAACCTCCTGGTGTTCGCCAACCGGCGCCGGATTCGCCGCACCGTCCTGGCCAACGTCATCGAGAAAACGCTTATCCAGAATGCCTTTACCAAACGCCTGATCACCCTCGGCATCCGCCTGCACCTGCTGCGGCCGCAGCGCATTCGCCTGGTGCCCGGCAACCTCTACCTGTTCTGGGGTTACCGCTCGTTGCATGCGAGCGAACCGTGCCCGCCTACCACCCGCCGCAGCACGCTGATCTTCCATTACGGCGACCCGCATGCCGGCAGCCTGGCCACGGCGCTGATTCTCGCGTTCAACCAGCATCGGGCGCGCCGGGCGACGCAATCCAGCCAACAAGCCGCCTGATCTCACGCACCACACCCCATCGACCGTTCGGCACTCGCTGATGGAAAGGACTCTTCCATGATCAACGTGACCAAGGCGTACCTGGGCAACAAGAGCAAATTCCTGGCTTACGTCGACCGCATCTACCAGAGCGGCTGGCTGACCAACCATGGGCCGCTGTCGCTGGCGCTGGAGGAGCGCCTGAAGGACTACCTCGGCGTGCGCCACGTGATACTCACGAACAACGGCACCATTGCGCTGCAGATCGCCTACCGCGCGCTGGGTATCACGGGCAGCGCGATCACCACCCCCTTCAGCTTCGTGGCGACCACCAGTTCGCTGCAGTGGGAAGGCATTCGCCCGATCTTCGCAGACATCGACCCCGACACCTGGAACCTGAACCCCGGGGAGATCGAAGCGCGGATCGCCCCGGACACCAGCGCCATCGTCGCCACCCATGTGTTCGGCAACCCCTGCGACGTCGAGCGCATCGAGCAGATCGCCCGGCGCCACAACCTCAAGGTCGTCTACGACGGCGCCCATGCGTTCGGCGTGCGTTACAAGGACCGGTCGGTGTTCAACTGGGGCGACATCAGCACCCTGAGCTTTCATGCCACCAAGCTGTTTCACACCATCGAAGGCGGCGCCATCGTCACCGACGACGACGCGCTGGCGGCCAGGGTGCGGCTGCTGTGCAACTTCGGCATCGTCGACACCGACATCATCCAGGGCATCGGCATCAACGCGAAACTCAACGAGTTCGCCGCCGCCATGGGCCTGTGCATCCTCGATGACATCGAGTCGATTCTCGAGCGTCGCGCCGAGATCAGCCACCATTACGAGCGGCATCTGCAGGGCCATTTTCAGCTACAGCGCATTCAGCCAGGCGTCTCACGCAACTTCAGCTACGCCCCGATCGCCCTCGGCGACGAGGCGCAGCTGCTGGCCAGCCGCAGCCAGCTGAACAAGCACGGCATCAATCCGCGACGCTACTTCTACCCCTCGCTCGATACGCTCGACTACCTGCAGCCGCAGGAGCCACAGCCGCATTCGCGCTCGCTGAGCCGGCGCGTGCTGTGCCTGCCGATCTATCCCGGCCTGCCGCGCAAGGTGCAGAACCGCGTGATGCAGGTGCTCATCGAGGAAGCCATCCAGCGCGAGCAGGCCAGCCGTGCCTACCTGCGGCCGCTGGTCGACGCGGTCAGCCTGCTGGCCGCCACCCCGACAGCGGTCAAGCAGATTTCCTGAGCAGTGGGCGTGCCAATGAACGACTCGAAACGCCTGTCGGTGTTGCGCAACAGCGGGCTGAACTACCTGGGGCAGGCCTATGCCGTGCTGGTGGGCATCCTGATCCTGCCGTTCTACCTGGGGCACCTGGGCGCCGAGGCCTACGGCCTGATCGGATTCTTCGCCGTACTGCAGGCCTGGCTGCAGCTGCTCGACGCCGGAATGTCGCCCGCCCTGGTCCGGCAGGTGGCGCACTACCGGGGCCAGCAGGCACTGTCGCCGCCTGCCGACGAATCCGGCCGGCTGCTGCGCTCATTCGAGATCCTGTTCCTGCCGATCGCCCTGTCCACCTGCCTGGCCATCGGTCTGTCCAGCCGCTGGATTGCCGAACACTGGCTGCAGGCGCAGGAACTGGACACCGCGACCATCGCCCAATGCGTCGGGCTGATGGGCCTGATGGTTGCCCTGCGGCTCTACGCAACCCTGTACAAGAGCGGCCTGCAGGGCCTGGAGCAGCATGGCTGGATCAACGGTGCGAACATCCTCATCGCCACCCTGCGCTATTTCGGCGGCCTGCTGCTGGTCGCCGAGATCAGCCAGGACCCGCTGGATTTCTTCCGCTTCCAGGTTGCCGTCGCCGTTGTCGAGACGCTGATCTTCGCCACTCGCGCCTATCGGCAACTGCTCGGCCGACGCTGGTTGACGGGCTTCGACTGGCGCGTGGTGCGCCCGGTACTGCCGTTCGCGGCCGGCATCTCGCTGACCTCGGTGCTCTGGGTCGTGCTGACCCAGCTGGACAAGGTGCTTCTGTCCAAAGAGCTGCTGCTCGAGGAGTACGGCTACTTTTCACTGGTGGCGCTGATCTGCAACGGCCTGCTGACGCTGATCAACCCGCTGGTGCAGGCGCTGCTGCCGCGCATGACCGTGATGCTGGCCGAACAGCGTGTCGACGAAATGCACGCGCTGTACCTCAACGCCACCCGCTTCGTCTGCAGCGTGCTGTTCCCGCTGGCCGCCGTGATCGCCTTCCATGCCCGCGAGCTGGTGCTGGCCTGGACCGGGGACGCCGCCGCCGCCGACTGGAGCCAGACCATTCTGGCCTGGTACGCGCTGGGCAGTGCCGTGATGGCGGTCGGCACCTTCCAGTTCTTCCTGCAGTACGCCTACGGGCAGCTGCGCATGCACGTCTGGTACAGCCTGATCTCCACGGCGCTGAGCATTCCACTGGTGGTCTGGGCGGTGTTCGCCCATGGCGCACTGGGCGCCGCGCTCACCTGGTTCGCGCTGCGTCTGCTGGCGTTCCTCATCTGGCCGGCCGTGGTCCATCGGCGCTTCGCGCCAGGCCTGCACATTACCTGGATGAAGGATGTGCTGCGCATCAGCGTGATGACCGCACTGGGCCTGTTGCTGGGCGAGCCGCTGTTCGCACTGCTGGCCGATGACGACCGCCTGCACACGCTGCTGGCGCTGTCGGTCAGCGGCAGCCTCTGCCTGCTGCTGGTCGCGGCGAGCTTCGCTCCGCTGCGCCACCGCCTCTACCTGACATTCACCAGACCGAGCGTATGACGAATGGAATCGATCGACGAAAACACGCTGCTGGCACGCTGGAATGGCCAGACCGCCCCGCTGCTGAGCATCGTCTGCCTGACTTACAACCACGCGGCCTTCATCCGTCAGGCGCTGGATGGCTTCCTCATGCAGGAAACCCGCTTTCCGTTCGAGATCATCGTGCATGACGATGCGTCCACGGACGAAACGCCCACGATCATCGCCGAGTACGCCGCCCGCTTCCCGACGATCATCAAGCCCATCCTCCAGCAGCAGAACCAGTTCTCCCTTGGCGTGCCCTTCGCCACCGGCCTGTTCGCCCGCGCCGCGGGGCAATACATCGCCTACTGCGAAGGCGACGATTACTGGACCGACCCGCGCAAACTGCAGATCCAGGTGGACTTCCTCGAAGCCCACCGTGACTACGTGATGACCTATCACGATGCCTTCATGTTCAACAGCCAGGGCGTGCTCAAGACGCCCCAGCTCACCGGCCGCCTGCGCGGCGACGCCAGAGCCGGCGAGCTGATGCGTGCGCGACATGTATCGACCCTGACGACCTGCTTTCGCAACCTCATCCACGAACTGCCGGCCGAACTGCACGACGTGCATGTACTGGACATCTGCTGGTGGTCGCTGCTCGGCGCCCACGGCAAGGGCAAGTTCATCGCCGAGATCGCCCCGGCGGCCTATCGCGTCCACGAAGGCGGCATCTTCTCGATGCGCAGCAGCAAACAGCGCATCCGCATGTCGCTGCATGCGTACTACAGCCTGGCCCGCTACTACCAGCGCATCGGCAACCAGGAGCTCCACGAATATTTCCTCACCCAGGTCATCACCCATTCGCTCGCCCTCCTCTCGCCTGCGCGAAAGGCCCGCGCGCTGCTCGATGCGGCGCGCAACACCGCCACCAACCTGCTGCGCCGGCTCAGCCCTGGCACGGCACAAGGCTGACACCCCAAGGACTGCCGCCCCCGGCCCAACCCCTGCAAGGACGAATCCATGACAGCTCTGACTCGCTCTCCGCTGGATTACGAAACCGACAATCGGATCGATCTGGCGCAAATCGCGCGTACCGCCTTTGACCACAAGCTGCTGATCGGCAGCATCACCGGCCTGTTCACCGCACTCGGCATCGTCTACGCCATCCTGGCCACGCCGGTGTACGAAGCCAGCGGCATGATCCAGATCGAAACGAAAAAGGTCGGCATCACCGCCCAGCCGGAGATCATCCCGCGGCCCGATTCGGTCTCGCAGGCGATGACCGAGATCTCGCTGCTCAAATCGCGGGCCGTACTCGGCAAGGCGGTGGAAAACCTCAAGCTGTACATCACCGCCGAACCCAGGCAGGTGCCGCTGATCGGCGGCTACCTGTCGCGCCATCACGACCCGCTCGAAGACGGCCCGCTGGCCAAGGCACCGCTGGGCCTGGACGCCTTCGCCTGGGGTGGCGAGAAGATCGACGTGTTCCAGCTCGACGTGCCCGACGCTTACTACGGCGAAGAGCTGACGCTCGTCGCCGGCCGCGACGGGGCCTTCAGCCTGTACGACGAGGACGACGAGTTCCTGCTGCGCGGCAATGTCGGCCAGAGCGTGCACAACGCCGGCTTCACGGTGCAGGTCGCCGCGCTCGAGGCCCGCCCGGGCACCGAGTTCGACCTCATGCGCGAACGCCCGCAAACCACCGCGTTGAAATACCAGAAGCGCCTGAAGGTCAGCGAAGCCGGCAAGGACTCGGGAATCATGCAGCTCAGCCTGCGCGACCCGGACCCGGATCGCGCCAACCGCATCCTCGACGAAATCAGCCGCCTCTACGTGCGCCAGAACGTCGAGCGCAGCTCGGCCGAAGCCGCACAGCGCCTGGACTTCCTGCGCTCGCAGCTGCCGGTGGTGCGCGCCGAGCTGGAAAAGGCCGAGGCGGCGCTGAACGACTACCAGACCAGCTCCAAGTCGGTGGACATCAGCATCGAGACCAAGGCCGTGCTCGACCAGATCGTCGCGCTCGATGCGGTGCTGTCGGAGCACAACCTCAAGCGGGTCGAATACAACCGCCTGTACACGCCCGAACACCCCATCTTCCAGACCCTGATGAAGCAGATCGCCCAGCTGCAGGCGCAGAAGGCCCAGCTGCTGAAGAAGGTCGACGCCCTGCCGGAAACCCAGCAGGAGCTGCTGCGCCTCAAGCGCGACGTCGAAGTGACGACCCAGACCTACACACTGCTGATGAACCAGGCCCAGGAGCAGGACGTGCTGCGCGCCGGCACCATCGGCAACGTGCGGGTCATCGACACGGCCTACGCGCCCGTGGAAAAACCGGCGCGACCGATCCGCCCGCTGGTCGTGGCCATCGCCCTGCTGCTCGGCCTGTTCGTCTCGGCGCTGGTGGTCCTGGTACGCCAGGCGTTCTACCGCGGCGTGGAAAGCCCGGACGCCATCGAAAAGCTCGGCCTGCCGGTGTACGCCGCCACGCCCTTCTCCGTGCAGCAGCAACAGGCGCGCCGGCAGCGCAAAGGGCGGGCGCAACTGCTCGGCATCGGCAGCCCCGACGACCTGGCCATCGAATCCATGCGCAGCCTGCGCACCAGCCTCAAGTTCGCCATGCTCGAAGCACGCAACCCTGTGCTGACCATCACCAGCCCGACCCCGGGCGTGGGCAAGTCCTTTGTCTCGGCGAACCTCGCCTGCGTCGTCGCGCAGGCCGGGCAGCGCGTCCTGTTGATCGATGCCGACATGCGCCGCGGCTTCCTGCACCGGGCGTTCGGCCTGGAGCCCACGCGCGGGCTGTCCGAGGCGCTGGCCTCCGGGCTGGCGCTGTCGCAGGTGGTCAGCCAGACCGAACAGCCCAACCTGCACCTGCTCGGCTGCGGCTTTGCCGCACCCAACCCATCGGAACTGTTGATGCACCAGAACTTCGCGCGCCTGCTGAAGGAGGCCGAAGCCTTCTATGACCTGATCATCGTCGATACGCCGCCGGTACTGGCGGTCACCGACGCGGTCCTGGTCGCGCAACTGGCCGGCACCACGCTGCTGGTGACCCGTTTCGGCCTGAGCACGGCCGCCCAGATCGAGGCAGCCAAGCGGCGGCTCAGCCAGAACGGCGTACTGGTCAAGGGGGCCATCCTCAACGGAGTCAAGCGGCGCGCGTCGAACTCGGCGTTCGACACCGGCGCTTACGGTTACTACAGCTATGCTCAGAAAGCCTGACCAAGGAGCGGACATGTTCAGAACCATCGGAATGATGCAGCCGTACCTGTTCCCTTACCTCGGCTACTTTCAGTTGATCGCCGCCTCCGACGCCTTCGTGCTCGGCGACAACCTGCAGTATTCCAAGGGCTCGTGGGTCAATCGCAACCGGGTGCTCTGCCAGGGCCAACCCAAGCTGTTCAGCTTCGGCCTGCAGAAGGCCAGCATCGAAACGCCGATCAACGAGCGTTATCTGAGCGAGCACTTCGCGCATGAATCGGCGAGCTTTCTGCGCCTGCTGCGCAATGCCTATGCGCGCGCGCCGCACCGCGATGCGGTGGTCGAACAGGTCGAGCGGATACTGGCCTTCGCCGAACCCAACCTGGCGCTGTTCGCGGAAAACTCGATCCGCGAGATCTGCCGCTACCTGGACATCCGCACGCCGATCCATCGCGCATCGGAATTCGACCTGCCGCCACCGACCGACAAGCAGGACCGCGTCGTGCAGCTCATGCATCGCCTTCGCGGCGACCTCTACCTGAACCCGATCGGCGGGATGGAGCTGTACAGCCCCGCCCATTTTCGCCGGCACGGCTTGCTGCTGCGCTTCCTGAAGATGGATGACATCAGCTACCCGCAGCTGGGCCATCCGTTCGTGCCGGCGCTGTCGATCATCGATGTGCTGATGTTCAACAGTCGCCAGGAGATCCAGCGGCTGTTGCCCCGCTTTACCGCGCTCGAGGGGCGCGAGACCGAACCGGAGGGCCGCGTGGCCTGAATGTTGCCAACGTCAAGGCAAGGACGCCGTATCACACGGAGAAGGACGACCATGACCGCCACCGCACAACCCCGCTGGTATCTGGTGCAGACCAGGCCGCGACAGGAGGCACGCGCCGAGGAAAACCTCCAGCGCCAGGCATTCGAGTGCTACCGACCGCTCATCGAGCGTGGCCAGGGCAGCAGCGAACCGCTGTTTCCCGGCTATCTGTTCATCCGTCTCGACCACCTGCAGGACAACTGGTATCCGATCCGCTCCACCCGCGGCGTCGCGCGAATCGTCGCATTCGGCGGTCAGCCGACCCCGGTGCAGGATGCGCTGATCGGTGAGCTGCGCGAGCGCGTCGAGCGGCATGCACGGCAACGCACCCCGGCGGCGTTCAAGGCCGGCGATCGCGTACAGGTCAGCGGCGACAGCTTTCACGACCTCGAAGCGATCTTCGTCGCCCCCGACGGTGAGCAGCGTTCGGTGATCCTGCTGAATCTGCTGCAACGACAACAGAAAGTCCGCGTGCCCAACCATTTCCTGCATTCGAGCGCCTAGCCCCGGCTGCCCTCGCACGCCGGCCGCTGGCGCACCATGAGTAGCGCGACATGAAAATCCTCATTCTCAATACGCTTTATGCCCCGCACATCGGCGGCGGCGCCGAAATCGTGGTGCGCCAGCTGGCCGAGGGCCTGCAGCGCCGGGGCTGCGGCGTCTGCGTGCTGGCGACCGCCCCGACGCCGGGGTTGCACGCGGGCACCGAGGGCGACGTGCGCGTCTACCGCGCCGGCCTGGAGAACCTCTATTGGCACTACACGCAGAAGCGCCCCAACCGTCTTGCCCGGCTGCGCTGGCACTACCTGGACCGCTACAACTCGCGCATGCGCCAGCACCTGCGCCAGGTGCTCGAACTGGAGCGGCCGGACATCGTGCTCAGCAACAACCTCACCGGCTGGTCGGTGTCGGCCTGGGACGAGATCAGCGCCGCGGGCCTGCCGATCGTCCAGGTGCTGCACGATCACTACCTGCTCTGCCCGAAGGACACCATGTTCGCCAACGGCCACTCCTGTGCCCGCCAGTGCCTGACCTGCAGGGCGCTGCGCCTGGGCCACATGCAGGCCTCGGCCCAGGTGGCCGCGGTGATCGCAGTCAGCCAGGCGCTGCTCGAGCGGGTCTGCGCGCACGGCTATTTCGAGAGCGCGCAGCGCCACGTGGTGCACAACCGCGCCCGGCCGCCGGCCGTCGTGGCCAGCGAACCGCGCGCCGACGGCCCGTTGCGTTTCGGCTACATCGGCACCCTGTCGCCGAACAAGGGTGTCGGCTGGCTGCTGCAACAGTTCAACGAGCTGGGCATCGACGCGCGCCTGGTGATCGCCGGGCGCGGCAAGCTCGACTACGAAGCCGAGCTCAAGACGCTCGCCGACCCGGCCAAGGTGAGCTTCGTCGGCTATCGCGACAGCGCCAGCTTCCTGCAGGGCATCGACGTGCTGGTGGTGCCTTCGCTGTGGGAAGAACCCTTCGGGCTGGTTGCCGTGGAGGCCTGCGCCAGTGGCGTGCCGGTGATCGCCACGCGGCGCGGCGGCCTGCCGGAGATCGTCGTCGATCAGCTCAACGGGCTGCTCTGCGACCCGGACGAACCCAACTCGCTGGCCATCGCCATGCTCTGGCTGTACCTCGACGCCGACCTGCGGGCGCGCCTGGCCAGCCAGGCGCGCGAGAGCGTGCTGCCGCTGCTGGACACCGAACGCATGCTCGACGAGTACCAAGACATCCTGCTGCGCACACTTCAAGGAACGAGTGCCCGCCATGAATCAGAGCCCTCCACTGAGCCCCAGCCCAGCCCAGCCGAACCCGCTGGCGTTCGACAAGTCGAGCCTGTACACCTTGATCGCTGCGTCGTTGCTGCTGACTGAAACCTTTTCCGGCGCGCTGCGTTACTACCTGGACATGGCCGGGGTGTCCTGGCTGCTGTACCTGCCCAAGCTCGCCTGCCTGGCGGCCATCGCCGTCGAGCTGCCGAGCTACCGGGCCAACCCGTTGCTGTGGCTGGCGCTGCTTGGCCTGCTGCTCTCGACGCAGCTGGCCATGCTGCACGGGGCGGACATCCGCAACCTGGGTTTCGCCCTGTTCATGTACCTGCCGCTGCTGTTCGGCCTGTTCTGCGGGCGCCACCTCGAGACACGCCTGAAGCTGCTGGTGCGAGTGATCGGCTTCTGCCTGCTGGCCTCGTTCGTCGGCATCGCGCTCGATCTGTTCACCAGCGTGCCCTGGAAGGGCTACAGCTACCTGCTGGGTAATGTCGAGCTGAGCGGCAACCGTTCCTGGGGCATGGAGGACATCGACCGGATCGGCGGTTTCGCCAGGATGTCTACCAGCCTGTCGGTCATGATCGCCATGTACAGCCTGTTCCTCGCCGCCTTCACCCGCTCACGGCTGGCGCGGCTGCTGCTTTATGCGGCTTCGCTGGCGGCAATCGTGCTGAGCACCAACAAATCGACCATGGCGGCCTATGTGCTGACCCTGCTGATGCTGGTGATCGCCGCCTATCGCTTCGCCAGCGCCTCGGCCTTTCTGTTCGCCGTGCTCGGCGGTATCGCCCTGCCGTTCGCCAGCCTGGTGCTGAACCTTGAACCCCATACGGCCGCCAGTCGCAGCATGCTGGCTTCCTTTGCCGATCGGCTGGTCAACAGCTGGCCGAACTTCATCGCCGAGCTGGTCGGCTCGGGCTGGGGCTGGCTGGGCGCAGGCTTCGGCGCGGTCGGCAGTGGCGCGGCGACCTTTCCCATTCCCGGCATCGAGCTGCTGGCAATCGCCGACAATACCGCGCTCTACCTCTGGGGCATGCTCGGGGTGTTCGGCATCGGCCTGTACCTGCTGCAGTTCGGCCTGCTGCTACGGCTGCAGGCGCGTGATACACGGCTGCGCAATGCGCTGCTTGGCTGCGCCTATTGCGTATGCCTGATCGGCTGGGCCACCGACATCCCTGAAGTCACGGTCGCCACCCTGTTCCTCGGGCTCGCCGCCGCGCATGCCTTGGCCCCCACCCGCACAGGGCTGCGCCTGGGGACGCTGCCGGCCGCGGCGCAGTGGCAGGGAGAGCGCTCATGAGCACCCGGTTCAACCCGCTGTTGCTGGCAGCCGCGCTGAGCCTGGCGCCGATGGCGCTGGCGCAGGACGCCTTCATCGTCGGCGTCTGTTCGCACGAGTTGCACCGTGGCCAGCCAGACAGCCCGGCCAACCGCCTGATGCAGCGCGCCGGCATCGAGTCGGTGCGCACCGATGCGCACTGGGCGTTCGTCGAGCGCCAGCGCGACCAACTGGAAATCGAGCGCCACTGGTATCGCTACCTCGAAGACACCCAGGCCAGCGGGCTGCAGAGCCTGTTCATCCTCGGCTATGGCAATTCCTTTCATGCCGAGGGCCAGAAGCCACGCAGCGAACCGGTGCGCGCCGCGTTCAATCGTTACGTGGGCTTCGTCGGCGAGGCGCTCAAGGGGCAGGTGAGCTTCTATGAGGTGTGGAACGAATGGGACGTCGAAGACCCGGTCAGCCCCGCCTTCACCGAGGACTATGCGCGGCTGGTCGCCGATGCTGCCGGCATCATCCGCGAGCGTGATCCACAGGCCAGAGTGCTGGCCGGCGCGGTCACCAGCCTGGGCATCGAAAGCGGCTTTGCCCGCCGCCTGATCGACAACGGTGTGCTCAACAGCGTGGACGGGCTGTCGCTGCATCCCTACGTGCACTGCCGCGGCCGTGGACGCAACACGCCAGAGGCCTGGATCGACTGGCTCGACGATGTCGACCGCGAGCTGACCCTCGCCGCCGGCCGGCCGGCGCCGCTGTACCTCACCGAGATGGCCTGGCCGTCGCACCAGGGTGCCTGCGGCGTTGACGAACAGACCCAGGCTGCCTACCTGGCGCGCAGCTTCTTCCTCGCACGCACGCTGCCGAGCATCCGCGGCATGTGGTGGTACGACCTGCGCAACGACGGCACCGACCGCCGCGAGCGCGAGCACAACTTCGGCCTGTTGCGCCACGACTACCAGCCCAAGCCGGCCTACCGCGTGCTCACCGCCATCAGCCCCATCGTGCGCGACTACGAATACCTCGGCCAGGAGCGGCGCCGCAGCCGGGACGTGTTTCTGCTGCGCTTCCGCCACGAAGGTGACGAGGTGCTGGTCGGCTGGAGCGCCGGTGAGCCTACCAGCCTGTTGCTCGAAGCGCCGGCGGCACGCCGCGGACGGTTGCAACTGATCGACACCGCGCAGCCGCTGCTCGGCCGCCACAGCGGGCAGGCGCAATGGAACTGCCCAGCGGACGGCAGTGCCTGCTCGGTCAAGGTCGAGCTCGGCGCCTTTCCGAAAGTGTTCAGCCTGAATCCGCTAACGGAAGGCGACGAATAGGACCGGTTTGGAGGTGGCACAGGGACGTGCCGCCACCATAAAAACGACAGGGAGTAGACGAGATGATCGTCATCAACGCGCGTTTTCTCACCCAGCAGACCCGCGGGGTGCAACGCTTCGCCGAACAGATCAGCCTGGAGCTCGCCAGCCTGCGTGACGACCTGGTATTCGTCACGCCGGCCAACATCACCCGGCACGAGACCGCCGAGCGGCTCAACGCCCGCGTCATCGGCCACAACCGCGGCCACCTCTGGGAACAGCTCGACCTGCCGTTGTGGCTGTTGCGCAACGGCCGCCCACCCCTGGTCTCGCTGTGCAACACCGCGCCGCTGGCCTATGCCAACCAGATCGTCACGCACCACGACATCACCTACGTGCGCTACCCGGAGAGCTACTCGCGCGCCTTTCGCCTGCTCTACTGCAACATCATGCCGCTGCTGCTGCGGCGCACCCGCGCGCTGATGACCGTCAGCGAGTTCTCCCGTGAGGAGATCAGCGCCCACTACGGCTACCCGTTCGACAAGATCAGCATCGTGCCCAACGCCGTGTCCGAGGCCTTCCGGCCGTTCTGTGCCAGCGGCTGCCACGAACCCACGCCCTACCTGCTGGCCGTGTCCTCGCACAACGCGCACAAGAACTTCGCACGCATGGTCAACGCGTTTCTCAGCCTGCAGGGCTTTGACGATGTGCAATTGCACATCGTCGGCGACGCCCATGGCGTGTTTGCCGGCCTGAACGCCGACCTGGCGCAGCATCCACGCATCCGCCTGCTCGGCCGGCTGACTGATGAGGAGCTGGTCGAGCAGTACCAGGGCGCGACCGCATTCGTTTTCCCTTCGCTGTACGAGGGTTTCGGCATACCGCCGCTCGAAGCACAGGCCTGCGACTGCCCGGTGATCGCCGCCAACAGCGCGTCGATCCCCGAAGTTCTTGGCCGCAGCGCGCTGTATTTCGACCCGCTGAACCTGAGTTCGATGGCCCTGGCCATGCGTCGCATCCTGGAGAACGCCGAGCTGCGCAACGACCTGCGCGTACTGGGGCGTGCCAACGTCGCCCGCTTCGCCTGGAAGAGCTCGGCGCTGAAGGTTTCCGACCTGATCGACCAGGTGCTGACCGGCAAGCGCAGCCCCCGCCAGCTGGTAGGCCTGAGCGCCACCCGCCACTGACCGTCCGCGCCCGGCAGCGTGATGCGGCGAGCGCAAGCACGCCGCACCGCCCCTTGCCGTGCGCCCAACAGCCACCCACCAGGACCTGCCCATGAAAATAGCGATCATCCACGACTGGCTGGTGACCTTTGCCGGTGCCGAGCGGGTACTGCAAGCGCTGCTCGAAGTGTTTCCCGAGGCCGATCTGTTCGCCGTGATCGACTTTCTCTCCGACGAGGACCGCGCGCGCCTGGGCGGCAAGCGCGCCACCACCAGCTTCATCCAGCAGTTGCCGAAGGCGCGCACGCATTACCAGAAGTACCTGCCGCTGATGCCGCTGGCCATCGAGCAGCTGGACATGTCGCCCTACGACCTGGTGATCTCCAGCAGCCACGCCGTGGCCAAGGGCGTGCTCACCGGGCCCAACCAGCTGCACATCAGCTACGTGCATTCGCCGATCCGCTACGCCTGGGACCTGCAGCACCAGTACCTGCACGAGGCCCACCTGGAGCGTGGCCTGAAGGCCAAGCTGGCGCGCACCCTGCTGCACTACATGCGCCTGTGGGACCAGCGCACCGCCAGTGGCGTCGACGAATTCATCGCCAACTCGCATTTCATCGCCCGGCGCATCAACAAGAGCTACCGGCGCAGCTCCACGGTGATCTATCCGCCGGTCGATACCAGCGCCTTCGCACTGCATGAAGCCAAGGAAGACTTCTACCTGACCGCCTCGCGCATGGTGCCCTACAAGAAGATTCCGCTGATCGTCGAAGCCTTCGCGGCGATGCCCGACAAACGCCTGGTGGTGATCGGCGCCGGCCCGGAGCTGGAGCGGGCCCGCGCGGCGGCCGGGCCCAACGTGACGTTGCTGGGCTACCAGCCGTTCGAGGTGTTGCTCGACCACATGCAGCGTGCGCGCGCCTTTGTCTTCGCCGCCGAGGAGGACTTCGGCATCGCCCCCATCGAGGCACAGGCCTGCGGCACCCCGGTGATCGCCTTTGCCCGCGGCGGCGTGCTGGAAACCGTGCGCGGGCTCGAGCACGAGCAGCCGACCGGCGTGTTCTACGCCGAGCAGAGCCAGGCCTCGATCATCGCCGGCGTCGAGCTGTTCGAGCGCGAGCAGGGCCGGATCACGCCGCAGGCCTGCCGACGCAGTGCCGAGCGTTTCGCCGCCGAGCGCTTCAAGGAAGAAATCCGCCTGTTCGTCGAGATGCGTCTGCGCGAGGCATCTCTGCAGGATGTTCAAACGGGGAGCGCCAGCCGCCTGGTCTCCCCGATCTATAGCGCTGCCAGACACGCCTGACGGATCGGGCACAGCATGGGAGGACTCAAGGATGAACCGCATATCGCAACGGACCCGGCCCGTCGGGCTGATCGCCATCGGACTTCTGTTCGGCCAGTTCGCCCTGGCCGATCCGCCACCGCCAACCGCACCCTGCCTGCAGGCACCGCCGGCCACGGCGCGCTACCTGGGCGCCCCGCCACCCAGTTGCCAGCCCGCGGCCGGGCAACCAAGAACCGTTCAGCCGCCACAGCCGACGCAGCGGGTGATCGCCGAACCGACCGCCGAGCAGGTACTGCCCAGGCCGGTGGATACGCGCCGGTATTCGTTCTGATCCGCGAGACCAAACCATGAGCAACGATCGCGCGCCCAAAGCCTCGACGATCCTGGCCGACGGCTACTCCTATGTCGAAATATTCCACGAACCGGCCGACGCCGACGGCCACCCCCCCGTCGTGCCACGCATGGTGTTCCACGCGTTGCTCAGCCCCGCCCACCCCGACGACGACCCGTCGCCACAGGCCACGCGCGAGTCCGCGCCGTCATGAGCGGCGCGGCGGCCCTGGCACAGCGGTCAACGGCGTCACCCGCCATCGAGGATGTCATGCAAGGCACCACCACCATTGTCACGGTCACCTACGGCGACCGCCTGCGTTATCTGGAACAACTGGTCGAGCGCGCGCTGGGTTTTGCCGCCATCGACCGGGTGCTGATCGTCAGCAACGCCTCGACCGCGCCGCTGGCGCGCCTCGTCGAGCGCGCGCCCGGGCGCGTCGAACTGCTCGAACTGGGGCGCAATACCGGCTCGGCCAACGGCTACGCCGAAGGCATCGAGGCCGCGCTGGCCAGCGGCGCCGAGTACATCTGGCTGATGGATGACGACAACGCGCCAACCGCCGCCGCGGTCGACATCCTCCACCGCGAACTCGCGCGCCTGGGCCAGGCGCAGGGGCTGGACAAAGTCGCGGTGCTCGGCTTCCGGCCCACGCAGCAGGCCGACATCGCCCAGGGCGTACCGGCGCGCTTCGTCCGCCAGCCGCGTTCGAGCTCCTTCGGCTTCCATATCGCGCAGGTGCCCTACAAGTTCTGGCGCCGGCTGCCGTGGGGCCGGCCGACCGGGCACGCACCACAGACGATCGCCCTGCCGTTCGCCCCCTATGGCGGCATGCTCGCCCACCGCAGCCTCTACCAGCGCATCGGCGTACCGCTGCGCGAACTGGTGCTGTATGCCGACGACACCGAGTACACCCGGCGCATCAGTGCCAACGGCGGCTCGCTGTACCTGTTCAGCGAGGCGCTGATCGACGAGCTGGAGCTGTCGTGGAACATCAAGGCGCGCACCCGCAACATCTTCGAGGCCTTCCTGCTCGGCGACTCGGATTTCCGTGCCTACTACAGCGCGCGCAACCAGGCCTGGTTCGACGCCCACGTCTGGGCCGAATCGCCCTGGCTCTACCGCCTCAACCGCGCCGTCTTCCTGCTGCTGTTGCGCTGGGTCGCCCATCGCCACCACGCCGGCGAGCGGCTGCAACTGCTCGAGCGGGCGATTCGTGACGGCGAAGGGCGCCAGCTGGGCGTCAGCACCACCTTTCCGCTGCGCTGAGGGAGGCCTGCGCCATGAGTGAGCAAAGCCTGCAACGCAGCGGCAACAACTTCGACTGCCTGCGCCTGCTCGCCGCCTCGATGGTGGTGATCGGGCACAGCTACTGGCTGACCGGCCAGCCCGAGCGCGAGCCGATCCGACGCTTTTCCGGCGGCTACGACATGGCCGACGTGGCGGTGCATGTGTTCTTCGTGATGAGCGGCTACCTGATCGCCGCGTCCTGGCTGCACAGCCGCAGCCTGATCGAGTTCGCCGGCAAGCGCGCGCTGCGGATCTTTCCTGCCCTACTGGTTTCCACACTGTTCGCCCTGCTGGTGGTCGGCCCGCTGGCCACCGAGCTGCCACTGCGCGACTACCTGCGGCACGAGCTCACCACCGGCTACCTGGCCAACATGCTGCTGGTGACGCGCTTTCACCTGCCTGGCGTGTTCGCCGCCAACCCCTTTCCCGATACGGTCAACGGTTCGCTCTGGACCTTGCCATTCGAGGTCGGCATGTACGCGACCCTGCTGACGCTCGGCCTGTTCGGCCTGCTGCGCCGGCGCGTAGTCCTGCCGCTGCTGGGGCTGCTGTTCGTCGTGCATTTCCTCGCCATCGATCGGCTGGGCCTGACGAGCGAGGTGCTGTTCAAGTTCACCCGCCTGGGGCTGTTCTTTCTCGCCGGGGCCACGCTCTACCTCTATCGCGCGCAAGTCCCCTGGACCTGGAAACTGGCGCTGCCCCTGCTCGTCCTGAGCCTGGTCACCGGCGGCAGTACGCTGTGGAACCCGGTGCAGGTGCTGACCTTGCCCTACCTCACGCTCTACCTCGCCCAGCGCCCGCTGCCGGTGCTGTCGAACATCGGCCGGCACGGCGACTTTTCCTATGGTCTGTACATCTTCAGCTTTCCGACGCAGCAGCTGATCGTGCACTGGACGCAGGGGCAGATCGGCCTGGGCAGCATGATCGCCGTGAGCCTCGTGGCCAGCCTGGCGCTGGCCTGGCTGTCCTGGCACCTGGTCGAAGCGCCCGCCCTGGCGCTCAAGCGCTACCTGCCCCGCCCGCCCAGCGCACCGCTGCCGGCCGGCAGCGATCGGGCGGCTCAGTGAACCGTGGAGGCGGCCAGCCCGTCGCGCTGCAGTTCCATTTCCCGCAGCAGGCGCAGCTGGCGGACCCGCTCGAGGTTTTCCGCCGCCGTGGCGTAGTGCGAAGGCGACAGCTCCAGCGCACTGCGAAAGAACTGCTCGGCCTGGTCCAGCCGGCCCTCGACCAGGCAGATGTAGCCCACGTCATTGCTCGCCTGGGCCCGGCTGCCGCCACGCTCGAAGACCGCGATCGCTTCCTCGTAGCGCCCGCTGCGCGCCAGCAGCAGGCCGAAGTTGCGTAGCAGCGGCGAATACCCGGGCGACAGGTCAATGGCCCGGCGGTAGAGCCGCTCGGCCGCGTCCCACTGGCCGGCGAGGTAGTACGAATAGGCCTGGCTGTTGTTCACCAGCGGCGAGCGCGGGTCGATCTGCAGGGCCAGGCGGTAATAGCCCTCGGCCTCGGCGAACGACGACCCCAGGTCCGCCAGCACCCCCATCGCGTTGTACAGGCGCACCGGCGAAGCGCGGTCCACGCTCAGCTCGCCCGGCTGCAGCGCGCCTGCGCCCAGCGCTTTGCCCAGGCGCTGCTGATCCAGCGTCAGCGCCCGCTCGAGCGCGGTACGCGCCTGGCCCAGGTCGCGCTGCTCGAGGCGCAGCAAACCCAGTTCGGCCAGCGCCTCGATGTCATCCGGGGTCGCGGCGAGCACCTCGTTCAAGGCCATCTCGGCCAGCTGCAGGTTGCCCCGCTCGCGGTGGATCCGGCCGATCGCCACCAGTGCGGCGTAATGCTTGGGCTCGAGCTCGAGCGTACGCAGGTAGAGGTACAGCGCCTGGTCGAGATCACCCGCGCGGTAGGCGGCGTCGGCCATCAGCATCGCCTGGTTGGCGCTGCCGGCCTGCTTTCTCACCTGATAGAGCACCGAGTTGTCACCCGAGTAGACCGAGCGCACGCCCTGCTGCGTCGGCTCGAAACTCTGACAACCGGCGAGCACGCCGGTCGCCGCCACCAGTAATACGAGCTTGTTCATGTCACAGCCTCCCAAAGGCCTTGAGTACACCCACGATGGCCGGCCCGATGGCCACCAGGAAAAAACTCGGCCAGAGACAGAAGATCAGCGGGAAGACCAGCTTGGTGCCGATCTTCGCCGCCTGCTCTTCGGCCGCCTGGGTACGACGATCACGAAACTCCTCGGCATAGATGCGCAGCGTGTCCGCCACGCTGCTGCCGAAGCGGATGCTCTGCGCCAGCAGGCTGATCAGCCCGCCGATGTCCTTCAGCCCGGTCCGTTCGGCGAGATTGCGCAGCGCATCGGCACTGCTGATGCCGGCGCGGATCTCGGCATTGACCAGCGCCAGCTCCTCGGCCAGTTCGCCATGGCTGACCGAGAGTTCCTCGGCCACGCGCTCGATGGCCTGCGGCAAGGCCAGCCCGGACTCGACGCAGACGACCATCAGGTCCAGTGCATCGGGAAATGCCCTGCGCAGCCGGGCGATCCGCGCGGCCCGGCGCTTTTCCACCACCAGCGCCGGCAACAGCCAGCCGACGCCCGCCAGCACCGCCGCCAGCAACGCGACGTGCTTGAGGGCCAGACCGCTGAGCAGCGGCAGCAACAGCACCGCCGCGCTGCCCAGGCCGAGCGGCAGCAGCAGGCGCAAGGCCCAGTAGAGCTGCGGCGCGGACACCGAACGGTAGCCGGCCTGGATCAGCTGCAGCCGCGTCGCACTCGGCGCCGCCTGGTCACCACTGACGAAGCGCTGGCCGAGCCGCGCCAGCAGCAGTTGCACCCCGCCCGGCGGCTGGCTGGCGACGGCCGCACCGGCCTGGCCGCGGCCGATGGCGTGCAGGCGCCGGCGCACCGGGTCCTGCAAGCCGATGACCACCAGCCCCAGGGCGATCATGACCAGCACCAGGCTGACGCCCACCGCGGCGCTGAAGATCAGGCGCACCAGGCGCTCGTCCTTGACGGTTTCGCCGATCAGGCTCAGCAGATAGTCCATGATCCGTCTCCTCGAGGCGCTACACCTGGATGCGCACGATCCGGCGTATCCAGAAGATCCCCAGCAGCATGCCGACGAAGGCCGCCAGGGCCAGCTTGCGCCCCAGGGGTTCGTTGATCAGCATCGGCAGGTAGCCGGGCGTGGTCAGCATGATTCCGGCGGCGAGCACGAAGGGCACCGAGACCAGCACCCAGGCCGACATGCGCCCCTCGGCCGACAGCGTGCGCACCTTTCGCTGGAAGCGGAAGCGCTCGCGCACCAGCCGGCTCAGGCGCTCGAGCACCTCGGTGAGGTTGCCGCCGGTGTCGCGGTGAATCAGGATCGAGGTCACCAGCAGCATGACCGTCATGCTTGGCATGCGCTCGAGCAGCCCGAGCATCGCGCGGCGCACGTCATTGCCGTAGGCGATGTCGGCAAAGGCCAGATCGAACTCCTCGGCCACCGGCCCCTTCTGCTCCTCGGCGACCAGGCGCAGGGTCTCGTTGAACGGGTGGCCGGCACGCATGGCCCGGCACATGGCGTCCAGCGCATCGGGCAGGCCCTCCTCGAACTGCGCGAAGCGACGCGCACGCGCACTGACGATGCGCAGGACCGGCAGCCCGCTCGCCAGCAGGCCGAGGCCCAGCGCCAGCCATGCCAGCTTCGTCACCACCCACACCAGCATCGCCGTGACCAGCCCCAGGAGCAGGCCGAGCAGGACCACCCGGTACGCCAGATGACGGCGCCCGGCCTGTTCGATGGTCCGCCCGAGGCGCTCCATGCCCGGCAGCTGCTCGAGCCAGGCCTCCAGCGGCGAGAGGCGCTTGAGGTACTTCTGCCGCAACAGCACCTGCATGCTCTGCCCGTCACCGCTCTGCTCGAGCAGACGCAGGCGCTGGCGAATCCGCTTGCGCACCTGCCCCGCTTCACCGAACACCGGGATCGTCAGGCCCTGGCTGAGCAGGAATACCGCCAGAAACACCATGCCGAGAAAGATCAGCAGAAAGTCGCCGGATAGCGCGTTCATGACTGCAAGGCCTCCATCCAGTCCGGCCGGAACAGGCCCAGCGGCAGCTCGATGCCGCGCTTGCTCAGCCCGTCGCGGAACACCGGCACCATGCCGCTCGGGCGATAGTCGCCGAGCACCTCGCCGGCCTCGCCGATGCCGCGGCGCTCGAAACTGAAGATCTCGGTCATGGTGATGATGTCGCCTTCCATGCCGTTGATTTCCTGCACGCTGACCAGCCGCCGGCGACCATCCTCCTGCCGCTCGAGCTGCACCACCACGTCGATGGCCGAGGCGATCTGCTGGCGCAGCGCCTTCATCGGAAAGGTCGCGCCGGTCATCGACACCATGTTCTCGATGCGGCCCAGCGCATCGCGCGGGCTGTTGGCATGCACGGTGGTCAGCGAGCCATCGTGGCCGGTGTTCATCGCGGCCAGCATGTCCAGCGCCTCGCCGCCGCGCACCTCGCCGATGACGATGCGGTCCGGGCGCATGCGCAGCGCATTGCGCACCAGCTCGCGCTGGTTGATCTCGCCACGCCCTTCGATGTTCGCCGGGCGCGTTTCCAGCCGCACCACATGCGGCTGCTGCAACTGCAGCTCGGCCGAGTCCTCGATGGTGACGATCCGCTCGTTGTGCCCGATGAAGCTCGACAACACGTTGAGCAGGGTCGTCTTGCCGGTGCCGGTGCCGCCGGAGACCAGCACGTTGAGCCGGCCGCGCACGATGGCCTTGAGTACCAGCGCGATGGCCGGCGTCAGCGTCCCCATCTGCACCAGCGCATCGGCGTTGAGCAGGTCGACGGCGAAGCGGCGGATCGACAGGCTCGGCCCGTCGATGGCCAGCGGTGGAATGATCGCGTTGACCCGCGAACCGTCCTTCAGCCGGGCGTCGACCAGCGGCGAGGACTCGTCGATGCGCCGGCCCAGCGAGGACACGATGCGGTCGATGATGTTGAGCAGATGACGGTCGTCGCGAAAGCGCACATCGGTGCGCTGCAGTTTGCCGTGGCGCTCGACGTATACCGAGGCGTGGCCGTTGACCAGGATGTCCGACACGCTCGGGTCGGCCAGCAGCGGCTCGAGCGGGCCGAGGCCGAGCACCTCGTCGGTGATCTGGCGAATGATCGCCTGGCGCACCGCCACGCTGACCGGCGCGTTCTGCTCGTCGAGCAGCCGCTGGCAGATGTCGCGGATCTGCCGGCTTGCCTCGTCCGGCTCCAGCGAGTCGAGCAGCGACAGGTCCATGACCTTCAGCAGCAGCTGGTAGATGCGCTCGCGCCACTCGCACTCCAGCCCGCCGAGCTGGCTGCGCGTCTCGTAACGGTCCTCGGGGGCCTCGGCTTCCCAGGGCATGCCAAGCGTGGCGACAAGCGCCTCGGGCGGCGTCGCCGCGGCTTCGGTCGTGGGTCGTGCGCGCTGCAGGCGGCTGCGAAATTCGCTCAACATGGTCTATCCCCCGAACAGTCGGCCAATGGTGCGTTTGAACAGGCCCGGATCGCGCCGCTGCTCGCCGACCAGTTGCTGGCCGAGCTGGCGCAGCCCGCGCGTGATGCCGGCGCGCGGCGCCTGCAACTCCAGCGGAATGCCGGCGTTCTGGCATTCGCTGACGGTGGCGTAGTCGTTGGGCAGGGTCAGCACGCGTTCGCAGCGCAGGGCCTCGACGATGTCGCGCGTGCTGACCGGCGCGGATTTCTCGTAGCGGTTGACCACAACCTCGATGCGCCCGGCCTGCACCCCGAGGTCATCGCGCAGGATGCGCCACAGCCGCGCGGCGTCCTTCAGATGGCCGACGCTCTGCTGCAGTACCAGGTAGATGCGATCGGCCTTTTCCAGGGTGACGCCGGTCAGGTGGTCGATGTGCCGCGGCAGGTCGACCACGGTCCAGTCATAGCTGGTGCGCGCCAGGTCGAGCAGCGCTTCGAGCTGCTCCAGGCGCACGTCCTGGCTCAGGCACAGCTCGCCGGTGCGCACGCCGAGCACATCCAGCGTCGCGCTGAAATGGTTGCAGAAGCCGTGCAGCGCCACGCCGTCGAGGCTGTCGACGCGCTGCAGAACCTCCACCGGGCCGTGCGCGGGGTTGACGTCGAACGCGTGGGCGACGCTGCCGAATTGCAGGTCCATGTCCAGCAGCAGGGTCTTGCCACCCTGCACGCTGAGCTGGTGCGCCAGGTTGCAGGCGATCAGCGTCGCGCCGGCACCGCCCTTGGCGTTGATCACCGCCACCAGCCGTCCGCCTTCGGTCGCGCTGCTGCGTGCCTCGGCCACCTGCCGCAGCAGCGCCGCACGCAGCTCGCCCGGCGCGACCGGCTCGGGGAGAAAATCCCTTGCCCCGGCCTGCATCGCCAGGCGCACCGCCTCACGATTGTCCAGCGGCCCGTAGATCAACAGTGCGGGGCGCTGGCCACGCTCGCGTTGCAGCAGCGCGCCCAGCTCGTCGCGCCACAGCTGGCTGAGATGCAGCACCAGCACGTCCGGCAGCGGGTCGACGTTGTACAGCGGATCGGTATGACCGTTGCTGACCAGGCGGGTCGCCACACGGTAGTCCGGCAGGCCCTGCACCATGCTCTTGAAACCGGCGAGCGCATCGGCGTCGCGCCCGCAGAACAGCAGTTGCAGGGCCTGCGTCTCGGCCCGGGTCGGGGCGTCGCTGTCGACGAGTTTCAGCATGGCGTTATCTCCGGTACTTCATTGGGATCGGGTTGGCGGCCCAGGCTTTCCCGGGGCAGGATCGACTCGAACACCGGCAGGGTGAGCCCCGTCTGCATGCCTGGAATCAACAGGTCGAAGACGAAGCCCTCGATGCGCAGGCGCACATAGCGGATCTGCGCAAAGCCGCTTGCCAGCCCCGGGCCGGCGATCTCCGCGCCGTTGCCGTCGAGATAGGCCAGGCTCAGCTGCGAGCCGTCCAGGCCGCCGATCAGACGGCTGGCACCGTCATCATCGGCCTCGTTGAACATCGCCCGACGCAGTACGCGTGCATCCTGGATGTCGCACACCGCAGCCAGTCGCGCACCGCGGCGGACCGACTCGTTCAGCGCATTGACGGTAAAGGCCAGGCGCCCCAGTTCGAGCACACCGAACAGGGTGACGAACAGCAGCAGGCCGACGATGGCGAACTCCACGACGTAGGCGCCGCGCATCCGTTTGGCGTTCATCACAGGGCCCTCATCACGGTGCTCGCCTGCAGCGTCAACTGCAGCGGAATGGCCTCGCCGATCAGTGCCGGCAGCTCGGTGCCGATAACCGGCTGGTAGAGGTAGCGCAGGGTCACGCGGACGTGCTGGCTGCCCACCGCGGCAATCTCGACCGCGCTGCCGTCGAGCCCCTCGAGCCGGGGCTGGCCGCCGGCCGCGGGCGAGCCATAGAGGGCGAGGTTGCGCGTTTGCCCGGTCAGCTCGGCGTTGAGGTCCAGCTGGCCGAGGGTGCGGTTCCAGGCGTGCGCCGAGAGGTAGCGGCTCGAGTCGCGGCTGGCCTGCACCAGGGTGTTGTATTGCAATAGCAGGCGGCCCAGCTCACCGACGGTCAGCAGCAACAGCAGCAACAGCGGCAGGGCAATGGCGAACTCCACCATGGCCAGGCCTTGCTGGCTTTTGCGCGAGCGATAAAGAGGCGCTCTCATGCTCCCTCCTCACGAATCGTCACTGGGGGTACGGGCGTTATCGATGTAGGTCTTGTAGAGCTGGATGATCTGCGGGCCGCTGTCGTCGCTCGGGTCGATGTCCGGCTGGTTGTCACCGGCACATTCGCGCAGGAACTGGCCGAATATCTGCGCGTCCTTGCCGCCGGCGGGCAGCGGCTGGACGAGAAAGAAGCAGCCGAACCCCAGCACCGGCACGGAGGTCTGGCCGTTCTGCTTGCCGGTGCAGTCGCCCACCACGATGCGCAACACGCGCCGCTCCGCCACACCGCCGGCGGTGCAGCCTGACGGGCAGGCCGCCGTTGCCCGGCGCCAGTCGTTGTAATCGAGCAGCGCGCCCTGCCCGGTGAACAGGTTGCCATCGCGCGCTTGCACCGGCTGGCCATCATAGGTGGCCTGCTCGGCGCCTTCGTCCCATTCGATCAGCGGCGTCGAGTGGCTGATGATCTGATCTGGCGGGTAGCTCGCCGCCGAGCCGGCCAGCGAGCCCTTGTACTCACCGAAACGGGTGTTCAGCCCCTGCGCGACGGGGCCGACGGTATTGCCCGGCTCGGTCTCCACCGCCTCGCCGACCTGGTTGCATTGCTCGATGTCGCCGGCCAGCGCGGCGCGGACGTCCGCCGCCCCGCTGTTGCTGCCCAGGCGAATCAGCTGGAAATTGCCGGGGCCGATCGGCGAGGTGTTGCCCGCCCCGCTCTTGAGCACTTCCAGATCGCCGAAACGGTAGCCCCAGAACTGCCCGGCCGTCGGGTCGTTGCCATTGGGGTCGCCGCAGATCATCAGCGGTGCCACCTGGCACGGGGTGGTCGGGCTCGGGCCGGCGGTGGCGATGGCCGAGACGGCCTTGTCCGGCGTGTCGTCGGCGAGCAGGGAGAGGATCGGCCAGAAGAACCCCTGCAGCGGCTCGTTGGCCACCGAGACACGGACATAGCGCGCGGCCACCGGCCCTGGATAGGAGAACGGCCCGTAGACGCTCGTGGCGAGTTCGACCTGCACGAAGCCCGTGCCGTCCTCGGCCAGCGCGGTGGCCAACTCGTCGTTGCCATCGGCCTGCGCATTCAAGGTGAAGGTGCCGACGGCCGCGTCACGGGTCAGGCTGGCGGCGTTGCCGGTGCCGGACACCTGCAGCAGCGTGCGCGCGCCGCTGAGCGCGGCAGCATCGACCGCGTTCTGCAGGCGCGCCTTGTTCAGCAGCATGTGGCCGCCGTCCAGGGCCAGCGCCGCCATCGCCAGGATCGCGAGCATGGCGACCGTCACCAGCACCATGACAGCGCCCCGCTGGTGGGCCGGCCCCCGGTAAATGGCGCGTGGACTGTTCATGGCATTTGCCTCAGCGCTCGAAGCGGATCCGGATCGGTTCGGCCACGCGTTCGGCGTCACCGTGCGCCTCGCGGTAGCCCTTGAGCACCCGCTCGGTACGCGGCCCGTCAGCGGCCGGTGGCAGCGCCGTTCCGGGTTCGGCGGCCGTCGTCTTGTCGGCGATCTGCTGGTAGTGCACGGCCTGGACGGTCGAGCCCAGCGGGCCGACGCGAGCCTCTTCATAGGTGGTGCAGGCGGCAACCAGCGCCGCGCAACCCAGTACGAACACGGTTTTCATGGCGTTTCTCCGTCTAGTGCAGATCGTGGCCGAAGCGGCCTTCGCTGACGCCCAGGCTGACCGGCACGGTGCGGCCCGGCTGGCTGCCCTTGGTCTTGCCGAGCAGGTAGAACTCCAGGTCGCTCGGCGGCACGAAGTCGTCAGTCGGCAGGCGCACCGCCTTGGCATCGACCGGCGTGGCCAGATGCGGGGTAACCAGGATCACCAGTTCGGTTTCGCCATTGATGAACTGCTGGCTGCGAAACAGCATGCCGAGCACCGGCAGGTCGCCCAGCCCGGGGAAGCGGCTGACGAAGTCGCGGCTGTTCTCGCTGATCAGGCCGGCGATGGCGATGGTCTGGCCATCGCGCAGCTCCACGGTCGACTGCGCGCTGCGCTTGGTCAGCGAGGGAATGACCTGGGCGACGCCATCGCCGAGCACGCTCTCCAGGCCGGTATCGAGCACCAGCGCGTTGGTGTTCGAAAGCTCGCTGACCGAGACGTTGAGGTTGAGGTTGATGCGCCCGCTGTCGAGCACTACCGGGAGAAACTTCACGCCGACGCCGAATTCCTTGTATTCGATGGTGATGCCGTCGTCTTCGGTGATCGGCACCGGGAATTCGCCGCCGGAGATGAACTCGGCCTGCTGTCCGGTCAGCGTGGTGAGCGTGGGCTCGGCGAGCACCTTGGCGGTGCCGTTGTCCTTCGAGGCCTCGAGCACCACGTTGAAGAGGAATTCGTCGGAGAGGAACTGGCCGAAGATGCCCTTGCCGTCACCGAACAGGGTAGTCGGGTCGAGGTTGCCATCCCCGTTGAAGCCGAGCCCGGCGCCATTGTTGAAACCGCCGCTGGACCAGCGCGAGGACGAGCCGAAGTCCAGCGCGTTGAAGCGCACGTTGAGGTTCTTGAACAGGTTGCGCTGCATTTCCGCGACCTTCACCTCGAGCATCACCTGCTGGCTGCCGCCGACCGACATCAGGTTGATGACTTCCGGGCCCTTGCTCTTGCTGCGGCCGGCCGCGCTACTGCCCTCCTCGACCTGCGGCGCACTGGCCGCCGCGTAGCTGGTCGCCAGCTTCAGCGCGGTGTCCATCACTGCCGCACTGCTGACCTGGCCACGCAGAACCAGCGCGCCCTGGGCGCTGGCCACTTCGATGGTTTCCTTCGGCAGCACCTCGTGCAGCCGTGCCTTGAGCCCGCCCAGGTCATGCACGACCTGCAACTCGAGGCTGTCGATCAGGCGGTCGCGCGCGTCCCAGAGCAGCACATTGGTGCTGCCCAGCGAGCGGCCCAGCAGATACAGCTGGGTCGGCGTGGTGATGAGAATGTCGGCAATCCCCGGGTTGCCGACCGAGATGCGCTTGACCGGCGCCCGCGTGGTCAGCACCCGCGACTGATAGATCGGCACCTTGACCGCATCGGTGTTGGCCGCCGGCAGCGCGCGGACGGCCGCTTGCGGCTCGGCGGCCACGACCAGGGACGGCAGGATCGCGCCTGCAAGCATTACGGCGACTACGGCGGCGTTTCGCACAGGTTTCATGTGAATTCTCCTTGTCGATTCCGGCCCGCCGCGGCGGGCGCCGAGCGAGCTACAACCTGACTCTGTTCACATCGGTGCCACGGATGACCGTCACCCCGGCCGGCTGGGCCGGACGCGGGCGCGCCGGCGCCTTGACCGGCGCGGCGACCGGCTGGGCCACGGCGACCGGCTGGACGGCCTTGCGCGAGTTGTCCAGCGGGTTGCGCAGCGCCAGTTGCAGCTGGCCTTCGCTCATCGCCTTGACCAGCTTTTCCGCTTCCTCGGGCGCCATTTCCAGGGTGACGGCGCGCACCACGACCGGCTGCGTCTTGTCGGTGCTGGCGGTCTGGTCGACGGCGAGCACCCGCAGGTCCTCGAGAATGGTCCGCGCCTGCGATTCCTCGCCGTTGCCGACGCGCCGTGTGGCGAGCACGTCGACGCGATTGCCCGGCAGGAGGAAGCCACCGACCCCGACCACATCGTCGACCCGTACCGACACCGCGCGCTTGCTCTTGTCGATCAGCGAGGCCAGCGTGCTGCCCCCCAGGTGCTCGGCGACGCGCGGCTGGCGGACCATGTCGCCGCGCAGCATGCCAAAGGTGGCGATCTTGCCGGCGACCTGCTCGATCGACTCGAAGGCGTCATCCGGCACGGTGTCGCGCGGCATGCGCACCAGGGCGAGCTGACGTGCCTCGATCATCTGGCCGAAGGGGATCTCCATGGTGGCGACCACCACATTGCGTTGGGCGTCGTCGGGCGCGGCGTTCAGACGGCTGTTGAGCCAGTCGTTGGCGAGCCAGGCTGCGCCGAGTCCGAACAACAACGAAAGTGCGACGAGGCTGAAGCTGCGCGAGCCCATGGCCGTTCTCCTTGTTCCGTTTCGTGTTGGATGAAGTAGTTCTGCCAGGCCCAGGCAAGGTCCTCGCAACGAGGCCCGCCAGCTCCATGGAAGTAGCGCCTGCGGTCGCAGGCCATGTTCAGCAGGTCACGCGGGTGGCACGGCGACAGCGGCATGCCGCTGGGTGCGTAAAGCTCGTTCAGGACATAGGCCAGTAACGCCGGGTCGAAGTCGATGTGAAGGCGCGTCGACTCCATGCGCCAGATGCGCTCGAAGGCCTGCGCATCGGGGTGGCCGAAGTGCAGCTTGTGGCCGATCCGGCGCAGGAAGGCGCCGTCGGCCAGATCCAGCGGGTCGAAGTTGGTCGAAAACACCAGCAGCACGTCGAACGGCAGGCTGCAATGACGCCCGCCGCCCAGGTTGAGGAAGTCTTCGCGCTCTTCGAGCGGCACGATCCAGCGATTGAACAGCTGCTCGGGCGGCATGCGCTGGCGACCTAAGTCGTCGATCACGAACAGGCCGTTGGCCGCCTTGAGCTGCAACGGCGCATGGAACAGCCGGGCCACCGGGTCGTGGCGAATGTCCAGCTGATCCATGCCCAGCTCGCCGCCCACCCGCAGCTGCGGACGCAGGCAGCAGGCCAGACGCCGGTCGATGCCTTCGCCGAGCAGCAGGTTGTTGCGCGTGGCATCGTCTTCCAGACGCCGGTGGATCTGTGCGTCGTAGATGGGCACGATCGCATCGTCGATGGCGATCGCGTGGGGCACCCAGATCGCCTCTTCGAAAAGCCTGATCAGGCGGCTGGCAATAAAGGTCTTGCCGGTACCGGGCGGCCCGTAGAGCATCAGCGCCCGGTTGGAATTGAGCGCGACTCCGAGCCGGTCGAGCATGTCGTCGCTCAGCACCACGTCACGCATCGCCTCGCGGATGGCCTGGCGGTCGACGCGCGAGGCGTGCACCGTCTGCAGCCGCAGCAGCGATCGATAGGCGTCCACGGCAAAGGGCGCCGGGCCCAGGTAGCCGCTGCGCTGCAGGGCATCGCGCGTGGCCTCGCGGCCTCGCTCGGTAAGCCCGTAGCGCAGCGTCTGACCCTGTCCCTGGCCCAGCACTTCAATGCGACCGTCCTGGCGCAGCCCGTTGAGCACCTCGTCCAGCACTATCCCTGGCAGGCGTAGACGAGACGCCATCCTTGGCAGGTCCAGCGCACCGGCGTCCAGCAGGTGTTTGCACAAGAGCTCGGCCAGCAGCGTCTCGCCGAGCCCTGTATCGGCAATGCAGCGGGGTGAGGGCGCCAGGCGTTGCACGCGTTCGCGCAACGTCGCTCCATCGGCCTGCTCGTTCGCGTCCTGCATATCGACCTCCTCAGCCCGCCCAGTGCCAGATTCCGCTCGCCGCGGTGCCCAGGCAGATCGCCAGCGCGTAGGGAAATGGCTTGGCGGCCACCTCCCCGGCTTGCGGCGCCAGATAGCTTCGGGTCCGCAACATCAGCCAGTAACGCGCCGCCAACTGCCACGCCTGCCCCTGCACCGCAATCAGCACCAACGCACAGAGCAGCCCGGCGATCAGGCTGGCGAGCGCCGCCTGCAGGGCCAGCGTCGGTGTGAGAAAGGCCCCGACCATGGCCATCAGCTTGACGTCTCCTGCCGCCATGCCACCCAGGGCGTAGAACGGCAGAAACAGCGCGAAGCCGATGAGCATGCCCAGCCCACCGCTGCCCAGCCCGGCCAGGCCGGTGGTCAGGTACTGCCCCCCGAGCGCCACGACGATCCCCAGCAGTACCAGCGTGTTGGGGATACGGCGCTGCCAGAGGTCGCTGACCAGCGCGGCCGAGAGCAGGGGGATCAGTAGCCAGATCATGGCTTGTTTACTAAGTAGGGGTGCCGCCTAGGGCGGTGATGATTCCTTCGATGACCTCCTCCACCGTGTCGCCAAGTAATGTGAAGGCACCTACAACACCTGCGGTTATAAGGCCTCCCGCCACGGCGTACTCGACGATGGTCAACCCATCCTCATCCCGGGCGAACTTCCTGACTGCTTCCTTGATTGACTGAATATTCATGTCGCTCACCTTTCGTGTGATTTCCCGAGTGGAACGCATCGCTGCGTTGCCTGGTTTCGAGACTAGTGAGCGGGTACTGGTGGGGGTTAGGAGTCAGTTGCGTATCGCTAGGACTTTTCTGCGCGAAGCGTGCGAACCCGGTGCAGGCGGCGCTGGCGGCCGTGCGGCAGGCCCGGTAAAGAACTTTTGATCTTTAATCAGGCTTAATACCTGGCATGCGATGGCACTTCGCCAATACTGACCGAGTGGTCACAACGAGCGAAGCATGATGTCCAACGCCACGATGTATCCGGTGCTGCGCTGGGTCGATCTGACCCATGACGGTTCGACGACCGAACTGATGGCCCACTTCAGCGACTGCCACTGCAGCCTCACGACCTTCGAAGCGCTCGGCGATGCCGGCACCTTCGCCGACATGGTCTGCCTGCATTACGACCGCCCGGACTCGCGCGGGCTGAACCTGGCACTCGAACTCAAGCGTGCCCGGCCGGCCCTGCCGATCACCATGTTCACGGTGCAGCATTCCGAAGAGCTCGCCGTCTGGGCGATGCGTGCGCGGATCTGGGAATACGTGGTGCTGCCGCTGGATGCCGACGAGCTGCGCCGTTATCGCAGCTGCCTGGCGCAGCTCTGCCAGGTGCGGCAGCAGGGCCGGCACCAGGGCATCGACCACCTGCCGACGCTGCCTGACAGTATCCGCCTGACCGCCGACTCGCATCGTCATCAACGGCTGGCGCCGGCGCTGCGCCATATCGAGGCGCAGTACCGCTCGAACATCGAGCAGAAGGAACTGGCCGAGCTGTGCAAGATGACGCCCTCGCGCTTCAGCCGCCTGTTCAAGGAAGCCTTTGGCATGAGCTACCAGGACTACATCCAGCACAAACGCATGACCTTCGCCCAGCAGCGCCTGGCCAACAGCCAGATGCCGATCACCAGCATCGGTTACGCCGCCGGCTTTCGCGACCCCTCCTATTTCGCCCGCGCCTTCAAGCAGTTCACCGGCTGCACACCGAGCGAGTACCGCGATGCCTGCCAGCCGGCCGCACGCGGCGCGGTGCTGGAGCTGGAAGAAGCCTCGCGGCTGGAGCTGCTGCGCCCGCCGCTGCGCAGCGGGCTGCCGCGCGCCGGCTAGCCTGGCCTGACCTGCGCCAAGTGCGGCCGGCGGGCTGGAGCCTGATCCTCGAAGCGCCTACCATGCTGGTTCGACGTGCTCAGATGTCAGGTAGTCATGCCCCTCACCCGGATGTTCCGCATCGATCTGCGGCGGTCGGTGGTGCTGCTCACGGTAGCCGCGACCCTCGTCACGCTGGTGATCGGCTTCTATGCCAGTTCGCAGGTCCAGCGGCAGATGCTGATCGACAACACGCTGGAGGCCAACCGCGTCTATGCGGCCAAGCTGGCGGACATCACCGAGCAGTCCTTTGCCGGCGCGCGGCAGCAGCTCGGCTTCGCCTCGGCGCAGTTCTCGACGCGTTTCGACGATGACGCCTACCTGCAGCAAGAGTTGCGGCACCTGCGCATGCAAACCAACCGATACGACACGGTGATGGTGGTGGATGCCGGCGGGATCGTGCGCGGCGTGTCGCCGCTTTCGCGGCATCTGAAGGGCGAGCAACTGGACAACCCCGGCAGCCAGCAGGCGCTACGGCTGCGCCGCGCGGCGGTGAGCGAGCCCTACATGTCGCCACGCGGCAATCTGGTGGTGCTGGTATCACAGCCGATCTTCGGCCCCGACGGCCAGTACCTGGGCTATGTGGCAGGCGCCATTCACCTCAAGCAGAGCGGGCCACTGGCGGCGCTGCTCGGTGAGCATTTCTATCAGGATGGCTCCTACATCTACGTGGTGGACCGTACCCGGCGGCTGCTCTACCACCCGCAGCCCGAGCGGCTCGGCACGGTGGTCGGCACCAATCCGGTGATCGATGCGGTGCTGCTCGGCGAGAGCGGTAGCCAGCGCCTGATCAACAGCCAGGGCGTGGACATGCTGGCCGGCTATGCCCAGGTGCCCAGCGTCGGCTGGGGCATCGTCGCGCAGCGCCCTACCGAGGTCACGCTCAGCGCGCTTGAGGGGCTGATGATGGAGGTGCTGCGCGAGACGGCGCCGATGGCCGTGCTTACGCTGCTGCTGGTCGGCATGCTGGCCAGCCTGATCGCCCGTCCGCTCTGGCAGCTGGCCCAGGCCGCCAGCGAGATGGACGCCCCGGAAACGCCCGAGCGGATCCATCGCATCCGTTCCTGGTATTTCGAAGCGGCGCAGCTCAAGCGCGCGCTGCTCTTGGGCATCAGCCTGCTGCACCAGAAGATCGGCAAGCTCAACCTGGATGCGCAGACCGACCCACTCACCGGGCTGCGCAATCGCCGCGGGCTGACCACCGCGGTGGAAATGCTCCGCGCCGAGCAGCGCCATTTCGCGGTGATCACCCTCGACATCGATCACTTCAAGCGCATCAACGACACTTTTGGCCATGACGTCGGCGATCAGGTGATCCGCCAGGTCGCCGACCTGATGCGCAGCTGCTCGCGTGACAGCGACGTGCTCTGCCGGTTCGGTGGCGAAGAGTTCCTGGTCCTGCTGCCGAATGCCGATTGCCATTCCGCGGCGCAGGTCGGTGAGCGGCTGCGCCACTGCGTGGAGCAGGCAAAGATCGACACCGTCGGCGCCGTCACCATTTCGCTTGGCGTAGCGGAATGGCCAACCCACGGCGAGACCGCCGAACAGGTCTTCAAGCGTGCCGACGAGGCGCTCTACCGGGCCAAGCAGGCCGGGCGCAACCGCCTGCTGGTCGCCCCCTCGGGCAACGCGGAACCGCCGGCGTCACAGTGACAGGCGCAGCACCAGGGCCGCGAGCGTGGCCAGCAGCACCGGCAAGGTCAGCACGATGCCGACGCGAAAGTAATAGCCCCAGCCGATGCGCACGCCCTTGCTCGCCAGTACGTGCAGCCAGAGCAGCGTGGCCAGGCTGCCGATGGGCGTGATCTTCGGCCCGAGATCGCAGCCGATGACGTTGGCGTAGATCATTGCCTCGCGCACCACGCCCTCGGTCTGGCTGGCGTCGATGGCGAGCGCGCCGACCAGTACGCTCGGCAGGTTGTTCATCAGCGACGACAGCAGCGCCGTGAGCAGGCCGGTGCCGAGCGCGGCGCCCCAAACGCCGTACTCGGCGAAGGCATCGAGCAGAGCGGTGAGATGGCGCGTCAGGCCCGCGTTGTTCAGCCCGTAGACCACCAGGTACATGCCCAGCGAGAACACCACGATCTGCCAGGGCGCACCGCGCAATACCCGGCGCGTACCGATCACCCGCCCACGCGCAGCGACCGCCAGCAGCGCGCCGGCGCATAGCGCTGCCACCAGGCTGATCGGTACACCGAGCGGCTCGAGGGCGAACAAGGCGAGCAGCAGTACCACGAGCACCACCCAACCCGCCCTGAAGGTCGCGCGGTCGCGGATCGCCAGGGCGGGCATCTTCAGCGTGTCGACATCGAAGTGCCGCGGGATGTCGCGGCCGAAGCAGACGAACAGCACCGCCAGCGAGGCCGCGACGCTCACCAGGTTCACCGGCAGCATGACCGATGCGTATTCGGCAAACCCAAGCCCGAAGAAATCGGCCGAAACGATGTTGACCAGGTTCGAGACGACCAGCGGCACGCTGGCGGTGTCGGCGATGAAGCCCGCGGCCATGACGAAGGCCAGCGTGGCCGGCGGCGAGAAGCGCAACGCCAGCAGCATCGAGATGACGATGGGCGTGAGGATCAGCGCCGCGCCATCGTTGGCGAACAGCGCCGACACCGCGGCGCCGAGCAGCACGCAGAGTACGAACAGCCGGCGCCCGCTGCCCTGGGCCAGACGCGCCATATGCAGCGCCGCCCATTCGAAGAAGCCGGCCTCATCGAGCAACAGGCTGATGATGATGATCGCGATAAAGGCGCCCGTGGCGTTCCAGACGATCGCCCAGACCAGGGGAATGTCGTCGAACTGGACCACACCGGTGCCGAGCGCCAGCAGCGCGCCGAAGCTGGCGCTCCAGCCGACGCCCAGCCCGCGCGGTTGCCAGATGACCAGCACGATAGTGACGACGAAGATGGCCAGGGCGGCGAACATGGGCCTCGAAGCCTCCGGAAATTGTCGAAACGAAAGCGGTTGGCGTTCGCCGTCATCGTCGGGCTTCGACGCCTGCCGCCGGCGGGGAACCGGGGCGATGCCCGGTGCGGCGGCACTATACGCAATCGCCCTGCAGCGGGGTACTGCTCTACCCGGCGCGTTCCAGACGCGCTGCCCGCTTCGTCTAATTGCCCGCAGCCGAGGAACATTCGAGCACGATCGCACTCATAGGGAATCGTGAGAAGTTGTAAGGTCGAGGAACCCCCATTGAAAATTCTAGTTTGTGGTGCCACGGGACAAATTGGCCGCAGTCTGGTCATGCAAGGATCAGCGTACGGCCTGGAGGTAGTCGGCCTGTCACACGCTCAGCTGGACCTCACCGACGCCTGGCGCGTCAGGCGGACCCTGGAGCAGCTTCGCCCCGCGCTCGTCATCAACGCTGCCGCCTATACCCAGGTCGACGCCGCCGAAGAGCACTCCAGACTCGCCTATGCAGTCAACCGGGACGGCGCCGCCGTGCTGGCCGAGGTGGCCGAACGTCTCGGCGCGCCACTGTTCCATCTTTCTACCGACTACGTGTTCGACGGTCAGGCGCGCCGGCCGTACAAGGAGAACGACACCACCGCACCGCTGGGCATTTACGGCGCGAGCAAGCTGGCCGGCGAGCGCGCCATCGCCGAGCAGCTCGACCGTCACCTCATCCTGCGGACCAGCTGGGTCTACGGCGAGCATGGCGGCAACTTCGTCAAATCCATGTTGCGCCTGGCCGCCCGGCCGGAGCTACGTATCGTCGACGATCAGATCGGCTGCCCGACCAGCGCCGAGCGAATCGCCTCGGTCCTCCTCGAACTGGCCCGCCGTTACGCCACGACCGGCGAGCTGGCGTGGGGCCTTTACCACTACAGCGGTCGCTCGGCCTGCTCCTGGTATGCGTTCGCCTGCGAGATCTTCCGCCAGGCCAAGGAGGTTGGCCTGATCCACCGCTTGCCGAACCTGTCGCCCATTCCGACCAGCGAGTACCCGACGCCGGCCCGCCGCCCCGCATGGTCGGTGCTCGATTGCAGCCGCTTCGAGAGTGCCTTCGAACTCGACACGATCGATTGGCAGGCCGACCTCAGGGCGCTGCTGGATGTACTCGGCGAGCAGGCGCCCAGCCGCATGGCGGTCTGAGCCTCCTGCCGCCAGCCCCGCACTCCGCTGTCGCGCCTGGTGCGGCCGCGCTTGCCATCCTTGCTCCCCTCGCATCGGCTGACGGCCGGCATCCCGCCGAGCGACTGCCCGGCGTGAATCGCTGTATACTCTCGCGCCATTTTTCCCCGCCGCATCACCCGAGGTCCGGCCCGTCATGTCGAAAAACGCCCCTACCGTAGGATTTGTCTCGCTCGGCTGCCCGAAGGCCACGGTCGACTCCGAACGCATCCTCACCCAGCTGCGCATGGAGGGTTACCAGATCGTGCCGTCCTATGAGGACGCCGACGTGGTGGTGGTCAACACCTGCGGCTTCATCGACAGCGCCAAGGCCGAATCGCTGGACGCCATTGGCGAGGCGATCGCCGAGAACGGCAAGGTGATCGTCACCGGCTGCATGGGCGTGGACGAGAACAACATCCGTGGCGTGCACCCCAGCGTGCTGGCGGTTACCGGCCCGCAGCAGTACGAGCAGGTGGTCAATGCGGTGCACGAAGTGGTGCCGCCGAGCATCGAGCACGATCCCTTCGTCGACCTGGTACCGCCGCAGGGCATCAAGCTCACCCCGCGCCACTACGCCTACCTGAAGATTTCCGAAGGCTGCAACCATACCTGCAGCTTCTGCATCATCCCCTCCATGCGCGGCAAGCTGGTCAGCCGCCCGGTGGGCGATGTGCTCAGCGAGGCCGAGCGCCTGGTCAAGGCTGGCGTGAAGGAAGTCCTGGTGATCAGCCAGGACACCAGCGCCTATGGCGTCGACCTCAAGTACAAGCTGGATTTCTGGAACGGCCAGCCGGTCAAGACGCGCATGCTCGAGCTGTGCGAGGAGCTGGGCAAGATGGGCGTCTGGGTGCGCCTGCACTACGTCTACCCCTACCCCAACGTCGACGACGTGATCCCGCTGATGGCCGCCGGCAAGATCCTGCCGTACCTGGACATCCCCTTCCAGCACGCCAGCCCGAAGGTGCTCAAGGCCATGAAGCGTCCGGCCTTCGAGGACAAGACCCTGGCGCGCATCAAGCAGTGGCGCGAGATCTGCCCCGAGCTGACCATCCGCTCGACCTTCATCGTCGGCTTCCCCGGCGAGACCGAGGAAGACTTCCAGTACCTGCTCGACTGGCTGACCGAAGCCCAGCTCGACCGCGTCGGCTGCTTCCAGTATTCGCCGGTCGAAGGCGCACCGGCCGAGACCATGGGCCTGGAACCGGTACCGGACGAGATCAAGCAGGACCGTTGGGACCGCTTCATGGCGCACCAGCAGGCCATCAGCGCCGCGCGCCTGCAGCTGAAGGTCGGCAAGGAGCTGGACGTGTTGATCGACGAAGTGGACGAAGACGGTGCCATCGGCCGCTCCTGGGCCGACGCTCCGGAGATCGACGGCATGGTCTACGTCGACAGCGAACAGCCGCTGCAGCCGGGCGACAAGGTGCGCGTGCGCGTCACCAACGCCGACGAGTACGACCTCTGGGCCGAAGTGATCTGAGCTGAACCGCTACATGAAACGCCCCGCTTCTGCGGGGCGTTTTCATTTCGGCGTGAGGAGTCCTCGACGCGCAGGGTGGAAAACGGCGAAGCCTTTTCCACCACCGGGCTGCGGGTTCGTCAACGCCGCGGCGGTTGCCGCACCGGCGCATTGCCTGCCACGTAGTACTTCGCCGTGCTGCGCGGCAGCGGCTCATGACCACGAATCCGATCGGCGATCTTCTCGGCGATCATGATGGTGGTCGCGTTGAGGTTGCCGGTGATGATCTGCGGCATGATCGAGGCATCCACCACGCGCAACCCTTCCAGCCCATGCACCCGGCCCTGGCCGTCGACCACGGCCATGTCGTCGCTGCCCATCTTGCAGGAGCAGGACGGGTGATAGGCCGTCTCGGCGTGCTCGCGGACGAAGGCGTCCAGCTCGGCATCGCTCTGCGCATCGATACCCGGGCTCAGCTCGCGACCGCGGTAAGGGTCGAGCGCCGGCTGGGCGATGATCTCGCGAGTGATGCGGATGGCATCGCGGAATTCCCGCCAGTCCTGCTCGTGGGCCATGTAGTTGAACAGGATGCTCGGGTCCTCGGCCGGGTCGGTCGAGCGGATCTCGATACGCCCGCGGCTGGGCGAGCGCATCGAGCCGACGTGGGCCTGGAAACTGTGACCGTCATGGGCGTTGCTGCCGTTGTAGCTGACCGCCACCGGCAGGAAGTGGAACTGTATGTTCGGCCATTCGAACTCGTCGCTGCTGCGGATGAAGCCGCCCGCCTCGAACTGGTTGCTGGCACCGATGCCGCTGCCGAGGAACAGCCATTCGGCGCCGATGGCCGGCTGATTCCACCACTTCAGCGCCGGATACAGCGAAACCGGCTTCAGGCACTCGAACTGCAGGTACATCTCCAGATGGTCCTGCAGGTTCTGGCCAACGCCGGGCAGCTCGTGGACAAGTTTCACGCCGACCCGGCGCAGCAGCTCGCCCGGCCCGACGCCCGAGCGCTGCAGGATCTGCGGCGAGGCGATCGCCCCGCCGCACAGCAGCACCTCGCGACGCGCCCGCACGATGTACGGGGCCTTGCGATCGCGCAGGTAGCGCACGCCCACCGCGCGCTTGCCTTCGAACAGGACGCGATCAGTCACCGCGTGCGTTTCGATGGTCAGGTTCGGCCGCTCCCTGGCCTGATCCAGATAGCCGCGCGCCGTGCTGGCGCGCCGGCCCTGGGGCGTCACGGTACGGTCCATCGGGCCGAAGCCTTCCTGCTGATAGCCGTTGAGGTCGTCGGTACGCGGATAGCCGGCCTGCACACCGGCTTCGACCATGGCGTGGAACAGCTCGTTGTTGTCGGCCTTCGGCGTGGTCACGCTGACCGGGCCGACAGCGCCGTGGTAGTCGTTGGGGCCGATGTCGCGCGATTCGGCCTTGCGGAAGTACGGCAGGCAGTCGAGGTAGGTCCAGTCCTCCAGGCCGGGGATCTTGGCCCAGTTGTCGTAGTCCAGCGCGTTGCCGCGGATGTAGCACATGCCGTTGATCAGCGAGGAACCACCCAGGCCCTTGCCGCGGCCGCAGTCCATGCGACGGTTGTTCATGTGCGGCTCGGGGTCGGTCTTGTAGGCCCAGTTGTAGCGCGTGCCCTGCAGCGGATAGGCGAGCGCGGCGGGCATCTGGGTGCGGAAGTCCAGCCGGTAGTCCGGGCCGCCGGCTTCCAGCAGCAGCACGCTGACGTCGGTGTCCTCGGTCAGGCGTGCGGCGAGCACGTTACCGGCCGAGCCGGCGCCGATGATGATGTAGTCATATTCCATGCTTTCAACCTCCCTCAGAACACCGAGGCGAACTCGCCCAGCTCCACCTGTACCGATTTGACCCGCGTGTAGTGCGCCAGCGAGGCAATGCCATTTTCGCGACCGATGCCGGACTGCTTGTAGCCACCGACCGGCATCTGCGCCGGCGATTCGCCCCAGGTGTTGATCCAGCAGATGCCAGCCTCGAGGCGATGGATGATGCGGTGCGCCCGCGCCAGATCGGTGGTGACCACGCCGGCGGCGAGGCCATATTCGGTGTCGTTGGCGCGACGGATGACTTCGTCTTCGTCCTGATATTCGAGCAGGCTCAGCACCGGGCCGAAGATCTCTTCGCGCACGATGGTCATGTCGTCGCTGCAGTCGCTGAAGACGGTGGGTGCGACGAAGGCGCCCCTGGCGCACTCGCCCTCGGTCACCCGCTCACCGCCACAGAGCAGCCGCGCGCCAGCGGCCTTGCCCTGGGCGATGTAGTCGAGCACCTTGTTCATGTGCGCGAAGCTGACCAGTGGGCCGAAGTTGGTCCCTTCCTGCTGCGGATCACCCAGGCGAATGCGCTGCACGCGCTCCAGCAGCTTGGCCTCGAAGGCCGCTTTCAGGCCCGCGGGGACGAACACCCGGGTGCCGTTGGTGCACACCTGGCCGGAGCTGAAGAAGTTGGCCATGACCGCGATATCGGCCGCGCGATCCAGATCGGCGTCCTCGCAGACGATCAGCGGCGACTTGCCGCCCAGTTCCATGGTCACGTCCTTCAGCGAAGAGCCTGCCGCGCTGGCCATGACCTTCTTGCCGGTGGCCACACCGCCGGTGAAGGACACCTTGGCGATGCGCGGGTGCTCGGTGATCAGCGCGCCGACGCCGGCGCCACTGCCGGTCAGCACGTTGAACACGCCATCGGGCAGCCCGGCCTCGCTGAAGATTTCTGCCAGCTTGAGCGCGCTCAAGGGCGTGACCTCACTGGGCTTGAAGATCATCGCGTTGCCCGCGGCCAGCGCCGGAGCAGCCTTCCACAGGGCGATCTGGATCGGATAGTTCCAGGCACCGATGCCGGCCACCACGCCCAGCGGTTCGCGCCGGGTATAGACGAAGCTGCTGTCGCGCAGCGGAATCTGCTCGCCCTCGATGGCCGGAGCCAGGCCCGCGTAGTACTCCAGCACGTCGGCGCCGGTGACGATGTCGACGCTGCGGGTTTCGCTCAGCGGCTTGCCGGTATCCAGGGTTTCCAGCAGCGCCAGCTCGTCGTTGCGCTCGCGCAAGAGATCGACCGCGCGCCGCATGATTCGCGCCCGCTCGATACCGGTCAGCGCCGCCCAGATGCGCTGGCCCTGCTCGGCGCTTTCAACCGCGCGCTCCAGATCGGCCGCGCCAGCCTCGGGCACTTCGGCCAGGACTTCGCCGTTGGCCGGGTTGATGCTCTGGAAGGTCTGGTTGCTGCTGGCGTCGACGTAGCCGCCATGGATATAGAGTTGCTGCCGTGGAAAACGGGCCATGTTCTAGCTCCTGTGATCGAGGCGACAGCGGATCGACGCTGCCGCGACGTGAATGAACGTCCGGGGATCGCCCGAACGTGTGTGGTCAGGGCGTCGGTGTCGCGCCCGGGTTGGGCATGCCGCTTTCACCCCCACCGTTCTCGCGCTGCAGATGCAGGAAGTGCATGTGGTGTTCGTAGTGGTCGAGGACGTCCTCGATCAGCTGGCGCCGCGAGTAGCCCATCAGGTCGTAACCCAGGCTGCCCTGACGCAGGTGCACCTCGAGCCGGTAGTAATCGGCCTTGCTGCTCTGGGTGCGCATGGCGAACGACGGCATGGTGCTGCGCACCGGCCAGATCTGATAGGTGAAATCCTGTTCGCTGCCCAGGTTGACGTTGAGGATCAGATGCTCGTTGCCCGGCTCGCCCTCGAGGATCTCCACCGGTACGCCCTTCTCGCCCAGCGCCTTCTTGATCTCTTCCATGGCCGGCCTGGCGACCTCCTTCAGATAGCGGCGAATCTGCGACAGGCTGGGGAAGCTCATCGCCCGCGACAGCCGCTGGCTCCAGTTCATCTGGGTGTGCTCCAGGGTGGCGCGCCCGGACAGGTAGCCGGCGAGGCTCTTCTGGTAGCTGTCGGCCATCACACCTTCGACATGCAGCGCCTTGAACAGCCCCACCATCATGAACAGCAGGACGATGGAGAACGGCAGCCCCATGATCACCACGGCGCCCTGCAGCGCGGTCAGGCCGCCGGCAATCAGCAGCGCCAGGGTGAGAATGCCGATGATCGCGGCCCAGAGGATGCGCATCCACACCGGCGCATCGCTGTTCACATCCTTGAGGATCGAAGTGAAGTTCGACAGCACCAGCGAACCGGAGTCGCCGGAGGTGACGAAGAAGACAATGGCCAGGATCGTCACCACGATGGTAGTGAGGCCCGACCACGGCAAGCTCTGCAGGAACAGATAGATCGACGAGCCCGGGTTGCTTACCGCCTGCTGGCCGAACTCCAGGGCGCCGCCCATGACCATCTCGATGGCGCTGTTACCCATGATCGACATCCAGGCCATCATGAACGCCAGCGGCAGCAGCAGCGTACCGACGACGAACTCGCGGATGGTCCGCCCCCGGGAGATGCGTGCCAGGAACAGGCCGACGAAGGGGCCCCAGGCAATCCACCAGGCCCAGAAGAACACCGTCCAGGCGTTCAGCCAGTCGGTCGGCCGGCGGTAGGCGTAGGTGTCCAGCGACAGGCTGATGAAGTTGGAGAAGTAGTCGCCGACGTTCATCACCAGCGCGTTGAGCAGGAACACCGTATCGCCGACCACCAGCACGAACAGCAGCAGCAGAACCGCCAACAGCATGTTGAATTCGGAAAGCCGGCGGATGCCGCGCTCGACGCCGGTGGCTGCCGACACAGCCGAGAAAGCCACGATGAGCACCACCAGCACCGCCTGGGTGAGGGTGCCATCCGGGATGCCGAAGATGTAGTTCAGGCCGAAGTTGAGCTGGATGATGCCGATGCCCAGGCTCGTGGCGATGCCGAACACGGTGCCGAGCACGGCCGCCGAGTCGACGGTGTGACCGATCGGCCCATGGATGCGCTTGCCGAAGATCGGATACAGCGCCGAGCGGATCGACAACGGCAGGCCCTGGCGAAAGCTGAAATACGCCAGCGACATCCCGACCAGCGTATAGACGCCCCAACCGGACAGCCCCCAGTGCAGGAAGGTCAGTTCCAGCGCGTGGCGTGCGGCCTGGGTCGTGCCGCCCTCACCTACCGGCGGCTCGAGAAACTGGGTGATGGGTTCGGCAATGCAGAAGAACAACAGGTCGATGCCGATGCCGGCGGAGAACAGCATCGCCGCCCAGGTCAGGACATTGAATTCGGGCTTGGAATGATCGGGGCCGAGGCGAATCTTGCCGTAGCGACTGGATGCGACCAGCACGACGAACACCAGGTAGAGCAATACGGCGAGAAAGTAGAACCAGCCGAAGGTGTCGGAAATCCAGCCGAGTACCGTGTTGATGACCGCCAGCGAGCGGTCGGTGAAGAACATCGTCCACACGGCGAACACGACGATCGCAATGGCGGAACCGTAGAAGACCACGGGGTTGATCCGGTCGCGTGGCGCGTCGGAATCATGGGGCGACAGCTCAGCCTCGTTCATAAGTTCTATCTCCTGAACTTGTTCTGGCTTTATGACATCGCTAGGCGACGAATTGCGGCAGGTCGAGAGCGGTTCGCAGGGGAACGCAGCGACCCGATGGCGGGAAGGGCCTGCAGACGACTGTGCTGATGACAGCCAGGCCCCGGTCGGCAGATCATACCGACGTTCAATTAAGAGGTTATTTGCTCCAATAAACTCGAATTGGGCGCGCATCCTACACGATTAACGTCAATTTCGCCAATTTGCGCCCTTCCACCGCCAAACGTGACCACCTGCCGCGCCACCTTTGCTAAGACGCAACGGCCCCGGTGATGCGGCCTTGGCGCACATCGCCGTGCGTTTTCAGCGGCGCCGGCGCTGGCTATGATCGGCAACCCCGCCAGCCAGGCGCTGCCTTTTCATGGAGAGAAGCATTCATGTCGTCCGAACCTGTTTTTGCCTCGATGCCCGATGCCAACGGTTACTTCGGCCCCTATGGCGGGCAGCTGGTGCCGCCGCACCTGAAGCAGGCGATGGACGACATCAACCTCGCCTATGAGGAAATCCGCCAGCGCGAGGATTTCCAGGCGGAACTGGCAAGCCTGTTCGCCGATTACGTGGGCCGGCCAAGCCCGATCTTCCACGCCAGGCGGCTATCGGAAAAACTCGGCGGTGCGCAGATCCACCTCAAGCGTGAAGACCTCAATCACACCGGTGCGCACAAGATCAACCACTGCCTGGGCGAGGCGCTGCTGGCCAAGTTCATGGGCAAGAAGAAGGTCATCGCCGAGACCGGCGCCGGGCAGCACGGTGTCGCCCTCGCCACTGCCTGCGCGCTGGTGGGCATCCCCTGCGAGATCCACATGGGCCAGGTGGATATCGAGAAAGAACACCCCAACGTCACCAAGATGAAGATCCTCGGCTGCAAGCTGGTGCCGGTCACCAGGGGCGCCGCGACGCTCAAGGAAGCGGTAGACAGCGCCTTCGAGGAATACCTCAAGGACCCACAGAGCTTCATCTATGCCATCGGTTCGGTCGTCGGGCCGCATCCGTTCCCGAAAATGGTCCGCGACTTCCAGTCGATCATCGGCCGCGAGGCCCGCGAACAGTTTCTCGCCCGGCATGGGCGGCTGCCCGACCATGTCGCTGCCTGCGTCGGCGGCGGCTCGAACGCCATGGGCATCTTCAGCGCCTTCCTCAATGACGGCGCAGTCCGGCTGGTCGGCATCGAGCCGGCCGGCGAAGGCGTTGACCGGCCCGGCCGCCATGCGGCGACCCTGTCGCAGGGCAAGCCGGGCGAACTCCACGGCATGGCGTGCTACGTACTGGAGGATGCCGAAGGCAACCCGGCCGCCGTGTACTCCATCGCCTCCGGGCTCGACTACCCCGGGGTCGGCCCGCAGCACAGTTACCTGAAGGATATCGGCCGGGTGGATTACCAGTCGGTCACCGATCAGGAATGCCTCGAGGCCTTCATGACCCTGTCGCGCACCGAGGGCATCATTCCGGCGCTGGAAAGCGCCCATGCGGTGGCCTGGGCCATGCGTGCCGCACCAGCGCTGGGCCGTGAGCAACATATCCTGGTAAATCTGTCCGGCCGTGGCGACAAGGACGCCGACTACGTCGCCCGCTTGCTCGGCCTCTGACGGTTCGGCCCGGCAACCGGGCGCTCCCCGCCCGCGCCGCTGAGCAACGCGAGCGCGGGCGGCGTATCATCGCGCTCCCCTGCCCTCTGCCGGTCACCCGTATGCCTCACAGTGTCAGCCCCGTCGGCATCCTGCACTCCTGCTTCAAGGAGAAATTCGCCATCCCGCGCCAGCCCAGCCTGGCGCCGGCGGCGCGCGGCGTGCTCGAGCTGATGCCACCCTACGATTGCGCCGAGGCGGTCGCCGGGCTGGAACAGGTCAGCCACGTCTGGCTGCTTTTTCTCTTTCACCAGGCCCTGGAAAGCAAACCACGCCTGCGTGTACGCCCGCCCCGACTGGGCGGCAACCGCCTGCTGGGCGTGTTCGCGACTCGCTCCACACATCGGCCGAACGGCATTGGTCAGTCGGTCGTACGGCTCGACAGGGTCGAGCCCGGCCGCCTCTTCGTCTCCGGTATCGACCTGCTGGACGGCACGCCGGTGCTCGACATCAAGCCTTACGTGCCCTATGCCGATGCGCTGCCCGAGGCGCGCAACGACATCGCCGATGCCGCCCCCGAGCCGATCAGGGTGCGGTGGCTACCCGCTGCGCTGCAGCAGGCACAGGCCCACGCCGAGCGCCTCGGCGAGCCCCTGGTGCAGTTGATCGAACAGTGCCTGGCGCAGGACCCGCGGCCGGCCTACCAGCAGCCGCGGCCGGAGCGCCGCTACGGCACTCGGCTGTGGGACGTGCAGGTACGCTGGCATTACCCCGAGCCCGACACGATTTGCGTGCTCGAGGTCGTACCCGCCTGACGCGGCTCAGCGAGCCGGGGTCAGCAGCAGGCGCTGCGTGCCGTACACCTTGTCCAGATTGGCAGGCTTCAGCGGAAAGCTCTGATACGCCCCCTTTAGCCAGGCGTCGATGCCATCGGCATAGTGTTCACTGGCCGGGTTGCCGGACTGTCCGGAGCTGTTCAGCCCGATCATCGGTTCGTCGCGCCCGAAATCGACGATGATGCGCATTGCCGGAATCAGCCAGGTGTCGAAATCCGCGCCCCAGTGGTAAGCCGATACGTTGAGCGTGGAGTGATCGCCGCCGGCCGGGTAAGGCCCGCGATTGAGGTAGCCGTCCAGCGCTTCGATGGCGCGGCGCTGACCGGCCGGCATATGAGGCGCCAGCTGGGTGGCTCCGCTGACCCACTCGTAGCGATGCAGCTTACCCCACTGCCAGGCCTGACGATCGGGGCCGAGGCGGGTTTCCAGCGAGCTCACCGCCGCTGCCAGGCTGCGCGCAATGATGGTGGGCTTGTCCTCGACGGTGGCGGTGCGCTGGTCGTCCCAGAACGGGCTGTCGTCGCGGCCGAGCAAGTGATCGGCCTGCGCCGAGTAGGACAAGGTGGAGGCCTGAATCAGCGCCTGCCAGGCCGGTCGGTCTTCCGGGCCGAGCTCATCGAGGAAGATCTGCCGCGCGCTCTCCTGCAGGAAAGCGCCATAGAGTGCCGCGTCCGCCGAGTCGGCGGCCAGCTCGCCATCGAACGCCAGCAGACGGCGCAATGCTTCTTCGGCGCGCACCCGCTGCTCGGCTGGCAACGCTGCGACAGCCGCCTTCAGCGGCTGCGCCATGCCCGGCCCCTGCAACATCGTCTGGAGCTTGGCGGCGAACGGCGTGCGCTGATCGTATTGCATGGCCATCATGCTGCGCGTGTCATGCCGGCCGCTGCCGGCGAGCTCGGCCAGCCGCTCGTAGCGTTCTGGGTAATACCAGGAACTCGACAGCTGCATGCCATAGCCGCGAGGCACGGTACGGTGGTTCGCGGTGCCCAGCCAGCCTTGGGCCGGGTCCTGGTCGTAGGGATGCAGCATCGAATCGGCGAAACCATCCCAGTCATAGCGCCCGTCCCAGCCGGGCGACGGCACCAGGCCCAGCCCCTCACGACGGTTCGGGTAACGCCCGGTGACCTGCCAGCCAATACTGCGTTCGTCGGCGAACAGCATGTTCAACGGCATGGCACCGATGCGCCCGCTGGCCTCGAAAGCCTGCTCGACGGAGCCGGCGCGGGACAGGTCGAAGAACGCATCGAGCGATCGATCGGCCTCGCGCAGCGTGCTCTTCAGTGCCAGGCCGTAGCCGCTCTTGAGTTCCAGCGGTTGCAGCGAGTGCTTGCGCGGGCCCAGCACAGTGTTCAGCAGGGGGCCGTTACGCGTCTCGTAGAGGGTTTCGCGAACAGGCCGCGCGCCCTTGATGAAGTAGGTTTCGTGGCGCACCTGGGCCGGCACCCAGCGCCCGTCGGCCAGGTACAGCATGCGGTCGCCATCTCGGCGGACCTTTTCGAGAAACAGGTCCTGATTGTCGCCCATGACCATCGTCATGCCCCAGGCGAGCTTGCCATTGAAGCCGGCGACCACGGCCGGCACCCCGGCGACCGTTACGCCGGCAGCCTGGAACTTCGGCGAACGAATTTGCATGAAATTCCAGTACGAGGGCATCGACAACGGCAAGTGCGTGTCGTTGGCGAACAAGGGTTTGCCGCTGCGGCTGCGGCTCGCCGCGACGGCCCAGTTGTTCGAGGCGGCAACGCCTAGCATGTTGAAAGCGGCAACGCGACGGGTCGTCTCGGCGACGCTGTCCAGCCCCGGAATCTGCCCGCCGAGCGAAAGCCCGTCCAGCTTGGCGGCTTCATCGAACGGCAGCGGTTCGTCGGGGTAGGTCGGCAGCAGCCAGGCCAGCTTGTCGCTGCCCACCTGCTGGGCCAGCGCCAGTGCGGCGATCTCTTCCTGCAGGTTCACCGAAAGGCCGAAATTGAGCAGGCAGAAGATCAGTACGGAGTCTTCCGGCTTCCAGTACTCGGGTCGATAGCCCGACTCGGCGAGCTCCATCGGCAGCCGGTCGCGATAGCGATACAGATAGGCGTTCACGCCGCGCGCGTAGACCTCGAAGATCTTCTTCATGCGCGGCGATGCTTCGCGGTAGAAGAGTTCGGCGCTCTGGCGCAGATTCACCGCACGCATGAAGCGGTCGATGTCCAGCACCCCGGGGCCGACCATTTCAGCCAGCCGCCCCTGGGCCGTCAGGCGCAGGCTGATCATCTGCCCGAGCCGGTCGCTGGCATGCACGTAGCCCATGGCAAAGATCGCATCGTGCAATGACTGACTTTCGATCAGCGGCATGCCCAGTGCATTGCGCCGCACACTGACACTGCCTGCCAGCCCCTTCAGCGGCTGGACACCGTGCGCCGGTGCGACACTGTCGGCGTAACGGCTATCCAGATAGGCCTGACACCCGGCCAGGCCGAACAACCCAAGCGCTGCGCCAATGGCAATGCGAGACAAGGAGACAGGCAAACGCGTCGACATGGATAACTCCTCGCGGGGCGAGCCGACAGACAGGTGGTAGACAGTTAGGGAGCTTTGCTGATCAGGCCGCTCGGCCGGATGCTGGCAGCGCTTCGTCGAGCAGCCAGCGTGCACAGCGCCGAGCCTCGGCCTTGTGCTTGAGTTCCAGCGCACTGAAGGTCGCCTCGTAGCGACGTCGCTCACTGCGCTCCAGCGCTTTCCAGGCGCCGTGGGTCGGCACCTGCTCGGTCGCCTCGTAGAGCTGATGGAACACCTGGCAGCGAGGGTCTTGCCCCAGAACAGGATCGTAGTGATCGAGCAGAACCTTGATGCGAATCGCACCTTCGATCAGTGGCAGCTGCTCGTCGAGCAGGCTGCCAGCCAGGATCCGCAAATCCTCAGCCAGCGCAATCTGCCGCTTGGTCTGCTGCGCCTGCTGTTCGCGTTCAACGCGCCAGACGCGGCGCCAGAGATACAAGGCATAACCGCCCAGCGCGGCAATCACCAACGCACCCAGACTCAGCAGCACGAGCACGACGGGCGACATGGGACAATCAGGCCCCGTGACACTTCTTGAATTTCTTCTGGCTGCCGCATGGGCATGGGTCGTTGCGACCGACGTCCTTCAGCGGGTTGCGAACCGGCTCCGACGCATGATTGCAGTGCGGACCATGGACATGGTGATGATGCTCGTGGTCGTGATTGCAGTCGGGGCCGTGTACGTGAGGTTCTTGAGTCATGTTGCTGCGTCACTCCGGGATAAAGTTGCCGGGGATTATCTCTCCTTTGGTGGAGATCTGCACAGCACGTCCAAGCATCAGGCCGGTCTTGAGCTCACCATCGAGACTGTAGCGGATGGCCCGATCAGGCTTTTCCAGCAGCCGCACGATGTACTTCATGTGCTTCCACAAGTTGGTGTGCACGGTGACTTCGTAGTACTCGAACCCGTGCGCGGGCACCGTCAGCCAGCCACTCGATTCGCCGTCGGCCAGCTCCACCTCGTTGAGATGTACCTTGTAGCGCAGGCCGCGGACCGGCAGGCTGTGATCGTTGGGGTTATCGATGCGAAAACGCAGCATGAACTGCTGCTCCAGCAAGCGGGCCTTGACCACCTCGACCTTCGTCAACTGAACCTTGGGGTCGACGAAATTGTTGCTGAACCAGGTTGAACAGGCAGTTAGCGAACCGAGCAGACTCAGCAATAGCACCGTTCTGAGTATTGTTATTGTGCGCCGCTGATCGAACATTCCAAGTACTCCAAAGGACGGCTCAGTGTAGCAAGCGGTCCGGCAGCCGCAATGGGGGCAAGTTGCAAATTGCCAGTGTCACGCGCCGGCATGACAGCCCTGTTGCAGCCGGGTGCTTTAGCCCAGAATGCGAGCCAGCACCGCACGTGCCTTGCCGACACCCTCGGCCAGCGCGGCCTCGATCTGCGCCATGGTGATGATCCCGCCGGACTTTCCTGCTGCCGGATTGACCACCAGTGCCAGGCAGGCGTAGGGAAGCTCCAGCTCGCGCGCCAACACCGCCTCCGGCATACCGGTCATGCCGACGATGTCGCAGCCGTCACGCTCCATCCGCGCGATCTCCGCCACCGTCTCCAGGCGCGGGCCCTGGGTACAGCCGTATACGCCATGGCTGCTGAAGGCAAAGCCCTCGGCGGCGAGGGCGGTGACTAGGCGCTGGCGCAACGACTCGTCGTAGGGATAGCTGAAGTCGACATGCGTCACCTGTTCGAGCTCACCTTCGAAAAACGTATGCGCTCGACCATAGGTGTAATCGATGATCTGGTGCGGTACGCAGAAGTGCCCCGCGCCCATCGCAGCGTGGATGCCGCCCACCGCGTTGACCGCCACGACGCTCTCAGCCCCGGCCTCCTTCAGCGCCCAGAGATTTGCTCGATAGTTGACCTCGTGCGGTGGGATGCGGTGGGGGTGGCCATGGCGCGCCAGGAACAGCACTTCACCGCCGGCGTAACGGCCATGGAGAATGTCTGCCGACGGTAGGCCATACGGGGTTTCAATGCGCTTGGCATCGCGCAGCACCAGGCCATCCAGCTGGGTCAGCCCGGTTCCGCCAATGATGGCGTGTACAGTCATGCTTGGTTCTCTGAGGGGGTCATACCAGACCTGCGCCGCGCAACGCACCGAGCGCGGAAAGCCAACGCGGGTTCTGCTTGTAGTCCTGCGCAATCACGGAACGGGCGCGCATCCGGGCCAGCCTCGGCGAGGGCTTTACAGCCAGCCGCTGCAATGCCGAAACGGCCAGCTCGGCGGCTGCCCGGTCGTTGCACACCAGCCCCATGTCACAGCCGGCGCTCAGCGCGGCCTCGATGCGCGCCGCAGCATCGCCCGCTACATGGGCGCCGGCCATGGAAAGATCGTCGCTGAAGATCACGCCGGAGAAACCCAGCTCGCCGCGTAACACCTCTTGCAGCCAGCGCTGGGAGAAGCCCGCCGGCTGGGAATCTACCTGTGGATAGATCACGTGCGCGGGCATCACTGCGTCCAGCGTAGGCGCCAGCCGCCGGAACGGCAGCAGATCGCACTGACGAATCTCCTCGAGGCTACGCTCGTCACGCGGTATCGCCACGTGCGAATCGGCTTCGGCCCAGCCGTGGCCGGGGAAGTGCTTTCCGGTCGCCGACATGCCCGCCGCATGCATCCCGCCGATAAAGGCGGCGGCCAGATCGGCCGCACGCTCGGGTGCCGCCTCGAACGCCCGCGCACCGATTACCGCACTGCGCTGATGATCGAGATCGAGCACCGGAGCAAAGCTGAAATCGAGGCCGGCCGCGAGTACCTCCGTGGCCATCAACCAGCCGCAGGCCCGGGCAAGCTCGACGGCATCCGAGTGGTGGGCGAACTCGCGCATCGCCGGCAATCTGACGAAGCCCTGCCGCAAGCGCTGGACGCGACCACCTTCCTGATCGACGGCAATCAGCAAGTCCGGGCGCTCGGCGCGCACGGCCCGGCAGAGATCCAGCACCTGGCGAGGATGGTCGATGTTGCGCGCGAACAGGATCAAGCCGCCGACCTGCGGCTGGCGCAGCAACTGGCGATCCTCGGCAGTCAGCCAGGTGCCGCCGATATCCAGCATCAATGAACCTTGCATGAGGCACAGAATCCTTAATCGAGTTTGGCGTGAGCCCACTGAGGATAAGAGGCTTCGTCGATGCGAACGGCGCAGTGCAACGGCACCCGTGCGAACAGCGCTATCAGCTCTTCGTTGCGCATGCGCACACAGCCGTGGGATAGCGGCACACCCATTGGCTCGGTGTCGGGTGTGCCGTGTATATAGATGTAGCGTCGGAACGTATCGACGCTTCCGAGGCGGTTGACGCCCTGTTCGCAGCCGCTCAGCCAGAGGATCCGACTGAGGATCCAGTCGCGCCCCGGAAACTGCTCGTGCAACTGCGGCGTCCAGACCTCTCCGGTCCAGCGTCGGCCGCGCAATACTGCCCCGGCCGGCAGACCCGCACCGACCTTCGCACGCACCTGGTGCAAGCCGCGCGGCGTACAGCCCGAACCATTGTGTTCGCCCGGCCCGTTCACGGCAGTGGAAACAGAGGCACGAAAACAGAGCCTGTCGCGGGTGAACCCGTACAGGCACTGGTCAGCGAGGGAAACGAGGAGCAAATCGAGGTCGGCCATGGGCCGCTAGCTTAGCCCAAGCAGCCACAGGCTTGAACCTCAAGCCTTGGCAGGAACCGCCACCGCATTGCGCCGGGCCAACGGCTGAGCCTCGGCCAGTGGCGTATCGGCGATGGCACTGTCGGCGCGCATACCGGCAGCCAGGAACGGCACCATCATCCGCATGACCTGCTCGATCGATGTGCGCGCGCCAAAATCGTTCTCGGCGATGGCCCTGAGCGCCTTGATGCCGGACATGCTGAAGGCTGCTGCACCCAGCATGAAATGCACACGCCAGAAAAGCTCGATCGGCGGCAGCGACGGAGCCGCCTCGTGTACCCGCAGCATGTAGCGGCGAAACACCTTGCCGTACATGTCTTCGAGATAACGCCGCAGGTGTCCCTGGCTCTGGCTGAACGACAGGCCGAGCAAGCGCATGAAGATGGACAGGTCGTCGCCGCTGCGCGGCTTCACAGCCAGCGCCTGCTCGACCAGGATACCGAGTAGCTCCTCAAGGGTGTCCGGCTTGCCGGCAAGCGCCTCTCGGCGGTCGAGTTCGCGTTCGAGGCTCGCGCAGAATGGACCGAGAAACCGTGAGAACACGGCCTGAATCAGCGCCTTCTTCGAGCCAAAGTGATAGTTCACCGCCGCCAGGTTCACCCCGGCCTTGCTGGTGATCAGACGAAGCGAAGTCTCGGCGAAGCCCTTTTCCGCGAACAGCTGTTCCGCAGCATCGAGAATGCGCTCAACTGTTTCCGACTGCGCCATGCCCCCTCCAGAAGACAAACAAGTGTTTGAAACTTACGTTTCAGTGTCTACCAAGTCAACCTGCATCCGCTTCGGCGGTTGTGCCGCTTTGTCGCAACCGGCCTGTTAAGAGGAAAAGGCGCGACGCGAGGCGATTGCCAACCCGCATGCACTGTATATAATCCCAGGCACTGTATAAAAGAACAGAGACCGCCATGATCAAGCTCACGCCCCGCCAGTCTCAGATCCTCGACTTCATCAAACGCTGCCTCGAAGACAACGGTTACCCGCCAACGCGAGCGGAGATCGCGCAGGAGCTCGGCTTCAAATCCCCCAACGCAGCCGAAGAGCATCTCAAGGCCCTGGCGCGCAAAGGCGCCATCGAAATGACACCGGGCGCCTCACGCGGCATCCGCATCCCCGATTTCGAGCCAGCCACGCACGAGAGCGGGCTACCTATCATTGGCCGGGTCGCGGCCGGTGCGCCCATCCTGGCGCAACAGCATGTCGAGGAATCCTGCCAGATCAACCCCGCCTTTTTCCATCCGAAAGCCGATTATCTGCTACGGGTGCGCGGCATGAGCATGAAGGACATCGGCATCTTCGATGGCGACCTGCTTGCCGTCCATACCACGCGCGAAGCACGCAACGGGCAAGTGATAGTCGCTCGAGTCGGCGATGAAGTCACAGTCAAGCGCTTCAAGCGTGAGGGCAACAAGGTGTGGCTTCTGGCCGAAAACGAGGACTTCGCGCCGATCGAGGTAGACCTCGAAGAGCAGGAGCTGGTCATCGAAGGGTTGAGCGTCGGTGTCATTCGCCGCTAAACAGGAGAAGGATCATGCAGTACCGTTCCGAAACCATGCGACCACAGCTGTCACTTTTCGAAGGCATGATGGCCCAGCGCGCCATGCCATTCTGTGCAGCCCCTGCTTCTGTCGAGCCTCGCCCCGAGTACCTTAGCGAGCTTAGCCTGAGCGGCAACAGCGAACACTGCCACCTGTTGTTGACGCCTATCCTGAGGGATCTCAGCGAGGCGGACGACAAACGCTGGCTGACACTGATTGCGCCCCCCGGCTCACTGAGCGGCAACTGGCTGCGTGACAGCGGCCTGAACCGCCAACGTGTGATCGTTCTGCACCCTCGTAATGACCAAAGCGCGCTCGAACTGGCCTGCAAGGCACTCGGCTCGGGCTGCAGTCACACCGTGATCACCTGGCAGGAAAAGCTCAGCAACGCTGAGCGTAACAAGCTTCGTGCGGCGGCCAGCCTGGGCCAGGCCAAAGGGCTGAATATCCGCCTGGGCTGCTAGGCCCTTCCCTCTCGGCGGCACAGGGATCGTGCCGGCAAGCCGCTTCGTATCAATGCAAGACGCGCGGCGACTCATCCTCGTATTCGAAATCGCCTTCGGCCATTTTCCCCGCCATCTGCACGCCGACGTTGAACATCGCCTTAGCCACCTCGACGTGCTGTCCCTGCAGGAACAGCCTGGCCTCCTCGGAGAAATCCAGCGTGACCAGCACCTCCTCGTCTTCGGCGCGGCGGAGCACGATGCGCCCATCGGGCATCTCGACAATCTCTAGAAAAGACGTAGGCATTCGGTTGGCTCTCGTTGAAAGGCGCGCATTGTACCAGTGGAGTGCCATGAGAAAAGGCTTGTACCCCGCGCTCAGCCATGAGGCCGATGAACGCGGCCATAGGCATCTCAGCTCGCCACCTGCCGCGCCGGCATAGCGAGCCCTGGCCTGATGCCTTGCCGCCGGCCACCCGTGAGGCACGAACGACACGACGGAAACGACGCGAATCAATTCAAGCCGGACGTCACCACTCAGTCATGGTCTCGCGGAAGCGCAGCACCAGCTCCTTGATGTTCGTGCGCCAGAGCTCCAGCTCGGTTCGCGACAAGGCTTCTGGCTGGTCCTCCTCGAGCGTCACCGCCTCGATCAGCGGCTGCCGTGGATCGACTTTGGCCTTCGTTGGCGCCTGAGGCGGCTGGAACAACGCGGCATGAGCCGACAGCAACCGGGCTAACCAAGTGTCCGGCTGTTCGGCGAGTTCGACCAGCTCGGCGAGCTCCTGGCTCGGCGCCTGCTCCAGCGCCTGGCGATTCAGAAACGCCTCGGCGCGAGGCGCATCAGCACCTGGCGACCGGTAGAAACCAGCGATTTCATGGCACAGGCCGAGCACGGCCCCGTATAGGTGAAACAGGCTCGCCTCACGCTCGGCCTGGACCTGCCCCTGAGCATTCAGGGTGCCGAGTGCGTCAGCCTTGCGCCAGTTTTCCAGCGAAAGGCCGGCAAAGAACAGTTTCTGGTTGGTACGGGTGTAGCGTTCGTGAGCCATGGTGCTCTCCGCAAAGCAGGATTGCCGCAAGAATGGACCGCCTGCGGCGACAAAACCAGCACATGCCCGACGGGCGCCCCGCTCATTCGAACCGGGCGCCGTCGCAGCGGCGCATCAGCGCTTGTCTTCCACCTTCCACTTACCGCCGTCGTAGAACGCCTTCCAGCCGGTGGGCTTGCCATTGACCTCGGACTGCACGTACTGCTCCTTGGTCTTGCGACTGAAGCGAATGACCGCTGGGCGTCCTTCGGGATCCTGCTGCGGCGCTTGGAGCAGGAAGTGGTACTTGGGATCGATCTCATCCCTGTGCGGGATCAGCTCGCTGACCAACGGCGCGCGCGTTTCGCGGTTTTTCGGGAACTGGCTGGCGGCCAGGAACAGCCCGGACGCCCCGTCGCGCAGCACGTAGGTATCGTCGACCTTTTCGCATTTGAGTTCCGGCATCTTCACCGCATCCATCTTCGGCGGCGCCGGCTCACCATTCTTCAGCAGCTTGCGGGTGTTCTTGCATTCCGCATTGGTGCAGCCAAAGAACTTGCCGAACCGGCCGGTCTTGAGCTGCATTTCGCTGCCGCATTTGTCGCACTCCAGACTAGGGCCCTCGTAGCCCTTGATGCGGAACTGCCCCTCCTCCACTTCGTAGCCCGCGCAGTCGGGGTTGTTACCGCAAATATGCAGCTTGTGCTTTTCGTCGAGCAGGTAGGCATCCATCGCATTGCTGCAGATGGGGCAGCGGCGCTTGCCCAAGAGCACCAGGGATTCGGACTCGCCCTCGTCATCGGCTGCGATTTCGTCGCCCGGAATCAGATTGATAGTCGATTTGCAGCGCTCCTTCGGCGGCAGGCTGTAGCCGGAGCAACCGAGGAACACGCCGGTCGAGGCGGTGCGGATCATCATTGGCCGCCCGCAGACCTTGCACGGAATATCGGTCAGGGTCGGCTGGTTGGCACGCATGCCGCTATCCGGCGACTCTGCGATCTCGAGCTTGCGGCGGAAGTCACCGTAGAACTCGTCAAGCACGTGCTTCCACTCCCGCTCGCCCTGCGCGACATCGTCCAGATGCTCTTCCATGCCGGCGGTGAACCCGTAGTCCATCAGGTTCTCGAAGCTCTCGGAGAGGCGCTCGGTAACGATCTCGCCCATTTTCTCGGCGTAGAAGCGGCGGTTATGCAGCGAGACATAGCCGCGATCCTGAATGGTCGAAATGATCGCCGCGTAGGTGGACGGCCGGCCGATGCCGCGCTTTTCCATTTCCTTGACCAGGCTCGCCTCGGAATAACGCGCCGGCGGCTTGGTGAAGTGCTGGCTGGGGTCGAGCGCGAGCAAATCCATCGCCTCGCCCTGCTTCATTTCCGGCAAGACGTCATCTTCGCCGGTCTTGCTCTGCTGCGGCAGCACGCGGGTGTAGCCGTCAAACTTGAGGATGCGACCCTTGGCACGCAGTTCGAAATCACCGGCCGTCACGGTCACGCTGGTCGCCAGGTACTGTGCAGGCGGCATCTGGCAGGCGACGAACTGGCGCCAGATCAGCTCATAGAGGCGCTCGGCGTCGCGCTCCATGCCCGACAACTGGTTGGGCCGCAGGTTGACGTCCGATGGACGAATCGCCTCGTGGGCCTCCTGGGCGCCTTCCTTGCTGGAATAGAAGTTGGGCTTCTCCGGCAGGTACTGGCTGCCGAACTCGCTTTCAATGAACCCGCGGGCCATGACCAGCGCATCGGCCGAAAGATTGGTCGAGTCGGTACGCATGTAGGTGATGTAGCCAGCTTCGTACAGGCGCTGGGCCATCATCATGGTCTTCTTTACGCCGAAGCCCAGGCGATTGCTCGCCGCCTGCTGCAGCGTCGAGGTAATGAAGGGGGCCGACGGCTTGCTCGAGGTCGGCTTGTCCTCGCGCTTGCTGACGCTGTACGTCGCGCTTTTGAGCTTTTCCATCGCGGCCTTGGCCTGCGCCTCGTTCAGCGGCTTGAACGCCTCACCCTTCTCGCGGGCGACTTCGAAGCGCACCTTGGCCTGCTGCGCGGTCGCCAGATCGGCGTGCACTTCCCAGTACTCTTCGGGCACGAAAGCGCGAATCTCGCGCTCGCGCTCGACCACCAGCTTGACCGCCACCGACTGTACGCGACCGGCGGAAAGCCCACGCGCGATTTTCTGCCAGAGCAGCGGCGAGACCATGTAGCCCACCACCCGATCGAGGAAGCGCCGCGCTTGCTGGGCGTTTACCCGGTTGATGTCCAGCTCGCCGGGCTGGGCGAAGGCTTCCTGAATGGCCTTTTTGGTGATCTCGTTGAACACCACGCGCTTGTAGCGCTCGTCGTCGCCGCCGATGGATTCGCGCAGGTGCCAGGCGATGGCCTCTCCCTCTCTATCCAAGTCGGTTGCGAGATAGATGGTGTCGGCTTCCTTGGCCAGGCGTCGAAGTTCCTCGATCACCTTCTCCTTGCCCGGCAGGATCTCGTACTTGGCTTTCCAGCCGTGCTCAGGGTCCACTCCCATTCGGGCAAACAGCTGGCGCTTGGCCTTTTCCTTCGGCGACAGCGACGAGGCTTCGGCAGCCTTGCCGCGCTTGGCCGGCTCCTTGCTCGCAGAGCCGCTGGTAGGAAGGTCGCGGATATGGCCGATACTCGACTTCACCACGTACTGGTTACCCAGGTACTTGTTGATGGTCTTGGCCTTGGCCGGTGATTCCACGATGACCAGCGATTTACCCATGGAGTGGAGATTTCCTGAATCGAGAAGTGAACGAAGGAGAGCTTGCGGAGCTCGGAAGTGCGCTTGCCGGATACGCCAGGCGAGCTGGAGTCAGGACCTCGGCACCGATCCGAGCGGCCCACGGCAAAGGGTCGCGACGAGGCTGCATGATCGCTCTGCCTGAAAAGCACCGCTATATATAGTGGTGACGGATGACAGGTCAAGCCGGCAGTCGACAGAGCTGCCAACCGGGCAACGTCAGAAACGGCTTGGCTCGGCCTCCACCAGTGCGAAGCGCGGTACACGCTCGCCGTCGACTTCCACCGACTCGACGAACATCGACAACGGGCGCACCCACAGCCCTCGCTCGCCGTAAAGCGCCTGGTAGAACACCAGTGGCTCCTCCGTCTCGGAGTGGCGCACCACAGCAAACACCCGGTATTCCGGCCCCTTGTAATGGCGATAACGCCCCGGCTGGACCTGCATGAGAGCCTCCACAAAAAGGAAAACCGGGGCTTGCGGCCCCGGCTTTCATTGACACCAATCTGCAGCATCGGACGACAGGCCACAGCCTAGCCCAGTCGCCCGTCACTGTCAGTCATGCCGTCTTCAGACGCGCTCGAACACCGTACTGATGCCCTGGCCCAGGCCAATGCACATGGTGGCGATACCCAGCGTACCGTTGTTCTGCTTCATCACATTCAGCAGGGTGCCGGAGATACGCGCACCGGAGCAGCCGAACGGATGGCCCAGCGCGATGGCGCCACCGTGCAGGTTGACCTTCTGCTCCATCTTGTCGAGCAGCTTGAGGTCCTTGAGCACCGGCAGTGCCTGGGCGGCGAAGGCCTCGTTGAGCTCGACGAAGTCAATGTCGTCCATGGTCAGACCGGCGCGCTTGAGCACCTTCTGGGTCGACGGCACCGGGCCGTAGCCCATGATAGCCGGATCAACACCAGCCAGCGCCATGGCGCGAACCACGGCCATCGGCTGGATGCCGAGATCCTTGGCGCGCTGGGCCGACATGACGATCATGCAAGACGCACCGTCGGTGATCTGCGAAGACGTACCGGCGGTCACGGTGCCGCCCTTCGGGTTGAACGCCGGCTTGAGCTCAGCCAGACCCTCGAGGGTGGTTTCCGGGCGGATGGTTTCGTCGTAGTCGAAGACCTTGAGGAAGCCGTTCTCGTCGTGACCTTCCATCGGGATGATCTCGTCCTTGAACTTGCCTTCCTGAGTCGCTTTCCAGGCCAGCTGGTGCGAGCGGTAGCCGAACTGATCCTGGGCTTCACGGGTAATGCCGTGCATCTTGCCGAGCATCTCGGCGGTCAGGCCCATCATGCCCGAGGCCTTGGCCGCATGCAGCGACAGCTGCGGGTTCGGGTCGACACCGTGCATCATGCTGACGTGGCCCATGTGCTCCACGCCACCAATGACGAACACGTCGCCGTTGTTGGTCTGGATGGCCTGCACGGCAGTGTGCAGGGCGCTCATGGACGAACCGCACAGACGGCTCACGGTCTGGCCGGCGCTGGTGTGCGGAATGCGGGTCAGCAGCGAGGCCATACGGGCGATGTTCCAGCCCTGCTCGAGGGTCTGGTTGACGCAGCCCCAGATCACGTCCTCGACCTCGGCCGGGTCGATCTTCGGATTGCGCGCCAGCAGGCCGTCGATCAGCAGTGCGGACATGGTCTCGGCGCGGGTGTTACGGTGCATGCCGCCCTTGGAGCGCCCCATCGGGGTGCGACCGAAGTCGACGATGACTGCATCTCTTGGATTCAGGCTCATGAATTCTCTCTCCCTCGATTAACCGTAGAAGCGCTGGCCGTTGGCAGCCATCTCACGCAGCTTCGCGGTCGGGTGGTACAGCGGGCCCAGGTCGGCGTACTTGTCGGCCATCGCAACGAACTCGGCGACGCCGATCGAATCGATGTAGCGCAGCGCACCACCGCGGAAGGGTGGGAAGCCAATGCCGTAGATCAGGCCCATGTCGGCTTCGGCAGCGGTCTCGACGATGCCGTCTTCCAGGCAGCGCACGGTTTCCAGGCACAGCGGGATCATCATGTAGTTGATGATGTCCTCGTCGGACAGCTCGCGGGTCTCGCTGACGATCGGCTTGAGCAGCTCGTAAGACTGAGGATCGACGACCTTCTTCGGCTTGCCCTTCTTGTCCATCTCGTAGGCATAGAAGCCCTTGCCGTTCTTCTGGCCGAGGCGATTGGCCTCATACATGACATCGACGGCGGTCTTGCTGTCATCCTTCATGCGATCCGGGAAGCCTTCGGCCATCACGTCACGGCCGTGGTGGCCGGTGTCCATGCCGACGACGTCCATCAGGTAGGCCGGGCCCATGGGCCAGCCGAACTTCTCCATCACCTTGTCGGCACGAACGAAGTCGACACCATGAGCGATGGCGCGGGCGAAGCCGCCGAAGTACGGGAACAGCACGCGGTTGACCAGGAACCCCGGGCAATCGTTGACCACGACCGGGCTCTTGCCCATCTTCTTGGCGTAGGCGACGGTGGTGGCAATGGCGGTTTCGCTGGTCTTCTCGCCGCGGATAACCTCAACCAGAGGCATCATGTGCACCGGGTTGAAGAAGTGCATGCCGCAGAAGTTTTCCGGACGCTTGAGCGCCTGGGCCAGGTAGCTGATGGAGATGGTGGACGTGTTGGACGCGATGATCGCGTCTTCACGGACGTGGCCTTCCACCTCGGCCAGCACGGCGTGCTTGACCTTCGGATTCTCGACCACGGCTTCGACGACGATGTCGACGTTGCCGAAATCGCCATAGGACATGGTCGGACGGATGGCGTTGAGCGCCTGAGCCATCTTCTCCGGCGTCAGACGGCCTTTCTCGACACGCTTGCCGAGCAGCTTGGAGGCTTCGTCCAGGCCCATCTGGATACCCTCTTCACGGATATCCTTCATCAGGATCGGCGTACCCTTGACAGCCGACTGGTAGGCGATGCCGCCACCCATGATGCCGGCGCCGAGTACGGCAGCGAGCTTCACGTCGCGCGCCTGCTTGTCGTAGGCCTTGGCCTTCTTTTTCAGCTCCTGATCATTGAGGAACAGGCCGATCAGGCTCTCGGCGACCGAAGTCTTGGCCAGCTTGACGAAGCCGGCAGCTTCGACTTCCAGCGCTTTGTCACGGCCGAAGTTGGCCGCTTTCTGGATGCTCTTGATGGCCTCGACCGGAGCCGGATAGTTCGGGCCGGCCTGGCCTGCGACGAACGCCTTGGTGGTCTCGAACGCCATCATCTGCTCGATGGCATTGAGCTTGAGCTTGTCCAGTTTCGGCTGGCGCTTGGCCTTGTAGTCCAGTTCGCCGGAGATGGCGCGCTTGACCAGATCCAGTGCAGCTTCCTGCAGCTTCTCCGGAGCGACGACGGCATCGACCGCGTGCACCTTGAGGGCGTCTTCGGCGCGGTTCTCCTTGCCGGAGGCGATCCACTCGACGGCGTTGTCCACACCGATCAGGCGCGGCAGACGCACGGTGCCGCCGAAGCCCGGGTAGATGCCCAACTTGACTTCCGGCAGACCGACCTTGGCGGCGGTGGACATGACGCGATAGTCAGCGGCCATGCACATCTCGAAACCGCCACCCAGGGCGATGCCGTTGATGGCGACCACGGTGGGCACGCCCAGGTCTTCGAAATCGTTGAAGATCTTGTTTGCTTCGAGGTTGCCGGCAACCAGCTCTTCATCGGGCAACTTGAAGTTGTCGACGAACTCGGTGATGTCGGCGCCGACGATGAACACATCCTTGCCGCTGGTGACGACGACACCCTTGACCGAAGCGTCGGCCTTGATGGCATCGACTGCCTGGCGCAGATCGTTGAGAGTGAGGCGATTGAATTTATTGACGGACTCACCCTTGAGGTCGAAATTCAATTCGACGATGCCGCTCTCAAGAGCCTTAACCGTGATGGCTTTACCTTCGTAAATCATCAACTGATCTCCAGGAATGGAAGCTGAACGTTACGCGTCGCACGTCTTCGGCCTTCCTCGACCGCGCCTTGCGGCGACGACACCCACCGACACGATACATCGGGCACTCGAGGTTCGCTGGCAAACGCTCGATTCATACGCCCGTTTGATTTGGGTCGGCACACCTTCGAGGAAAAGCGTCGCCTTGTCAATCGGTCGCACGCGCTCTTCGCTGCGCTGGGCACCAGCGCAGCGATGGCGCACGACTGGCCCTCCCAGGGACAATGCCTGACCATTCAGTACATCGATCATTCGCGCCTGGGGCGCGCAAACAAAGCCGGCAGGCGCAGGTCAATCGGGGGACCAGCAGGTACACTGCAGCCACAATGCGCCGACCTCTGGCGCCCGCCCTCTTTGCTCGGAGCCCAGCATGTCCCGTCCCCCCATCGCTCGCGCCGACGCCGGTACCGATCCCTATCGCTGGCTGGAAAAACGCGACGCCCCGGAAGTGCTCGCTTATCTCAAGGCGGAGAACGCCTACCTCGAAGAGCAGCTCGCCGATCAGGCCGAACTGCGTGAAGCGCTGTTTCAGGAGATCAAGAGCCGCATCCGCGAAACCGATCTATCGCTGCCCTCCCCCTGGGGGCCGTGGCTGTACTACCAGCGCACCACCGCGGGCGACGAGTATCCGCGGCACTACCGCTGCCCGCGCCCGCTGGATGGTTCGCTGACCGTCAATGAAAGCGCCGAACAGCTGCTGCTCGACCCCAACGAGCTGGCCGGTGGCGGCTTTCTTTCGCTGGGCGCCTTCAGCGTCAGCCAGGACCACAGCAAGCTCGCCTACAGCCTCGACCGCGAAGGCGACGAGATCTACCGGCTGTACGTCAAGGACCTGGCCAGCGGCTCGGTCACCGAGCTGCCCTTCGACAACTGCGACGGCAGCATGACCTGGGCCAACGACAGCCAGACCCTGTTCTATGGCGAGCTGGACGAGACCCACCGACCACACAGTATCTACCGCCATCGCCTGGGCGAAACCGGCAGCCACGCGGTATTCCATGACCCGGACGGGCGCTTCTTCGTGCATTGCTACCGCGCCAGCTCCGACCGCCAGCTGGTCATCCTCTCCCACAGCAAGACCACCAGCGAAGCCTGGGTGCTGTCGGCGGACCAGCCGGAGGGCAGCTGGACCTGTCTGGCAGCGCGCCAGGAGGATCACGAATACTTCCCCGATCATGGCCTGTACGAGGGCCAGTGGCGCTGGCTGATCCGCAGCAACCAGGCGGGCATCAACTTCGCCCTTTATCACGCCAGCGAGGCCGAGCCAGGCCGCGAGCACTGGCAGGAGCTGGTCCCGCATGATGACGCGGTGATGCTCGAGGACGTCAGCCTGAACGCCGAGGCGATTACCCTGACCCTGCGCGAAAGCGGCCTGCCGGTGATCGAGGTGCGGCCACAGGGCGTCCAGCCCTATCGCCTGCAGTTGCCCGATGCGGCCTACAGCCTGCACGTGCAAAACTCGCTGGAATTCACCAGCACGGTGATCCGCCTGCGCTACGAGGCGCTGAATCGCCCGGCGCAGATCCGCCAGCTGACCCTGGCCGACGGCACGCAGGAGGTGCTCAAGGAAACCCCGGTGGAAGGCCCCTTCGATGCGGACGCCTATGAAAGTCGGCGCATCTGGGCCACCGCCCAGGACGGCACGCAGATTCCCATCAGCCTGGTCGGCCGCCGCGACAGCTTCGGCAAGCCCGCACCGCTCTATCTCTACGGCTACGGCGCCTACGGTCACAGTCTCGACCCCTGGTTCTCCCACGCGCGGCTGTCGCTGCTCGACCGCGGCTTCATCTTCGCCATCGCCCATGTGCGTGGCGGCGGTGATCTGGGCGAGGCCTGGTACCGCGCCGGCAAGCTGGAGCACAAGCCGAACACCTTCAACGACTTCATCGCCTGCGCCGAGCAGCTGTTGGCCGACGGTTACACCACATCGCCACGCCTGGCCATCAGCGGCGGTAGTGCCGGCGGCCTGCTGATCGGTGCCGTGCTCAACCTGCGTCCGGAGCTGTTCGGTGCGGCGATCGCCGAGGTGCCCTTCGTCGACGTGCTCAACACCATGCTCAACGCCGACCTGCCGCTGACCGTGACCGAGTACGACGAATGGGGCGACCCGAATCAGCCCGAGGTGCACGAGCGCATCAAGGCCTATGCGCCCTATGAAAATGTCCGGGCCCAGGCCTATCCGCCGCTGCTTGCCGTGGCCGGCTATAACGACAGCCGTGTGCAGTACTGGGAGGCCGCCAAGTGGGTTGCCAAGCTGCGCGCCACCCGCACCGACGACAACCTGTTGCTGCTCAAGACCGAGTTCGGCGCAGGTCACGGTGGCATGAGCGGTCGCTACCAGGCGCTCAAGGATGTGGCGCTGGAGTACGCCTTCGTGCTCAAGGTGTTCGGCATGGCCGGCTGACGCAGCCGACCTGCGGCGGCGAACCGGGATCGCCGCCGGCAGTCACTCATTGAGGACACCTTCAGGAGCTGATGCGATGAACCGAACCTCTTCCGACCGACCCGCGCAGAACGTCCATGGCTGGGAGCGCGCCGCCTCGCTGGCCGGCGGCCTGTATCTTCTGGGTAAAGGTCTGCGCCACGGGGGGCTTGGAGGCCTGCTCCAGGTGGGAATCGGCGCCCTGGCGCTGGCGCGCGGTATCAGCGGCCGCTGCGAGGCCAAGCGCGTGCTGCAGGAAGTCGGCGAACAGGCGCAGAACGCGGTGATCGATTCCAGCCACATGCCGCTGGAGCAGACGCCGGCCGAACGCGAGCGCTTGCGCAGCAGTGCGCAAGCAGCCACGTCGACCGTCACGGTGACGGGCAATCAGGGGTTGGACAGTCCGCCGACCAACCCTTGAACGCAGTGCTTCAGTGGTTGCAATCGGGGCCGTGGACGTGTTCGTCGTCCTCGCCCTCGACCGGCTCCATCTCCAGCTGCAGGCTGACCAGATTGGTCGCCAAGGGGCGCAGCAGCAGGTTGGCGTATTCGGTGTCGCCCTCCTCGACATCCACTCCGATCATCAGCTGGCCATTACCGACCTGCTGGATCCAGACCTCACGCCCCTGCCACATCACGGCAAAACGGGTGCAGGAGGTCACCAACTGGGTACCGTCGACGTCTTCGAGAATCAGTTGCAGGCTATCGCTCATGGACATTCGCTCTTCTGGAAAATTGAGGGGCGGCAAGCCGCCCCCCGGGACGAGTCAGGCCTGCACCAGCGCGGCAACGGCACGCTCGAGGCGGTCGAGGCCTTCGTCGATGTCGGCCTGCTCGATGATCAGGCTCGGCGCCAGGCGCAGTACGTCGGGGCCGGCCTGCAGGATCATCAGCGCTTCCCGTTCCGCCGCCGCGCAGAAGGCGGCCGCCTTGCCTTTCCAGGCGTTGCTGAGGACGCAGCCGATCAGCAGGCCGCGGCCACGCACCAGGCGGAACACGCCATAACGCTCGCCGATCGCCTCGAGGCGCGTGCGGAACAGCGCATGACGCTGCTTCACGCCTTCCAGCACCTCGGGCGTATTGACGATGTCCACCACCGTCTCGGCCACCGCGCAGGCCAGCGGGTTGCCCCCGTAGGTGGTGCCGTGGGTGCCCACGCTCAGGTGCGCGGCGATCTCGTGGGTGGTCAGCATCGCGCCGATCGGGAAACCGCCGCCGAGGCTCTTGGCATTGGTCAGGATGTCCGGAACCACTCCCGAATGCATGTAGGCAAACAGGTCGCCGGTACGGCCCATGCCAGTCTGTACTTCGTCGAAGATCAGCAAGGCGCCATGCTCGTTGCACAGCTCGCGCACACCCTCGAGGTAGGTCTGATCGGCCGGCAGCACCCCGCTTTCGCCCTGGATCGGCTCGAGCACCACCGCACAGGTGCGTTCGGACATCTTCGCTCTCAGCGCCTCGAGATCGTTGTAGGGCACGTGGGTGATGCCCTCGATCTTCGGCCCGAAACCATCGGAGTACTTCGGTTGACCACCTACCGTGACGGTGAACAGCGTACGGCCATGAAAGCTGTTGATCGCCGAGATGATCTCGTACTTCTGCGGCCCGTGGACGTCATGCGCATAGCGGCGGGCCAGCTTGAAGGCGGCCTCGTTGGCCTCCGCTCCGGAGTTGCAGAAGAACGCGCGGTCGGCGAAGGTCGCTGCCACCAGCTTCTTGGCCAGACGCAGGGCCGGCTCATTGGTGAAGATATTGGAGATGTGCCAGAGCTTGCCGGCCTGCTCGGTCAGCGCAGCAACCAACGCCGGGTGCGCGTGCCCCAGGGCATTGACCGCGATGCCACCAGCGAAGTCCACCAGCTCTCGCCCGCTCTGGTCCCAGACTCGCGACCCCTGGCCTCGCACCGGAATGAAGGCGGCGGGGGCGAAGCTCGGAACAATGACCTGATCGAAATCGGCACGTTCAACCGGGATATGCGGGGCGGACATCGGGCTCTCCTGCGATGCGTCGGAATTAGGAAAGAAAACGCCCCGCCAGCGGCGGGGCGTCACAAGGCGCAGTGTAAACGCAGGACCGCCCCGTTTGAGCGGTCGCGAGAAAAAAACTCGCTGTCAGGCGCCGAAATGCTGCTTGTCCAGCTCGATGGCCTGATCGAGCGTCTCGAGCAGCGCTTTGCGCACCTTCAGCTTGGTATTCCTGTGCGCCACCATGTTGATGCGTTTCAGCTGGGCGGCCACCGCCAGTGCCGTTTCCATCAAGGCCTCGGCGGAAACGACGCGATCGAGGAACCCGGCCAGCACGGCCCCCTGCGGATCGAACAGCTCGCCGTTGATGACCGAGCGCTGGAACGCGGCCTTGCCCAGGCGATCACGGGCCAGTTCGATACCGGCATGGTGCATGGTCATGCCGATCTGCACCTCGTTCAGGCCGATGTTGAACGGCCCCTCAACACCGATGCGGTAGTCCGCAGCCAGCAGCAGAAAGGCCCCTTTGGCGATGGCGTGGCCCGGGCAGGCCACGATGATCGGATAAGGGTGGGCCAGCATGCGCCGGGTGAAGGCCGAGCCGGTCGCCACCAGGCTCATCGCGTTTTCGGCGCTGGAGGTCATTACCTTCAGGTCGTAGCCCCCGGAGAGGATGCCCGGCTGGCCAGTCAGGATCACCACGGCGCGATCCTGCTCGGCGCGATCGAGCGCCGCATTCAGCGCTTCGAACATCTGCGGCGACAACGCATTGACCTTGCCGTTGGCCAGCGTCAGCGTGGCAACGCCATCGTCGAATTGGTACGAAATCAGCTCACTCATGCCCCATCCCTTTGTTTGTCTTTTACGCAAGTGCGCCGACGTTACTCACCGGAACTCGCTCGGTAAAGCGCCTTGACTGACCGTTCGGTCACCGATTGCCGCATTTCGCCGCTGTTCCAGCGCTACCGCTGCGAGCTCCCGCAGAGTTGCCGCGCCTGGCGCTCGGTCAAGCCCTGCGCGAAGACGGCCGGCTTAAATGCATGAAAAAACTCAAAAAGTTTTTGCCATTCGAAAAGCCTTCGGCTAAATTAGCGCGCCTCGACGGACAGCACGCCCGTTGAGATCCGGTGAGGTGTCCGAGTGGTTGAAGGAGCACGCCTGGAAAGTGTGTATACGGGAAACCGTATCAAGGGTTCGAATCCCTTCCTCACCGCCAGTTAAAAAAGCCCCTGAGTCTTGCGACTCAGGGGCTTTTTCGTTGCGCCTTCATTTATTCAGCGCGGGTTGATGACGCCATCGCGCTCGGCGTTGTCCGGGTCGGTATCGGGGAGTTGCTCGTTCCGCCGCCGCCCGTGCGGGAGCGCGCCGTCGTTGTCCGGAAGCTCGTCTATCCCGGCTTCGTCGCTCGGCTCGAGATCGGTGCGCCCACGCCCCGGCAGCTCGGGGCGGCCGGGAATGATCGGGTCTCGCTTGCTGTCTTCGCTGGCCATCGTTCTTCCTCGCTCGCTGTTTCAGCTTTCGAGAGCGCCGCCGGGCCGCCGTTCCGGCCGCCCGTCCGGCTCATGAACGGCCTGCTGCACCTGTCAGCTCAACAACCAGGGCATCAAAAGCGCCGTGGCGACACCCAGCAGGCTCATCGCCAGGGCGGCGAAAGCACCGCATTCCCGGCTCTCATGCAGCGCATGGGCGGTGCCGATCGCATGGGCGTTGATGCCATAGCTGAAGCCGCGCGCAGCAGGATGGTCGACCCGCGCCAGGCGTAGCAGCGGCGGCCCGAGCACCGTACCGATGACGCCGGTGAGCATGACCATCACTGCCGCCAGCGCCGCGACGCCGCCCAGCTGGTCGGCGACCAGCATGGCGATGGGCATGGTCACCGACTTTGGCGCCAGGCTCATGGACAGGGCCTCGCTGGCGCCGAGCAACCAGCACACCAGCAGCGTGATCAGCACCGTGAGCACCCCGGCGACCGCCAGCGTGATGACGATCGGCCAGAACAGCTGACGAATGCGCGCGAGGTTCTCGCGCAGCGGCACGGCCAGGGCGACTGTCGCCGGGCCGAGCAGCCAGGCGATGGGCTCGGCGTCGCGGCGATAGTCGCGGTAGTCGATGCCACACAGCGCCAACACCGCGACGATCAACAACATGCCGACCAGTACCGGCTGCAGGAGCAGCCACCCCGAGCGACGATAGAGCGCGACGGCCAACTGGAATGCCAGCAGCGTCAGGCCCACGGAAAACAGCGGATGACCGATGAAGCTGTGCCAGGCCGTCATGGCTGCTCACCTCCCATCCGACGCGCGAGAAACTGCAGCAGCCAGCCGCAGACCGGAATGGTCACCAGCAGCGAAGCCAGCAGCGCAACAATCACCACGGCAAACTCGTCGAACAACAGTTCGTAGCTGGTCATGATGCCCGCGGCATGGATCATCAGCATCAGCGGAAGGTACTGCAGCAGCAAGGAAGCCGCCTTCTGCAGGGACTCGGGCACTGCACCGAGAAACGCCAGCCCCAGCAGCAACAGGACCAGCCCGACGATCGGGCCCGGCAACATCGGCAGCCACAGGCTGCTCAGCGTCGTCCCTGCAATTTGTAACAGCACCAACACGAAAAGCCCTTTCAGCACATCTGTTCTCCTCTTCATCGAGCCGACATCGAGAGCCGGCCCGGAATGCGCGACCCGCGACTATGCCGCATGCATGCGCGACGGAGACAGGATCAGTTGCACTCGAAGAGACCGTATCAGGCTCTTCGATCAGCCAGTCGCCCTCTATCTGATCTGCTTTTTGCACACGGAGCTGAGTCTGTTATGCACACCACGGCTACCGGAAGATGCGGCGCATCCGAACCGGCCTGCTGGACCTGCCCCATGAACGACCGCATTCCCGTCCGCGCGATTGAAACGCTCGATCACCGTCCCTTGCGCCTGACCCCGGCTCAGGCCGGTGGGCCGATCCACACCCGCCGCTTTCGCGGCCGCTTCCGGAACCTGCGCCTGCTCGGCGCGGGTTCGCTGATGGCGCTGTTCTTCGGCACCGCCTGGCTGAACTGGGAGGGACGCCAGGCGGTGCTCTGGGATCTGGCGGAACGCAAGTTCCACATCTTCGGCGCGACATTCTGGCCACAGGATTTCATTCTGCTGTCCGCGCTGCTGATCATCTGCGCCTTCGGCCTGTTCGCCGTCACCGTATTTGCCGGTCGCGTGTGGTGCGGTTACGCCTGCCCGCAAAGCGTCTGGACCTGGCTGTTCATGTGGGCCGAACGCATCACCGAAGGCGACCGCGGCCAGCGGCTGAAGCTCGATGCCGCACCCTGGTCGTTCCAGAAGCTGGGCCGACGCACCGCACGGCATGCGTTATGGCTGGCCATCTCGCTCGTCACCGCGGTGACCTTCGTCGGCTACTTCACGCCGATCCACGCATTGATCGCGGACCTGGCCAGGCTGCAGCTGGACGGCTCCACGGCATTCTGGGTGCTGTTCTTCACGGCAGCGACCTACCTCAATGCCGGTTGGCTGCGCGAGAAGGTCTGCCGGGACATGTGCCCCTACTCGCGCTTCCAGAGCGTGATGTTCGACCGCGACACGCTGACGATCGCCTACGATGCCGCGCGCGGCGAACCGCGTGGTGCGCGACGCAAGGACAGCGACGCCCGCGCCCAGGGTCTGGGCGACTGCATCGACTGCACCCTGTGTGTCCAGGTATGCCCCACCGGGATCGACATCCGCGACGGCCTGCAGCTCGAGTGCATCGGCTGCGCCGCCTGCATCGACGCCTGCGATGAGGTGATGGACAAGCTGGGCTATGCCCGAGGCCTGGTGCGCTACGGCTCGGAGCGCGAGCTGGCGGGTGGCCGGACGCGCTGGCTGCGGCCACGCCTGCTCGGCTACGTGGCTGCCCTGGCAGTGATGATCGGCGCCTTCGCCTGGGCGCTGGCCGACCGGCCGCTGGTATCGCTCGATGTCACCCGTGACCGCGGTCTGTTCCGCGAAAAACGCCGCCGGTCAGATCGAGAACGTCTACAGCCTGAAGATCATCAACAAATCGCAGCTCCCCCAGCGCTACCGACTCGCCTTGCGCGGAGCCGACGGCCTGGCGCTGCAGGGGCCCGACGAACTCGCGCTGGCCGGGGGCGAAATCCGCGATCTGGCCGTCAGCGTCGTCCAGCTCAGTGAGCCTGCGCCACGCAGTACGCGCACCCTGTACTTCGAGGTTGCCGCCACCGGCGCGGCGGAGCAGCGCGCCGTCACCGACAGCACCTTTATCGCGCCGCCGCGCTGAGGCCATGCACAAGGGCAGGCGGCCGACGTAGAGTGTGCCTGCCCTGCCCCAGAGACCGTCGATGAAGCGCTACGAGAAACTTGCCGAGGAAATAGCCGAACTGATCCGCAGCGGTGTGCTCGCCGCGGGTGAACGAGTGCCCTCGGTACGCCAGGCCAGTCGCTCGCACGGCGTGAGCCCGTCGACGGTGTTCCAGGCCTACTACCTGCTGGAGGATCGCGGGCTCATTCAGGCCCGGGCACGCTCGGGCTACTTCGTTCGCGAGCACGCCCAGCGCCCCCTTCCCGAACCGGAGCCGCGCAGCCTGTCCGCGCAGGCCACCGAAGTGGATGTCAGCGAGCTGGTGTTCTCGGTACTCGGTTCGCTGAAGGACCCGCAGACGGTGCCCTTCGGCTCGGCCTTTCCCAGCCCCGATCTGTTTCCCCTGGCACGCCTGGCGCGCTCCATGGCGCATGGCCTGCGCACGCTTTCGCCGCACGAAGTCATTGCCGACATGGACCGCCGGCAATCCCGACCTGCGCCGGCAGATCGCCCTGCGCTACATGACCAGCGGCGTGCTGCTGCCGATGGACGAGCTGGTGATCACCAACGGCGCGATGGAGGCGCTCAACCTGTGCCTGCAGAGCGTCACCCGGCCCGGCGATCTGGTGGCGATCGAATCACCGGCGTTCTATGCCTGCCTGCAGGTGCTCGAACGCCTCGAGCTTCGTGCAGTGGAGATTCCGGTGCAGCCGCGCGAGGGCATCGACCTTGCGGTATTGGCCGACAGCCTCGAGCGGCTGCCGATTCGCGCCTGCTGGTTCATGAGCAGCCTGCAGAATCCGCTCGGCGCGAGCATGAGCGAAGCGAACAAGGAAGCGCTGTACGCTCTGCTTCAGCGGCATCAGGTACCGCTGATCGAGGACGACGTCTATGCAGAGCTGTACTACGGCAAGCAGCCGCCCCGGCCGGTGAAGAGCCATGACCGCGAGGGACTGGTGATGCACTGCGGCTCGTTCTCCAAAAGCCTGGCGCCCGGCTATCGGGTCGGCTGGGTCGCCGGGGGGCGATTCGCCGAATCGATCAGCCGGCTGAAGCTGATGACCACCCTGTCACCCTCCGTACCAGCCCAGGCAGCCATCGCCGACTACCTGCAGCACGGCGGTTACGACCGCCACCTGCGACGCCTGCGCCACACGCTGGAGATGCAGCAAAGCGCCATGCTCGCCTCGGCCGCCCGGCATTTCCCGCAGCAGACGCGTGTCACCCGGCCGGCCGGCGGCTATTTCCTGTGGTTCGAGTTCCCCGAGCAGGTGGATTCGCTACAGCTCTTCCGCCTCGCCCTGGCGCAAGGCATCAGCCTGGCGCCAGGGCCGATCTTTTCGGCGAGCCGCCGTTTCGGCCACTGCGCGCGGCTCAACCATGGCCACCCATGGACGGCGCAGAGCGAGGAAGCCATGGCCGTGCTGGGGCGCATCCTGCGCACCCTGGGGCCGGCGCAGCGCGGCAGCTAGCGATCGGCGCCGCCACCCATGGCCCCGCCCGTGCTGGCACCACCGGCGCCGGACGCCGCACCGCCATTGCCCGAAGGCATGCCCGTGCCGGCGTCCGGCGTGCCGGGAATCGTCGTGCCGTCGCCAGCGGGGCGAGGTTGAGGCGTGGTCAGCGGCCGCCCGGGTTCGCTGTGCGTGGCCGGCGCTACCGGCCGGTCGGGCTGGCGAACGGTGCTGCCGCTGCCACGCCCGAGCTGCCCGGGGAGCGTTGAGCGGGCCCCGTCATCGAGTCGGTTGGTCCGGTCCAGCGCATCCTCGCGGATGCGGTTGATGTCGCGATCGGTCTGCTCACGGCTTTGCGTCAGTTCCTCACCGATGCGGTGGCGTTCCTGTTCCAGCGATTGCTGGGCGATGGCCTGGCCGGCGACCGCCGCCACAAGCAGTAACGGGAGATGGATGGGTCTGATCATGCTGGCGCCTCCGAGGGGTTGCTGGTAGGCGGTGGACCACAGCAAGCGGCGGGGAGTGCGACACTCATGCGCCATTCGGCGGTACGGAACTTGCCTGACCTGAAGGCAACAACCTCCGGCAGACGGCCCAGCTCGACCACTTCGTGCTTTGGCGAGAGCGGACCTACGGCCCCCGTCGAATCGGACGCCGCGCGCTCAAAACCGCCCCATAGCGGCCGGCAGCGTCGAAAACAACAAAGGGTTGAGCCATGTTCAAACACAAGAAATTCAGGCAGGCGACGCTTATACTTCTGGCCACTGCGGTCGTGCTGATTCTGCCCAACCTCAGCCGCCTGTTCGGCTGAGCGTTCCATAAGGTAACCACCATGCGCCAAGTGCTACTTGCCGTCCTGCTCGCCAGCCTGCTGAACCTGTCGGCCATGGCCGGCGACGTCAACCGGGAAGCCGCCATGCAGGCACTGACGCAGCCCAATGCGACGCTGATCGACGTTCGCACGCCCGAGGAATTCGCCGAGGGCGCCCTGCCTGGCGCAGTCAACCTCGAAACCTCCGAATTCTCCGCGCACATCGCCGAGGTCGCACCGGACAAGGACGCCCCGGTGGTGCTCTACTGCCGCAGCGGCCGGCGCGCCGGCGAGGCGCAGCAGGTGCTGGAATCGATGGGCTATCGCCAGGTGATCAACGCCGGCGGCTACAGCGACCTGCTACCGGCCTTCGACGCCGACTGAAGCGCCTGCGCCGCAGCTCCCAGGCGCCCCGCCGATGGAACTTATCGCCCCCGACGGACTCGAAAACCCAGGGCGCGTTTCTCCCTTGCCAGGGCTTGCGCCGCATCAGCGCAGGCCCTGACGTTCGACTGACATCACCTGCCATGGGCTAACCTGAGCCTGGGCCGGCCCCCGCTCGGGGTCGTCCCAGCCTTGCGCATGACCTGAACGGGCTTCGGGCAGGCGCGCTCCCGACAAATCCTTCCGTGCCTAGGCACATTTGCCGCCCTGGAGGTTCGAGGCAATGAATTGGGAAGTTCTGCTGGACAATACCCTGTGGATCGACGTCGCCATCGTGGCGGCCGTTACCTTCGTCAGTTTCTGGGTGCTGCGCAGCGCGCTGGCCCTGATCAAGAAGCGCCTGCGCAAGCTGGCCCATGGTTCAACCAGCGGATTCAGCGGCATCGCCGCAGAAATGCTCGAGCACACCAGCAACCTGCTGCTGTTCGCCTTTTCCCTGCTGATCGGCCTCAAGGTGGTCGAGCTACCCCCGCGCTGGGAGCTGACCATGGCGCATGGCTGGTTCATCGCGCTGGCCTTTCAGATCGCCCTGTGGATGGACACCGCCGTTCGCCTGTGGATGGAAAGCCTGACCCGCGACGGCAAGGCGCGCAACCCGGTCACCACCACCATCATCGGCATCATGCTGCGTATCGTGGTGTGGACCATGATGCTGCTGTCGATCCTGGCCAACCTCGGAGTGAACATCACGGCGATGGTCGCCAGCCTCGGTGTCGGCGGTATCGCCATCGCCCTGGCCGTGCAGACGCTGCTCAGCGACGTGTTCGCCTCGCTGTCGATCGGCATCGACAAGCCGTTCGAGATCGGCGATTTCGTCGTCTTCGGCGACGTCGCCGGCAACATCGAGCACATCGGCCTAAAGAGCACGCGCATCCGCTCGCTGAGCGGCGAGCAGATCGTCTGCTCCAACGCCGACCTGCTCCAGCAGACCGTGCACAACTACAAGCGCATGAACACGCGGCGCATCGTCTTCAAGTTCGGCGTCACCTATGACACGCCGAGCGACAAGGTTCGGGAGATCGGCCAGTTGGTCAAGCGCATCATCGATGGGGTCGAACAGGCCAAGTTCGACCGCGCCCACTTCCTTGCCTTCGATGACAGCCAGCTGACCTTCGAGGTCGTCTACATCATGCAGACCTCCGACTACAACCAGTACATGGATGCCCAGCAGGAGATCAACCTGGGTCTGCTCGACGGCCTGCGCGAGATGGGCGTCAGCTTCGCCTTCCCGACCCGCAGCGTCGAATTCGTCGGCGGCCGCCTGCCGGAGCTCAGCGTCGCCGGCGTGGCCGAAGCCAAGCCGGCGGCCAATGGCTAAGCCAGCGCGACGCCGTCGCGGCGGCGTCGCCTCACCCCATGGCCTTGCGATCGGCGATCAGCTGTTGCACCACGCCAGGCTCTGAGAGGGTCGAAATGTCGCCCAGCGCCTCGTAGTCGTCGGTAGCGATCTTGCGCAGGATGCGGCGCATGATCTTGCCCGAACGGGTCTTCGGAAGCCCTGGCGCCCACTGGATGACATCCGGCATGGCGATCGGGCCGATCTCCTGGCGCACCCAGTGGCACAGCTCGTCACGCAGCGCTTCGCTGGGCTCGACGCCCGCCAGCAGCGTCACGAACACGTAGATGGCCTGCCCCTTGACCGCATGCGGCACGCCGACCACCGCCGCTTCGGCCACCTTCGGGTGCGCGACCATCGCGCTCTCGATCTCCGCGGTGCCCAGCCGGTGGCCGGAGACGTTCAGCACGTCGTCGACCCGCCCGGTGATCCAGTAGTAGCCGTCCTCGTCGCGCCGGGCGCCGTCGCCGGTGAAGTACATGCCGCGAAAGGTCTTGAAGTAGGTATCGACGAAGCGGTCGTGGTCGCGGTACAGCGTGCGCGCCTGGCCCGGCCAGGAATCGAGGATCACCAGATTGCCTTCGGTCGCCCCTTCGAGAAGATTGCCCAGGTTGTCCACCAACCCGGGCACCACGCCGAAGAACGGCCGGGTTGCCGAACCCGGCTTGAGCGCAGTGGCGCCCGGCAACGGGCTGATGAGAATGCCGCCGGTCTCGGTCTGCCACCAGGTGTCGACGATCGGGCAGCGCGACTGGCCGACGGTCTCGTGGTACCAGTGCCAGGCCTCCGGATTGATCGGCTCGCCGACCGTGCCGAGTAGACGCAGGCTCGAACCGTCGGCGCCTTCGACCGCGGCAGCGCCCTCGGCCATCATCGCGCAAATCGCCGTGGGCGCCGTGGGCGCCGTGTACAGGATGTTGACCCGGTGCTTGTCGATGATCTGCGCCACGCGCCTGACGTCCGGATGATTGGGCACCCCCTCGTACATCAGCGTCGTCGCGCCGTTGGCCAGTGGGCCGTAGATCAGGTAGCTGTGGCCGGTGATCCAGCCGATGTCGGCGGTGCACCAGTAGATTTCGCCGGGCCGATAGTCGAACACCCGCTCGTGCGTCAGGGCGGCGTACAGCAGGTAGCCGCCGCAGGTGTGCAATACGCCTTTGGGCCGACCGGTCGAACCGGAGGTGTAGAGGATGAACAGCGGTTCCTCGGCGCCCATTTCCTTCGGCGCGCAGGTTTCCCCGGCCACCCGCATCAGATCGTCATAGCAGACGTCGCGATGCGGGTGCCAGCGGATGCGCTCCCCCGTGCGCCGCACCACGATGATCTTCTGCACGCAATGGGTGCGCGGATTGGTCAACGCCTCGTCGACGTTGTCCTTGAGCGGGACCTTCTTGCCGCCGCGTATGCCTTCGTCGGCGGTGATCACCACCTTCGACTGCCCGTCGATGATGCGCCCGGCCAATGCCTCCGGGGAGAAACCGCCGAACACCACCGAGTGGATGGCACCGATGCGGGCGCAGGCCAGCATCGCGATGGCCGCCTCCGGGATCATCGGCATGTAGAGCGTCACTACATCGCCGCGATGCACGTCCTGGCCACGCAAGGCATTGGCGAACTTGCAGACCTCCTGGTGGAGCTCGCGGTAGGTGAGCTCGCGGTGCTCCGAGGGGTCGTCGCCTTCCCAGATGATCGCCACCTGATCGCCACGTTCGGCCAGGTGGCGATCCAGGCAGTTGGCCGAGACGTTCAGCGTGCCGTCGGCAAACCATTTGATCGAGACATGGTGGTCGTCGAACGAGGTTCGCTTGACCTCGCTGAACGGACGGATCCAGTCCAGACGCGCCGCCTGCTCGCGCCAGAACCCTTCCGGGTTGACCACCGACTGCTGATACAAGGCCTTGTAAGTGGCTTCATCGGTCAACGACCGGGCAGCCACCTCCGGTTGCACGGGATACACGGATGCAGCACTCATGGCATCACCTCTGTCTGTCTGCTTGCAGCTGGAACCCCCGCGTCCTTCAGGCGTACCCATATCAACCCGAGCGCTTGCCACAGGCCTGTGCGGCAAGCGCCAACCGGATAGCGGCGGCGTCGCTGCAGATAACGGCGCTGGTCGCCGCACCGCAACGGAGGCCGAAGGCCACCGGCGCCCGACAGACAGCTCGCCAAAGCGAGCCGGGGTGTCATCTCTCCTTTAGCTCGAAATCGCCGAGATTGCGTATTTGACCCTGCATCGCGGTCAGATATCCGGCAGACCACGCGCCTCCGGAGCCCGGCATGCCTCCTGCCACGAACCGCCTGTTTCGCCTGCTCGACCGCATCCATCAGAGCATCGCGTTCTACCCGGCGCTGATCGCCTCGGCGCATCTGCTCTTCGGCATCGCGCTGCTGGCGTTCGACGGCAGCTCGCTCGCCGACCGCTTGCGCCCTGCGCTGCCGGCGGGCCTGGACGACCCGGACAATGTGCGCGAGATCCTCGGCACGCTGATCGCCGCGGTCGTCTCGCTGATGGTGTTTTCCTTCTCCATGGTCATGGTCGTGCTCAACGGCGCCGCCGCGCGCCTGTCGCCGCGGGTGCTGCCGCAGCTGATCAGCGACAGGCGCAACAGCGTCATCCTTGGCGCCTACCTGGGCAACATCCTCTACCTGCTGCTGATGATCAGCCAGGTGAACACCAGCCAGCCGAGCAGCGTCCCGAGCTTCGGCGCCCTGCTCGCCCTGCTGGCCGGCCTCAACAGCATGGTGCTGTTCGTGGTGTTCATCCGCTCGGTGTCGCAGTCGATCCAGCCGGACTGGGTCGTGCGCCAGCTTTATCGCGAGGCGACCGACGCGCTCGACACGCGTGTCGCGCGGCTGGGCGAACTCCAGCTGCCGCCGGACGACAGCGACTGGTGGTGCGTGCGAGCCCGGCAGCCGGGTTACCTGCGCCGGGTGAATGAGCGGCAACTCGGGCAACTGCTGCGAAAGCACGACCTGTTGGCGGTCATCCAGGTCGAACCCGGCTTCTTTCTCGTCGAGGGGCATCCACTGATCAAGCTGAGCAGGCCGCTGCAGGCGGAGCAGTGCAATGCCCTGCTCAGCTGCTTCGATTTCCATGACGACGAATTCGCCCGGTCCAACGTTTCGTTCGCCATGCGCCAGATGACCGAAGTAGCCGTCAAGGCGATCAGCCCTTCGATCAACGACCCGGGCACGGCGATTCGCGTGTGCAACCTGCTCGGAGTGATCCTGGGTCGAATCGGCGGTGTGCCCGCCTTTGACGTCGGCTGCCTGGAAAACGGCCGGCCGCGGCTGTTCTACCCACAGCTGGGCACCGAACGCCTGCTGGTGGAAATGCTCGGCCCGCTGCGCACCTATGGCAACCACGCCCCCCTGGTGATCGTCGCCCTGCTACGCTGCCTGAAGAACGCTGCCCATGGCGAGCAGAGCGCCGCGCAGCTGCAGGCGCTGCACGCGGAAATCAGCGCGCTGCGTAGCGATGCCGACAGCAACCTGACCGCCAGGTGGTGAACGAATCGCTGCAGCGCCTCAACGAGCTTGGCCCGCGCCTGCCGCCGGTCCGCCTGCTGTCGCCGGAGCCCGAACACTGAACCGCGGAAACGAAAAAGGCGAGCCGAAGCTCGCCTTTTCCCGATGCGCGACGCCGATCAGTCTTCGCGATAACGACGCAGCTTGAGCTGCTTGCCGCCAACGCGGGTGTCCTTCAGCTTGCCGAGCAGACGTTCGAGGCCGTCCTCCGGCAGCTCGACCAGGCTGAAGCTGTCGCGTACCTGGATACGGCCGATGGCATCGCGCGCCAGGCCACCTTCGTTGAGGATGGCGCCCAGCAAATTGCGCGCCGCGATACCGTCGCGCGCGCCCAGCGGCGTGCGGCAGCGCACGCGACCTTCGGCCAACGGCATCGGCGCACGACGCTCGCGGTCGCCACGCTCGGAGCGCTCGCCACGATCACTGCGCTCGGAGCGCTCGCGCGGGCCGCCGACCGGCACCAATGGCTGCTCTTTCTGCACCTCGGCGAGCGTCAGCGCCTGGCCGTTGGTGGCCTTGCGCAGCAGCGCCGCGGCCAACGCGCGCGGCGTGCAGCCGATGTCGGCGATCAAGCGGTCGAGCAATTCACCGTGGCTGGCCTCGGCGTCAGCGACCAGCGGCGTCAGGCTCTCGGTCAGCCGGCGGATGCGGGCGTCGAGCACCTGCTGCGGATCGGGCAGACGCGCCTCGGCGACCTTCTGCCCGGTGACGCGCTCGATGACCTGCAGCATGCGCCGTTCGCGCGGAGTGACCAGCAGCAGCGCGCGGCCTTCGCGACCGGCGCGGCCGGTACGACCGATGCGGTGAACGTAGGATTCCGGATCGTACGGCATGTCGACGTTGAACACGTGGGTGATGCGCGGTACGTCGATGCCGCGGGCGGCGACGTCGGTGGCCACGACGATGTCCAGACGGCCATCCTTGAGCGACTCGATCACGCGCTCACGCTGGTTCTGCGCGATATCACCGTTGAGTGCAGCGGCCTTGTAGCCCTTGGCTTCCAGCGCAGCGGCCAGGTCCAGCGTGGCCTGCTTGGTGCGCACGAAGGCGATCAGTGCGTCGAAATCCTCGACCTCCAGCAGACGTAGCACCGCCGGGATCTTCTGGTCGGCGTGGACCATCAGGTGCGCCTGCTCGATGCGCGCGACGGTCTGGGTCTTGGCGGCGATCTTGATGTGCTTCGGCTCGCGCAGGTGCTTTTCGGCAATCGCGCGGATCGAATGCGGCAGGGTCGCGGAGAACAGCACGCTCTGACGGCTTTCCGGCATCGCCTCGAAGATCACTTCGAGGTCGTCCATGAAGCCGAGCTTGAGCATTTCGTCCGCTTCGTCGAGGACCATGAAGCGGATGGTCGACAGCAGCTCGCTGTTGCGGCTCAGGTGGTCGACCAGACGGCCCGGGGTGGCGACGATGATCTGCGCGCCCTGGCGGATCGCCTTGAGCTGCGGGCCCATGGGCGCACCGCCGTAGATGGCGACGACACCGACACCCGGCAGCTGCTTGGAATAGGTTTCGAAGGCGGTGGCCACCTGCAGCGCCAGCTCGCGGGTCGGTGCGAGGATCAGCGCCTGCGGCTCACGCTTGGCCGGGTCGATCTTCGACAGGATCGGCAGCGCGAAGGCCGCGGTCTTGCCGGTGCCGGTCTGGGCCTGGCCGATCATGTCGTGGCCATCGAGGATCACCGGGATCGCCTGGGCCTGAATAGGGGATGGTTCTTCATAGCCGACTGCGCTGATCGCAGCCAGAACAGCGGAATGAATACCGAGTGCGGCAAAGCCGCCGATTTCCTGGGTCATGGGTCTTGTCTCTGATGCTCCGCAAGACCCATGTTCCGAAGCTGCGCATGCCGTGCAAAACCCGAAGGTCACCCTGGCAGCCTGGTCGGCGGGGTTGCGAAAACGTATGGATGATGAATCGTCAAGGATAGTCCGCGCGGGGCGGACAGCAGCCGAAGCAGCGCTTCGTGTGTTGCAGTACCTGAACGCAGGCTGGGTTTCAGCCGGCGCGTACTATACCGGATTAACGCGAAGCTGTGCGCGTATTTTGCTTGAACGGTCACGCCGCTCCCCGGAGGCAGCGGCCGCGCCCTGGCGACCCGCACGCCCCTGGCGCCGGCCCTTTATCTGCCGGCGCGATTATCAGCCAAACGAGCCGCGGCGAGGCTCGCCTGGCGCCTCGTTGGCGGCGCTGACCCGGAAGCGGCCGACCAGCTGCTGCAGCTTGCCCGCGGTATGCCGAACCCGCTCGGCGCTGTCCTGCAGCACGCCGAGGGTCTGGCCCATCTCGCCCGAGGCCTGGTCGACACCGCGAATGGTCTGGCCGTAGTGCAGGCTGCGCTCGTTGAGCTGCTTGATGATCTCGAACATGCGCTCGACCGTCTGGTGCAGGTGCAGGTTTTCCGAGGAGGCTTCCTCCGTCAGCCTCAGGCTGCTGTCGACGTCCTGCACGCCGCCTTCCATGAAGGACACCGCCTGGCGGGTCTCGGCCTGCAGGCTCTCGACCTTGTGGCGAATGTCTTCGGCGGCGCCAGCGGTACGCTGGGCCAGCGAACGCACCTCGCCGGCCACCACCGCGAAGCCGCGTCCGTGTTCGCCCGCACGAGCCGCCTCAATGGCCGCATTGAGCGCTAGCAGGTTGGTCTGGGTGGTGATGTCGCTGATCAGTCCGACGATCTCGTCGATCTCCGACATGCGGCTGTCGAGTTGCTTGACGCTGCGCGCCGAGCGCGACACCACGTCGCGAATCGACTCGGTGCCCTGCCGCACCGTCTCGAAGCGCTCGCGAGCGCGCGCGACCACATCATCCATGGCCGCCTTCATCTCTTCGGCGGTCATCGACGCCTGCTGGATCTCACCGAGCTGCTGCTCGACCAGCACCAGGAGCTGGTGAACGGAGTCGGCCACCTCACGCGTGGTCTGCCCCGCTTCACCGCTGCGCCGGAGCATCTGCTCGTTGTCGTGACGTACATGCTGCGAGACGTGGATCACCTGGCCGACCACGGTGTCCAGGCTGTCGACGAAGCTGTTCAGCCAGCGCCCCAGCTCGCCGCTTTCATCGTGCGCCAGGTGCTGCACGTCGACGCGCTGGCGCAGATTGCCCTCGCCCTCTGCAAGCGTGCGGATGACATCGGTCAGCGCCTGCATGCGTGCCGCCAGCCGGCGCGGGCCGAAGGCGGCGAACACCGAGGCGCCGGTGAGCAGCAGTACCGCTTCGAGGAGCGTCAGCACCAGCTCCGGCAGGCCGCTGAAGGTGCGCAGCAGCGTACCCAGGCAGAACAGCGTGGTAACGGTGACCAGGTAGGTGCGCATCAGCCCGACCGACAGCGAGCGGCGTCGATAGACCTCTTCCAGGTCCGCCTCGCACATCATGCCCCAACGATCGGGCGAACCCGCCAGTTGAAAGGTCACGCCCTTGCCGACCACGGGAATATGGCGGTAGTCCGAGTAGCCCGGATAGCTGACGAAAAGATTCTCGCCCTGGGCGATGGTTTCGCGGACACCCGGATGCAGCTGGCCGGTGGCCGGGTCGGTGAAACGCAACTCCAGTTCGGTATGCGCCTGCACGCGCACCGTGCCCCAGCGCGTATGCACGCCGCTCTTGAGGTTCTCGCCATGGCTGAAGGTGGAATCCTCGAAGCGCGAGCGCGACAGTGCCGTGCCCGGCTGGATCGCACGGTCGAAGCGCGACTCGACCATGAACAGGTAGTTGTCGCCGGACTCCGGATAGATGTGTCCGGCCTCGCGCTGGATGAGGTCGCCGAGTACGTCGTTCGGCACCCGCGCGCACAGGCACCCAAGCGTCTGCCCGCCCGCCTGCAGTGGCTGGTAGAACATCAGCGTCACGGCATCATGGAAACGCGAGGTGGTCGGCCCCATCGCCAGGGTTGCAGGGTCAAGGTACGGTCCATGCAGGAACGGCGCGCGCAGCCCGGCGGCCAGGGCCCGCGCATCGACCCGGGTACCGACCTGCGCAGTGCGGGTCGAGGCCATCACGCAGCCATTCGTGTCGACCACGAACAACTCGGCGATGTCCGGCAGCTGTGCGCGCTTGCTCTCGAGCGAGGCGCCATCGGCGCGTATGGCCTCCTCTCCGAAGCTGGCGACGGTGTCGGCAAGATGCTCCCAGTGCGCCGCCACCCATTGCTGGAGCAAGCGTACCCGGGTCTCGGCGATCCCCTCGAAGATCTGCTCGACGCCGGCGTAGCGACCACGATTGAGCCAGCAGGACCACCCCATCGCCAGCTTTCCGCTGCGCCCGAACCAGGGCAGCCAGCCGCGTTCGGCGGGCGAGAGATGCATACGGTGGCTTTTGAGGTCGGGCACTGGCGAGCTCCTGGTTGCGCGGAAAACAGAGCTGGCACTTTGCAATTAGTCGGCCAGCTCCTCCGGCTACCGGCTCGTCGCGACGATTCCGCTTCGCGTCCGCTGGCCTGGCGCAGACGCCGCACTGAAAATGTGCAGCTGTCGCACGCGCTCAGCGAAGCGCGCCCCGGGCTGGTGCAGCTCAGCTGGCCGGCCGCAGCACCTCGAGCAGCGGCTGCAGCGAATAGCCGAGCCGCGGCGCCAGGGCCTCGACGCGCGCCTGCAGGCGCGCCCGATCGAGGGATTGCTCCAGCTCGGCTGGCACCAGCAGCACCACGTTGCCTTCGGCGACCGGGCATTCCCAGTAGTGGCGATGGAACAGGCCACGCAGCAAGGCCGCACCAAGCGGCTTGTTCTCCGAGGTGCCCCACTGATTGATCACCAGCCAGCCGCCGGGATTGAGCTTGCCCTGGCAGCGACGCAGGAAATCCCAGGCCAGGTGCGCGGCGGCAGGCCCCGTATCGGTGTAGAGATCGAGAAAGATCAGGTCCGCCGTTTCCGCGCTGTCGAGCAGCTGCAGCGCATCGCCGACGCGGATGTACAGTCGCGGATCATCGGCCAGGCCCAGATGGCTGCGTGCCAGCTCGACCACGGCCGGACGCAGCTCGATGGCCTCGACATCCTCGAGCGGCAGGTATTTCAGGCAGGCCTGGGTCAGGCTGCCGGCACCGAGCCCGAGAAACAGCGCGGTCTCCGGTGCCTCGTGAGCCAGCGCGCCAAGCAGCATGGCCCGCGTGTAGTCATATTCGAGCCAGGCGGGATCGGCGCTGAATACACAGCTCTGCTCGACCTCGGCGCCGAATTCGAGAAAGCGGTAGTCGCCCACCTCGAGCACGCGGATCAGGCCGTATTCATCGGTTACCTCGGCCAGCAGCCGCTCTTCTCTGTGCATCAGGTTCTCCTCGAGACCGCGCAATGTTAGCAAGCGCCAGGCGTGGACTATCAGCGGGCGCCGGTTTGTTGCGCTAACATCGCCGCACTCTTCTGACCCCGGAACGACCATGACCACTTCCTGGAGCCCGTCTAGCTGGCGCGAAAAGCCCATCGAGCAGCAACCCGAATACCCGGACGCCGCCGCGCTGGCACGCGTCGAAAATAATCTTGCGGCGCTGCCGCCGCTGGTGTTCGCCGGCGAGGCCCGTGAGCTGCGTCGGCAGTTCGCCGAAGTCACCCAGGGCCGGGCGTTCCTGCTGCAGGGCGGCGACTGCGCCGAGAGCTTCGCCGAATTCTCCGCGACAAAGATCCGCGACACCTTCAAGGTGCTGTTGCAGATGGCCATCGTCATGACCTTTGCCGCCGGCTGCCCGGTGGTGAAGGTCGGGCGCATGGCCGGCCAGTTCGCCAAGCCACGCTCGTCCGGCAGCGAGACCATTGGCGAGGTGTCTCTGCCGGCCTACCGCGGCGACATCGTCAACGGCATCGGTTTCGACAGCACCAGCCGCGTGCCGGACCCCGAGCGCCTGCTACAGGCCTACCACCAGTCCACCGCCACGCTGAACCTTTTGCGTGCCTTCGCCCAGGGCGGCTTCGCCGATCTTCATCAGGTCCATCAGTGGAACCTCGACTTCATCGCCAACTCGCTGATGGCCGAGAAGTACCACCAGCTCGGCGCGCGCATCGACGAAACCCTGCGCTTCATGCGCGCCTGTGGTCTGGACGATGCGCCGCAGCTGCGCGAGACGAGCTTCTTCACCGCCCACGAGGCGCTTCTGCTGAACTACGAGCAAGCCTTCGTGCGCCAGGACAGCCTCACCGGCCATTGGTACGACTGCTCCGCGCACATGCTCTGGATCGGTGACCGCACCCGCCAGGTCGACGGCGCGCACGTCGAATTCCTGCGCGGCGTAGGCAACCCGATCGGGGTCAAGGTCGGGCCGAGCATCGCCACCGATGATCTCTTGCGCCTGATCGACCTGCTCAATCCGGACAACGATCCGGGCCGCCTGAACCTCATCGTGCGCATGGGGGCCGACAAGGTCGAGGATCATCTGCCACGGCTGATCCGCGCCGTACAGAACGAGGGTCGCCAGGTGCTCTGGAGCTCGGACCCGATGCACGGCAATACCATGAAGGCGTCCAGCGGTTACAAGACGCGTGACTTCGAGCGCATCCTCGCCGAGGTGCGGCAGTTCTTCGAGGTGCACCGAGCCGAAGGCAGCTACCCGGGCGGCATTCATATCGAAATGACCGGGCAGAACGTCACCGAGTGCATCGGCGGCTCGCGCCCGGTCACCGAGGCCGGCCTGTGCGACCGCTACCACACGCACTGCGATCCGCGGCTGAATGCCGACCAGTCGCTCGAGCTGGCGTTCATGATCGCCGAGACACTCAAGCAGCTGCGCGTCGGCTGACGCGCCCCTTCGCGGCTGCCGGAGCGCATCCGGCAGCCGACCACGCTCCCCCTGCGGAGCCTTCCGAGCGAACCAATCCCGCCCCCGGGTGTTTACACCACGGGTGTGCACGCTTTTGTTCATCGCTGTAGAGGTTGTCCTTTCAAATGTCTGATGCATCGCAACACCGGGCCGCGGTCCTCGCCGCCTGGATCGGCCTGTTCCTCGGGCCACTGCTGCTGGTCGCCTGCCTGCTGACCGACCCGCCGGCGGGCCTATCGGAAACGGCCTGGCGCACCGTCGGCATGGCCGCCATGATGGCCGTCTGGTGGTCGACCGAAGCCGTCCCGATTCCGGCCACCTCGCTGTTGCCGGTCCTGCTGATTCCGCTGCTGGGCATCGACAGCCTCGCCAAGGCCACGGCCCCCTATGCCAACCCGACGATCTTCCTGTTCCTCGGTGGCTTCCTGCTCGGTCTGGCGATGCAGCGCTGGAACCTGCACAAGCGCATCGCGCTGGCCACGCTGCTGGCAGTCGGCAACCAGCCGAGCCGGCAGATTGCCGGCTTCATGATCGCCACCGCCTTTATCAGCATGTGGGTGAGCAATACCGCCACCAGCATCATGATGCTGCCCATCGGCCTGTCGGTGATCGGCCTGCTGACCGAGGGCAGCGCGCGAGAGCAGAGCGAACGCTTCGCCACCGCCCTGCTGCTGGGCATCGCCTATGCCGCCAGCGTCGGCGGCATCGCCACGCTGATCGGCACGCCGCCCAACGCGCTACTCGCGGCGTTCCTGCGCGAGAACCATGACGTACACATCGGCTTCGGCCAGTGGATGCTGCTCGGCGTGCCGGTAACGGCCGGCATGCTGCTCTTTACCTGGTGGTGGCTCACACGCGGCGGCTTCCGCCTGTCCGGTGGCGACAGTCGCAGCATGCTGCAACAGGAGATGGCCGCCCTCGGGCCCATGTCGCGCCAGGAAAAGCTGGTCGCCCTGATCTTCACCCTGGCGGCACTCGCCTGGATCTTCCAACCGTTGCTGGCCGAGCCTCTCCCGGGGCTGAACGACACCAGCATCGCCATCGGCGCCGCCCTGCTGCTGTTTCTGATTCCGGCCAACGTCAAGGAGCGTACCTTCCTGCTCGACTGGCAGACCGCCAACAAGCTGCCCTGGGGCGTGCTGCTGCTGTTCGGTGGTGGCCTGTCGCTGGCTGGCGTCATCGGCGCCTCCGGGCTGGCCGAATGGATCGCGCAGAGCCTCGGCGGCCTCGACATGCTGCCGCTGATCCTGATGATCGGCCTGGTCGCGCTGGTGATCACCTTTCTGACCGAAATCACCTCGAACACGGCAACAGCCGCGGCATTCCTGCCGCTGCTCGGCGCGCTCGCCGTGGAACAGGGCCTGCCGCCGCAGATGCTGGCAATCCCGGCCGCAATCGCTGCCAGCTGCGCCTTCATGATGCCAGTGGCGACTCCGCCCAACGCTATCGTCTTCGGCACCGGCGAGATGCGTATCCAGTCGATGATCAAGGCCGGCTTCGCCCTGAACCTGTTCGGCGTGTTCTTCGTCACCCTGCTCTGCTATGGCCTGATCGGCCTGATCTGGGCCTCTTGACCGTTGGCGGCCGTGCTCCGCCGCGGCCGCCCGGAAGGCAGGCAAGAAAAAGCCCGGCACATGGCCGGGCTTTTTCGATCGTTCAGTCGCCGCCGGTCTCAGACCTTGGCGCGGGACTTGTACTCGCCGGTGCGGGTGTCGATCTCGATGTAGTCGCCGATATCGCAGAACTCGGCCACTTTCAGCTCGTAGCCATTGTTCAGCTTGGCAGTCTTCATCACCTTGCCCGAGGTGTCGCCGCGTACGGCCGGCTCGGTGTAGGCGATCTGGCGCACGATGCTGGTCGGCATTTCGACGGAGATCACGCGATCGTTGTAGAACACGGCTTCGCAGACGTCCTGCATGCCGTCTTCGACGAAGTTCAGCGCGTCGCCGAGGTCTTCCTTCTCGATCTCGTACTGATTGAACTCGGTGTCCATGAACACGTACATCGGATCGGCGAAGTAGGAGTAGGTCACTTCCTTGCGCTCGAGGATGACCGGCTCGAACTTGTCGTCAGCCTTGTACACGGTTTCGGTAGCCTGGCCGTTGAGCAGGTTCTTCAGCTTCATCTTGACCACGGCAGCGTTGCGGCCGGACTTGTTGAATTCGGCTTTCTGGATGACCCAGGGCTCGCCGTTGATCAGGGCCACTTGGCCGGCACGAAACTCTTGTGCGGTTTTCATACGAATATCCGGAGAAAATGGGAGACAAAAACAGGCCGCACATCATAGCCAATCGGTATGGAAGAACACCAGTTTTCCCGCCAGATCGCCATTGGCCACCTGCTTGCCGGTCCACTGCTCGGCGTGTGCGAGCAGCTCGTCGTACTGGCCCAGCAAGGCACGCCACGCCGCGGCGCTGCCCTCGCCACTGTTCCAGGCGCGCCAGAACCCGCGCAGAGCCGCTTCGGCCGGCGCGCTCAGGCCGTGACAGTAGAGGTCGAGAAACGCCCCGAGCTTGACCCAGTGGGCGTCGTCCTCCTGCGGGTAGATGTGCCAGACCAGCGGACGACCCGCCCACTGCGCGCGAATGAACGACTCCTCGCCACGCACCGCGTTGAAATCGCAGCTCCACAGCAGTTGGTCGTATTCCTCCTGGGTCATGAAGCGCACCACATCGAGCGTCAGTGTGCCGCGAACGAAGCGCTGGCCGGCCGCGGCGGCGGGCTCGCCCAGCCAGCCTGCGACATCGCCCAACACGCGCCCTTCGGGCACCAGCAGCTGGTTGGGCCGCGAATCGCAGGCCAGGGCGTCCAGCCACCCGGCCACCGCGCCGTTTTCATAGGCGAACAGCGACAGCAGCCGCGCCTCGGGCTCCAGCCGCACGCCGAGACTCGCCAGGAAAGCCGCCGCACGACCTTCGCGACGGAAATCGTCACGCCGCCCGAGCAGATCGGCCTCACGAATCAGCCCGCCGGTGGCGGCCTCGAAGCCCGGAAAAAAGAAGTACTTCTGCAGCCCGCCGGATTGCAGCGAAGGCAGCGCGTGGCAGCCGACGATCCAGTCCTCGGCACTGAGGTACTCGAGGTTCAGCCAGAGAATCCGTCTGCCACTGGCGGTCATCGCATTGATGTAGGACGGCGGCAGATCACAGGCGAACGCCTCGATGACGACATCGGCCGGCTCGGCATCGCACCAGGGCTGCGGCCACAGGCGAATCTCGACGCCCTGCTGCCATTGTTGCGCCGCCTCGGCGCTGGCGCCGGGACAGAGGCGCGCAAAGGTTTCCAGGTCATCGACCCACAACCGGACCTGCTGGTCGTATTCGGCGACCAGCTGCCGCGCCAGACGCCAGGTCACGCCGATGTCGCCGTAGTTGTCCACCACGACGCAGAAGATGTCCCAGCAGGCCTTTACCGACACGAATCGCTCCTGATGCCACGCCGCCGGCGTGCGCTCTGAAAAGGGGCGTAAGGATATGCGAACACGTCACCGACCGACAAAGACCGACGAACGCGAAGAGAAAGGGATTTCGAGAAGGCGTTATGGAGGTGACCCCACCAGCCACACCCCGGCACACAATGTCACCGCTGCGGCTGCTCCCTTCCGGGCCTGACCGGGTTCACGGCTGATCGTTGCGGGGGGACCGGCAGGGCCACCATAACGAACCCGCCTTGCGGCGAGCGGCGCCATTGTACCGGCTTGCTCCCAACTTACAACCTCTGCTTGCGGCCTCCAGCTGGGCGCGGGCTTCGCCAAAGTCGTCCATTGAGCCAATTGGAGCAAATGCCCCCTAGGCAAGGACGGGTGGTCTGTTCGAGGATGAGCAACAGGTTCGAATGCCTGTCATACATTGATGTTAGTGCCGTGCTTTTCTTCCTGGGCGCGGTGCCACCCGCGAAGAGGTAATTCATGAGCAAGGCCCCCATCGCCATCATCGGCACCGGTATCGCCGGGTTGTCGGCCGCCCGGCTTCTGCACGACTCAGGCCAGGCGGTGCATCTGTTCGACAAGAGCCGTGGCAGTGGCGGACGCATGGGCAGCAAGAGCGCCGAGGGCGCCACCTTCGAACTCGGCGCCCAGTACTTCACCGCCCGTGACCGTCGCTTCACCGACGTCGTCCAGCTATGGCAGGCCGAAGGCTGGGCCGCGCCCTGGACGCCGCATCTGCACCAGGCCCGTGAGGGCCAGCTCGCCCCGTCTGCCGACGAGCAGCTGCGCTGGGTCGGCGTACCACGGATGAGCGCCATCACCCGCGGCCTGCTGGCCGACCTGCCGGTGACCTTCAGCTGCCGCATCACCGAGGCGTTTCGCGGCGAGGAGAACTGGACCCTGGTCGACGCCAGCGGGGCGAGCCACGGCCCCTTCAGCCAGGTCATCGTCGCCACGCCGGCGCCGCAGGCCAGTGCCTTGCTCGCGGGCGCGCCGAAACTCGCCGCGGTGGCCGCGAGCGTGGCGATGGAGCCGACCTGGGCCGTCGCGCTGGGCTTCTCCACGCCGCTGGCCACCGAGGTCGATGGCTGCTTCGTGCGCGACGACGCGCTCGACTGGTTCGCCCGCAACAGCAGCAAACCCGGCCGTGATGGGCAGCCTGATACCTGGGTGTTGCATGCCACCAGCAATTGGAGTCGCCAGCACCTGGATCACTCGCGCGAGGCGATCATCGAGCATCTGCATGGCGCCTTCGCCGAGCTGATCGACTGCGTGGTGCCCGCCCCCACCTTCACCCTGGCGCACCGCTGGCTCTACGCGCGACCGGCACAGAGCCATGAATGGGGAGCGCTGGCCGACGCCGGGCTCGGCATCTATGCCTGCGGCGACTGGTGCCTGTCCGGACGCGTCGAGGGTGCCTGGCTCAGCGGGCAGGAGGCCGCTCGCCGGCTGCTGGAGCACCTCTGACCCACCGCGAGGGCTCTGCCACGCCGCGCCGGGCCAAGCCGGGCTAAAGTTGCCCGGTTCCCGGCCGAATCTCCGGAAGACTGCTTGCGCCTGCGCGCCCGCCCCGGAGCCCTGATGAATCCCTCTACCCTTATCGGCATCGTCGCCAGCGTTGCGCTGCTCAGCGTGGTGATGCTTTTCGCCGCGCGCGAGCCCGCGCTGTTCGTCGACCTGCCCAGCCTCGGCATCGTGGTGGTCGGCACCCTGGCGGCCACCTTCATCAGCTACCCCCTGCGCGAAGTGATGCGCGTCTTCGGCCTGATCTGGACAGTGCTGCGCAACGAGCGCCTGTATACCCGCCAGGACCTGGAAGAACTGGTGCAGATCTCGCGGCTGTGGATCGGCGGCGACCTGCCAGCGGTCGAACGCGCGCTGGAAAAGGTCGGCAACCCCTTCCTGCGCACGGGCGTGCAGCTGGTGATCGACAACACGCCCGAGGAAGACATCATCGATCTGATGCAGTGGCGTATCGCACGCCTCCGCGCGCGGGAAGCCGCCGAGGCACAGCTGTTCCGCGCCATGGCCAGCTATGCGCCGGCGTTCGGCATGATCGGCACACTGGTCGGGCTGATCAACCTGATGTTCCTGCTCGGCAGCGGCGACATGGCCGAGATCGGCCGCAGCCTCGCCGTTGCCCTGATGACCACGTTCTACGGCGTGCTGCTGGCCAACCTGATCCTCAAGCCGGTCGCGGTGAAGCTCGAACGACGTACCGAGCAGCGCGTCGCGCTGATGAACCTGGTGATGCAGGGCATCTCGATGATGTGCAACAAGCGCAGCCCGGCGTACATGCGCGAGACGCTCAAGTCGTTCATCGCCCACCATGACGACGAGATTCGCGACGGCAAGGCGCCGCCCCCGCGCGCCCGCAGCGTCGAGGGCGCCTGAGGTGAGCCCCTCGGCCGGCGGAGGTCGCTTCGGCAAGTGGCATGTCGAAGCCCCGCGCGAAGAAGAACAGGAGGGTTGGCTGCTGACCTACCTGGACACCATCACCCTGCTCTTGGTGATGCTGGTGGTGCTGCTTGCCCTGGCTGGCAAGGGCGACGGGCATGCCGAGCAGCCGCCTGCAGCCGACGCGGCGGCGCTCGGCACGCCATTGGCCGCGCAACCGTTGCCCGGTGCAGCGATCGCTCCGATCGTCGTCGCCACGCCCCCTGCGCCGGAACCGGTCGCGCCGCCCCAGGAGCACGCGCTCGCGTCCGATCTCGGCGAGGGTATCGAGGTCATCGTCAACGAGGGCAGCATCAGCTTTCGCATCAGCAGTGAGCTGCTGTTCGCCTCCGCCGAGGCCGAGCTGGCAGAGGCCGGCCTGGATGTACTTGACCGCCTGGTGCCAACACTGGCCGGCAACGCGTATCGCATCCTCGTCGAAGGCCATACCGACAACCTGCCGATCAGCACGGCACGCTTTCCGTCGAACTGGGAGCTGTCTTCGGCACGTGCCAGCAGCGTCGTGCGCTATCTGCAACTCAACGGCATCGCGGCCACGCGCATGAGCGCCACCGGCTTTGCCGATACCCGGCCGCTGGCCGACAACGCCAGCGCTGCCGGCCGAGCCGGCAACCGGCGAGTGGAACTGGTGATGCAGACCGCGCCCGGCAACTGAGGCGCCCGCTCAGCCCAGCGCGGTGTCGAGGAACATCATCACGCCGAAGCCGATCATCAGGCCGATGGTTGCCGGGGTCTGGTGCCCGTTGCGATGGGTCTCCGGGATGACTTCGTGGGAGACGACGAAGATCATCGCACCGGCCGCCAGCCCGAGGCTGACCGGATAGGCAATGGCAAAACCGGTCGAGATGCCCATGCCAACGAGCGCACCGAGCGGCTCCATCAGCCCCGAAGCGGCGGCGACCAGCGCCGAGACCAGAGCCGAAAGGCCGACGGCTCGCAGCGCCAGCGCGACCGCCAGCCCCTCGGGGATATCCTGGATCGAAATCGCCGTGGTCAGCGGCAGGCCGACGCTCATGTCGCCATTGGCGAAACTGACGCCGATCGCCATGCCCTCGGGCAGGTTGTGCAGGGCGATGGCGAAAACGAACAGCCAGACGCGGTTGAGCCGCTCGCAATCCGGCCCGCACGGCCCGGTACTGGCATGCTCGTGCGGGGTGAAGCGATCCAGGCCGAGCATCAGCAAGGCCCCCAGGCCCAGGCCGAGTACCACGGTGACCGCAGCGAGGCTGCTGTTGCCCAGGATCTCCTCGCCGGCGGCCAGCCCCGGGAGGATCAAGGAGAACGAGGCTGCCGCGAGCATCATGCCGGCCGCAAAGCCAAGCAGGCTGTCCTGGGTGCGCTGCGAGACAGTGCGCAACCCGATGGCAAGCAACGCGCCGAACGCCGTCGCGGCGAACCCCGCCGATCCTCCGGCCAGGGCATAGCGCAGGTTGCCCTGGTCGCCGTTGTCGAGCGCGTTGTAGCCGCTGGCCAGCAGCAGCACGAGCACGGCGAGCAGCGAGCCACCGAGGCCGGCGGTGACCCAGGGGCTGGCCTGTGCCTGGGCGATCCAGGCTGCACGCAGTGTCGAAGCGGGGCTTTGGGTGTTTGCCATGGTGAACTGCCTTACCGGAGAGAGTGGCGCCATTGTAGCGACGAAGGTCCGCGGCAAACCGCCTATGGCCGTGATAGACGCCGCCTTCACATAGCCTCGGACGTCATCTGGCCAGCGCCCTGTGTACCGTCGGGCGGTTTTGCTCTTAAGCTTGCCCAAATCCAACCGGCGCATCCGTCAGGAGTCGTCCACCTTGCCGCTCAGCAAATCCCTCCGCCCCGCCTATCTGGTCGTCCTGCTGCTCGCGCTGCTGGCCGCCTGGTTCTTCTGGCTGCAGTGGCGCGGCCCGCTGCTGACCGCCTACCGCGTGGAAATGCGCCCGCTGGTCCAGCGCGTGGTGGCCAGTGGCGAGGTCGACAACCAGTCCGTCGCCCAGGTCGGCAGCGAGATTACCGGGGTGGTCACCGCGCGACATGTGCGCGAGGGCGACCGCGTGCGCAAGGGCGACCTGCTGCTCGAATTGCGCGACGAGGAACAGACTGCTCGCCTGCGCGAGGCCGAGGCTGCGCTGCGCCAGTTGGTCGACTCCAGCCGGCCGCAGGCCGAGGCAACCCTGGAGGACGCGCAAAGCAACCTGCTGCAGGCGCAGCGCGAGCTCGCGCGTCGCGAAAAATTGCAGGCGCGCAAGCTGCTATCGGCCGAGGCGCTGGAGCAGGCACGCCGCGCCGAGCTGGCTGCGCGCGTGATCCGCGATCGCGCCCGGCTGGCCGCCGCTGCGCTGGCCGCCGATGGCAGCGAAGAACGCATCCTGCGTGAGCGGCTCGAGGCCGCCCGCACGGCCCTGGCGCGTACACGCATCCTGGCCGGCTTCGACGGCATCGTGCAGCGACGCAACGTCGAGCCCGGCGACCTGGTACAGCCGGGCCGCACGCTGCTGGAAATCGCCCGCGTCGATAGCCGCGAGATCCTCCTGCCGCTGGATGAGAAGAATCTGGCACCGGTTGCCATCGGCCAGCAGGCATTGGTCATCGCCGATGCCTATCCCGACCGACCGTACCGCGCCGAGGTCAGCTTCATCGCACCGAGCGTCGACACCGCTCGCGGCACCATCGACGTCCACCTGCAACTGCTCGAGCCTGCCGAAGCGCTGCGCCAGGGCATGACGGTGTCGGTGAACATCGAGACCGGGCGTCGCGAGCAGGCTCTCGTGCTGCCCAACGATGCGCTGCGCCAGCGCAGCGGCTCGACCGCTGAAGTGCTGCGCGTGCGCGACGGCCACGCCGAGCCTGTCACGGTTCGCCTCGGCCTGCTCGGTACCGCCATGAGCGAGATCGCCGAAGGCCTCGAAGAGGGCCAGCTGGTGCTCGTCGGCGAGGCCGAGCCAGGGCAGCGGGTGCGCATCCGCGAGCAGCCGATCCCTGGCGCCGGTAGCTGACACATGCGCCTGGCCGACTCGCTCTGGACCGAATGGCGTATCGCGCTGCGCTTTCTCTTCGACAATCGCATGCAGACGCTGCTGATCGTTTTCGGCATCGCCGTCGGATCGGCGGTCATCGTGTTCATCACCGCTTTGATCACCGGCCTGCAGGCGAACGTGATCGAACGCACCCTCGGCACCCAGGCGCACATCCGCATCCTCCCGCCCGATGAAGCCAACCGCGTGCAGCCTGGGGCGCCAGGCAGCTATGACCTGGTGTTGGAGAGCCCGCGCGCGCAGCGCCTGCGCTCGATCCTCAACTGGCAGCAAGTACGCGACGTGCTCGACCGCGACCGCGACGTACTCGCCGTGTCCCCGGTCATCAGCGGCCCGGCCATCGCCCGCCGCGGCGTGGCGCGCGCCTCGGTCGCGCTGATCGGCATCGACCCGGAGCGTTATCAGCGCATCATCCCGCTGAGTGACGACCTGATCGCCGGCGAGCTGCGCGTCGGCGCCGGCCACGCGGTGATCGGCGCCGAGCTGGCCGAAGACCTGGGCCTCGCGCTTGGCGACAAGCTGCGCCTGGACGCTGGCGATGGACGCGAAGCTGTGGTGGACATCGCCGGCGTGTTTAGTCTCGGCGTGCGCGAGCTGGACGAGCGCTACGTCTATCTCGATCTGAAACAGGCGCAGACCCTGCTCGACCTGCCCGGCGGCGTCACCGTGATCGATACGCGCATCGGCGAGCTGTTCGAGGCCGAGCGCATCGCCGCCCGCCTCGCCCGGCTGACCGGGCAGAAGGCCGAAAGCTGGATGGCGACCAATGGCCAACTGCTCAATGCCCTCGCCTCGCAGAGCATGACCACGGAGATGATCCGCATCTTCGTCGGCATCTCGGTGGCCTTCGGCATTGCCAGCGTACTGGCGGTCAGTGTGGTGCAACGCACCCGCGAGATCGGCATCCTGCGCGCCATGGGCAGCCCGCGCGGGCAGATTCTCAGGGTGTTCCTGCTGCAAGGCGGGCTGCTCGGGCTGGTCGGCTCGGCCTGTGGCGGCGCGGTCGGCTGGTCACTGGTGCAGGTATTCAACCTCTTCGGGCCTCGGCTATTCGAAATTCCGGTAGACCCGACGCTGGTACCGCTGGCGATGCTGGTGGCCACCCTCACTGGCGTACTCGCGGCCGCGGCACCTGCGAGACGCGCCGCACATTACGATCCGGCCGTGGCAATCCGTTATGTCTGAACAACCCTTCGCGCCCAGGCCATCCGCTCCGGTGCTGCGCCTGGCCGGCGTGCGCAAGTCGTTCAATATCGGCACAACGCTGGAAACCGAAGTGCTGCATGGGATCGACCTGCGGCTGGAGCGCGGCGAGCTGGCCGCGCTGATCGGCCCGTCCGGTTCGGGCAAGAGCACGCTGCTCAATATCATCGGCCTGCTCGACACGCCGACCGAGGGCGAGCTCTACCTGCTCGGCCAGCCGACCGCCACCGCGGACGACACCACCCGCACGCACATGCGCAACCAGGCGATCGGCTTCGTGTTCCAGTTCCATCACCTGATCTCGGCTTTCAGCGTGCTCGACAACGTGCTCATGCCGCTGATGATCCGCCAGGGCAAACCGGGGCGCGAGCAGACCGAGCTCGCGCGTGAACTGCTCGACCAGGTCGGCCTCGAGCGCTTCGCCGAGCAGAAACCCACGCAGCTGTCGGGCGGCCAGCAACAACGGGTGGCGATCGCTCGGGCGCTGGTCACCCGCCCGCCTCTGCTGCTGGCCGACGAACCGACAGGCAACCTCGACAGCCGCACCGCGCAGAGCGTCTTCGAGCTCTTTCACCGGATCAATGACGAGTTTGGCTGCGCCATTCTCGTCGTCACGCACGATCCGCGCCTGGCAGAGGCGTGCCCGAGAACAGTCGAGCTGGTCGATGGCCAGATCATTCGAGACGGCACAAGCGGCCCTTTACGCTGACCCTCGCCGCAAATATCCGCACGCTAGCCCCGTCCGGCTGCTAATGAAAAATCGAGCTAAGCATATAACCAAACTGCGAGTTATCATTCGGAGCACTCAGATACCCCCTTGGGTATGAAGCACGCGAGGCCGCCAGATGACTGCTCAGATCGAAGCCTTCTTCGACACCGCCACCTTCACCTACAGCTACGTGGTCAGCGACCCGCAGACAGGCGCCTGCGCCGTGATCGACCCGGTGCTGGACTACGATCCGGCGGCCGGTCGCACCTCGCACGCAAGCGCCGACCGCCTGATCGGCTACATCCGCGAGCACGGGCTGAGCCTGCAGTGGCTGCTGGAGACGCATGTGCATGCCGACCACCTGAGTTCGGCGGCATATATCCGCGAGCAACTGGGCGGCCGCATCGCCATCGGCAATCACATCACCCAAGTGCAGGAAACCTTCGGCAAGTTGTTCAATGCCGGGGCCGATTTCTGCACGGACGGCCGCCAGTTCGATCACTTGTTCGACGACGGCGAGCGCTTTCAGATCGGCGAGATCGCCGCGCGCGCCATTCATACGCCTGGTCACACCCCCGCCTGCATGAGCTACCTGATCGGCGATGCCGTGTTCGTCGGCGATACGCTGTTCATGCCCGACTATGGCACGGCCCGCTGCGACTTCCCCGGCGGCGATGCTCGGACGCTCTATCGTTCGATCCAGCGTCTGTTCCAGCTGCCGGACTTCACCCGCGTATTCATGTGCCATGACTACAAGGCTCCGGGACGCGAGCAGTTTCTCTTCGAGACCACCATCGGCGAAGAGCGCCAGCGCAACGTGCACGTGCGTGATGGCATCAGCGAAGAAGCCTTCGTCGCCATGCGCAACGAGCGCGACGCCACGCTGGACATGCCCGCGCTGATCCTGCCATCGGTGCAGATCAACATGCGCGCCGGGCAGCTACCAGCGCCGGAAAGCAACGGCACGCGCTACTTGAAAATCCCTCTGGACGCACTCTAGGCCCGCACTGATCACCCATGGGAGTGTGTTCATGAACGTCAGAGCCAGCCGCCTGCTGCCCTGCCTGAGCTGGCTGCGCCACTACGACCGTCAGGCGGCGGGCAAGGACCTGACGGCCGCGCTGATCGTTACGCTGATGCTGATTCCGCAGAGCCTCGCCTATGCCTTGCTCGCCGGGTTGCCGCCGGTTTCCGGCCTCTACGCGAGCATTCTGCCGCTGCTGGCCTACACCCTGTTCGGCACCAGCCGTACGCTAGCCGTCGGCCCGGTGGCGGTGGTGTCGCTGATGACCGCTACCGCTATCGCCCCCTGGTATCCCGTCGGCAGCGCCGAATACATCGGTGCCGCACTGTTGCTGGCGGCACTGTCCGGCGCCTTCCTGCTGCTGATGGCGCTGCTGCGTCTGGGCTTTCTCGCCAGTTTTCTGAGCCACCCGGTGATCTCCGGCTTCATCAGCGCATCAGCCCTGCTGATCGCGCTGGGTCAGCTCAAGCACCTGCTCGGCGTCTCGCTGCAGAGCGATAACGCGCCGGCGCTGCTCGCCGAACTGGTGACGGCATTGCCGCAGGCGCACGCGCCCACCCTGGCCATCGGCGGCACCACGCTGCTGTTCCTGTTCCTGGCCCGCACGCGGGCCGGGCGCCTACTGCAAGCGCTTGGTCTGCGAGCAGGGCTGGCTGCGACCCTGACGCGCATCGCCCCGGTATTCGCGCTACTGGTTGCCATCGCGGTCGTTACCCTGCTGGATCTGGACGAAAGAGGGGTAAAGGTCGTCGGCGCAATCCCCCAGGGCTTGCCGACGTTCACCCTGCCGCCGCTGGATCTGCAGCTGGCCGAGGCACTGCTCCCGGCGGCCGTGCTGATCAGCCTGATCGGCTTCGTCGAGTCGGTATCGGTCGCGCAGACGCTGGCTGCCAAACGCCGCGAGCGCATCGAGCCGAACCAGGAGCTGATCGCGCTGGGGAGCGCCAACTTCGCCGCCGCATTGAGCGGCGGCTTTCCGGTGACCGGCGGATTCGCCCGCTCGGTAGTCAACTTCGATGCCGGAGCTCAGACGCCGCTAGCCGGCGCCCTCACGGCCATCGGCATTGGCATCGCCGTACTGTTCTTCACGCCCCTGTTTCGCAACCTGCCACACGCCGTGCTGGCCGCGACGATCATCGTGGCGGTGCTCAGCCTGGTCGACCTGACGGCATTGAAACGAACCTGGCAGTACTCCCGTCAGGATGCCAGCGCGATGATCGCCACCATGCTCGGCGTACTGGTGATCGGCGTCGAGGTGGGCATAGTGCTCGGCGTCGGGCTCTCACTGCTGCTGTTCCTCTGGCGCACCAGCCAGCCTCATATGGCGGTGGTCGGCCTGCTGCCGGGCACCGAACACTTTCGCAACGTCGAGCGCTTCCCGGTCAGACAGAGCCCAACGGTCCTGAGCCTGCGCGTCGACGAGAGCCTGTATTTCCCCAATGCCCGCTATCTCGAAGATCGTGTCGCCGCGTTGATCGAGGCGCGACCGGGCACACGGCATCTGGTGCTGATGTGCCCTGGGGTGAACCTGATCGACGCCAGCGCGCTGGAGAGCCTCGAAGCCATCGCCCAGCGCCTGCACGCTGCCGGCGTGCAGCTGCACCTTTCGGAGGTCAAGGGACCGGTGATGGATCGCCTGCGTCAGGCGCCGTTCCTGCACCATTTCGGTGGCCAGGTCTTCATCAGCCAGTACGAAGCGCTGAAAGCACTCGATCCCGCTTTCATCACCTCCGTGCATACCGCCACCGGCGAGCGAACCGCCGGAATAGCTCAACGAGGAGTCAACGATGCGCACAGCTCATGATCTGGTCGAATTGGCCAGGCCGCAGATCCACGAGGTACAGCTCAGCGAGGCACAAGCAACGATCAATGCCGCCGACGTGCTGATCGATGTCCGCGAGCCGGACGAGTACGCCAACGGCCATATCCCCGGCGCCATCAACATTCCGCGCGGCGTCCTTGAGTTCAAGCTCACGGCGACGCCGGAGCTGGCCGCACGCGACCTCCAGTTGTTCATCTATTGCAAGACCAGCGGCCGCGCTGCGCTTGCGGCGCTGTCGCTCAAGGAGATGGGCTATCTGAAGGTCAGTTCGCTCGCAGGCGGCTTCGATGCCTGGTCGGCCGCCGAAATGCCGATTGCCAAACCGGCCAGCATCGATTTCGATTGAGCGCTCAGACCACCGTAACGGAGCGATCATGAAGTCCACGCTAATCCTCGGCGCGCTCGCCATGCTGGCCGCCTCGCCCAGCTATGCCGAGCAACTGGAAGTCGTCCTCAAAGGCGTTCAGCACGACAAGGGGCAGCTGCGCGTCGGGCTGTATGCCGAACCGAAGACCTTCCGCAAGGAGCGCCTGGCGTTCGCCACGCAGCAGGCTGCGGCCAAGCAGGGTGAGGTCAGCGTCGTGTTCGACGATGTACCCCCTGGGCGTTACGCCATCATGGCGTATCACGACGAGAATTCGAATGGAGAGCTGGACAGGCGCTTCGGGATGTTTCCCACCGAGGGCTATGCCCTTTCGAACAACCCGAAAGTCATGGGGCCGCCAGCCTTCGACGACAGCGCCTTCGACGTCGGCAAGCAGCCGGCTCGCCTCGAGCTACAGATGCGTTATTGAGCCATGCAGGCTGCCGGCGGGATGGCCGGCAGCCCTAGCGGTCAGGCCTTGCGCCCGCAGGTATTGATGCCAAGCAGCGAATAGGCCGGGCAGACTCGGAACACGCCGGTGGCCAGCGGCAGCAGGCCGATCCAGCCCCAGGCACCGATGACGCCCGTCAAGGCAAGCACGATCAGCACCAGGCCGATAACGATCCGCGCGGCACGATCGATGGTTCCCACGTTGGTTTTCATGATGACCTCCCGAGGTCAGTGATTGCGCCGGTGCTCCAGCGCAGAGAACAGCGCCATGCCAGCCAGCATGGCTGCGACGAACAGCACGACCTGCCAGTAGCCGGTCAGCAACAGGACCAGGGCTGGCCCCGGGCAAATGCCGGCTAGCCCCCAGCCCACACCGAACAACAGGCTGCCACCGATTAGCCGGCCATCCAGCTCACGCTTGCTCGGCAAGGCCATCGGAGCCCCCAGCAGGCTGCGCGATCGGCGCTTGGCCCAGGCAAAGGGGACTATCGCCATGCCGATAGCGCCGAGCATGACCAGCGCGAGCGACGGGTCCCAGCGCCCGGCCAGATCGAGAAATCCCACGACCTTGGCCGGATCCGCCATGCCGGACAGCAGCAGCCCGAAGCCGAAAATCAGCCCGGCAGCGAATGCCATGAGTCTGCGCATGCTCAGCCTCCGAAAAGATGACGTAGAACAAAGACGGTGACGAATCCGGCCAGCATGAAGGCGAGTGTGGCCACGATCGAGCGCGGCGACAGGCGGGAGATGCCGCAAACCCCGTGGCCACTCGTGCAGCCAGAGCCGAAGCGCGTGCCCACGCCGACCAGCAGTCCGGCAATCAGAGTCCCCAGCCAGCCGACCTGAAATTCCGGCGCTGGCTGTTGCGCAAAAAGCCCCCAGATCAGCGGAGCCACGAGCAAGCCGAGCAAGAACAGCGCCTTTTCCTCGCGTCCTTCCGTCTGCCGCTCCAGCAGCCCACCCAGCAACCCACTGATACCGGCGATACGTCCGTTGAACAGCACGAAGATAGCCGCCGCCAGGCCGATCAGTAGACCGCCCGACAAGGCCGTCACCGGCGTGAAGCCCGCCCAATCAAGTGTCATGACTCTTTGCCCTCGCAGAACTGTTGATAGAGCGTTTCGATGACAGCCAGCGCCGGCGCGCTGCTGATCCGGTAATAGATCTGCTTGCCCTCGCGCCGCGTGGCAACGAGTTTTTCCCGGCGCAGCACACCGAGCTGCTGCGACAACGTGGGCTGCTGAATGCCGAGCAAGGCTTCGAGTTCGCTCACGTTGCGCTCGCCCTGGCAGAGCTGACACAGCAGCAGCAAGCGATCGGGGTTGGCTAGCGCCTTGAGCAGTTGGCCGGCCATCGCCGCATTGGCCCGCAGCTGTGCCATGTCGAGACTCGGCGAAGAATGGTCACTCATACATTCACCATAAATAATATATTTATTTATATATCGATAGACGCGACGCGTGTCAACTTGGCCGTAGCCACAGCTCGACACTGCCGCTAGGATGCGCGAACGCCGACGATCGCCAGGCGACCTGGCGCCTGCTCTTCCGCCACCCTGACAAGGTATATCCAGATGAACGACCAGCCTTCCAAGCTACCCGAGCAACAACAGGCGATGCTCAAGCGCCTAGCCAGGGTCGAAGGCCAGATTCGCGGCATTCAGGCGATGATCCGACGTGGAGAGGACTGCGAAGCGATCGCACAGCAGTTCTCTGCCGCTCGAAGCGCGCTGGACAAGAGTTATCGGCTGATGCTGACCTGCCTGCTGGAAGAGGCGCTGACCGACGGCAGCCAGGCGACCGGCGAAGCCCTGGAGCGGGTACGCACCATTTTCACCAAGTACACCTGAACGAACCGAGGCCCTCACGGCGAGCGCCTCTGGCAGAAACGAAAAAAGCGACCGTCTGGTCGCTTTTTTCTTGCCCTCATCAACTGCGAAGGCCATGTTTGGAGCGGGAAACGAGACTCGAACTCGCGACCCCGACCTTGGCAAGGTCGTGCTCTACCAACTGAGCTATTCCCGCAGAACTTGGCGTCCCCTAGGGGACTCGAACCCCTGTTACCGCCGTGAAAGGGCGGTGTCCTAGGCCACTAGACGAAGGGGACATTGCCCGGAACCTCTTGTTTTACAAGGGATTCCTCTAACCTGCCGCTTCCGCTTCGCGGTAATCGCTGCAAGTGGCGCGCATTCTATGGACGCCTCCCAGGACCGTCAACCCTCATGAGAAATTTTTTTTGCCCGTTCTTCTCCAGGCGGTGTGGAGGTATCAGCTTGCCATCTCAGCCTATACACTCGAACGCAAAAAACGGCCCGAGAAGGAGCCACGCATGTCCCCAGTCTTGATTGCAGCTTTGGTCATTGGCGGCGTCCTGCTTCTGATCGCCATCGGCTATATCAACCAGGTCGTCGAGCGTCACAAGCTGGAGAAGGCGAGGCTCAAAGCCGAACTGAACGATCGTCGTCGGCGCTGCCAACAGCTATCCGACAGCTTCCCTGGCCAGCTGATGACGCCAGCCCTCAAGCAACTCCTGACGCGCCTCGAGCTGGACGCCGGTGAAAAGCTGTTGCCACTGGACAAGACCGACGACGCCCTGCAGAGCAGGCTGCAAACCCTGCGCGCCGAGCGGGAAAAAGGCGAATCGGTCGAAGTGCGCAATGCGCCCTGCCAGATCGTTACCGAGGCGCAGGCCAAGGAAGTTCGCTTCATGCTCGAGGACCTGCACGCTCAGGTCGTCCGAGGCGCCAAGGATGGCGTCCTGAAGCAGGACGAAGCCAAGCAGTGGCTGCGCGAAATCCAACGCCTGCTGGTCAGGCTGCACATCGACTACTTCAACAACCTGGGCAAGCAGGCGCTGCAGCAGAACCTGCCGCAGCGCGCGCGGCTGGCCTTTGAACGCGCGGTCAACTACATCCGCAAGCAGCCCAAGCCTGTCGAATACCAGAGCCAGCTGCGCCAGCTGGAGGCCGCCCTGGCACATGCCGAGGCGCTGGTACTGCGCCAGGGCACGCCACAGCCCACCGAGCCAAGCATCCTCGCCGAAGGCATGAAGAGCTTTGACGACGATGATCTCTGGAAGAAGAACAATGTCTATTAAGCCTCGTGCCTGACGATAACAAAGAGGGAGAACATCATGTCACTGACGCTCTTCGGTGCGCCGCTTTCACCTTTCGTGCGCAAAGCCCGCCTCTGCCTTCAGGAGAAGGGCCTGGACTACACGCTTGAAGTGGTCATGCCCTTCACACCACCGGAGTGGTACCTGGCGCTCAACCCGCTGGGACGCATTCCCGCTCTCAAGGATGGCGACCTCAGCCTCGCCGACTCCAGCGTCATCTGCCAGTACATCGAAGAAGCCTATCCGCAGACCACTCCTCTTTATGGTGCCAGCGCGGCTGATCGGGCCCGTGTGCGCTGGCTGGAAAAGTACGCCGACTACGAGTTGGCGCCCCTGTGCACCTTCACCGTCTTCCGCAACCGCATTCTCAAGCCCAGCGCGGGGCAGGCCTGTAATGAGCAGGCGGTACAGGAGACGCTGCACGACAAGTTGCCGCGCCATTTCGATTACCTGGAACAGCAGCTCGGGGCGGGGCCGTATTTCCTCGACGAGCTATCGATGGCCGACATCGCAGTCGCCTGCCAGCTGGTCAATATGGAGCACGGCGGCGAGCAACTCGATGCCTCACGCTGGCCGCGGCTGGCCGCGCACTATGCACGCATGAAGGCGACCGAGTCCCTGGCAAGCGTGTTGCCGGGCGAACAGCGGATGAATACCAAGCTCATCGAGATGGGCAAAGCCGCCAAAGCCTGAAACCGCATCGGTATCGCCCACCTCAGCGGGCGGTACCGAGCAGCTGCCTACCGACCCACTGGCGCGCGAACTGATAGGCACAACGTCCGTTGCGGTTGCCTCGCCCGGTCGCCCAGCGAACCGCCTCCTTCTCCAGTTCGTCGTCCCACGCCCAGCGCAGCGAAGCCTCGCCTGCCAGCGCACCGACCCAGTGGCGCACGACGTCCAGATAGTGCGGCTGACTGAATGGGTAGAACGACAGCCAGAGACCAAATCGATCCGACAGGGCAATCTTGTCCTCGACGGCCTCGTTGGGGTGCAGTTCGCCGTCGACCATCTGCCAGTTCTCGTTATCGCTCTGTCGCTCGGGCACCAGGTGGCGACGGTTGGAGGTGGCATACAGCAACACGTTTTCAGGCGCCCGCTCCAGAGAGCCATCGAGCACGCTCTTGAGCACTCGATAGTCGCCCTCCCCCGACTCGAACGAGAGATCGTCGCAGAACAGCACGAAAGAAAACGCCTGCCCCGAGAGCGCTTCGACCACGCGCGGCAGATCGGCGAGATGATCCCGTTCGATCTCCACCAGCCGCAGCCCGTCCTCGGCATGCCTGGCCAGCAACGCACGAACCAGCGACGATTTGCCGGTGCCGCGTGCGCCCCACAGCAACGCATGGTTGGCCGGCATGCCGGCGATGAATTGGCGTGTATTGGCTTCGAGCAAATCACGCTGCCGGTCTACCCCGATCAGGTCATCCAGCGAAAGATCGAGACTGACTTTCAGCGGCGCAAGAAAGCCGCTAGCCCCATTGCGCTGCCAGCGCGCGGCCAAGGTCTGCGACCAGTCGATCTCCGGGCAAGGCTCGGGCAGCAGGGGTTCGACACGCGCCAGCACCGCTTCAGCGCGCCGCAGAAAAGCGCTCAACTCGGCATCCATTCGATACCACTCCGATCATGAGATTGAGGGCCCGCGTTGATGCGGGCTAAAGATACTGTTCGATCACAGCGCCCAGCGTCTCCGGCGGGGTTCGCGAGGAATAGCGCCGCACCGTGCGCCCCCCGTCAGCCACCAGAAACTTGGTGAAGTTCCACTTGATCGCCTTGCTTCCCAACAGGCCGGGCGCCCGCTTCTTCAACTCGACGAACAGCGGATGAGCCTCACCGCCGTTGACCTCCACCTTGGCGAACAGCGGGAAGCTGACGCCGAAACGGCGCTCGCAGAATGCGGCGATTTCGGACTCGCTGTCCGGCTCCTGGCCGCCGAATTGGTCGCAGGGAAAGCCAAGCACCACCAGACCGCGGTCACGATAGGTGCGCCAGAGCTGCTCGAGACCTTTGTACTGCGGAGTAAAGCCGCACTGGCTGGCGGTATTGACGATCAGCAACACCTTGGCCGGGTAGTCCGCCAGCGTGCGGAGCTGCCCATCGATGGTGGTGCAAGGCAGGTCGAAAAGCGCGTCGTGCATACGTTGCCCTGAGGGTTCAGGCCTCGCGTGGCTGAAGTTCGAGCGAAGCGGAATTGATGCAGTAGCGCAGCCCTGTCGGCGGCGGCCCATCGGGAAAAACGTGCCCCAGGTGCGCCTCGCAACGGGCGCAGCGCACCTCGATGCGATGCATGCCATGGCTGAAATCATCCAGCTCGGTAATGGCCGCCTCGTTGATGGGCGCCGAATAGCTCGGCCAGCCACAGCCGGAATCGAACTTGCTGGACGAATCGAACAGCGGCTCGCCGCAGCAGACGCATTTATAGGTCCCCGGTGTCTTGGTGTCGTTGTAACGCCCCGTGAAGGGACGCTCGGTGGCGCCGAGTCGGCAGATGCGGAACTGCTCGTCGGATAGCTCCGCGCGCCAGGCTTCGAGCGGCTTGTCCAGCTTGTCCATCGATACACCTCGTCTGTGGAAAAAAGCCCGATCTGTACCTTTTCCGCCCATCGGGCCGCACGTATGATGCGTTCCTTCTTCGACGCCTAGTCTGGCAGCGGGGTTTCTCGCTGCCAAGGCGCCCGGGTTCAACCAGCGCAGCCTAGCTCGGGACGGGTGCGCTTCACTTCGGGACACTCTGGAATCATGCAGGTCAGCAAATCGAACAAGCTTGCCAATGTCTGCTACGACATTCGCGGGCCGGTGCTCAAGCACGCCAAACGCCTGGAAGAGGAAGGCCATCGTATCCTCAAGCTGAACATCGGCAACCCGGCACCCTTCGGTTTCGAGGCCCCGGAGGAAATCCTCCAGGACGTCATCCGCAACCTGCCGACCGCCCAGGGCTACAGCGACTCGAAAGGTCTGTTCAGCGCCCGCAAGGCGATCATGCAGTACTACCAGCAGAAGCAGGTCGAAGGCATCGGCATCGAGGACATCTACCTGGGCAACGGCGTGTCCGAGCTCATCGTGATGTCCATGCAAGCGTTGCTGAACAACGGCGATGAGGTGCTCATCCCGGCGCCGGACTACCCGCTGTGGACCGCAGCCGTGAGCCTGGCCGGCGGCAAGCCGGTGCACTATCTGTGCGACGAGCAGGCCAACTGGTGGCCGGACCTTCAGGACATGAAGGCCAAGATCACCCCCAACACCAAGGCTCTGGTGCTGATCAACCCGAACAATCCGACCGGCGCGGTCTACCCGAAGGAAGTGCTCGAGGGCATGGTGGAGCTGGCCCGCCAGCATCGCCTGGTGATCTTTTCGGACGAAATCTACGACAAGATCCTGTATGACGATGCGGTACACATCTCGACCGCCTCGCTGGCGCCGGACGTGCTCTGCCTGACCTTCAACGGGTTGTCCAAGTCCTATCGCGTCGCCGGATTCCGCTCCGGCTGGGTCGCGATTTCCGGGCCGAAACAGAGGGCACAGAGCTACATCGAAGGCCTCGATATCCTGGCCAACATGCGGCTGTGCGCCAACGTTCCTTCGCAGCACGCGATCCAGACCGCGCTGGGCGGCTACCAGAGCATCAACGACCTGGTGCTGCCTCCGGGCCGCCTGCTCGAGCAGCGCAACCGCACCTGGGAGTTGCTCAACGACATCCCCGGCATCAGCTGTGTGAAGCCGATGGGTGCGTTGTATGCCTTTCCGCGCATCGACCCGAAAATCTGCCCGATTCACAACGACGAAAAATTCGTGCTCGATCTGTTGCTCTCGGAAAAGCTCCTGATCGTCCAGGGCACCGCGTTCAACTGGCCCTGGCCGGATCACTTCCGCGTCGTCACGCTGCCGCGCGTCGATGACCTCGAGCAAGCGATCGGACGCATCGGCAACTTCCTCAGGACCTATCAGCAGTAGGCACGATGGACCTGCACATCGACGACTTCTACCGAGACGCCGCGGCCGGCCTGCTCATGCTGTATCAGGCCTTTCCGCGCAAGACGGCGCTCTATGTCGAAGATCTGATCGGCCGCGAAGAACCGGATGAGTTCGGCCTGCCGAGCAAACGCCACCAGAGCTGCCTTGGCGCACTGCTCTGGCTGGCCGAAGAAGGCTATCTGCGCTTCGAGACGACCATTCGTTTCGAGGCGCTGGATCAGGCCGTCCTCAGCGAAAAGGGTTTCCTGCGACTGAGCGCTGCGGCGCCCGACGCCGACAAGCAGCTCGCTGCCCTGCCCGCCGCGATCCGTCGCATCCGCGGCAATCTGGCCAACCAGCTACGCGAGGCCCTGGCCCGTGGCGACAGCGAACGGATAGCGCAGCTCTCGCATCAGCTGCTGCACGGCACCGCGGCATCATCATCGCGCCGGCCAAGCGACATAGCTTGAAATAGTCGCTCGGTTGAATAGCCCGGGACCGGGCCTTATATAGCCTATCGTTCTCTCTATCCGCTGGAGTCAGCCGCAACATGATGCGCATTTTCCTGTTCCTGGCCACCAACCTTGCGGTGCTGCTGATCGCCAGCATCACCCTGAAGGTCCTGGGGGTCGATCGCTACACTGGCCAGAATTACGGCAGCCTGTTGGTGTTCTGTGCGGTATTCGGCTTCGCCGGCTCGCTCGTGTCGCTGTTCCTGTCCAAGTGGATGGCGAAGATGAGCACTCGCACCGAGATCATCAGCCAGCCGCGCACGCGTCACGAGCAATGGCTGCTGCAGACGGTCGAACAACTGTCGCGCGAGGCAGGAATCAAGATGCCGGAAGTCGGTATCTTCCCGGCGTACGAAGCCAACGCTTTCGCCACCGGCTGGAATCGCAACGATGCGCTGGTTGCCGTGAGCCAGGGTCTGCTAGAGCGCTTCTCCCCGGACGAGGTCCGCGCCGTGCTGGCGCACGAGATCGGCCACGTGGCCAATGGCGACATGGTCACCCTTGCCCTCATCCAGGGCGTGGTGAACACCTTTGTCATGTTCTTCGCGCGCATCTTCGGCAACTTCGTCGACAAGGCCATCCTCAAGAACGAGGAAGGTCAGGGGATCGGTTATTTCGTCGCGACCATCTTCGCCGAACTGGTCCTGGGCATTCTCGCCAGCATCATCGTCATGTGGTTCTCGCGCAAGCGCGAGTACCGTGCCGACGAAGCGGGCGCCGACCTGGCCGGCACTCAGGCGATGATCGGTGCCCTGCGCCGCCTGCAGGTAGAACAAGGCGTGCCGGTGCAGATGCCGGACAGCCTGAAGGCATTCGGCATCAACGGCGCCCTCAAACACGGCCTGGCCGGCCTGTTCATGACCCACCCATCGCTGGACGACCGCATCGAGGCGCTACGCCAGCGCGGGTAAGCCTTGCAGAGCGGAAAAGGGCGACGCAAGTCGCCCTTTTCTTTTGTCTATAGCGCACCTGTCAGATAAGGAACCTGCCCATGCGCCGCTTGCTGATCACCTGCCTCGCCCTGCTCACCCTGGGCGGCTGCCAGAACGCCTATTACGCGGCGATGGAAAAGGTCGGCATCCACAAGCGCGACATCCTCGTCGATCGCGTCGAAGATGCGCGTGACTCGCAACTCGAAGCCAAGCAGCAATTCAAGGATGCGCTCGAACAATATCGCAGCGTGGTCACCGTCAAGGGCGGCGAACTGGAGCAACGCTACGACGCCCTGAGCCGCGAATACGAAGCCAGCGCAGCCAGTGCACGAGAAGTGCGCGAGCGAATCACCGCAGTGGAAGATGTCGCTCAGGCGCTGTTCGACGAGTGGGCTGACGAGATCGAGCAATATTCCGATCGTAACCTGAAGCAAGCCAGTGCACGCCAGTTGAGCCGCACACGGGCCGAGTATCGCACTCTGATCGAACGCATGAAGGCCGCCGAGAAGCGCATCGACCCTGTACTCAATGTGCTGCACGACCAGGTGCTTTACCTCAAGCACAACCTGAACGCGCGCGCCATCGGTGCCTTGCATGGGGAATACCGCAACCTGCAGAGCAACGTCGACCGACTGCTGCAGGACATGCAGCGTTCGATCGATGAGGCCGACGGTTTCGTCAAACGGTTGCAGTCGTCCCGTTCGCCCAGCTGAGCCATTCGACCGATTCAGCGGCGGCGCATGCGATAGACGCACTCCTCCAGTCGGCTGAGGCCCCGCTGGAGAAACTTCCAGTTCTGCTGCAGCACGTCGTGCCTGGCGAGCAATTCGAGCTCCCAGCATCCTGCGTAAAGCTGCACAACTTCCTGCTGGGGTACCGAGAATGGCGGACCGCTCATCTCGGCCTGATCGTATTCGACGGTCACCAGCAACAACTCGGCCCCCGTAGGCATCAGCGAAGTGAGGTGGTCAACGTATCGCTGCCGGAGCGCCAGTGGCAGCGCGATGAGCGCCGCTCGATCATAGATCGCAACGCAACCTTCGAGCTCCGCGGCGCCCAAGGCGAACACATCACCGCAGAGTATTTCCAGCCGGCCGGCGACGAAGCGCTGGAAAGCCCCGCGCCGCTCCACCTGCGGCACCAGCCGTTGCTCGTCAAAAAACGCACGCACGGCCTTTTCGCTCAGCTCGACGCCCACCACGGTGAAGCCCTGCTCCACCAGCCAGGCCATGTCCAGCGACTTGCCACACAACGGAACCAGCACGCGAGCACCATTCGGCAGCGCAAGCGACGACCAGTGCCGCAGCAGATAGGGATTGACTTCGCCCAGGTGGAAACCGATTTCGTTACGCGCCCAGCGCTCGTGCCAGAAAGCCTCGTTCACAGCCGCCTCTCCAGTGAATGACTGACGCAGCCTACACCGGCCCAGCGTTGAATTCAGCCGAACAGCGAGCCGTCGATATCAAGCCCGGCCTCGCGCATCTGTGCGAGCTTGTAGCGCAGCGTCCGCGGACTGATGCCCAGGCGCTCGGCGGTTTCCTTGCGCCGGCCGCGTTCGGCACGCAGGGTGTCGAGAATGAGCCGATATTCGCGGTGGCGCAGATCATCATTCAGTGCGCCGGATGGCTCGTCAGTCTCGCCCCCCACGGCAGGCATGGCAGGCCTGCCGTGCGCCTCTCCCGGCCGGTCGATAAACAGATCCGCCGCCTCGATCACGCCGCCCTGCTGCAAGATCAGCGCACGCTGAATGGCATTGTCCAGTTCCCGCACGTTGCCGGGCCAGGCGTGCTCGAGCAGGCTGCGCCGCGCCTGCTCGGATAAACGCGCCGGCCCCAGGCCCTGACGCTGCGCGTGCCTGGCCAGCAAGCGCTCGGCCAGGGGCAGAATATCCGCGGGCCGCTCTCGCAGCGGGGCCCAGCGCAGGGGAAATACCGACAGCCGGTAATAGAGGTCCTCGCGAAAGCGCCCAGCGGCCACTTCGCCCTGAATGTCCCGGTTGGTCGTGGCCAGCACGCGGATATCCAAGGTAATCGGCCTCCGACCACCGACCCGCTCCACCTCGCGCTCCTGCAGAACACGTAGAAGCTTCGCCTGTAGCGCGAGCGGCATCTCGGAAATCTCGTCCAGCAACAAGGTGCCACCGTTGGCCTGTTCGAACTTGCCAGGCTGAGAATGCAAGGCGCCCGTGAAGGCGCCCTTTTCGTGCCCGAACAAGGTGGCCTCGAGCATCGAATCCGGAATCGCGGCACAGTTGATCGCCACGAACGGCTGCTCAGCGCGCGCCGAGCAGACGTGGATATAGCGCGCCAGCACTTCCTTGCCGGTTCCGGACTCGCCGGAGATCAACACGGTGGAATCGCTGCGTGCCACGCGGGCGGCCAAAGCCAGCAACTGCCGACTGGCAGGCTCGCAGGCGATAGGGCCCGAGTCCTGTGCCGGCCGACACGCCGTATCGAGGTAGCGCGCCAGCAGATCGAGCAGCCTGGAGGGTTCGAAGGGTTTGACCAGGTAGTCCAACGCCCCTTCGCGCATCGCGTCGACCGCCCTCTCCACCTGGGCGAAGGCGGTCATCAGCACCATCGGCACGCCGGGATGCCGCTCGCGCAAAGTACGCAACAGTCCGTGGCCGTCCATTCCCGGCATGTTCACGTCGCTGATCACCAGGGCAAAGTGTTCCGACCGCAGCGCCGCCAGTGCCTCCTCGGCGTTCGCGACTGCGGTGTACGCGTAGCCGGCCAGCTCGAGCGTGTCGCCCAGCGCCTCGCGCAATGCGGGATCGTCTTCGACCAGCAACAACCGATCATCAGCGGTCATCGGCAAGCTCCTGCACCGCTATCAGCGGCAGGGATAACCGCACGCAGGTCCCGCGCCCGAGCCGTGAGCGCACCTGAAGTTCGCCGTGATGCGCACGTGCGACAGCCATGGCGACAGCCAGACCAAGCCCGGTCCCGCTCGCCTTGGTGGTAAAGAACGGTTCGCCCAGACGGGCCAGCACGGCGGGCGCGATGCCCATCCCGTTGTCGCTCACACACAGGCGCACGACACTTCGGCGACGGTAGACATGCACTTTCAATCGCGCCGGCTCGCCGGCCGCCTGCCTGGCATTGTCCAGCAAGTTGCACAGGGCACCGACAAGGGTGTCTCGATTGCACAACAGCTCGCCCGCCGCGACGTCGCACTGCCAGCGCACCTCGATGCCCTGGAGCAAAGGCTCGGCCGCTGAACGCAGTGCGGCGAGCAATGCTGTGGGGGTCAGCCGGTCAGTCAGCGGCAGGTCGCCACGGGCAAAGACCAGCATGTCGCGCACCTGCCGCTCCATGTCTTCGAGACGGGCCTTCAGTCGGCCGGCGAAACGGCTTTGCTGGTCGGGGTTCAGCGCGCCCTGCTGCAGGTGGCTGGCATAGATGAGTGCGGCCGACAGAGGCGTCCGCACCTGATGGGCGAGCGAAGCGACCATGCGCCCCAGCGACGAGAGGCGCTGGTGCCGAGCAAGCTGCTCCTGCAGCCGGCGGGTTTCCGTGAGGTCGGTCAGCAGCACCAGCTGCCCTGGCTCGCTCTCCAGCGAGCGCGTGGCAATGGCAACACGCCGTCCGTCGCGCAGCGATACCTCATGGCCATCGTCGCCGCGAGGGGCGAAGCGCTGGGCGATAACGTCACGCCAGAGGCGGCCGAGCAGATCGGCACCCAACAGGTCCAGCGCAGCCGGATTGGCCTCGTCGACAATGCCGCGTCCGTCGATCACCACTACCCCACCGGGCAACAGATCCAAAAGGCTCTGGTGCCTTCGCACAAGGCTTTCTTTCTCGGCGATCTCCTGCTGGCGCAGCAAGCTGGCAGCCTCGAGCTGGCCGGTCAGCTCAGCGACACGCGCTTCGACTTGGCCATAGGAGACATCCAGCTGCCTGGCCAGGCGCGCCAGATCGTCAAGCGCCCGCTCTTTCGGCGTGGCAACGGGTGGACTGGTTGTGGCGTGGTGGGCGGTTGTACTCACGGCTCCGCTCGACTCCGTCAAGGATTGGACGTCTGCGGAGCCGGAGCAATGTTCGTGCCTTGACGGGATTGACCGGGCGTCGGCGCCTTCGCGCCAACGCCCGCGGGAGATCACTCGGCGATGTCGTCGTCGCGGCGATTCATCCCGTACTTGCGCATCTTTTCGACCAGGGTGGTCCGCCGGATGCGCAGACGCTCGGCAGCACGCGCAACCACGCCACCGGCATCCTCGAGCGCCTGGTGAATCAGGCCCTGTTCGAGGTTGCCCAGGTATTCCTTGAGGTCGAGGCCTTCGGCCGGCAGCATCGCGTGGGCATCAGCGACGGCGATGGGCGCGTTGATCGCTGCCCGCTCCTCCATTTCGTCCTGCAAGGCGCTGGCGTATTGCTCGTCGTCGTCATCGACATGGCGGAATTTCTTCGGCAGTTCCATGACGCCGATGACGCCGTACGGATGCATGATCGCCATGCGCTCGACGAGGTTGGCCAGCTCGCGGATGTTGCCCGGCCAGTCGTGACGGCACAGCGACATGATTGCGGCTGAGTTGAATCGAATGGAGCCGCGCTTCTCGTGCTCCATCCTTGAAATGAGTTCGTTGAGCAGCAGCGGTATGTCTTCGACCCGCTCGCGCAAGGGCGCCATTTCGATAGGGAACACATTCAATCGATAGTAGAGGTCCTCGCGGAACGTCCCCTCTTCGATCATCTTCTCCAGGTCCTTGTGGGTCGCCGCGATAATGCGAACGTCCGCCTGCTGGGTACGGTTGCTGCCGACGCGCTCGAACGTCCGCTCCTGCAGTACGCGCAACAGCTTGACCTGCATCGGCAACGGCATGTCGCCGATCTCATCGAGAAACAGCGTGCCGCCTTCGGCCAATTCGAAACGCCCGGCTCGCGCAGTGATCGCCCCGGTGAAGGCGCCTTTCTCATGACCGAACAGTTCGCTTTCGAGCAGCTCGGCCGGGATCGCACCGCAATTGACCGGCACAAAAGGCGCCTGCCGGCGCTTGGAGTGATAGTGCAGATTGCGCGCGACGACTTCTTTGCCAGTGCCGGATTCACCAAGGATCAGCACGCTGGCCTCGGTGTCGGCGACCTGCTGCATCATCTGCCGCACATGCTGGACGGCACGACTGGTCCCGACCAGGCTGCGGAACAAATTGGTTTCACGCTGGCGCCCGCGCCCCTTCGCCTGGGTCATCTCCCGATAGATCTGGGCGCGGTGCAGGGAGTCGAGTAGCTTGTTGTAGCTCGGTGGCATTTCCAGGCTGGTAAGAACACGACGTCGCGCATCCTCTGGCCAATCGGCCGGGGCCGGCTCGCCAAGCAGGATCAACGGCAGTTGTTCGTCCCACTGCCCCAGCTGCTTGAGCAACTCGGCCGCGCCCCCCTTAGAGTCGATCTGGCCGACCAGCACGCCGAGAATACTGCCGCTCGACTCAAGCCCTTCGACGGCCCGACGCCAGTCGTCGCTTGCGCAAGCCAGGTGATCCTCGCTGAGGAAGTTCAGGATGACGGTCATATCCCGCCGACGATCGCAGTCATCGTCTATCAACAAAATCTTGGTATCACGCCACATCTTGTCTATAGGGCCCTGATTTCTAGAGGATGCCTGCGCTCGAATCCTTGAGAAACGACCACCAACGGCAGCGAGCCGCTAGTTAATTAGAAAAAGGGAACTGAGTCAAATTAATGACGTGCCAATGCGCCTAAAGGCGTAACGGTCTCCGCCCCTTATGTGTCGACTGTCAGCTTGGCCGGGATCTGAGCGCGTGAAATCCAGCGCCTCAAAAAGTCAAAATAACAGCAATTAAAAGCACAAAATGCAGGGATATAGCGCCAACTCTCTGCCCTGATAAACCTATGAGCCGCGAGACTGATAGAAAAGTTCCGTTACGTTTGCCTAAGGCAGACGGAAGGACATGCGGCATTGCGTCGCGAGGGGAAATACGGATCAACCGAAGAGCTGGTACACCTTGGCGCCCTGTTTGGACTGATTCAGTTGGAGCAGTTCCGACGCGATCCGGTGCCGCTCGGCCTGGCAGGTTGAAACCAGATCACGGTAGAGCTCGAGCAGAGCCTGCATGCTTTGACGCACCAGCGCCTCATCGCGCTGCGGCTCGTGCATGGCTTCTTCGACCGCCAGCCGGCATTCCCGATCGAGCACACTGATGGCCGCCCAGTCCTGTTCCGCCAGTGCATTGCGCAAGGCGCTGCCGGTTTCCTCGAGACGTTTGACGGAAGCATTCATGGAGTCGACTCCGGTTGGGCGATCAGTGACTGAGTCATGGGCAGTTGCCCGGGACACTTCTCTTATCGGCAACGGCAAACGAGGCTTTAGTGCGATCGGTCGATGCGAGGCTCAGCGGTAACTACGCAACCCTGGCGGAACACTTGGAGGCGCGACCGGCTCCCAGGGGCCATCCGGACGACCGGCACAAAACCAGTCGCCATCCCACCGATAGTAGAGGCGATCGCGGTAGAACAGCTCGGTCCCTTCAACCACATAGACACCCAGGCGGTTGTCCCAATGCGCCTGTCCGTAAGGCGGCGGGGCATAGCGCGGGTGGCTACGCTGAACGCTCGGCGCGCGCGGCGCCTCCGGAGACGGCATGGGCGGCGGCGTGATCACCGGCCCGCTCGGCGGCGGCGCGGTCCGCGCAGGCGGCTCGCTCGGCTCAACAGGCGCCTTCTCACTCCGATAAGGCGACCCGGCGCAAGCGCCAAGAAGCAGCGCAATGCCGACTACACCGGCCAGTCTGGCAACTCGGTCGATTCCGGATTCCCTGTTGTTCATGCTCGCTCGCCTTGCATTTCTCGCATTTACTGTCCGTCGGGGCTGTCGATCACCAGGCTCACGCCAGGCGCATCCGCAGCCGGCTCAAGCACCTCGCTCTGACCGATCCATTGCCCTTTGGTTGCATTCCCCTCGCGTGAAATACGCGCGGTGAGCTGAACCTGGGAGTAATTCGACATCTTGAGTTGCGGCATCATCGCATCGGCGTCACCAAGGCTGACCTTCGCGGGCAAGTCAGCCACGCTGAGCCGCTTGACGGCCAAGGGTATCTTCGGCCCGGACACGGCGCGGGCGAACACGAACACGCTGTCTTGCTGATCGACCTTGGTCTTGAGCTCCGGCGCAAGGTCTACCTGCACCTGCAATGTGACCGCTTGCTGGGCAACCGCCGGTGGCACAGCTGGCGCCGCGTCCCCCAGCTCCTGTCGCGCACGAGCGATCCCGCCCTGTATGGCCTCGCGCGATGGGTCCTGCTCAGGCAGCGTCGCCACCAGGCGCTCCCAGTAGCCGATGGCGTCGGCGTAGCGCTTCTCCTCGAATGCGGCGATACCGAGCAAGCCGAGGGTCGTAACCTCCTGCGGATCGCCTTTGAGCGCCTCGTCGGTCAAAGCCTGGAGTTCCTCGCTCCACTGACGGTCATTGGCGAAGTAACGCGCCTGAGCCAACTGTCCAAGCAGCTCAGGCTGCCGCCCCGCCAGTGCGATCACCCGCTCGAATGCCTTGGCCGAGTCGGCAGGGCGCTCCTGACTCATGTAGGCGCGCCCGAGGAAGTACCACCCCTCGGCCGAATCCGGCTGGGCTTCGACGGCCTGCTCGAGACGCACGACCATCTCCTCCATCGAACGAGGTTGCTCGGAGAACTGGCGAGCCAGCAGCACCTTGTCACTGGCGCCCCAATGCAGATACAGACCGAAGCCCAGCAAGGGCACCAGAAACGCCAGGATCAGCGGCACCGCGCGTCCAAGGCGACCGCTACGCTGTGGCTCAGCCCCTTCGGTATCGCTCAGCAACTCGCGCGCAGCATCGGCCTTGCCTGCCTCGTACTGCGCCTCGGTAAGCGTACCTGCCGCGAACTGCGCGGACAGTTCGTCCAGGCGCTCCTGATAGAGCGCGACGTTCAGTGCAGTACGGTCTTCTTCGGCCTGCGCCTTGCGGCCACGCATGATCGGCAGCAACAGAATGGCAAGGGCCGCCAGCAGCAACAGGCCGGCAGCGATCCAGAAATCGGTCATGGCTCTTTCTTGTCCAGCAGGGAGGCCAGGCGCTGGCGCTCGGCTTCGGTGAGAGTTTGGGCCGCAGGCGTGCTGTCCACGCGACGGCGGCGCACGATGATGAACGCCAGCACGCCAAGCCCGAGGGTCAGCAGCGCGGCGGGCCCGTACCAGAGCAGCAGCGTGGTTTTGGTTACCGGCGGCCGATAGCGAACGAAGTCACCGTAGCGGGCAACCAGATAATCAATGATCTGGTCGTTGCTCTGGCCCTCCTCCAGCATGCGAAAGATCTCCTTGCGAAGATCCATTGCAATCGGCGCGTTTGAGTCGGCGATGTTCTGGTTCTGGCACTTGGGGCAGCGCAGCTCTTCGGTGAGCGTCCGGTAGCGCTCACGTTCGGCTTCATCACGAAACTCGTAAGTATCGATTGCACCATAGGCCACGAGACTGATGAGCAAGCCGACGAACACGGCGAGGAGCGAGCGCATCATTTTTCGTCCACCAGCGCCTGGTAAAGCGGCGCAAGCTGCTCACGCCAGACGCGCTCGTCAATCACGCCAACGAACTTGTGGCGAATGACGCCCTGCTTGTCGATCAGGAACGTCTCGGGCGCGCCGTAGACACCCAGATCGAGCCCGAGCGAGCCCTGCTCATCACGGATGTCGAGCTGGTAAGGATTGTGAAACTCGCGCAGCCACTTGCGCGCAGCGGCATTGTCGTCCTTGTAATTGACGCCGTAGATCACCACGCCCTGCTCTGCCAGCGCGTTCAGCACAGGGTGCTCGACCTTGCACGACACGCACCAGGTCGCCCATACGTTGAGCAGCGCCGGCTTGCCCTTGAGATCATCCTGCGTGAGCAGCTGTTGCTCGTCGGTCACAGAAGGCAGCGAGAAAGCAGGCACCGGCTTGCCGATGAGGGCCGACGGCAATTCGGACGGATCGAGGAACAGCCCCCGGTAGAGGAACACCGCTACCACCAGGAATATCACCAGCGGTAGCAACAACAGCAGTCTTCTCACATCAGGCTCCTTGTCCTGCCAGCCCCAGCGCTTCACGCACCCGGGTCTTGACCTTCACTCGATAACGCCGGTCGCTCGCCGCCAGCACGCCGCCGAATGCCATCATCAGACCGCCGAGCCAGATCCAGCGTACGAAGGGCTTGATGTGCACGCGCACCGCCCAGGCACCATCGCCCAGTGGCTCACCGAGCGCCACGTAGAGATCGCGGGTAAATCCAGGGTCGATACCTGCTTCGGTCATCGGCATCTGCTGCACCGTGTAAAGCCGCTTTTCCGGATGCAACGTCGCGATCTGGCGCTCGCCATCGAACACGCGGACCGTAGCCCGATCGGAAGTAAAGTTCGGCCCTTCGTGGTGCTCGGCACCGTCGAAGACGAAATGGTAGCCACCCAGCTCGAGCGACTCGCCAGGCGCCAGACGCAGGTCCCGCTCCGCGCTCTGATGGCTGGTCAGCACCACGCCAATCGCGCAGACCGCAAGGCCCAGGTGCGCCAGGTGCATGCCCCAGTAGCTCGGGCTTAGGCCGCGTGCGCCTTTGACCAGTCCCTTGTGACGAGTCTTGTCGAGCAGGTCGCGCACTGCAGCCAGGACGACCCAGGCCGCCAGCAGACAGACCGCCAGCACAGCGAAATTGAAGTCACCGAAGACCAGCGAACCAAGGCCTCCAAGCACCACGGCCGCGATCAGCACCGGACCGAGCATGCCCAGCAGCCATTTCAGCGGCGTATCCTTCCAGCGCACCAGCACGCCAACACCGAGCGTCAGCATCAGTGCCGCCATCAAGGGCACGAACATGGCATTGAAATAGGGTGGCCCGACCGACAGCTTGGCACCGGAAATGGCGTCCAGCAGCAGCGGGTAAAGCGTGCCGAGCAGAATCATCGCAGTGGCCACGACCAGCAGCAGGTTGTTCACTAGCAACAGGGTTTCTCGCGACCAGAGCCCGAAGCCAACCTGACTCTTGACCACCGGCGCGCGCAGCGCGAACAGGGTCAGCGAGCTGCCGACCACGAGCAGCAGGAATACCAGGACGAACACACCGCGCTCCGGATCGGTGGCGAACGCGTGCACCGAGGTCAGCACGCCGGAACGGACCAGGAAGGTGCCCAGCAGGCTGAGGGAGAACGCGGCGATGGCGAGCAGGACCGTCCAGCTCTTGAACACTCCGCGCTTCTCGGTCACTGCCAGCGAGTGGATCAGCGCGGTACCGACCAGCCAGGGCATGAAGGAGGCATTTTCCACCGGATCCCAGAACCACCAGCCGCCCCAGCCGAGTTCATAGTAGGCCCACCACGAACCGAGCGAGATGCCGACACCGAGGAAGGCCCAGGCCACCAGCGTCCAGGGACGCGACCAGCGCGCCCAGGCGGCATCGAGGCGGCCGCCCAGCAAAGCGGCGATGGCAAAGGCAAAGGCCACCGAAAAGCCGACGTAACCCATGTAGAGCATCGGCGGGTGCACGATCAGGCCGAAATCCTGCAGCAGCGGATTGAGATCGCGCCCATCGCCCGGCGCCTGCGGCAACAGGCGGGTAAACGGGTTGGAGGTGACGATGAGAAACAGCAGGAAGCCGACGCTGATCAACCCCATTACGCCGAGCACGCGCGCCAGCATGTCCTCCGGCAATTGCCGCGAAAAGACCGCCACGGCAAAGGTCCAGCCGGACAGAATGAACGCCCAGAGCAGCAGCGAACCCTCGTGCGCCCCCCACACCGCACTGAACTTGTAATACCAGGGCAATGCGCTGTTGGAGTTCTGCGCCACGTAGGCGACTGAGAAGTCGTCGACCATGAACGCATAGCTCAGGCAAACGAAGGCGAAGGCGAGGAAAACGAACTGGCCATAGGCCGCCGGCTGCCCCAGCCCCATCCACATACGGTCGCCACGCCAAGCGCCGATCAGCGGCAGAGTCGCCTGCACGGCCGCCAGGCACAAGGCAAGGATCATGGCCAGATGGCCGAGCTCCGGAATCATTTCTGATACTCCTGCTTGCCGCCTTCGTAGTGTTTCATCATGCCGCTCTTTTCCAGGGCCTGACTGACCTCCGGCGGCATGTAGTTTTCATCGTGCTTGGCCAGCACCTCATCGGCGACCAACACGCCCTCCTCGTTCACCCGTCCGAGCGCGACGATGCCCTGACCTTCACGGAACAGGTCAGGAAGGATGCCCTGATAGCGGATGGTCACCGTGGCGGCGCCATCGGTTACGCGAAAGGCCACGCTCAACGAATCATTGCTGCGCTGTACCGACCCGTTCTCGACCAGGCCGCCTGCTCGAATACGCGTTCCCTGCGGCGCCTCGCCGGCCGCGATCTGGCTTGGCGTGTAGAACAGGTTGATGTTCTGCTGCAGCGCCGACAAGGCCAGGGCCACCGCGATGCCCACCCCGGCCAGGATCGCCAGGACGATGAACAGCCGCTTTTTGCGCACCGGATTCACTTCACTTCCTCCCGGCGCAAACGGCGCGCCTCTTCTTGCAGGTGACGCCGACGCGCCAGCAGCGGCAGCGCGACGTTGAGCAGCAGGACCGCCAGGCTGATGCCGTAGGATGTCCAGACATAGACGCCATGGTTGCCCATGGCGACGAATTCGGCGAAGGATGAAAAATTCACGCGTCTTTCCCCACCAGCGTTCTGATCTCGGACTTCACCCAGCTGCTGCGCGACTCGCGTCGCAGCACTTCCAGACGCATGCGCATCAACAGCACCGTGGCGAAGAAGCAGTAGAAGCCGATCACCATGATCAGCAGCGGCAGCCACATTTCCACGGGCATCGCCGGCTTTTCGGTGATCTTGAACGTCGCCGGCTGGTGCAGTGTGTTCCACCACTCGACCGAATACTTGATGATCGGGATATTCACCACGCCGACGATCGCCAGGACCGCGCAGGCCTTCGCCGCACTGTCACGGTTGCTGATCGCCTGACCGAGCGCAATGACACCGAAGTACAGGAACAGAAGGATGAGCATGGAGGTCAGCCGAGCATCCCAGACCCACCAGGCGCCCCAGGTCGGCTTGCCCCACACCGCGCCGGTGAGCAAGGCGATGAAGGTCATCCAGGCGCCGATCGGCGCAGCCTGCTGCAGGGCGACATCGGCGAGTTTCATTTTCCAGATCAGCCCGACCGCACCCGCCACGGCGAGCATTACGTAGACCGACTGGGCGAGAAACGCGGCGGGCACATGGATGTAGATGATCCGAAAGCTGTTGCCCTGCTGGTAGTCCTGCGGCGCGAAGGCCAAGGCCCAAACGGTACCAACGACGATCAGAACCCCGGCTGCCCAGGCGAACCAGGGCAACCAGCGGCCACTGATTTCGTAGAACCATTTGGGCGAACCCAGCTTGTGAAACCACGTCCAATTCATCGCAAGACTCATCGCTAGGGGAGGCTCTCAGGGCCTCCGACTGTCGGAAAACCTCATTCGCCGACGCTGATTCTCAGGCCAGCGGCGATTGCAAAGGGGGTCAGAGTAACCGCCAGGGCGGTCAGGCTGGCCAGCCACAACAGATGACCGGCCGCCGGCAATCCCTGCAGCGCCGCCTGGAGTGCCCCGCTGCCAAGAATCAGTACCGGGATATACAGCGGCAGAATCAGCAAGGCCAGCAACAGGCCGCCCCGCTTGAGACCGACGGTCAGTGCCGCACCAACCGCGCCGAGCAGGCTGAGAATGGGCGTTCCCAGCAGCAACGACAGCAGGAGCACCGGCAGGGTGCGAAGCGGCAGGCCCAGCATCATGCCGAGCAGCGGCGCCAGTAAAACCAGCGCCAGACCGGAAAAGACCCAGTGTGCCAGCACCTTGGCAAGCACCAGAAGCGGCAGAGGGTGCGGCGAAACGACCCACTGCTCCAGAGAGCCATCCTCGAAATCGCTACGGAACAGCCCGTCCAGCGAGAGCAGCACGGCCAGCAATGCCGCTACCCAGACCAGGCCCGGCGAAATGCTCTGCAACAGTTGCGACTCCGGGCCGACAGCCAGAGGGAACAGCGCGATGACGATGGCGAAGAACACCAAGGGGTTGGCCAGCTCTGCCGGCCGACGGAACAACAGGCGGCTTTCGCGTGCCAGCAGTAGCGTGAAGACGTTACTCATGCCGCGCGCTGCCCCAGGTCGAGTTCACGGTAGCCGGAGGGCGTCTGCGCCAGGCTGTGATGGGTGGTCAGCACCACCAGTCCGCCCGCCTCGCAGTGCTGGGTCAGGTGCGCCTCGAGCTGGGCGACCCCGAGCTTGTCCAGCGCGGTAAAGGGCTCGTCGAGGACCCACAAGGGCGGCGGCGCGAGATAGAGTCGGGCCAGCGCGACTCGACGCTGCTGGCCGGCCGACAAGGTATGACAGGGCACATCTTCGAAACCACGCAGTCCGACGTTGGCCAGCGCCTGCCAGATGGCCTCTCGCTCGGCGGGCTGATGCAGCGCACAGAGCCAGCTGAGGTTTTCTTCTGCGGTGAGCAGCCCCTTGATACCGGCTGCGTGCCCGATCCACAGGAGGTTGCGCGCCAGCTCGCCCCGTTGGGCCTGTAACGGCGCGCCCTTGAGCAGCACCTCGCCGGCAGTCGGTTGCATCAGACCGCAGAGCAAGCGCAACAGGCTGGTCTTGCCACTGCCGTTGGGCCCGGCAATCTGCAGCATGTCGCCACGATCCAGGCGGAGATCCAGCCGCTCGAACAACAGACGCCAGTCCCGCTCGCAGGCGAGCGCCACGGCTTCGAGAAAGGGTGTTGTCACGCTGGCGGCACCTCAAGATGGAAAAAGCTCAGCCGCTATACTCTGGCGGCTGGCCGGGCGGTCGCGATTATACATGCCAGGCTCTCGTGCCGAAGGCAGCGAACGCGAAAGGTTGTAAGCGCATTTGAGGGGAAGATGACCGAGATCAAGAGCGTCCAGGCCATGCCGCCGGCAGCTGCCGTGCGCAACAGCACGGCAGCCGTGGATCTCGCCTTGCGCCTGCTACAGCCCATGCAAGGTCTGCTCGGTCCTGGCGAGACCGCTGAGGCCGAGGTCGTATCGATCAAGGAAGCGCTGCAGAGCTTTCAGCTGGTACTGCGCCTGACACAGGAGAACGGTCGGCAGACCACGCTTGAGGCTACCAGCACCAAGCCCGTCCTGCCCGGCGCGACCTACGCAGTCGCGGCGCTCTCCGACAGCCGACTCATGGCACAACTGCAACCTGGGCGCAGCCAGCCGCTGCAGAGTATTGACCTCTCGCTGCTGCCGGTCGGCACGGTCATTCAGGGCAAGGTCGTCGGCAGCGCCCAGCTGACCGATGCCAGTGGTCGTCCCAGCTTTCAGATTGCGTTCAAGCTGCTCGACACCCCGCTGTCCGGGCAGACGATGCTGATCGAGTCCAGCCGCCCGCTGGCGCTGGGCAGCCTGATGACCGCTCAGGTTCAGGGCGGGCAGGCGCTGAACTTCATTCCGCTCGGCGGCCTGCTTGACCAGTTGCAGCTATCCCAGCACCTCGCGGCGCAGCAAGGTCGACAGGCTTCGCTCGAAGGGGTTTTCCATGCCCTGCAGGGCATGGGCAACAACCTGCCGGAAAATTTGCGCAGCACGGTGTCGCAGTTGCTCGGGCTCGTGCCCGATGTCGAACAGCTCGGCGACCCGAAAACCCTCGCCCAGACATTGAGCGCGAGCGGCGTCTTCCTCGAGGCGCGCCTGCTCGCCGGACTCACAGGTAGCGCCCCGGCCGATGTCAAGGCACTGCTGCTCCGGCTGCTGGCGCAGCTGCCAACCCAGCCAACCAGCACGCCGCAGCTGGCGGCGCAATCAGGCGCCGGCTTCGGTCAGGCGTTGCCCGCCTTCGCGCGTCAGGCGCTCGGCGCCCTCGGCCAGGCCAACACCCAGCAACTGGCCCTCAATTTCCCCTTGGGCGCCAGGCTCCCGGCCGGCATGGAAGAAGAAGCCGACCTGGAAATGCTTCTCAAACTGGCCGCCGCCGCCGTTTCGCGTCTGCAGACCCACCAGCTCTCGAGCCTGGCGCAAACGCACGTCACCCCGGACGGCAGCCAGTTGACCACCTGGCAACTGGAGTTGCCCATGCGCGATCGCCAGGACGTCGTGCCGCTGCAGATCAAGCTACAACGTGAGGCGCCAGCGCGCGAAAACAGCAAGGAGCAGCCTGAGCCCTTGTGGCGTGTGGAACTGGCATTTGATCTCGCGCCGCTGGGCCCGCTGCAGGTCCAGGCTCAACTCCAGCGCGGCTGCCTGTCCAGCCAGCTCTGGGCGGAACGGGCGAGCACCGCAAGCCTGGTCAGCGCCGAGCTCGAACACTTGCGCGAACGCCTGCTGTCAGCGGGCCTGCAAGTCGGCCAGCTCGACTGCCGCCAAGGTACGCCGCCCCAAGGCCCACGCACTTCGCTGGAGCAACGCTTCGTGGACGAAACCGCATGACCACCTCCCCGCCCCGCCAGGCCATCGCCCTTAACTACGATGGCCAGAACACCCCGACGCTAACCGCCAAGGGTGACGACGAGTTGGCAGAGGCCATTCTCGCGCTGGCGCGCGAACATGAGGTTCCCATCTACGAAAATGCTGACCTGGTGCGCCTGCTGGCGCGCATGGAACTGGGGGACGCGATCCCCGAGTCGCTTTATCGCACCATCGCCGAAATCATCGCGTTCGCCTGGTACCTCAAGGGCAAGTGCCCTGCCGGGTTCGAACCCAATCCTGGCGAGCCGGCAGCGCCTCAGCGTCCTATGCTCACGGGCCCAAAGCACTGAAGTAGGTCAGTTCCTCTGCCCCACTGGCCTGCGGCAGGTCGGCCAGTTGCCAGGCGAAATAGCCTTCGCGGAAGTAGAACACCTGCTCGTAGCCCCAGGCGACCGCCATCTGCGCTGCCAGCGCACCGCTGGGGCAGACTTCGCTGTCGCAATAGACAACGAGCGGCGCATGGCGCGGCAGGTCTGCCGAGGCAAGGCTTTGGAAACGGGTCGCCAGATCCAGATGCAGGGCCCCCTGAATGTGTCCCCAGGCCCACTCACGCTCCGGCCGCACGTCGACGAAGATTGCGCCCAGCTCGTGCAGCTGCCTGGCCTGGGCGATATTCACGGTCAGCGCACCGGCCACCGAATCCGGCGCCTCGCCGGCCTGGACGCCAGCCGGTACCAGCACGAAGAACAGCATCAGAATACGCAGCATCGCTCCTCCTCCCTGTTGATCAGGGGGCAGCGGACCAAGGGTCGATATGCGTTGGAGGGTGACGCAGCAGCCACGGTTCCGCACTACGGGGAATCCGATGGCTCAGGGCTTTTGTCGGGCCTTGTGCAGCTTGCTCATGAGTTCGGCTTCGGACTGCGACAGCCCGCAGGATTGCGTCAGATCATCGACGCTGGCGCCCATGCCAACCAGCTTGGCGGCCTGGGAGAAGGAAAAATTGTTCGGGTCACGCTGCTCGAGCTGGACCATCCGCTCGGGCAGCGGCGACACCACACGATTGAGTTCATCGAGCCGCTCGCCCATGCGCATGCTGCCTTCGGCGAATACCTCCAGCTGCTGGGCGAGCTCCTTGATCCGTCGATCGCGGATCGCGTCGCGCTTGGCCTGCTCCTCCGCCTGGCGCCGCTGCTGCTTGAGCAGCCACAGGCAGAAGCCGAGCAAGCCCAGGCACCCCACCGCCAAGGCTACGACCGACGCGACCAGCGACAGGATCAGCATGTATCAGATGCTCTCAAGTTCCGCCCATTCTTCTTCGCTCATCATCTTGTCGAGTTCGACCAGAATCAGCAGTTCGCCGTTCTTGTTGCACACGCCCTGGATGAACTTGGCCGACTCGTCATTACCGACGTTCGGCGCCGTCTCGATCTCCGACTGCCGCAGGTAGACCACCTCGGCGACGCTATCGACCATGATGCCGATCACCTGGCGGTCGGCCTCGATGATGACGATACGAGTATTGTCGCTGACCGGGGCCGGCGCCAGGCCGAAGCGCTGACGGGTGTCGATCACGGTCACCACGTTGCCACGCAGGTTGATGATGCCCAGCACATAGCTCGGCGCACCGGGGACCGGCGCGATTTCGCTATAGCGCAGCACTTCCTGGACCTGCATCACGTTGATGCCATAGGTCTCGTTATCCAGACGGAACGTCACCCACTGCAGTACGGGATCTTCGGCACCCTGCGCGGAAGTCATCTTCATAGTCTCACCTTCTCCAGAACCGCAACGGCGGTCGTCTTATCGGGGGCGGGCAGTGCCCGCGGCAAATGGGTTACTCAGTGCCTTGCAGCTGAGGGACGCAACTGACGAATCGCGCCACTGGCGATCAGCTCGGCCAGCGCCGTCACGTCCATCAGTGCACACATGTGCTCGATCACCGTCCCGGCCAGCCACGGTCTTTGCGTACGCTGCGTGCGCCACTTGACCTCGCTCGGGTCGAGGCGAATGGAGCGGCTGACCTGATGCACTGCCAAGCCCCACTCGTAGCCCTGCACGGAAATGACGTATTGCAACCCTTCGCGGAAATCGTCTCGGTAGCGGTCGGGCATCACCCAGCGCGCCGTGTCGAGCACCTTGAGGTTGCCGGCCTGCGAGGGCAGGATGCCGAGGAACCAGTCGGGCTGGCCAAACAAGGGCGTCAGCTCCTGTCCTTCAAGCGGATAGATCGAGCCCAGGCAGACCAACGGTACGGCAAGGGTCAGTCCGGCGACGTCGAACAGCAGGCACTCGAAGGGCTCCCGCGCCCAGTCTGGCTGACCATCGAGCGCTGGCCCGGCGGGCTCCGCGGGTTCTGGTTCGGGCTGCACCAGTGGCACCACCGGTGCGACGACAACCTCCTCCACCACCCGCAAATGCACCGGCTCGACGGGGGCCGGGGCTACAGGCGGCTGCGCAGCGGGCGGCACGGTCTGCTGACGCTGGTGGTCGCGCTGCTGCTCTTCGAGCACCGCCGCCTGGAACTCGTCAAGGGTGACCGAGGCCAGCGGAGCCTGCTCGAGTTCCTGCGTCGCATCCTGCAACAGCGCGTCGAGATAGGACTGCAGGGCCAGCTGGGAGCGCGTTTCGGCTATGACGGGGCGACTCATCGAATCAGTCCGCTATGGAATTCGTTACAGGCTATCGGCCGCTGGCGCGGCGAACTTGAGCGAGGCGCATGGCAGTTCGTCGACACGTCAGGCCACCTGCGGCGACGCCTGGCGCGCCAGCAGATGCTTGAGCAGCGCCTTGTAGGCGAGTACGGCCCGGCTGCCGGGATCGAACTGCGAAGGCGTGACGCCGGCACGGCTGGCATCACGCAGGCGGGTATCGACCGGAATGAATGCCGGCCACAGATTCTCTTCGTAGCCCGCCCGCAGCACCTTGAGCGTATTCATCGACGCCTGCGTCCGGCGATCGAAGAGTGTCGGAACGATGACGTAGGGCAGCGGCTGGCGCCGCGAACGATTGATCATCGCCAGCGTGCCGACCATCCGCTCCAGGCCCTTCATGGCGAGAAATTCGGTCTGTACCGGAATGATCAGCTGCTGGCTAGCGGCGAGCGCGTTGACCATCAGCACGCCAAGCAACGGCGGGCTGTCGATGATCGCGTAATCGAAGTCCTGCCACATCTGCGACAGACTCTTGGCGATGACCAGGCCCAGGCCGTTCTGGCCTGGTGACTGACGTTCCAGGGTGGCCAACACCGTGCTCGACGGCAGCAGCGATATGCGTTCATGGCTGGTGGATAGCAGCAACTGCCACGGCAGGCCTTCGGGCACCGTGCCCTGATGCTGGAACAGGTCGAAGACGCTGTGCTCCAGGTTGTCCGGATCGTGGCCGAAATAGCTGGTCATCGAGCCATGCGGATCCAGGTCGAGCACGACGACCCGCTTGCCGGAATCGGCGAGCAGACCAGCAAGGGCCACGGAAGTCGTGGTCTTGCCGACTCCGCCTTTCTGATTGGCTACTGCCCAGACTCTCATTTCAGTGTTCCACCCGGTTCAGACCAGACCGACGTTCACGGTCTGCAAGCAACGACGATGAATTGACGAACGCGCCATCGGGCGCCTACCTGCCTGCCGCAGGTGCAGTTTGCATGCCACTTCGGCCATTGCTGCCCATGCCCGCCACGCTGCGACGCACGTCCAGATTGCGTGAAACCACCAGCACGACCCGTCGATTGCGCGCTCGCCCTTCGACCGTATCGTTCGATACCGCGGGCTGGAACTCCCCATAGCCAACCGCGGCAAGCCGTTGCGGCGCCACACCGTCGGCCGCCAGCATGCGCACGATGCTGCTCGCGCGCGCAGCCGACAGCTCCCAGTTGGTCGGATACTTGGCGGTCGCGATCGGCAGGTTGTCGGTGAAGCCTTCGACGTGCACCGGGTTTTCGTAGGGGGCCAGGATGGCGGCGACCTTCTCGATCAAGGCAAAGGCTGCGTTGTTGGGAATCGCATCGCCACTGGGAAACAGCAGGCTCGAATTGAGCTCGATTTCCACCCATAGCTCATTGCCACGAACGGTCAATTGCTCCTTGGCGATCAGGTCGCCAAAGGCCTCGCGCATGCTTCGAGCAATGTTCTGCAGCGGATCGGAAGCATTCTGGTCGAGCAGCGAATCACCCGAGGGCTGATCGACCTGCGAGCGTGCCGGGTCGGTGGTACGCGGGCGCTCTTCGCCGATCGGAATCGGCTTGACCGCGCGATCCGGCTGATTGAACACGCCAACCAGCGACTCGGAAAGGATCTTGTACTTGCCCTCGTTGACCGACGAGATCGCGTACATGACCACGAAGAAGGCGAACAGCAGGGTGATGAAGTCCGCGTAGGACACCAGCCAGCGTTCGTGGTTTTCGTGTTCCTCGGCAGCGCGACGGCGTGGCATGGTGATCGCCTCAGTCGATGAAGCCTTGCAGCTTCATCTCGATGGAACGCGGGTTTTCGCCTTCGGCGATGGACAGCACGCCTTCGAGCAGCATTTCACGGTAGGTCGTCTGGCGCTGCACGAGGCTCTTGAGCTTGTTGCCGATGGGCAGCAGCAACAGGTTGGCCATGCCTACCCCATAGATCGTGGCGACAAAGGCGACCGCAATGCCATTACCCAGCTGGCTCGGGTCGGCCAGGTTGCCCATGACATGGATCAGGCCCATGACCGCGCCAATGATGCCGATGGTCGGTGCATAGCCGCCCATGCTCTCGTAGACCTTCGCGGCACGCAGATCACGTGCCTCCTGCGTGTACAGATCGACCTCCAACACGCCGCGGATGACTTCCGGTTCCGCGCCGTCGACCAGCAGCTGCAGTCCCTTGCGCGCAAAGGGATCGGCTTCGGTTTCCGCCACCGGCTCGAGGCCGAGCAATCCTTCCTTGCGCGCGGTATTGCTCCAGCCGGTCACCTGGGAGATGCCGCCGATCATGTCGATCCGCGGCGGAAAGAAGATCCAGCCGACCATGCTCACCGCGCGCATGAACACCGCCACCGGGGTTTGCAGCAGGACCGCGCCGAGCGTGCCGCCGATCACGATCAGTGCCGCCGGCCCGTTGAGCAACGCCGAGACATGCCCCCCTTCGAGAAAATTGCCACCGACGATGGCAACAAACGCGAGGGTCAGCCCGATAAGGCTGAGCACATCCATCTAGAGAACCGCCTTCATCTAGATGCAGGCCTCGGACAGATGGCGCCCGATATCGTCGAGGCCGTACACGGCATCGCTGAGGTTCGCCTTGACGATGGCCATCGGCATGCCATAGATCACGCAGCTCGCCTCATCCTGCGCCCAGACCTGGCTGCCGCTCTGCTTGAGCAGGCGCGCGCCCTCACGACCATCGGCGCCCATGCCGGTCAGCACCACGGCCAGAACCTTGTCGTGATAGGCCTTGGCGGCCGAGCCGAAGGTCACGTCCACGCAGGGTTTGTAGTTCAGCCGCTCGTCGCCGGGCAGGATGCGCACACAGCCACGCCCATCGACCATCATCTGCTTGCCGCCTGGCGCCAGCAACGCGAGCCCCGGACGCAGCAGGTCACCGTCTTCGGCTTCCTTGACGCGAATCTTGCAGAGCTTGTCGAGGCGATCGGCGAACGCCTTGGTGAAGGCCGCCGGCATGTGCTGGATCAGCACGATCGGAGCCGGGAAGCTGGACGGCAACTGAGTCAACACGCGCTGCAGCGCCACCGGCCCACCCGTCGAAGTTCCAATGGCAACCAGCTTGTAGGCCTTGCGCTTCGGGCTCGCGGCAGTCGCGCCCGGCGCAGCGCTGGCGCTGCGCGCCGGGCTTGCGGCAGGCGAAGAAAAATTCGAACTGCGTGCAGCCGGCATCGGCGCAGCATGGCTGGAGTGGGCCAGGCCGCTGTAGCGCCGATTGCTGCGCGAGACGGTGTGCACCTTCTCGCAGAGCAGCTGCTTGACCTTTTCCGGGTTGCGCGAGATGTCCTCGAAGTTCTTCGGCAGGTAGTCGACGGCGCCGGCATCCAGCGCATCGAGCGTGACGCGCGCGCCCTCGTGCGTCAGCGAGGAGAACATCAGGACCGGCGTCGGACAACGCTGCATGATCTGACGTACCGCGGTGATGCCGTCCATCATCGGCATCTCGTAATCCATGGTGATGACGTCGGGCTTGAGTGCCATCGTCTGGTCGATGGCTTCACGGCCGTTGGTCGCGGTGCCGACGACCTGGATTGCGGGGTCCGATGAGAGGATTTCGGTGACGCGCCGGCGAAAGAAGCCGGAGTCGTCCACCACCAGGACCTTGACTGCCATAAACACTCCTAGCGGCGGTGGTCCGCAGACCCCCGCCCTACTGATCAGGCCCTACGCGCGTAGCGCTTGAGCATGCTGGGAACATCGAGGATGAGCGCAATGCGTCCGTCGCCGGTAATCGTGGCGCCGGACATGCCAGGCGTGCCCTGCAGCATCTTGCCCAGGGGCTTGATCACCACCTCCTCCTGCCCGACGAGCTGGTCGACGACAAAACCGATGCTCTGGTTGCCTACGCTGAGAATGACGACATGCCCCTCGCCCTGCTCCTCGTCCGCCGCCCCGTGCACCAGCCAACGCTTGAGGTAGAACAGCGGCAGCGCCTTGTCCCGGACGATGATGACTTCCTGGCCATCGACCACGTTGGTACGCGACAGGTCGAGGTGGAAGATCTCGTTGACGTTGACCAGCGGGAAGGCGAATGCCTGGTTGCCAAGCATGACCATCAGCGTGGGCATGATCGCCAGCGTCAGCGGCACCTTGATCACGACCTTCGAGCCCTGCCCCTTCGTCGAGAAGACGTTCACCGTGCCATTGAGCTGGGAAATCTTGGTCTTCACCACGTCCATGCCGACCCCGCGGCCGGACACATCGGAAATCTCGGTCTTGGTCGAGAAACCCGGGGCGAAGATCAGGTTGTAGCATTCCAGATCGCTCAGGCGATCGGCAGCATCCTTGTCCAGCATGCCCTTTTCGACGGCCTTGGCGCGCAGGACATTGGCGTCCATTCCCTTGCCGTCGTCGGTGATCATCAGCAGGATGTGGTCACCCTCCTGCTCGGCGGACAACACTACCCGGCCGGTGCGCGGCTTGCCTGCGGCTTCGCGATCCTCGGGAGTCTCGATGCCGTGGTCGACCGCGTTGCGCACCAGGTGCACGAGCGGATCGGCCAGCGCTTCGACCAGGTTCTTGTCGAGGTCGGTCTCTTCACCGACCAGCTCGAGGTTGATCTCTTTCTTCAGGCTGCGCGCCAGGTCGCGGACCAGGCGCGGGAAGCGACCGAATACCTTCTTGATCGGCTGCATGCGCGTCTTCATCACCGCGCTCTGCAGATCGGCCGTCACCACGTCGAGATTGGACACGGCCTTGGCCATGGCTTCGTCGCCACTGCTGGCACCCAGGCGTACCAGGCGGTTACGCACCAGCACCAGCTCGCCGACCATGTTCATGATTTCGTCCAGGCGTGCGGTATCGACCCGCACGGTGGTTTCCGCTTCGCTGGCCGGTTTCTCCGCCGTGGCGCTCGCCGCGGCAGGCGTGCCACGGGCTGGTGCCTCGGCGCGTGTCGGAGCAGCCGCCGGCGCCTTGGCCGCCGCCGGCTTGGTGGCTTTTTCCGCGGGCTTGGCCGGTGCCGCTGGCGGCGTCGCCTCGGCGGCGCTGGAACTCACGCTGGCAGGCTCGAACTTGCCCTTGCCGTGCAGCTGATCGAGCAGCGCCTCGAATTCGTCGTCGGTGATGTGCTCGCCGCCGGTGGCTTCGCTCGCGGCAGCAACCGGTTGTTCGACCGGCTTGCCTGGCTGCGCGGCCGGCTTTTCAGCGTCCGGGGCGAACTGCCCCTTGCCATGCAGCTGGTCGAGCAACGCTTCGAATTCGTCGTCGGTGATCTCGTCGGATGCCGGCTCTGGGGCTGCGGCAGCGGGCGCCGTGCCAGCCGGCGCGGCGTCGGAAGCGCCACTGAAGCTGCCCTTGCCGTGCAGCTGGTCGAGCAGTGCTTCGAATTCGTCGTCAGTGATCTCATCAGGAGCTGCGCCCGACTCGGCCGTCGGCTCGGCCGCCGGCGCCTGGATCGCATCGAGCAGCTGCTCGTACTCGTTATCTACCGAGTCCTCGGCAGCCGCTACGACCGGCTCGGGAGCAGGTTCGGCCGCCGGTGCGGCCTCTTCGGCGCCTGCCGGCTCGGCCAGACGCGACAGCGCGGCCAGCAGCTCCGGCGATGCCGGGGTCGGCTCGACGCGCTCACGGACCTGATTGAACATGGCGTTGACCGAGTCCAGGGCCTGCAGCACTACGTCCATCAACTCGGAATCTACGCGGCGTTCGCCTTTGCGTAGCGTATCGAAGACGTTTTCGGCAACGTGGCAGCACTCGACCAGCTCGTGCAGCTGCAGAAAGCCTGCGCCGCCCTTGACGGTGTGGAACCCGCGAAAGATCGCATTGAGCAGGGCCATGTCATCGGGGCTGCTTTCCAGCTCCACCAGCTGCTCAGACAATAATTCGAGAATCTCGCCGGCCTCTACCAGGAAGTCCTGGAGAATTTCTTCATCGGCGTCGAAGCTCATATTCCTGTTCCCCTAAAAACCCAGGCTCGAAAGCAGATCATCCACGTCGTCCTGTCCCGACACGACGTCCTCACGCTTATCGGCATGCATCTGCGGACCTTCACCGTTGGACGGTGATTTTTCTTGTTTTTTCTTCTCTTGCTCGGCGCGCATGGCATCGCGGTCATGCTGGATGCCTGCAACACGGTCCACCTGACCCGCCATCAAGACGAGATTGAGCAGGTTGCTTTCGAGCTCGGTGATCAGTCGGGTGACGCGCTTGATGACCTGTCCGGTCAGATCCTGGAAGTCCTGGGCAAGCATGATTTCGCTCAGGTTCTGCGACAACAGGCTGCCGTCGTTCATGCTGCGCTTGAGGTACTGGTCGATGCGCTTGACCAGGCTGCGGAACTGGTCGGCGTCCATTTCGCGGCGCATGAAGCGCTGCCAGTCCGCCGTCAGACTCTGGGCCTCGTAGCTCACGTAGTTGACCAGCGGCGCGGACTCCTCCACCAGGTCCATGGTGCGATTGGCGGCCTTCTCGGTCATTTCCACGACATAGGAAAGCCGGTCGGTGGCATCGGTTATCGGTGACGGATCGCCGCCAGTGGCACAGGTATCCATCTCGAGCTTGACGATGGCGTTGTGCAGCTCGCGGGTGAGCTTGCCGACTTCCTGATAAAGGCTGTGGTTGCGCGCCTGGCTGAGCTCATTGAACATCTGCGTCGCTTCGTCGAAACGACCCTGCTGCAGGCTTTCAATCAACTTGGGGGCGTTGGCCTTCAGAGTCGCTTCGAACTCTGCCAGGCTTTGATCTGCTTGCGTCATAGTGCCCTCGCGGCGTTGCTGCTTCAGCCGTTGACGCGCTCGAAGATCTTCTCGATCTTTTCCTTGAGCACCTGGGCGGTGAAGGGCTTGACCACATAGCCGTTGACCCCGGCCTGGGCCGCTTCGATGATCTGGTCGCGCTTGGCTTCAGCGGTGACCATCAGTACCGGCAGATGCTTGAGGCGCTCATCGGCACGCACCTGGCGCAGCAGGTCGATGCCGCTCATGCCGGGCATGTTCCAGTCAGTCACCAGGAAATCGAAACTGCCGCTCTTGAGCATCGGCAAGGCCGTGGTGCCGTCGTCGGCCTCGGCCGTATTGGTGAACCCCAGATCACGCAAGAGGTTCTTGATGATGCGTCTCATCGTCGAGAAGTCATCGACGATGAGGATTTTCATGTTCTTGTCCAAGTCGACCTCCGTAATTCCAAAATCTCGGCAACCGAGCACGTCTCGCAGCAATACAGTCGATCAGGCGGCACGCCACTCGCCAAGGCGCGCCCGCAGACGCGCGGCACACTGGCTATGCAGCTGGCTTACGCGCGATTCGCTGACGCCCAGCACTTGACCGATTTCTTTCAAATTCAGCTCTTCGTCGTAATACAGCGACAGCACCAGCTTTTCCCGCTCGGGCAGATTGGCGATGGCATCGGCCAGGGCCTGCTGAAAACGCTCGTCTTCGAGGTCGCGGAAGGGTTCCGGGTGCGCGCTGCCGGCATCCTCGTTCAGTTCGCCGTGCTCGCCTTCCTGCAGCAGATCGTCGAAGCTGAAAAGCCGGCTGCCAAGCGTATCGCCCAGAATCCCGTAGTACTCGTCGAGGCTCAACTTAAGTTCGGCCGCAACCTCGTGATCTTTAGCGTCACGCCCGGTTCTGGCTTCGATGCCGCGGATCGCCTCGCTGACCATGCGCGAGTTGCGATGCACCGAACGGGGCGCCCAGTCGCCCTTGCGCACCTCGTCGAGCATGGTGCCGCGGATGCGGATGCCGGCGTAGGTTTCAAAGCTGGCGCCCTTGCCCGAGTCGTATTTCTTTGCCGCTTCCAGCAGCCCGATCATCCCTGCCTGGATGAGGTCGTCGACCTGCACGCTCGCCGGAAGGCGGGCCAACAGGTGGTAGGCGATGCGCTTGACCAGCGGGGCGTACTGATCGATCAGGCGATATTGCGCATCCTTTTCGTGTGCCTTGCTGTAATACATAGCGGATCCGGCAGTTTTCATTCGTGGTTCCCGGCAGTGCCTGGATTGATCAGTCGCTCGACGAAGAACTCCAGGTGCCCACGCGGGGTGGCAGGCAATGGCCAGGTATCGACCTTCTGCGCAATGGCCTTGAACGCCAGCGAGGACTTCGCCCGAGGATAGGCATCGTAGACGGCGCGCTGCTTCTGCACGGCCTTGCGCACCGACTCATCGTAGGGAATCGCGCCGACATATTGCAGCGCGACATCGAGAAATCGCTCGGTGACCTTGGTCAGCTTGGCGAACAGGTTGCGGCCTTCCTGCGGCGCGTGGGCCATGTTGGCCAGCACACGGAAGCGGCTGATGCCGTAGTCGCGATTGAGCAGCTTGATCAGCGCATAGGCGTCGGTGATGGACGTCGGCTCATCGGTGACCACCAACAAGACTTCCTGGGCGGCACGCACGAAGCTCACCACGGCGTCGCCGATACCGGCTGCGGTGTCGATGATCAGCACATCGAGCTCATCGCCCAGCTCGCTGAAGGCCTGGATCAGACCGGCATGCTGCAGGGTCGAGAGCTGGACCATGCTCTGGGTACCGGAGGCGGCCGGCACGATGCGGATGCCGCCTGGCCCCTGGATGAGCACGTCACGCAGGTCGCACTCACCGGCGATCACATCGGCCAGCGTGCGTTTGCTGGTCAAACCCAGCAGCACATCGACGTTGGCCAGGCCGAGGTCGGCGTCGAGCAATACGACGCGGCGACCGAGATCGGCCAGGGCCAGTGCCAGATTGACCGACACATTGGTCTTGCCGACGCCACCTTTGCCGCCGGTCACCGCAATCACCTGTACGGGATGCATACCCATCTTCAAACGCCCATATGTAGCAGGCCCAAGGGGCCGACGATGCGCCTTGCGGACGCATCAGGTTTATTCGATTGCCAGCGCGCGCTCAACCCGCCCGCCGCGACGATTCGTTGTACAAGCCGGCGAACATGTCCGCCATGGTTTCCTCGCTCGGCTCTTCGTCCGACTGCAAACTGACAGCGCGACTGACCAGTTGGTGGCTGCGCGGCAGATGCAGGTCGTCCGGAATACGCGGCCCGTCGGCCAGGTAGGCTATCGGCAAGTGCTGGCTGATCGTGAGCCCCAGCACATCACCGAGCGAACCAGCCTCGTCCAGCTTGGTCAGGATGCAGCCACTCAGGCCGCAGCGGCGATAGTTGTGCCACGCCGCCTTGAGCACCTGGCTCTGGCTGGTCGCGGCCAGTACCAGATAATTGCGTGACTTCACGCCTCGGTCCGACAGCGCGGCCAGCTGCTGACGCAGGGTCGGATCGCTGGCCGGAAGGCCGGCGGTATCGATAAGGATGACCCGCTTGCGTGCCAGCGACGCCAGCGAGCTGGCCAATGGCTTGGCGGGATCGATCTGCACCACCGGCACGTCGAGGATTCGCCCCAGCGTCTTGAGCTGCTCCTGCGCGCCGATGCGATAGTTGTCCATGCTCGCCAGGGCAATGCTCTGCGCGCCGTGCTTGAGCACGTAGCGCGCGGCCAGCTTGGCCAGGGTAGTGGTTTTGCCGACGCCTGCCGGGCCGACCAGGGCAATCACGCCACCCTCTTCCAGCGGCTCGTTCTTGCTGACCTTGATCGACTGCGCCAGGTGCGCAAGCAGCATGCGCCAGGCCTGCCGCGGATCACTGACGGTGGAGACCTTTTCCAGCAGGCTGCGCGACAGCTCGGCCGGCAGGCCGACGCGCTGCAGGCGGCGCCAGAGGCTGGCCTGCTGCGGACGACGGCTCTGCTCCTGGCCCCAGGCGATGGAGCCGAGCTGTACTTCGATCAGCTCACGCAGCCCCTGCAGCTCGCTGTACATGCTCTCGATGGCCCGGCTGTCGAGCGCCGGCGCCGCGCCGTTCGACACCGGCTCGGGTGCCGGCGCCGGCTTGGGCTCGTCAAGCAGTTGACGATTCTGTGCCGGCTGCGGCCGGGCACCGGACAGTTCTGCATGCGCGCTGGCGATGCGCGTCTGCGTCTTGCGCAGCTCGGCTTCGAGCGCGGGATTGGGCTTCTTCGCTTCGGGCGCGGCCTGCACCGGATAATCGAGCACAGCCGTCAGCTCCACGCCGCCGGCCACGCGCCGGTTGCCGATGATCACGGCATCGGCGCCCAGCTCGTCGCGAACCATCTTCATGGCGATGCGCATATCGGCGGCGAAGAAACGTTTGACCTGCATGGCCTGCACCCTCGATTAATTCTGTCCCACCGTCGAAACGATGGTGACCTGCTTGTTGTCCGGAATTTCCTGGTAGGCCAGCACATGCATGTTCGGCACCGCGAGCCGCGCGAAGCGCGAGAGCATCGCACGAACCGGACCCGCCACCAGGAGAATCGCCGGCTTGCCGAGCATTTCTTGACGCTGCGCGGCCTCCACGAGGGAGCGTTGCAACTTTTCGGCCATTCCCGGCTCCAGCAGGATGCCATCTTCGGCACCCTGTCCGGCCTTCTGCAGACTGTTGAGCAATATCTGTTCCAACCGGGGCTCGAGCGTGATGACAGGCAGCTCCGGCTCTAGTCCCACCACGTTCTGCACGATTGCACGCGACAGCGCGACACGCACTGCCGCGACCATCGCGGCGGGATCTTGACTCTTGCCGGCGACATTGGCGATGGCCTCGGCAATGGTGCGAATGTCACGAACTGGCACCTGCTCCTGCAGCAGCGTCTGCAGCACCTTGAGCAGCGTAGACAACGACACCATGCCCGGCACCAGCTCCTCGGCGAGCTTGGGCGAACTCTTGGCCAGCAGCTGCAGCAACTGCTGGACCTCCTCATGCCCCAGCAGTTCGTGAGCATGCTTGTAGAGCACCTGGTTCAGGTGCGTAGCAATCACCGTGCTGGCATCGACCACCGTGTAGCCAAGCGATTGAGCCTGGTCGCGCTGACTGCCCTCGATCCAGACCGCCTCCAGGCCGAAGGCCGGGTCCTTGGCGGCGATGCCGTTGAGCGGACCGAACACCTGCCCGGGGTTGATTGCCAGCTCCCGGTCCGGATAGACCTCGGCTTCGGCCAGGCTGACCCCCATCAGGGTCAGCCGGTAGGCGTTAGGCATCAGGTCGAGGTTGTCACGGATGTGCACCGACGGCATGAGAAAGCCCAGATCCTGCGACAGCTTCTTGCGCACGCCCTTGATTCGTCCGAGCAACTGCCCACCCTGGTTGCGATCGACCAGCGGAATCAGGCGGTAGCCCACCTCCAGCCCGACCATGTCGACGGGCGTGACGTCATCCCAGCCAAGCTCCTTGGCTTCGGTGGCGCGCTGGGCCGGCAACATCTCCTGCTGCTTCTGCACCTCCTGCTCGGCTTGCTTCTCCGTGCGCTTCTGGCGATACCAGATCCAGTACGCACCGGCCGCAGCCAGGGCACCGAGCCCGACGAAGGAAAAATGCGGCATGCCCGGCACCAGACCCATGGCGATCAGAATTGCCGCCGACACCGCCAGCGCCTTGGGCGAAGAGAACATCTGCCGATTGACCTGCTGGCCCATGTCCTCGGAGCTGGTGACCCGCGTCACCATGATCGCCGCTGCGGTGGACAGCAGCAGCGACGGGATCTGCGCCACCAGGCCGTCACCGATTGTCAGCAGCGCGTAGACCTGGCCGGCCTCGGCAAAGCTCATGCCGTGCTGGGCCATACCGATGCCCATGCCGCCGAGCAGGTTGATGAAGAGAATCAGCAGGCCGGCGATGGCATCACCGCGGACGAACTTGCTGGCACCGTCCATCGATCCGTAGAAGTCCGCCTCCGAAGAGACCTCGGCGCGCCGCTTCTTGGCTTCGGCCTGGTCGATCAACCCGGCGTTGAGGTCGGCGTCGATCGCCATCTGCTTGCCCGGCATGGCATCGAGGGTGAAGCGCGCGCTGACCTCGGAGATACGCCCGGCACCCTTGGTGACCACCACGAAGTTGATGATCATCAGGATCGCGAACACCACGATACCGACGACGTAGTTACCGCCGATCACCACGTTGCCGAAGGCCTCGATCACATGGCCTGCGGCACTGCCGCCGTCGTGTCCGTGGATCAGCACCACCCGCGTCGAGGCGACGTTCAAGGCCAGGCGCAGCAGGGTGGCGACCAGCAGCACCGTCGGGAAGACCGCGAAATCCAGCGGCCGCAACGCATAGACGCTGACCAGCAGCACGACGATGGACAATGCGATGTTGAAGGTGAACAGCACGTCCAGCAGGAACGGCGGCACCGGCAGCATCATCATGCCCAGCATCACCAGCAGCAGCAGCGGCACCCCCAGGTTGCCGCGGCCGACACCGGTCAGGCTGTTGCGCATATTGATCAGTTGCGTGCGATCCAACGTGGCCCCCAGCGAAACAGAGAAAAATTGACGCGACGAAACGCTCTGCCCCGGCTATAGCAAGAAGGGGTCCAACTCAGGTGCAGCGGGCGAACCCGTCGCCCAAACGGCAGTCACACGCTGACTTGCATCCACACAACCCGAACCGAAGAAGGAGACCGCCATGAACAAGTGGATCATCGCCGCTCTGGCCAGCTGCGTGGCCGCAGCGGCACAGGCTGAAACGCTCAACGTGCAAATGAACGCCGTCGGCGCCGATGGCGTCGGCAAGTCGGTCGGCCAGGTCAGCATCGAAACCAGCGACTACGGCCTGGTGTTCCGCCCGCAGCTGTCGGACCTGCAACCTGGCGTGCACGGCTTCCACATCCACGCCAAGGGCAGTTGCGAAACGGCCGAGATCGACGGCAAGACCACGCCGGCCGGCGCGGCAGGCGGCCACTGGGATCCGAAGAACACGGGCAAGCACGGCGAGCCCTGGGGCGACGGCCATATGGGCGACCTGCCGGCGCTCTACGTCGAGAGCGGCGGCACAGCCAAGCAGCCGGTGCTCGCACCGCGACTCAAGAGCCTCGGCGACATCAAGGGCCTGGCTCTGATGGTGCACCAGGGCGGCGACAACCATGCCGACCATCCGCAACCGCTGGGCGGCGGCGGTGCCCGCGTTGCCTGCGGGTTGATCAAGTAAGCCCCGCCAGAGGCCGGCGAGCGCCGGCCTCTTCTGCCTGCGATCAGGCGTCGCGGCGCAGATCCGGCGGAATCGGCAGATCGTTCAGCGGCGCCGGGCGCCGTGCCCTGCCCGCCTGGTACTGACGCAGCTGATAGACGTAGGCCAGCACTTGCGCCACTGCCAGGTAGAGCCCGGCCGGGATTTCCTGGTCGACCTCGGTCGAGTAGAACACGGCACGCGCCAGGGCCGGCGACTCCAGCACCGTCACCCGGTGTTCCTGCGCGATCTCGCGGATCTTCAGCGCCAGGAAGTCGCCACCCTTGGCTACCAGCATCGGTGCGCCGCTCTTGTCGGCGTCGTACTTCAGCGCCACGGCGAAGTGGGTCGGGTTGGTAATCACCACGTCGGCCTCAGGTACTGCCTGCATCATGCGCCGCTGCGCCGCGTCACGCTGCAACTGGCGAATGCGTGACTTCACCTCGGGCTTGCCTTCGGAATCCTTGTATTCGTCCTTGACCTCCTGCTTGGTCATCATCAGCTTCTGCTTGTGATCCCAGAGCTGGAACGGCACATCCACTGCAGCGATGAGAATCAGCCCGCAAGCCATCCACAAGGCGCTCCAGCCGACCACCTCCACGCTGTGCATGATCGCCAGATCGAGCGGCTGCTTGGCGATCGACAAGAGATCGTCCTCGTAGGCGGACAGCACGGCCAGCGCGACGAGCAACACCACGGAAAACTTGGCCAATGCCTTGAGCAGCTCCACCAGGGCCTTGGTGGAGAACATCCGCTTCAGGCCCGATGCGGGATTCATCCGGCTGAACTGCGGCGCCATGGCCTTGGCCGAGAACAGCCAGCCGCCCAGGGCAATAGGGCCGGCGATGGATGCGATCAGCAGGACCAGCAGCAGCGGCAGCACCGCCTTGAGCGCGAGCGAGCCGCCCGAGAGCAGTAGCAAGACCATGCTGCCCTGGTCGAACAGCGTTTCGCGGTTCAGCTCGAAACTGCCACGCATCAGCGTCATCAACGCCTGCGCCAGGCCGCCGCCAGAGGCCAGCAGCCCACCGATGCCACCGACAGTCACCGCCACGGTGCTCAGCTCGCGGGAACGGGCGATCTGCCCTTTCTCGCGCGACTCGCGCAGGCGTTTCTCTGTTGGCTCTTCGCTCTTGTCCGCGCCGTTTTCATTCTCGGCCATCGGCGACCTCCACCCTGCTCGGCGCGCGCCTCATCAGCGCAGCCCTACCAGTTCGCGCAGCATCTGCAGCGCCTCGCCCACGAAAGTCTGGTACTGCGCCAGGATATCGGCCATGCCGATCCAGACGACGATCAGACCGAGCACCAGGGTCAGCGGGAAGCCGATGGAAAAGATGTTGAGCTGCGGCGCTGCCCGGGTCATCAGGCCGAATGCCAGGTTGATCACCAGCAGCGCGGTGATGGCCGGCAAGACCAGCAACAATCCCGCGCCCAGCACCCAGCCGAGCTTGCTGGCGACCTCCCAGTAGTGATTGGTCGACAACCCCGTCCCGACCGGCAAGGTGACAAAGCTCTCCGTGAGAATCTCGAACACCACCAGGTGCCCGTTCATCGCCAGGAACAGCAGGATCACCAGCATGTTGAAGAACTGGCCGAGCACCGGCACCGAGATGCCATTGGCCGGATCGACCATGGATGCGAAACCGAGCCCCATCTGCATCGCCAAGAGCTGGCCGGCGACGATGAACAGATGAAAGAACAGCTGCAGGACGAAGCCGAGCATGACCCCGATGAGAATCTGCTCGGCGATCAGCAGCATCGCGCGCAGGCTCAGCGCCTCCACCTCGGGCATCGGCCCCAGGCTCGGTGCGATCACCAGGGTGATCGCCATTGCCAGATACAGGCGGATACGCACTGGGACCAGCTGCGTTCCGATGATCGGCATACTCATCAGCAACGCGCCGACGCGAAAGAGCGGCAGCATGAACTGCGCCACCCAGGCGCCGATCTGCGCGTCGGACAGTTCGAGCATCAGCCGATGATCAGCGGGATGTTGGTGATCAGATTCTGCGTGTACTCCATCAGCTCACGCACCAGCCAGGGCCCGGCCCAGATCAGCGTCAGCAACATCACCAACAACCTCGGCAGGAAGCTCAGGGTCTGCTCGTTGATCTGCGTGGCAGCCTGAAACATCGCCACCACCAGCCCGACCACAAGGCTCGGCACCACCAGCACGCCCACGATCACGGCGGTCATCCAGAGGCCTTCACGAAATATGTCCACTGCGACTTCTGGGGTCATCGGAGGGCTCCTACAGGGTGCCGAAGCTGCCGGCCAGGGTGCCGATAATCAGCCCCCAGCCATCGACCAAGACGAACAACATGATCTTGAACGGCAGCGAAATGATCAGCGGCGACAGCATCATCATGCCCATCGCCATCAGCACGCTGGCGACGACCATGTCGATGATCAGGAAGGGAATGAAGATCATGAAGCCGATCTGAAAGGCGGTCTTCAGCTCCGAGGTGACGAACGCCGGCACCAGGATGGTCAATGGCGCCGCCTCGGGGCTCGGGATATCGGTGCGCTTGGACAGGCGCATGAACAGGTCCAGGTCGCTCTCGCGCGTCTGCGCCAGCATGAAGGCCTTGATCGGCACTTCGGCGCGCGCGATCGCGTCCTGCGCCGGCAGCTGTTCGGCCAGATAGGGCTGCAGCGCCTCGCGATTGATGCGGTCGAACACCGGCGCCATGACGAACAGCGTCAGAAACAGCGTCAGCCCAATGAGAATCTGGTTCGACGGCGTCTGCTGCAGGCCCAGCGCCTGCCGCAGGATCGAGAAGACGATGATGATCCGCGTGAAGCTCGTCATCAGCATGACGAACGCCGGAATGAAGCTCAGCGCCGTCATGATCAGCAGGATCTGCAGGCTGACCGAGTATTCCTGCTGGCCCTGCGCGTCGGTGCTCAGGGTAATGGCGGGAATCGACAAGCGATTGTCGCCGCGACCGACTAGCCCTCCGGCATCCTGCGCCAGCGTCAGGGGTGCGACGGTCAACAGCAGCACCGTCAGCAATATGCGCAGCATCAGCTCTTGTCCTTGTTGTCCTTGCCCAGCAAGTCCATCAGCCGCTGAGCGAATTCGGGATTGGCCGGCTCGGCATCCGGCATCAGCACCGGCTCCTTGAGCACGTGCAGCGGGGTGATGCGTCCACCGGCGAGGCCGATCAGCACCTGCTCGCCGCCAACCTGCACCAGCACCAGCCGCTCGCGTGGCCCCAGCGCCTGGCTGGAGATCAGCTTGATCGCCTGCGGCCCGCGCGGATTGAGTTGCTGCACCCGGCGCAGCAGCCAGGCAAGCAGGAAGATCAGGCCGATGACGAGCAACAATCCGAGCAGCAGCTTGCCCAGTTGGGCGCCCATGTCGGTACTGGTCATGCCGCTCGCCGGCTCGGCCGCGGCGGCCGACAGGCTGAACAACAGCGCGAGAACGCCAAACGCACGCATGGTCAGCGCAGCTTCTTGATGCGTTCGGTGGGGCTGATCACGTCCGTCAGGCGAATGCCGAACTTCTCGTTCACAACCACCACCTCGCCGTGCGCGATGAGCGTGCCGTTGACCAGCACATCCAGCGGCTCGCCCGCCAGGCGGTCGAGCTCGACCACCGAGCCCTGGTTGAGCTGCAGCAGGTTGCGGATGCTGATTTCGGTGCTGCCCACCTCCATGGAAATGGAGACCGGAATGTCGAGGATCACATCCAGGTTCGGCCCTTCGAGGCCGAGCTGCGGGCCGTTGGACTTCGGCGGATTGTCGAAATCCTCCAGCGGCGCGCGCGGCGCAGCCGGGGCCGCCGCCGCGGGCGCCCCACCCTGGTTGAGCAGGGCATCGATGTCATCCTGGCTGGCGTCGCCGGCTTCAGCCAGGGCTGCGGCCCATTCGTCGGCCAGCGCCTGTTCCTCGGGGGAAGTGTTGTCGTGTTCGTCTGCCATCGCGGTTCCTCGAGGCTACAAATGGTTTGACCGTCAGCGCGGGCGCTGCACGGGTTCGAGCACCTGCAGAGCCAGGTTGCCCTTGTGTGCGCCCAGCTTGACCTTGAAGGCCGGCATGCCATTGGCGCGCATGATCATCTCCTCCGGCATATCGACCGGAATGACGTCGCCGGGCTGCATGTTCAGGATGTCGCGCAGCTTGAGCTGACGCCGTACCACGGTCGCGCCGAGCGGCACGTTGACATCCAGGATGTCCTCGCGCAGCGCCTTGACCCAGCGCTCGTCCTGGTCGCTGACATCGGACTGGAAGCCGGCGTCGAGCATCTCGCGGATCGGCTCGATCATCGAATACGGCATGGTCACGTGCAGGTCACCGCCACCGCTGTCCAGTTCGATGTGGAAGGTCGAGACCACCACCACCTCGCTGGGACTGACGATGTTCGCCAACGCCGGATTCACCTCCGAGTTGATGTACTCGAAATTGACATCCAGCACCGCGTGCCAGGCTTCCTTGAGGTCGTTGAAGGCCTGATCGAGCACCATGCGCACCACGCGCAGCTCGGTCGGAGTGAACTCGCGGCCCTCGATCTTGGCGTGACGACCGTCGCCGCCGAAGAAGTTGTCCACCAGCTTGAACACCAGCTTGGCGTCCAGGATGAACAGCGCCGTGCCGCGCAGCGGCTTCATCTTCACCAGATTGAGGCTGGTCGGCACATACAGCGAATGCACGTACTCGCCGAATTTCATGACCTGCACACCGCCGACCGACACGTCGGCCGAGCGCCGTAACAGGTTGAACATGCTGATGCGGGTGTAACGGGCGAAGCGCTCGTTGATCATCTCCAGCGTCGGCATCCGGCCGCGGACGATACGGTCCTGGCTGGTGAGGTCGTAGCTCTTGATCGAACCCGGTTCAGCGTCGCTCTCGGTATCCACCAGACCGTCGTCGACGCCATGCAGCAGCGCATCGATCTCGTCTTGCGAAAGCAGGTCTTGAACAGCCATGCGCCGGGCCTTCTATTGCAGTACGAAGTTGGTGAACAGCACTTGCTCGACGGCAAGCTTGCCGATTTCCTTCTGTGCCAGTTCCTGCACGGTACTGGTTGCCTGCTGCCGCAGCATCTCCTTGCCGACGGGCGTCATCAGCGTGGCGAAATCCTGGCCGGAGAAGAGCATCACCAAGCGATTGCGCAGCAACGGCATATGTTGTTTGAGTGCATCGAGCGCCACTTGATCGCGTGACATCAGTGCGACGCTCACCTGCATGTAGCGCTGGCGCCCGTTGTGATTGAAGTTGACCACGAATGCCGGCATCAGCGATTCGTAGATCGCCGGCGCCTTGCCTGCCGGCGTGGTGGCGGCCTGCTCGGCCTCTGCCTTCGGCTCGTCGGCGTCGCGGCCGAGGAAGAACAGCGTTCCGCCGATCGACAGGCCGATGGCCAGCAGAAACGCCACGGCGATGGCGATGATCAGCTTGAGCTTGCCCTTGCCGCCGCCTGCCTCTTCCGCGCCGGGAATCGGCGGTCCTGGGGGTACCGGTTTCTTTGCCATGCCAAAATTCCGTCATCTTGCTCGTGTGAGCTCGGTTGCCAAGGCAAAGAGCAACTGCTGTGCCAAGTGACCAGAGCCACCTGCCAGTCGCGCCTCGCCGAGGTGTCAGGCCATGAGGCCGTTGGAGCGGGACAAGGCTCGCGCCGCTCGACGCCGGAGGCAAGCGGAAAAGTGCGGAGTTCGGGCCGGGCACGCGCCCTGGAGTGGCGAAGGCCCCGATGCGGGCCGCGATGGGCGCTCAGGCAGGCGCGTGGCGCGACGACACAGCGGCGACGCAAGCGAGCGGGCACGCCACGCGCTGCGCCGGGCGCGGGAGATCAGGCGTAGTAGTCGACCAGCCCGCGATTGCCAGCCGCCCGATTGGCGGAAATTTCGCTGCTGCCGAGCACAACCTCGCTGTCGTCCGCCGCCGCTCCGCCAGCGCCGCCGCGCCCCGCGGTCGCCTCGCCCTGTTCACGGCCCTGCCAGCCGCGCGACAGTGACTGGTCGGAGACGTTGACGTTCATCAGCCCGAGGCCCTGCTGGTCGAACATGTCGCGTAGCCGCTGCATCTGGCCTTCCAGCGCATCGCGCACACCGGCATGCGGGCTGAGGAAGGTGATCTGCGCCTGGTCACGGTTCATGTCGATGCGCACTTCCATGCGCCCGAGCTCAGCCGGGTCCAGCTGGATTTCCGCGGACTGCAGGTTCTGGCTCGACAGCCACATCACCCGGTCGGCCACGGCCTCGCTCCAGCCGGCCTGATGCATCTGTACCGGCTGCCCGGGAACCAGCATTGGCCGCGCGGCCTGCGCCACAGGCTGCGGGCTGGCGACCTGGGCCGCGGCGGCCGAGAAGCGCGGTGCGTTCGGCTCGCCAGCGCTCTGGCGCGATTCTTTCGGGCCTTCGGCGCTTTCGAGCAGCTCGGCGAAGCTGCCCGCCTGCTCTTCCGGTGTTGTCTCACCCTTCAGGGCCGCCTCTTCGAGCACGCTTTCGGCCTCGACCGCCTCACCCGTGCCAGCGCTCAGGTCGGCGGGCTGCACGCCGCCAGGCACCATCGCTTTCTTGTCTTGGGCGTCGACCTGCAGGCCGACGTTCAGCGCCGCCTCGCCTTCGGGCGCGCCGGCATCGGTGAGCACCGGCGCCTGCAAGGTCGGGCTGGCAAAGAGCCCCTCGGGCTCTGTCAGGACGTCCGAGGCAGCGTCCTCGGCTGTTTCTGACGCCGCGTCCTCGACCGGCAGCTGCCCGCCGCCAAGCCCGAACAACAGCAGCGGATCGAGCTCACCTTCGGCCACCGGCTCATCCGGCGACGGCTGTTCGTCGGCAGGCAAGGGTTTGCCGCTCTCGGCAACCGTCGGCTTTTCGGCGCTTTCGCCTTTTGCCGCTTCACGCGTCTCGGCGGGCTTGTCCGCTTCGCGGCGCGCCGGCGCAGCCGGGCGCTCGGCCGGCTTGGCCTGACGTTCACGGGCATACACGTCGGAAAAGCTGGAACGCCCGTTATCCGCGGGCTCGCGGGAAGCTTCCGAGGTACGTGCAGGTGCCTTCGGTCGCGCATCGAGGGTCGAGGTTTGCAGCAGGAAATCCGGGGAAACGGCCATGGCGGGTTACGCTCGCAGAGTATTACAGCCGAGTCAGAGCAAGTTTCGCGCCAGCTGCCAATCAGGCGAATCGCTGACGCTCGGCACGAAAGAGAATGCCGACGATCGCGAACTCACGCTCGATTCGCTCGACGCAGACCGCCGCCTGTTCGAGCGCGCCTTGCCGGGCGATTTCCTCGAGTTCGAAGCAGAGCTCGGCCAGGCGCAGCGCACCCAGGTTGCTGCAACTGCCCTTGAAGCTGTGCGCGGCGCGCCGCAAGGCTTCGCCCTCACCCTGAGCCAGGGCATCCTGGATGGTGCGCAGGCGATCCTGCGAGTCGATGAGAAAGGTATCCAGCAATACCGGATACTCGGCCTCCATCACGTCCTGCAGGGTGGCCAGGACAGCGCTGTCCAGATGCTCGTCTGCCACTGGCACCTCCTTCAGGCAAAGGCGCGATTATGCATGAGCGCCCCAGCGAAACTCCACGTTCAAGGCACCGTCGGCGGTCGCGTAGAGCGCGTCGCTCAGTTGCCGAACCAGGCGCAGGCCGCGGCCGCCCAACCCCGCCGGACTATGGCTGTCGTCCAGCACCCGCGCGACGTCGAAGCCGCTGCCACTGTCGCGCACGCCAATGCGCAACCGCCCACCCTGCTCATCGCTGCACACTGCCAGGCTCAGCTGGATGCAGCCGCTGGCCAGTTCGGCAAGGCGCTGGCGGCGCAGCTCGTAATAGCGCGCGAAGCCTTCGGCGTCGCGCTTGATCGCCGAATCCAGGGCCAACACACCATGCTCCAGCGCGTTGGAGTAGAGCTCGGCCAGCACCGAGTAGACCTCGCCGGCGCGCGGTCGCAGCTGTGGCGTTTGCAGCAGCACCTGCAACAGCAACGGCAATGGGTTGGACGTGCGCAGGCTGTCGGCACGCAATTCGAATTGCGCCGACCAATCGATCGCACGAGGGGCCGTGGCGGCCAGCGTCGAGAACGCGCCGCCACGCAGGGGAACCTCACCCAGGCTGACTTCGACCAGGCTCACGTCGTCCTGGGCCTGGCCGTGAAACGCTGCCAGCGCCTGCTCGATGTGATCGAACAGCCGATCCGGCGCGGCGCTGTCGAGCAACTCGAGCAGCCGCGCTTCGCCAAAGAGTTCATCGCGGGCATTGCGACTTTCCACCACGCCATCGGACAGCAGCAGCAGCCGATCCCCATCCAGCAGCGGCAACGTCTCGCAATGACTGTCGAACTTCGCCGCCGGGAGCACGCCAAGCGGCAGATGACGCGAGCGCAGCGCGGTGCGCGAGCCGTCGGCGTGAACCAGGTAGCCGTCCGGTAACCCGCCATTCCAGACGCGCAGGACGCGACGATCGAAGTCGATGTCCAGCAGCGCCGCACAGCAGAACATCTCAACCGGCAGGATGAGCTTCAGCTTGGCGTTCAGCTCGCGCAGGATGTCGCCGCTGGAGTGCCCCTTGGCAGTCATGCCGTAGAAGGTTTCGGCCAGGGGCATCGCACCGATCGCCGCCGGCAGGCCGTGCCCGGTGAAGTCGCCGAGCAGGACGAACATGTGCCCGGCCGGCGCCTGCGCCGCCAGCAGCAGATCGCCGTTGAACAGTGCCCGCGGTGACTGCCGATAGCGGATGTTCGGAATCCCCAGACAGCCGGCATGCGCGACCTTGTCGAAGATCGCCTTGGCGGCGCGCTGTTCGTCGAGCAACTGCTGGTTACGCCGGGCGATCAGGTCGCGCTGCTCCAGCACCGTGGCCTGCAGGCGACGCAGACGATGCAGCGCCTTGATCTTGGCTTCGAGAATGATCGGGTTGTAGGGCTTGGCGATGAAGTCGTCGCCGCCCGCCTCGAGGCAGCGCACCAGCGCCTCGTTCTCGCTCAGCGAGGTGAGAAAGATGATCGGCACCAGCTCGTCGCCGGCCAGCGTCTTGATCGTGCGGGCCGCATCGAAGCCGTCCATCACCGGCATCAACGCATCCATCAAGACCAGCTGCGGGCGCTCCTGCTCGAATAGCGCGACCGCCTCCAGGCCATTGGCTGCCGTCAGTACGCGATGGCCCTGTCGCGAGACGATGGTCGACAGCAGCATGCGATCGACCGGGCTGTCCTCGGCAACCAGAATGGTCAGCCCGCTGCTCATGCTCAGGCGATCACGAAGAGCTTTTCGAAATTGGAAACCTGCAGAATGCGCCTGACATCCGGGTTGCAGTTGAGCAGCCGGATATCGGCCTCGTCGCCGCCGGCGTGGTCGCGCAGCAACAGCAGCATGCCAAGCGCCGAACTATCGAGATAGTTGGCACCCTGCAGGTCGAGCACATAGCGTTGCGGCTGGACGTCGGAGCGCAGGTAGGCCTCGCGAAAGGCCTGGTGCGCGTTGAAGTCGAAGCGACCGTTAATGACGATCGTCAGCTCGCGGCCATCCGCCGATGGCTGGGAAGTTATGGTCATGTAGCATCCCTCTGATGCGGTACGAGGTTTGGCAGGTCGGCACGGTCCGACGGGCTTCGCTCACTCTGTCATTCGAAAACAGCGGGCGACCTGCGCCGCGCAGCGGCAGGCTCACTGCTCAGCGGATGGGCTCGCTCTGTTCTCTTCAACGACCTGTCGCGGGCTGCTGCAATGAAGCGGGACACATTTATCACTCCGTGCCCGGCAGCGGCAAGCGTCATTCCTGCTTGCGCGACGCCAGCCGCTGGGCGAATTCGTCGAGCAGCTTCTGCTCGCGCTTGTCGGCCGCGACGCGCGCTTCGCGCAGATAGCTCTCGACCAGCTTGCCCAGCCCCTCCAGACGGGCATGGCGCTGCTGCCACTGGGCGCGCAGCTTGCCCAGGTTATCGCGGTGCCAGGCGACACTGCGGCGCTGCTGGGCGATTGCCGATTCGAGCTGGGAAAGAAAGCGCTGGTAGTTCATCAGCCACTGCCCGGACACACCCTGGCTCCCCTGGCGCTGCCATTGCTGCTGATAGTCGCTGAAATACTGTTCGAGCTCGGCGAGCTTGCCTTCGGCCTGATTGAGCTGGGCCTGCCCCTGGCCGAGCATCCGCGCAGCCTCGCGCTCGGCCTTCTCGGCCATCTCGACGACCGGCGCCATGCGGTCGGCCCGACTAGGCGCCACGACTCAACTCCGCTAGCGCGTCTGGCCGAGTGCCGGCTGCAAGCATGATGCGCCCTCGCTCCATCAACCGGCCGGCCGCGGGCCGAATACCGCCGACAGCTGCGCCACGCTGGTCGCCAGCGGTTCACTCTCGTCCAACCCCTGGCGCAGGTAGCGCACCATGTCGGCCTGGCGGGCGATTGCCAGATCGGTCTCCGGATCGCCGCCGGCCACGTAGGCGCCGACGCTGATCAGGTCGCGGCTCTGCTGATAGCGCGACCAGAGCTGCTTGAAGCGTTGCGCGCTGCGCAGATGCTCGACGCCGACCACCGCCGGCATCACGCGGCTGATCGAGGCCTCGATGTCGATCGCCGGATAGTGCCCCTCCTCGGCCAGGCGCCGGGACAGCACGATGTGCCCGTCGAGTACGCCGCGCGCGGCATCGGCGATGGGGTCCTGCTGATCGTCGCCCTCGGAAAGCACGGTGTAGAAGGCGGTGATCGAGCCGCCACCCTTTTCCGCGTTGCCGGCGCGCTCGACCAGGCTCGGCAGCTTGGCGAACACCGAAGGCGGATAACCCTTGGTCGCCGGCGGCTCGCCGATGGCCAGGGCGATCTCGCGCTGGGCCTGGGCATAGCGGGTCAGCGAATCCATGAGCAGCAGGACGTTCTTGCCCTTGTCGCGAAAATATTCGGCGATGCGCGTGCAGTACTGCGCAGCGCGCAGACGCATCAGCGGCGCATCGTCGGCTGGCGAGGCCACCACCACCGAACGCTTGATGCTCTCCTCGCCAAGGATGTGCTCGATGAATTCCTTCACCTCGCGGCCCCGCTCGCCGATCAGCCCGACGACGATGATGTCGGCCTCGGTGAACTTGGTCATCATGCCCAGCAACACCGACTTACCGACACCGGTACCGGCGAACAGGCCCAGCCGCTGGCCGCGCCCGACCGTCAGCAGGCCGTTGATGCTGCGAATGCCGACGTCCAGCGGCTCGCTGATCGGGTGGCGCTTGAGCGGGTTGATCACCGGGCCATCCATCGGCACCCAGTCTTCGGCACGCATGCCGCCCTTGCCATCCAGCGCGCGGCCGGCGCCATCTAGCACGCGGCCGAGCATCGACATACCCATCGGCAGGCGGCCCGTGTTCGGCAGCGGTACCACGCGCGCTCCCGGAGCGATTCCGGCCAGGCTGCCAACCGGCATGAGGTACAGCTTGCCGGCCGAGAAGCCCATGACTTCGGCCTCGACCTGGGTCGGGTGATAGCTGTCGTCGTTGATCACCAGGCAGCGGCTGCCGACCGCCGCCCGCAAGCCCTCGGCCTCCAGCGTCAGGCCGACCATGCGCAGCAGCCGCCCCTCGAGAATCGGCTGACTTGGCAGCGCGATCGCCTCGCCATAGGTCGACAGACGCTTGGCGAAGCTGACCCGTTCAAGACGCATCGTGGCTCCCCAGGTCCAGCTGCAGATCCGCTTCCGGGGGATGCGTGGCGTTCTCGCGCTGCTGCTCGAACAACTGCTTGATCGCCTGCGACAGGCGCGTCTCGATGCTGGCATCGATACGGCTATGCTCGGTCTCGATGTGGCAGCCGCCGGGCAGCAGGCTGGCGTCCTCGAGAATCCGCCAGCTCTCCTCGTGCCGCTCGCGCAGCGCCTTGACCGATTCGAAATCCTGCGGATTGACGTGGATACGCACATTGGAGGCGCCCATCGGCAGCAGCTTGAGCGCCTCGCGCAGGACCTGGCGGATCTGACTGGAGTCGATCAGCAGGTCGCGCTGGATCACTTCGCGCGCCATATGACTGACGAGCGTGACCAGCGAATGCTCGAGGTTGCGATCCTGCTCGGCGATCGGCTCGAGCAGCTGCGCCATGAGTTTTTCCAGGCTTTCCAGGCGACTGGCCAGGGTCGCCTCGGCCTCCTGCCGGGCCTTGAGCTGTCCGGCATGAAAGCCGTCCCGCTCGCCCGTGCTGAACCCTTCGTTGTAGGCCTCCTGGCGGATGGTCTCGAGTTCATCGAGCGTCAGCGGTTTGACTTCCTCGACCGGGACCTCTTCGCTGTGAGCGGTCTCTTCGGGCGGCGGCTCCGGAGCCTCGCTCGGCTGTTCGTCGGGCTCGCGTTCCGGATCGAAGCTCGGCAGCGCCCAGCGATCGAAGACGCTGACGTCGCGCGCGCGGATCAGCTCGCTCGGATTGTCTTTAGCCATCGGCGCCTCAGATCATCTCTTCGCCGCCCTTGCCGCCCAGGACGATTTCCCCGGCTTCGGCCATGCGGCGGGCAATGGTGAGGATTTCCTTCTGTGCGTTCTCCACGTCGCTGACGCGGACCGGCCCCTTGGCCTCCAGGTCGTCGCGCAGCAGCTCGCCGGCGCGCTTGGACATATTCTTGAAGATCTTTTCCTTGATCGCCTCGTCGGCCCCCTTGAGGGCCATGACCAGCACGTCCGAGGACACCTCGCGCAGCAGCACCTGGATGCCACGGTCGTCGATGTCGGCCAGGTTGTCGAAGACGAACATCAGATCCTCGATCTGCCCGGACAGGTCCTCGTCCACCTCGCGGATCGAGTCCATCAGCTGGCCTTCGATGGAGCTGTCGAGGTAGTTCATGATGTCCGCGGCGCGCTTGACGCCGCCCAGGCTGGCGCGGCTGGTGCTGGTATTGCCGGAGAACTGCTTCTCGAGAATCAGGTTCAGTTCCTTGAGCGCGGCCGGCTGCACGGTATTGAGCGAGGACACGCGCAGGATGATGTCCAGGCGGACCTTGTGATCGAAGTGGCTCAGGACTTCGCCGGCCTGGTCCGGGTCGAGGTAGGCCACGACGATGGCCTGGATCTGCGGGTGCTCGTAACGGATCACATCGGCCACGGCGCGCGGCTCCATCCATTTCAGGCTGTCCAGGCCGCTGGTGTTGCCACCGAGCAGGATGCGATCGATCAGGCCGCCGGCCTTGTCCTCGCCGAGCGCCTGGGTGAGCATCTTGCGGATGTAGCTGTCCGAGCCCACGCCAAGGCTGGTCTGGTCGCCGACGATCTCGACGAACTCGCCCATCACCTGCTCGATCTGCGCCTTCTGCACATTGCGCATCTGCGCCATCGCGGTGCCGACGCGCTGCACTTCCTTCGGCCCGAGGTGACGCAGCACCTGGGCGGCGTCGGTCTCCCCCAGCGACAGCAGGAGAATGGCGGCCTTGTCGACCTTGTTGAGCTTGGTCGGTATGCGATTGTCACTCATCGGCGTTGATCCACTCTTTGACCACCTGCGCCACCCGTCCGGGGTCTTCGGCTACCAGGTTCTTGATCGCGTTGAGCTGGGCTTCGTATCCCTCGCTCGGGCTTGGCAACATGATGTTCTGCGGGCCGCTCAGGCTGACCCGGTCGCTGGACAGGGCCGAATCGACGTCATCGCCCTCACCCAGCTCCGCGCCGCCCACGGCCGCTTGCAGCTGCTTGCTCTGCGCGGTCGTGGTCAGGTTCTTCAGCACCGGACGCAGCACACCGAACACCAGCACCAGGATGAACAGTACGCCCAGCACCTGCTTGACCACATCCCAGAACCACGGCTGCGAGTAGAAGGGTATCTCCAGCGCACTCTCGTCGAAGGTATCCGGGACGAACGGTGTGTTGATCACGCTGACGCTGTCGCCGCGACTGGCATCGAAGCCTACGGCGTCCTGCACCAGCCGCGTGAAGCGCGCCAGATCGTCGGCGCTCCAGGGCTTGCGCACCGTTTCGCCGGCGTCGTTGAGGCTGACCTGGTCGTCCACCACCACGGCGACGGACAACCGACGCAGCCGCCCCTGCTGCTGCTTGGTGTAGCTGATCGAACGGTCCAGCTCGTAGTTGCGGGTCGACTGCTTGCGCTTGTCCGCCGGGTAGGGGGCGAGCATCGGCTGCCCGGTAGCCGGGTCGATGACCTGCTGGCCATTGGCGTCGAGCAGCGGTTGCCCCGGGGCGACCGCACCGGCGGCTGCCGCGGCCTGATTGGCCTTTTCGGGCGCCGAAGCGGGGCCGGGCGGCTGATTGCTCAGGGCACCGGGCACGCCCTGCGGCGGCAGGCTGCTCTGGCGCTGCTCGTCGACGCTCTGCTCGCTGCGCAGCGCCGGCTGATCCGGATTGAAGGTCTCGGAGGTGGACTCCACGGCACTGAAGTCGACGTCCGCCGACACCTCGGCCTTGTAGCGGCCACTGCCGAGCACAGGCTGCAGGATGTTGTGCACGCGCTGGGTGTAGAGACCTTCCATGCGACGGCTGTAGTCGAACTGCTTGCCGGCCATGGTCAGCTCGGAGAGTTCCTGCTGGTCGGAGAGCAGGTTGCCCTTCTGGTCGACCACGGTGACCTGCGATTTGCCCAGCTCGGGCACGCTGGTCGCGACCAGGTTGATGATCGCCATCACCTGGCTCGGCTCCAGCGTCCGCCCCGGATAGAGTTCGACCAGCACCGAGGCCGTCGGCTTGCGCTCGTCGCGCACGAACACCGAACTCTTCGGGATCGCCAGGTGCACGCGGGCGCCCTTGACGTTGTTCAGGCTGGAAATGGTGCGAGCCAGCTCGCCTTCCAGGCCGCGACGGTAGCGCGTCGCCTCCATGAACTGGCTGGTGCCGAGCCCCTGATCCTTGTCGAGAATCTCGAAGCCGACATTGCTGTCGGTCGGCGCGATGCCGGCACTGGCAAGCTTCAGGCGAGCGCGAGCCAGGTCATCGGCCTTGACCAGCAGAGCGCCGGAATTGGGTTCGACGGTATAGGCGATATCGGCAGCGGCGAGGGTCTCCATGACCTGATTGGCGTCCATCCCGGCCAGGCTGCCGAGCAGCGGACGATAGTCGGGCTGCTGCGACCAGAGCACCACGGCAAAGCCGATGGCCACGCTGGCGGCCAGGCCGACCAACAGGCCGATCTGCCGCAGCATCGACATCTCGGAGAGATTTTCCAGAAACGACAAGCCCAGCAGCGGCTTCTTCTCTTCGCCGCCGCCTGCCGGTACCGGAACGTTGCTCACCGCGTCAGCCATAATTCAAACCGCCTCACACCGGCATCTGCATGATGTCTTGATAGGCCTGGACCAGCTTGTTGCGAACCTGGGTCAGGGCCTGAAAGGAAACGCTGGCCTTCTGCGAGGCGATCATCACTTCGGTCAGGTCGACACCGCCCTGCCCCATCTCGAACGCCGAAGCGATCTGGCTGGCGGACTGCTGGGTCTCGTGTACCTTGTTCACCGCGGCGCCGAGCATCTCCGAGAAGCTCGGCGCACCGACCTCCTGCGGCTCGGGCGTGGGCCGGGTACGCGCCATGGCATCGGTCTGCATGGCCCGCATTTCCAGCATCAAGCGATTGAATTGAACACCCTGACTCATCGATCTCCTCCACAGCCGCGGTTTTTTTGACGCATCGCGACAGGCACGGGGTAGATAGCAACAAGGGTGCCAGAAGAGCAGACAGGGCAGCTCGGCCGCCCGCCTTTTGTCGCCGAGCGTGACACTGTTACGGCCATTGCCCCGCCGGCTGTACCGGGACGAGGCAACACTTCGGCACTTAGGCTAACGCCGCAACCCATCGACCACCCAGCAGACGACACCTCATGCCCGAAGCCCCCCAGACTGCCCTGCGCCCCCTGTCCGACAGCTCAGCCTCAAGCGTGGTGGCCGGGTTCATCGCCATGCTGACCGGCTATACCAGTTCGCTCGTGCTCATGTTCCAGGCCGGGCAGGCCGCCGGACTGAGCGAGGCGCAGATCTCGTCCTGGATCTGGGCGCTGTCGATCGGCATGGCGATCTGCAGCATCGGCCTGTCACTGCGCTACCGCACGCCCGTCGTCGTGGCCTGGTCAACGCCCGGCGCAGCCCTGCTGATCAGCAGCCTGCCGGGCGTGCCCTACCCGGAAGCCATCGGTGCATTCATCTTCGCCTCGGCGCTGATCGTGCTGTGCGGCCTGACCGGCAGCTTCGAGCGCCTGATGCGCCGGGTCCCCGCCTCGCTGGCCGCGGCATTGCTCGCCGGGGTGCTGTTCAATATCGGCATCGAGATCTTTCGCGCAGTGGAGGTTCAGCCAGCACTGGTACTCGGCATGTTCTTCACCTACCTGCTGAGCAAGCGCCTGCTGCCGCGCTACGCCGTGCTCGCCGCGCTGCTGGTCGGCTGCCTCATCGCCGGCCTGGCGGGCCTGCTCGATTTCCAGCGCTTCAGCCTGCAAGTTGCGGTCCCGGTCTGGACGACCCCGTCGCTGTCTTTCGCGGCCGTGTTCAGCATCGGCATTCCGCTGTTCGTCATCGCCATGGCTTCGCAGAACATGCCGGGGCTCGCGGTGTTGCGCGCCGAGGGCTATGACGCACCGGCCTCGCCGTTGATCTCGGTCACCGGCATCGCCTCGCTGCTGCTGGCACCGTTCGGCTCGCATGGCATCCATCTGGCAGCGATCACCATGGCCATCTGCGCCGGCCCCGAGGCCCACGCCGATCGTAGCAAGCGCTATACGGCGGCCGTCTGGTGCGGGGTGTTCTACGGCATCGCCGGTATTTTCGGCGCCACCTTGGCGGCGCTGTTCGCAGCCTTTCCTGCGGCGCTGGTGCTGTCCATTGCCGCACTGGCGCTATTCGGCTCGATCGGTTCGGGGCTGACCCAGGCGATGCAGCAGCCTCAGGAGCGCGAGGCGGCGCTGATCACCTTCATGGTCACCGCGTCCGGACTGACGCTGTTCGGTATCGGGGCGGCGCTATGGGGATTGATTGCAGGGGTGCTGACCTTGGTGATTCTTAGCAAGCGGGGCTGAGGCGGGGTAGGCAATCGAGCTGGCCACTTAGTGTGTCGAATGAAAGCTCTGCTTCACTAGCTGCTGGCGATCTGCCTGTAAGCTTGGTTTCGCCCTGCTGGGCGACTCACTTTTTTCAGTCGCGAAAAAAGTAAGCAAAAACGCTTGCCCCTGCATCCGGCCCTGCGCTTTGCGCAGGGTTCGTTCGCTCCATCGCCGCTCCGAGGGTCGTCGTACAAGGGCCATCCTTGGCCCTTTACGACTCTCGCCGCGTCCCTGCGGCTCGCCCCTCTACGCAACGACTGCGCTCACCCTCCTGATGGGGCATTTGGAGCCGCCTGACGGGTCGTGCAATCGACTGAAAAGCCGAAGAAAAGATGCTGATTTTCCAGGCAACTCAGTTGCCCTAGGAGATCGGTTCAACATCAGGAACTGAACCGAACAGCATCCTCATCCATTCTTGCCACCCCAGTATCAGCCCACCCCAAAGACCTTCACCTAAATGGCCGTCGCCCCGCCATCGACCGCCAGCGCATGCCCCGTGGTAAAGGCCGCCCCGTCGCTGCACAGATAAAGCACCGCCGCAGCGATCTCCTCGACCTTGCCGACCCGTCCGACCGGATGCATCGCCGCAGCGAACTCGGCCTTGCGCGGGTCCGCCTCGTAGGCGCGGCGGAACATGTCGGTATCGATCACTGCCGGACATACCGCATTGACCCGAATGCCCTTCTTGGCGTACTCGATCGCCGCCGATTTGGTCAGGCCGATCACCGCGTGCTTGGAAGCCGAATAGATGCTCATCTTCGGCGCAGCGCCCAGCCCGGCCACCGAAGCGGTATTGACGATCACCCCGCCACCCTGGGCGAGCATCAGTGGCAGCTGGTGTTTCATGCACAGCCAGACGCCCTTGACGTTGACGCCCATGATGGCGTCGAACTCGGCCTCGCTGCCTTCGGCCAGCTTGCCCTTCTCGATTTCGATGCCCGCATTGTTGAACGCATAGTCGACGCGCCCGAAACGTTCCCTGGCCGCATCGAGCATGGCCTGGACCTCGGCGTCACGGGTGACGTCGCAGCGCACGCAGAATGCCTGGCCCCCAGCGTCGACAATGGTCTTTGCCACCGCCTCGGCCGCCGCCAGGTCGATGTCGGCGACCACCACCTTCAGCCCCTGCTCGGCAAACGCCAGGGCAGTCGCCCGCCCGATACCGGCGCCAGCGCCGGTGACCAGCGCAACCTGGCCGGAGAATTTCATGCTCATGCTGTCATCCTTATGAAAGTCCAACCTGCGCCGCGTCTCGAACGTGACCGGGCACGGCGAATCGGTCATGTTTATACGCCCGCCGCCGCGCCTCGATAAGGACCACGGTGTCGATATAACCGCTCTGGATGCCAACGCATACGCACCGACGCGATCAGCTTGCAGCGGTCCGCCCGGCGGGCTAAACCACCCACTTTCGAACCCGCGAGGCAGCCATGAACGACAAGAATCAGCAATACCTGCTCGCCACCCGCCCGGTTGGCGCGCCCACCCGCGACACCTTCGAGCTGGTCGAGACGGACCTGCACGAGCCTGGCCCCGGGGAGGTCCTGGTCAAGGTCAAATATCTGTCCATCGACCCGGCAATGCGTGGCTGGATGAACGATGCGAAGTCCTACATTCCCCCCGTCGGAATCGGCGAGGTGATGCGCGCGCTCGGCGTGGGCGAGGTCGTGGCCTCGCAGCATCCCGGCTTTGCCGTCGGCGACCACGTCAATGGCGCGCTGGGCGTGCAGCGCTATTTCCTCGGTGAGCCGAAGGGTTTCTACAAGGTTGATCCGCAGCAGGCACCCCTGCCGCGCTACCTCTCGGCGCTGGGCATGACCGGCATGACCGCCTACTTCGCCCTGCTCGCCGTTGGCCAACCGAAGGCCGGCGAGACCGTGGTGCTGTCCGGCGCTGCAGGTGCGGTCGGCAGCGTCGCCGGCCAGATCGCCAAGCTCAAGGGCTGCCGCGTGATCGGCATCGCTGGCGGGGCCGACAAGTGCCGCTTCCTGATCGACGAGCTCGGCTTTGACGGCGCGATCGACTACAAGCACGAGGACGTGGCGGCAGGCCTCAAGCGTGAATGCCCCAAGGGCGTGGACGTCTACTTCGACAATGTCGGTGGCGACATTCTCGATGCCGTGCTCGGCCGGATCAGCGTAGGCGCGCGCGTAGTGATCTGCGGCGCGATCAGCCAGTACAACAACAAGGAAGCGATCAAGGGCCCGTCGAACTATCTGTCGCTACTGGTCAACCGCGCGCGGATGGAGGGCATGGTGGTGACCGACTACGTACAGCGCTACCCCGAAGCGCTGCGCGAGATGGCCGGCTGGCTGGCGAGCGGCCAGCTCAAGAGCCGCGAGGACATCGTAGAGGGCCTGGAGACGTTCCCGGACACCCTGATGAAGCTCTTCACCGGCGAAAACTTCGGCAAGCTGATTCTCAAGGTGAGCTGATGCTCAGCGGGGCCGGCGCTGCTGCCGGCCCCGGTCGACTCAGGCCAGTTCCGCGGCGACCGCGGCAAGCGCCCCAGCAGGATCGGCCGCCTGGCTGATCGGCCGGCCGATTACCAGGTAGTCCGAGCCGGCCGCCATCGCCTGGGCCGGCGTGAGAATGCGGCGCTGATCGTCCTGCGCGCTGCCGGCCGGCCGAATGCCAGGGGTGACCAGCTTCAGCTGGGCGAACTGCTGCTTGAGCGCCGGCGCCTCCTGCGCCGAACAGACCAGGCCGTCGAGCCCTGCGCGAGCTGCCAGCCCGGCCAGTCTGAGCACCTGCTGCTGCGGCTCGACATCCAGTCCGATATCGGCCAGATCCGCCTGTTCCATGCTCGTCAGCACGGTGACGCCGATCAGCAGAGGCGCCGGCCCGCTCACCCCGGCCAGGGTTTCCCGGCAGGCGGCCATCATCCGCAACCCGCCCGAGCAATGCACATTGACCATCCAGACACCGAGCTCGGCAGCCGCCTTGACCGCCATCGCCGTGGTGTTGGGGATATCGTGAAACTTCAGGTCGAGGAATACCTCGAAACCCTTGTGACGCAGCGCTTCGACGATCGCCGGTCCACAGCGGGTGAACAGCTCCTTGCCGACCTTGACGCGGCAGAGCGCCGGATCGAGGCGGTCGGCCAGCGCCAGAGCCGTCTCGCGGGAAGGGAAGTCGAGCGCAACGATGATGGGAGTCTTGCAGGTCATGGCAGAGCCTTGTGAAGAGTTCGCCACGCATTGTCGCAGAAAACGACTCCAGCGACGCTTCGGGCAGCCGGCGATGGCCGGATTTCCGCGCTCACGTTAGAGTGCGGAAAGAACCGAACTGGCAGAGGGTGAGTGCATGTCCTGGTATTTCTGGCTGATTCTGGCGGTCGCGCTCGGCTCAATCGTTGGCAGCCTGCTGCTGCTGCGCGATGGCGCACGCAAGATTCCCCTGACCGAAGAGCAGAAGAAGCGTATCGCCGAGCGTAATGCCAAGGCCGATGCCGAAGACGCACGCGACCGCTGAGCCCTGGCGGAAGTCGCCTGTACCCGAGCCGCCGGTCAGGCCAAGGCCGAACGACGGCATCGAATGATGGCAAAAGGCCTGCATTGGCGCGATCATATACGCCACTTCGTTGGAACTCTTCATGTCAGTACCCGCCCATACCGACGGCAGCGATCTGCCTCCCGATCTACACGCCACCTTCGCTCGCCGTATCCTCCCCGCCATGGTCAGCCTGCTCGCTTTCACGCTCCTGGCTGCGGCATTCGCCATCGTGCATATCGCGCTGCGCATCGACCACGACGCCGACGCCCAGACGCGCTTCCTCGCGGACAAGGCCATTGCCACCGAGCGCGACTGGCTGCTGCGCTCGATTGTCGACTATGCCTTCTGGGGCGACGCCTACCTGCACCTCAAGGGCCCCAGCCCCGACCTCGACTGGGCCTACCAGCAAGCCAACTTCGGGCCGTCGCTCTATGCCGATTTCGGCTATGAAGCGCTGCTGATCGTGCAGCCCTCCGGGAAGGTCAGCTACGCGGTCATACGCGGAGAGCTGCAGCAGATCGAACTCAAGGCGTGGCTCGGCGCCGGGGTCGACGCCCTGCTCGAGAATGCCCACGCGGCGGCGGCGGACGATGGCGCTGCCGCTGGCCTGCTCTCGGCCGAAGGACTGCCGGCCATGGTGGTCGCCGCCGAGCTCACCCCGGGCGACAGCGGGATCGAGGCCGATCCCGGCCCTGCGCCGGTGGTGCTGTTCGTCGACCTGCTCGATGCCGAGCGCCTCGACAAACTTGGGCATCATTACGGCATCGAAGGCCTGCGCCTGCTCTCGCCGGCCGATGCGCGTGCACAACCGAGCCAGCGCATCGACTTCGCCAACGGCGCGCCGTTGCTGTTGACCTGGACACCCGAGCGCCCGGGAAGGCTGTTATTGTGGGGCGCCCTGCCGATCCTGTTGCTTGTCGCCCTTGGCCTTGGGCTGTTGGCCTGGCTGCTGTCACGCCAGGCCATGCGCACCATCGAGCTGATGAACGAAAGCTATGCGAACCTGGCAAACAGCCGTCGCGCCTTGGCGGCAAGCGAGGCGCGCTTTCGCGACGTTGCCGAAGCGGCGTCGGACTGGATCTGGGAGACCGATGCCCAGACGCAACTCAGCTACCTCTCCGACCGCTTCAAGGAGATCACCGGGCACCCGACCGGAGAGTGGCTCGGTCGCCCACTGATCGACCTGTTGATCACCGACAACGCCGCCATCGAGCAATGGCTGGCCGCCCCCCGCCATCCCCTGCGCTGCAGCTACCGGGCGGCCGACGGTTGCGAACGCATTTGCCGGCTGGTCGCACGGCCGATTCGGCACGGCGGGCAGCTGGCCGGCTACCGCGGCACGGCCAGTGACATCACCGAAGAGACCCGCGCCCAGGCACGCATTGCCTACCTGTCCCAGCATGACGCGCTGACCGGGCTGCCGAACCGCTCGCGCATGCACGAGTACCTTGAGTCGCGCCTGGCCGCACAGAAGCGCGGCGAGTCCCAGCTGGCGGTGTTCTATATCGACCTGGATCGTTTCAAGCCAGTGAACGACATGCTCGGCCACGCTGCCGGAGACGAAGTGCTCAACGGCATCGCACACCGTCTCAAGCGCTGCACGCGCGAGGAGGACCTGGTCGCGCGGGTCGGTGGCGACGAGTTCGTCATGATCCTTGGCCGACTGGTCGAACGCCAGGCCATCGACCAGCTCTGCGCGCGCATAATCAAGACCGTTGCCAGCCCTTTCCAGATCGACGGCAACCAGGTCTTTGTCGGCGCCAGCATCGGTATCGCCATCGCGCCGAACGATGCGACCAGCGCCAGCGAGTTGCTGCGCTGCGCCGACGTGGCCCTGTACAAGGCCAAGGCCGACGGCCGCGGTACCTGGCGCTTCTACGGCCATGAACTGGACAAGAGCCTGCAGCAACGCCTCGAACGCGAAGAGGAGCTGCGCAACGCGATTGCCGAGCAGCAGTTCGAAATTCACTACCAGCCAAGGTTTCGCAGTCACAACCTGCGGATCGCCGGCGCCGAGGCGTTGGTCCGCTGGAAGCATCCCGAACGCGGCCTGCTGCTGCCTGAGCAGTTCATCCCCCTGGCCGAACACAGTGGGCAGATCGTCGCGCTGGGCCGCTGGGTGCTGCGCCAGGCTTGCCACGATGCACGCCAGTGGCCCGGCGATGCGGTAGTCTCGGTGAACCTGTCGCCGCAGCAGCTGCACGATCGGCTTCTCGACGACCTCCGTAGCGCACTGGCCGACAGTGGTTTGCCGGCGCAGCGGCTGGAGCTGGAGATCACCGAAACCGCCCTGTTGCAGAACAGTGATGACATCCTCTCGCTGCTCAACGAGATCAAGGCCCTCGGCGTGCGCCTGGCCATGGACGATTTCGGTACGGGCTATTCGTCGATCCGCAGTCTGCGCCACTACCCTTTCGACGTGATCAAGATCGACGACAGCTTCGTCGGCACCATCGAGCACAACCCGCAGGACCACTCCATCGTCCGCGCGCTGATCGAGATCGGCCGCGGTTTGCAGCTTGGTGTCACGGCTGAGGGCGTCGAGACTGAAGAGCAGCTGCAGCTGCTGCTCGACGACGGTTGCACCGAGGTACAGGGGTTTCACATGAGCGAGCCGCTGAGCACCGGGGCATTGGCCGCGATGCTCCTCGACCACGGCGAACCGGGCGCGAGCCCACAGGCTTAGCGCCGCCGGATCAGCGTCGAAATTCGAACTGGATTTCGGCGCCGTCGATAGCCTGCTCGCTCTCCTGCTCTCCCGGGATCAACCGCCCGCTCATGTGCACGGCAGGCCCCTCCGGGGGCCCGAACATCGGTGGCAGAAGCGTGGCCGGAGGTTCACCACTGGGCTCTTCCAGGGCCTCGGGCCAGGCCTCGGGCAAGCTCAGATCCAGCTTTGGCGCCGCCAGCTCGACCTCCTCCACGCTGCGTTTGGGCGGCGAGGGTTCCGCTGCAGGTGGCGGCTCGGGCGTACGCTCGGCCGGTTCCGGCAGGCTGATCTCGACCGGCGGCTTCGCTTTGCCTGCGGGCTCGATCGGCGGCACGCTGATACGCAGGCTCGGCGGCGCGCCTTCCTCGGCCGCAGGCCGAGGCGGACGCTCCACCGCAGCGGGCACGTCATCCCGAGCCTGCTCGTCACAGGCTGCCAGCAGCAGCACCAGCCCGCCCCCGAGAACCGCTCGCCTCATGCCAGCGCTCGCTCATCCTGCCGGGAGACCTGTGCCCTCTCGCACAGCTGGCGGGCGAGCTGTCCAAGGGTTCGCAGGGCGCGCTCGGTCTCGGCATTCCAGGGCAGGCCACAATTGAGCCGGATACAGTGGTTGAACTGTTCGGTGTTGCTGAAGATCAGGCCAGGCGCAATGCTGATCCCCTGCTCCAACGCGTGGCCGTGCAGTTCCTTGGTGTTGACCGGTGCCGGCAGACTGACCCAGAGAATGAAATTGCCCTTGGGCCGAGTCATCTGCGTGCCTTCGGGAAAGTAGCGCTGCACGGCGAGCTGAAAGGCCGACAGGTTCTTGCGGTACTCCTGGCGAATGAAGCGCAGGTGGCGGTCGTAACCGCCGTTCTCCAGATAGGCGGCAACGCCCATCTGCGTCACGCTGCAGGCGGAGTGGGTACTGAATGTCTGCAGGCGCTCGATTTCGGGCTGATGCCGCCCGGCGACGATCCAGCCGATGCGCACGCCGGGGGACAGCGTCTTGGAAAAGCTCGAGCAGTAGATCACCCGGCCGTCGCGGTCATTGGATTTCAGCGCCTTGTAGGTGCCCTGTTCGAACAGCAGCTCGCCATAGATGTCATCCTCGACGATCTGGATATCGAAGCGAGCCGCCAGGCTCAGCAGCTGCTTTTGTCGACCGTCGGGAATGCTCACACCCAGCGGATTGCTCAGACGCGCGGTCAGCACGAGCGCTTTGATCGGCCACTGGCTCGCCGCCAGCTGGAGCGCCTCCAGGCTCATGCCCGTTTCCGGGTCGCTGGGTATTTCGATGACCTTCAAGCCCAACAGGTCCGCCAATTGCAGCAGGCCGTAGTAGGTCGGCGATTCGGCGGCGATGAGATCACCCGGGCGCGTCAGGACGCGCAGTGACATCTGCAACGCATCGACACAGCCATGGGTGATGACGATTTCGGAGGGATCGACCACCACGCCTGCATCGCGCATGCGAATGGCCACCTGCCTGCGCAGCGGCTCGTAACCGGGGCTGAACATGTAACTGAAGGCGCGCGGGCTGTGAAAGCGGGTGACCTTGGCCAATTGCTGATGCAGCGCGCGTACCGGCAGGTAGTCGACGTGAGGCACCGCCGCCCCGAAGGGCACCAGACCTTCACGACGGCATTCGCTGAGCACCTGGTTGATGATGCTGCTGCGCGTGACCAGGCTGGGCCGCTCGACACGCGCAATATCGGGCGTGGGGGCCGTCAGCATCGGAGTCTGATGGACGTAGAACCCCGACTGCGGGCGCGCCTTGATCATCCCCTGGTCTTCGAGATTGGCGTAGGCCTGCAACACCGTGGCGTGGCTGACGTTGAGCTGCATGCTCAGTTTGCGCACCGAGGGCACACGCTCGCCGGGCCGATAGACGCCCCGACGTATATCTTCGGCCAGTTGTTGCGCGATGCGCTGATACAGCAACAGATTGGTCATGGTCCCTGCCTCCGCCAACTGAACCGTAACAGTAGCTCAGGCAGACGACCTTTCACCAATACAGTTGCGCCGAATCTGGCCGAAACAGTGCGCTAGACGCGTCCGTGGCCTAGCGATCCGGCGCAAAGCGCCCTTGCGGATCGGAGAACAGGATCTCGACGCGCCGGTTCTGAGCGCGTCCACGCGCCGAGGCATTCTCCGCAACTGGGAACTGCTCACCGTAGCCGCGCACATCGATCCGCTGCGCGTCGATTCCCAGATCGGTGAGGATCGAGGCCACCGCCTGGGCCCGCGCTCGAGACAGTTCCAGGTTCTCCTGAGCATCGCCGCGGCTGTCGGTATAGCCTTCGATGCGCACCTTGCGCTGCGGGTTGAGCTGGAGGAAATGTGCCAGCTTGAGCAGCGTGCGGTTGGCCTCCGGGCCCAGACGATCGCTGCCGGCGCGAAAAAGCACATCGCCGAGGGTCATCACCAGCCCACGATCGGTTTCAGTAGCCGCCAGGCTGATCAGCTGATCTTCCATCCACTGCCCCTGCTGCAGATTCAGCAGGCGGGCGTCCTGCAGCATCCGCCGCAAGCGCTCGCGATCCATCTGCAGGCGTACCGCCTCCTGCTGATTGGCCAGCAACGCGCCGTGCTGCCGGGCGATCTCGCTGTAACTCAGGCTCAGGTAGGCGTAGTGACGGGCGTCCTCAGCCCCCCCGATGTAATGAGAAAAGCGCTGGGCGCGCTCGAGCGTCTCACCGGCGCGAGCCACATCCTTGGGCGCAGTACGCACCAGATCGGCGTCGTGGCTGACTTGTTCGTAAGCGGCTGACGCCTGGTCGAGCTGCTCGCGCAGCGCTTTATCGGCACAGCCGGCGAGCGACACCGACAGGGCGAGCAGGCCGAGGGCGGAACGAGTGACCTTCATTGCAGGCTCCCCAATTGCTCGCGAACGCGCTCGATGCTGCGTTTGAGTTCGGCGAGCTGCGCCGTGCTCTTCTGATTCAGCACGCGAGCTTCGGCCAGCCGCGCATCGAGCTCGGCCTGCTCGGCAAGCAGCCGAGCCTGCCGATGATCGCCCTCCTTCATCGCCTGGTGGGCTTCGCGCAGCTTGGCCTGTGCCAGGGCCAGTTCAGCGACCTCATCGGTGGCACCGACCGCCTGGGCCTGCTGGACCGCCTCGCTGGTCAGGCGCAGCTGCTCATTGGGTGCCGGGTCGCTGGCGCAAGCCGACAAAAGGCCAGCCAGCAGTAACAGTGTCGGAGAAAAAAACTTGTTCAACGGAGGCAACCTATTTCTGTGTTGACGCTTCGCGTGCCAGGCGCTGCTGCTTCCAGAGCGCCAGGTTATCGACCAGCAGTCGCTCAGGCACGCCGGCCGCTTGCAGCTCGGTCATCTGCAAAGCCAGCTGGCCGCGCAGCCACGGGTCGTTGCACGCCGAATCATGCGAGATGGCCAGATGCATGCCGCGCTGCGCGACGGCGGGCGTCAGGCGCTGGACCTGCTCGAGCGCGGCTCGATCGAGCCTGGCCAGCGCACTGTAGCGCTCGTGCAGCACGAAATCGACCTCGCCCTTGCGCAGCTGCTTGAGCGCCTGCCGCATCGTTTTGGCGAGCGGCAGCCCCTCGGCGACAGGCTCCTCGACCGGGCCATCGGCGGTGCGGATGCCACGGCGGTCTGCGAGATCGGCAGGCGAGCTATAGAGAAAGCCCGGCTCGTTGCGCACCCAGGCGAAGGTCTCCAGCTGCGTGATCGCCGGATGGACGAAATCCAGTTCGCCGAGCCGCTCGGCCTGCAACGGCGTATCGAGGAGAATGTCGACCCGACCGCTGCGAACCTCTTCGAGCGCCTTCTTGGCGTCGCCGGTATGCAGCAATTCGACCTTTACGCCTAGTTTGGCGACCAACTGCTCGAGCAGGTCGACGTTGGCACCTATCAGCCGCTTGCCGTTCTGCGCGTCACGCCAGATGAACGGCGGATTGTTTGCCGAGCCGGTTGCGATCAGCCGATCGCACTTGCCCGCCGCCAGGGTAGCCGCCGACGAAACGAGGGCCAGCACGGCCAGCCCCCAGTTGAGCGGTTTGGCAAGACGCATCGAGAACACCTTCTGCTGAGTGGGAAGCCGGGCGATCTTATCATCGCCCCGCCTGACAGGCGCCCATGAAAAAACCCGCACAAGGCGGGTTCTTTCACGAGCGAAAAGGCTCAGACGAGCTTTTCCAGCTCCGGCAGGATCTCGAACAGATCCCCGACCAGGCCGTAGTCGGCGACCTGGAAGATCGGCGCTTCCTCGTCCTTGTTGATCGCAACGATCACCTTGGAGTCCTTCATGCCTGCCAGGTGCTGGATCGCACCGGAGATGCCGACGGCGATGTACAGCTGCGGCGCGACGATCTTGCCGGTCTGGCCGACCTGCATGTCGTTCGGCACGAAGCCGGCGTCGACGGCGGCACGCGAGGCACCGACCGCGGCGCCGAGCTTGTCGGCCAGCGAGTACAGGTGCTTGAAGTTGTCGCCGTTCTGCATGCCGCGGCCGCCGGAAACGACGATCTTGGCCGCGGTCAGCTCCGGGCGGTCGGACTTGGCCAGCTCTTCGCCGACGAAGGCGGACTTGCCGGCGTCACCGCTGCCGGAGACCTGCTCGACGGCCGCCGAGCCGCCCTCGGCGTTCACCGCGTCGAAGCCGGTGGCACGCACGGTGATGACCTTGATCGGGGCGCTGGACTGCACGGTGGCGATGGCGTTGCCGGCGTAGATCGGGCGCTTGAAGGTGTCGGCGCTTTCAACGGCGATGATCTCGGAGATCTGGTCGACATCCAGCAGCGCCGCCACGCGCGGCAGGAAGTTCTTGCCGTTGGTGGTGGCCGGGGCCAGCACGTGGCTGTAATTCTTGGCCCCACTTTCCTCTACAAGCTGCGCGATCAGCGGCGCGACGTTTTCCGGCAGCTGGTTGGCGTAGGCCGCGTCGTCGGCGACCAGCACCTTGGACACGCCCTCGATCTTGGCCGCTGCTTCACCGATGGCGCCGCAGCCGCTGCCGGCGACCAGCACGTGGATGTCGCCGCCGATCTTGGTGGCCGCCGCCACGGTGTTCAGGGTTGCAGCCGCCAGGACCGCGTTGTTGTGTTCAGCGATAACCAGGATAGCCATCAGATCACCTTCGCCTCGTTCTTCAGTTTCTCGACCAGTTCAGCCACGGACTTGACCTTGATACCGGCGCTGCGGGCAGCCGGCGCTTCGACCTTGAGGGTCTTCACGGTCGAGGTGGTGGTCACACCCAGCGCCTCGGGCGTCAGGGTTTCCAGCGGCTTCTTCTTGGCCTTCATGATGTTCGGCAGCGACGCGTAGCGCGGCTCGTTCAGGCGCAGGTCGGTGGTGACGATCGCCGGCAGGTTCAGCGCGACGGTCTGCAGGCCGCCGTCGATCTCGCGGGTGACGTTGACCTTGTCGCCAGCCACTTCCACCTTGGAGGCGAAGGTGCCCTGGGCGTAGCCGGTCAGCGCGCCGAGCATCTGCCCGGTCTGGTTGTTGTCGCTGTCGATCGCCTGCTTGCCCAGGATGATCAGTTGCGGCTGCTCCTTGTCGACCACGGCCTTGAGCAGCTTGGCGATCGCCAGGGAATTGAGCTCATCAGCGGACTCGACCAGTACGGCGCGGTCGGCGCCCAGCGCCAGGGCGGTACGCAGCTGCTCCTGGGCAGCGCTCGGGCCGACGGAGACGACCACGATTTCGCTGGCCACGCCTTTCTCTTTCAGGCGCACGGCTTCTTCCACGGCGATTTCGCAGAAGGGGTTCATCGACATCTTGACGTTGGCCAGGTCAACGCCGGAGTTGTCCGCCTTGACGCGGACCTTGACGTTGTAGTCAACCACTCGTTTGACAGCTACAAGAACCTTCATGGATTCCTCGTTCTCTCCGGAGATTAGATTTATTCGCCGAGGCGAACCGGCCACAGGCCTGGGTTCCTTTGCCCTTCTGGCTGTTCGGCGAGCGCAAACTGTCCCGTATCTTGACTGCAGGCCTGTAGCGGGTCAACAACGCATATGGCCCGCCATAAGCCCTCAGGCGCTCGATTCTAGCAGGCTTGCAGAAAATTCAAACAAACGTTTGTATTGGACCGTTTTCGGCAGCTATATATAATGCGCCCCGCCCGGCTCGGTCAGGGAACGATCACAGCCTTCTCTCACTTCTATAAAAAACCCAGCCTTGATTAGGAGAACGCCTATGGAACGCGAATACATGGAATTCGACGTGGTGGTCGTCGGCGCCGGCCCCGCAGGCCTATCCGCTGCCTGCCGCCTGAAGCAGAAAGCCGCCGACGCCGGTCAGGAGATCAGTGTCTGCGTCGTCGAGAAGGGTTCCGAGGTGGGCGCCCACATCCTCTCCGGAGCGGTCTTCGAGCCGCGCGCGCTGAACGAGCTGTTCCCTGACTGGAAAGCGCTCGGCGCCCCACTGAACACCCCGGTCACGCGTGACGACATCTACCTGCTGAAGAACGAGCAGGCCGCCAGCAAGCTGCCGAACATGCTGGTCCCCAAGACCATGCACAACGAAGGCAACTACATCATTTCCCTGGGCAACCTGTGCCGCTGGCTGGCCCAGCAGGCCGAGAACCTGGGTGTCGAGATCTACCCGGGCTTCGCCGCTCAGGAAGCGCTGATCGATGAAGACGGTATCGTGCGCGGCATCGTCACCGGTGATCTGGGCGTCGACCGCGAAGGCAACCCGAAGGAAGGCATGTACACCCCGGGCATGGAGCTGCGCGCCAAGTACACGCTGTTCGCCGAAGGCTGCCGTGGCCACATCGGCAAGCAGCTGATCAACCGCTTCCAGCTCAACGCCAACGTCGACCCGCAGCACTACGGTATCGGCATCAAGGAGCTCTGGGACATCGATCCGGCCAAGCACGAACAGGGCCTGGTGGTGCACACCGCCGGCTGGCCGCTGGACGACGAGAACACCGGGGGCTCGTTCCTCTATCACCTGGAGAACAACCAGGTGGTCGTCGGCCTGATCGTCGACCTGTCGTACAGCAACCCGTATCTGTCGCCGTTCGATGAGTTCCAGCGCTACAAGCATCATCCGGTCATCAAGCAGTATCTCGAAGGCGGCAAGCGTGTTTCCTACGGTGCCCGCGCCATCGCCAAGGGCGGCCTGAACTGCCTGCCGAAGATGGTGTTCAAGGGCGGCGCCCTGATCGGCTGCGACGCCGGCACCCTGAACTTCGCCAAGATCAAGGGCAGCCACACGGCGATGAAGTCCGGCATGCTCGCCGCCGAGGCGATTGCCGAAGCGCTGGCCGCCGGCCGTGAGGGCGGCGATGAACTGACCGCCTACGAAGAGAACTTCAAGAACAGCTGGGTCTACGACGAACTCTACAAGAGCCGCAACTTCGGCGCCGCCATCCACAAGTGGGGTGCGGTCAAGGGCGGCGCGTTCAACTTCATCGACCAGAACATCTTCGGCGGCAAGATCCCCTTCACGCTGCACGACACCAAGCCGGACTACGCCTGCCTGAAGCATGCCGACCAGGCGCGCAAGATCGACTACCCCAAGCCGGACGGCAAGCTCAGCTTCGACAAGCTCAGCTCGGTGTTCCTCTCCAACACCAACCACGAGGAAGACCAGCCGGTCCACCTCAAGCTGATCGATCCGAGCATCCCGATCGAGAAGAACCTGCCGCTGTACGACGAACCGGCGCAGCGCTACTGCCCGGCCGGCGTCTACGAGGTGGTCAGCAACGACGATGGCAGCCAGCGCTTCCAGATCAACGCGCAGAACTGCGTGCACTGCAAGACCTGCGACATCAAGGATCCGTCACAGAACATCACCTGGGTGGCGCCGGAAGGTACCGGCGGGCCGAACTACCCCAACATGTAAGAAACAGAAAAGGCTCCCTCGGGAGCCTTTCTCGTCTCAGCGCCGTTATTCGTCACGTCCGATCGGAAAGAACCGACCGCCACTCCAGACGCCGAGCCATTCACCGTCATCGGCTTCGCCCGGCACGGCCAACTCGACCAGCTGATAGAAGACATTACGGTGGATGAGCGCCTCCAGGTTGGCACGAACGTGCACGTAAGGCGCGGGCTCGCCAGTGACCGGATCGAACTCGACACGTATCGGGTGCTCGACACCGGCATCGACCTCGTCATCGACGTTGGTGAAGAAGCGCAACACCTGGGACTCCCCCTCACCGAGCACGTCGAGCCGGTTGGCAACGAACGGCGCATCCTCGACCTGGATACCGACCTTCTCGACGGGCGTCACCAGAAAGTAGCGGTCGTCGTCACGTCGCAACACACTGGAAAACAGCCGGACCATCGCCGGACGGCCGATCGGTGTACCCAGGTAGTACCACGTACCATCGCGCGCGATACGCATGTCGAGATCGCCGCAAAAAGGCGGGTTCCACAGATGCACCGGCGGCAGGCCGCGCTTTTCGCCGGCCGGGATCTGCGCCAGCAGATCCGCTGCCTTTCCCGTATCGCTCATATACCCTCCCGTCGCCGCTATCGTTCGGCCAGCCCCAGCAGACGACGTGCGTAGTCGTGCATCGCCGGCCCCAGAAGTTGGTCTGGTTTGGCATCGTACAGGTTCAACAGGCCGCCGCGACTGCGGATGCGCGCGGTGTCCACGAGGTAGCGCGTCCCCGTCTCGATCAGCATAAGCTGGACCACGCCACTGTCGACGCCCAGCCGGTCGAGCGCGCGCTGTTCGTTGAGCTCGTCGAAACTGCCGATACGGTCGTCGGCGGCGGCAAAGCGGGTATAGAGCAGATAGTGCGCTCCAGCGCCGCGCGCCTGCGCCATGGCCTCTTCCAGCCCCAGCGGCTGCGGCGCCCGGCGCACAACCGGAAAATACTCGACGAAAGCCTCGAAGGCCTCTTCGGCCACGACATTCGGACGCGGATAGCCATTACCCGGCGGAACGAAATGCCCTTGCGCAATATAGATGAAGGAGTCGGGCTGCAGGCGCCAACCACTGGAGCGCTGGGTCTGGCTATGGTCGAGTATTCCGGCGTCGCTCAGGTGCTCGCGCGCGCCTTCAGCCATATCACTTACCCGCATGCAGCCGCCCAGGGCCAAGATCGCCACAAGCATGCTCAACCAACGCATAAAGAGATCCCCACTGTTGCCGGAAATCCGGCGGTCGCGGCCGCCGATGCAGCATCCAAGCCAATCACTCCGGCGCGACTGAACAGCGAAGACGAGCAGGCGCCTTCTCGGCTCGACCCCAGCACTTTACAGGCGTCGAGCCGGCGACCGCAGGCCTCCCGGCCGCATCGGGCAAGCAGCCGGCTCAGTCGCGCTTGCGCTTGTTACCCATACGCACGCCGATATCCATGAGGAACTGGAAGAACCCTTCCTGATCCTCGAGCACGTTGCTCCAGAACGGCGAGTGATAGAGCGCCACCGCCCCGTGTACCAGAGCCCAGGCTGCGCAGTAGTGGAAATACGGCGGTACGTCCTCCAACTTGCCTTCGGCAATCCGGCCTTCGATCAGCTGGGTGAGCCGCTGGAAGTTGGACGCGCGGATACGGTGCAACTCCTCAACCATCTCGGGCACCTGGTTGCCCTTGACCACCTTTTCTTCGAGGCGATCGAACAGGCGATAACGCTGCGGGTCGCGCATGCGGAACTCGAAGTACGCACGCGACAGGGCCTCCTTGTCGCGGTCCACATCCTCGGAGTGGAACAGCGCATTGAGATCGCGCTCGTAGTCGAGCATCAGGCGCAGATAGATCTCGGCCTTCGACTTGAAGTGCTTGTAGATGGTGCCTTTGCCGATGCCCACGGTATCGGCGATCATCTCGACGGTGACACTGTCCTCGCCCTGGTCGAGAAACAGTTGCAATGCGGTATCGAGGATTTCCTGTTCGCGGCGACGAAACTCGCGAACCTTCCGGGGTTCATTCTGCATATCTGGCGACGGGCGAAAAAAGAAGGCACTCATTATGCCTATTCGGTCATGAATTGCACGGGGACATCGTTAATGTTCGAACTTGAGAACGAATTCCCGCAGGCGCCCGGCTTGCGATACCTGAATCATGCGGCCGTCGCACCTTGGCCTCGACGCGCGAGCAGCGCCGTCAGCCAGTTCGCCGAACAGAACGCCACCCTCGGCGCCCGCGATTATCCGCAGTGGCTGAAGATCGAAAACCGTCTGCGCGAGCGCCTGGCACGGCTGCTCAACGCGCCGACCAGCGCGGATGTGGCGCTGGTCAAGAACACCTCCGAGGCGCTGTCCTTCGTCGCTTTCGGCCTCGACTGGCGCGCCGGCGACCAGATCGTCATCAGCGACGAGGAGTTCCCCTCCAACCGCGTGGTATGGGAAGCGTTGCAGCCGCAGGGGGTAGAGGTCATCCAGGTCAGCCTGGCGGGTGCCGACCCGGAAGCCGATCTGCTGGCCGCCTGCACACCCCGCACACGCTTGCTGGCGATCAGCGCGGTGCAATATGCCAGCGGCATCCGTCTGGATCTGGACCGCCTGGGGCACGGCTGCGAGCAGCGCGGTGTACTGCTGTGCATCGATGCGATACAGCAGCTCGGTGCCCTGCCCTTCGACGTCCAGCAGAGCCGCTGCGCCTTCGCCATGGCCGACGGGCACAAGTGGATGCTCGGCCCGGAAGGTCTGGGCGTGTTCTATTGCCGCAGCGATCTGCGACCGCAGCTGAAGCTGCACGAGTATGGCTGGCACATGCTCGAGCATGCCGGCGACTATGACCGCAGCGACTGGCAACCAGCCCGCAGCGCACGGCGCTTCGAATGTGGCAGCCCGAACATGCTCGGCGCCGTAGCGCTGGAGGCCAGCCTGTCGCTGCTCGAAGAGGTCGGCATGCATCAGGTCGCAGCGAGCCTCAACGAGCGTATGGAGTGGCTGCGTGCCGGCCTGCGCCAGTTGCCCGGCATCGAACTGCTGAGCCCGGCGCAACCGGAGCGCAGTGCAGGCATCGTGACGTTTCGTCTGGCCGGGAGCGCAAACCAGGCCCTGTTCGAACAGCTCAGGGCCGAGCAGGTCGTATGCGCCCTGCGCGGCGGCGGGATTCGTCTTTCGCCGCACTTCTATACACCGGCCGAGGTGATCGACGACACGCTTGCGTTGCTGCGAAGCCTCGCCGGCTGAGGAATCAGCTAACGGAAAAGTATTCCAATTCGGTTTAACGGCCCGGCAGATCCGGTCGGCAGAATCCGAAAAACGGACTAATACTTGAAATCACTGGCGAGACATTCCCCCCACTGTCTGGCCAGTCGAGACCGTGAGGACCGCGTTCTCGAAACTCCTAATGGTCTTGACCCGGCTCCCTCAGGCCGGGTTTTTTTTGCCATCGGTGCCGGTCCACCGCACGATGGCCATTGCGTCAGAAAGCTGGCTATGATCCGGGCCATGCGTAGCACACCCACCCTTCGCCAGCCCTGCCCGCCCGGCACTTGCACCTGTCGGCGAGACGACCTGCTCGCGACGCCCGGCGCCGATCTTCGCATCCTGCGCCTCACCCAGCATGAAGAGAAACGACTGCTGCAGCGGCTGGAAAGCATCGCCAGCCTGGCCGAACTCGAGCACCTGCGGCGGCGAATGGACGAACAGCTCGGCATTCGCCTGTCGATCAAGCCCGGCGCAAGCGAAGTGCGGAGCATGCGCGGCATTGCCATCGAGTTCGCCGAGCAACCTGGGCTGTGCCGCAAAACCCGCCGTAATCTGCCGATCGCGATCCGCCGTGCGCTCGAACGTCACCCGGAAATTGCCTGGCGTCTGCTCGATGCACACGACCTGCTGCGCGACGCCTGAACGGTGGGAGAGGCTTGCCGTTGCACCCGGCTATCAAATTACAATAATTCCTATTTGTAACGAGCCCTCGGCATGCCACCCTGTACCCCGCGGCAGATTCTCGCCATCGAAGACGATCCGATTCTCGGCGCCCACCTGAAGACCTCGCTCGAAGAACGCGGCTTTCGCGTCACCCTTGCCGAGCAGGGCCCCAGCGGCCTGGCTTTGGCGGCCGGAGCCGAGTTCGACCTGATCCTGCTTGATGTGCTGTTGCCGGGAATGAACGGCATGGATTTGCTCACCCGGCTGCGCGCCAGCCGCAGCACGCCGGTGCTGATGATCTCGGCACTGGGCGATGAAGCCCACCGCATCCAGGGCTTCGACAACGGCGCCGACGACTACCTGCCCAAACCCTTCAGCATCGAGGAACTGCAGGTGCGGATCGCCGCGATCCTGCGCCGGGTCGCCTACGAACGTGCGCCCGCGGCCAATCAGTCCGATGATCGGCTGCTGTACGACGACCAGCGCAACGACGTGCGCTACGAGCAGCGCTGGCTCGGGCTGACGGCTACGGAGTACCGCCTGTTGAAGGTGCTGCAGGATGCCTGCGGCGAGGTACTGAGCAAGCCGTTTCTCTATCAGCAGGTGCTCCACCGCGGCTATTCACAGCACGACCGCAGCCTGGACATGCATATCAGCAACATTCGCCGCAAGCTCGCCCGGCACCAGGTAGAAGCGCTGCGGCTCGAATCGGTATGGGGCAAGGGTTATGTGCTGGAAAGGCTGCCCGACTGATGCCCGGCCGCCACTCGCTGTTCTGGCGTCTGGCCCTGCTGGTCGCCGGGTTCTGTCTGGCGATGATCTGGGTCAGCGACCATATCGGCCGCCAGGTCAGCTATCGCAACTCCTTTCTCTCGCAGGCAGCGCTCGAGGCGCTCGAGGCGCATGCCAGGCAGGCCAGCGAGGCCGTCGCACAGGGCCCCGCCGCGCTGGAACGCTGGCTCACCGAGCGACAGCACGATGATTCGGGCGTCCTGCTGGTGGTGAACGGCCATCTGCAACCGCTCTTCGAACAGGCACCAAGCGATGAAATCCGCCGCCAGTTGCGCTTCGCCCGTCCTTACGACGCCCCGATGAGCAGGCGCTCGGGGCCGCGGCCGACCGTACTCGTGCCGCTGGAGGGCAGCGACAACCAACTGGTGGTGGAGCTGCCCGAGCAGTTCAGCCCCTGGCGCCATCACCTGTTGCTGGTGCTGACGACCGTCTACGTGCCGCCCGTGCTGTTTTCCCTGTTGTTCTGCTGGCTGCTGTACCGCCAGCTCATTTCACCGCTCGACCGCCTGCGCAGCCAGGCCAACGCCTTGCGCGGCGATCGCCTCGACCCGCCTGCACCGCTGCTGCTGACCGATCGCAACGACGAGCTGGGCGAACTGGGCCGCTCGATCGAATACCTTACCCGCCGCCTGCGCGACTCCATCGCCCAGCAACAGCAACTGCTGCGCGACCTGTCGCACGAGCTGCGCACGCCACTGAGCCGGCTGCGGGTCGCCTGCGAAAGCGAGCTGCCACCCGCCGAGCTGCGCGAGCGGGTCGAGCGCGAGGTCGCCGGCATGGGACGCCTGGTCGACGATACGCTCGCGCTGGCCTGGCTGGACAGCAAGCAGACCCGCCTCGACTGCGAGCCGGTCGATGTGCAGACCCTATGGAACCTGCTGTGCGAGGACGCCTGCTTCGAGTCGGGTTGGCCACGTGAGCGCCTGCGCAGTGAGCTGCCCGACGCCTGCCTGGTGCAGGGCAATCTGAACGCACTGGCGCAGGCGATGGAGAACATCCTGCGCAACGCCATCCGCCATTCGCCGCCCGACGGCACGGTCAGCCTGGGCGCCTACCGCGACGGCGAACACTGGCGCCTGTGCATCGACGACCAGGGCCCCGGCGTTGCGGAGGATCAGTTGCAGGCAATGTTTCGTCCGTTCACCCGGCTCAGTGCCGCGCGCCCGGGCGGGGACGGCTTCGGCCTCGGCCTGGCGATCGCCGCGGGTATGGTCACGTTGCAGGGCGGGCGGATCTGGGCGGAGAACCGCGGCCCAGGGCTGCGGGTCAACCTGCTGCTGAGAATGTATAGATTGTAAATGCGCTTTACTGTTAGTTGCGAATGACTAGCATTCGTCTCGCTGTAAGCGATCGCTCGACGCTCACAGGCGAGTGGCCGCCTCGGCCCCGCAACGACTGATGCTTTTCACGGAGACGGCAGTAAATGGCTATTTACACACGGCATCGCCTGGCGGGTGCAATCGCCCTGGCGACCCTCACCGCCACACAGGCCCGGGCTGAACAGGCGCTGGAGTTGCAGCCCACCACGGTAGTGAGCGCCGCAGGCTACGAGCAGAACATCGCCCAGGCGCCGGCCAGTATCTCGGTCATTACCCGTGAGCAGCTGGAGAAGCAGTCGTACAGCAATATCGTCGATGCGGTGAAGAACATTCCCGGCGTCTACGTCACCGGGGGCGGCCAGATGCAGGACATCAGCATCCGCGGCATGACGTCTTCCTACACCCTGTATCTGGTCGATGGCCGACCGATCTCCGCCGGCCGTTCGGTCAATACCAACGGCAGCGACGGCGGCAAGCAGATCGGCCTGCCTCCGCTGTCGATGATCGAGCGCATCGAGGTCATCCGCGGCCCGATGTCCTCGCTGTACGGCTCCGAAGCCATGGGCGGGGTCATCAACATCATCACCCGCAAGGGCGCCAACGAGTGGGGCGGGACCCTTTCCACCGAATACACGCATTCGCTCAACGATCTGCAGGAAGACGAGAGCTATACCAGCCTCTATCTCGCCGGCGCACTGGTTCCCGACCTGCTCGGCCTGCGCCTGAATGGCGGCTTTACCCGCACCCAGGAGGCCGAGTACATCGGCGGGGACGACAGCGCCGCGAGCACGCCGGACGGCAAGCGCAAGCAGGGTGGCGCCGAACTCTTCCTCACCCCCGATGCCAGCAACCGTTTCGCCCTGAGCTACGAGGCGGCGCGGCTGGACGAGAGCGCACATCCGGGCAAGAGCGTCGCCTACAGCCCGACGGCCGTGGCCAGCTCCACCGAGTACGACAAGGACATCTTCGTGCTCAGCCACGAGGGCCATTACGAGAACCTGCAGATCAACACCTACCTGCAGAAGGACATCTCCGAGCGCGTGCAGGAGCTGACGAAGAAGGAAGAAGTCACCACGTTCAACACCCAGGCCAGTTACTTCTGGGGCGAGCACGTCATCACGCTTGGCGGTCGCTACAAGGAAGAGCAACTGACCCGCAAGGACAACGGCCTGCTGAGTTTCCTGCCCGACGCGGTCGGCGAGATGGACCGCTGGATCGCGGCGGTCTACAGCGAGATCGATTGGGGCGTCAGCGATGACCTGCGGGTGACCACCGGGGTCCGCTACGACGATGACGAGTTCTTTGGCGGTCAGGTCTCGCCGCGCATCTATGGCGTCTATACCTTCACTCCCGAACTGACCCTCAAGGGCGGCATCTCTACCGGCTACAAGCAGCCCTCGCTGACCGATGCCACCGAAGGCTTCGGCGGCACCACCGGTGGCGGCGGCTGGCAGGCGATCGCGCCGCACTCGCGGGCGATCAGCATCGGCAACCCCGACCTGCAGCCTGAAACCAGCACCAACTACGAAGTCGGCTTCAACTACACCGACCGGGCGTCCGGCCTGAGCACCAGCGTCATGGCCTTCCATACCCAATACAAGGACAAGATCGCCGAGGACCGCTTCTGCTCGACCGATGCCAGCGGTAACGCCAATCGCAACAACTACGCGGCCTGGTCGTGCAATTACGGTGGCGAGCGCTGGTACTTCCTCAGCACGCGCAAGAACATCTCCGAAGCCATCATCCAGGGCATCGAGTGGACGCTCGACTACGACATCCTGCCGTCGCTGCGCCTGACCTCCAGCTACACCTACACCGAATCCGAGCAGAAGTCCGGCGAGTTCAAGGGCGAGCCGCTGAACAAGCAGCCCAAGCACATGGCCAATGCCCTGCTCGACTGGCAGATCAACAATCGGCTGTCGGCCTGGGTCCAGGGGAACTATCGCAGCGAGACATCGGACTACATCAGCCGCACCAGCATGTCCGAAGGCACGCCCGGCTACGGCTTCGTCGATATCGGCGGCGTCTATCGGCTCACCGAGAGCGTCGACCTGAAGGCCGGGCTGTACAACGTCGCCAACAAGGAAATCACCAACGAGGACTACGAAGTGGTACTCGACGGTCGCCGGCTGGTGGTAGGCGTCAGCGTCGATTTCTGAAGCCCGCAGGCGGTCGCGTCCCTGGCCGTCTGAGCACCGCGTTACCCGTCGCCCGGTCGGCCGCTTGCCCGCCGGGCGACGCTCGTGAAGACCAACTGACGGAAGACCACCCGTGTCTCGATCGACGTTTCTCAGCCGGCCCTGGCTGGACATCGCACTGCGCAGCGCCCTGGCGATCCTCGGCGGCTATGCCTTCACCTATGCCTTCACCGCCGCGCTGGCGAGGCTGCTGCCGCTGCCGCGCTTCGACGCGGTGATGATTGCCACCGAGATCGCCTTCATCGTCTATCTGGCGTACCTGCTATGGAGCTTTGCCGGCGTCAGCCTGCGTCGGCTGGCCCTCGTCACCGCGACAGGTACGCTGGGTCTGGCCCTGATCGGCTTCTGGCCACAGCTACTGGAGCGTCTCGGATGAAAGGCCGGACATTCACCCAGTCGATGTCCTGGCTGCATACCTGGTGCGGGCTGCTGCTCGGCTGGGTGCTCTTCGCCATCTTCCTGACCGGCACGCTGGCGGTGTTCGACAAGGAACTCAATGGCTGGATGCAGCCGGAGCTGCCGAGCCGCGCCGTCGACCCGAGCCTGGCGGCCAACACGGCGCAGCAATGGCTGCAGGCTCGCCACCCCGAGGCCCACGCGTGGAACATAGGCCTGCCCACCGAGCGTACGCCGACGCTGACCGTAGCGGCCGGTGAACAGCGGCGTGGTGGCGGCACCCCGATCGACCCGGTCAGCGGCGAAACGCTCGAGCCAAGACAGACGGTCGGCGGCAACTTCTTCTTCCGCTTCCACTTCACCCTGCACATGCCGCGTACGCTGGGCGTGTGGTTGGTGGGGTTCGCCGCCATGGCGATGCTCGTCGCGTTGATCAGCGGCATCGTCATCCACAAGAAGCTCTTCAAGGAGTTCTTCACCTTTCGCCCCGCCAAGGGCCAGCGCTCCTGGCTCGACGGCCACAATGCCAGCGCCGTCCTGCTGCTGCCGTTTCACCTGATGATCACCTACACCGGGCTGGTGATCTTCTTTCTGATCTACATGCCGGCCGCGCTCCAGGCGCTGTATGACGGCGATCGCAACGCCATGCTGCGCGAGGCCGGCGGCTCGCCTCAGCGCATCGAGGCCGGCGCCCGTGGTGAGCGCCCCACTGCCAGCCGCGCGGCGCCGGCCACCCTGCTGCCGCTGGCCGACTTCGTGGCCAAGGGTGAGGCGCACTACGGTCCGGGCATGCTGGCCGGGCTGCAGGTCAGCCATCCGGGGCGGGCCGACGCGCGGGTCACGGTCAGGCCGATGTTGGGCAGCCGGATCGAGCTGACCAAGGGCGAAGCGCTGGTGTTCGACGGGGTCAGCGGCGCGCTGCTGCAATCCCCGGCCGCCTCGCGCGCCAGCCACCTCACCCAGCGGGTGATGGCCGGCCTGCATTTCGCCCAGTTCGGCGGCTACCCGATGCGCTGGCTGTACTTCCTGTGCGGCCTGGCGAGCTGCGCGATGATCGCCACCGGCCTGGTGCTCTACACGGTCAAACAGCGCAAGCAGGCCAAGGGCTCGCGGCGCTTCCTGGAAATCGTCGAGCGGCTGAACGTGATGACCGTCGCCGGGCTTGGCCTGGCCTGCATCGCGCTGCTCTGGGCCAACCGGCTGCTGCCGGCCGACATGGTCGGGCGCAGCGGCTGGGAGACGCGGGTGTTCTTCGCCGTCGGGCTGGCCAGCCTGCTGCACGCCGCCTTACGCCGGCCGCTCAAGGCATGGCGCGAGCAACTGTTCACCGCGGCGCTGCTCTGCGCGGGCCTGCCGCTGCTGGACTTCGCCACGACCGGCGAACTCGATGGCCGCCGGCTCGGCGTCGACCTGGCCGCCGTCGTGATCGGTGCGCTGCTCGCCTGGGTCGGCTGGAAAACCGTCTCGCGCGCGCCGGCGGCCCAACGGCGGCCACGCTGCGCAGGAGCCCTGACATGAATGCGCCCCACCTGCTGATCGCGCTGAGCCTCGCCTACGCCGGCATGCTGGGCTTGTGCCTGGGCATGCAACGACACTGGAAACAGCTCGCCAGCCCCCGCCTGCCAGCCGCGGCAAGGCGTGCCTGCATGCCATCGGGCCTGCTTCTGCTGGCCGCCTCGGTCTGGTTCGCCGGTCGGCTGTGGCCGGGCGGCATGGCTGTCGTCGCCTGGCTCGCCATGCTCTCGCTAACCGGGCTGGGCCTGCTGCTGTTGCTACCCTACCGGCCACGCCTGGCACTGGCGATGCCGCTGCTCGGTGCTCTTCTGGCCGGCATCAGCGCCATCGGCTGAATACCGTTCTTTTGCCCGACCACAACACTCAAGAACCTTCCTGGCAAGCCGAAAACGCTTTACCGACTCGCCATGGAGTGCTTGTGCATGTTCAACGGACGCCTCAAACAACAACTCGAACAACAGAATGGCGAACTGGCCCTGCTGCGCCAGCTCGGCGACCAGCTCGAGCGCCAGATGCTCTCCCTGCGCCTGGACGCCGACGCGCGCATCTGCGCCTGCAACAACCGCTTCGCCGAGACACTCGGCTATCGCGAAGCACAGCTCATCGGCCGCCCGCTGGCCGAGATCGTTCCGCCCTATGTGAAGCACCTGCCCTGCTTTCATAACTTCCAGGCCGCCATCGCCCGTTTCGACCCCGTCAGCGACGACTACCGCTACCTGCGCGCCGACGGCAGCCTTGCCTGGCTGCGCGTGCACTGGCTGCCGATCCGCGCGGCGTCCGGCGCGCTGGCCTACATCCAGGGGTACGCTAACGACGTCACGGCGCAGATCGAAAAAGCCCGTGAGAGCGAAGCCTTCATCGATGCGCTGATCCTCTCCACGGCGGTCATCCAGTTCAACCTGGACGGCACCGTGATCACCGCCAACGAACAGTTCCTGCAGGCGATGGGCTACCGCCTCGAGCAGATCGTCGGCAAGCACCATCGCCAGTTCTGCACGCCCGACGAAGCCGCCTCGCCGCAATACGAGGCCTTCTGGCAAACGCTCAATCGCGGCGAGTACGTCGCCGACCGCTTCAAGCGCGTGGACAGCCGCGGCCAGGAAGTCTGGCTGGAGGCGACCTACAACCCGGTGCATGACGCCGAGGGCAAGCTGTGCAAGGTCGTCAAGTTCGCCAGCGTGGTGACCGACCAGGTTCATCGCGAAAGCGAGGTGCGCGAGGCGGCGGCGATTGCCTTCGAGGTGTCGCAGCAGACCGACGTCAGCGCCGAGCGCGGCGCCGCCGTGGTGCAGCAGACCATGCACACCATGCACAGGATCGCCGAACGGATGCAGGGCGCCACGGCCAGCATCGACGCGGTCGGCCAGCAATCGCAGTTGATCAGCTCGATCGTGCAGACCATTGGCGGCATCGCCGCGCAGACAAACCTGCTCGCCCTCAACGCCGCAATCGAGGCGGCCCGTGCCGGCGAGCAAGGCCGCGGCTTCGCGGTAGTCGCCGACGAGGTGCGCCAGCTGGCCGGTCGGACCAGCGCGGCCACCGAGGAAATCGTCGAAGTGGTTCAGCAGAACCAGAAGCTCGCCGAGCAGGCCACCGCGCAGATGGCCGCCAGCCGGGAACAGGCCGAGCAGGGTCTGGCGCTGGCCAATCAGGCCGGCGCCGTGATCGTCGAGATCCAGGACGGCGCCAAACAGGTGGTCAGCGCCGTCGGCCGCTTCGCCAACGAACTGCACTGACAGCCTTCGCACGTGCCCGTCGCAGCGGGCACGAACGGTCGCTGCAAAAAACCGCCGAGCCATTACAATGCGCGGTTTCGTTCCGACCGGTCCCCGCCCATGTCACTGCCCAAGCATCACCTCGAACTGCTCGCCCCGGCCCGCGATGTCAACATCGCCCGCGAGGCCATTCTGCACGGGGCCGATGCGGTGTATATCGGCGGGCCGAGCTTCGGCGCCCGGCACAACGCCGAGAACAGCGTGGCGGAGATCGCCGAGCTGGTGGCCTTCGCCCATCGCTTTCATGTGCGGGTATTCGTCACCCTCAACACCATCCTTCACGACGACGAACTCGAAGCGGCACGCGCACTGATCCAGCAGCTATACGACGCCGGCGTCGATGCCCTGATCGTGCAGGACATGGGCATCCTCGAACTGGACATCCCGCCGATCGAGCTGCACGCCAGCACCCAGACCGACATTCGCACGCTCGAGCGCGCGCGCTTTCTCGACCAGGCCGGCTTCTCCCAGCTGGTGCTGGCGCGCGAGCTGAACCTCGCCGAGATCCGCGGCATCGCCGATGCCACCGATGCGGCCATCGAGTTCTTCATCCACGGCGCGCTCTGCGTGGCCTTCTCCGGGCAGTGCTACATCAGCCACGCGCAGACCGGGCGCAGCGCCAACCGCGGCGACTGCTCGCAGGCCTGCCGCCTGCCCTACACGCTCAAGGACGACCAGGGCCGCGTGGTCGCCTTCGAGAAGCACCTCCTGTCGATGAAGGACAACAACCAGAGCGCCAACCTGCGCCAGCTGGTCGAGGCCGGCGTGCGCTCGTTCAAGATCGAGGGGCGCTACAAGGACGTCAGCTACGTCAAGAACATTACCGCCTACTACCGGCAGCGCCTGGATGAGATCCTTGCCGACCGCCCGGACCTGGCCCGCGCCTCCAGCGGCCGCACCGAGCACTTCTTCGTGCCGGACCCGGAGCGCACCTTCCACCGCGGCAGCACCGATTACTTCGTCACCGAGCGCAAGGTCGACATCGGCGCGTTCGACTCGCCGACCTTTACCGGGCTGGCGGTCGGCGAGGTACTCAAGGTCGGCAAGCGTGACCTCCAGGTACGCACCCGCGAGCCGCTGTCCAACGGCGACGGCCTGAACGTGCTGGTCAAGCGCGAGGTACTCGGCTTTCGTGCCAGCGTGGTGGAACCGCGCGGCGAGCAGGAAGAAGACGGCGAGCGCTGGCTGCATTACCGCGTCGAGCCGAACGACGGGCTGCCTGAAGGCCTGCATCGCCTGCGCCCGCATCACCCGCTGAACCGCAACCTGGACCACAACTGGCAGCAGGCGCTGCTCAGGCCCTCGGCCGAGCGCCGCATCGGCCTCGCCTGGCAGGCCAGCCTGCGCCGCGACGGCCTGCAGCTGACCGCCACCAGTGAGGAAGGCGCCGTGGCCTCGGTGCGTCTGGATGGCCCCTTCGCCCCGGCGAACAAGCCCGAACAGGCGCGCGCCAGCCTGCAGGACCTGCTCAGCCAGCTGGGCACCACGCTCTACCATGCCGAGTCCGTCGAACTGGACGCGCCGGAGCTGTTTTTCATCCCCAATTCCCAGCTCAAGGCGCTGCGCCGCGAAGCCATCGAAGCGCTCGACGAGGCCCGCGCCGCCCTGCGCCCGCGCGCCGCGCGCAAGGCCGAGAGCGTGCCGCCGCCGGTGTATCCCGAGGCGCACCTGTCGTTCCTGGCCAACGTCTACAACCACAAGGCGCGCGCGTTCTACCACCGCCACGGCGTGCAGCTGATCGATGCGGCCTACGAGGCCCACGAAGAGACCGGCGAGGTGCCGGTGATGATCACCAAGCACTGCCTGCGCTTCTCCTTCAACCTCTGCCCGAAACAGGCCAAGGGCGTGACTGGCGTGCGCACCAAGGTGGCGCCGATGCAGCTGGTCCACGGTGACGAGGTGCTGACCCTGAAGTTCGACTGCAAGCCCTGCGAGATGCACGTGGTCGGCAAGATCAAGAGCCATATTCTCGGCCTGCCGCAACCCGGCTCGGCCGCCAGCGTGGTTGGCCAGATCACGCCGGAAGAGCTGCTCAAGACCATCCGCAGCAAGCCGGCGCACTGACCCGCGGCCCCGCCGCAGGCCGATGCCAGAGGACCGAGCGCCTGCAGGCTCGGTCCTGGCTCATCGCAGCCGGCTCGCTTCAGGTCCTGAAGCGCAGCGCCATCTGGTTGAGATCGGTTGCCAGCCTGGCCAGCTCATCGCTGGCAACCGCCGTCTGGTCGGCCCCCGCCGCCGACTGAATCGACAGGTCCCGAATGGTCATCAGGCTGCGATCCACCTCGCGGGCCACTTGCGCCTGCTGTTCCGCCGCAGCCGCGATCATGACGGTGCGCTCGTTGATGATCGCCACCGAGGCCGCGATGTTGTCGAGCATGGCCCCGGCTTCGCGAGCCACGCCGAGGGTTCTGTCGGCCTCCTGCGTGCTCAGCGCCGTCGCTTTCACAACGCTGTCGGTGCCCGACTGGATCGCGGCAATCATCTGCTCGATTTCCTGGGTCGATTGCCCGGTACGGTGCGCCAGCGCCCGCACCTCGTCGGCGACCACGGCGAAGCCACGCCCCTGATCGCCGGCACGGGCTGCCTCGATAGCCGCGTTCAGCGCCAGCAGATTGGTCTGTTCGGCGATGGTGCGTATCACGTCGAGCACCTTGCTGATGTCGCGCGCCTGGCCGGCGAGCCCCTGGACGAACCCGCCCGTCTCGCCGATGCGCGCCGACAGGCTATCGATTGCGTTGACCGTGTCGTTGACGTGGCGGCGCCCGGCCTCGGCGGCGGCCGTCGAGTCCCGCACGCTGTCCGACGTCGAGGCCGAATTGCTGGCGACCTCTTCGATGGCCGCGGTCATCTGATTGACCGCCGTCGCGGCGAGCTCGACCTGCTCGTTCTGCCGCTGTAACCCGCGTTTGCCTTCGTGGGCCACACTGGTCATCTCTTCGGTGGCCGTGGCCAGCTGCGTCGAGGAGTGGCCGATGTGCTTGAGCGTCGCGCGAAGGGTCGCCTGCATCGTGGCCAGCGCCGACAACAGGCGGGCCGGCTCGTCTCTACCGTCAACCTCGACCGATTGGCTCAGGTCCGATCCGGCGATGCGTTCGGCCACTCGCAGCGCCTGCCCGAGCGGCTGGGTGATGCTGCGCGTGAAGCCGATCGCCAGGCCCACCGTAGCGACGACGGCAACCGCCATTACCCCGAGCAGCACCCAGAGGCTGCGCGAATAGACTGAGCCGGCAGACAGTCTGGAGGCCTTGGCGCCCTCGTCGTTATAGGCCGTCAGGGCCGCCAGTGCCTCGTTGATATCGCTGCCCTGCTGGCGCATGCCGCCGTTGAACAACGCGATCGCCGCGGGCGCATCGCTACCCGAAAGAAACGTGAGCAGCTGTTCGAGCGACTGTTCGTAGCCATGGACGGCGGTTTGGACTTGGCCCACGAGCCGCCGCTCCTGTTCGTCGATCAACGGCGATGCCAGGTAGCTGCTGACCCGCTGTTCGATCTGCGAACGACGCTCGCCGATATCGCGCCGGGCATCGGCTGCCGACTCATCGGCCGAGGGGATGAGTGATCGCGCCACCATCAGGCGCAACTCCAGTACATCGCTCCGAAGCCCACCGGAATCGCGGACGCCGGCCAGCCAGTTGGTTTCCATGACCTGCTCCGTTTCCCGCAGGGCCTGCACCTGGACCAGCGAAAAACACCCAACAAACAGCAACAGCAAGGCGATGGCCGAGAAGCTGAGCGCTGCTCGGGCAGACACGTTCATTGAGCGAAACATGGGAGGCACCCTGAGGGTAGGCTTCGGACAGGATTGTTCCGAAATTGATACAGAGTGTTTCACCAAGCGGCGAGGCTGTACAAGATTCGTCCAGCGATATCAGCGCAATATCAGACCAAAGCAGTAGGCCGTTTTTCCGGGCCGAAAGCGGGAGCCGAGTTCGTCCGGATTGCCCCGGCGAGCACCCGGAGCAGGCATGCGGACATCTTGCGGTCCGTTGCGTACCGGTCTCGAGGCGAGGCTCGCAGGCGCACCCTGCGAGGAACCATCGGCAGGCTCGCCGCCACCAACACTCAGCACAGACGATCGGAGGCGTGCCGGCTCGCCGGGCTTCTGGCCCGCTCGCCTGTAGCACGCGCAATTCAACAAGGTGAAACCATGACCCAGATACTCATAGCGGCGTTCGACCGGTACACCGAAGCAGAGCAAGTCAAAGCCGAGCTGGTGAGCCAGGGTATTTCGCCGGACGACATCCAGCTCTCGGCATCCTTCAACCCCGAGAACATCGCCAGCAGCCGCGTCGAGGTCGTCGGTGAAGAGCCGGATGCCGATGCCGGTGTCGTCGACAGGATGGGCAGTTTCTTTCGCCGGGTATTCGGCGACGACGCACCTGCCCATGCCGGGCGTTACCCGGAAGCTGCGCGGCGGGGGTCGACGGTGGTGACGGTATCGCTGAGCGACGAGGGACCGGTCTCCATGGTCGAGCAGGTCATGGAGCGTCACGGCGCCATCGACATAGACGAGCGCAGCGCCAGCTGGGCGGATGGCGATGCGACGCCGGTGACGGCCAGCACCGAAACGCTGACCAGCGGTTACCCGGATGCCACCTCCATCGGCGTGGACGCGCGCGAACTGGACGGCAGCAGCACGCCGGAGCGCGGCCAGGCGCAGGGCAGCATTCCCGGCCGCGCCGAGAACGCCCGGGCAGCGCGGCGCGACAACACGGCCGGCCGGGTGCGCATCATTCCGCGTTGACTCGAACAGACAGCAGCGCCTGCAGGGTCAAGGCATTGGCCACGGCGGCGCCGCTGGCGGTGTTGTCGAAGATGCACCAGCAGGGGATACCCGCCTGCCGGCACTGGCGCAGCTCGCCCGCCAGCCGTGCGAGCCAGTCAGGCGAATAGGCAGAGTGGTAAATGCGTGGCGAGCCGTGCAGGCGGTAGTAGCGCAAGCCCGACCAGCCAGCAGGCTGGTCGCCGCCAGGAATCGGCGATGGGTCGGCAGCGACCCGCGCCAGCTGCCAGTGTCGCAACAAGGGCTCGGCGTCCAGCCAGCTGGCATGCCGCGCTTCCAGCGCCAGAGCGCCGTCGTAGCGCGCCCGCAACTGGCCGAGGAAATCGTCGGCCAAGGCTTGCTCGAACGCCAGCGAAGGCGGCAACTGCAGCAACAGGCAACCCAGCCGCCCTCCCAGCTCGGCGATTTCGTCGAGAAAGCGCTGCAGTTCGCCTTCACAGTCGCGCAGACGCCGCTCATGGCTGATCAGCCGAGGCAACTTGACGCTGAACGTGAAGCCTTCCGGTACGGCTGCCGCCCATCTCCGGTAGGTCGTCGGACGATGCGGGCGATAGAACGACGAATTGATCTCCACCGCTGAAAACCGCCCGGCGTAGCGTTGCAGGTGTGTTCCTTCGCTCGGAAACTCGGGCCACGCTGCCCGTGGCAGGCTCCAGCCGGCGCAACCGAGGCGGATGCCCTCATTCGCGCTCATTGCCCCTCCGGTTCGACTGTGCCAGCGCGAGGCCGGCCAGGTGTTTTAGACTTGCGCGCTGTCTGACGTCCTCAGCGGCCATTGTCATGAAGCAGCAACCCGTTACGCCCTTCCAGATCCTGATCCTGGTGCTTTCCGTCTATGTGATCGGCGCGCTGGTGGCCGACCTTCTGTTCGAACTGCCAGAAGACGTTTCGACGCTGCTTGGTTATCTGGACAACATCGTCTGCTTCTTTTTCTTCCTCGACTTCTGGATGCGCCTGCAACAGGCCGAGGACAAATTGCGTTTCATGCGCTGGGGCTGGATCGACCTGCTGGCCAGCGTACCGGCCGCGGGCCTGCAGGCGGCCAAGCTGTTCCGCGTCCTGCAGATTCTGCGCGTGCTGCGGGCGATCAAGTCGATGCGCCTGATCTGGCGGATCCTGTTCCGCAACCGCGCCGAAGGCATCGTCGCCTCGGCCGCTACCGCAACCATGCTGCTGGTGGCGTTCGGTGCACTGACCATGCTGCTGGTGGAGGCGCCCAATCCGCAGAGCTCGATCAACACGCCGGAGGAAGCTCTGTGGTGGGCCTTTGTCACGGTGACCACGGTCGGCTACGGCGACTTCTACCCGGTCACGACCCTGGGGAGGATCGTTGCGGTGCTGCTGATGATTTCGGGCGTCGGGTTGTTCGGCAGCTTCGCGGCCTACATCGGCTCGCTGTTCGTCGCCGACAAGAACGAGCAGGACGACCGCGACCAACAGGCCGATCGTGAAACGCTGCAACGGCTGCTGCTGCAAATGGAAAGCCTGACCGAGGAAGTGCGCAGCCTGAAACGGCAGCTACAGGACCAGGGTCACGGTGCCGCCGATGAGGCAGAGCCACCGCGCTCGGTGCCTTAGCGCCCGGCCGGTACGGACAGGCGCGACCGCGCGCACTGAGCGATCTGCTGCGCTGCGGGTCGAAACACAACACTGATCAGTAAAGGTGTCGATCATGGCCAAGGCCGGGGGCAAGCCGTACAAATCCGTCAGGCTCGAGCGTCTTGCGCGCTTCATCGAGTGGGCCAGCGCGCGCCATCCGGATTTCGTCGCGAAGAAGCACCATCAGGAAAAGTGGTACATGCCCTACATCGGCTACCCGATGCCGGGCCTGGGGCGCGCGGCAAAAGCCTTCTGGCTGGGCCTGCACGCCGAGGCGGTGGACGCGCTGATGGCCGAACCCGACGCGGACGAACTGCTCGACCGCGTCGTCGCCCGCGACCTCGGCGAAATCGCCTGCGACGTCGACGTGTTCGGGACCACCAAGACCTTCACCCTGGGCTCGCCGGCACACCTGCTGGAGCCCGAATGGGCCCTGCGCCTGGAAGACAGCCCCCGGCGCGGCGACTTCCCCGGCACGCTGCAGCGGGCCGTGCAGAGCCATGTGCGGAGCCGCCTGCAACTGCTCGAAAGGCCCTTCGCCGAGATGGACGAGGACAGCCGCCAGCGCTGCCTGGCGCGGGTCCGCCCGGAAGTCGAGCGGCTCGACGAATTCCTCGCGCGGGCCATCGAGATCGTCAACGAGACCCGTCATGAGCTGCGCTATGTCGTCGAGTTGCGCCAGGGCGATCTGCGCCTGGAAATCCAGCGGCGTGTGCCCCGCCACGATCAGCTCCTGAGCGACGCCGAAGTGGCCCGCTACAAGGCCGACGACCGCCAGATGCTGGAGGAAAAGTTCGCCCTGATGCGCGAGCACGCCGGCGACTTCGACCTCCTGCAACTGGGCCACAAGCGGCTGATCGAACTGCTCCAGCTGGAGCCGCGCAAACTGCGCCGCGCCATTACCCTCGCTCGCCGTGAGCACGCCGAGCGCATGGCCTTTGCCGTGCTGCTGGAGAACGACCCGCGCTTCGCCCACTACCACGAGCTGTACCCGGCGCGCCGGCTGACCCGCCAGTGGGTCGCCTACCTGGGGCCGACCAACAGCGGCAAGACCCATCGCTCGATCGAGGCGATGACGGCGGTCAGGCACGGCATCTACCTCTCGCCGCTGCGGCTGATGGCGCTGGAGAATCAGGAGCGCCTGGAAGCCATGGGCGTGCCCTGCTCGCTGGTCACCGGCGAGGAGCAGATCATCCGCGAAGGTGCGACGCACTTCTGCTGCACGGTGGAGGAGTTCGCCCGCTTTCGCGGCCAGCACTGGGACGCGGTGGTGGTCGACGAAGTGCAGATGCTTGCCGACGGCCAGCGCGGCTGGGCCTGGGTCGATGCGCTGGTCAGCGCCTATACGCCACGCCTGCTGATGACCGGCCCGGCGTTGATCGAACCCTCGCTGCGTACGCTCTGCGCGTTGTGTGGCGATCAGCTGAAGATCGAGCGCACCCGACGCCTTTCGCCGGTGGAGGTCGCACGCCGGGCCACCACACTCAACGGCCTCGAGCCGGGCTCGATGCTGGTGGCCTTCAGCCGCAAGACCGTGCTCGAACTCAAGGGCATGCTCGAAACCACCGGCAAGCGCGTCTCGGTGGTCTACGGCGCGCTGTCGCCAGAGGTGCGCCGCGAGCAGGCACGGCGCTTCCGCGAGGGCGAGGCGGACCTGATGGTCGCCACCGACGCGGTGGGCATGGGCCTGAATCTCCCGGCGCACACCCTGTGCTTCTATACCGAGGAGAAGTTCGACGGCATCCAGAACCGCCAGCTCAACGTCCAGGAGGTCAAGCAGATCGGCGGGCGTGCCGGTCGTTTCGGCCATCACGACGAAGGCACCATCACCGCGCTCGATCCGCAGACGCTGCGCGCGATCCGCCAGCTGTTTCACAGCCCGGACCGCCCGGTGAGCCTCGCGCAGTTTCAGGTTCGTCCGTCCATCGAACACCTCTCGGCAATTTCCGAGCAGATGAACGAGCCGTCGCTGCTGCGTGCCTGGCTGACGTTCAACCGCAACATCAACTACGGCGCCGAGTTCGTCTCGGTGCTGCCCGACGAGCTGGCCGAGTGGATCGGCCTGATCGACGATCCGAAAATCCCCCTCTGGCTGCGCTGGATCTTCGCCTGCACGCCGATTCGCGGCGGGCTCGAGGGGCCGGCCGCGCATGCCGCGCAGCAGTGGCTCAAGCGGGTCGCCGCAGGCCGCTCGGTCGAGTTGCCGCGCCTGCTGCTGCGCAACGACCTGAGCTCCCTGGAGACTTCGCTGCACGTGGTCGAAACCTACCTGCACCTGGCGCGCACGCTGCCAGACCGGTTTGCGCAGGTCGAGCAGGCCGAAGAACAGCGCACCCTGCTCAACCAGGCGATCACCCGCGAACTGTCGCGCCAGCGGCGGCCGCGCCACGCCAAGCAGCGCACGGGCGGCCCACTGCGGCGCGAGCGCCAGGCCCGACGCTGACGAGAGGCGTATACTGCTGGCCCTCTGCAGTTTCCTGTCGCGGAGGTCTCGTGCCCATCCACTATGTGCGCCGCCTTACCGATCGCCGTCGCTCCCGGCGGAGCAATCGCCAGCTCGGCCTGTACCTGGCATTCGTCGCCGGTGCCGCCAACGCCGGCGGGTTCATGGCGGTGCAGCAATACACGTCGCACATGACCGGCATCGTTTCGACGATGGCCGACGCCCTGGCGCTCGGGCGCTACCAGCTGGTGCTGGCCGGCCTGGGCGCGCTGCTGTCCTTTGTGCTCGGGGCGATGTGCTCGACGCTGATGATCAACTTCGCCCGTCGGCGCCGGCTGCACAGCGTCTATGCCGCGCCGCTGGCTGTCGAGGCCTGGCTGCTGCTGGCCTTTGGTGTGCTTGGCGCGCGCCTGATGGAGGTGCCGGGCTTCTTCGTGCCGCTGACCGTGATGCTGCTGAGTTTCATGATGGGCCTGCAGAACGCCATGGTGACCAAGCTTTCCAACGCCGAGGTACGTACCACCCATGTCACCGGCATGATCACCGACATCGGTATCGAGCTGGGCAAGCTGCTCTATGTCAACCGCTCGCGGCGCGAAGACCTGCCTCGGGTGCGCGCCAACCGGGAGCGCCTGCTGATCAACAGCCTGCTGGTGGGCTGCTTCTTCGGGGGCGGTGTCGTCGGTGCGCTGGGCTTCAAGCTGATCGGCTTCCTTTTCACCGTACCGCTGGCGGCCGTGCTGCTGGCGCTGGCGACGGTGCCACTGTCCGACGACCTGCTGCTCGGCTGGCGGCTGTGGCGGCGTCGGCACTGAGCCGGGCAAGAACGCTCGCCGCACACCTCGGTGCCGGACAATCGCTCAGCCATTTGGTTCCGACGGATGGCAGGAAAATGTTCGATTTTTTACTTTGACAGCGCCTTTCTTTGCCTCTAAGTTTTCGTTTCCGAACAATTCCGAACGAACCGCAGTGCTCGGAATAAAACAAAAACAACTGAACGAGGCCTCGCGCATGAGTACGCCCATCGTCCCTACGCTCAAGGGACAATGCATCGCCGAATTTCTCGGCACTGCCCTTCTCATCTTCTTCGGTACCGGCTGCGTCGCCGCGCTCAAGCTCGGCGGTGCCGATCTGGGCCTGTGGGAGATCAGCATCATCTGGGGTATCGGTGTATCGATGGCGGTCTATCTGGCTGCCGGCGTCTCCGGTGCCCATCTGAACCCGGCAGTGACCATCGCCCTGTGGCTGTTCGGCACTTTCGAGCGCCACCGGGTGCCGGCCTACATCCTGGCGCAGCTGGCCGGCGCCTTCTGCGCCGCGGCGCTTGTCTACGGGCTGTACAGCAGCCTGTTTTTCGATTTCGAACAGAGCCATCAGATGATCCGCGGCAGCACGGAGAGCCTGGCGCTGGCCTCGATCTTCTCCACCTATCCGCACGCTTCGCTGTCGTTCGGCCAGGCGTTTCTCGTGGAAATGGTGATCACCGCGATTCTGCTGGCGATGATCATGGCCATCACCGACGACGGCAACGGCCTGCCACGGGGGCCGCTGGCACCGCTGCTGATCGGCTTGCTGATTGCCGTCATCGGCGGCTCGATGGGACCACTGACCGGCTTTGCGATGAATCCGGCGCGTGACCTGGGACCCAAGCTGATGACCTTTCTGGCCGGCTGGGGCGAGGTCGCCCTCACCGGCGGGCGCAGCGTGCCGTATTTTCTGGTGCCGGTGTTCGCCCCGATTCTCGGTGCCTGCCTCGGCGCCGCCGGCTACAAGGCACTGATCTGCCGGCACCTGCCCGGAGTCGGCTCAGCCGCCTGCGCAGTGCCGGCCGCCCGAGAAAACACCCCGACCGAAATCAATTCCGCGCAACCCGAAGTCAGCAAAGCCCGCTGAGGAACGTCGCCATGAGCAACTCGAACAAGCAATACGTCGTAGCCCTCGACCAGGGCACCACCAGCTCCCGCGCCATCGTGCTGGACCGCAACGCCAACGTGGTGACCATCGCCCAGCGCGAGTTCGCGCAGATCTACCCGCAGCCGAGCTGGGTCGAGCACGACCCGATGGAAATCTGGGCGACCCAGAGCGGCGTGTTCGTCGAAGCCCTGGCCCAGGCCGGCATCAGCAACGAGCAGGTGGCGGCCATCGGCATCACCAACCAGCGTGAGACCGCCATCGTCTGGGACAAGGTCAGCGGCCGGCCGATCTACAACGCCATCGTCTGGCAGAGCCGCCAGAGCACGCCGATCTGCGACCAGCTCAAGCGCGACGGCATGAACGATCACATCCGCAAGACCACCGGCCTGGTGATCGACCCCTATTTCTCCGGCACCAAGATCAAGTGGATTCTCGACCACGTCGAGGGCAGCCGTGAGCGCGCCCGCCGCGGCGAACTGCTGTTCGGCACCGTCGACTGCTGGCTGATCTGGAAGATGACCCAGGGCAAGGCCCACGTCACCGACTACACCAACGCCTCGCGCACCATGCTGTTCGACATCCACAAGCTGGACTGGGATCCGGTGATGCTCGAAGCGCTGGATATCCCGCGCGAGATGCTGCCGGAGGTGCGTTCCTCCTCGGAAATTTACGGCCACGCCTACATCGGTTCCGGCCAGAGCACCGGCATTCCCATCGCCGGTATCGCCGGGGATCAGCAGGCCGCGCTGTTCGGCCAGATGTGCGTCGAGCCTGGGCAGGCCAAGAACACCTACGGCACCGGCTGCTTTCTGCTGATGAACACCGGGACCAAGGCAGTGCAATCCGAACATGGCCTGCTCACCACCATCGCCTGCGGGCCACGTGGCGAAGTGAATTACGCGCTGGAAGGCGCCATCTTCAATGGCGGCTCCACCGTGCAGTGGCTGCGTGACGAGCTGAAGGTACTCAACGAATCGCTGGACTCGGAGTACTTCGCCACCAAGGTGCCGGACAGCAACGGCATCTACCTGGTGCCGGCGTTTACCGGTCTTGGCGCGCCCTACTGGGATCCGCGCGCCCGCGGCGCACTGTTCGGCCTGACCCGTGGGGTCAAGGTTGACCATCTGATCCGTGCGGCGCTGGAGTCCATCGCCTACCAGACCCGCGACGTGCTCGATGCCATGCAGCAGGACGCCGGCGAGCGGCTGCGCGCCCTGCGCGTGGACGGCGGCGCGGTGGCCAACAACTTCCTCATGCAGTTCCAGGCCGACCTGCTCGGCACCCAGGTCGAGCGCCCGCAAATGAAGGAAACCACCGCCCTCGGCGCAGCCTACCTGGCCGGACTGGCGACAGGCTTCTGGAGCGATCTCGACGAGCTGCGCAGCAAGAGCAGCATCGAGCGGGTGTTCGAACCGGCGTGTGGCAGCGAACAGCGCGAAGCGCTCTATCGCGGCTGGCAGAAGGCGGTCGAGCGCACCCGCAACTGGGCCGAGGACTGAGCGGACGCGCCCACGCCTGCCGGCGACCGGCTCGCTGGCAGGCGCGGTCATGCGCGAATCCGAACAGGCTACGCTTTAACCGAACGCCAGACTCCGGCATGCTTCCCGCCAAACAGCGAACAAGGAAGCCCCATGAGCCTGGCGCCCCGGCAGCAGAACATCCTCGAACTCGTGCGCGAACGCGGCTATGTGAGCATCGACGAACTGGCCCGGCACTTCACCGTGACCCCGCAGACCATCCGCCGCGACATCAACCAGCTCGGCGAAGCCGGCCTGCTGCGGCGCTACCACGGCGGCGCGGCCTACGACTCCAGCGTGCAGAACACTGCCTACAACCAGCGCGCGCACCAGATGCGCGATGAAAAGCAGCGCATCGCCGCCGCCATGGCCGCGCGCATCCCCGATCAGGCTTCGCTGTTCATCAATATCGGCACCACTACCGAGGCCATCGCCCGCGCCCTGCTCAACCATCGCGACCTGAAGATCATCACCAACGACCTGCACGTGGCGAGCATCCTCAGCACCAAGGAAGATTTCGATGTGCTGATCGCCGGCGGCAACGTGCGCAGCGACGGCGGCGTGGTGGGCCAGGCCACCGCGGATTTCATCAGCCAGTTCAAGGTCGATTTCGCGCTGATCGGCATCAGCGGTATCGACGAGGACGGCACCCTGCTCGACTTCGATTACCAGGAAGTCCGCGTCTCCCAGGCGATCATCCATAACGCACGCAAGGTGTTTCTGGCAGCGGACTCCAGCAAGTTCGGCCGTAGCGCCATGACGCGCCTGGGCTCGCTGGAACAGATCGACTGCCTGTTCACCGACACGCCGCCATCCGATGTATTCGTCGAGCTGCTGGCCCGACACAAGGTACAGCTAGAGGTCGCCGAGTAGACGGCGCAATTTTTAACGGGCAGCCGCGCCGCGTTTTCAAATATTTTCCCTTTTATCGAATTCGAACATTTTTTCCCTTTCGCGCGGATTCTTTTGCGAATAGCATGTTCAAAACCGAACATGATCTTTCGCATTCGAGGAGGAACCCGTGCCCCATCTCCCCCAACCCGTCTCCGAGCTCTATGACGTCGCCGTAATCGGCGGCGGAATCAACGGCGTCGGCATTGCTGCCGACGCGGCCGGTCGTGGGCTTTCGGTGTTTCTTTGCGAACGCGATGACCTGGCCAGCCATACCTCTTCGGCCAGCAGCAAGCTGATCCACGGTGGCCTGCGCTACCTGGAGCACTATGAGTTTCGTCTCGTCCGAGAGGCGCTGGCAGAGCGCGAGGTGCTGCTGAACAAGGCGCCACACATCGTCAAGCCGATGCGCTTCGTGCTGCCGCACCGGCCGCACCTCCGCCCGGCCTGGATGATCCGCGCCGGGCTGTTCCTTTACGATCACCTCGGCACACGCAAGCGACTGCCCGCCTCGCGCAGCCTGCGCTTCGGTCAGGACAGCGCGCTGAAGCCGACGATCAGCCGAGGGTTCGAATATTCCGATTGCTGGGTTGACGATGCACGGCTGGTGGTGCTCAACGCCATGGCTGCACGCGAGCACGGCGCGCATATCCACACCCGCACGCAATGCCTGAGCGCCAGGCGGGCGGGAGGCATCTGGCATGTCGAGCTGCAGCGCGCCGACGGCAGCCGTTTCGCCCTACGCGCCAAGGCGCTGGTCAATGCGGCCGGCCCATGGGTCGCACAGTTCATCGGCGAAAACCTGAAGCAGCGCTCGCCCTATGGCATACGCCTGATCCAGGGCAGCCACATCATCGTTCCGCGCCTGTTCGAAGGTGAACAGGCCTACATTCTGCAGAACGAAGATCGCCGCATCGTGTTCACGATTCCCTATCTGGATCGCTACACCATGATCGGCACCACCGACCGCGAGTACCGGGGCGACCCGGCGCAGGTCAGCATCAGCGAAGAGGAGATCGCCTACCTGCTGGCCATTTCCAACGCGCATTTCCGCAAGCAGCTGGCAGCGCAGGACATCCTGCACACCTTTGCCGGCGTCAGGCCGCTGTGCGATGACGAATCGGACAACCCTTCGGCGGTAACCCGCGACTACACCCTGTCGCTCTCGGCTGACCCAGGCCAGGCTCCCTTGCTTTCGGTGTTCGGCGGCAAGCTGACCACCTACCGCAAGCTGGCCGAGTCCGCGCTCGCGCAGCTCAAGCCGTTCTTTACGCAGATGGGCGACAGCTGGACTGCATCGTCGCCATTGCCCGGCGCGGAGAGCTTCGGCTCGATCAGCGAGCTGGCTGCGCGGCTCACCGAGCGAGTCGTCGACATCACGCCAGAGCTGGCCCACCGCTGGGCCACGACCTACGGCAGTCGCGTCTGGCACATGCTGGGCGACGCGCGTTCACGCAGCGAGCTGGGTGAAGAACTTGGCCACGGCCTGTACCGGGCCGAAGTGGATTACCTGCTCGCCGAGGAATGGGCCACACAGGCCGAGGACATCCTCTGGCGGCGCACCAAGCTCGGCCTGGTCTGCAGCCCCGAGCAGGTCGCACAGCTGCAGCGTTACCTGGCCGATCATCCGCTGCTGCAACCCGGACGCAGCAGCGACGCCGCCTGAGCGGTCAATCGCGGGTTGCATCGAGTTGCCGGTTGATCCGCGCCAGGCTGGCCGCGATGCGCTGCTCGACGCGCTGTAACTGCTCGTCCTGTTTCAGCAAGGGTACGCAGAGGTTCAGGGCCGTCAGCACCAGCAGCTTGTCGCCAGTCGCGTTGGGGAACTGCCGCTGGCTCTCGGCCAGGTGCTGCTGCAGGAGCGCGGCAGCATCCTGCAGCAGCGCTTCCTGGCTGGGCGGGGCGCGGAAGGAGTACTCGCGGCCGAATACCTTCAGCACCTGCACCCCATCGGCACTCATGCCGCTGAGCTACTGGCGGCACGGTCCAGCAGGGCCTGCAGGCGTGCCAGGGTGGCGCCCTGGCGGTCTTCCTGCTCCAGTGCGGCGAGCTGCAGGTTGTCGTTCTCCTCGCGGGCCTGCTGCAGCTGCTGTTCGAGCAACGTGCAATGTTCGCTGAGCTGCTGGTTGCGCTGCAGCAGGTCATCGATAACGGTTTCGAGTTGCGCCAGGGTGGCTTCGAGCATGGGAAAGGTTTCCAGGTCGGCTTGAAAAAGCGCGCGAGAGTACCCGAAACGATGATTGCCAGGGGCCTTCATTACGCCTTCAACGCTCACGGCGGCGGCCATCGCCAAGGGAAGACGTTTGCGGTAGCCTCGGCGGCCTATTCGCAGAGGAGTATTCCCATGGCACGCGCTACCGCCCGCCACATCCTGGTTTCCACCGAAGCCAAGTGCAATGAACTGAAAACCGCCATCGAAGGCGGTGCCGACTTCGCCGAGCTGGCCCGTCAGCACTCCACCTGTCCGTCCGGCCGTGACGGCGGCAATCTGGGTTCCTTTGGCCCGGGGCAGATGGTCCGCGAGTTCGATACCGTGGTATTCAGCGCGCCGCTCAATCAGGTGCAAGGCCCGGTGAAGACGCAGTTCGGCTATCACCTGCTGGAAGTCACCAGCCGCCAGGACTGAACGCGAAAAGGCCCGGTTTCCCGGGCCTTTCTATGTAGCGCTCAGCGCGGTTCGCCGGCTCTGTCACGGTTCTCGTGCAGGAGCACATTGAGTTCATCGACCACCGGCTCCCAGGCGTCGTCGCTCGCCAGCGCCTCACGCAGCATCTGCGCCTGGCCGGGGCTCCAGAACGATGCCTCGGTGAGCTTGACGTCGTCGGGCAGTGGGTAGTGTTCGGCGATGAACGCGTCGATTCCCGCCTGATCGGAAGGCAGGCCGAGCTGCTCGAAAAGCAGTTCGAGGGTTTTGCTTACCGGTTCCATAGAAGTCTCCTTTCGAATCGAAGCGGCATTACCGTGGCGTTGCACAATAGAGAGCCGCCAACCCGCTGCGGTTCCACGATCAACCGAGCGACAGCCCGATCGCGACCAGCAATGGCGTCGTCACGCTGATCGCCACGTTCAAGCCCATCGCCGGCAGCAAAGCACGCTCGCGGCAGGGCTCGCCGCGGAGCAGCCAGCCAGCGCGCACAGCCAGCGGCAGGGTCGCACAACCCAGCAGCACCGCCATGGGTGCGACGCCTGCCATTACCACCGCCACCAGCAGCAGATAGGTGGCGAACCACTGCAGCCAGAGCAGTCGCACACAGCGGGCGCAACCGAGGACCATGGGCAATGTGCGCCGGCCAACCCGCCGGTCCGCCTCGATGTCTGGAAACTGGTTGAGCAACAGCAGGTTGTTGCACAGCGCAAAAGGCACCAGCGAAAGCGCCAACCCGGTGCCATCGACCCTGCCTGCCAGCGCCAACTGCGTTCCGAGCACCATCAGCGGTCCGAAGCCCAGGCCAGGCGCCACCAGGCACAACCAAGGCCGTCTCGTTACCCAAGGAGTATAGGCAACGACCAGCAACAGCCCGAGCAATCCTAGCGGCCCCAGGCGCAGGGCCAGGGTCGGATCGCGCCAGAGAAGCCAGGCGCCGCTGGCAGCGCAAAGCGCCAGGCTGCCGATGCCCAGCCAGAGCGCCACGGGTGCGAGCCCCGGCTGTGCAGGAAGTGTCCCGCTGCCGCCGCTGAACGCCGTGCGTCGAGTCTGTTGATCCAGCCCGCTACGAAAATCGGCATATTCGTTCAGCGCATTCACCGCCGCATGCGCGGCGATTGCGCCGATCAGTACCGCCAGCACGTCCCACAACGCGATCTGGCTGCCGACCTGCCGTATGGCCAGCGCGACGCCCAACGCCACACAGGTGACGGCTTGCAGCAGAAAGCGAAACCGGATCACGCCCAGTCCGGCCAGAAATTCCGGCATTTGCCTGGCTCCCACGAAGATGGCCCCGCCATGGTGGAACGGTCCGTCGCCAGGCCCGTTGACTCAGGTCAGCACGGCGCAGCCGAGCGCTTTGCCTGATTCGGCGGTCCAACGCGAAGCCATTCACCGCAAGAGGGTCTTGCCATGGGACTGTTCGACCGCATCAAAGAGAAACTGGGCCTTGGTGGCGTTTCCAACGAAGCACACAAGCCGACCAGCACCGCGCCCACCAGCGCCTCGACCAGCAATGAACAAGGCGCGACGCTGACTACCAATCGGCCATCCGCCACCGATAATGCGACCCTGGCACCGGGCCAGGACCTTAACGCGGCCCCCGCCCACCTGTCCCAGGTGGACGTAGCAGCCAAGCTCGATTCGATGGCTGCCAGTCATGCCGAAAAGCTCAACTGGCGGACATCGATCGTCGACCTGATGAAGCTGCTCGGCCTGGACAGCAGCCTGGAATCGCGCCGCGAGCTGGCCGTCGAGCTGGGCTGCCCGGCCGAGAAAATGAGCGACTCGGCGCAGATGAACATGTGGTTGCACCGTGAAGTACTCAAGCGGGTCGCCGATCACGGCGGTAGCGTTCCGCCCGAACTGCTGCACTAGAAATGCAAAGGGCCGCCTCACGGCGGCCCTCATTACCGGCTACTTGCTAGCGCTCAGGCCAGGCGGGCCTGCTCATCGGCGAGGAAGTCCTCCTCCAGCAGAGCATCGCTCGCCGCGCTGGAACCCAGCGGCTGCGCGGCGACTGCATTGCGCTTCGCACGCGCCTTGCCGAACTGATGGCCGAGGGCCTTGTCGAGCTTTTCCATGGCGCCGTCGATGGCCAGTTCCAGCGACTCGGCCTTGTGGGTCACCGAAACCGGCTGCAGCCCCTTGGGCCGCGCCTCCATCTGGCAGCGCTTGTCCTGGGCGCCAGCCTTGTCTCCGTTCTCATCACTCAGATGCACGACGATCCGCGTCAGATCGTCGTCGTAGCGCTCCAGTCTGCTGGCGACACTGGCACTCACCCAGTCTGCAAGCCGGGCACTGCCGTCGATATGGTTATCGCTGTGAACCTGGATTTGCATAAGTCGTCCTTACCTTGGCTTGTGGACACGGCCACCGTCGTCGAGTGGCCTGGCACCAGCTATGCCACCGTCCGGCCCGATGCGCAATGGGCAAAATCGCGCAGCGGCTGCCGGAGCACGAACAGGTTCGGCGCAGGGTGCAGCCCGCTAGCAGCGGTTCGTAGCCGTTGCGATGCCGTTCGCAACGCCAACGCCCGAGACAACAAACTGTAAGAAAATGCGGGCCGCGCGATCGGCGGCCCGGGAAGGTCGTTTGCAGACGGTCTCAGGCCGCCTGCGAAAACAGCGCATGCCCGTGATCGAGCGCCTGATCGACCAGCCAGCGCCCGTGTGCCAGCGACAGCCGCTGGGCGATCTGCAGTTCGCTGACGAAGCCGTGACTACCCGAAACCGGCAAGCGCCGAGTGGTATGTCCGGCGGGATCGGTGATCCGACAGCCCAGGGCCCAGGGAGTAGGAGCCCCCGGGTACTCCATGACGTCGGCGACGATGGTGTGGTCGCGGTAGGTGCATTGCATGGTGCTCATGGTCGTTACCTCGCAATCAGCCTTGGCTTTGCCCCCGGCGACCGCTCGGCGGCTGCCGCACCGGGGTCTGTCCAAGGCTGCGCGCAGAGTTCGGCCGACGCAAGCCGTACCGACGAACGCGCCGACTCGGCTCAGGCGTCCAGCGAGGGCCCGATCATGCGCGACAGTTGCGCATACACACCGGGGGCTGCCACGAGATAGGGGTTGCCCTCGAGCAGCCCATCGCCGCGCAGAAAGTCGTTCGCCAGCGCGCCGGCCTCCTTCACCAGGACCAACCCGGCGAGGCAATCCCAGCTCTTGAGCTGGGTCTCGTAGTAACCGATCAGGCGTCCGGCGGCGACATAGGCCGTCATCAGCGCGCCAGAGCCGTTGCGCAGGAACATTCCGCCCTCGGCAAGCAACTGCACGAGGAAGGGAATGAAGTGCTCCTTGCCGCGCGGATGGAAGGTACCCGCCCCGGTGAGCCCCTCACTGACGTGGGTCGCCGCACTGGCCTTTAGCGGCTCTTCATTGACATAGGCGCCGCGTCCCAGGCAGCCATGAAAGAGTTCGTCGTGGTTGGGGTCGGCGATGGCGCCAACACAGGGTTGGCCATCGACCAAGAGGCCAACCGATACGCACCAGTTGTGCAGCCCATGCAGGAAGCAGGCGGTTCCGTCGATCGGATCAATCACCCACACGCAACGGGCCTTGAGGTCGGCGGCGCCGCTTTCCTCGCCGAGAAAACCGTCTTCGGGAAACCGTTCGGCCAGCTGCGAGCGCAGGAACTGCTCGATCCGCTGGTCCGCGACGCTGACGACATCCTGCCGGTCGCCGCCCTTGTGTTCGACCGTCAGCGTCGCGCGCGAGCGATACAGTGCCATGCCCATCTGCGCCGCTTCGCGCGCCAGGGAGCAGGCAAAGGCGTAACGGGCGTCGATATCGAGCGGCTGGTCGGCAGGCGTCATGGCGGGCTTCCTGTAGGCGGAGGCGCGATTCTAGACAAGCTGCCAGGCAAGAGACACCGCCGCCAGGCCGGTTTTCCTGACACGAGGGAGCAGAGCGTCGCACCGGCTCAGCTCGCTGCCCCCTTCATCGCGCTGCACCCACCTGCCCCGCTTGCGGCATTCCTGCTCCAGTAACCGGGCGCTGCTCACAACGGGCCGACTGCGGGCGAACGACTGGCGTTCGCCCGCGCCGCGTCAATCCTGATTAAGCGCACCGATGCGGTGAATCGACAGATCCGCGCCGTTGAATTCCTCTTCCTGCGACAAACGGATACCGAGCGTGGCGCGCAGCAGACCATAAACCGCAAAACCGCCGACCAGCGCCACACCAACGCCCAGTAGCGAGCCAATCAACTGGCTGGCCAGGCTGACGCCGCCCAGGCCGCCAAGCCAGTGCTGGCCGAACAGGCCGCAAGCGACTCCGCCCCAGACACCACACAGGCCGTGCAGCGGCCAGACGCCGAGCACGTCGTCGATCTTCCACTTGTTCTGGGTGGCGGTGAACGCCCAGACGAACAGTGCTCCGGCGATCGCTCCGGTGGCCAGCGCACCCACCGGGTGCATCAGGTCGGAACCGGCGCAAACGGCTACCAGCCCGGCCAGCGGCCCGTTGTGCAGAAAGCCCGGGTCGTTGCGGCCAACCAGCCAGGCCGAGGCCGTACCGCCGACCATCGCCATCAGCGAGTTGACGGCGACCAGGCCGCTGATGCCCTCGAGTGACTGCGCACTCATCACGTTGAAGCCGAACCAGCCGACGATGAGGATCCACGAGCCCAGCGCCAGGAACGGGATGTTCGAGGGCGCAAAGGCAACCAGGCGGCCATCACGGTAGCGACCGTTGCGCCGGCCGAGCAGGATCACCGCACCGAAGGCCAGCCAGCCCCCCATGGCATGCACCACCACGGAGCCGGCGAAGTCATGGAAGGCCGCGCCAAAGGTCGCCTCCAGCCAGGCCTGCAGGCCCAGGTTGCCGTTCCAGATCAGGCCTTCGAAGAAGGGATAGACGAAGGCAACGATCAGCAGCGTGGCGCATAGCTGCGGGCCGAACTTGGCGCGCTCGGCGATACCACCGGAAATGATCGCCGGGATGGCCGCGGCAAAGGTAAGCAGAAAGAAGAACTTCACCAGCGCATAGCCGTGATCGGCCACCAACTGATCGGCCGGGTTCATGAAGGTGACGCCGTAGGCGATCCAGTAGCCGATGAAGAAGTAGGCCAGGGTCGAGACGGCGAAGTCGGTGATGATCTTCGACAGTGCGTTGACCTGGTTCTTCAGGCGCACCGTACCCACCTCCAGAAAGGCGAAGCCGGCGTGCATCGCCAGCACCATCACGGCACCGATCAGGATGAAAAGCGTGTTGGAGCCGTGCACCAGGGACTGCACGGCACTATCGAGGTTTTCCATGGTTCGCTACTGCCTCAGGAGAAATCGCACCAAAACGGCAACCTCGAAAACCCCACCGCACCAAGATGCGTCGCTGCCATCTTTTCCAAGACCGCATCCCCGGCCCGCCGTGGCGAGGGCTCGCTGATGGAAATCAGGCAAGTATTTGATTTTTAACAGGTTGCTGCCAATTCTGGAAAACCGGATCGCGCCAAGTTGGAGCTGATCAGGTATTTCCTGCACCGAAGCAATGCAACGCGCGTACCAAGCGAGCCGGTATTGCCTCGGCTCGATGCTGCACATCGGGGCAGGCGCCGTCCCGCGGCACTGCGTTGGCGCAAAGCATATTCGGACGTCGGCGCTGCGAAGACTCAGATCACCTGCAACGTGCGGTATTCGTCCCAGGCGTGCTGGTCGGTCATCCCGCTGACGAAGTCCTGCAGCATGCGGGTGCGATGGTAGAACTCCCATAGCGGCCAATCGGGCGCATCCGGGTCTGCGCCGCGCAGGGCTTCGTGATAGGCCTTGATCAGCAGGCTCGGCAGGCGGCGCGCCAGCATTTGCAGATGAGGCTCCTCGCGGCAGCTGCCTACGGTCAACTGCTCGAAGAGCGCTGGGCTTACTCGCAGCAACGGCGCGTAGTGATCGAGCAAGCCCTGCAGGATCCGGTGGCCCTGCAGTTGTAGCGTCTCGACTTCCGGATGGCAGAACACCCGGGCCATGGCCACATCCTTGAAGGTGGCGACTATCGCGTTGGGCAGGCTCCGATCCTCCAGGAGCGCACGGTCCAGCGTGCCGTGGAAGATCGCCTCGATGTTGTCGATGAACTGCCGCGCGGCATGCTGCACCAACGGATGCACCAGATTGACGCGCAGCCAGATAAAGAACTCGCCGTTCCTGTTGATCGGTTCCCTGTGCGCGCGCTCGAGTGCGTAACCGACCATGCTGGCGAAACTGCGATTGCTGCCCGGGATCGGTGAATCCGGCGAGGCATGCGTGGCGAAGCGCTCGACCAGCAGCTGCGCCAGCTGCTCGATGCTGAAGATGCCCTTCTCGACCGAGTCCTCGATATCGGCCAGGCAGTAGGCTATGTCGTCCGCCGCCTCCATGATGTAGGCGACCGGGTGGCGAGTGCCCGGTGCCATGCCGAGCGCCTCGTGCAGTTCAGCGACGAAACCTTCCTCGGAAAGATAGAAGCCCGGCTTCTTGCGCAGGTAGGCGCCCGGCGTACCTTTATCCGGTTTGGGTGCATAGGCCGCACGCACGTACTTGAGCAGCCCGGCCGTCTGGGTATAGGTGAGGTTCAGGCGTAACAGGGTCACCACCAGGCGAACCGCCTGGGCATTGCCTTCGAACTGCTTGAGATCGCAAAGCATGCGATGACGCAGCGCCGGGTCGCCCCGCTGGCCAAGCGCCTGGTCGAAGAGCGCGTCCAGATGCTGGTCGAACCACTGGCCGATGGCGTACTCGCCAAAGTGTCCGAATGGCGGATTGCCGATGTCATGCATCAGGCAGGTCATCTCGACGAGCGTCTCCAGTGCGCCCTCCAGCCCATCGAGCCCGACCTCGCCGGCCCGCTCACCGAGCTGCTTGTACAAGGTGCGCACGATGAAACGCCCGGCCTGCTGCACTTCCAGCGAATGAGTCAGCCGGCTGCGTACCGCCGCATTGCGCTCGAGCGGGAACACCTGGGTTTTCTGCTGCAGCCGACGGACGGCGGCGGAGTTGATGATGCGGCCGCGATCGCTTTCCAGCTGATCGACGATCGCCGACAGGCCACCGGCCGCTCCCTGCTCCGCGCGCCCGTATGGCCGCTGACGAGTCACCCTGCACTTGAAATCGATAGCCAAGAGATGCAATCCGAAAGACCTCCGAAGCTGCCGAGCCTAACCTGTCGCACCACTATTACCAAGGCAGCGCACCTGGCGTAGGCTGGCCGCTTCAACCCTCGCGAGCGAAGAGCACTGCCATGTCCCGAGCCGATTTTCACCGCGCGCATGCCGAGCGTGCCACGGCCGAAGCACAGCGCCTGCTGGATGAGCGCGCCCGCCTGGGGTCTCGCTGGCTGGCCTGGGTCGCAACCGAACTCTATCGGCTCAGCCCGCCGGCCTATGCCGCCATGGTGCGCCGCGAACTGCAGCGCCTGACCCAGGCAAGCGCTTGAGCGGGCGTCGCGTGAATCGCTCGCCGGCAGGTGCCGGCGCCTCGCCAAGGGGCTAGAATCCGCGCGACATCGACCATCACATGAGATGAACCATGGGCGCACAGTGGAAAGCCAAACCCAAGGAAGCCGCCGCCAATGCCAAGGGCAAGATCTTCGGCAAGCTGGTGAAGGAAATCATGATCGCCGCGCGTAACGGCGCCGATCCGGAGACCAACGCCAAGCTGCGCCTGGCCGTGCACCAGGCCAAGAAGGCCTCGATGCCCAAGGACACGCTCGAGCGCGCCATCAAGAAGGGTGCCGGCCTCACCGGCGAGGTGGTCCATTACGAGCGCACCCTTTACGAGGGTTTCGCCCCGCATCAGGTGCCGGTGATCGTCGAGTGCCTGACTGACAACCTCAACCGCACGGTCGCGGAAATTCGCGTGCTGTTCCGCAAGGGCCAGCTCGGCTCGTCCGGCTCGGTGAGCTGGGACTTCGACCACGTCGGCATGATCGAGGCGACGCCCGAAGCCGGCGCGGACGCCGAGTTGGCCGCCATCGAGGCCGGCGCCCAGGATTTCGAGGCCGCCGACGAAGGCGCAACGCTGTTCATTACCGAGCCCACTGACCTGGACGCGGTATGCAAGGCCCTGCCCGACTTCGGCTTTACCGTGCAATCCGCCACGCTCGGCTACCGCCCGAAGAACCCGGTGTCACTCAGCGGTGCGGAGCTGGAAGAAGTGGAAGCCTTTCTCGAGGCGATCGACTCGCACGACGATGTGCAGAACGTCTATGTCGGCCTTGCCGGCTGAGAGCATTGGGAGGCAGGCAGCATGACAGCGAAGAAGCCGGACATTCCTTATAGCCAGCGCGAGCAAGGGTACCGGGAGAAGGCCCTGAAGATGTTCCCCTGGGTGTGCGGTCGTTGCGCACGGGAGTTTTCGGGCAAGCGTTTGAGCGAGTTGACGGTCCATCACAAGGACCACAACCACGACAACAATCCCGAGGACGGATCGAACTGGGAGCTGCTCTGCCTGTATTGCCACGACAACGAGCATGCTCGCTATACCGACGCGCAATACCAGGCTGCGCCGCGCGCCGGTGCCGATTTGGGGCGCAAGGAAACCTTCAAGGCCCTCGCCGGCCTGGCAGAGCTGCTCAAGGACAAGGGCTGAGGCCCTTGCCTCGCCCCTGTTCTCAGTTGCCGGTCATTTGACCAGTACGACCGGGATAGCCGACTCGTGCACGACCCGGTTGGTCACCGAGCCCATCACCAGGCCGGTGAAGTTGCCAAGCCCGCGGGTGCCCATCACCAGCGTGTCGCAACCGAGGCGGCTGACCGCTGCACTGATCTGGTCGGCCGCATTGCCCATGACGGTGTGCGTCTCGGCCTGGATGCCGGCCGCGTTCAGGGTCTTCGAGGCTTCGTCGAGCAGGCCGCGCGACTGGGCCATCAAGCCGTTGTTGATCTCCTCGATCATGCTGGCACTGACGTACTCGCCATAGAGCACCGGCTCCTGCTGGACGTTGATCACGTGCACCTGCGGCACGCTTTTGAGCTCGCCTGCCAGGTCGACCACGTACTGCAGGGCCCGCCGGGCATTGTCCGAACCATCGAAAGCCACAAGAAGCTTGCGCATAGTCACCTCCCTTGATGTGAGGTTTAGAGCATAGCGCAGGCCAACGCGACGCAGGGCGCACCGCCGCGCTTGTGTTGATCTGGCACAAGCCGCGATCATCGGCGCCTGCAATGGAGGACGAAAATGATCGGTCAACAGCAGGAGCCGGTGTTCGGCGTGGGCGATGCCTCGTTCCAGGCGGCCGGCGGCGAGGCCGGGCTCAAGCGCCTGGTAGCGGATTTCTACCGGGCGATGGACAGCCTGCCGGAGGCGGCGACGATACGCGCCATGTATCCGGATGACCTGGGCCTGGCGCAGGAGAAACTGACCAGTTTTCTTTGCGGCTGGCTGGGCGGCCCGCGGCGTTATGCAGAGCGCTTCGGCCCGATCAGCATTCCGCAGTTCCATACGCGCTGGAACGTCGGCGAGGCGGAGCGCGATGCCTGGCTGAGCTGCATGGCCTGGGCCATCGAGCGCCAGCCCTACTCGGCCGCGTTCGCGCAGTACCTCTTGACCCAGCTGCGCGTGCCGGCCGAGCGCATCCGCCAGGTCCAGCAACCGCCTGGCTGCCCGCGGAGCCGATAGTCAACGGTGCTCGGCTTCGGCTACACCGAGCGCCGGATCGGGACGTTGCTCGAACCTGTCGCTCAGCGCCATCCGCAGCCACACGGGTGAGAGCACCAGACCCACGCCCAGGCTCAGCCAACTGAGCCACTCGCCGCCCTCGGGGGGCGGGAATGCCAGGCGACCGATTCCGACCAGCAGGCTGTAGAGCGACACCGCGGTGACCACTACCGCCAGAACGCGACTTCCAAAGGCCCCACGCGCACGACCTTGATCGCCACAAAGCACCGCCGTGCGCCCCCAGAAGCCGAACGGGCGAACCTTGCGATAGAAATGCTGCAGCGTCGCATCGTCGGTGCGTGGCGTGACGAAGGTGATCAGTACCGCCGCCGCGCAAGTAATCAACGACATCAGGCCCAGCCGGATCCACTCCTCACCGGGGTCGGTACCGAAGTAGTACAGCAGGACGGGCGCCAGGATCAGCGAGACGAGCATCGCGGCCAATTCGGAATAGAGGTTGATCCGCTCCCACAACCAACGCAGCACCAGCACGGCGCCCATTCCGGCCCCGAACAGCAGCGAGATGAACCAGGCCGTCTGGATCGAACCGAGGTTGGCCATGATGACCATGGCGATGAGCAGAATCACCACGTTGGATATCCGCGCTACCAACACCAGCTCCTTATCCTTGGCCTCCCGCTTGAGCAGCTTCGGCGCCACCACCGCGCGATAGACGTCATTGCTCCAGTACGAGGCGCCCCAGTTGAGATGCGTGTCGACGGTAGAGGCCAGCGCCGCCAGCAAGCCCACCAGCATCAGGCCGCGCAGGCCGGGCGGCATGAGCTCATCGATGCCGGTCACGAAGAGCGCCTCGCGGGCTGCGGTGAAGCCATCGGCGCCGGCCTCTGCTGGAGAAAATGGATAGAGCACCAGCAGGCCGATCGAGATTGCCAGCCAAAACAGGCTGCGCACGAGAATCTGCAACCAGGTGAACACCAGGCCTGCGATCCTCGCCTCACGGTCGGTCGGACAGGCCATGCTGCGCTGTGCCAGATACCCGGTGCCATCGGAGTTCATCTGGAACAGCCACTGCATGCCAACGATCACCAGAAACGGCAGCACAGCCTCCCCTACATTCGAGGGCGGCGAGAAAGAGAGCAGCTTGCTTGCCTGCTCCATGCCATACAGCTCGACGACCCGGTCGGTCAGTCCCCCGAGCCCGCCCGCCGCATCGACCACGAACCAGGCATAGGCGACCGTGCCCAGCATCGCCACGGCGAACTGCATGACGTCCGTCTGCACCACGGCGCGCAGCCCGCCGGTGATCGAATAGGTCGCCGTGAATACCAGGATGAGCAGGATGGAGATGAGGTTGTTGGCACTGGTGGTGATTGGGTCGAGGCCCGTAATGCTTTCGCCCAGGCGTATGCCGCTGGCCTCGATAAAGCTAGCGACGACCTGATAAAGCTCCGCTGGCAGCCATTCATGCCAGGGTAGAAAGACCTCCGCGATGCGGATGGCCGCAACCAGCACCATCGCCAGCACCACACAGTTGATCACCGTGCCGTAATAGACCGCCTTGAACAGCCGCAGCGGCGCGACGGCCCTGCCGCTATAGCGCACGCGAGTGACCTCGGCATCGGTCAGAACGCCGGCACGCCGCCAGTTGCTGGCGAACAACCAGGCCAGCAGCAGGAACGCCAGACCGTAGATCCACAACCGCCACACTGCGAACACACCGGCAGTGGCGACCAGGCCTGCCACCAGCAGCGGCGTGTCGGCGGCAAACTGTGTCGCCGCCATCGATACCCCCGCCCGCCAACCCTTGATGGTCCGGCCAGCGAGAAAATACTCATCCAGGCTCTGGGACGCCTTGCTTCGCGCACGCAGGCCCGACATCAACCCGTAAACGATGAAGGCCACGACGATCAGTAGGTCCAACATATTGTTTTTCCTGTCGTTGGAATCTGCTTAAGGTTGAGAGCACCTCCTGGCGATAAAAATGCCGCCGGCCGGATGAACGGCAGCGATCCGGCCCGGCTGCTTCGCATGGCCGGCACGCGCTAGAATCGCCGGGCCTAGGGCCAATCGAATCCTCCTGTGCTCGACATTCAACGCCTCGCCAGCCCCCTTCATCCGTTGCTCAAACAGTTCTATCGCAGCCATGGCAGTCGCGCGCGCATCGCGCCGCTCGCAGAATGTTGGGTAGTCCGCCAGGGCGAAATCGTAGCGGGGTTGTGCCTGACGCCCGTCGCCGAGGGCTACTGGCTGACCAATCTCCTGGTCGCGCCGGAACACCGCGGTACCGGTATGGCGTCCGCCCTGCTCACTCAAGTGCAGATGCAAACGGCTGCGCCGATCTGGTTGTTCTGCCGCCCTTCGCTGGTTGGCTTCTACGAGCAGCGAGGGTTTGGAGCGACGGAGGAGCTGCCGAGAGAGCTTTGCGCTCGTCTGGAGCGCTACCGGCAGACCAAGGCACTGGTCGCCATGCGACGCAAGGAGAAAGAGATGGACACGCCAACGATCGATATTGTCGCGGCCGCCCTGTTCGATGCAGAGGGGCGCCTGCTCGTGGTGCGCAAACGCGGCAGCCGCTTCTTCATGCTGCCCGGTGGCAAACGCGAAGCAGGCGAGACCTCTTTGCAGACCCTTTGCCGGGAACTGGAGGAGGAACTGGGTCTTGCACTGCCAGCGGAAGACGTCGAACCGCTCGGGCGGTTCCAGGCGGCCGCCGCCAACGAGCCAGGCCACCGCGTCAATGCAAAGGTCTTTCTGGGCAAACTGCATGAAGCGGTTGAGACGCGCGCCGAAATCGAGGAGGCGTGCTGGCTCGAGCTGCCAGCCGTTACGCGAATTGAGCTGGCGCCGTTACTCGCGGAACAGATTCTCCCGGCACTGGCAGTTCGAAGGTAAAGCGAACTCAGGGCGAAATGGGGTCGCTGGCGGGAAAGGTTTCCTCGATGGCCTCGTCCAGCTGCTCTTCATCAGCCTCATCGGGCTTGCGCTCCACTTCACCTTCATCGGGAATGGGATCTTTGTCTGAAAGGTTCTGGCCAATCATGTTTCCAACCTCTGGGGCGTCGTCAGAACATTAGTGTGCGTCGGCCAGCAACAGTTCGGGCTACTCGGTCGGCCGCACTTTTCTACGGACAAAAAAAGGGGCGGGGTATACCCCGCCCGGCTTCTTCCATGCTCCCTGTATTCCTGATCATCATCCTGATGAAACCGCATCCTGCGGCTGTCCTGGCCCCATCCTTGTGGCCTCGTGCTTGTCCGTCAGCACAGGGGCGATATTAATGATCACCCGCCCCGGAGCAACTGGCCCCGGCACCGGGCAACAGCGACAAATCACCGCAGCCCTGCGATTAAAATACCTTATAAATCAATGTTTTATTTATAGTCCACGAAACCATTCGACAGGCTCAACCAGGCTTTACCTACAGCAAATGTAAGCAAATGCTTACATCTTGCTGAGCAATTGGCCCGCGTGGATTAGTCCGTTCGGTTTAGTGAGGCCAAAAACGAAACGGGCCTGAAATCAGGCCCGTTTCGGCGACCGGGACGCCTCAGTGGAACAGCGCTTCGCTCGACAGCCCGTTGCGCTCGAAGATCTCACGCATACGGCGCAACGCTTCGACCTGAATTTGCCGCACCCGCTCGCGAGTGAGACCTATCTCCTGTCCCACCTCTTCGAGCGTGCTGCTTTCGTGCCCACGCAGGCCGAATCGGCGCACGACGACCTCGCGCTGCTTTTCGGTCAGGTCGGACAGCCATTGATCGATGCTTGACGACAGATCATCGTCCAGCAACAAGTCGCAGGGATCGTTGGGCTTTTCGTCGGTCAGGGTGTCGAGCAGCGTCTTGTCGGTGTCCGGCCCGAGCGACACGTCGACCGAAGTGACCCGCTCGTTCAACCCAAGCATGCGCTTGACCTCGGCAACCGGCTTTTCGAGCAGGTTGGCGATTTCCTCAGGGCTCGGTTCGTGATCCAGCTTCTGGGTCAACTCGCGTGCCGCGCGCAGATAGACGTTCAGCTCCTTGACCACATGAATCGGCAGGCGGATGGTCCGCGTCTGGTTCATGATCGCGCGCTCGATGGTCTGGCGAATCCACCAGGTGGCGTAGGTCGAAAAGCGGAATCCCCGCTCCGGGTCGAATTTCTCCACGGCGCGAATCAACCCGAGATTGCCCTCTTCGACCAGATCGAGCAGCGACAGGCCTCGATTGACGTAGCGACGCGCAATCTTCACCACCAAGCGCAGGTTGCTCTCGATCATGCGCTTGCGCCCGGCGGGATCCCCCTTGCGAGCCAGACGTGCGAAGTGCACTTCTTCCTCGGGCGTCAGCAGGGGGGAGAAGCCGATCTCGTTGAGATACAACTGGGTCGCGTCGAGCGCCCGGTTGTAGTCGATGAACTTGTGTTGCTTGGCGACAGGCTTGGTCTTGGGAGCCTTGGTCGCATGCTGCACTGTGCTGACACGGTCGAAGTCTATGCCCGGCTCCATGAGCAAAACCGCATCCTCGACGTCAAACTCCAGCGCTTCTTTTTTGAGTGCCATTATTCTTGTCCCGTTCCGAGTTCGACAACGGGCTCAAGACACGCGCGTCCATGCACGAAACCCGAGCCCATTAGTGGCGGCACGGGTGGCTTGGAGTCAACGCTTTGGCAGGTATTGCAGTGGGTCGACGGGCTTACCCTGGCGACGAATCTCGAAGTGCAGCTTCACCCGGTCGGTACCTGTAGATCCCATCTCGGCAATGCTCTGCCCAGCCTTGACTCGTTGGCCCTCCCGTACCAGCAGCCTGCGGTTATGACCGTAGGCGCTTACATAAGTATCGCTGTGCTTGATGATTACAAGTTCGCCGTAACCCCTCAAACCACTACCGGCGTACACCACAGTCCCATCAGAAGCAGCGAGAACAGGCTGTCCTAATTCACCGGCGATATCAATGCCTTTATTCAAACTGCCGTTTGAGGAAAAACGGCCTATTACCTGACCATTCGAGGGCCATGCCCAGCCGCTTGCCGAACGGGTTACAGGCGTCACCTTGACGGGGGCGGACGCCACTGGCTCCTTGCTGATCGCCGGCGGCCGAGGTACCGGATTGGCAACCACCACAGGCGTGCTCGGCCGAGGCGCCGGCTGCGCCGGGCGCTGTCCAGGGGACGGCGCAGCCGGCCGTGCCGCGGTCGTCGAACCTGCGCCAGAGAAGCGGATGCGTTGCCCCGGATGAATCACATAGGGCGCAGAAATCCCGTTCAGCCGCGCCAGGCTGCGCCAGTCCCAGCCATGCCGGCCTGCGATAGACGAAAGCGTGTCGCCGCGCCGAACCGTGTAGGCGCCGCTGGTCACTGGCGGCCGGCTGTTTCGATCGACCACCTGCACGCCGCCTGGCGGCGACGAGGCACACCCGGCGAGAAAGATGGCGGCACATGCCACCGGATACAGCGCGTACGACGAAAAGAGGCGAAACCACCGCCGATAGCCCATGAGCCTCAATGCTCGCTCCCTAGGGATGTAATCGGTGTTCAGGCGCCTTGGGTGGCGGGCTGGCGTCGGCCGGCAACCCACTCCAGGCTGAGAACCAGCAGGATACCAGCGATTGCCAGGCCGACCGCCAGCAGCAATTGCGGGTCTTGCCCGGTCAGATCGCCAAAGGCGCCCGGCAACAGGTTCTGCTCCAGCAGCGGGGTCTTTTGCCCGTGCGAATCGAGACGCCAGGTCAAGGTCTGCTTCCACGGCCAGACCTTGTTCAGCGAGCCGAGCATCAGGCCGGTCAGAAAACCGAGCGTGAGGTCACGCCAGCGACGCAGCGTCCAGCTCAGCAGCCTGGCGAAACTCAGCAGGCCCACCAGGCAACCCAGCGCGAACACCGCCAGCACGGCGACATCAAGGCTTTTCACCGCGCCGAGCACTACCGGATACAAGCCCAGCAGCACCAGTATGAAGCTGCCGGAAATACCCGGCAGGATCATCGCGCAGATGGCGATCGCGCCCGCCAGAAACAGGCTGAGCATGTCGCTGCCCCATTGCACCGGCGCGGCCACGGTAATCCAGAACGCGAAAACGATGCCGGCGGCGAAAGCCAGCAGCAGCGGCAGGTTGCGCTGCTTGATCTCGCGCCCGACCAGATAGACCGACACCAGAATCAGACCGAAGAAAAACGACCAGACCGGGATCGGGTGTCGCTCCAGCAGGTAGGTGATCACCTTGGCGAGCGTGAAGACGCTGGTGAGAATGCCGGCGAACAGAACGAGCAGAAAGGATGCATTGGCGCGCGCCCAGGCCTCGGCAACACGCCCGCGCAACAGCGGACCTACCGCGGAGGGAAGCGATGCGATCGAGCGCAGCAGCTCGTCATAGATCCCCGTAATGAACGCGACCGTACCGCCCGAAACGCCAGGCACGACGTCGGCCGCGCCCATGGCCATGCCCTTGGCGTACAACAACAAAGCGTTTTTCATGCTTCCTTCCGCTGATGATCAGATCACAGGTCCATTGAGTAGCGGCACGAAGCGAACGGTATCCAACAATTGACGGGAGAATCCGTTTTCCTCTCGGATGATCAGCATCAGTTGCTGAACGTCGCCGGCCCCGACCGGAATCACCAGCCGCCCTCCGGGAGCCAGTTGATCGAGCAGGGCCTGCGGCACATCGGCTGCCGCTGCGGTGACGATGATGCCGTTGTAAGGTGCCAGTGCCGGCCAGCCTTCCCAGCCATCGCCCCAGCGAAAGACCACATTGCGCAACTTGAGTTCGCCGAGACGCTCCTTGGCTCGCTCCTGCAGCGCTTGGATTCGTTCGACGGAGAACACCCGCTCGACCAACTGCGCCAGCACGGCAGTCTGGTAGCCGGAGCCGGTACCGATCTCCAGCACCTTGTCCAGAGGGCCGTCAGCCAGCAGCAGCTCGCTCATCCTGGCCACCATGAAAGGCTGCGAGATCGTCTGGTTGTGGCCGATGGGCAGCGCCGTATCCTCGTAGGCACGATGCGCCAGCGCTTCGTCGACGAACAGGTGGCGTGGCGTACGCCTGATCACCTCGAGCACGTGCGGATTGGACAGGCCTTCCTCGTACAGGCGCTGGATCAGGCGATCGCGCGTACGCTGCGACGTCATCCCGGTGCCATGCAGCAGATCGGTCGGTACGCGGTGGTTCACAAGATGTCCTCCATCCAGCGATCCAGCCCCTGGAAGGCCTCATGGAAGGTACGATCCAGCTGCAACGGCGTGATCGAAACGTAGCCCTGCATGATGGCGTGGAAGTCAGTGCCCGGGCCGCCATCCTCGACGTCGCCCGCGACGGAAATCCAGTAGCCCTCCTTGCCTCGAGGATTGGCCTGGCGCACCGGCGGCTTGGCACGGCTTCGATGCCCGAGACGGGTCAGGCGGATACCACGGATATGGTCCAGCGGCAGGTTCGGCACGTTGACACTCAGCACGGTGCGCGGAGGCAGTTCGAGCTGCTCGTGCTTCTCCACCAGCACACGGGCGATATGCGCCGCGGTTGCCAGGTTGTCCGGGGAACGCGAAACGAGCGAGAAGGCAAAGGCCGGACGACCGGTGAAGCGCCCCTCGATCGCCGCCGCGACGGTCCCTGAATAGAGCACGTCGTCGCCCAGATTGGCACCGAGGTTGATCCCGGAGACCACCATGTCGGGCGTCTCTTCCAGCAGACCGTTGAGCCCCAGATGGACGCAATCGGTCGGCGAGCCGTTCAGCCCGATGAAGCCGTTGGGCATGGTCACCGGGTGCAGTGGCCGGTCGAGTGTCAGCGCACTGCTGGCACCGCTCATGTCCTGGATGGGGGCGACTACTCGGCACTCGGCATAGTCGGCCAGCGCGTCATAGAGCGCGGCGAGCCCAGGTGCATACACCCCGTCGTCGTTGGCGATCAGAATACGCATCAGATTTCCGTCTGCCCTGCCAGGCTGACCAGTTCACGCACCACGGCTGTGGCGAAGCACCCGGTCGGCAGGACGAATTCCAGTTGCAGAATGTCAGGCTCGGGATAATGCCACGACAAGTTGCCAATGGGGAGGCGCAGCACCCGCCGTTCATGCTTCATTCCAGCATCCGCAAGCCACTTGGCGATGGCCGGCTCGGTTGCCGCCACCCGCTGCTCAAGCGCCTGGATACGGCCGGTCGTCGGCGCGTCGCCCGCGCCCCAGAGTGGCCCCGTGGGATGCAGGTCGAGAATCGCCAGGCGAGGATCCTGACACTCGTCCTCACCGGCCGCGAAAAAGCTGCGACTGTCAGTGAAGGCCAGCAGGTCCCCGACCAGCGCCTGGTTCCAGGTACCGTCGGCGACACGCTCGGCCAGCACGCGGTTGAACAGATAGCTGCGCCCGGCCGAGAGCAACCGCGAGCGCAGGTTGCGCTGCTCCGGTAGTTCGCCCCTGCCGGCGAAGTCGCGCGCACCCTGCACGTTATTGCCCTGGTGACCGAAACGCTGCAGGCCGAAGTAATTCGGCACACCCTGCGCCTGGAGCTGGCGCAACCTTGCCTCGAGCAGCGCATGGTCAGCGTCGAGTTCGGTCAGGCGCAGCGTGAAGCCGTTCGCCGAGTGCGCACCGCGTTGCAGCTTGCGCTGATGGCGTACCGAGCGGAGCACCCGCAGGCTCTCGTCCTCGGCCCGTTTCAAGTCCGGGTCAGGGCGGCCCGGCAGGTGCAGGCTGAACCACTGGCGGGTCAGCGCCTGACGGTCCTTGAGGCCGGCATAACTGACCTGACGTAGCGGGACACCTGCAGCTCTGGCGATACGTCGTGCCGCCTCCTCGGTATTCAGCTGACGCTTTTCGACCCACAGCCAGAGGTGCTCGCCTTCGCCGGATAGCGGAATGTCCAGCACCTCATCGACCTGGAAGTCTTCGGCCACGGCCTTCAGCAACGCGCGACCGCAGGGCTCACCGTGCGCATGTGGTCCAAGCAGCTGCTCTTCGGTCATACCGCGACCAGCAGAGCGACCGCATGCACGGCAATGCCCTCCTCCCGCCCGGTGAAGCCGAGCTTCTCGGTCGTGGTGGCCTTGACGTTGACCTGGTCCAGGTCGACCTGCAGGTCCTCGGCAATCAATGCACGCATCGTCTCGATATGCGGCGCCATCTTCGGCGCCTGGGCGACGATGGTGGCGTCGACATTGCCCACCTTCCAGCCCTTGGACCGGACCTGTTCGAGCACGTGGCGCAGCAGCACGCGACTGTCGGCGCCCTTGAAGCGCGGATCGGTGTCCGGGAAATGCTTGCCGATGTCGCCCAGTGCCGCGGCACCGAGCAGCGCATCGGCCAGGGCATGCAGCAGTACATCGCCATCGGAATGCGCCAGCAGGCCGAATCTGTGAGGAATCCGCACGCCACCGAGCGTGATGAAGTCGCCCTCGCCGAAGCGGTGGACGTCGTAACCATGGCCGATACGCATGCGCACAACCCTTTCGAGAAATTGAAAGTGGCGATTCTACAGGAGCGCAGGGCTGTGGTGATTCCGGCGCCCAGGATCGACCACGGCGATGAGCACTATCGACCGAATCGATCCCATATCGCCTTTTGACGATATAGAGTTCGCCACATCCCGATATGCAACGAGCAGCGCCATGCAACCTACCCTGGACGATGCCATCAAGGCCCTGGCCCACCCGTTGCGCCGCGAAATCCTGTGCTGGTTGCGAGAACCCGAGCGGTATTTCCCCGAGCAACAGTACCCGCTGGACCTGGGTGTCTGCGCCGGCCAGATCGACAAGCGCGCCGGCCTGTCGCAGTCCACTGTCTCGGCGCACCTGGCCACGCTCCAGCGTGCCGGGTTGGTCAGCAGTCGCAAGGTGGGGCAATGGCACTTCTTCAGGCGCAACGATGCGGCCATCGAGCGCTTTCTCACGCAACTGCGGCAATCCCTGTGATCGAGCCGCGCTTCAACCGATGAATCATCCACGTTCAAGGAGCACTCTGATGCCCACACTCTTCGACCCGATCAAGATCGGCGACCTGGAACTGTCCAACCGCATCATCATGGCGCCGCTGACGCGCTGCCGTGCCGAACCGGGACGTGTGCCGGGCGACCTGATGGTGGAGTACTACAGCCAGCGCGCGGATGCCGGGCTGATCATCAGTGAAGCCACATCGGTCACGCCCATGGGCGTCGGCTACCCGGACACCCCCGGCATCTGGTCGGCCGAGCAGGTTCAGGGCTGGAAGAAGATCACCGAAGCCGTACATGCCAAGGGCGGCAAGATCGTCCTGCAGCTATGGCACGTCGGGCGCATCTCCGACCCGATCTACCTGGACGGCCAGCTGCCGGTCGCGCCGAGCGCCATCAAGCCTGCCGGGCATGTCAGCCTGGTCCGTCCGATGAAGGACTACGAGACCCCGCGCGCGCTGGAGACAGCCGAGATCCCGGGGATCATCGAGGCCTACCGCAAGGGCGCGGAAAATGCCAAGGAAGCCGGTTTCGACGGCGTGGAGATCCATGGCGCCAATGGCTACCTGCTCGACCAGTTCCTGCAGGACAGCACCAACCAGCGCACCGACCAGTACGGTGGCTCGTTGGAAAACCGCGCACGCCTGATGCTGGAGGTGACCGACGCCGCCATCTCGGTCTGGGGCGCCGGACGCGTCGGCGTACATCTGGCGCCGCGTGCCGATTCCCACGACATGGGTGATTCCAACCGCGCCGAAACCTTTGGCTACGTTGCCCGCGAACTGGGCAAACGCGGCGTCGCCTTTATCTGCACCCGCGAGAAGGCCGGCGAAGACAGCCTAGGCCCGCAGCTCAAGCAACTGTTCGGGGGTGTCTACATCGCCAACGAGCGCTTTACCAAGGAGCAGGCCGGCACCTGGCTCGCGGAAGGCAAGGCCGACGCCGTGGCCTTTGGTATTCCCTACATCGCCAACCCGGATCTGGTCGAACGCCTGCGCCGGGACGCGCCGCTCAACGAGCCGCGGCCCGAGCTCTTCTATGCCAAGGGCGCCGAAGGCTATACCGATTACCCGTCGCTCTAGCTCCTTGCGACGGAAAGGCCCGACCGGGAAACCGGCCGGGCCTTTTTTGTGCGTTCGATTCAATAGCGCCGCCGCCGGGTCGTCGCATCGCCGCGAAGCCCGGTTGGCCCGGCACCAACCGGAGCAGACGCGTGGATGAGGCTGCGCCGTCATCCACCCTACGCGCCCTGCAAAGCACCGCTTCCGTAGGGTGGAAAACCGCCAGCGTTTTCCACGCCGCAGCACCACGCAAACGCCGCAGCACCAGCACCAGCACCAGCACCGAACCGGAGCAGACGCGTGGATGAGGCTGCGCCGTCATCCACCCTACGCGCCCTGCAAAGCACCGCCTCCGCCGGATGGAAAACCGCCCAGCGTTCTCCACGCCGCCAGCGCAGCATGCAAACCCGGCGGCGAAAGCGCCGCGTCGGAGCAGATTCGTGGACGGGGGCTGGGCCGCCCTCCCCTACGCCTTCAGCGCCTCGGCGTGGTGGCGCAGGTGGTCATCGATGAAGCTGGCGATGAAGTAGTAGCTATGGTCGTAGCCCGGCTGGATGCGCAACCGTAGCGGATGGCCGGCCGCGTCGGCGACTGCCTGGAGCGCGTCGGGCTTTAGCTGGCCGTGCATGAAGTCGTCACGGTCGCCCTGATCGACCAGTAGCGGCAGGCGCTCCTTCGCCTCGGCGAGCAACGCGCAGGCGTCCCATGCGCGCCAGCGGGAACGATCCGCCCCCAGATAGCGGGAGAATGCCTTTTCGCCCCAGGGACAGGCCATCGGATTGCTGATGGGCGCAAAAGCCGATAGTGAGCGATAACGCCCGGGGTTCTTCAGGGCGCAGACGAGCGCGCCATGCCCGCCCATGGAATGTCCGCTGATGCCACGCCGGTCGGATACCGGAAAGTTGGCCTCGATCAACGCCGGCAGCTCGTCCACCACGTAGTCGTACATTCGGTAATGCTGTGCCCAGGGCTCCTCGGTGGCGTTCAGATAGAACCCCGCGCCCAGGCCGAAATCCCAGGCACCGTCCGGGTCATCCGGCACGCCGTCGCCGCGCGGGCTGGTATCCGGCGCCACGATGACCAGACCGAGTTCGGCCGCCAGTCGCTGGGCGCCCGCCTTCTGCATGAAGTTCTCATCGGTACAGGTCAGGCCGGAGAGCCAGTAGAGTACCGGCAGCTTCTCTCCCTGCTCAGCCTGCGGCGGCAGGTATACGGCAAACACCATGTCGCATCCCAGGCTGCTGGAGCGGTGTCGGTAGCGCTTGTGCCAGCCACCAAAGCTCTTGTTGCTGGAAACGATCTCAAGGGCCATGCGAACCTCCGTAGAATGCGCCTTGCGCACCGGTATCCAGGGTGCGCAAGAAGCCGGTGAGCGCCCGTGCAGCTCACCGATCTGGCTCAGAAGTGGATGACGGTACGAATGCTCTTGCCTTCGTGCATCAGATCGAAGGCCTTGTTGATGTCGTCCAGGCCCATTGTGTGGGTAATGAAGGTGTCCAGCGGAATTTCGCCCTTCTGCGATTTCTCGACGTAGCCGGGCAGTTCCGTGCGCCCCTTGACGCCGCCGAACGCGCTGCCGCGCCAGACCCGGCCGGTGACCAACTGGAACGGCCGCGTGCTGATCTCGGCGCCAGCAGGGGCCACGCCGATGATGGTCGACTCGCCCCAGCCCTTGTGGCAGCACTCCAGTGCGGCGCGCATCAGCTGCACATTGCCGACACACTCGAAGCTGTAGTCCACGCCGCCATCGGTCATTTCGACGATGACCTCTTGGATCGGTCGCGCATGGTCCTTGGGATTGACGAAATCGGTGGCGCCCAGCTCGCGCGCTACAGCGAACTTTTCCGGGTTGATATCGATGGCGATGATGCGGCTGGCCTTGGCCATCTTGGCGCCGATGATGGCCGCCAGGCCGATGCCACCCAGACCGAAGATGGCGACGGTGGAGCCCTCTTCGACCTTGGCGGTGTTGAGCACCGCACCGATTCCGGTGGTAACGCCGCAGCCGAGCAGGCAGACCTTCTCCAGCGGCGCTTCCTTGGGAATCACCGCTACGGATACTTCCGGCAGCACGGTGTATTCGGAGAAGGTCGAGCAGCCCATGTAGTGGTAAACCGGCTGGCCGTTGTAGGAAAAGCGCGTGCTTCCATCCGGCATCAGGCCCTTGCCTTGGGTCGCACGCACCGAGCTGCACAGGTTGGTCTTGCCCGACTTGCAGAATTTGCACTCTCGACATTCAGCCGTGTACAGCGGAATCACATGATCACCGACCTTCACCGAGGTCACGCCCTCGCCCACGGCCTCGACGATGCCACCTCCCTCGTGGCCGAGAATGCAGGGAAACACGCCTTCGCTGTCCTGGCCGGACAGGGTGTAGGCATCGGTATGGCAAACGCCGCTGGCGACGATACGCACCAGCACTTCACCCGCCTTGGGCGGCTCGACGTCCACCTCGACGATCTTCAGCGGCTCGTTAGGGGCAAAGGCGACGGCAGCACGGGACTTGATGGTCATGGCTCACTCTCGATGGGTTGCAGTCGGGTGAGTATAATTTCTCTTCAGGTAGGGATAATCTCGTTTTTTCTCAAAACATTAGTGCTGCAAAGCAATAATCGAGGGCCGCATGAGCCGCTGGGAAGGTCTGGACGAGTTCGTTGCCGTTGCCGAACAGGGCAGCTTCATGGCCGCCGCGCAGAAGCTGCGCGTGTCGTCGTCGCATGTCAGCCGCCAGGTCGCACGCCTGGAGGAACGCCTGCAGACGCGCCTGCTATATCGCACCACCCGTCGCGTTTCACTGACCGATGCCGGTCATCACTTCTTCGCCCGTTGCCAGCGCCTGATCGAGGAACGCGACGATGCCTTCAGCGCCGTCAGCGATCAGAACAGCGTGCCCAGCGGCCTGCTGCGCATGACCGCTGCCGTCGCCTATGGAGAGCGGTTCATCGTGCCACTGGTGAACGACTTCATGGCGCGTCATCCGCAGCTGCGGGTGGAGATCGAGCTGTCCAATCGCACGCTCGACCTGGTCCAGGAAGGCTTCGATCTCGCGATCCGCCTAGGTCGGCTGGGCGAATCGCGGCTGGTCGCAACACGAATCGCACCTCGCGTCATGTATCTGTGTGCCGCACCGGCGTATCTGGAACGTTACGGCCGCCCGCACACGCTCTCCGAGCTGGCACGGCACAACTGCCTGATCGGCACCAGCGACACCTGGATGCTGCAGGTCGACGGCCGCGAGCAGCATTTCAAGCCTTCGGGCAACTGGCGCTGCAACAGTGGCCATGCCGTGCTCGATGCAGCGCTGCGCGGCTTCGGCATCTGCCAACTGCCTGATTACTACGTTCAGGAACCGCTACGCCGAGGCGAACTGGTTGCGCTGCTTTCGGCGCACCAGCCGCCGGACACCGCCGTCTGGGCCGTTTATCCGCAGCGCCGGCTGCTGTCCGCGAAGGTCGGTGGCCTGATCGAGGCACTGAAAGCGGGACTGGCCGCCGCGCCGGAATACGCCCGTAGATGAGCGCCGTTTCGCCTGTTCGGTCGTCTGTCCGGCGTCCGGACGGGCGTTGGAACCCTGCCCTGCTGGCCCCGTCGTAACTGGAAAGCCAGAGCGTCGGCGTCTGGTTTTTGCCAAGCCATGCCATCAGGAGAATTCCATGCTCATCCAGGTAAACAGCAATCACAGCATCGAAATGTCCCAGGGCCTGGAGGACCGCGTCCGCGCCACCCTGGAAGACGAGCTGGAGCGATTCGACGAATACCTGACGCGTCTGGAGGTTCACCTCAACGACGAGAACGGCAGCAAGAGCGGCCCGCAGGACAAGCGCTGCCAGATCGAGGCCCGTCTCAAGCACCACGAACCGCTATCGGTAACGCACAAGGCCGAGTCGCTGGACCTGGCCATCGACGGCGCAGCGGAGAAGATGCTGCACGCGCTCGACCATCTCACCGGCAAGCTCAGCCGCTGACCTCACCCTTTCACCGGCCCCTGTTGCGAGGTACCCCATGCCAAGCGATCTGAACCGAGACACCTTGAAGGAGCTGCTGGCGGTGCGCCAGCGTCCATGTCTGTCGCTGTATCAGCCGACCCACAGGAGTTTTCCCGAGCGAGAGCAGGACCCCATTCGTTTCAAACACTTGGTACGTCAGTTGGAGGACGCCCTTAAACAGCAGCACTGCGACCAGCCCGAGACGCTGCTCGCGCCTTTCCGGGCGCTGATCGACGACGCCGATTTCTGGAATAACAGCCGCGACGGCCTGGCCATCTTCGCCGCGCCGGGCTATTTCAAGATCTTTCGCCCGCAGCGTCGGGTCGCCGAACTGGCCGTGGCGAACGAGCGCATGCACGTCAAGCCACTACTGCGTATCGCCCAGTCCGCCGACCGTTACCAGATTCTGGCGCTGACGATGGATTCGGTACGGCTCTACGAGGGCAACCGGGACGGCATCGATCAGGTTCGACTGGCCGACGGCGTCCCCGCCACGCTCGAGCAGGCGCTGGGCCGCGAGTTGACCGACAAGGGCCAGAGCGGTTTCCCGCAGGGCTACAGCCGCGCCGGTGAGCGGGGCGACCCGATGCAGGTGGAGGCCGGTGGTGCCGGGCGTCAAGCCGAGATGGACCGTGACCGTGAGCGTTTCTTCCGCGAAGTGGACCGGGCCATCCTCGAACATCACTCCAAGCGTTCTGGCCTGCCGCTGATACTGGCGGCGCTGCCGGATCACCAGGCGCATTTCCGCAAGCTCAGCCATAACCCGCACCTGCTCGCCGAGGGCATCGACAACGATCCGTCCCTGCTTAGCCAGAACGAGCTGCGCGAGAAGAGCTGGTTGGTGATGCAGCCGCGCTACATCAAGCGCCTGGAAGGCTTCATCGATCGCTTCGGGGAATCGCTCGGTCAGGGACTGGCCAGCGAGGCCATCGAGGAAATCGGTCGCGCGACCCGTGAGGGGCGCGTCGCCACGCTGCTGGTCGAGGCGGACCGCCGCATTCCGGGCCAGGTCGACAAGGATGAGGCCAAGGCCCTGCCTGCCGAAGAGGCCGACGCCTCGACACCCGATCTGCTCGACGAACTGACCGTCTGGACGCTGGAACAGGGCGGTGAAGTCATCGCGGTGCCGGCCGAGCGCATACCGACGCAAAGCGGAGCGGCGGCGCTGTATCGGTTCTAGGTCAGAACCCAGCCCCGCAGACCGGCTCAGGCCGGGCTGCGGGGCACGCCTGTCACCTCAGCGTGGACCCCACTGCAACTGCAACCACTGGAGGTCATCCGGACGGGTGACCTTGATGTTGTCCGCGCGCCCTTCCACTACCCGCGGACGATGGCCGAGCCACTCGATCGCCGAGGCCTCGTCCGTGATTTCCGCACCCGCCTGGGCCGCCCCGGTCAGTGCCTGGCGCAACAAGCCCAGGCGAAACATCTGCGGGGTATAGGCCAGCCAGATCGGGCGGCGGTCGACCGTCTGCTCGACGCGACCGTCGGCCGCGACGCGCTTGAGCGTGTCCTTCGCCGGAACGGCCAGCAACCCGCCGACCGGATCCTCGCCGAGCTGGTCGAGTAACCGCTGCAGGTCTTCATCCGCAAGATTGGGGCGTGCCGCATCGTGCACCAATACCCAGTCCCCATCGAGGGCGCCGAGGTCTTTCAGCCGCTCGAGACCGGCCAGTACCGAGTCGGCACGTTCTCTCCCGCCTGCTGCGCGACTGATCCGCGGGTCAGCCGCGCAGCCCAGCATCGGCCACCAGGGATCGTCCGGTGCAAGGGCGACCACCACACCTCGAACGCCGGCACGGCCCAGAAAACAGCCAAGGGTATGTTCAAGAATCGTGCGGTCACCGAGCTGCAGGTATTGCTTGGGGCGGTCAGCAGCCATGCGACTGCCAATGCCGGCAGCAGGAATCACCACCCAGAAAGAGGTCGGTCGGTTGTTCATTCGGTGAGCTGGTAGAGGGTTTCGCCTTCCTTGACCATGCCCAGCTCATGGCGGGCACGCTCCTCGACGGTTTCCATGCCCTGTTTGAGCTCCATCACCTCGGCCTCGAGGATGCGATTGCGCTCGAGCAGGCGCTTGTTCTCGCCTTGCTGCTCCTCGATCTGCTTGTTGAGGCTGCTGATCTGCGCCAGGCTCCCTTCGCCCACCCACAAGCGGTACTGCAGACCGCCCAGCAGCAGGATCAGCACGACGAACAGCCAGTATGGGCTACGCAATGAAGGCATGAACGGTATCGGTCGCGGTTCGAAAAAGAAGGATGCACTACGGGAGCAGCAAGTCTCGCCATTGTCGCCGCAACGATTGAAACAAAAAAGGGCGACTTACGCCGCCCTTTTCCCGATCTTCCGATCAGCCGCGGAATTCGGCGCGGCCGTTGTACGGCGCCTTGCCGGCCAGCTGCTCCTCGATGCGCAGCAGCTGGTTGTACTTCGACACGCGGTCGGAGCGGCACAGCGAACCGGTCTTGATCTGACCAGCGGCAGTACCAACCGCCAGGTCGGCGATGGTGCTGTCTTCGGTCTCGCCGGAACGGTGCGAGATCACTGCCGTGTAACCCGCCGCCTTGGCCATCTGGATGGCTTCGAGGGTCTCGGTCAGCGAGCCGATCTGGTTGAACTTGATCAGGATCGAGTTGGCGATGCCCTTGTCGATGCCTTCCTTGAGGATCTTGGTGTTGGTCACGAACAGGTCGTCACCGACCAGCTGAACCTTCTCGCCGATCTTGTCGGTCAGCGCCTTCCAGCCTGCCCAGTCGGACTCGTCCATGCCGTCTTCGATGGAGATGATCGGGTAGCGCTGAGTCAGGCCCGCCAGGTAATCGGCGAAGCCTTCGGCGTCGAACACCTTGCCTTCACCGGCCAGGTCGTACTTGCCGTCCTTGTAGAACTCGCTGGAAGCGCAGTCCAGGGCCAGGGTCACGTCGCTGCCCAGCTTGTAGCCGGCCTTCTCGACCGCCTCGGCGATGGCGCCCAGCGCATCCTCGTTGGAGGCCAGGTTCGGCGCAAAGCCGCCCTCGTCGCCCACTGCGGTATTCAGGCCACGAGCCTTGAGCACCGCTTTCAGGTGGTGGAAGATCTCGGCGCCCATGCGCAGCGCATCGGCGAACGTCTTGGCGCCGACCGGCTGGACCATGAATTCCTGGATGTCGACATTGTTGTCGGCGTGCTCGCCGCCATTGATGATGTTCATCATCGGCACCGGCATCGAATACTGGCCGGGGGTGCCATTCAGGTCGGCGATGTGCGCATACAGCGGTACGCCCTTGGCCTGTGCAGCTGCCTTGGCAGCTGCCAGGGACACGGCGAGGATCGCGTTGGCGCCCAGCTTGGCCTTGTTCTCGGTACCGTCCAGCTCGATCATCGCCTGGTCCAGCGCCTTCTGGTCGACCGGGTCCTTGCCCAGCAGCAGGTCACGGATCGGACCGTTGACGTTGGCTACGGCGTTCAGCACGCCCTTGCCCAGGTAACGACTCTTGTCGCCGTCGCGCAGCTCGAGCGCCTCGCGCGAACCCGTGGAGGCGCCGGACGGTGCACAAGCACTGCCAACAATGCCGTTGTCCAGGATCACGTCGGCTTCCACTGTCGGGTTGCCGCGGGAATCGAGCACCTCACGTCCCTTGATATCGACGATCTTTGCCATTGTTATTAACACTCCGTAGATAGCTGCAAGGCTTCAAGCAGTTTCGATTGGCGGGAAATTCTTGATCAGGTCATCCAGCTGCTTGAGCTGGGTGAGGAAGGGCTCGAGCTTGTCCAGGCGCAGGGCACAGGGGCCGTCGCACTTGGCCTGGTCGGGGTTCGGATGCGCCTCGAGGAAGAGTCCGGCCAACCCCTGGGAAAGGCCGGCCTTGGCCAGGTCGGTGACCTGGGCACGACGACCGCCAGCCGAGTCGGCACGACCGCCCGGCATCTGCAGCGCATGGGTGACGTCGAAGAACACCGGGTACTCGAACTGCTTCATGATGCCGAAGCCAAGCATGTCGACGACCAGGTTGTTGTAGCCGAAGGACGAGCCACGTTCGCAGAGGATCAGCTGGTCGTTACCGGCCTCCTCGCACTTCTTCAGGATGTGCTTCATCTCCTGCGGCGCGAGGAACTGCGCCTTCTTGATGTTAATCACCGCACCGGTCTTGGCCATGGCCACCACCAGGTCGGTCTGCCGCGAGAGGAAGGCCGGCAGCTGGATGATGTCACAGACCTCAGCGACCGGCTGGGCCTGCCATGGCTCGTGTACGTCGGTGATGACCGGCACGCCAAAGGTCTTCTTCACTTCCTCGAAGATTTTCATGCCCTCTTCCAGGCCCGGGCCGCGGAAGGAGGTGATCGAGGAGCGGTTGGCCTTGTCGAAGCTCGCCTTGAACACGTAGGGAATGCCGAGCTTCTCGGTCACCCGCACATATTCTTCACAGGCCTGCATGGCCAGATCCCGCGATTCGAGGACATTGATGCCGCCGAACAGCACGAACGGCTTGTCGTTGGCGATCTCGATGTTGCCTACGCGAATGGTCTTCTGGCTCATGCCTTCTTCGCCTTGTATTCCAGCGCTGCGTTGACGAAACCGCTGAACAGCGGATGTCCGTCACGCGGGGTGGACGTGAATTCGGGGTGGAACTGACAGGCAACGAACCAGGGATGCTCCGGCGCCTCGACCACTTCGACCAATGCGCCGTCGCCGGAACGGCCAGTGATCTTCAAGCCAGCCGCCTGCAGTTGCGGCAGTAGATTGTTGTTCACTTCGTAGCGATGGCGATGGCGCTCGATGATGCGCTCCTGCCCGTAGCATTCGAATACCTTCGAACCAGGCTCGAGCGTGCATTCTTGTGCCCCCAGACGCATGGTGCCGCCCAGGTCCGAGGCTTCGGTGCGCACTTCGGTATTACCGGAGGCATCGGCCCACTCGGTGATCAGGCCCACTACCGGATGACCGCTGTCCTTGTCGAACTCGGTCGAATTGGCATCGCTCCAGCCGAGCACATCGCGGGCGTATTCGATGACCGCGACCTGCATACCCAGACAGATACCCAGATAGGGAATGTTGTTCTCGCGAGCGTATTTCACCGTGGCGATCTTGCCCTCGACGCCGCGCAGCCCGAAACCACCGGGAACGAGGATTGCGTCGACACCTTCGAGCAGGCTGGTGCCCTGGTTTTCGATGTCTTCGGAGTCGATGTAGCGCAGGTTCACTTTCGTGCGGCTCTGGATGCCAGCGTGGCTCATGGCCTCGATCAGAGACTTGTAGGCATCCAGAAGTTCCATGTACTTGCCGACCATGGCGATGGTGACTTCCTTCTCCGGATGCAGCTTGGCATCGACCACACGATCCCACTCGGAGAGGTCCGCTCCACCGCACTTGAGGTCGAAGCGCTCGACGACGTAATCATCCAGTCCCTGTGCATGCAGAATGCCGGGGATCCGGTAAATGGTGTCGGCATCCGGCAGGCTGATCACCGCACGCTCTTCGACGTTGGTGAACAGGGCGATCTTGCGCCGCGAGGAGACATCGATCGGATGATCGGAACGGCAGACCAGCACGTCCGGCTGCAGGCCGATGGAGCGCAGCTCCTTGACCGAATGCTGGGTCGGCTTGGTCTTGGTCTCGCCGGCGGTGGCGATGTAAGGCACCAGCGTCAGGTGCATCAGCATCGCACGCTTGGCACCGACTTCCACGCGCAGCTGGCGGATCGCCTCGAGGAAGGGTTGCGATTCGATATCGCCGACAGTACCGCCGACTTCCACCAGGGCCACGTCGGCATCGCCGGCGCCCTTGATGATGCGGCGCTTGATCTCGTCGGTGATGTGCGGGATGACCTGAATGGTCGCCCCCAGGTAGTCGCCGCGACGCTCGCGACGCAGCACGTCCTCATAGACGCGACCGGTGGTGAAGTTGTTGTTCTGGGTCATGCGGGTGCGGATGAACCGCTCGTAGTGGCCCAGGTCGAGGTCGGTCTCGGCGCCGTCGTGGGTGACGAACACTTCGCCGTGCTGGAACGGGCTCATGGTGCCCGGATCAACGTTGATGTAAGGGTCCAGCTTCAGCATCGTGACCTTCAGGCCCCGCGCCTCCAGGATGGCCGCCAATGAAGCCGAGGCGATGCCTTTCCCCAATGAAGAAACAACACCACCCGTGACGAAGATGTAGCGCGTCATAAGAACCCTAGAAGTCTGCGTTAAGCGGCCGGCGCCGCCGGGGGAAGCGAAGATGCCATTGGCCGCAAGGCGGCAATAGCGTAACCACCACGGCTTTCGAGGAAGGCCGCAGAAGCTGTATTAAGACGGGAGCGTAGTCTACCCGAAACCCCCAATCAGCTCAAACCGCCGTCACCGCTGGGGGCTGCCAACGCACCTCCCATCCCGGCGGGCAGAGCCCGGGCAGATTGGCAACGGCGAGCAGCTCGCCATCGCGATAAACGAGCGGCAGCCGCTGGCGGACAAACCAGGGAACATCCGCCTCGTTGAGCAGGCGCTTCAGGTCGCGCCTACCCCGCGAGCCCACGTGCATAAGCTCTCCGCCCTGGCGATAACGCAGGGTGAGCGCCCCGAGCTCAACGCCGGACGGCGCCTTGCCGCCGATGGTTAGGGTCAGCTGACCATTGTTCGGCAATGGTGTTTCCGACGCTCGAATCGCCAAGGCTTCGGCTGGCCAAGGCGCCAACCATTGGCCAGAAAGCCACCAGACGCGGCCATTGGCCCGGCGCAGCTCACCGCCCGTCAGACGCCAGATGGGGCAGGCATCCTCGCTCGCATCGAGCAAGTTTCGCCAACCCGCCCAGTGCTCGCTGTCGGGTAGCAGCGTCCAGGCTCGCAGCCAATGGCGCAGCGCGTTGCGCTGGCGCGCCGGACTGAGACGGCCCAATGCCGCGAGGTCGAGACTAGGCAAGGGCAGCCACCCAGGCACCCCCTGCCCGGCCGCATTGCGTAGATCGTCCTCAGCCAGCTCACCGAGCAAGGCATCGGCCTCCGCAAAATGGGCCGCGGCACGTCCGATCACGCGCTTGGCCTGCGGCCAGCGCCGCTCGAGAACCGGGAACACCTCATGGCGCAGATAGTTGCGCGCAAAATCCACCTGACGGTTGCTCGGGTCTTCCACCCAGGTCAAGCCGAACTGCCGCGCATAACCTTCCAGCGTTTCGCGGGACACGCTCAGCCAGGGCCTGACCAACCAGCCACGCCCGAGTCGACGCGCCGGCGCCATCGCCCCCAGGCCGCGCACCCCGGAACCACGCAACAATCGAAACAGTAAGGTTTCCGCCTGGTCGTCGCGATGATGGGCGCAGAGCAGCACATCTTCCGGCTCGAGCAACGCTTCAAAGGCGGCGTAGCGGGCCTGCCGTGCCGCGCGCTCGAGACTGGCTCCCGACTCGACCTCGACCTGCCTGACCTCGAGCGGCACCGCCAGCTCGCCACAACGGGAACGGCAATGCCTGACCCAGTCACCCGCGGCAGCCTGTAAACCATGATCGACATGCACCGCGACCAGGGGCGGCAGCTTCTGCGTCTGGCGCAGACGGCTCAGCAGGTGCAACAGCACGCTGGAATCCAGCCCGCCGGAAAAGGCGACGAACCAGCGCGGCGCGTCACGCCACGGCGCCAGTGCGCTCAGCAATTCCCGCTCAAGCGACATGTCCCGCCTCCCGACAAGACCGAGCCGCCCCGCCAAGCGCTATCCGCCGAAAACGAAACAGGGTGCCGGAAGGCACCCTGTCATACCGCAGCTGGATCACCTGAGCCGGCTCAGACGCCGTAGCTCATCAGCCGCTCGTAGCGACGCGCGAGCAGCTTGTCGGTATCCAGCGACTTGAGCATGTCCAGCTGACGAGTCAGTTCCTCGCGCACGGACTCGGCCATCGCCGCCGGATTGCGGTGCGCGCCGCCCAGCGGCTCGTTGATCACCTTGTCGACGATGCCCAGGTCCTTCAGGCGCTCGGCGGTGACGCCCATGGCCTCGGCGGCTTCCGGCGCCTTCTCGGCGGTGCGCCAGAGGATCGAGGCGCAGCCTTCCGGAGAAATCACTGCATAGGTCGAATACTGCAGCATATTCAGCTGATCGCAGACACCGATGGCCAGCGCACCGCCCGATCCGCCCTCACCGATCACCGTGGCGATGATCGGCGTCTTCAGGCGCGCCATCACGCGCAGGTTCCAGGCGATGGCTTCGCTCTGGTTGCGTTCCTCGGCATCGATGCCGGGGTAGGCACCAGGCGTATCGATGAAGGTGAGGATCGGCATCTTGAAGCGCTCGGCCATTTCCATCAGGCGGCAGGCCTTGCGATAGCCCTCCGGGCGCGGCATGCCGAAGTTGCGGCGGACCTTCTCGCGCACCTCGCGGCCCTTCTGGTGGCCGATGACCATGACCGGCTGGCCATTCAGGCGTGCGGTCCCACCGACGATCGCTGCGTCGTCGGAGAAATGACGATCGCCATGCAGCTCTTCAAATTCGGTGAACAGGTGGCTGATGTAGTCCAGCGTGTAGGGGCGCTGCGGGTGGCGGGCCAGGCGGGCGATCTGCCAGCTGCTGAGGTTGCCGAAGATGCTTGCAGTGAGCGACTCGCTCTTTTCCTGCAAGCGGGCAATCTCGTCGCCGATATTCAGGTCATTGTCATTGCCTACCAGGCGCAGCTCTTCGATCTTGGCTTGCAGGTCGGCAATCGGCTGTTCGAAATCCAGAAAATTCGGGTTCATAGGCATCCGTCATGCGTCGACGGCCAGGCGGCCGGGAGGCTGTTCCGTTTTTTGCGCCATACCTTACGGGACGGGCGCATTCAGGTCGAACGAAATCGTTCAGCACCAACAACCCGGTCGGCGACCGGGCCGATCGAGCGCCGCCGGGGCGACGCCTCTTGCGTCCGGGCGCAAGTACCGCCCGGTCATCGGTATTGGAGAAAGACGTTGTCGCGCCCGAACTGGTCACGCAATGCCTGAATCAAGTTATCGGCCGGGTCGATTCGCCAGCTTTCGCCGAACTGCAGCACCGCACGCGCGTCGCTGCCGGTGTATTCGACGGTGATCGGGCAGGCACCGCGATGGCGACCGAACACATCGGCCAGCCAGCGCATGCGGTCGCCCTTGAGCGCATCGGCCGCGACCCGCACGCGCAGGCTTTCGGCCAGGCCGGTGCGCGCCTCCTCGAGACTCATCACCCGCTTGGCGCGCAGACGCAGCCCGCCGGAGAAATCGTCGTTGCTGACCTCGCCCTCCACCACCACCAGCGCATCGGTCTGCAGCAGCGCCTGGGCGCTGGCGAAGGCATCGGCGAACAACGACGCTTCGATACGACCGGAGCGGTCGTCCAGGGTAATGAACCCCATCTTGTCGCCCTTCTTGTTCTTCATCACACGCAGATTGACGATCAGGCCGGCGACGGTCTGGGTATCTCGCGCCGGACGCAGGTCGATGATGCGCTGACGGGCGAAGCGGCGGACCTCGCCTTCGTACTCGTCGATCGGGTGACCGGTCAGGTAGAGGCCGAGGGTGTCCTTTTCGCCCTTGAGACGTTCTTTGAGCGAGAGTTCGCGCGCTTTGCGGTGATTGATGTAGACATCGGCCTCCGGCTCGGCGAACAGCCCCCCGAACAGGTCCATGTGGCCGCTCTCTTCACTGCGCGCGGTCTGCTCGGCGGCCTGCACGGCCTCTTCCATGGAAGCCAGCAGCACGGCGCGGTTGAGGTCGACGCTGGCCTGGTAGGCCTTGAGTTCGTCCTGGTAGTAGGGGCCCAGGCGATCCAGTGCACCCGAGCGGATCAGCGCTTCCAGGGTGCGCTTGTTGATGCGCTTGAGATCGACGCGGTTGCAGAAGTCGAACAGGTCCTTGAACGCCCCGCCCGCTTCGCGGCATTCAACGATGGCCTCGACCGGCGCCTCGCCGACGCCCTTGATCGCGCCCAGGCCGTAGACGATGCGCCCGTCGTCGTTGACGGTGAACTTGAATTCGGAGACGTTCACATCCGGCGGGTCGATGCGCAGCTTCATGCTGCGGCACTCTTCGACCAGGATCACCACCTTGTCGGTGTTGTGCATATCCGCCGACAGTACCGCCGCCATGAACGGCGCCGGGTAGTGCGCCTTGAGCCAGGCAGTCTGGTAGGAGACCAGGCCGTAGGCTGCCGAGTGCGACTTGTTGAAGCCGTAGCCGGCGAACTTTTCCACCAGGTCGAAGATGTTGCCCGCCAGGTTGCCGTCGATGCCGTTGTTGGCGCAGCCCTCAATGAAACCACCGCGCTGCTTGGCCATTTCCTCGGGCTTCTTCTTGCCCATCGCGCGGCGCAGCATGTCGGCGCCGCCCAGCGTATAGCCGGCCATCACCTGGGCAATCTGCATCACCTGTTCCTGGTAGAGGATGATGCCGTAGGTGGGCTTGAGCACCGGCTCGAGCCCGGCGTACTGGTAGTCCGGGTGCGGATAGGAGATCGGCTCGCGGCCGTGCTTGCGGTTGATGAAGTCGTCCACCATGCCCGACTGCAGCGGGCCGGGGCGGAACAGCGCCACCAGTGCGATCATGTCTTCCAGGCAGTCGGGCTTGAGCTTCTTGATCAGCTCCTTCATGCCGCGCGATTCGAGCTGGAAGACCGCCGTGGTCTCGGCCTTCTGCAGCATGTCGTAGGTTTTCTTGTCATCCAGCGGGATGAAGTCGATGTTGACCAGGTCCTTCTCGTCGACGCCCTTGCGCCGCTGCTCGCGGTGGATGGTCTCCATCGCCCACTTGATGATCGTCAGGGTGCGCAGGCCGAGGAAGTCGAACTTCACCAGGCCGGCCTGCTCGACGTCGTCCTTGTCGAACTGGGTAACCAGGCCGCCGCCCTCCTCGTCGCAGGCGATCGGCGCGAAGTCGGTCAGCTTGGTCGGCGCGATCACCACACCACCGGCGTGCTTGCCGGTGCCGCGGGTGATGCCCTCGAGCTTGAGCGACATTTCCCAGATTTCCGCGGCCTCTTCGTCGGTCTTGAGGAAGTCGCGCAGCGGCTCCTCCATCTCGTAGGCTTTTTCCAGGGTCATGCCGACTTCGAAGGGGATCATCTTCGACAGGCGGTCAGCGAGTCCGTAGGACTTGCCCTGCACCCGCGCCACGTCGCGCACCACGGCCTTGGCCGCCATCGAGCCGAAGGTGATGATCTGGCTCACGGCATTGCGCCCGTACTTTTCGGCCACGTAGTCGATCACGCGGTCGCGGCCATCCATGCAGAAGTCGACGTCGAAGTCGGGCATGGAGATCCGTTCGGGGTTGAGGAAACGTTCGAACAGCAGGTCGTAGGCCAGCGGATCGAGGTCGGTAATCTTCAGCACGTATGCGACCAGCGAGCCGGCACCCGAACCACGCCCGGGGCCTACCGGCACGTCGTTGTTCTTGGCCCACTGGATGAAGTCGGCAACGATGAGGAAGTAGCCGGGAAAGCCCATCTGGATGATGGTGCCGAGCTCGAACTCCAGGCGGTCGACATAGAGCTGCCTCTTCGCCTCGTAATCCGGGGTGTCCGCCGGCAACAGTACCTTCAGACGCTCTTCCAAGCCTTCGTACGAGGCATGCCGCAGGTAGTCGTCGATACCCATGCCATTGGGCGTGGGGAAATCCGGCAGGAAGTACTTGCCCAGCTGCACCTCGATGTTGCAGCGCTTGGCGATCTCCACGGAATTCTCCAGCGCCTCCGGCAGATCGCTGAACAGTTCGGCCATCTCCTCGGGCGTCTTGAGGTATTGCTGGTCCGAATAGTTGCGCGGACGCCGTGGGTCATCGAGCGTACGGCCTTCGCCGATGCATACACGCGTTTCGTGGGCTTCGAAGTCTTCCTGCTTGAGAAAGCGCACGTCGTTGGTCGCCACCAGCGGCGCACCGCAGCGCCCGGCCAGAGCCACCGCGGCGTGCAGGTATTCCTCGTCGTTGACCCGATGAGTGCGCTGTACTTCCAGATAGAAGCGCCCCGGGAAAACGGCGCTCCATTCCTGCCAGAGCGCCTCGGCACCGCTCTCGTCGCCCTCGAGCAGGGCCAGGCCGATCTCGCCCTCTTTCGCGCCGGAAAGTGCGATCAGGCCCTCGGCTGCTGCCTTCACCCAATCGCGCTCGATGATCACCAGCTCGTTGCGCTGGCCTTCGGTCCAGCCCCGCGAGACCAGCTCGGTGAGATTGCGATAGCCCTTGGCATCCATCGCCAGCAGCGTCAGACGGCTCAGTGGGCCGTCCTCGTCGCGGCTGGCCAGCCAGATGTCGGCGCCGCAGATGGGCTTGATGCCACCGCCCAGCGCCGTCTTGTAGAACTTCACCAACGAGCACATGTTGCTCATGTCGGTAACGGCAACCGCCGGCATACCGGCTCCCGCAACGGCCTTGACCAACGGCTTTACCCTGACCAGCCCATCCACCAGCGAGTACTCGGTATGCAGACGGAGGTGAACGAAGGAAACGGACATGGACAAACCTGCGCGGGCAAAACGACAAGCGCGCGATTGTACCGAAAAGCGGCCGAGGCAGGTCCGCCGTTCGCCCTGCCTGCGGCACGATACTCAGGGCTTGATGCCGCCGTTGCCGTCGTCCCAGATGCCGGGCTCGAGCTTCGCGCGGATTTCCGGATAGTCGCGCGCGTCGAACTGCGGAACCTTGCCGGCACTCAGCTGCTGCCGGTAGTCGCGCGAGAGTTTCACCGCAGTCTTCGACAGCAGGACGATGGCGATCAGGTTGGTGATCGCCATCAGCCCCATGGAGACGTCGGCCAGGCTCCAGACGAAGGGTAGCGAGGCCAGCGCGCCAAACATCACCATCGCCAGCACCAATAGACGAAACACCAGCAGGCCGGCCGAATGGTTACGCTCGAGAAAGACCAGGCAGTTCTCTGCGTAGAAGTAGTTAGCGACGATGGAGGTGAACGCGAAGAACAGCACGATGATCGCCAGGAAATACTGCCCCCAGCCGCCGACATGGTCGACCAGCGCATTCTGCACCAGCTCGATCCCCTCGCCTTCCTGGGGGCCGGCCAGCAGGATGATCGCCGCCGACGCCGTACAGATCATCAGCGTATCGATGAACACGCCGGCCATTTGCACATAGCCCTGCGAAGCAGGATGCGGCGGATAGGGCACAGCCGCCGCAGCGGCGTTCGGCGCCGAGCCCATGCCCGCCTCGTTGGAAAACAGGCCGCGCTTGAAGCCGTTCAACAGCGCAGCGCCGAGCCCACCGGCGGCGGCTTCCTCGAAACCAAACGCGCTCTTGAAGATGAGTGCGAAGACGCCAGGCAGCTCGGTGATATTGATCAGGATGAGCGCCAGCGCAACGAGCATGTAGGCCGCAGCCATGAAGGGCACCGCCAGCTGCGAGAAGCGCGCGATGGAGCGCAGGCCGCCAAAGATGATCGGCGCGGTCAGCAGCACGATGCCGATGCCACAAAGCCAGGCAGGCACGCCAAAGGCGCCTTGCATCGCCCCGGTAATGGTGTTGGCCTGAACCGAGTTGAAGACGAAGCCGAAGGCAAGGATGAGAAACACCGAGAACAGAGAACCCATCCAGCGGGCGCCCAGCCCCTTCTCCATGTAATAGGCAGGCCCGCCGCGGTACTGCCCGCGGTCGTCACGAATCTTGAACAGCTGCGCGAGCGTCGCTTCGACGAAACCGGTCGCCATACCGACCAAGGCGATTACCCACATCCAGAACACCGCGCCCGGGCCACCGAGCGTGATGGCGACCGCCACCCCGGCGACGTTGCCGGTGCCCACCCGCGCGGCGAGTGACGTACAGAGCGCCTGGAACGGCGAGATACCTGAGTCATCGCTCTTGCCGCTGCCCTTGAGGATGCCGAACGCATGGCCGAAGTGGCGGAACTGGATGAAGCCCAGGCGGAACGTGAACAACAGGCCGCAACCGACCAGCATCCAGATGAGGATCTTGCCCCATATGAGCCCGTTGAGCAGATCGACGATTTGGGTGGCAAACTCTGGCATCAGCGCTCTCCATCGGCAGTGACGTACCGCCGCGCGCGACGCGGCGGCTCCGTCAGCTATGGACAGCTCAGCTGAATCAGGGTGCCGCTAGACCAACGCTGCGGGCGCCAGCGCCGTTACGCTGAGCTCGGCGCGCTCGATCAGTGTACGCACCGGCGCGAAGGAGCGCCGATGGATGGGGGTGGGGCCGAGTCGCTGCAATGCCTCGAGGTGCAGCGGTGTCGGATAGCCCTTGTGACCGGCCAGGCCGTAGCCGGGATAAACCAGATCGAGCGCCTGCATCTCGCGATCACGACTGACCTTGGCTAGGATCGACGCCGCGGCAATCGCCGGGACCTGTGCATCACCCTGTACCACCGGTGCGCTCGGTACCGCCAGTTGCGGGCAGCGGTTGCCGTCGATCAGCGCCAGCCGCGGCACCACGCTGAGCCCTTCCACGGCGCGCTGCATCGCCAACATGGTGGCATGCAGAATGTTCAGCTGGTCGATCTCCTCGACTTCAGCGCGCGCCACGCACCAGGCTAGCGCCTTTTCGCAGATCTCGTCGAACAGCGCTTCGCGGCGGGCTTCACTGAGTTTTTTCGAGTCGTTGAGCCCCTCGATCGGGCGAGCCGGATCTAGGATCACCGCCGCGGTCACAACCGGACCACAGAGCGGCCCTCGGCCGACCTCGTCGACGCCGGCGACCAGTTCTTCGACCAAACCGAAATCCAGTCCGAACTGCATCAGGGCCTCTCAACCAACGTCAATATTGCTTCGGCGGCCTTCACCGAGGCGTCTTGGCGCAGCGCCCGGTGAATGGCATCGAACCCCTTCACCTGAGGTTCGCCATCGTCCAGCAGTGGCAGCAATGCCGCGGCCAACGCGTCGGGTGTGGCGGCATCCTGCAACAACTCCGGCACCAGCAAGCGCTGAGCGAGCAGATTCGGCAGCGCCACGTAAGGGCTCTTCACCAAACGCCGCAGGATGCGATAGGTCATCGGAGCCACCCGGTAGCCCACCACCATCGGCCGTTTGAACAACAGCGCTTCGAGCGTTGCCGTGCCCGACGCAATCAGCACCGCGTCACAGGCGGCCAGCGCCTCGTGCGAGCGGCCATCGACGAGCCGCAACGGCAGGGCCCGCCCGGCAAGCATCTGCTCGATCTGCGCGCGCCGCTCCGGGCTGGCGCATGGCAGTACGAAGCTCACATCCGGTCGTTTTGCGTGGATCCGCTGAGCCGCCTCGAGAAACAGCTCACCCAGACGGGCCACCTCCCCGCCGCGGCTTCCAGGCAGCAGCGCCACGACAGCACCTTGCTCGGGCAAACCCAGCTCGGCACGCGCTAGGGCCCGGTCGGCCTGGAACGGAATGGCATCGGCCAGTGGGTGGCCAACGAAACGCACCGGCACGCCCTGCTCTTCATAGAAGCGCGCCTCGAATGGAAACAGCGTCAGCATCAGATCGCAGGCTTCGCGGATCTTCAGCACGCGCTTCTGCCGCCACGCCCAGACGGACGGGCTGACATAGTGCACGGTGCGAATGCCGGCGCGCCGCAGGCGAAGCTCGAGGCCCAGGTTGAAATCCGGCGCATCGATGCCAATGAACACGTCCGGCCTGGCCGCGATCAGCTCGGCAGTCAGCCGGCGGCGGCGTGCCAGCAGCTCCGGCAGACGGCCAAGCACTTCCACCAGGCCCATCACTGCAAGACGCTCGAGCGGGAAGCTCGACTGCAGCCCCTCGGCCTCCATGCGCTTGCCGCCGACACCGATGAACTCGACATCGGGACAGCGCTTGCGCAATGCCTGCATAAGCCCGGCGCCGAGGATATCGCCCGATGCCTCCCCGGCTACCAAAGCAACTCGAAGCGGCCTGTTCATCTCAGCGTGTAATGCCGCGCGTCGAGGCCTTGATGGAGTCGCGGAATACCGCAACCTCGGGGAACTGCTCAGCCGCTTCGGCAAGCTCACCAAGCGCAGCCTCCACCGTCAGGCCTTTGCGATAGACGACCTTGTAGGCCTGCCGCAGGGCATGGATCGCCGCGTCGCTGAAGCCCCGCCGGCGCATGCCCTCGAAATTCATGCTGCGCGCCTCGGCCGGATTGCCGAAAACGGTAACGAAAGCGGGTACGTCCTTGCCGATCGCCGTCCCCATACCGGAAAAACTGTGCGCACCGATCCTGCAGAACTGATGGACCAGGGTGTAGCCGGAGAGAATGGCCCAGTCACCCACATGCACATGCCCGGCCAGCGCGGTGTTGTTTACCAGGATGCAGTGGTCACCAATGACGCTGTCATGACCGATATGAGCGTAGGCCATGATCAGGTTGTGATTGCCGATCGTGGTCTCGTGACGGTCCTGAATGGTCCCGCGATGGATCGTTACCCCTTCGCGCACGACGTTGTGATCGCCGATCACCAGCCGGGTTGGCTCCCCCTTGTACTTCAGGTCAGGAGTGTCCTCGCCAACCGAGGAAAACTGAAAAATACGATTGTGTCGGCCGATACGGGTCGGCCCCTTGATGACCACGTGCGACGCGATCACCGTTCCCTCGCCTATCTCGACATTCGGCCCGATGATCGACCAAGGACCGACCTGCACGTCATCTGCAAGACGGGCCGATGGATCGACGATGGCACGAGGGTCGATCAAACTCATAGTTTGCGTTCCGCACAGATGATTTCGGCCGAGCAGACCGCTTTACCGTCGACACTGGCTTCGCACTCGAACTTCCAGATGCCGCGCTTAACGCTGAGGTATTTGGCTTCCAGGATCAGCTGATCGCCCGGCAGGACTGGCTGGCGGAAGCGCAGCTTGTCCGAACCGACAAAATAGTAGAGCGTGCCGTCGGAGGGCTTCACATCCATCATCTTGAAGCCGAGGATACCCGCTGCCTGCGCCATCGCCTCGATGATCAGTACACCGGGCATGATCGGATGCTGGGGGAAATGCCCAGTGAAGAACGGCTCGTTGATGGTCACGTTCTTGTATGCGCGAATGCGCTTGGCCTCCGTGTCCAGCTCGACCACCCGGTCCACCAGCAGGAAGGGGTAGCGGTGCGGCAGGTATTCGCGAATGTCGTTGATATCCATCATGTCAGCAAGGAGCCTGTAGAAATATGAAGGGGCAACCAATGCCCCGCCTCGTCGACGCGCGCGCAGCGCCAGTCAGCGACTCAGCAGAAAGGGTCAGGCATCAGAAGACGAATCGCCGCCCGAGGTCACGGCCGCGAGCTGTTTTTCCAGCTGTTGCAGGCGTCGCGCCATATCGTCGAGCTGCCTGATCCGTGCCGCGCTCTTTCTCCATTCAGCCGCCGGCTGCATCGCCGTGCCGGACGAATAGCTGCCTGGCTCGGAGATCGAGCGGGTCACCATGGTCATCCCGGTGACGAACACGTTGTCGCACACTTCGATGTGACCGACCATGCCAACGCCGCCTGCGATCATGCAGTTACGCCCGATCTTGGTACTGCCCGAGATGCCCACGCAACCAGCCATGGCGGTGTTGTCACCGATCTGTACGTTGTGCGCGATCATGATCTGGTTATCGAGCTTGACGCCATTGCCGATGAGCGTGTCTGCCAATGCTCCTCGGTCGATGGTGGTATTCGAGCCGATCTCGACGTCGTCGCCGATAAGGACTCCACCGATCTGCGCGATCTTTTGCCAACTGCCCTTTTCGTTGGCAAAGCCGAAGCCTTCGCCACCGATTACTGCACCGGATTGAATCACCACGCGCTTGCCGATGACGACGTCGTGATACAGCGTGACCCGTGGCGCGAGCCGTCCGCCTTCGCCGATCCGACTACGCGCACCGATAAAGCACTGCGCCCCGATTTCGACATCCGCCTCGATGCAGGCGCCGGCCTCGATGACCACGTAAGCGCCGATGCGCGCCGAGGGGTGAACCTGCGCGCTGGCGGCGATCACCGCGGAGGGGTGGACGCCCGGGACGCTGGCAGGACGGGTTTCGAACAGATGCGAAAGCTGTGCGTAGGCCAGGTAGGGGTTGCTGACGATAAGCGCAGCTCCCTGATACCGCTCGGCCTCTTCCGACGTGAGCAGCACGGCGGCCGCCCGCGTCTCGGCGAGGTACTTGCGGTACTGGCTGTTCGCGAGAAAGCTCAGCTGGCCTGGCCCGGCATCCTGAAGTGTCGCAAGGCCGGTGATGACTCGCTGGGCATCGCCGCGCACCGAGCCGCCCAGCAACTCGGCCAGTTGGCCGAGCGAGTATTCGTGGCAGGACATGTCAACGCAGCTGGTTCATACGTTCGATGACCTGACGCGTGATGTCGTACGTTGGCTTCACGTCGACCACGGCACCACGCTCCAGAACGATGTCGTAGTCACCCTTCTTGAGGACCTCCTCGACAGCCTTGTCCAGCTTCGGCTTGAGCTGCTTGAGCATGTCGCGGTCAGCAACGGCCTTGGCTTCGTTGAGCTCCTTGGACTGGAACTGGAAGTCACGCGCCTTCTGCTTGAATTCCAGTTCGAGGCGCTCGCGCTCGGCCTGTTGCATCTTGTCGCCATCCTTGACCAGGCGGTCCTGAATGCGCTTCGCCTCGCTTTCCAGGCTCTTCAGCTTGCTCAACTGAGGGCCGAACTTCTTCTCGGCGTCGACGGCGTAACGCTTCGCGGCATCGGACTCGAGCAGCGCCATCTGGTAGTTCAGAACCGCAATCTTCATCTCGGCGAACGCGGGCGTCGCCACCAGAGCGGCGAGAACGAGAAACATCTGGGTCAACTTACGCACGGTGAATACCACTCCTGCAAAGGTTACCGAAGCAAGATGCTCGGCTAGTGTTAGAACGTCTGCCCCAGGGAGAACTGGAACACCTGGGTATCGGCGTCATCCGGCTCCACGACGGGCATCGCCAGACTGAAGCTCAACGGGCCCATCGCGGTAATCCATGTCAGGCCCACACCTACCGAACTGGCCATGTCACCGATATCGATGTCGCTGCAATTGTTCGAACCCGACGGGCAGTTGGTATCGAACACATTACCCACATCCCAGAACAGGGAGGTCCGCAGCGAGCGCTGGTCCTTGACGAAAGGCATCGGGAACAACACCTCGAGACCGCCCTGCACCAGCACGTTGCCACCGAACGGCAGCGGATCCTGATCCGGATCCTTCACCGTTCCCGGGCGCGTACCGTCGCTTGGTGTACTGCGCGGCCCGAGGCTGCTGTCTTCGAAGCCGCGTACCGAGTTGAAGCCGCCAGCGTAGTAATGCTCGTAGAACGGCAGGCGCTCGGTCGAGCCATAGGCATCACCGTAGCCCAGTCGGGTATGCATGCGCAGCGTGTAATCCTTCGTCATCGGCACGAACAGCTGGCCGTTGTAGTCGAGCTTGTAGAACGAAAGGTCGCTACCGGGAATGGTGGTTTCGAAGACCAGACTCTGCGAATGACCGCGAGTAGCCAGTACGCCGCGGTTCAGCGTCGATTCGGACCAGCCGGCCGAGCCCTTGAAGTTGAGGAAGCTGTCGCCTTCCTTCTCCATGAAATCGAAGATTTCGTCGACCGTATAGAGACCGGTATCGATGCTGTCCTGCTGAACGGACAGGCCGAAGGAGAGGCGCGCCGTCTCGCTGATCGGATAACCGATGTTGACACCCCCACCCAAGCTATCCACCGAGTAGCTGGACACGTCGTAATCGAGCTCGTCGTAGTCGGTCGTCCGGTAGAACGCGTTGTAGCCGAGACTGACGCCATCCTCGGTCCAGTAGGGATCGACGAAGCCGAAGTTGTAGCGCGTCTGGTACTCGCTGCGATTCAACCCCAGGCTCACGCGGTTACCGGTGCCGAGGAAGTTGTTCTGGCTGATCGAGCCACCGAGAATCAGGCCGGCATTCTGCGCGAAACCGACGCTGGCCATGATCGAGCCCGAAGGCTGCTCCTCGACGCTGTAGTTCACGTCGATCTGGTCCTCGGTTCCCGGCACCTGCGGTGTCTCGACGTTCACTTCCTTAAAGAAGCCCAGCCGTTCCAGACGGGTCTTGGACTGGTCGATCAGGTAGGTCGACGCCCAGCCACCTTCCATCTGGCGCATCTCGCGACGCAGCACCTCGTCCTCGGTCTTGGTGTTGCCACGGAAGTTGATGCGGTTGACGTAGGCACGGTTGCCCGGGTCGACGACGAACGTGATGGAGACGGTGTTGTCCTCGTCGTGCGGCTCCGGTACGCCGTTGACGTTGGCGAACGTGTAGCCCTCGTTACCGAGCCGGCGCGTGATCAGCTCGGATGTCGTGGTCATCACCTTGCGCGAGAAAACCTGGCCTTGCTTGGCCAGCAGTAGAGCTTCGACCTCTTCACGCGGCACCTTGAGGTCGCCGCTGAGTTTCACGTCGCGAACGGTGTAACGCTCGCCTTCGGCGATGTTAACCGTGACATAGACATCCTTCTTATCCGGGGTAATCGACACCTGGGTCGAGGTGATGTCCATGTTGATGTAGCCACGGTCCAGATAATAGGACCGCAGCCGCTCGAGGTCGCCGGACAGCTTTTCGCGAGCGTACTTGTCGTCATTACGGAAGAACGACAGCCAATTGGTCGTCTTCAGTTCGAACAGATCGGTCAGCTCTTCATCGGAGAACACCGTATTGCCGACCACATTGATGTGCTTGATCGCGGCGACCGAGCCTTCATTGATCTTGATCTTCAGTGCTACGCGATTTCGAGGCTGGTTGACGACGTCGGTTTCGATGCTGGCCGAGTAACGCCCCTGCGCGACGTACTGGCGCTGCAGCTCGTTACGTACGCCCTCGAGCGTTGCGCGCTGGAAAATCTCGCCTTCGGCCAAGCCCGACTGCTGGAGACCCGCCAGCAGATCCTCGGTTTTGATCGCCTTGTTGCCCTCGATTTCGATGGCCGAAATGGACGGTCGCTCCACGACACTGATCACCAGCACGTTGCCTTCGCGGCCGAGCTGGATATCCTGGAAGAAACCGGTACGGAACAAGGCCCGCGTGGCCTCTACCAGGCGCTGGTCATCAGCCGGCTCGCCCACATTGAGCGGCAGAGCACCGAACACGCTGCCTGCAGAGACCCGCTGGAGGCCGTTGACCCGGATATCGGAAATGGTGAAGGACTCAGCGTGGACTTCGGCGATCATCAAAGCGGAGATCACCGCGGGAAGCAGCAGACGTTTCATGAAGTCCTTTCTTATTTCAGACCTGACGGATGAGCCGACGCCTAGCGCGGCAACAATACGGATTCTGCGTTACAGGCGGCCCAGGTCATTGACCAGCGCAAGCAGCATCACCCCGACGACCAGACTGATGCCGATCTGAACACCCCATCCCTGCACTCTTTCGGACAACGGTCGGCCGCGAAGCCATTCGATGGCGTAAAAAAGCAGGTGCCCGCCATCAAGCACCGGGATTGGCAGCAGATTGAGAACCCCCAGGCTTATGCTCAGATAGGCGAGAAAATTGAGGAAATCCCCGACACCGGACTGGGCAGAAGCGCCGGCCACTTTAGCAATCGTTATCGGGCCGCTCAAGTTTTTTACCGACAGCTCGCCGAAGAGCATTTTCTTCAGCGAATCAAGCGTCAGCAGCGTCATCGTGCCGGTTCGGCGCAGGCTCTCGACGACCGCCTCGAGCGGCCCATGGCTTACTTCGCGCAGCATGTTAGCCGGCCACTCACCGCCTTCGACGCCTGCGCCCAGATAGCCTCTGCGCGCCTGGCCTTCACCCCTTGCGGCCAAGGTGACCGACAGATCCTGCGTCCGACCATCGCGCTCGACCGACAGGGTCACGGTTTCGCCCGCCAGGGGACGAACGGCATCGATGACATCCTGCCAGTCATCCAGGGAGCGCCCTTCAACAGCCAGCAATCGGTCACCGAGCTTCAGACCAGCCGCCTGAGCCGGCCCCTCCGGATCGAGCTGCGCAATGATCGGCGCAATGCGAGGGCGCCAGGGCCGGATCCCGAGTGCAGCCAGCGGATCGGGCTCTTCTGCCCCCTTGAGCCATTCCCGCAGGGGAACCTCGACCTTGCGCTCGAGCGAGTCGCCGAGATCGCGAACCACCATCTCCAACGAGCCGGACTCGCCGAGGCGGCGCACCAGCTGCAGATTCACATCGCCCCAGCCCGAAACCGCCTTGCCATCGATAGCGATCAGCTCCTGATCCGGCCCAATGCCAGCCTGCACGGCCAGGCTACCGGGCGCTACGCTACCGACCACCGGACGCAACTGCTGACTGCCCAGCATCGCCAACAACCAGAAGAACAGCAGAGCCAGAAGGAAATTCGCGATAGGGCCAGCGGCTACGATGGCAAAGCGCTGGCGGACGGACTTGCGGTTGAACGCCTGCCCCAAGAGTTCGTCAGGCACCTCACCTTCGCGCTCGTCGAGCATCTTCACATAGCCACCGAGCGGAATGGCAGCCACGACGAACTCGGTACCATGCCGGTCATGCCAACGCAGGAGTGGCGAACCAAAACCGACCGAGAAGCGCAACACCTTTACACCGCAGCGCCTGGCGACCCAGAAATGACCGAACTCGTGAAACGTGACCAGCACCCCGAGTGCTATCAGGGTACCGGCAATCATGTAAAGCGCGCTCATAAGGTCCTCCGGGCTAACGCCCGTGGCGGCCCAGCCAGTCACCCGCAAGCCGGCGAGCCTGCTGATCCGCCATCAACACATCGTCGAGACAGCCGGCCGCACCGACCGCCTCCTGCTCCAACACATCGGCGATGATACTCGCGATCTCGGTAAAACGGATGCGCCGCCCCAGAAACGCCTCAACGGCGACCTCATTCGCGGCATTGAGCATGGCCGGCGCGGTACCGCCGGCCTCGGCTGCCTCTCGAGCCAGACGCAGGCAGGGAAAGCGCGCATCGTCCGGTGCCTGGAATTCGAGCTGACCGATGCGCAGCAGATCGAGTGCCGACACGCCCGAATCGATGCGCTCGGGCCAGGCAAGGGCATGCGCGATGGGGGTGCGCATGTCAGGGTTGCCAAGCTGCGCCAACACCGATCCATCGACATAGTCGACCATCGAGTGGATGACGCTCTGTGGGTGAACAACGACCTCGACCTGACTCGGACGCGCATTGAACAACCAGCATGCCTCGATCAACTCGAGCCCTTTATTCATCATGCTCGCCGAGTCGACGGAAATCTTGCGCCCCATCGACCAGTTCGGATGCGCACAGGCCTGCTCGGGCGTCACATCGACCAGCGCCTCGGCTGGCATTTTCCGGAATGGCCCGCCGGAGGCGGTCAGCAGAATGCGCCGGACCCCGACCGCAGCCATCCCTCGCGAGTAATCGGTCGGCAGGCACTGGAATATCGCGTTGTGCTCGCTATCGATCGGCAGCAGTACCGCTTCACTCTGCTGCAGAGCCTGCATGAACAGTGCGCCAGACATCACCAGCGCCTCCTTGTTTGCCAGCAGCACTCGCTTGCCTGACTGCACGGCGGATAGCGTCGGACGCAGACCGGCTGCACCGACGATGGCCGCCATGACTACATCGACCTCGGGATGAGCGGCGACTTCGCATAGCCCGCCGCAACCGACGAGCACGCGCGTTGCCAACCCGGCCGCATGAAGATCGGCCTGCAGCACTCGGGCCTGGGCCTCATCGGCCAGCACCGCGAAGCGGGGACGATGCCGCAGGCACAGCGCCTTGAGTTCAGCAACCCGGCTGAAGGCCGTAAGCGCGAAGACCGAGTAGCGCTCAGGATGACGGGCAATGACATCGAGCGTGCTTAGGCCAATGGAGCCGGTAGCACCCAAGACGGTGACCTTGAGGGTCGTCACAGCGCCCCCCACCCAGCCAACCACAACAGCACGGCAAACACCGGCACCGCGGCCGTCAGGCTGTCGATCCGGTCCATGACACCGCCGTGACCCGGAAGCAGCTGACTGCTGTCCTTGATGCCCGCATTGCGCTTGAACATGCTTTCGGTGAGATCGCCGATCACCGAGATCAACACCACCACCGCCGCCCCAAGCAACGCGAGTACGAGCTCACGCGGAGCCCAATCGCGGTACAACCCGACGCCAACGGTAACAAGCAGGCTCGCTACCAGGCCGCCGAACAGGCCCTCCCAGCTCTTGCCGGGACTGACCTCGGGAGCGAGCTTGCGCCGACCGAAGCGCCGCCCGGAAAAATACGCACCGATATCGGCAACCCACACCAGCACCATCACCGCCACGATCAACCAGTTCCCCATCGGCCACTGTTTGAGCAGCACCAAGGCCTGCCAGGCAGGCAGCAGCACCAGGAAACCAAAGGCGAGGCTGCCGCCTGCCCCTCCCCAGTAACGACGGCTTTGCGGATAACCCAGCACCAGGAAGGTCGCAAAAACCCACCAGGCAATTGCCGCAGCAAGCACCCAGGCGGCGAGAGCCGGATTGGCATAGAGCACCGCAAGCAGCAACGCCACGCCTGCCGCGTAGCCAACTCTCACCGACTGCGAAGAGAAACCCGCGAGCCGGGCCCATTCCCAGCCCCCCAAGGTAACTGCAACGCCGATAAAGATGGCGAACGCCAGCCCCTCGAGCAGAAAGAAACCGATCAGGGCGATCGGCAGAAGAATCGCCGCGGTGATGATTCGTTGTTTCAGCATTCGACCTTGGCCTCGCGCTCCACCTGCTCGCTGGTCTTGCCGAAACGACGCTGCCGGGAGGCGAAATCGGCAAGCGCCTTACGCATCGCCTGCCGCTTGAAGTCGGGCCAGAACAGATCGGAAAAATACAGCTCCGCATAGGCGAGCTGCCAGAGCAGAAAATTGCTGATGCGTTGTTCGCCACCGGTGCGAATGCACAGGTCGGGCGGGGGCAGCTCGCCCGTCGCCAGATAGCCTTCGAACAGTGCCGGTGTGATCTCGTCCGGATTCAACCTGCCCGCCTGCGCCTCGCGCGCCAGGCGTTGCGTGGCCTGCAGGATGTCCCATTGACCACCGTAGTTGGCAGCCACTTGCAGGATGAAGCGCCGATTATGCGCAGTGGTCTCTTCGGCGTCCCGCATCGCCGCCTGCAGCTCCGGATGGAAGCGGCTGCGATCGCCGATGATCCGCAGACGAATGCCGTTATCGTCCAGCTTGCGCGCTTCCCGGCGTAGCGCAGAAAGGAACAGCTCCATCAGCGCCCCCACCTCATCGGCGGGCCGCTGCCAGTTCTCACTGGAAAAGGCGAACAGCGTCAGCACTTCGACGCCCGACTCGGCACACACCTCGATGACGGCTCGCACCGCATCGACACCCGCCTTGTGGCCCGCCACACCAGGCAACAGCCGGCGTTTGGCCCAGCGATTGTTTCCGTCCATGATGATCGCGACGTGGCGGGGGACGGCCCCCCGCGCGATCTGTTTGCCGTTTTCCATGACCAACTCTACTTGCGCTATCAAACGCTGCGATGAATACAAGACGCTGCAAGCGCCAGCTCGAGCTCATCGACCGAAGCGCACCGCCAATGGCAATGCGCTTCGCAGAACAGACTGAAGAATCAGACTGCCATGAGGTCCGCTTCCTTCGCCTCTAGCGCCTTGTCGATGTCGGCAACGAACTTGTCGGTAAGTTTCTGAACATCGTCCTGGCCACGGCGTTCCTCGTCCTCGCTGATTTCCTTTTCCTTGACCAGGTCCTTGAGCTGGGCCAGTGCGTCGCGACGGATATTGCGCACCGCCACGCGAGCATTTTCCGCCTCGGCACGCGCCTGGCGCGTATAACCCTTGCGGGTTTCCTCGGTCAGGGCCGGCATCGGCACGCGAATGGTCGTGCCGGCAGTTGCCGGGTTGAGCCCCAGATCGGAAGTCATGATCGCCTTTTCCACCGCCTGGATCATGCTCTTGTCGAACACGGTCAGCGCAAGCGTGCGCGAGTCTTCGGCCACCACGTTGGCCACCTGGCGCAACGGGGTGTCAGCGCCGTAATAGGACACCATGACACCGTCGAGGATGCTGGGATGAGCACGCCCGGTACGAATCTTTGCGAAAGCGTGTTCCAGCGACTCGAGGGACTTCTTCATGCGCTCCTGCGCGTCTTGCTTGATCTCGTTGATCATTCGTTCGATTCCTCGATGAGAGTTCCTTCGGCGCCCCCCAGCACGATATTGAGCAGGGCACCGGGCTTGTTCATGTTGAAGACACGCAGCGGCATATTGTGGTCACGACAGAGGCAGATGGCCGTCAGATCCATAACCCCAAGCTTGCGGTCCAGCACCTCGTCGTAGCTGAGCTCGGTGAACTTCTCGGCATTCGGATCCTTGAAAGGATCGGCCGTGTATACGCCGTCGACCTTCGTCGCCTTGAGCACCACGTCGGCCTGAATCTCGATCGCCCGCAGGCAGGCCGCCGAGTCCGTGGTGAAGAACGGGTTGCCCGTGCCGGCGGAGAAGATCACAACCTCACCGCTCTTGAGATGGCGCATCGCCTTGCGTCGGTCATAGTGATCGGTCACCCCAACCATCGAGATGGCCGACATAACCAGCGCCGGAATGTTCGAACGCTCCAGCGCGTCACGCATCGCCAGGCCGTTCATCACCGTGGCAAGCATGCCCATATGGTCGCCGGTTACACGATCCATCCCGGCGGCGGACAGCGCCGCCCCCCGGAACAGGTTGCCGCCACCGATCACCAGGCCCACTTCCACGCCAATGCCCACCAGCTGGCCAACCTCGAGCGCCATGCGATCCAGCACTTTGGGATCGATGCCGAAGTCCTCCGTGCCCATCAGCGCTTCGCCGCTCAGTTTGAGCAGGATTCGTTTGTAGCGAGGATTTCGAGCACTCATCTGCTGAGCCATTGGCGTGCGCCTCCCACGGCGTTCGAAAGAAAACGGTATTGATTGGGCATAGAAGAATAATCTGCGCTTGGACCAACGAACGAACGATAAGTGCCAGCGAGACTATATCGTGTAGAGCCAGTATTTTGCTGCCACCAGTTTGACAAAGAGGCCGCGCGCGTTAGCGGGCAGCCTCTTCGTACCGGACGGCCTGAAACGTTACTGCTTGCTTGCCGCTACCTGAGCAGCAACCTCTGCAGCGAAGTCGACCTCGGCCTTCTCGATGCCCTCACCCACTTCGTAGCGCACGAAGGAGACGATTTCCGCACCGGCCTTCTTGGCCAGGTCGCCGACCTTGATTTCCGGATCCTTGACGAAAGCCTGTTCGACGAGGCTCGCCTCGGCCAGGAACTTGTTGATACGGCCCTTGACCATGTTCTCGACGATATTCTCGGGCTTGCCGGCAATCTTCTCAGCATTGAGCTGCAGGAAGATTTCCTTTTCCTTGGCGATCAGCTCTTCGGAAACGTCAGCTGGCGTCAGCACCGCTGGGTTGCTGGCCGCAACGTGCATGGCGATGTCCTTGGCCAGCTCAGGGTTACCACCCTTGAGCACAACCAGAACGCCAATGCGGTGACCGTGCAGGTAGGCGCCAACGGTGTCGCCCTCGACGCGAGTCAGGCGACGGATGTTGACGTTCTCGCCACACTTGGCGACCAGCGCCAGGCGCGACTCTTCCTGCGACTCGATCAGCGGGGCAGCATCGGTCAGCCCTTGATCGAAAGCCTTGTCCAGGCTCTGCGCAACGAACGCCTTGAAGTCATCCTGCAGCGCCAGGAAGTCGGTTTGCGAGTTGACTTCGATGATCACGCCAGACTTGTTGTCCGCTGCAATCTTGACTGCGATGGAACCTTCGGCGGCAATATTACCGGCTTTCTTGGCGGCCTTGATGGCGCCAGCCGCACGCATGTCGTCGATTGCCTTTTCGATGTCGCCGCCCGCTGCCGTCAGCGCCTTCTTGCAATCCATCATGCCCAGGCCGGTACGCTCGCGCAGTTCCTTGACCAGGGCCGCAGTAATTTCTGCCATGTTCGAATCCTCTGATAGGTTTCTAACCAGTCGCCCTCTCGGACGATCAATTCGGAGTGACAAAGAAGGGGGCCTAGCCCCCTTCTTGTCCATCGGGTCTCACGCTAAGGCGCGACGGCTCAGCCCTGAGCAGCCTCGGAGGCCACTTCCTCGACGAACTCGTCGGCACCGCCAGCGGTGGCCTGACGGCCGCGCAGCACGGCGTCAGCCATGGAGCTCAGGTAAAGCTGCACGGCGCGGATGGCGTCGTCGTTACCCGGGATGATGTAGTCGACACCTTCGGGGCTGCTGTTGGTATCGACAATGCCGATCACCGGAATGCCCAACTTGTTGGCTTCGGAAATCGCGATGCGCTCATGCTCAACGTCGACGACGAACATGGCGTCCGGCAGGCCGCCCATATCCTTGATACCGCCCAGGCTGCGCTCGAGCTTTTCGAGATCGCGCGAGCGCATCAGCGCTTCTTTCTTGGTCAGCTTGTCGAAAGTACCATCCTGCGACTGGGTTTCCAGTTCGCGCAGACGCTTGATCGAAGCACGAATGGTCTTGTAGTTGGTCAGCATGCCACCCAACCAGCGGTGGTCGACGTACGGCTGGCCGCAGCGAGCGGCTTCTTCGCGAACGATCTTGCCGGCGGAACGCTTGGTACCGACGAACAGGATCTTGTTCTTGCCAGCTGCCAGCTTTTCAACGAAACGCAGCGCGTCGTTGAACATCGGCAGGGTCTTTTCCAGGTTGATGATGTGAATCTTGTTGCGCGCGCCGAAAATGTACTTGTTCATTTTCGGGTTCCAGTAACGGGTCTGGTGGCCGAAGTGCACACCGGCCTTCAGCATATCGCGCATGGTGACTTGAGACATGATTTGTCCTCGAATAGTCGGGTTAGGCCTCCACACGTCCCGCTATCCAACTCTTGCGAGCACCCAGGATAGGCGTGTCGACGCGTGTGTGGGTTAAGCCCACCGGGTGGTCCCCCGCTGAGCGGCGCGTTTTATAGCACAGTCGCCTTCTGCAGGCTAGCACGCCGACGCAGGACGGCGATTTCTGCAGTCCATTCTGCTTTCGTTTATCATCGCCGCTTCCGATTTTTGCCTTGCGCCGGTGGGCGCCCGAGGGTTTGCATGACTGTCACCATCAAGACGCCCGAAGACATCGAGAAAATGCGCATCGCCGGCCGTCTGGCCGCCGAAGTCCTGGAAATGATCGAGGCGCACGTGAAGCCGGGCGTGACGACCGAAGAGCTCGACCGCCTCTGCCACGACTACATCGTCAACGAACAGCAAGCCATCCCGGCACCGCTCAACTACAAGGGCTTTCCGAAGTCGATCTGCACGTCGATCAACCATGTCGTCTGCCATGGCATCCCGAACGACAAGCCGCTGAAGGATGGCGACATCCTCAACATCGACATTACCGTCATCAAGGACGGCTATCACGGCGACACGAGCAAGATGTTCATCGTCGGCAAGGCGGCCGAATGGGCCGAGCGCCTGTGCAAGGTCACCCAGGAGTGCCTGTATAAAGGGATCGAATTGGTTCGTCCGGGCGCTCGTCTGGGTGACATCGGCGAGGTGATCCAGAAGCACGCCGAGAAGAACGGCTTCTCGGTCGTACGCGAATACTGCGGCCACGGGATCGGCAAGGTCTTCCACGAAGAGCCGCAGGTGCTGCATTACGGTCGCGCTGGCACCGGGCTAGAACTGAAAGAAGGCATGACCTTCACCATCGAGCCGATGATCAACCAGGGTCGCGCCGAAACCCGCCTGCTCGGCGACGGCTGGACCGCGATCACCAAGGACCGCAAGCTTTCGGCGCAGTGGGAACACACCATCCTCGTCACCGCGGACGGCTACGAGATCCTCACGCTACGTAGCGACGACACCATTCCACGCGTTCCGGCCTGACCTTAGCCGCCACCCTGCCCTGGCCCAGACAGAGGATCTCGCATGCCCCAAGTGGACCCCGAGCTGTTCGATCTCAGCCAGTTCCAGGCAGAGCTGGCGCTCAAGGCCAGCCCCATCCCGGCATATAAGAAGGCCATTCGCCAGGCGCGCGAAGTGCTCGACAAGCGTTTTCTCGCCGGCCGCGACATCCGCCGCCTGATCGAAGATCGCGCCTGGTTCGTCGATCAGATCCTGCGCGCCGCCTGGAAGCGCTTCGACTGGGACAAGGGCGCGGATATCGCGCTGGTCGCCGTCGGCGGCTATGGCCGCGGTGAGCTGCACCCCTTCTCCGACATCGATTTGCTGATCCTGCTCGACGGGGACGACCACGAGCTGTTTCGCGACGCGATCGAGGGTTTTCTCACCCTTCTCTGGGACATTGGCCTTGAGGTTGGCCAAAGCGTCCGCTCGGTGGCCGAATGCGCCGAGGAGGCCCGTGCGGACCTGACCATCATCACCAACCTTATGGAGAGCCGGACCATCGCCGGCCCCGAGCAGCTTCGCCAGCGCATGCTGCAGGTGACCAGCCCTGCCGAAATGTGGCCGAGCAAGGAGTTCTTCCTCGCCAAGCGCAACGAGCAGCGGCAGCGCCATTCCAAGTACAACAACACCGAATACAACCTGGAGCCCAACGTCAAACGCTCCCCCGGCGGACTGCGAGACATCCAGACGATCCTCTGGATCGCCCGGCGCCAGTTCGGCACCCTGAATCTACAGGCCGTGGTCGATCAGGGCTTTCTCACCGAGGGCGAATACCAGCTACTGGTATCGGCCCAGGAGTTCCTGTGGAAGGTCCGCTACGGTCTGCACCTGCTGGCAGGGCGCGCCGAGGACCGGCTGCTGTTCGATCACCAGCGCAAGCTGGCGGCCCTGCTCGGCTACGAAGACAACGACGCCAAGCTGGCCATCGAGCGCTTCATGCAGAAGTATTACCGGGTCGTCATGAGCATCGCCGAGCTGAGCGACCTGGTGGGCCAGCACTTCGCCGAGGTCATTCTCTGGGAAGGCGACTCCGGCCCGAGCATTCCGCTCAACAGCCGATTCCTGGTGCGCGACGGGTATCTGGAAGTCAGCCATCCCTCGATCTTCAAGCGCACCCCGTTCGCGATCATGGAAACCTTCGTGCTGCTTGCCCAGCACCCGGAGATCGAAGGCGTCAGGGCGACGACGATTCGCCTGCTACGTGATCACCGCTACCTGATCGATGACGATTTTCGCTGTGATATCCGCAACACCAGCCTGTTCATCGAACTGTTCAAGTGCAAGGAAGGCATTCACCGCAACCTGCGACGCATGAATCGCTACGGCATCCTCGGTCGCTACCTGCCGGAGTTCGGTCACATCGTCGGGCAGATGCAGCACGACCTCTTTCACATCTATACGGTCGATGCGCACACGCTGAACGTCATCAAATACCTGCGCAAGCTCACCAAACCGGGAGTCGCAGAGAAGTACCCACTGGCGAGCAAGCTGGTCGAGCGACTACCCAAGCCGGAACTCATCTACATTGCCGGCCTGTATCACGACATCGCCAAGGGGCGCGGTGGCGACCATTCCGAGCTGGGCGCCGTCGACGCCGAGCAGTTCTGCAGCCGCCACAAGCTGCCCGCCTGGGACACGCGACTGGTGGTCTGGCTGGTACAGAACCATCTGGTGATGTCGACCACCGCGCAGCGCAAGGACCTTTCCGACCCCCAGGTCATCAATGATTTCGCACAGATCGTCGGCGACGAGACACATCTGGACTATCTCTATGTGCTGACGGTCGCCGACATCAACGCGACCAACCCGACGCTGTGGAACTCCTGGCGCGCCAGCCTGCTCCGCCAGCTGTATACGGAAACCAAACGCGCGCTCCGGCGTGGCCTGGAGAACCCGCTGGGGCGCGAAGAACAGATCCGCCAGAGCCAGCGCGCCGCGCTGGATACCCTGGTACGCAACGGCACCGACCCGGACGATGCAGAGCAGCTCTGGGCGCAACTGGGCGACGACTACTTTCTGCGTCACACCGCCAGCGATATCGCCTGGCACACCGAGGCAATCATCGACCACCCGAGCGATGGCGGCCCGCTGGTACTGATCAAGGAAACCACCCAGCGGGAGTTCGAAGGCGGCACGCAGATCTTCATCTACGCGCCGGACCAGCACGACTTCTTCGCGGTAACCGTGGCGGCAATGGACCAGCTCAACCTGAATATCCACGACGCCCGGATCATCACCTCCACCAGCCAGTTCACCCTCGACACCTACATCGTGCTCGACGCCGATGGCACGCCGATCGGCGATAACCCGGAGCGCATCGAAGAAATCCGCCAGGGCCTGATCGACGCCCTGCGCAACCCCGACGAGTACCTGACCATCATTCAGCGTCGCGTTCCTCGGCAGCTCAAGCACTTCGCCTTCGCGCCGCAGGTAACGATCCTCAACGACACCCAGCGCCCCCAGACCATCATCGAGATCATCGCGCCGGACCGCCCAGGCCTGCTGGCGCGTGTCGGTCAGCTGTTCCTGGCGTTCGATCTGTCCGTCCAGAACGCCAAGATCGCCACGCTTGGCGAGCGGGTCGAGGACGTGTTTTTCGTGACCACCGAAGACAACCAGCCGCTGTCCGACCCGGAACTCTGTGCGCGCCTGCAACAGGCGCTGGTCGATCAACTGCAGCAGGACAACCAGCAGCAGATCTCTCCTAGCTCCATCGAATTCTGAGCCACGGCTCGCCGGTTCAGTCCCAGGGCTTGCCCTGGGTTCGCTCGGTGCGATCGAGCTTCTGCTGCATCGCGGCCTTGGCCAGCATGTGTGCACTGACCGGCGCGGTGAGCAGGAGGAACAGGATGATCAGTACCTCGTGCAGGCTGATACTGCCCCGCTGCACACCGAAGAAAATGCCCGATGCCACGACGATGCCGCCGACCCCCAGCGTGGTGGCCTTGGTTGGCCCGTGCAGACGCGTATAGAAATCGGGTAAACGATAGAGCCCGATCGCACCGATCAGGGCAAACAGGCTGCCGCCGAGCAAAAAAAGACTGATGACGATTTCCAACCAGAGCGGCATGTTCTAAACCTCAGTCGATGATATCGCCGTGAAGCAAGTGCTTGGCCACTGCCACGGTACTGACGAAGCCCATCACGGCTATCAGCAGCGCGGCCTCGAAGAAGATGTCCGAAGCCAGCCACACACCGAACAGGATGATCAGGGCCAGACCGTTAATGTAGAGCGTGTCGAGCGCCAGGATGCGGTCCGGCATGTCCGGCCCCTGAATCAACCGCAGCATGTTGAGCACGACCGCGATGCTGAGCAGCACGAAGCACAGCGGAATCACATACGCGAGCATTCGAATATCTCCAGCAGCGGGGCTTCGTAACGCGTCTTTACCTGCTCGACGATTTCGTCGGGATTCGGAGCGTCGAGCACGTGCAGCAGCAGCACCCGGCGATCAGGGCTGAGGCCGGCCGAGACTGTCCCGGGCGTAAGCGAGACGATGCTGGTCAGCACGGCGAGGACGAACTCATCGCCGATGTCCATCGGCACCTCGACGAACGCCGGATGCAGACGATTCTTCGGCCCGAGCACCAGCTTGGCGACGTGCAGGTTCGCCATCACGATATCGCCTACCACTCGCCCGACGAAGCGCAGCAGGCACAACGGCCGACGCACCGCTGGCACCGGAACGAGGAAGCCGTTAGCGAGCAGCGGAATCGCCCAGCCGAGAAACAGCGCCAGCAAAAGCTGGCCGAACGACCACGTATTGGCCAGTAGCAACCACAGCAGCGCCAGCAGCAAGGTCAGCGCCGGATTGGGCAGCCATCGTTTCATGCCTGCGCCCCCCGGATGATTGCAAGATAGGGCCCGAGTTCGAGCAGCTGCGCCGCGGTTGCCTGTAGATAGCCGATGATGGGCTGAGCGAAAACCACTAGCGCGACACTCCCCGCCAACAACCCGCACGTCGCCAGCAGACGGACACCATCGGCCGTTGCCCCGGCCGGCTCACCGCTGCCGCGCCAGAAAACCAGGCTTCCCGAGCGGCTGAGCGCAATCAGCATACCCAGCCCACCGATCAGCAGCACCGGCCAGAACATCAGGGCCGAAGGGCCCGGCGGCACAGCCCGGAGCAGCATCAACTTGCCGAAAAAGCCGGAAAACGGTGGCAGCCCCACCACCGAGATCGCGCCGATGAAAAACAGCACACCGAGTAGCAGCGGTTGGCGCAATGCGGGGCCTGGAATCAGTTCGCCCCCCACGTTGCCGCGCTGCCGCGCGACCAGGTCGGCGAGCAGAAACAGCCCGCCGCTGACGAGCGTGGTGTGCAGCAGGTAATAGAGGGCAGCGCTCAAGCCGGCTTCGCTACCGAAGGCCAGGCCAGCCAGCAGGGTTCCCACCGAGACAATCACCAGATAGCCCAGCGTGGTCTGCAGATTGCGACTGGCGAGCGCTCCCAGCACGCCTGCCAGCAGAGTCACGAGGGCGAGCGGCCACAGCCAGTCAGCGACCATGTTCGCCAGCGGACCGGCCTCACTGCCATAGATCAGCGAGAAGACCCGGAGGATGGCATACAGCCCCACCTTGGTCATGATCGCGAACAGTGCCGCCACCGGCGCCGTCGCTGCTGCGTAGGCCCGTGGCAGCCAGAAGTGCAGCGGCAAGATGGCGGCCTTCAGGGCGAATACCACGAGCAGCAGATAGCCGGCCGCGGCGACCAGAGGCGCCAGGGCTTCATCCATCTCGGCGACACGCAGCGCCAGGTCGGCCATGTTCAACGTGCCGAGCACCCCGTAAAGCAGGCTGACGCCGATCAGAAACAGCGCCGAGCCCAGCAGGTTCAGCACAACGTAATGGATACCCGAGCGAACCCGCCGCTGTCCGTGGCCATGCAGCAGCAAGGCATAGGAGGAGATCAGCAGGATCTCGAAGAACACGAAAAGGTTGAACAGGTCGCCCGTCAGAAAGGCGCCGTTAATGCCGAGCAGCTGAAACTGATAGAGCGCATGGAAGTTCGGCCCGCGTTCGTCATCGCCGCGGCAGGCGTACAGCAGGGAAAGACTGGCGAGCACGGCGGTCAGCAGCAGCAGCATCGCGCTCAGCCGATCGAGCAACAGGATGATGCCAAACGGTGGCTGCCAGTTGCCCAGCGCGTAGAGACGCAGCTCGCCATCGCCCGCCAGCACGACCAGCCAAGCCGCCAAAGGCACCAGCAGCGCTGCCGCCAGCACCGACAGCCCGCGTTTGGCGGCCAGCGGCATGCGGTGCGCCAGCAACAACAGCGCACCGGTAAACAGCGGCAACAGGATGGGGAAAATCAACGCGTGAGTCATTCGCGCGACTCCCGCCCGTCGACATGATCGGTTCCGAGCTCACCGATACCGCGCAGCGCCAGCACCACCACGAAGGCGGTCATGGCGAAACCGATGACGATCGCCGTCAGGACCAAGGCCTGCGGCAATGGATCGACATAATCCTTGCTCTGGCCGATCACCGCCGGCGCGCCGGTCACCAGGCGCCCCATGGAAAAGATGAACAGATTGACCGCATAGGAAATCAGCGTAAGGCCAACCACGACCGGAAAGATGCGCGCGCGCAACAGCAGATACACCCCGCTGAACACCATGACGCCAAGTGTCACAGCCAGCACCGCCTCCATTACAACACCTCCTTGCAGGTCGCATCCTGGCTGACATGTCCGATGTTGGAGAGCATCAGCAAGGTGGCGCCGACAACCACGAGATACACGCCCAGATCGAACAGCATCGCCGTGGCCAGTTCGACATCGCCGATCAGCGGGATATGGAAGTGGCCGAAGGCCGAGGTCAGAAACGGATAACCGAGCGCCAGACTGCCAAGCCCGGTAAACCCGGCGATCAACAGGCCGGCCCCACAGACCAGGTGGTAGCTCACCGGCTGCCGCTCCTGGGCCCAAGCAACGCCGTGGGCGATGTACTGCAGAATCAGCGCTACCGCCGTGATCAGGCCGGCAATGAAGCCACCACCCGGCAGGTTGTGCCCACGCAGGAAGATGAACACCGAGACCATCAGCGCCATCGGCAGCAACGCCCTGGCCAGCACGTAAAGGATCATTGGGTGGCGATCGGCCGACCAGAAGCGACCGACATAGTCACGGCGCGGCGGCGCCAGGCGCAACCCATGCAAAAGCCCGAAGATGCCGATCGCGGCGATCGCCAGCACGGTGATTTCGCCGAGCGTATCGAAGCCACGGAAGTCCACCAGAATCACGTTGACGACGTTCTTACCCCCGCCACCGGAAACGCTGTTTTCCAGGAAGAACGAGGCGATGCTGTCGTATGGCCGGGTCAGCGCAGCAAACGTCAACAAGGCGATGGCGACGCCGCAACCACCCGCAATGAGCACGTCTCGGAACATCCGCAAGCTACTCGACTCGGCTGGCGTATGCGCTGGCATGAACAGAAGGGCGAGCACCAGCAGGATGATGGACACCACCTCGACCGACAGCTGAGTGAGCGCAAGATCGGGGGCGGAATAGCGGGCGAAGGCCAACGAAACCAGCAAGCCGACCGTACTGAGCATCATCAGCGAAACCAACCGGCGCCGGTGATAGACGACCGTCAACAGCGCGGCCAGCGCCAGCAGCGTCATGCCGCCGACCGTCACAGCATCGAGCGGAGTGAGCGCGACCGGCCCCTCCAGCGGCGCCAGCGGCGTCAACGCATAGATCACCAGGACCAGAACGGCCACCAGCATCAGCAGGAGGTAACGCTGCAGCGAACCGCCGTCCACCAGGGCGTCCAGCCGCCGCACCGTCTCGGTAAGTGCCTTCATCATGCGTTCGAAGACCAGCACCGAATCGATGCTTGGCAGGCCTTCGTACCAGCTGAACAGCCATCTGCGCGTCGCATAGATACCCAGCCCGCCGGCGAGTGCTACAAAGCTCATCAGCAGCGGCAGGTTGAAGCCATGCCAGATCGACAGGCTGTACGCCGGCACGTCGCCATTGAGCGTGGCACCGACCGCCGCGGCGAGCAGCGAGGCGACCGTATAGCCCGGCAACATGCCGACTACCAGACACAGCAGCACCAGGACTTCCACCGGGATCTTCATGTAGCGCGCCGGCTCGTGAGGCGGGTACTTCGGCAGGTCGATCGGCTCGCCGTTGAAGAACACGTCGTGAATGAAGCGTACCGAATAGGCGACCGAGAAGGCCCCGGCAACGGTCGCAAGGACCGGAATGGTCCAGTAGAAGCTGCCCAACAGGTGCTGCTCGAGCGTCTCGGCGAAAAACATTTCCTTGCTGAGAAAACCGTTCAGCAGCGGCACGCCGGCCATCGCCAGCGAAGCGACCATGGCGAGCGCCGCGGTATGCGGCATGTATTTCCACATGCCGTTGATCCTGCGCATGTCCCGCGTACCGGTCTCGTGATCGATGATGCCGGCGGCCATGAACAGCGAGGCCTTGAATGTGGCGTGGTTGATGATATGGAACACCGCCGCCACGGCAGCAACGCGCGAATCAAGGCCGAAGAGCAGCGTAATGAGGCCCAGGTGACTGATGGTCGAGTAGGCCAGCAGCCCCTTGAGATCGTGCTGGAACAGTGCCATCACGGCGCCGATCAGCAGGGTCGCCAGCCCCGTCAGGCTGACCATGTAGAACCACCACTCCGACTCCGACAGGGCCGGGTACAGGCGGGCCAGCAGAAATACGCCGGCCTTGACCATCGTCGCCGAATGCAGGAACGCCGACACCGGCGTCGGCGCGGCCATCGCCTGTGGCAACCAGAAGTGGAAGGGAAACTGCGCCGACTTGGTGAACACGCCGAGCAAGACGAGCACCAGCGTCAGTGGATACAGCGCGTGCGCGCGGATCTGATCGCCTGCCGTGATCACCTTGCTCAGTTCGAAGCTGCCGACGATATGGCCAAGCAGCAGAATGCCGGCCAGGAGCGCCAGGCCTCCTCCGCCGGTGATGGCCAGTGCCATCCGAGCACCGCGCCGGGCGTCGGCGCGATGGTTCCAGTAGCCGATCAGCAAGAACGATGAAAGGCTGGTCAGCTCCCAGAACATCAGCATCAGCAGCAGGTTCTCGGAAAGCACCACGCCCAGCATCGAGCCCATGAACAGCAGGAAGAAGCCGAAGAAACGTCCCATCGGGTCTTTCTTCGACAGGTAATAGCGCGCGTAGAGAATCACCAGCAGGCCGATGCCGAGAATCAGCAGGGCGAACAGAAAGCCCAGGCCATCGAGGCGTAGCGCCAGATCGAGCCCGAGGTCGGGCAGCCAGCCCTGCCGGGCGATCAGGACTTCCCCGGCGAATACCGACTCACGCTGCGCGAGCAGGATCGACAGGGCAGCCAAAGGCGCCACGCCCGCGCCGAAGGCACAGGCCGATCGGCCGAATCGCTCAAGCAGTAGCGGCAGGAAGATCCCCGCAAACGGCAGAGCAATGATCAGCGCAAGCGCCATGAGCGAGCCCCCTTAAGCACCCCAAGCGGGTGGCGATGCAGTTCCAGATAAGTCAACCCGACATGCCGGTCATCATGAATGGGCAGCCGATTATCCATATCGGAGACCGCAGCGCCACGCGTGGATATATTTCTAAAAGCTATTGGGCCGGCCGCCAACTTGCTCGGCAACTTGCACCACGGGGTACCCGTTGCGTCAGGGGGCGACGCGACTGGTACCGCTAACGGTCAGAATGCGCACCCGCTGCCCCACGCGGAACACCTGGTTCGGCTCCACCTCTTGAACATAGGCGCGGGTGGTGCCGTCATCCTCACGGACCGTGATCTCGACGCCCTGGGCTCGGGTGATCCCCTCTTCCGCAGCGGCGCCGAGCATCCCGCCAGCCACCGCACCGATCACCGCTGCGACCGCACTACCGCGGCCGCCGCCGACACCGCTGCCGGCCACGCCACCTACGATGGCACCGGCGCCGGAGCCGATCGGCGTCTTGGTACCTTCGATCTTCACCGGCCGCAGCGACTCGATGGTGCCATAGCGAACCGTTTGAACCGCGCGCGCCTCGTCGCGCGAGTAGGTATCCCCCGTGAGGCTGGATGCACAACCGCTAACCGCAAGCGCGACGGCCGTGAACGAAGCAAGCAGAATCGAATGGCGCATGGAGAACCTCCTGACGGACGATTTGAACCGCTACCGCGACGAGCAGCGGGCTGGCTGTTAGCCGCATGGTACATGGCGGCCTGCGTCTGTACCCTACGCAAGCCCAGAATCTCTCCCGATGACTGCAATAGACACTGACATGGATTATTTCATCATAGCCATCACCACGATTGCCGGCTTGGCCTTCCACGCCTGGCTTTTCGTTCGTTTTCGTCGATGGGCTGATCGCGACCTGGCGCTCTCGATCGCCGGAAGCGACCCCGACAGGCGCAGCTGGATGCTGGATAGATTGGCCGACGCCAAGGCGCAGAAGGTTCGCCGCGGCGACTTGCAGGCTTGGCTGGAGCGCAAGGCGCTGGAATACCCGGGGCATTGACCGGGCGTGTACGGAGGCGGCCCGCCCGTCAACTGATGCGCGGGCCCGGAAGAAATCAGGGGGCCAATCGCTGGCGGTCCCAACCGCCAGCCTCGAGGCGGTAGTCGAGGCGGTCATGCAGACGGCTGGCCCGGCCCTGCCAGAATTCCATGCGCTCGGGCAGCAAGCGGTAGCCGCCCCAGTGCGGCGGGCAGTGCGGAGCCTTGTCGAGAAAGCGCTGCTCGGTTTCGGCCAACAGCCGCTCGAGCTCCGCACGATCGCGAATGACCTGACTCTGCGGTGAAGCCCAGGCACCAAGCCGGCTGCCCAACGGCCGAACGTGGAAATAGGCATCGGACTCCTCAGCCGAGACCTTTTCGACGCGGCCTTCGATACGGACCTGCCGTTCGAGGGCAGGCCAGAAGAACGTCATCGCCGCAAACGGACTGTGCGCCAACTGAGCGCCCTTGGCACTGTCGTAGTTGGTGAAGAAGGTAAAACCGCGCTCGTCCAGCGCCTTCAGCAGCAGCACGCGACAGTGCGGCCGCCCCTGCTCGTCGACGGTGGCGAAGGACATGGCGTTAGGTTCGACCGGCGCTTGCTCGGTCTGCACGGCCTGCTCGAACCACTGATGGAACAGCACGAACGGGTCCTGCGGCGCATTGGCCTCGCTCAGCCCGTCACGGGTGTAGTCACGGCGCATATCGGCCAGGGACTTGATCATCGAATGCTCCTTGTACGGTGCCGACCGGCGCAGCACAGCGCGCTGCTCCGAAGGCCTCTTGCCACGATTAGGGCTGCCTAGCTTATCCGCAGCAGGCGGCCTCGCGCTTGATTCAAGGCAAAACGAAACGGGCCCTGCACGGGCCCGTTTCGTTTTGAGCGATCCACCAAGGCGCTCAGTCCTTTTTCGCAGCCTTGTCGTCGACCTTCGCGACCGCCACCTGAGCAGCCGGCGCCGGCAGACTGTAGCGTGCCAGCAGCGCGAGCATACTGGCCTGGGGCGCGAGCACCATCTCGACCCGCCGATTCAGCGCACGTCCTTCCTGGCTATCGTTCGCAGCGCGAGGCATGTCCGAACCCAGCCCGCGTATGCGCAGCCGGTCATGCTTCAGCCCGCTCAGGCGGAAGATCGCCGCAACGGCGCTGGCCCGGTCACGACTGATGGTTCGGTTGATGTCCTGGGAGCCGGTACTGTCGGCATGACCAAGCACCATCACCGCGGTCTTCTCGTCATCCTCAACCAGCTTGGCTACTCGGCTGATCGGGCCGAGCGTGACCGGCAGCAACATCCCCGGGCGATCCGGATTGAATGACGAATCGACCGGCGCGGTAACCACCAACACCTCGTCGCGACGTTCCACCTCGAAGCGACTGTCCTTCAGCGCATCGCGCAGGCGCGCCTCGTACGCATCCATCCATGCCGCATCGACCTTGACGGTAGCCGGAGCAGCCGCTGTTTCTGCGGGCTTCTCTTCATTCGAACTGCAGCCGGCAAGGGCCAGCAAGACGATCAGGGCAGCAGCGCTTTTCGGCAGAATCATGGACGCTTCCATCAGGCTTGGTGCGGCAACTGGAGCAGCCACCGCAGGTGTTCAGACAGGTGTTCAAATTGTGGACGCAAGTGCCTCTTCTGCAAAGCATCCACGTTTCAAAGTGACGAGCGGTTCAAGCCAGGCAGGCCGTCGCGCATCGCGCCAGCGCCTGTGCCCGAGGATCCATCAGCACGTAGGGGCCGAGTGTATTGGTGACGAAGCCGAAAGCAAGCTCACGCTCAGGGTCGGCGAAGCCGACACTGCCGCCGGCACCCGGGTGCCCGAACGCACGCGGGCCCGCACCAAAGGTGGCGTTGCTCACCGCCGGCTGGTCGAGCCAGCAACCGAGGCCGAAGCGCGTCTGCGCGAGCAGCGTCCGATCGACGCCCAAGCTGTGCTCGCGGGTCATCTCGTCGACCAGCGCGCCGTCCAGCAGGCGCCCGTCCAACAGACCGGCATAAAAACCAGCCAGCGACCGCGCATGACCATGGCCATTGGCAGCAGGCTGAGCCATACGTCGCCATTCGGACTTGTTGCCGCTGGTCATGATCGATGGCGGATTGGTAAAGGCCAACGCACTGATGGACTCCGGCTCGCCCAGCGTCGCGCGGAACAGCCGCTGCGCCGCCGCATCGCCGAATTCGTTCTTCGCACGGGTCAGGTAAGCCACTCGATGAAACTCGCGATCATCGAGGCCAACGTGGAAGTCCAGCCCTAACGGGGTGGCGGCGCGCGAAACGATCGAGGCGCCCGGTTCGCGTCCATCCACCCTTCGCAGCAGCTCGCCAACCAGCCAGCCGTAGGTGATGGCCGCATAACCTTGATCCGTTCCCGGCGTCCACCAAGGCGCCTGCTCAGCGAGCGCAGCCGTCATTGCCGCCCAGTCGTACAGCGCCTCCGGTGGCAAAGGCCGACGGATGGCTGGCAACCCCGCGCGATGACAGAGCAACTGGCGCAGCGTGATAGCGGCCTTGCCGGCTGCAGCGAACTCGGGCCAGTAACGGGCGACAGGCGCATCAAGCTCCAACTTGCCTTCGGCCACCAGCTGCAGTGCGGCAACGGCGGTGAACGCCTTGGTGCAAGAAAACAGATTGACCAAGGTGTCATCCTGCCAGGCCTGTTCCCCGGCGTTGTCGGCCACTCCGGCCCAGAGATCGACAACCGTTTCGCCACCGACCTGGATACAGAGCGCTGCGCCGCGTGTCTGGGTTGTGGAGAAGAGTTCGGCGAAGCCGTCCCGGACAGCCTCGAAGCGCAGGTCGAAATAGCCTTGTATCTGCACGCGTGATCCTCCTGGCGATCGGTTTCAGGCACTGTTCCAGCGTATTCCAGCCAGGCAAGCCGCATTCGCCCGGCGAATGGCCAGGTCTGGGGCGAACTATTGGATTTCCCGGCGGAAAGGTGGCAGCGCGTTGAGAATGGCCTTGCCGTAACGCTGCGTCACCACCCGGCGATCGAGCAGCGTGATGGTGCCCCTATCCTGCTCGGTGCGCAGCAACCGGCCACACGCCTGCACCAATCGCAGCGAGGCGTCGGGCACGGCGATCTCCATGAAGGGATTACCGCCGCGCGCCTCGATCCATTCGGCCAGCGCAGCCTCGACCGGATCATCCGGTACGGCAAAGGGAATCTTGGCAATCACCACGTGCTCGCAGTAGGCCCCGGGCAGATCCACCCCCTCGGCGAAACTGGCCAGACCGAAGAGCACGCTCGGCTCGCCGCCATCGACCCGCGCCTTGTGCTTGTTGAGTGTTTCCTGCTTGGACAGGTTGCCCTGGATCAGCACACGCCGACGCCAGTCGCGCTCAAGGCCATCGAACACGTCCTGCATCTGTTTGCGTGACGAAAACAGCACCAGCGTACCGCGCGAACCTTCGACCAGCGCCGGCAGCTCGCGGACTATCGCGGCGGTATGCGCTGCCGCGTCACGCGGATCGGCACGCAAATCCGGTACGCGCAACACACCGGCATCGGCATGATGGAAAGGGCTCGGCACCACGGCGGTGACCGTGGCTTTCGGCAGGCCGGCGCGCATACGGTAGCGATCGAAGCTGTTCAGCGCGGTCAGCGTCGCTGAAGTAACCAGCGCGCCATAGGCCACGTTCCAGAGATTGCGGCGCAACGTCTCGGCCGCGAGGATCGGGCTGGCGTTGACCTCGATATCGAACAGCGCCCCGCCCTCGGCCAGCGTCAGCCAACGCGCCATCGGCGGACTGTCCTCGGCGTCCTGTGCGGTGAATGCCAGCCAGAGGTCCCAGTTGCCTTGCGCGCGCGTCAGCAGGCTCCCGAACAGGGGATACCATTCCTCGGCCTGGTGACTGGCAATCCCCGTCGAACCCTCACCATCCATCGCCTCCTTGAGCACTTCGGCGATGCGCGTGAACAGATCGGTCAGCTTGGCGAAGCCTTTCTTCAGCTCACTGCCGAGTTCGACCAGATGCTCGGGCACGACACCCCCAACGAAGCGATGCCGCGGCCGTTCGCGCCCTTCCATGTCCTCGCCGGCCCGGAAGTCGGCGACCTGCTCGCAGGCGCTGAACATGAACTGCTGCTGTGCACGCAGGTCACGAGCGATTTCCGGCACCGCCTCGACCAGACGGCCCAACTCACCGGGCAACGGATGCTGCGCGAGCAGCTTGGTCAGGTTCTTGTCGATCTGTGCCAGCCAATCGGCGGTCGAGCGCAAACGGGTGAAGTGGGCGAAATGGCCGATCGCCTTGTCCGGCAGATGGTGGCCTTCGTCGAAGACGTACAAGGTCTCACGTGGATCGGGCAGCACGGCGCCCCCACCTAGCGCCAGGTCGGCCAACACCATGTCGTGGTTGGTGACGATGACATCGACCTTGGTCATCCCCTCGCGGGCGCGGTAGAACGCGCACTGCTGGAAGTTCGGGCAATGCCGCCCGGTGCATTGGCTGTGGTCGGTGGTCAGGCGCGCCCAGTCGCCATCATCGAGTTCCTCCGGCCAGCTGTCCCGGTCGCCATCCCAGCGATTGCCGGCCAGGCGCTCGATCATCGAGGTGTACAGCTTCTGACTGCGCTCATCGACATCGATGGCGAAGCCCTCTTCCTGAAACAACTGAGCTGTCGCGTTTTGCGCCTGCCCCTCCTGAAGCAACAGGTCGAGGCGTGACAGGCACAGGTAGCGGCCACGCCCCTTGGCCAGTGCGAAGCTGAAGTTCAGCCCGCTGTTGCGCATCAGATCGGGCAAGTCCTTGTGAACGATCTGCTCCTGCAGGGCCACCGTAGCCGTGGCGATCACCAGCCGCTTGCCGGCGGCCTTGGCCGTGGGAATGGCCGAGATGCTGTATGCCACGGTCTTGCCCGTCCCCGTACCCGCCTCGACGGCCACCACGGCCGGCTCGCTGCTGCGCCGTCCCTCGTCGTCGGCCTGGATGGTGCCCAGCACCTTCGTCACCTCGGCGATCATCAGCCGCTGGCCATAGCGCGGTTTGAGCTGCTTGGCCTCGAGGAAGCGACTGTAGGCGCCCTGGATCTGGGACTTGAGTTCGGTGCTGAGCATGGGCGGGACTGTATATATTTTCAGGTGTTTCGCAGGGCGGCTATGATAACGCGCCCCGCCCTGATCGCCAGTGGAGATTTCCCATGCCTTTCGTCGCCCTGCCCTATGCCCTCCATGTCCTGGCCGCCGTGATCTGGGTCGGAGGGATGTTTTTCGCCTGGATGGTGTTGCGCCCCGCTGCGGGCAGTGCGCTACAGCCAGCCGAGCGGCTGCGCCTGTGGAGCGAGGTATTGCGCCGGTTCTTTGCCTGGGTCTGGGTCGCGTTACTAGTCCTGGCGCTCAGCGGCGTTGCGCTGTGGCATCTGCGTTTCGGGGCGATGGAAGCGGCGCCACGCTATGTGCATCTGATGGCAGGAGCCTTTCTGGCGATGCTGGCCATATTTCTGCGCCTCCAGTTATTGCTTCTGCCGGCGCTCAACCGTGCGGTCGAAAGCCAGGCCTGGGCCGATGGCGGCCAGGTACTCGCGCGGATTCGCCGCCTGGTGGGCATCAACCTGTTGCTCGGCCTGGCTACCGTTGTGATCGCCAGCACCCGACTGTCGTTTTGAAGGCAATGAAAAGCCGGGCACTGGGCCCGGCTTGGAAGAGGCTGCTGCGCGTTACTCCGGACGCGCCTCGACTTCGGCTTCTACGCGACGGTTGATTGCACGGCCTTCCTCGGTCGAGTTGTCGGCGACCGGACGGGACTCACCGTAGCCGACCGAATCAACCCGGCTGCCGGCCACTCCGTACTGGTTGACCAGCACCTCACGCACGGCCTGCGCGCGACGCTCCGACAGCCGCTGGTTGTAGGCATCGGTACCCACCGAGTCGGTGTGACCCTCGAGCACCGTGGTGGTCTGCTGATACTGCTTCATGAAATCAGCCAGGTTCTCGATGTCGTTGTAGCTTTCGGGCCGCACAACCGCGCGGTCGAAGTCGAACTTGACGTCCAGCTCAACACGGACCGGCTCGGCCGCGGGCTCTGGCTCGGTCGGCTCGGGCATCGGCTCGACGGTTTCGACCACGGCGACGGTCTGCTCTTCCGTACCGTTGGCCCAGCAGTAGGCTGCAGCGACACCGCCACCGATCAATGCGCCCCAACCGGCATAGGTGGAGCTTTCGATAGCACCAAGGGCCGCACCGCTCACACCGCCGACTGCGGCACAGGTGGGCCAGTCCTGCTTCTGCACACCGGCACAACCGGCCAGAACGCTAGTCATGACAATCAAGGGTACAGCTGTCCGTAAAGTACTCATCGATCAAATCTCCACTTTGGGTTCTTCCAGGTGCCGCACTCGTGGTCGCTCGGCGGCCCGGTTTTATTCAGACTAGGTGCTCATAACAAAGCGCGCTAGTCTCTTGCCACTGCGAGAGGAATCTGGATTGACCCTACATCAACCCCCCACACCACAGCAGGCCCTCGCGGCCCTGCTCGAACAGCACTGCCCCGACCGAATCCTGCTGGTCAGCCGCAGCGCCCAGCCTGCCATCGAAGCCTACGCCGCCAGCCACCCCGAGGTTCGCGTGGATCACTGCGAGCCCCCCGCTCTTCCCACTGAAATGGCCACGCAACGTTACGATATGGCCATCGTGGTGGACTGCCTCGAGCACCTGCCCAGGCACAACGGCCGCCAATTGCTTGGCGGCCTGCGCAACCTGAACAGCAATCGCCTGGCGGTGCTGGTCGACCTCGCCGTAGCCGACTGGCAACTGACCGACTTCTATGCATTGGCATTGCAAGTCAGCCAGCGCTTTCAGCGCGACGAACAGACCTTGACACTCCTGAGCTACGACCTGTTCGAATACAAGCAGGTTCCAAACTGGCTGAACGCCAAGTTCTGGGCCAACCCGCAGAACTTCGGCAAATACTGGTGGTGAACATGCAGGCAAGCGATCAAGCCGGGTCGATCAGTTGCCCCTGCGGCAGCGGAGACGAGCTGGCATTGTGCTGTGGCCACTATCACGCCGGGACGCCCGCGCCCAGCGCCGAGCGACTGATGCGTTCGCGCTACAGCGCCTACGTGCTGGGCCTGATCGGCTATCTGAAGGCGACAACGCTGCCTGTCCAGCAGGCGGCACTCGACCTCGAGAGCATGCGGCAATGGAGCGCAAACAGTATCTGGCTGGGGCTGGAAATCGAGCAGAGCACCGTGCTCGGCGGCAAGCCGGAGCATGCACTGGTGAGCTTTATCGCGCGCTGGCACGACGGCGAAGGGGACCACGCTCATCACGAGCGCTCGGCGTTCGCACAGCGCAATGGCCGCTGGTACTTCATCGATCCGACGGTTCCGCTGAAGGCAGGCCGCAACGACCCCTGCCCTTGCGAGAGCGGGGAGAAATTCAAGAAGTGCTGCGCGCCCTTTATCTGAAAACGAAACGAGCGGCCGAAGCCGCTCGCTGTGTGCACCCGAGTCGACGCTACTTTTCCACGAACGCCCGCTCGATCAGGTAATCGCCAGGCTCGCCCATGCGAGGCGAAACCTTCAAGCCGAAGCTGTCGAGCACTTCGCTGGTTTCGTCGAGCATGCTCGGGCTGCCGCAAATCATCGCGCGGTCGTCCTGCGGATTGATCGGCGGCAGGCCAATATCGCTGAACAGCTTGCCACTGCGCATCAGGTCGGTCAGCCGGCCCTGATTCTCGAACGGCTCGCGGGTGACGGTGGGGTAATAGATAAGCTTCTCGCGCACCGCGTCACCGAAGAACTCGTTCTGCGGCAACAGCTCGGTGATGAACTCCCGGTAGGCCACCTCGTTGACGTAGCGCACGCCGTGCACCAGTACGACTTTCTCGAAGCGCTCGTAGGTTTCCGGATCCTGGATGACGCTCATGAACGGAGCGAGGCCCGTCCCGGTGCTCAACAGATACAGGTGCTTGCCCGGCAGCAGGTCGCCAAGGATAAGCGTGCCGGTAGGCTTGCGGCTGACCATCAGCGAGTCGCCTTCCTGCAAATGCTGCAAACGCGAGGTCAGCGGACCATCCGGCACCTTGATGCTGAAGAACTCGAGGTGTTCTTCGTAGTTCGGACTGGCGATGCTGTAGGCGCGCATCAGCGGCCGGCCTTCGACCTCGAGCCCAATCATCACGAACTGGCCGTTCTCGAAGCGCAGGCCGGGATTGCGCGTGGTCTTGAAGCTGAACAACGTGTCGTTCCAATGATGCACACTGAGAACACGCTCAACGTTCAGATTGCTCATGCTTGCCTATTCCTCTTGAGACCCAACAGGCACCTGGTGCCCTTTGGACCGGCAGTGTATAGATGCTCAACTTATCTGTTAATTAAATATTAAAGATATCAGTTATCAGTTATATAGATATGCATTTCACACTCAGACAACTCGAAGTCTTCGCCGCAGTGGCGCGTCAGGAAAGCGTGTCCCGGGCCGCGGCCAGCCTGTCGCTATCACAATCGGCAACCAGCACATCGCTGGCGGAATTGGAGCGGCAGTCAGGCTGCCGACTGTTCGACCGCGCCGGAAAGCGGCTGTGCCTCAACTCGCTGGGACACCAATTGCTGCCCCAGGCGGTCGCCCTGCTGGACCAGGCGCGCGAAATCGAAGACCTGCTCAACGGGAAAAGCGGCTTCGGCTCACTCGCGGTCGGCGCCACGCTGACCATTGGCAACTACCTGGCCACCCTGCTGATCGGGCGCTTCATGCAGCGCCACCCCGAGTGCCGGGTGAAGCTGCGCGTGCACAACACCGCGCACATCGTGCAGCAGATCGCACATCACGAACTTGATCTGGGTCTGATCGAAGGCAGCTGCCAGCAGCCGGAACTCATCGTGCAACCCTGGATCGCCGACGAGTTGACCGTGTTCTGCGCGCCGCAGCACCCCCTGGCCAGACGCGATGCGGTCGGGCTCGACGAGCTTGCCCGGCAGGCCTGGATTCTTCGTGAGCAGGGTTCGGGGACTCGGCTGACGTTCGATCATGCGATGCGTCATCTTTCCGGCCGGTTGAATGTGCGGCTGGAGCTGGAGCACACCGAGGCGATCAAGCGCGCGGTCGAGTCCGGCCTGGGCATCGGCTGTATCTCGCGCCTGGCGCTGCGCGACGCCTTTCGGCGCGGCAGCCTGGTGCCTGTCGCCACGCCAGAGCTCGATCTGAGCCGCCAGTTCAACTTCATCTGGCATTCACAGAAGTACCAGACGGCCGCGATGCGCGAGTTCATCGAACTGTGCCAACAACTCACGCAAGGCGTCCAGCGAAGCGACCAGATCGACCTGCCGCCGATCGCCTGATGGCGTTTTTGGTCAGGCAGTCGGAATGGAGCCCATCTGCTGCAGCAGCAACGCGGCCTGAGTGCGCGTGCGAACGCCGAGCTTGCGGAAGATGGCCGTCACGTGTGCCTTGATGGTCGCCTCGGAAACGTTCAGCTCGTAGGCGATCTGCTTGTTCAGCAAGCCATCACAGACCATCGTGAGAACCCGGAATTGTTGCGGTGTCAGGCTGGCCAGCCCTGCACTCGCCGCCTTGGCTTCGGCACTGACGCCGGCCTCCTCCTGAATGTTCGCCGGCCACCAGACATCGCCGTCGAGCACGGCGCGAACAGCTTCTTGAATGGTCTCGAGCGAACTGGACTTCGGGATGAAGCCGCTGGCACCGAACTCGCGCGAGCGGGCCACCACCGCGGCATCCTCCTGCGCGGAGATCATCACGACCGGCAGATGGGGATATTGTCCACGCAGCAGCACCAGACCGGAAAAGCCATAGGCGCCCGGCATGTTCAGATCCAGCAGAACAAGATCCCAGTCGCTCCCTTGCGTCAGGCAGGTTTCCAGCTCGGCAATACTGGCCGCTTCGACGAGCCGGACGTTCTCCCCCAGCCCCATGGTCAGCGCCTGCTGGAGCGCACTACGAAACAGCGGATGATCATCGGCAATGATTATTTGATAAGCAGCCATGGCAGACCTGTATTTTTTATTGGCGCTTCATCACCGACCCGATCGGCTTACCGAACTGAGGCGGCGCCCTCCCGAGTAAACGGGAAATATGCCGATGACCGCTGTGGTCCGACATATCGGCTTCGATTGCCCGCTACAACAATCTAGCCGCGCAAGCATGCCGACACGGGAATAAGTGGTCAAGCGCAGCGCTTTGTAGCAAAGTCTGCGCTTTTTTTGCGCCAAGCGAGCCAATCATGCGTAGCCAAGCCCTCCGCGCCGACGTCCTCATGCTGATCACCGCAATGATCTGGGGAACGGCGTTCGTTGCGCAGCGAATCGGAATGGACAATATCGGACCGTTTCTCTTCACCGGACTGCGTTTCGCCCTCGGCGCGCTTGCCTTGCTGCCCCTGGTGATCTGGCGGGGACGGCACGAGGCGCGCTACGAACCTTTCCTGCAGAAGGGCGTGCTGCTCGGCGGATTCGCCATGGGGTTGGCGCTCACCATTGGCATCAACCTGCAGCAGGTCGGCCTGCTGTTCACCAGCGTCACCAATTCCGGATTCATCACCGGCCTGTACGTGATCGTCGTCCCCCTGCTGGGCCTGGTGGTCGGCAATCGAACCGGGCTGGGCACCTGGCTGGGTGCGATCCTCGCCGTGGTCGGCATGGCCCTGCTGAGCATCGGCGAAGACTTTCAGGTCGCTTCCGGGGACTGGCTGCAACTGGCCGGCGCGTTCATCTGGGGCATCCACGTGCTGCTGGTGGGCTTTTTCGTCAGCCGGCACGATGCCATCCGCCTGGCGTTCCTGCAGTTCGCCACCTGCGCCGTGGTCAGCCTGATGCTCGCGGCCGCGTTCGAAACGACGACCCTGCAGGCCGTCTGGCTGGCGGCCCCGGCATTGATCTATGGTGGACTGGTCGCCGTGGCGGTCGGTTATACGCTACAGGTCGTCGCGCAAAAGCATGCCATCGCCTCGCACGCCGCCATCATTCTTTCGCTAGAAGCCGTATTTGCCGCGATTGCCGGCGCGCTGATCCTGGGCGAGAGCCTCAGCCTGCGAGGCTATCTGGGCTGCGCAATGATGTTCGCCGGCATGCTGATCGCACAGCTCTGGCCGCAGCGACGCAACGTCACCGTAAAAGCGTCGAGCGCCGCGTGAATCAGCGCAATGCGGCCAGGCGACGATGGCGTTCGTCGTTGCAGTCCAGGGCCCGGTGGTGCTTGGCGGCCAGATAGTGCTCGCTGAACAGGTCCAGCCAGTCATCCAGCGCTGTCGCCGCCTGCTGCTCACCTGCCAGCTCGAGACAGAGTGCGGCCACCTCAGCGGTACACAAATGCTCACCCCGGCAGGAGCGACGCAGGCCATACCGCGATAGCTGGTCGGGACGCAGGCCGAGCACTGGCAACCCGTCGAGATAGGGACTCTTGCGGAACATCTTGCGCGCCTGGGTCCAGGTCGCATCGAGCACCACGAACAGCGGCCGGCGTTGCGAGGCCACAGGCACCTCGTCGATGACCCGCGAGGGTTCGGCATATTCGCCCGGGAACACCACAACCGGCTGCCATTGCGGGTCGGCCAGCAACGCCAGCAATCGTTCATCGACTGCCGTTCGATCCCAACCGAAGGCATGGGTGCGTTGCACGACATCGGCGATCAGCCAACCCGTGTTGCTTGGTTTGAGCGGCTCGATATCATGCATGAGCAAACAGAACCCCGCGCGCGTCTCCACGCTTGGCTGCCAGGCGCACAGGCAATGCGTGGCCGCGACACGACAACGATCGCAGCGCGGCATGCGCGATCCGCGCGCCACGAAGGGTTTCAGGCTGCGCGCCAGGCGCTCCTCTCGAAGTTGGGCAACGGCGTGTGACATCGGCATTTCTGGGCTGTACGAAGGCGCGGCAGTCTAGCAGCCTCCGCGGCCGGGTGGCGCTACGGTTGAACGGCGCGTCGCGCAGCCGGTCGAACCTGCGCAAGCCACAGGAGACCGCTATGTACCGTCTAGTCGCCGTGCTGATGCTCGGCCTGGCGCCTGCCTTCGCCGGCGCCGCATCGCTCAAGGAGCAGCAGCTGGACCAGCTGCTCGATGACGTCGCGCGCAAGAGCAGCGTCGGCACCCCGAGAGCCATCAACGAAGACATTCTCGACCGGGGTTACTCGGTCGATGGCCACACGCTCGTGAACCATCTGAGCGTGCAGCCCCGCCATGCCGCGCAGATGCGCGACAACCCGGCGAAGGTCCGCGAGCAGCTCGCGGCCAGCGTCTGCAATAACGATGGGCTGCGAGCGCTGCTCAGCCGGGGCGCGACGCTGCGCTTCGAGTTCAGCGAGTACCAGAGCGATCGGCCTATCACCAGCGAACGCTACGATGCCGGAGACTGCGGTCTCTAGTCGCCCGATAGCACCCGCACTAGCGCAAGGCCTCCGGGTCGCCCTTGCCGGCCAGCGCAGCGGCCTCCTCGCGCGTTAACAGCGCAGTGCGCGGTACGTTGCGCAGACGCGCACAGGCCGCCAACACGTTGGCCCAACAGGCCCTGTTGGCGAACTGCATGCCGAACTCATCCAGCGTACCGCCACGATTGCGATAGCCGAGCACCGAACTGCGCCGCGCATCCGGCAGGATCGGCCAGAGGTGGCCACGCGCCACCTCAGGCCGCATGTGCGTCAGCAACACGCGCATCTCCATCTGATCCGGGAACAGTCGCGCGGCGACCGCTTCGTCGATGTGTGCCTCCACTTCCCAGTGGTCGCGCGGCGCGCGGAAGCGCCCCGGCTCCTGCAAATAGACCAGGCGATACGCACAATCGGCTTCTCGCAGGCGCTCGGCGGCGCGCAGCATTTCGCCGAGCTGGTAGCTGCCATTGGCAATCAGCAACAACGCTTCTTCACCGGGGAAGTCCTCGACCACAATGGCCCCATCGCGCGCGAGCTGCTCGGCCTGCTGCGCATCGAAATAGCGCGGCCTCTCCCGCTTGGGCATGACCATGCAGGCGAGCGTGCCGCGTGCCTGATAGATACTCGGCAGCAGGGCCAGCGCGCTGTTGTGGTCAGCAGGAAAGACCACCCGAACCATGTCGCTCATCTCGCCGAGCAGCGCTTCGCAGAAGGTCGTGTCCTGATGCGACTGCTGGTTCTTGCCATTCTCCCAGGTGTGCGAGGTTGCGATCAGCGGCCAGCCCAGCCAGCCCGCAGGTCGGCCGACCTCTTTCTGCTGTCGCGCAAAGATGATCGCCTGCCGCACGGCGCCGAGCATTTTCACGCAGAAGGCTTCGTAACTGGCGACCAGGTTCAACCCACCCTGGTTGGCCAGGCAGGCCGATACCACGGCCTCTTCGTTCAGCGCTGTGATGATGCGCCCGTCAATGGCTTCCAGGTCGCTTTCCGGCTCGTTGACCCGGTGCTTCAGCACCTTGAGCACTTCACCCAGGCGGTTGCTGGCCAGCTCGTCCGGATTACCGACGCGCGGGCGCAGCTGCGGATTGGCTGCGGTGAGATCGACGAAGAAACGATCGACCGCCGTCATCGGCGAACAGGCATCGTCGCGATAGGCCAGCGTCGGCAACCTGGGCGATGCCGGGCAACGCAGCGCCAGAGGGTTGTCGCGCTCCAACGGCCGCCCCCGACGATGCTGGCCAAAGGTGGCCAGGGCGTCCTGCAATGTGTCTTGGGGAACGAACAGCTGTGCGCTGTGCTGATTGAACAGCTGGCGGGCCTGCTCGTCGTCTCGCGGGTTGGCCGGCAGCGGCAGGTTGTGCGCCGCATTGCTGCCCGCTCCGTAGAAGCCGAAGCCCTTTTGCGTCTGGGCGATGCCGTAGGGGATCGGCAGTGGATAGCGCAGGATGCCGCGCTGTTTTTCATCGACCCGATGGCTCAGGCGCATTTCCATCTCCCAGAGCGTCGCGATGAACGCGGCCGGGTCGGTGCCATCGAACAGGATCGGGTCAAAGCCGCAATGGCTCAGGTGCTGACGGAAGCCTTCCAGCCCTTCGTGGGTACCCAGCTGCGTACGCTGCTCGATCCGCCGTCCATTGGCGATCATCACCGGCAGCGCCACGCCGCAATCCTCGGCGCGCCACCAGCGCGGAATCCAGTCACTACCGCGCTGTTCCTCGGCCGCCCCATCGGAGAGAAACGCCACCAGCGTCTCGCCTGGCAGCGGCATGTGCGCATACTCCAGTTCGGCGAAGCCGAGATAGCCGCCTTCGGCAATGCCACCTGCGGTATGCGGATTGACGTGGCTGCCCAAGGGCGCGAGCGGGCTGCCATCGCTGGCCAGACGGTAGCCATAGAAATCCTGCAGCAGGCGATTGAGCCCTTCCTCGCCGCCACCGTAGGCCTGCGCCTGTTCCGGATGCAGGTTATCGGTCAGGACATTGAGGGCCTCGATCGCTGCCACGCAGTGCCCCTGCCCCATCATCCACGCACGGGTCTTGCCGGTCAGCGCATTCAGGCCGAGATAACCGGCGTAGGCCGGCACCATGTTCAGCGCGCCCCCGGTATGCCCTTCAGGCCGGGGCTTGAAGTCTTCGGCGGCGAGCGCCGAACCATCCAGCCGGACGCGCTCGGCGTAGGTCATGTGCACCACCAGCCACAAGCCCGCGCTCGCGATTCGATCGATCGCCTGCAGCAGCCGGTAGACGGCGGCCAGGTCCGCCTGATGCCCCGCCTGAACCAGCTGGTGCGCCAGCCGAAACACCGCCGCCTGGGTCTCCAGCTTGTGCTCGAACGGCCCATAACCCTGGCGCCAGCTGGCGAACTCCGGTTGCGCCTGGGCGTGTTGTTCCAGTTCTGCAAGGCTGGGCAATAGCTGGCTCATGGGTCACTCCGTCGCTTGAGGTTGTGCGATAGTCTAGCCAGTACCTGCCGGATGCTCGCTGACGTGTATCAAGGCCTTCCGGGCCAAGGACGGGCATGCTGGCCTCATCCTACCGAACAGGAAGTCATCCATGGCGCTGCTCAGTTTTCTAGGTGCTGTACGGGAAGTCACCGGTTCCTGCTATCTGATAGAGACCCATGCCGGTGCCAGGGTTCTGCTCGATTGCGGTATGCGTCAAGGCCGACGCAAAGAGGAAGACAGCAATCGCCAGCCCTTCGCCTTCGATCCTGCGGGCATTGACGCGGTAGTGCTATCGCACGCCCATATCGATCACTCGGGTCTGCTGCCGCGCCTGGTCGCCGAGGGCTTTCGCGGGCGCATTCATTGCACTGCCGCGACCGCCGAACTGCTGGAACTGATGCTGCTGGACGCCGCGCAGATCCAGGAAAAGGACGCCGAGTGGGAAAACCGCTGGCGGGCACGGATCGGCAAGCCGTTGATTCAGCCGCTCTACACGCGCCTGCATGCCGAGCGCATGCTTGGTCGTCGCGAGGCACATGACTACGGCGTCGCCATCGAGGTCGCGCCCGGCGTCACCGCCACCTTTCACGATGCCGGCCACATTCTGGGCTCGGCAATCGTCCAGGTCGATGTCGAGGATCTCGGCCAGACGCGTCGCCTGGTGTTTTCGGGCGACCTGGGCAATACCTGCTCGCCACTGATGTTTGCGCCGGCCGTGCTGCGCGAGGCCGACGTGGTGCTGATGGAGTCGACCTACGGCGACCGCGACCATCGCAGCCATGCAGCGACGCTCGAGGAGCTGGCCGACATCCTCCAGCAAGCGCACCGTGACGGCGGCAACGTATTGATGCCGTCGTTCGCCGTCGGCCGTACGCAGGATCTGATCTACTACCTGGGCAAGTTCTACCGCGAAGGCCGCCTGCCGCAGCAGGCCGTGTTTCTCGACAGCCCGATGGCCATCGGCGCCAACGCCATCTATTCACACTTCAAGGATCAGCTGGACCTCAACGGCATCGCCGGCAGCCTCGGCGCAGACAGCACCGGCCGCTACGCCGAGCGCTGGCTGCCAATCCTGCGCGCGACCCCGACGCCCGAGGAATCCATGGCGATCAACCGCTTCAAGAGCGGCGCGATCATTATCGCCGGTAGCGGCATGTGCAACGGCGGACGCATCCTGCACCACTTCAAACACAACCTGTGGCGCAACGAGTGTCACGTGGTGATTCCGGGCTTCCAGGCGCGCGGAACTCTCGGCCGGGCCATCGTCGAGGGGGCACGCAGCGTCAAGCTTCTGCACCAGCGCATCGCCGTCAACGCCAAGGTGCACACGCTGGGAGGGTTCTCGGCCCATGCCGGGCAATCGCAGCTCGTCGAGTGGGTCAGCCACTTCGACAAGCGCCCCGAGCTGTATCTCGTCCATGGCGAGCAAGACAAGATGCAGACCCTGCAGCAGGTATTGCTCGATCGCCTGGGCTGGGAGGCGAACATTCCGGAACCTGGCGATCGTATCGCCCTCTGACAGCCATCTGGCCGTCGCGGTCCAGGCCCTGCGACGGCCGCAAGACATGGAGGATGGCACATGCCCTTCGAAGCAGACGATTACCTGTCCCGACACTTCAAGACTGGCGGCGCCGATCTCGCGAAACGGATCGATGAACTGGTCGCGCTGGTCGTCTCGGAAACCAGCCCGAATCTGGCGCTGTACCGGGAAATGTTTGTCACGGTGACGCGCATGGCACAGGCGGACCGCAACCGCTGGGACGCCAAGATCATGCTACAGACCCTGCGTGAGATGGAGCACGCATTCAGCCGCCTGGAGCAGTTCAAGCGACGCCGCAAGGTCACCGTGTTCGGGTCGGCGCGCACCCCGATGGAGCATCCGCTGTATGGGCTCGCGCGCGAGTTGGGCGAACGCCTGGCGCGCTGCGACATGATGGTCATCACCGGCGCGGGAGGTGGCATCATGGCGGCCGCCCACGAAGGTGCCGGCCGCGACAACAGCCTGGGGCTGAATATCACCTTGCCATTCGAGCAGCACGCCAACGCGACGGTGGATGGCACCGACAACCTGCTGTCGTTTCACTTCTTCTTCGTGCGCAAGCTGTTCTTCGTCAAGGAGGCCGACGGCCTGGTGCTCTGCCCCGGCGGCTTCGGCACGCTGGACGAGGCGCTGGAAGTCCTGACCCTGATCCAGACCGGCAAAAGCCCGCTGGTTCCGGTAGTACTGCTCGACATGCCAGGCGGCACCTATTGGCGCGATGCCCTGCAGTTCATGCGGCACCAGCTGGAAGAAAACCGCTACATCCTGCCGAGCGACCTGCGGCTCATGCGGCTGGCCGACAGTGCGGAACAGGCCACGCGGGAGATCACCAATTTCTACCGCAACTTCCACTCCAGCCGCTGGCTGCAGGATCGCTTCGTGATCCGCATGAACCATGCACTGAGCAACGAGGCGCTGGAGCACATCAACGAGGCCTATGCCGATCTGTGCACAAGCGGCGAATTCGAGCAGCAACCCTGTTGCTCGTTGGAGCTCGACGAGCCTGAACTGCAGCGCCTGCCCCGGCTCAGCTTCGTTTTCAACGGACGCAATTACGGTCGCCTGCGCGAGCTGATCGACTATCTCAACGAAACCGAAAGCTGGGCCGCCGCGCTACCCACGGAAGACTGAACACCCATTCGAGACCAGCGCAGCGCTACGCAGCAGCCAGTCGTAACGGAACCCGAAGTGAGGCATCTTCGAACGGTGCCGGGCTGATCAGTGCCCAATCAGTCGAGCCGGCCGCGCTGCAGCAGCCGCCCGATCAACTCGAGTGGATAGCCCCGGTAGACCAGGAACCTTGTTTGCCGGGCGCGCTCGCGCGGGTCGCCCGGAAGCACGCCGAAACGACGCTGCCACAGCGCCTCGAGCTGCTCGCCCCAGTCGTAACCGCAGGCCTGCAAGGCTTGCTCGACTTCGCCACGCGGCAGGCCGCGCTGCGTCAGCTCTTCGCGGATCCGTAGCGGGCCATAACCGCTGCTGGCCCGTCCCCGGATAAAGCTTTCGATGTAGCGCGACTCGGACAGCAAGCCTTCGTCCGCCAGACGCTCGAGCGCCGCCTCGATGAGTTCTGCGGGTGCGCCGCGCTGGCGCAACTTGCGGGTCAGCTCGGCGCGCCCATGCTCGCGCCGAGCCAGCAGATCCATGGCAGCCCGCCGCACGGCGGCGGGGCTATCCAGGATGACCGGCATGGCGATCAGTAGTCGGCTTCGACCAGATCATCCTCGGCCACAGCACCGGCCGCCGCCTTGCTGTTCGAGGAGACCACCAGCAGCTTTTCACGAACCAGCCGCTCGATCTCTTCGCCTACAGCCGGGTTGTCCTCGAGGAACTTGGCCGCGTTGGCTTTACCCTGCCCGATCTTGCTGCCCTGATAGCTGTACCAGGCGCCGGATTTCTCGACCAGGCCCTGCTGCACGCCCAGGTCGATGACCTCGCCACTGCGGTAGATGCCCTTGCCGTACAGGATCTGGAACTCGGCCTGGCGGAACGGCGGCGCCACCTTGTTCTTCACCACCTTGACGCGGGTCTCGCTGCCAACCACCTCGTCGCCCTCCTTCACCGCACCGGTGCGGCGAATGTCCAGACGAACCGAGGCATAGAACTTCAGTGCGTTACCACCGGTGGTGGTCTCGGGGCTGCCGAACATCACGCCGATCTTCATGCGGATCTGGTTGATGAAGATGACCAGACAGTTGGCGTTCTTGATGTTGCCGGTGATCTTGCGCAGCGCCTGAGACATCAGGCGCGCCTGCAAACCGACGTGGGAGTCACCCATTTCGCCCTCGATCTCGGCCTTGGGCACCAGCGCCGCAACCGAGTCGACGATGATCACGTCGACGGCATTGGAGCGCACCAGCATGTCGGTGATTTCCAGCGCCTGCTCACCCGTATCCGGCTGAGAAACCAGCAGGTCCTCGACATTGACGCCCAGCTTGGCGGCATAGTCGGGGTCGAGCGCGTGCTCGGCGTCAACGAAGGCGCAGGTCGCGCCCTTCTTCTGGGCTTCAGCAATGACGGACAGGGTCAGCGTGGTCTTACCGGACGACTCGGGACCGTAGATCTCGACGATACGGCCTTTTGGCAAGCCGCCGATGCCCAGCGCGATATCGAGCCCGAGCGAGCCGGTCGAAATAGCCGGAATGGCCTGGCGATCATGATCGCCCATGCGCATGACCGCACCCTTGCCGAACTGCTTTTCGATCTGGCCCAGAGCCGCAGCCAAGGCACGCTTCTTGTTCTCGTCCATTCAATTCCTCACTTGATCAAGAGGGCCAAAGGCCACGAACAACTGTATAAGTAGACAGTATTAGAGCATAGGCCGTTTTACTCGCCTAGCCCCGCTGGGGATTTTCTCCGACGACCAGCGCGATCAGCCCCTGCAGCGCCGCCTCGACCGTTTGTCTGCGCACGGCGCAGCGGTCGCCGGCGAACTGGTAGCGCCAGCTGAACTGCCGCTCGTCGTCGCCCCAGGCAATCCACACGGTGCCAACCGGCTTGTTCGGCGACCCTCCGCCTGGCCCCGCCACGCCGCTGACCGCGACCGCATAGCGTGCACCACTACGGGCCTGTGCCCCGGCCACCATGGCGCGCACGACTTCGTCGCTGACCGCACCGACGCTTGTGAAAAGCGCTGCCGGAACGTTCAGCTGGCTGGTTTTCTGCGCATTCGAATAGGTGATGTAGCCTGCCTCGAACCAGGCCGAGCTACCGGCGATCCGCGTGATCGCTTCGGCGATGCCACCACCGGTACAGGATTCGGCCGTGGTCACCTGCGCACCACGCAGCGCCAGCTCGTCGCCCAGCCGTTGTGCCAGCTCCGTGATATCCATGGTGCCCTCAACCTATGTGTCGGCCCGATACCCTACACCAGGATGGCACTCGAAACAGCGGCAGGCGACCGCCACCTCGTGCGATCCGCGGGCCCCGGATAGGGGCAAAGCGCCCCCGTCTTCCGTGCTACCCTTTGCCGCTTTGCGTGCGTCGCCTTCGTCTGGCGACGCCAGCCACCGCCGCCTGTCGGGCACACCGATTCACGCGCCAAGCCGAAGCAACCGATGACCAAGTCGAACACCGATCTCTCCGCCCATACCCCCATGATGCAACAGTACTGGAAGCTCAAGCGCGAGCATCCCGATCAGCTGATGTTCTACCGCATGGGTGACTTCTACGAGCTGTTCTACGAGGACGCGCAAAAAGCCGCCAAGCTCTTGGACATCACCCTGACGGCGCGCGGGCAGTCGGCCGGCAAGTCGATCCCGATGGCCGGCATACCCTTTCATTCGGCCGAGGGCTACCTGGCCCGCTTGGTCAAGCTCGGCGAATCGGTGGTGATCTGCGAGCAGATCGGCGATCCGGCGACCAGCAAGGGGCCGGTGGAGCGCCAGGTCGTGCGCATCATCACGCCGGGCACGGTGAGCGATGAAGCCCTGCTCGACGAGCGCCGGGACAACCTGCTGGCAGCGGTGCTGGGCGACGAGCGACTGTTTGGCCTGTCGGTACTCGACATCGCCAGCGGCCGCTTCAGCGTGCAGGAGCTTGGCGGCTGGGAGAACCTGCTCGCCGAGCTCGAGCGCCTGAGCCCCGCGGAACTACTGATTCCCGACGACTGGCCGCAGGGCTTGCCGGTCGAAAAGCGACGCGGCGTCCGCCGTCGTGCGCCTTGGGATTTCGATCGCGACTCCGCATTCAAAAGCCTCTGCCAGCAGTTCGGCACTCAGGACCTCAAAGGCTTCGGCTGCGAAAAGCTGACTCTGGCGATCGGCGCCGCGGGCTGCCTGCTGAGCTACGCCAAGGAGACCCAGCGCACGGCCCTGCCGCACCTGCGCAGCCTGCGTCATGAGCGGCTCGACGAGACGGTGATCCTCGATGGAGCCAGCCGGCGCAACCTCGAGCTGGACATCAACCTCTCCGGCGGCCACGATAACACGCTGCAGTCCGTCGTCGACCGCTGTCAGACTGCCATGGGCTCGCGCCTGCTGACCCGCTGGCTGCATCGCCCGCTGCGCGACCGCGCCATGCTGGAAGCGCGTCAGGACTCAATCACCTGCCTGCTCGAGCACTACCGGTTCGAGCAGATCCAGCCGCAGCTCAAGGACATCGGCGACCTGGAGCGGATTCTCGCCCGCATCGGCCTGCGCAACGCCCGCCCGCGCGACCTGGCACGCCTGCGCGATGCGCTGGCGGCGCTGCCGCAACTGCAGCAGGCCATGCAGGACCTGGTCGCGCCGCATCTCAGCGCGTTGGCCGCGAGCATCCGCACCTACCCGGAACTGGCGGATCTCCTGGCCCGCGCAATCGTCGACAACCCGCCGGCGGTCATTCGTGACGGCGGCGTGCTGAAGACCGGCTACGACGCCGAGCTGGATGAGCTGTTGTCGATCAGCGAGAACGCCGGGCAATACCTGATGGACCTCGAAGTACGCGAGCGCGAGCGTACCGGCCTGGCCAACCTGAAGGTGGGCTACAACCGCGTGCACGGGTACTTTATCGAGCTGCCCAGCAAGCAGGCCGAATCGGCGCCGGCCGACTATATCCGTCGACAGACGCTCAAGGGCGCCGAGCGATTCATCACCCCGGAACTCAAGGAGTTCGAAGACAAGGCCCTGTCCGCCAAGAGCCGGGCGCTGGCGCGGGAAAAGGCCCTGTACGAAGCGCTGCTGGAACAGCTGATCGAAGTCCTTGCGCCGCTGCAGGAAAGCGCCGCCGCACTGGCCGAACTGGATGTGTTGAGCAACCTGGCCGAGCGGGCGCTGACGCTGGATCTGAATCGGCCGCGCTTCGTCGAAGAACCGTGCCTGAAAATCGATCAGGGCCGCCACCCGGTGGTCGAGCAGGTGCTGGAAACCCCCTTCGTGGCCAACGACCTGGCGCTCGACGATGGCCGGCGCATGCTCGTCATCACCGGTCCGAATATGGGCGGTAAATCCACATATATGCGGCAGACCGCGCTGATCGTACTGCTCGCACAGATCGGCAGCTTCGTTCCGGCAGCCGCCTGCGAGCTGTCGCTGGTCGATCGCATTTTCACGCGCATCGGTTCGTCCGACGATCTGGCCGGAGGGCGCTCGACCTTCATGGTCGAGATGAGCGAAACGGCGAACATCCTGCACAACGCCACCGACTGCAGCCTGGTGCTGATGGACGAGGTCGGCCGCGGCACCAGCACCTTCGATGGCCTCTCGCTGGCCTGGGCGGCGGCCGAACACCTGGCCGGACTCCGCGCCTTCACCCTGTTTGCCACGCACTACTTCGAGCTGACCGTACTGCCGGAAAGCCAGCCGGTGGTGGCGAACGTTCACCTGTCTGCCACCGAGCACAACGAGCGCATCGTGTTCCTGCATCACGTGCTGCCCGGCCCCGCGAGCCAGAGCTACGGCCTGGCGGTGGCACAGCTAGCCGGCGTTCCGGGGCCGGTGATCGCCCGCGCACGCGAGCACCTGGCGCGCCTGGAGATCACCAGCCTGCCGCATGACGCTCCCCAGGGCGGGCCGGGACAATCGGTCGCACCTCAACAGGCCGATCTGTTCGCGGCCCTGCCACACCCCGTGATCGACGAGCTCGGGCGGCTCGACCCGGACGCCATCAGCCCGCGTCAGGCCCTCGATTTGTTATATACGTGGAAGACTCGGATATAACTGCGCCGCGCGGGAGCTGCTAGAATCCCGCGCGCTTTTGTTTCGGAGCTTGCCCGGTTGCCTGAGCCGCGGCGGTCCCTGTTTCGAGCGGGAGCCTGGCATAGACCAGCCCAGCCGTCGCCTGAGGAGAGAGATACGACATGACCTTCGTCGTCACCGACAACTGTATCAAATGCAAATACACCGATTGCGTGGAAGTCTGTCCGGTGGACTGCTTCTACGAAGGCCCGAACTTTCTGGTCATTCACCCGGACGAGTGCATCGACTGCGCACTCTGCGAGCCGGAGTGCCCTGCCCAGGCGATCTTCTCGGAAGACGAGGTGCCGGAGGACCAGCAGGAATTCATCGAGCTGAACGCGGACCTCGCGGAAGTCTGGCCGAACATCACCGAGAAGAAGGATGCGCTGGCCGACGCCGAAGAGTGGGACGGTGTGAAGGACAAGCTGCAGTACCTGGAGCGCTGATCTCCAGCCGAAAAAAAGCCCGCGCGATGCGGGCTTTTTTCTGCGCGCCGGTCAGGCCCGGTCGACGCCCTTCTTGATCGTATCCTTGGCATCGCCCTTGACCTGCTGGGCGTCGCCCTTGATCTCCTGATTCTCGCCTTCGCGGCGCAGACGTTCGTTGCCCATCGCGCCGCCAACGCCCTGCTTGATCTTGCCCATGGCTTCGTTGGCGTTGCCTTTCATTTTGTCTTCAGTACTGCTCATGCGTCGTTCCTCCATTGGTCCATGTAACCAGTGGACTCCCCGTTCCGGCCGATGGTTCAGCCCTGGCACTGGCGCGCACGCACCAGACGGTTGAACAGCGGACGACCGGCCAGGTGCAGGAACACCGGCGCCCCGGCGATCAGGTAGAAGTAATAGGTGACGAAGCGCCAGATCAGGATCGCAGCGGCCGAGGTGGACTTGCCCACCAACGGTGTCAGCAACGCCGCCGAAGCCAGTTCGGCGCTGCCGGCCCCGCCGGGCAGCAGGCTCAGCTGGCCGGCGGTCAAGGCGAGCATCTGCACCAGAAAGGTCCAGGCCCACGCCAGATCGCTGCCCAGGCCGTGCAGTGTCAGATAGAGCACGCTGAAACGCAGAAGCCAGTGCAACGTGGTGAGCCCGAACACCCCCAGCAGGACGCGGCGCGGCAGGCTGAAGCACTCCAGCAGCGCATTGCGAAAGCGCAACACCTTGCGCGCCCAGTGACGCCTGCGCTGCGCCTGCATGCCGAAGCGCCGCACGATCCAGCCGTTGATCCGAAACACCTGACGATGGAAGCGCCCCAGCAGTCCGAGCAATACGATGACACCGAGCAGCAGAGCTGCACTCACGCCCAGCAGGCTGGCCATCTGCGCATTGAGCGCGTGCGTCATCGCATAGATCAGCACACCGACCAGCGCACAGGCGAAGAACAGGAGATCGCTGAGCTGCTCCACGGCATAGGTCGCGGTCCCCTTCGCAGGCGTCACGCCCTGGCGCATGAGCAGCGCCATCAGGGTGATCGGCCCGCCGGCACCACCGGGCGTAGCGCAAATCGCGAACTCGGTGGCCATCACGATGCCGAAGGCGCGCCGTTGGCCAAGCAGCCGCCGACCGACGAGCAGACGCAGGCGAAAGGCATTGAGGTACCAACCGAGCAACACCATACCCAGCATCATGAACAGCAGTTGCGGGGAAAACTGGAGCAATCGCTCGAACAGGCCGGTGCCGCCGAGCAGCAGAGGAATCAACGCCGCGCCCACAAGCGCGCCGCCAAGCAGCCACCAGCCGCGGCTCATGCAGCGGCGCTCGCCGGCCGATGTCGCCGCAGCCAGTCGATCTTGGTCATTGGCTCACGGCCCTCGCGCAGCAGCCGCTCCAGCACCTTCAGCCAATAGTCCCGGGAAAACGCGTGGCGCATGTCGACCGGATGCAACCCCAGCCGTATCAGCGGCGCCGCCCGACTGGCCTGTAGCTGGCGTTCCGACACGGCCCAGGAGACGCCGCGACGCCAGCTGCTGCGCGCGCTCCAGACCAGACCCGGCGCGCGAATCGGCGTGAAGTCGGGCAGTTGGTAGAAATGCTGCGGATCGCTGGTATAGCTGAGTCCGGTCTCGCGCAGCGCAGCACGGGTACCCTCGCTCATCAGCCAGGCCGGCGCGACAAACCCGTGCAGCGGCCACCCGTGGCGCTCGAACAAGCCGATGCCATGCGCCAGCCGACGGCGCGCCTCGCCGCTGTCGAGTGCATAGAACTCGCCTTCGTGGGTGTAGACCCGGCGCATGAACCACTCCCGTGGCGTTCGCGGCGCTGGCCCGTCATCGGCGTGATAGCAGCCGTGCAGCACCAGTTCATCGCCCCGGGCCAGGCGCCCTTCGAGCATCGCGCAGAACTGCGGGTGACGTTCGAGCGCGTTGCGACCGTGGAAATCCGGCACCACCAGCCAGGTCATCGGCACATTGCCCAGGGCATCGACCCTTTCGACGAAGCCACGGTAGTCGGGCCAGGTTTCAGGTGCCACGTCGTGCAACACCATCATCACGGCGCGCTCAGCCATGGACGGCCACCGGCAGCTCGACCGTGCCCAGCACCGCGTGGTAATGGGCAAGCAGCCCAGCCACCACGGCATCCCAGGCATGATGCAGCTCGACATGCTGACGCGCCTGGGCGCCAAGCAATGTCGGGCGATCCTCGAACAGCTCCTGCACCGCCTGCGCCATGGCCCGGGCATCCAGCGGCCGGCACAGGCGCCCGGCGTGAAACGGCACGAGTTCCGGCAACGCGCCGGCACGCGCCGCGACGACGGGGATGCCGCTGGCCATGGCCTCCAGCACCACCAACCCGAAGGTTTCCTGGTTGCCCGCGTGCAGCAGCACATCGCTGCTGGCCATCAGGCGCGCCACCTCCGCAGCGGGACAGAAGCGATCGATCACCGTGACGTTGTCCGGTACCCGGTGCGGCATGCTCGAGCCCACCAGCAACAGGTGATAGGGCTTGCCGAGCTGACGTGCCGTCTCCAGCAGAATCGGCAGGTTCTTTTCGCGCGAGCCACGGCCGGCGAAGATCATCAACCGGGTGTCCTCGGGCAGGCCGAGCTCACGGCGCAGCTGCGGATCTCGCCGCTGCGGGCGAAAGGTTTCCAGGTCCACGCCCAGCGGCTGCACGAACACATTGTCGACGCCGAGCGCGAGCAGCTTTTCGGCCATCACCTGGCTCGGGGCCAGGACCCGATCGAAGCTGCCATAAAGACGCGTCACATAGCCATTGAGGTTGGTGCCCAGCCAGTTGCCGATGCGATTGCTCACCAGTAGCGGCAGGTCCGAGTGATAGAAGCCGATCACCGGAACGTCCAGGCGTCGCCCGGCCTCCAGCGCAGCCCAGGCGGTCATGTAGGGATCGCCGACCTCGATCAGGTCCGGATGCAGCGAGCGCAGCAGATTGCACCAGGGCGCGCGGCGGACCGGAAAGCGGTAGCCCTTGCCGAATGGCAAGGGCGGCGCGGGCACTTCATAGATGCCGCCGCTATGCCGATAGGCGCCGCCGGGTACGAGAATGCTGTGGCGAACGCCCGAATAGAGCTGCAACCGACGATGCTTGGCCTCGAGATAGGTGCGCACGCCGCCGCTGGCCGGCGCATAGAACATGGTCATATCAGCGATATGCAAGGTGACTGTCTCCGTCCGTCTTCGCTTCACGCCCTTCCCTGGGCAACGACTGGTCGCTTCGACCGCCCAGCGTCCCTCGCCTTGTCTGAAGCACTTTGTAATGAGCTTAGGACTGTTCCGGTCTTACGAATGTTTCATTTGCAAGCGCATCGTGGCTCAGGGCTCGATCTCCTTGTCGCCCTTGTCCTTGCCGTCCACCGAATGGTGCTCGATCACCGCATTCAGCTCAGCGCCCAGCAGCAGCACGGCGGCGGAGATATAGAAAAACAGCAGCAGCACGATGATGGCGCCGATGCTGCCGTAGGTGGCGTTGTAGTCGGCGAAGTTCTGCACGTAAATGCCGAAGGCAAGCGATGCGGCGACCCAGACCACTACTGCGAGCACCGAGCCGGGCGTGATGAAGCGAAACTTCTGCTCCACGTCCGGCGTGACGTAGTACAGCACCGCGACCAGCAGCATCATCAGAAAAATCACCACCGGCCAGCGTAGCCAGGCCCAGAGCACCACCACCACGTCGCGCAGGCCGACCAGGTCAGCCAGCCATCCCATCACCTGCGGCCCGAGCACCATCAGCATCGCGCAGGCCAGCAGCAGCACTGCGCTGCCGACGGTATAGAGCACCGACAGCAGCATGAGCTTCCAGGTCGGCCGCCCCTCGCGCACGTCGTAGGCCCTGTTCATCGCATTCATCAACGAACGGAACCCAACCGATGCCGTCCACAGCGCGGCCAGAATACCGAACGACAACAAGCCGCCCTGCTGCCGCTGCAACTGGTCGATCACCGGGTTGACCTGCTCCATTGCCATCGGTGGCAACGCCAAGGCCGCCTGCTGGCGAATCCAGTCGAAGAAATCCGACAGGTTCAAGAAGCCAAGCAGCGCCAGGAGAAACAGCAGAAAGGGAAACAGCGAAAACAGTGCGCGGTAGGCCAGTGCCGACGCATAGGTCGACATGTCATCGCTGCTGAATTCCTTGAACGTCTTCTTCAGTAACGTCGTGGCGCCGATGCCACGCGTGTCGAAAATTGGCATACCTCACCCCCGAAACCTATCGAAGTTTCCGACGGCTGGGCGAGCGAAGAGTTCGCCAGCCCACCGAACTGCTTGCCACAGGCCAGACGTCAAACGCTCAAAAGCGAAGTAAGCAAGCGGCAACTAGGTAATACTGGCGGCTTGATTCTATTTCTTCCACTCATCGCTCATTAGCTAACTTCGCTGAACTCTCGCTGCAGGCATTTTTCGTATATCACGAGGGGCGAGTTTGTTCTGCCGAGCAAATCGATCGCCTATTGTACGAAACAGCACAGGAGACCACCCGATGGCTGATAAAGGCAATATGAGCGTAAACGAAGCGGGCAAGAAAGGTGGTGACGCTACCTCCCAAACCCATGGCAAAGAGTTTTACCAGGACATTGGTAAGAAAGGCGGCGAAGCGACCTCGGAGAGCCACGGCAAGGAGTTCTATCAAGAGATAGGCAGCGAGGGCGGTAAGCAGAGCGGTGGCAATTTCGCCAACGACCCGGAACGCGCGTCCGAAGCTGGGCGCAAGGGCGGCCAGAACAGTGGCGGCAACTTCGCAAACGACCGCGAAAAAGCCTCCGAAGCCGGCCGCAAGGGTGGCGAAAACAGCCACGGCGGTGGCCGCAGCTAAGCAGCCTTAAGGCAAATAAAAACGGGAGCTTCGGCTCCCGTTTTTTATTTTTATAATCGAAAAGCAGAGCGGCACATGAACAACAACTAACGAGACCGCCACCAACTTGCCGCCACAGCAATAAAAACCGCAGACCAAGACCACTGGCTAATATATAGCGAAACTACTTGGCGCATACCAAACAAACAAGACAATTATCTTCGCCTTGAAGACTACTGCTGGCACTTCATATCGGCACCGCCAGCAGTGCCTTACACGGAGCTGCCCGTCTCAGAGCTCGAGAAACAAAAAAGGCCCGCATCGCTGCGAGCCTTTTGAAACACTGGTGCCGGAGACAGGAGTCGAACCTGCGACCTTCGCATTACGAATGCGCTGCTCTACCGACTGAGCTACACCGGCGCCGGGCGCGGATTATCCGGGGTTACGCGGCCGGACTCAAGCCCGGCCGCGCATTTCCCTGAAAAAACGCCAGGCTCAATGGGGCCCTGAGGCCGACGGGCGCTCCGAATGAGCGCTCTCCTCTTTGAGATGGTGCATCGCCTCCTCGCCCTTTGCGCTGGCCTGCTGATAGCCCTCCTCGGCCTTGCGCTTGAGACGATCGGTCATCTGGTCGCTTCGGCTGCCGATCAACTCGTCTTCACGGCGGGTCGGCGGGACCGCGGCGGCCAACAGCGCGCCCAGGGCAATGCCCATTGCGCCCAACGCCAGCGGTTGCTCGTTGAGTAACTGATTGAAGCCGCCACGCGCACGGCCAGCGGTGTGCTTGAGGCTGTCGCTGGCGTTGCGGCCGGTTTCGCTCACGCGCGCACGGGCGCTGCCCAATGATGACGAGAGGTCCTGGCGCATCTGCCCGGCACGGTTGCGCATCTCTGCACCCCGGCTCTTCAGCCCATCGGTCTTGGCCGACAGCCGATCGCCGACCGAGGGGCCGCTGGCGCTGTCGCCGGTGCCGTAGTCCGGGCGTCGGTTCTGGCCGGCCATGAGCCAGACCAGACCGATGGAGGTCAACACCGTCGGGACGGGGTTGGCCTTGAGCGTATCGCCCAGATTGTGCAGGAACTCGCCGCCATTGCCCTTGGCATAACCCAGGGCGGTATCGATGAGCTGACCCGGCGAGAACTTGCTCTCCAGCTCCTCGACGATGTTGCCAATCTCGGCGCGCTGCTGGTCGATCTCGCGCTCCAGGGTTTCCGGGTCCTTGCGCGCTTCGGCGTCGATCTGATTATGCGTGCTCATGTGCGTGCCCCCTTACGGCTTCTTTGTCCTTGTTGATCGAGTGCAGGGTGCGATCAGGCTTGAACGAGGAAGCCTCGAACTTCTTCTTGCCCGCCGACACCATCACCAGCCCGATGATCACCACGATGCCGCCGACAATGAGTGCGGCGAGCCAGGCCGGCATCATCGTCGCCAGGCCGTAGACCCCGGCGAACAGCAGGACGATGAAACCCGCGAGCAATACCGCGCCGCCCGTGGCAACGCTGGCCATGCCTGCCTTGGTCGCGCGCAACGACTCGCCGAGCTCGGCCTTGGCCAGCGCCAGCTCCTTGGTGAACAGTGCCGGTACTTCGCGCGTCAGCTGACGCAGCAGCCCGCCTACCGAATGATCGGTGTCGGCATGTGCCGGCTCGTAATGCGTCTCGAATTTGCGTTGCTCGTTCATGGGTTCAGCCCTCCGTCTGTGCTTTTGCCATTGGCGCCGAGCGAGGTGCGGGTGGTGGTACTGGCCGAGGTCGTGCCACTGACGTTGCCGACACTCCCCACGTTGCCGTTGGGCTCGCCGCTTGCGACGTGCTGGTCTAGTTCACGCTGGCTGGGCAGATGGCTGCTGTCACCGTAAGCGCCGGAGTAGCGCTCATCGTGCTGCCCGGGCCGGTCGTAGTCCTGCTCGGCGCGGCGCCCTGAGGCCTTGGCAAAGCGCGTCAGGCCAAAGCCCAGCGCGATGCTGCCGGCGATGAACAGGCCCGGGTTGTTGCGGGCCATGCGGTTGAGATCGCCGACGAGTTCATCGACATTGCGCCCGCGAAGATCGTCGGCGAAGCGAACCATGCCTTGCGCCATATCCGAGACGTAGCGCGACAGCCCCGCGCGATCCTGATTCTCGAGTTCCTCCGCAGCAGCCTTGGCGCTCTGCGCGACCTTTTCCAGCTCGTCTGCGGCGGTGCCGCGGTAGCTGTCCAGGTGCGCCTTGCCCTGCTGCTGAACCTGCTCGGCGGCTTGCCGCGCCTTGCCCTTGAGATCCTCGCCGACTGGCGAGCCAGCGTGCCGGTCGCCCTTCGCCGAACCCTGCAGCGTTGTACCGCCCGTGCCGGCCGACTGTTCGGTTGAAGTCGTCGTGGAACCGGTACTGGCTATGCCGCCGTAACCTGTGATTTCTTCATCGGGTGTCGTCATTTGATCCACCTTTCTTGACTGGTTGGCCGGAAGCCCACGGTCCGTTGAAAGACGGCCAAGCGAACTTAATCGCTAACCGATCAACTTCGGTGCGCACATAAAAGGGGACCGGGTGGTCATATTCGAGTTCCATCGGTTCGGCGAACGGTACGGCACCGCGAAACTTGAGCAGCCGCCTTGTCATGGATGGCGCAAAGCCAGTGCGCGCAAGGCCTCCATGCTCTTCTAGCAAGACAGGAAGAACACTAAGCAGGCAACTTCAAGCGAAACGGTAATTGCCTGACTTCGAACTATTGCGGACGAGCCAAATGCCTCAGCTTGCGAAGAAAAACAAACAAAAAAAGAAACGGGCCATAGAGGCCCGTTTCTTCATTAGTTACGACTTCGGCACGTGATGCTTCTTACATCAGCGGCCCGATCGTGGTGCAGCTGGTCGCCGTGGCATGCTTTTTCAGGATCGGCAACTGCGGCCGGTACTTGTTGCTCGCCACGTCCAGCGACAGGGCGTACTCACCCCACCACGGGCCACCGGCCCAGTAGGTCATCGGCACACAGTTCTGGCGCAGGTAGCCCAGCAGGTTGTCCATCGCCACGAGGGCCGAGCTGGAGTAATCCGGAATGCCGTGTTCGCCGATATAGCCGCGCAGCTTGTTGGTCTTCAGCCATTCGACGAAGGGCTTGACGCGCTCGATACCGATGTTCGGGGCGTAGGTCTCGCTCTTGTCGAAGTAGTTACCCGAGAAGTCCTTGTCGATGTACATGTGCGCTTCGTACACCAGGTTGTTCTTCGGATCGCGCATCCACGGATCGGCGATCAGCTTGGCGTTGTAGTGCGGCCAGTGCCAGGCACTCGACCAGCGGTCGCCGGCAACGAAGATCCAGCGGCTGCCGTCCACCTGGCGCACGGCCTTGGCCGCTGCCAGGGCCGCCTGCGGCCACAGGCCGTTGGTCGAGTACGGCTCGTTCATCAGACCGTAGCCATAGACCGCCGGATGGTTCAGGACCTTCTGTGCCAGGCGCTGCCAGACGTTGGCGAAGGCGCTGATCGGCACTTCCGGCGAACCGATTAGCTTGCCGAAGTAGCGATAGTAGTTGTGCAGGTCGAGGATGACCTTCACGCCATGCTTCTGTGCGAAGTCGAGCGACTGGATCAGGCGCGCCAGCTCGGTGGCGTTCAGCTCGGTGTTCAGGCGCGGCTGGATACGCTCCCAGAGGAACGGCAGGCGCACCAGGTTCATGCCGTTATCGGCGTACTTCTTGTAGTACGACTCGGCCGGGTAGATGTAGTTGGTGCCGTGCGTACCGGGAACCACCGACGGGCCGAAACCGGCACCGGACAGGTTCACGCCGACGAGTTTGATCGGCGTGCCGTTGCCCGGCTGAGTCGGTACCGGCGCCGGTGCCGGCTGGCTGACCACCGGAGCACTGGGCTCGCTCACCGAAGGCGTCGTGGTGGTCGCACTGATCACGCTGATGGTCTTCGGATAGCCGACGGTCGAGCCGTTGAGCAGCGCGCCATCGACGAAGATGGCCATGTTGCTGCCAACCACCTGGGCGCGGGTGATCTTGCGGACCTGGCCGTCCGCCAGCTTGACCGAGGCACCAACCTTGAAGGCGGCCTGGTTGGCTGCGCTCGCGCTGATCGAGAACCCGGCCGCCTTGCGGTAGATGCCGTTCAGCCAATCGGTATTGGTGAAGCTGTTCAGCGCGGTGCTCGTCTGGGTGCTCGGTGCCGGAGCGGGCGCCGGAGCAATGGGGGCCGGACTCGCATCGGCGCTGGTGGTGGTGCCGAGCACGCTGAGGCTCTTCGGCGCGCCAACTACGCTGCCGTCTACCGCCGCGCCGTCGACGAACACGCTCATGTTGCTCCCGACGACCTGAGCGACGGTGATCTTGCGGACCTGGCCATCAGCCAGCTTGACCGATGCGCCAACCTTGAACGCGGCCTTGTTGGCTTCGGTAGCGGCAATCGAGAAGCCCGGCTTCTGGCGGAACACGCCGTTCAGCCAGTCGGTGTTGGTGAAGCCATTGATCGCGGCGCTCTGCACAACACCGACGGTGCCCGTGCTGCCTGTCGAAGTGCTCGGCGTCGAGGTGCCCGTGCTGCCGGCGCTCACGCTGTTCGGTGCGCCCACCTTGCCACCATCGAGCAAGGCGCCATCGAAGAAGACGCTGAGGTTGCTGCCAACTTCGTACACCTTGGTCACCTTGCGGACCTGGCCGTCGGCCAGACGAACCGAGGCGCCGATACCGAAGGCCGTCTTGTTGCTCGCGGTATTGGGAATCGAGACGGCCGGCGCACGACGAAACACGCCGTTGAGCCAGTCGGTATTGGTGAAGGCATTGATCTTGGCGGTAGCAGCGGTCTGCGATGCCGTCAGGGTGGTGGTAGCTGCCTGGACCGGGGCGACGACGCCGAAGGAGCCCAGTACGGCGATGGTGATGGAAGCAGCCAGGGCCTTGCGAGCGCCAGCGAAGACATTGATAGACATGTGTCTCTCCGAACTTAATACGACTAAAGGCGCCGTCGGCTGCCTTTAAAAAAGTTGTCGGGAGGTCATTGAGCCGTGGGGAAAAGTGCTTGCTCGACGAGGAACCACTTGCACACAACTGAACGATCCGCAGCACCGAGAAGCTCCGCTGTTCACCTGAACAACTCGGTAATTCCCGTTGCGTGGCGGCTTTATAATAGGTTTCTGGCGTCAGACAAAATTTATTTGGCGTCGAATTGGCGTCGAAAAGCCGTCAAATTCCCGAAAGGATATCGCAATGCTATCACTATGCGGCTTTTAGCCAGTATTAGTTGGCGTTGCAAGCGCGCCGTACAGAGCGCTTTCTTGCATGTTTCAGGCGTCAGTTTTTTGAATATCCGTTATTTGCCGTTTCGCTTGTTTACAAGCAACTTCCGACGAGTGGTACAGGGTTCAGGCTAATAGCAAAAAGACAGCAGAACCCCCGGTGCATCGAACGGGTCAACCGTTGTGTTCTCTCTTCAAGAGGCCAACCAATGACCAAGTACAAAGTGGGCGATCACGTCGGATGGAACTCCGAAGCCGGGCACGTCAGCGGCGTGATCATCAAGGTCCATACCCGCGATACCGAGTACAAAGGCCATACGCGTCGTGCCAGCCCGCAAGAGCCGCAATACGAGATTCGCAGCGACAAGACCGAGCACATCGCGATGCACAAGGAAGGCGCACTCAGGAAGCTCGAATGACCGCCGGGCCAGTGCGATGCGTCTGGACGGTCGGCCACTCGACGCGCTCGATCGAAGCGTTCATCGAGTTGCTGCAGGCCCATGGCATCGAAGCGATCGCCGATGTACGCCGTTTCCCGGGCTCGCGCCGGCTGCCACAGTTCGGCGAGCAGGCGCTACGCGAGAGCCTGGCCGCGTCCGGGATCGACTATCTGTGGATCGGCGAACTGGGCGGACGACGTCGGCCGCTAGCGGATTCGCCCAACGGCGCCTGGCGCAACACGTCGTTTCGCGGTTACGCCGATCACCTCGCCAGCGAGGAATTCGCCCTGGGCCTGCGGCGCTTGCTGGAACTGGCCGATCGCCGGCCCACCGCGATGATGTGCGCCGAGGTGCTGTGGTGGCGCTGTCACCGCTCGCTGGTTTCGGATGTGCTGAAGGCGCGTGGCGTGGAGGTCCTACACATCCAGAACGAGGGGCCGGCCGAACCGCACCCCTACACCGCGCCCGCCCGCCTGGCGGAGGGCAGGATCACCTATGAGCCGGGCAAGGGTGAGCCGCTGGGGCGCGAGGCGCGCGCCGAGCGCCAGGGCCGGCTGGATCTCTGAGTTCAGGCCTGCTCGATGCGGTCGGCATGGATGACGATGCGGCCCTGCTTGTAGAGCCCGCCGATGGCCTTCTTGAAGTTGCCCTTGCTTACGCCAAAGGCCCGTGCAATGGCCTCGGCCGGGCTCTTGTCGCTCAGCGGCAGCACCCCGCCCTGCTCTTCCAGCTTCTGCAGAATGAGCGCCTGCAGCGCATCGGCCGCCTCGTTGCCGAGCGGCTGCAGGCTCAGGCTGATCTTGCCGTCTGCGCGCAGCTCGCGGATGTAGCCGCGCTCGCGCAGGCCCGGGCGAAGAAACTTGAAGACTTCGTTCTTGTGGATCAGCCCCCAGTGCCGACCCTCGATGATCGCCTTGAAGCCGAGGTCGGTCTGCTCGACGACCAGGAGGTCGACCGGGTCGCCGACCCGATAGCGCGCCGGCGTCTTGTCCAGGTGGCGGTCGAGCCGGGCCGTGGCGGTGATGCGCCGGGTACGCGGGTCCACGTAGAGAAACACCACGCAGTAATCGCCGACCTGCAGCGGGCGCTTCTCTTCGGAATGCGGCAACAAGAGGTCCTTGGGCAGGCCCCAGTCGAGAAACAGTCCGATACGGTTGATCTCCACCACCTTGAGGCTGGCGAACTCGCCGACCTGCGCCTTTGGCTTGTCGGTCGTGGCGATCAGCTTGTCTTCGCTGTCCAGGTAGACGAAAACGTTCAACCAGTCGCCCACCTCGCTTGGCACATCCTTAGGGATGTAGCGCTTGGGCAGCAGGATCTCGCCGTCGGCGCCACCGTCGAGATAAAGGCCAAAGCCGGTGTGCTTGACGACCTGCATGCTGTTGTAGCGCCCGATAGCGGCCATGGTCCTGCCCTGTCTGTACAAAGGCGGCGATTCTAGCAGCGCCGCGCGGTCAGCGCGGCAGTGCGTAGGCGATCACCGAATCCCCGGCCTCGGTCCCCAGCGAGCCATGGCCACCGGCGACCACCACGACCATCTGCCGCCCCGAGGGGCTGCGGTAGGTCATCGGTGTCGCCTGCCCGCCGGCCGGCAGGCGGGCCTTCCACAGCTCGCGCCCAGTGGTGCTGTCGTAGGCGCGCAGGTAGTAGTCCAGCGTGCCGCTGAGAAAAGCGACGCCGCCCGCGGTGAGCATCGGCCCGCCGAGACTCGGCATGCCCATCTTGAACGGCAACGGCAGCGGCGCGCGGTCGCGTACGGTGCCGTTCCTGCGCAGCCAGTGGGTCTTGCCGGTGCGCAGGTCCGCGCCGGCGACATAACCCCACGGCGGTGCGCTGCAGGGCAGCCCGATCGGTGAGACGAACGGCTTGAGCTCAACGGCGTAGGGCGCGCCGAAGTTCTCATTCAGATAGGGCGGCTTGTCGGACACCAGCGTGCTGCTGTCGTCCTCGCGCGGCACCAGCGTCGAGGTGAAGGCCAGGTAGGCGGGCGCACTGAAGACCAGCTGCCGGACCGGGTCCACAGCCACCCCGCCCCAGTTGAACACGCCGAAATTGCCCGGATAGACCAGCGAGCCCTGGGTCGAAGGCGGCGTATAGCGGCCTTCATAGCGCAGCGAATGGAACTGGATATGGCAGAGCATCTGGTCGATCAGCGTGACGCCCCAGAGGTCCTCTCCGGTCAGCTTCGGCGGCTGGTAGGACAACGCCGACACCGGCTGCGTCGGTGCCGTCCAGTCGCCCTCGGCCGCGCCCTGCGGCGCCGGCTGCTCGCGTACCGGCAGGATCGGCTCGCCGGTGCGACGATCCAGCACGTAAATGTCACCCTGTTTGGTCGGGGCCACCAGCGCCGGCACCGGCCCGGCCTCGGTCTGGATGTCGACCAGGCTCGGCTGCGCCGGTACGTCCATGTCCCAGAGGTCGTGATGCACCGTCTGGAACACCCAGCGCAGGCGCCCGGTCTCGATCTCGAGCGCGACCACCGAGGACGAGAAGCGCTCGCTGTTCTCGCTGCGCCGACCGCCCCACTGGTCGGGCACCTGATTGCCGAAAGGCACGTAGATCAACCCCAGCGCTTCGTCCGCGCTGGAAATGCTCCAGCTGTTCGGCGTGCTCTGGCTGTAGGTCTGGCCTGGCGCGATGGGCTCGGTTCGCTCCGGGTTGCCGGGGTCGAAGTTCCAGCGCAGCTCGCCGCTGCGCACGTCGTAGGCGCGGATCACGCCGGACGGTTCGTCGGTGCGCACGTTGTCGTTCACCGCCCCGCCGACGATGACCAGCCCACGCGCGACGACCGGCGGCGAGGTGGAGTAATAGAAGCCTTCCTTGACGTTGGGCATGTTGGCCCAGAGGTTCACCTGACCGTTCTCCCCGAACCCGGAGCACAGCTGGCCGGTCTTGGCGTCCAGCGCCAGCAGGCGCGCATCGGCGGTCGGCATGAACAGCCGCTGGCGACATTGCTGCCCGGGCGGCGCCTGGCGCTCGACGTGATAGGACAGGCCACGGCAGGTCAGATGCTGGCGATTGCTCGAGTCGGGCACCTGCGGATCGAAGCGCCAGCGCTCCTGGCCGGTTTCGGCGTCGAGCGCGATGACGAGGTTGTGCGGCGTGCAGAGGTAGAGCGCGTCGTCGACCTTCAGCGGCGTGACTTCGTAGGTGGTCTCGTCGGGGTCGGTGGGCCGGCGCAGATCACCGGTGTGGTAGTGCCAGACCGGCTCGAGCCGTTCGACGTTCTGCGGCGTGATCTGCGCCAACGGCGAATAGCGCTGGCCCAGCTGGGTGCGACCATAGGCTTGCCAATCCCCGTCGGGCACCTCGCCCTGCCCGTTTGCCGGCGCCTCGGCCAGCGGCGGCGGCAGCATGCCCTTGAGGTCGTTCGCGTCGCGCCCGATTGCCAGGACCGCGGTCACGCCCCAGAGCACGACCGCCAGCAGCAGCGGCAGCGCCGCGCCACCCCAGGCACGCCAACCGAAGTGCTGCCAGCTCAGGCGCTGCACGACCCAGGGCATCAGCAGCCAAAGGCCGAACGGTGCGATGAGGCTGCCGCGCGGCGCCAGCTGCCACCAGTCCAGGCCGACCTCGTAAAGCGCCCAACCGAGCGCCGCGAGCATCAACAGCGCATACAGCCAGAGCGCGGTGCGTCGACGCTTGAGCAGCAGGATGCCCACCAGCAGGAACCCCGCCCCGACGGCGGCGAAATACCAGGTACCACCGAGATCCAACACCCGTATACCGCCGGCGACGAGCACCAGCCCGAGAAGAATGCCGAACACACCACTGATGACGACGGCCACCGCTGCCTCCTTTCCAGTGGATTGCGCAATCGGCCGCCGCCACGACGACCACTGGTCAGTGGACCGACGAGCGGCGCAATCGCTCCCTGAACAGTCGAAAATTCACTTCGGCTCCAGCCCCACCTGCAGCACCCGCCCGTCGCTGTCGTCGGTCAGCAGGTACAGATAGCCATCCGGCCCGAGACGGACGTCGCGAATGCGCTCGCCCATCGACGCCAGCAAGCGCTCCTCATGGACGATGCGATCGCCGTCGAGCTGCAGCCGGATCAGCGCCTGGCCAACCAACGCCCCGATGAACAGGTTGTGCTGCCAGGCCGGGAAACGTTCGGCGTCGTAGAAGGCCATGCCGCTGATGGCCGGGGATTTCGCCCACACATAGTGGGGCGCGACGGTGCCCTCGACGTGCTTGCCCTCCGCTTCGGGAATCGGCAACAGGCTGTAGTTGATGCCATGCGTGGCCAGCGGCCAGCCATAGTTGGCACCGGCTTGCGGGATATTGATCTCGTCGCCGCCGCGCGGGCCGTGTTCGTGCGTCCAGAGCTGCCCGGTCCAGGGGTTGAGCGCCGCGCCCTGCTGGTTGCGGTGGCCATAGGACCAGATCTCCGGCCGCGCGCCCTTGCGCTCGACGAAAGGGTTGTCCTCCGGCACGCGACCGTCGGGGTACAGCCGCACCAGCTTGCCCTGCAGCTTGTCCAGCGCCTGTGCCGTCGGCCGCTGGTTGTTCTCGCCCAGGGCGATGAACAGATGCCCCTGCCCATCGAATACCAGCCGCGAACCGAAATGCACGCCGTTGGAGAGCTTGGGCTGCTGGCGGAAGATCACCTCGAACTGCTCCAGGCGGCGGCCTTGGGCGTCCAGGCGGCCGCGACCGACCGCGGTGCCGGCCAAGCCGTCGCGGCCCTGCTCGGCATAACTGAGATAGACCAGGCGATCGCTTTCGAAGTCAGGCGACAACCGCACATCGAGCAGGCCGCCCTGCCCCTGGGCGAAGACGTCCGGCACCCCAGCGATCGGCTCGCTGATCTGGCCGTCCAGCGAAACCCGGCGCAGCCGCCCGGGCCGCTCGCTGACCAGCAGGTGCTGCCCGTCCGGTAGGAAGGCCAGCGCCCAGGGGTGTTCCAGACCGCTGGCGATTTCACGGACCAGTACCGTGCCCTGTTCACTGGGGTAACGCTCGGCCGCAAGCCCGGGCAAGGCCACCAGGGCCAGGCCGCAGAGCGCGGCGCGCAAGGCATGACGCAACATCAGCTGTCCTCCGACGCTTCGATAGATGACCGGGGCCGGGGCCGCCCCGCGTTCAGTCAAGCGCAAAACCCGGGCGCCTGCGCGTGCCGATACGCTTCAAAAAATGACCGCACAGACGATAGGCGAACAAATTTTGATCAGATCTGTATAATGGCCGGTTCGTTTTCACAGACAGAGACCGAAACCATGGCGTCCAAAGCTTCAGCGGCCAACCGCAAGTCCGAACCCGCCGTCGAAACCAGCGAATCGCTCGCAGCCCAGATGGCCGCGTACCTGAAGGCTGGCGGTGAGATCCAGCAGATCCCCACTGGTGTCAGCGGCCAGAGCCAGACGCCGTCGCGTCAGATCACCATCAGCCGCAAGCAGTAAGCCCTCCCCGTTGTGAATATCTGGCGAGCCCCGCTCGCCAGCACCCTTTTCCTCCCGAGTCCCGTCATGACCGATGCCATCCGCCTGTCCAAGCGCCTTGCCGACCAACTCGGCTGTTCGCGGCGCGAAGCCGAGCTATACATCGAAGGTGGCTGGGTCCGCGTCGACGGGCAGATCATCGAGGCGCCCTTTCACAAGGTCGCCCCGGCGCAGCAGGTCGAGCTGCTCGATGGCGCGGCGGCTCAGGAAGTCCCCGCGGTGACCCTGCTGCTGAACAAGCCGGCCGGGTGCCAACTGCCAGGCGACGCCGGCGAGCTGTTCGACTGGCTATGCCAGGCCACGCACTGGGCCGAGGCCCCGGCCGCGATTGCCCCGCTCAAGCGACACCTGCTGCGCCAGCAGCTGGTGCTGCCGCTGGAGCAGGCGGCGAGCGGATTGGTGGTCTGCAGCCAGCAGCGCGAAGTGATTCGCCTGCTCGGCGACAACCGGCGCGCGCCCGAAGAAGAGTACGTCGTCCAGGTCAGCGGCACGGCAAGCGGCGACGCCCTGGCGCGGCTGGCCAAAGGCCTCGTCCATCGCGGGCTGGCCTTGCCTCGTGCGAAGGCCAGCTGGCAGAGCGAGCAGCACTTGCGCCTGGTTCTCAAGGGCGCCCGGCCCGGCGATATCGACCGGCTGTGCGCGGCGCTCGGGCTGCAGCTGCAGGGCTACCGGCGTATCCGCCTGGGGCGCCTGCCGATGGGCAAGCTGCCCGTTGGCCAGTGGCGCCTGCTCGGCGAGCATGAACGCTTCTGAGCCGGCGATACGACGCGCGGCGACTTGCGCCGCCGGCCCTTGCGATCCACGCTGAGTTCATCCCGCGCGGCTGCCAGGAGTCTCCCGATGCCAATGACGATGCGCCTCTGCCTCGCCTTGCTGGCAAGCCTGTCGCTGCCCCTGCATGCCACCGAGCGCGTCGAGGTCTGGTCCTACAACCTGTCGCCGCCGTTTCACCTCAGTGACGGGCAAGGCCTTTCCTCCGCCCTCGTCGACCTGCTCAACCAGCACGCCGCGAACGACGGCCATCTCGATTTCTTCCTGCACGAATTGCCGCGCAAACGCCTGGACCTGAATCTCCAGCGCGGCAGGCCGGGCATCGTGCTCTGGGCCACGCCACGCTTCTTCGAACCGGCCAGCGTCGAGGGCATGCGCTGGTCGGCGCCGCTTTTGCTCGACCGTCAGGACGTGATCTCCCGCCGCGACGCGCCGGTCGAATACGACGGTCCGCAGTCCCTGCTCGGCCTGCGCCTGGGCGGCGTACTGGGGCATCGCTACCCCGAACTCGACGAGCAGATCGCCGCCGGGCGCATCCATCGCGAAGACGTGCAAAGCGACCTGCAGAACCTGGAAAAGCTGCTCGCCGGCCGTCTCGACGTGGTGCTGATGCCGCGCTCGGCCTGGCTGTACTACAGCCAGAACGGGGTCGACGCCGAGCAGCTGTACCTGTCGTCACGACCGCTGTACCCGATCGAGCGCCGGCTGCTCTGTACCTCGGCCCTGCCCGCGGCGACCTGCGATGCGCTCCAGCAACAGGTGGGCGAACTGCCGCAGTACCGCCAATGGCAGGCCCTGATCGGCCGCTATGGGCTGGAGCCGATCAGCCTGAAGCCCTGAGCGGCGGGGAACGCAACGGCGTATGGCGAATCGAAGCCGGCGCAGACATACTGCCGACTAGCTCACACAACGAGAAGGCAATGAACAAAGCACTGGTGATCATCACGGCGCTGGGCCTCGCCGGCTGTGCGTCCCACTCCTGCGACGAACCCTGGAGCGGCACTAGTTGCCGCGCCGATCGTCTGCTCTACCAGAACGACCTGCTGCAGGCCAAGATCCTCATCGCCGCCGGCCAGGAAGACGGCTACGAGCTGGCTCATGCCCTGCTCGAGCGCAGCGCGCCGCAGGACGAGCGCGGCGAAATCGAGTTCTATCAGGCGCTGCTGCTGATCCGTCAGGGCCCCGAGCCGTCGGAAGTCGTGCGCCTGCTGGAAAAGGCCGCCAACAAGGGCCATCCGCACGCCGTGGCGCTGCTCTACAAGATCCATCAGGAGCCCTACCTGATCGAGTCGCGTGACCTCGACAAGGCCGACGCCTACCGCGAGGCCTATACCCGGCTCGACGTCGCCCAGAGCGGTTATCCGTCATTCGAGAAGGCACTGGCGCTGGTCTCGCAACTGGTCGAGGCACCACCGCCAAGCGCCGCTTACGAACCGCGCTGCCCGGAATATTGCCGCAGCCAGTGACCCGGCATACGGCGTCTCAGGGCGCCGGCGTCTGCAGGATGCGCGGTTCGCTTTCACCGTCGGCCACCGCGCGTGCCTCCTCCTCCGTCCGGTAAGGTCCGCCGACCACCGTGCCGTCCAGCTCGACCACCCAGCACACGGCCCAGGTCGGGCGCCAGGCCTTGGGCACGTCGTCTCCACTCAAATGCTTGATCTGCAGGCTCATGGACATCTCCCGTTCGTGCGCCGCCATTTCGTGCGGCCTCGATATGCTGACCGCAGCGTCGCCGCTTTTGCTCGCCTGAATCCCGCTGCGCGGCGAACCGTCAGGGTCCGTTACGCTCTACTGGAGTCGTAGGGAGGGCAATTCGCATGCGATCGTTCCGTGCCTGGAGCCGGCCGTGGCTGCTGGCGGCGTTGCTGATATCGGTATTGACCAGCTGCAACCGGGTCGAGCTGGCCTATCGCAACCTCGACCTCTTGGTGCCCTGGACGCTGGACCGTTACCTCGACCTCGATGGCCCGCAGCGCCGCCTGCTGGCCGAGCGCCTCGAGCGCCACCTCGACTGGCACTGCAGCACCCAGCTGCCGCGCTACGTCGACCGGCTCGACGCGTTGCGCGCCCACCTCGGCGATCAGCCCGTGGACGAAGGCCTCCTGCAGCAGGCCTTTGCCGAGCTGCGCCAGAGCCTGCAGCAGATCGGCCGGCAGATCACCCCGTCGGCCGTCGAGTTGCTGAGCGAGTTGGACGATGAGCAGGTCGCACACTTGCGCCGCGAACTGGCCGAGCGCCAACGCGAAGACACGGAGCGCTATCTGCAGCCACCGCTGGAGCGCCAGATTCGCGAACGCGCCGAGCGCAGTACCGAGCGCCTGGAAAACTGGTTCGGGCCGCTCGAAGCGGCGCAGCGTCAGCGAGTGCTGGCCTGGTCATACAGCCTTGGCGAGCAGAATCGCCGCTGGCTGGAGAACCGACGCCAATGGCAGGCCGCGCTGCTGCAGGCGCTCGAGCATCGCCAGCAAGCCGATTTCGCCACCCGCCTCGCGCCACTGCTGCAGGACCGCCAGGCCCTCTGGAGCGAGGCGGATCGCGCCGCCTTCACCCAGGCCGAACACGCGACCCTGGCGCTGCTGCGCGACATCCACGCCGAGGCCAGCGAGCGTCAGCAGCGCCAGCTGGCCGAGCGGCTGGCCGCGCTGCGCCAGGACCTTGCCGCGCTGCAATGCACCGGCTGAGCCCGTGCTAGCGCCGTGTGACGATCAGCCTGCGGCGCGCCTGCTGCTGCCCGGCCTCGTCCAGTTCGGCCAGCCAGTGCACCTCGCCGGCGACCAGCACCGCCTGGGCCACCCCATCGCGGTAGAGAATGCGATTGCCAGGGAGCGCAGCGACGCGGCTGCCCGGCAACAGGGTGCCCAGCTGATTCAGCGGATCGACCGCGGAGACCACCACCCATTGCTCCGCCGCAGCCGAGTGCCTGGCCTCGCGCAGCGGGCCGAGCGCTTCGGGCAGGGCGAACTGCTCGCCCGACATGCCGGCGACGAAGCGCCCGCCACGGATTTCGCCGCGCGCTTCCAGGCGGTGATAGACGCGCAGCAGCTCGCGCCAGGGCGGCAGCCAGTCGGCCTCGCGCTCGAGCAGGCGCCAGAACACCACGCCATAGCGCCGCAGCAGCACGCGGGCGACCTGCTCCAGGCGTTCGTCTTCGCTCGTCGCTTCACCGCCGCCGCGCAGCAAGGCCCAGCGGCCGGCATCCGCCATGCCGCCGATGAAGGCCCCGCCGTGGCGCCGCCGTGATTCGCGGCTGCGTCGGCTCGCCGGGGCGAGCAGCGCACGCAACCCGGCAAAGCCGTCGGCATTCACCAGGCCAAGGGCGACCAGCTCGCCGAGGGCGTCCTCCAGCTCGCTGCGCAACAGGTGCGCCTCATGCTGCAGTTCGTCGAAGAACAGCGCGCCGTGCCGGGCCAGCGCGTCACGCACCTTGGCCGCCCGCGGCGAAGGCTCGGCCTCGCCCTCTCCGCTCGACAGCGCCTGCCAGGCACTCAGCGCACGGCGAGGCAGCAGGACGATCGGCGTGCCGCGCACCGGGCCGGCCGCGGCGCGGGTTCGCCCGGCCAGGCGCGCCCAGACGATGCGCCCGGAGCGGCAGGCCTCATCCAGCCAGAGCGGGCTGTACTCATCCAGCCGCGCCGGCAGCAGGTCGCTTTCCCAGGCGCCGGCAGCGGCCTGGAAGCCCTCGAGCTGGTCGAGCACCAGGGCCAGCGCCTCGCGCCCGCGCAGCCGCGTCTGCGCGCCAAGGTGCTGCCAGTCGATGAGAAAGCGCATGAAGGCGGCCGGCTCCACCGGTTCGATTTCGCGACGCAGGCGCTTGACCGTGTAGCGGTGGATACGCGCCAGCAGGTGCCGCTCGCACCACTCGTCCTGGCTCGCAGCGGGGCTGAAGCGCCCGCGCATGGCGTAGCCCTCGCGCTCCAGCGCCAGCAGCGCCTGCGCCACCTGCGAGGCCGGCAGCGCCAGCGGCCGCGCGATCAGCGGCAACGGCAGCGGGCCGAAGCCGCTGAGCCGGGCGCGCAGCAGCTCGACCCCCGCAGCGTCCTCGTCATCGGCGCAGGCCGGTACGTCCAGCGCCGGCTCGGCAGGCGCGTTCGGGTACAAGCGGCGCAGCAGGGCCAGTCGCTCGCGGGCAACCCACAGGCTGCGCCCCTCGGCGACCGCCAGGCAGGTGGCCCGGCCGCCCTGCGCCAAGGTCTGCAGCCAGGCATGCCAGCCGTCCTGCAGCTCGCTTTCGGCGAGGCAGCCCAGCCCGACCAGCGCCTCGTGCATCTCGTCGCAACTGCGTACCTCGGGCCAGGCCTGTTCGCGTACCGCGGCAATCGCCTCGGCGTCCAGCGCACCCATGTCCTCGCTGCCCTGCGGCTCGCTCCAGCGTCGCGCCAGCACCGCCTGGGTGCGCCGCTCTTCCAGCGGCACATCATCGAGGAAGGCATAGGGCCTCGCGCCGAGCACTTCCATCGCCAGCGACGAGGGCGCCGGCAGGTCGCGGGTCAGCAGCTCCACCTCGCCGCCTTCGATGCGCCGCAGAAGGGCCAGCCAGCCCTCGCTGTCCATCGCCTCGTGCAGGCAGTCGTCGAGGGTCTGGGCGACCAGCGGATGCTCGGGAATCTCACGTTCGCCGACGATGTTCTCCAGGCAGGCGACCTGGTCGGGGAACACCGTGGCCAGCAGGTCTTCGCTCTTCATCCGCTGCAGTTGCGGCGCCACCCGTCGGCCGCCGCTCATGCGCGGCAGGGCCAGCGCGGTGACCGCGTTCCAGCGCCAGCGCACGGCAAACAGCGGCGCATCGAGCAGCGCCTGGATCAGCACGTGCTCGGCCGTGGCCGAATGCAGATAGCGCCAGATCTCCTCGAGCGGGAAGCTGTGGCTGGTCGACAGCGACAGCACGATGGCGTCCTCCGTCGCGGCCGCCTGCAGCTCGAAGTTGAAGGTGCGGCAGAACCGTTTGCGCAAGGCCAGGCCCCAGGCGCGGTTTAGGCGGCTGCCGAACGGCGAGTGAATAACCAGCTGGGTGCCGCCGGATTCGTCGAAGAAGCGCTCCATGACCAGCCGTTGCTGGGTCGGCAGCTCGCCGAGCGCAGCGCGTGCGCGCGCCAGGTATTCGACGATCTGCCGTGCGCCGGCCTCGGGCAGGCCGAGTGACTCGACCAGCCAGGCGAGCGCCACCTGCAGCTCGCCGGCCGCCTGCGCCAGACGTTGCCCGACCTCCTCACGCAGCCGCGCCACGGCCAGCGACAGCGCGTCGCTGCGCCCGGGCGCCTCGCCGATCCAGAACGGGATATTCGGCGGCTGGCCGCGGGCATCCTCCACGCGCACCCGGCCGGACTCGATCTTGAGGATGCGGTAGGAGGTGTTGCCAAGCTGGAAGATGTCGCCGGCCAGGCTTTCGACGGCGAAGTCCTCGTTGACCGTGCCGATGTTCAGCCCCTGGGGTTCGAGCAGCACCGCGTAGTCGGCGTTGTCGGCGATGGTGCCCCCGGAGGTCAGCGCCGTGGTGCGCCCGCCACGCCGGCCGCGCAGGCTGCGGCTGACGCTGTCGCGGTGCAGGTAGGCGCCACGCGGCCCGTGGCGGGTGCTGTAGCCCTGGGCGAGCATCTCGAGCAGTGCCTGGTAATGCCGGACGTCGAGTTCACGATAGGGCCCGGCGCGATGGATCAGCGCAAGCAGCTCGTCCTCGCCCCATTCGGCGCAGGCGACCTCGGCGACGATCTGCTGGGCCAGCACATCCAGCGGCGCGCGGGGAATCTGCAGGCGATCCAGCTCGCCGCGGCGCACCGCGTCGAGCAGCGCGGCGCACTCGACCAGGTCGTCGCGCGAGGTGGGAAACAGGCGCCCCTTCGACACCCCGGCGACCTGGTGCCCGGCGCGGCCGACGCGCTGCAGGAAGGCCGAGATCGAGCGCGGCGAACCGAGCTGGCAGACCAGCTCCACCTCGCCGATGTCGATGCCCAGCTCCAGCGAGGCGGTGGCGACCAGCAGGCGCAGCTCGCCGGCCTTGAGCTGCTGCTCGGCGCGCAAGCGGTGCTCGCGCGCCATCGAGCCGTGGTGCGCACCGACCACCGCCTGGCCGAGGCGCTCGGACAGATGCCGCGCGGTGCGTTCGGCCATGCGCCGGGTGTTGACGAATACCAGCGTGGTGCGGTGCTCGCGCGCCAGCTCGGCGAGGCGGTCGTAGACGGCTTCCCAGGCCTGATTGCTCATCACCGCCTCGAGCGGCACCGGCGGCACTTCCAGCGCCAGATCGCGCGCCCTGCCGTGGCCGATGTCGACGATCTCGCAGGTGCGCCCGGCGCCGACGAGAAAACCGGCCACCGCCTCGACCGGCTTCTGCGTGGCCGACAGCCCGACCCGCACCAGCGGTCGCGCGCACAGCGCCTCAAGCCGCTCGAGGGTCAGCGCCAGGTGGCTGCCACGCTTGTTGCCGGCCACCGCGTGGATCTCGTCGACGATCAGGCTGCGCACGTCCTTGAGCATCTCGCGGCCGGACGCCGAGCCAAGCAGCACGTAAAGCGACTCGGGCGTGGTGACCAGCACGTGCGGCCGCCGCCGGCGCATCGCCGCGCGCTCGGCCTGCGGGGTGTCGCCGGTGCGCACGGCGGTGCGGATGCCCGGTGCGGGCAGGCCGAGCCGCACCAGTTCTTCGGCGATGCCAGCCAGCGGCGCCTCGAGATTCAGGTGGATGTCGTTCGACAGCGCCTTGAGCGGCGACACGTAGACGACCCGGGTCTCGTCCGGCAGCCCGCCATCGGCAAGGCTCTGCTGCACCAGGGCGTCGAGCGCCGCGAGAAAGGCGGTGAGCGTCTTGCCCGAGCCGGTCGGTGCCGCGACCAGGGTCGAGCGGCCGGCACGAATCAGCGGCCAGGCGCGCGCCTGCGCCGGCGTCGGCTGGCCGAAGGTGCGGGTGAACCAGCCGGCGACCGCGGGATGGAAGCCGGCCAAGGCATCGAGAGTGCTATCGGTCATCGCTCGAATATGGTGCCGGCCGGTGCCGCGCACAAGCGACAGCCGGTCGCCTGAAGGGAAACGGCTGGCGCCGGCGTCGGTCTACCCGCCTGTAACCCTTTTGGAGAATGCCGCGATGACCACGACTGCGCTGACCCTGGACAACGCCATGAAGATCGCCGCCGAAGCCTTTCTGCCCTATGGCTGCGTGACCGGAGCCAACCCGGACGGCGACAGCTTCGGCTTCACCGTGATGAACGGCGACGGCGCCGAGGTGCTGCGTGTCGCCCAGATCGAGCGCGAGGCCTACGCCGACCCGCTGCGCCTGGCCGAGACGATCGAACGCACCCGCCAGGAGCTGCGCCTCAAAGGCTGCCAGCTGGAGGACTGGTCGATGCCCTTCATCACCGACGCCAGCGGGATTCCTGAAACCACGCCGAACTACTAGGAGCCGACATGAGCGATCCGGTTCTGCTGATTACCGGCGCCTCGTCCGGCATCGGTGCGGCTACCGCCCGGCTGGCCGCGGCAAACGGTTACCGCGTGGCCCTGGCGGCGCGTTCGCAAGCCAGGCTGGCGGAGCTGGTGGACGAACTCGGCGGCAGCGAGCGGGCCGTGGCGCTGCGCTGCGATGTGCAATCGATCGAGGACCAGCAGGCCATGGTCGCGCACACGCTGGCGCATTTCGGCCAGCTCGACGCGGTCTACGCCAACGCCGGCATTCCTGGCAGCGAAGGCGGCTTCAGCGGCGCCGATCCCGAGGCATGGAAAGCCATGCTGCTGACCAACGTCTATGGCGTTGCGCTGACCCTGCGCTACACGCTCGAAGCGCTCAAGGCCAGCCGCGGCCACGTGTTGCTGACCGGCTCGGCGGCCGGTCGCTTCGTGATTCCCGGCTCCATGTACGGCGCCAGCAAGTGGGCGGTCACCGGTATCGGCATGAACCTGCGCGAGGAGCTGCGCGGCACCGGCGTGCGCGTCACCCTGGTCGAGCCGGGCATGGTCGACACGCCGCTGTTCGACGAACCGCCGGCCTATGCCCTGCAGCCCGAGGACATCGCCCGAGCGGTGGTCTATGCGCTCAGCCAGCCGGCACACGTCGACCTCAACGAGATACTCATCCGCCCGACGCCGTCGCTGGCCGAAAGCTGAACTCAGCACGCGCCGCTGCGCTGCAGCTGCTCGCCGAGCTTGCCACGCTCGTGCACCTCGGCCGGGCCTATCTCGTCGGCCTGCGGCGGTTCGGCAGAAAGCCGCACGCGCTGCAGGCGGATGACCTCGCCATGCTCCCAGGCGTTGGCCAGCGGGTCGACCGGCGGCTGCGCGATGGACGCCCGCGCTCGACGGCTGGCCCCGGTATCGACGCCCAGGCGCCGATCGCGCGCCGCCTCCAGCGCCGGGTCTAGCTGGCCATCGGCGGTGAACCCCATCATCAGCGCCGGAATGCCGTACGGCAGGGCCTTGTCGCGGTCGGTATGCCAGGTGTGCCAGGTCTTGCCGTAGGTGGTCACCAGCTGTTCCATCAGCGCCTTCTCGGCGAGTTGCGGCAGCCCCGGGGCCACCAGGGTGCCGGACTTCACCTCGTAGTCATGGCTGTGCCAGAGCTTCTTCTCCTCGTCCGGCAGGCCCTGGAACAGGCGTGCACTGATGATGTACTCGACGCCCATCAGCTTGGCATCGCGGCCGTTGCCGTCGTAGATCACCGCTTGCATCACGTCCTCGTTGAGCCGGGTCACGTAGTGGTGCGCCTCCATCTGGCCGTCCATGTCGCCGCTGTAGAAGTGGAAGCCGTTGAGGTAGGCGCTCACCGCGTTCAGCGGCGCCTTGCCCTGCAGCAGCCGGGCGCCGGCCTCCAGTGCTTGCGTCTCGGCCCGCTTCGGCGCACCGGCCGCCTCGGTATAGGACGCGGTGTCGTGTTGGGTACAGGCGCCGAGCAGCAGGCTCGAGCCCAGTAGCAAAGTTCGTTTCATGGGAATCCTCCGGTTCCTCTTGCCGAGTCGTGCAAGCCGACGATGGTTCATACCGGCGGGCAGAAACTTTGCGTAGCGCAGCCGGTCGCTATGCAAGCGGCGTCTGCCGCGAACAACGGGCGAAGGGGGAGCCATGGGCAATCTGGCAGAACAGCCGAAACAGCCGGCCGCCGAGACGGCGCTGGCGGCATTGCAGGCGCGCTTCGCGCAGGTGCGCGCGACCAGCGAGGCCATCTGCGCGCCATTGCAGACCGAGGACTACGTGATCCAGAGCATGCCCGACGTCAGCCCACCGAAGTGGCACCTGGCGCATGTCACCTGGTTCTTCGAGGCGTTCATCCTCAAGCCCTATTTCGCCGGCTACCGAACACCGAACGCAGCCTTCGACCACCTGTTCAACTCCTATTACGAAACCCATGGCACGCCGTTTCCGCGACCGCGCCGCGGGTTGCTGTCGCGCCCAGGGGTCGACGAGGTGTACCGCTTTCGCGCGCATGTCGACCAGGCGATGACCGAGCTGCTGGCCCAGTCGCCGGCCGAGCATCTGGACGAGATCATCCGGCGCGTGGAGCTCGGCCTGCAGCACGAGCAGCAGCATCAGGAGCTGCTGCTCATGGACATCAAGCACATCCTCGCGCAGAACCCGCTGCACCCGGTCTACCGCGCCGATCTGCGGGCGGCCCCCAAGCGCGCCCCCCAACGTCGCCAGTGGCATGACTATGCCGGCGGCGTGGTGACCATCGGGCATGACGGCAACGGTTTCTCGTTCGACTGCGAGACGCCGCGCCATCGCGCGTTCGTCGAGGATTTCCAGCTCGCCGAGCGACTGGTGACCAACGGCGAGTACCTGGCCTTCATTGCCGACGGCGGCTACGCACGCCCGGAACTCTGGCTGGCCGACGGCTGGTCGCTGATCCAGCAGAGCGCCTGGCACGCGCCGCTGTACTGGCAACATCTGGACGACGCCTGGCACGAGATGACCCTTGGCGGCCTGCGCGCGCTCGACCTCGAGGCCCCGGTGTGCCATGTCAGCTATTACGAGGCCGATGCCTTTGCCCGCTGGGCCGGCGCACGGCTGCCGCGCGAGGCCGAGTGGGAGCTGGCGGCCAGCGGCGTGCCACAGGTCGGCAACTTCCTCGAGAGCGACTACCTGCAGCCGGTCGCCGGCGGCGCGGCCGGCCAGGCACCGAGCCAGTTGTTCGGCGATGTCTGGGAGTGGACAGCCAGCGCCTACCTGCCCTATCCCGGGTTCCGGCCGCTGCCGGGCAGCCTTGGCGAATACAACGGCAAGTTCATGTCCGGGCAGATGGTCCTGCGTGGCGGTTGTTGCGCGACCCCGGCCTCGCACATCCGCGCCACCTACCGCAATTTCTTCCAACCGGCGATGCGCTGGCAGTTCGGCGGCCTGCGCCTGGCCCGGGACCTGTAACACCGCGCCGGCCCTGTATCGGCGCCGGCCGCCACCTTCGAGACCTCTTCGACCAACCGAGCCTTCCCTTGCAGATTCCCGCCATGTCCGCCTCGATCTCGCGGCCGCTCCTCGGCCTGTCCGTATTCATGCTGCTGAGCGCCTCGGCGCTGGCCGAACCGGCGCTGCGGCTCAAGCAGCTGCAACGCTGTGGCGACCTGCTCGCCGAACGCGAACTGACCTTCTGCCTGCGCAGCGAGGGCGCCGGCGATCAGCCCGTGCGCCTGAAGCTGGCCGGCAAGGAGATCAGCGCCTCGCACATCCAGCGCAGCGGCGCCAACCTGCGTTTCACCCTCGACGCCGAACGGCACCGCAGCGGCCCCTTGTGGCTGGAGCACGCTGGCCGACGCAGCAATGCGGCCTGGCTTTCGCTGGGGCGCAGCCAGGTGGTCGCCGCCAGCGAAGAGCGGGTCACCGAAAACATGGACGGTCTGCCCAGCTACATCGACCTGGTCAGCCTGATCATCGAGGAAGACCTCGAGGGCCTGCCGACCGCGCGCCGCCTGGCCAAGCGCTACGGGGCGGAAGTGGTGGGCGCCATCGCGCCGCTCAACACCTACCAGTTGCGTCTGCCGGTCAAGGACCTCACCGAGCGCGACGCGCTGGTGCTGCGCCTGGGCAGCGAAACCGGGGTCGACGCCGTGGTGGTCGAGGAAAGCAGCGCCGAACCCGTCGAACAGGACCGCGGAGCCCGGCGGCCGCAGGACCAGGAGTGGGCAGCCAACCGTTTTCTCGATGCGGTCGCCTACTACCGCCATCGAATCCCGGCGCGCGACGCGCCGATCAAGACTACGCCGGTGCGCATCGGGGTGATCGAGCGCGACCTGGATTTCGACGCCGCCGCATTTGCCGGCTACCTCGAACCTTGCAAACCGGCCGCGCGGCGCACCTGTCTCTATGGCCGCGATGCCGACCGGCCGGATGGCCACGGCAGCAGCGTGGCCGGCATCCTCGCCGCGCGTGGCGACGATAGCCGCGACCAGGGTTTTCTCAGCGCCCTGGATGGCACCGGCCCGGGTTTCGAGGTGATCGTCGAGCGCAATTCAGACGCCGGCATCACGGCGAATGTCGCGGCCTCGGTGAACCTGGTCGAGGACGGTGCGCGCATCCTCAACTGGAGCTGGGGTATCCATCGCATCGGCACGGTCGACGTGCATGGCGAGCCGGTGGACTCCCTGCTGCGCTCCGGCATCGCCATGAGCGGCTACGAAGAGCTGCTCGAGGAGTTCTTTCTCTGGCTGCGCCGCGAGCATCCGGATGTGGTGGTCGTCAATTCCGCCGGCAACGGCTCGGCGCGCTCGGGCAGCGACGATTACCGCCTGCCATCGTCGTTCATCACCGAGCAACTGCTGGTGGTCGGTGGCCACCAGCGCGACCTTGATCGCGACGTCCCGGTCGAGCATCCCGGCTACGTCGACAAACGGCCGTCCTCGAATGTCGACATGCGCGTGGACATCACCGCCTCGGCCTGTACCCGCGCCGCGACCCTGGAGTCCGGCCTGACCGGCGATGTGCACTGCGGCACCTCCTATGCCACGCCACTGGTGGCCGGCACGCTCGCGGCGATGCGCTCGATCAACCCGCAATTAGAGCCCGAGCAGCTGCGCGAGCTGCTGCGGCGCAGCGCGATGACCATCGGCGGCGAGTCGGACTTCGAGCCCGCCGACGCCGACGACCTGACCGCGCCGATCCTGCCGTCCGAGCGCAACTTCCGCATCGACGATCAGGACGTCGGCCGCTCGGCGCGGCTGGACATGCGCCGGGCGCTGGAGCTGACGGTCAAGAGCCTCGACCAGCCACGCTGAGCCCGGCGCCGTACTCAGCGCCGGGCGATCAGCGCATCGAAGGTTTCCGGCACCAGCGCCGCAGCGCCCTGGTCGGTCATGCGCTGGCGCAAATTGGCGCTGTCAGGGTGGCGACCATCGAGCACGTCGAGCAGCTGCTGGCCGCGCTCGGTCAGCACGAAATTCTCGCCCGTGCCGCCCTCTTCTTCCGGTCGCGCGACCATGAACCCGCCTTCGAACAGGATGCTCTCGTAGTTCGCCGCTTCGGCACGCAGACTGTCGAGGTTGGGCATCGGCTGGCCGCGGTTCTCCAGGTCGAGTGCATGCTCCTCGGCGTAGCGACGTGGCTGGAAGTTGTGGTTGGCCGACTGCTGTACCTCATGCAGCAGGCGCAGGACGAGTTCCCAGTCGTAGCTCATGGCGATCTCCTCAGAAGGTGCCGGTCTTGCTAGTTCCGACCGTGCCCGCGGCGCCCGGTTCGCTGAACTAAAGCGGCCGCCGGGCGATCCACCGTACAACGCAACCGAATGAAGATAGGCCCATGAAAGCGCTGTTCCTGCCCCTCGCCGCCGCCCTGCTGGCCAGCCCTGCCGTGCAGGCGGCCTGTACGCCCGACGAAATCACCGCCAAGGCCGAGCAGCTCGCCGAGCGGGTCAACCAGCTGACTCAGAACGACCCGGAGCGCGCCAGACAATTGAACGAGGAAATCCGCCAGTACGAGGACCGTCGCACCGCCGAGCAACTGGGTGACGAGTGCGAGGCCTATGACCGGCGCATGCGCCAGCTGGAAGAGGCCGAACGGCAGGCGGACATGCCGTCGGACAAGTGAATGCGCGCGGCCGCCTTACTCGGCGGCCGGCTTCTTGCGGCGCAGCGGCGCCGTGCCGTCGACATTGACCACCGCTGAGGGCGCCGATTTAGGCCGCTTGGCGGCTGGCCGAACCTTCTTCTCGGTGGCGCCCTTCTTCTTGTCGACCTTCTTTTTCTTGGTTCCCGCGGCCTTGCCGGAGGCTTTCAGGTTCTTCGGCCCCTGGTAGTGGCCCTTCAGGCCCTTGATCACGCGACGCTCGAAGCGCTGCTTCAGATAGCGCTCGATGCTCGACATCAGGTTCCACTCGGTGTGGCCGATCAGCGAAATGGCCAGCCCCTCGCCACCGGCACGGCCAGTGCGGCCGATGCGGTGCACGTATTCATCGCCGGAACGTGGCATATCGAAGTTGATCACCAGATCCATGCCTTCGATGTCCAGGCCGCGCGCCGCCACGTCGGTGGCCACGAGCACCTTGACGCCACCCTGCTTGAGCCGCTCGATGGCGAGCTTGCGCTCTTTCTGGTCCTTCTCCCCGTGCAACACGAAGACCTTGACGTCGCTCGCCACCAGGTGGCCGTAAAGACGGTCGGCCTGGGCCCGGGTATTGGTGAAGATCACCGCCTTCTGGTACGTCTCGTTGGCGAGCAGCCAATGCACGAGCCGCTCCTTGTGCGCCACGTCGTCGGTCGTGATGATCTGCTGACGGGTCGCCTCATTGAGTTCGCTGACCCGGTTGAGCTGCAGGTGCAGCGGCTCGCGCAGCACTTTCGTGACCATTTCACGCAGGCCGGCGCCGCCACTGGTGGCGGAGAACAGCAGCGTCTGCTGGCGCCGCGGGCATTGGTCGACCAGACGCTGCACGTCTTCGGCAAAGCCCATGTCGAGCATCCGGTCGGCCTCGTCGAGCACGACGATCTCGACGTCGCCCAGCACCAGATTGCCCGCCTCCAGATGCTCGATCAGCCGGCCCGGCGTGCCGATCAGGACGTCGGGAATCTTGCGCAGCATGGCGGCCTGCACCTTGAAGTCCTCGCCGCCGGTGATCAGCCCGGCCTTGAGGAAGGTGAAGCGGGCGAAGCGCTCGACTTCCTTGAGCGTCTGCTGTGCCAGCTCACGGGTCGGCAGCAGAATCAGTGCGCGCACATCGGTACGCGGCTGGGCATCGCGGATCAGCCGGTTGAGCATCGGCAGGACGAACGCGGCGGTCTTGCCGCTGCCGGTCTGTGCCGTCACCCGCAGATCGCGGCCTTCGAGGGCCGGCGGGATGGCCGCGACCTGCACCGCGGTCGGCTCGACGAACTTGAGTTCGGCTACCGCCTTGAGCAGGCGTTCGTGCAGGGCGAATTGATCAAACAAGGGCAACCTCGGAGAAACGTGAAGACGAGTGCCATAGGTTAACCGCTTCGACGGGCAAAGGCGCGTTCTGCAATGGCCAGCATGTTCCAACCCGCGCGCAGGCGCTAAGCTGGAAACAATCGAAACGGGGAATTAATTCCCGGGAGTCAGCCGATGAACTCGATGAACAAGTGGATCAGCCCCTTTGCCAGCGCTGCCGTGCTGGCCGTTGCCTGCAGCGCCAACCTGGCGATCGCCGAGCTGAAACACGGCATGCCGGGCCAGGGCAAGCCCGGCGCGGCTTATACCCATGACCTGCACGGCCCGACGATCGATGTCCGCGACGTCCGCCGCACGCTCGAGCGCCACCGCGACCTCTGGCAACCGGCCAGCTCCCTGCCACCGGGCATCCGCAAGAATCTGGCCCGCGGCAAGCCGCTGCCGCCGGGGATCGCGATGAAGCTCGACCAGCGCCTGCTCGACCGGCTGCCGCACTACGCCGGCTACGAATGGCGCCAGGTCGGCCGCGATCTCCTGCTTATCGCCGCCAGCGGCGCGATCTACGAAATACTGGAAAACGTACTCGACTGAGCCGCCCTACTTGGGCTCGCAGGTGAGCTGGATGCGCAGGCGGATGATGTCGCGCTTGAACTTGCTCGACAGCGCCTTGCGCTCACCGGGTTCGAGCTCGGTGCGACGGGTGCGTGGTGTCTCCGGCCCGTTGCGGAATACCAGCGTGCAGACCGCGGCACGCTGGCCGTAGTTGTGCAGTTCGACAGCGGCCAGATCACGGTCGATGGCCTGCGGCGTCGCCATGATTTCCGCGCCATTGAGCTGCTCGTCGACCTCGATCGGGTAAGTCGCTGCAGAAGCCGTCAGCGGCAGTAGCAGGGCAAGCAGGCTGTAGCGGATCTTTTTCATTCGGCTGTCTCCTGACCAGGCGGGCAGCCAGCGTAGCAGACCAGAGGCAGGGGAACCGACGTAGATGAAAGTGCCACGTGTGACGCTCGAGCAATGGCGCACGCTGCAAGCGGTGATCGACAGTGGCGGCTTCGCCCAGGCGGCCGAAGTACTGCATCGCTCGCAATCGTCGGTCAGCTACACCGTGGCGCGCATGCAGGAGCAACTCGGCGTGCCGCTGCTGCGCATCGACGGGCGCAAGGCGGTGCTCACCGAAGCCGGCGAAGTGCTGCTGCGGCGCTCGCGCCAGCTCGTCAACCAGGCCAGCCAGCTCGAAGAACTCGCCCACCACATGGAGCAAGGCTGGGAAGCGGAGGTCCGGTTGTCGGTCGATGCCGCCTACCCCAACCAGAAGATCATTCGCGCCCTGACGGCGTTCATGCCCAAAAGCCGAGGCTGTCGCGTGCGACTGCGCGAGGAAGTGCTGTCCGGCGTGGAGGAAACCCTCAAGGACGGCAGTGCCGACCTGGCCATCAGCGCACTGGACATCACCGGGCATCTGGGCGCCGAGCTCAGCAGCGTGGAGTTCATCGCGGTCGCGAAGGCCGAGCACCCGCTGCATCAGCTCGGCCGCAAGCTCAGCGTGCAGGACCTGCAGAGCCAGATGCAGGTGGTGGTTCGCGATACCGGCGTGCGCCAGCCGCGCGATGCCGGCTGGCTCGGCGCCGAACAGCGCTGGACGGTCGGCAGCCTGGCGACCTCGGTAGCCTTCGTCAGCAGCGGCCTGGGCTTCGCCTGGCTGCCACGGCACATGATCGAACGCGAGCTCGCCGAAGGCGTGCTCAAACCGCTGCCGCTGATCCAAGGTAGCATCCGCAGGCCGTTGTTCTATCTCTACACTAACCCCGACAAGCCGCTCGGCCCGGCCACGCGGATTCTCATCGACCTGATCCGCACGTACGATGCCGAGCAATCCTCGCCCACCAAGGGCAAGGCTGATTGAATCGCAACCATCAGGAAACCCGCCATGCTCAAACGTCTAGCCCTCGTTGCCTGCTCCATGCTGCTCGCCGGCAACCTGCTGGCGGCTGAAAAGCCCCATGTGCTGCTCACCACCAGCCTCGGTGAAATCGAGATCGAACTCGAGTCCGAGAAAGCGCCGATCAGCGTCGAGAACTTCCTCGGCTACGTTGAAAGCGGCTTCTACGACAACACCGTTTTCCATCGCGTCATCCCGGGCTTCATGATCCAGGGGGGTGGTTTCAGCGAAGGGCTGAACCAGAAGGCGACCCGCGCGCCGATCAAGAACGAGGCCGACAATGGCCTGCACAACGTGCGCGGCACGGTCGCCATGGCGCGCACCCAGCAAGTCGACTCGGCCACCAGCCAGTTCTTCATCAACCACCGCGACAACGACTTCCTCGACCACGGTTCGCGCGACTTCGGCTATGCGGTGTTCGGCAAGGTCGTGCGCGGCATGGATGTGGTTGACCAGATCGCCCAGGTACCGACCGGCAACCGCAGCATGATGCAGAACGTCCCGCTCGAGCCGGTGAAGATTCTTTCCGCGAAAAAGCTCTGAGTACCGATGCCGCCGATGGCGGCGCCAGCAGGCTTGCGGCCGACGATCCTCGAGGCCGGCAAGCCGGCCTTGCCCTTCCCCTGCCGCGGCGCCTTGGCGCCGTCGGCGTCCGACAGGAGACGAGACATGACCGCTCCACACAGCCCGCTCAATACGCCCGAAGGCGAAGCGCAACTGCTACAGGACCTGCTCAGCGCCGAGCGCGCCGGCGCGAAAGTCGCCGGAGACTCGCTGCAGCAGACCTCCGACCCGGTCCAGCGGCAGTTGCTCGAACAGGTCCGCCAGGGCGAAATCGAGAGCTGCAAGCTGCTGCTCGATTGCCTCAAGCACCTCGGTCTCGAACCGAACAAGGAAACCGGCGCGTTCTACGGCAAGGCGATGGCCATCGAGTCGCTCGACGAGCGCATCCCGTTCATCGACAAGGGCCAGCAGTGGGTCATCCGCAAGCTGCGCGAATATCTGCCCGGCTGCCAGGACCCGCTGCTGCGCAGCGAGCTGGAACGCATGCTGGAAATCCACGAGGTGAACTCCGCCGCCTCGCACTGAAACGTGCCCGTCGTCACGTCGCCCGGGCGACCGTGCTAGCATTACCGGCCGCAGCTCCAGCAGCCAGGCAACGCTCCGATGGCCGAACACGATTTCCGCTACTCCCTTCTCAGCCCCGCGCATACGCTCACCGAATGTCGAGCGCTGGCGCCGGGGCGCTATCAGGTCACCGGCAACGGCGGCTCGATCCGCATCGGCGACACCCTGCTCGTCACGCTCAAGGGCAGCCGTGACCTTTCACAACGCCTGACGGTCGAGAAGGTCCGCCACCTCATCAACCCGCCCGGGCAATGGATGGCCGTGGCCAGCGGGCCGGTGTTCCGCGAACTGGCGATCCATCAGTGGCAGGTCGGCTGCAACGGCTGCGGCAAACGTCTGGACTTCGAATTCGCCGTTGACGCCGCGCTGGGCGAAGCGGCCCAGGCCCCGGCCGCCGAAGCCCGCATCGCCGAGCTTGGCTGGGCGAGCCGCAACGGCCACCATTTCTGTCCCACCTGCAAGGAAGCTCACTGATGCATCGCTACACCCTGCCGCTGATCGCTGCCGCACTGGCCTCTACTGGCTGCGCGGTAGAACCGCTGACGCTGGAGAACGACGTTACCTATGTCGCCGAATGGATCGGCGACGACGCGGTCGTCGGGCGCACCCCGGTTTCGCTGACGCTCTCCGGTGACCGGGCCTACGGCAACGCCGGCTGCAACCACTGGTTCGCCAGTTACCGCCTGGAAGGTGAAAACCTGCGCTTCGAGAACATCGGCAGCACCCGCAAGATGTGCGCGGAACCGATCATGCGCCAGGAGCAGCGCTTCCTCGAGCTGCTCGGCCAGGTACAGCGCTGGGACGTCTCGCGTATCGATCAGCTGCGCCTGTGGCCCGCCCAGGGCGAGCCACTGCGCTTCTGGCCCGAACAGGACTGACGCGCCATAACCGGGCAAGGCAGCCGGGCGCTGCACCACGCTGCACATCGGCGGCCTTCTCCAGCGCCAGCCGAAGCCCGAAAACCGCATCAAAATCCCCCTCCCACCGTTGAAACGAAACTGGCACACGCAGTGCATAGACTCTAGCGACCAGTTTCGGGGACCTCGGTACAGGCAGGCCGGGAATCCCCTCTTTTATGCCAAGACACAAAGGCCGCTCAGGTGAGCGGCCTTTGTGTCTTCTAGCGATAGACTTCGCGGCGGAAGATGAGGGGTTTGGGGCCGAGGTAGATGCCAAAGCTGGCAAGCCCCCGACTCGCCTCGAGCCCCTTGCCCTGCCAGTCATACCAGAGCCATTCCGGCACATTTGGAAACCCAATACGAGCTTCGCCGGTGGCTTCCGGCTTGCCGATCACCAGGCTGCCTTCATACCCCGTCTGTCCGCCCTCGATCTGAAGGCTCTGACTCGCCAGGTTGCCCACCTGTTCGAATGCCTGCGCGTTCCCCCAAATCGGAGCACTGCAGGTATCACCGGCTTCAGGGAGAAAGATATTCGATGCCCGCCAGGTCTCGATGACCCAAGGCAGGCTCAAGTCCTGCAACTCCGAGCCATGGCCGTTGCCGATGCGTAGCCGCCCCAAGCGGAACTCGCTCTGCTCCAGAACTACCTCGGAATCCTGGCAAGTGCTGCCGTTACAGACACCGTCTCTGTCGGTCAGCTCTTGCGCAGTGAAGCGCAGGAGCATCTGGAATGGATGATCGTCGGCATCCGGTTGCTCAGCGCGAAGGTAGCGTAACCAGTCCGCATCCCAGGTATAGGTGCGCTGCCCGTCACCGTCGTTATCCCCGCTCTGGCTGGGCACGAGGTCTTTGATGGACTGCCAGGTCAGCGCCTCCGGCATGCCCCTTCCCTGGTCCAGTCGAGGGGTGAGGTCCAGATTCCCGCCAGCCGCCAACCAACTCGGGACTGGGCTGCTAGCGAACCCCCAGAAGCCATCGAAATCGTAGTTCTCGGTGCGGTACTCCGCCCCGTCGGCAACGCCGTAGCCGGTGATCGTCAGCGCAGGCGGCGTAGTCACGGCGACTGGCTGATCCTGATAGCTGAACACGCCGCACCCCGCCTTCAGCGCGCCCTCGATACTTGCCTTCAGGTATCGCGGGATAAACCGCCCGATCGGAGCCGAATCGCTGGCTGGCACTGCCACGCCGAGATAGGGAGGCGGCTCGACGCGCAGGCGAAACACGCCAACCTCCGAGAGCGCCACATCCTCGACAATCGTTCCATCCCAGTTTGCCGGCGAGCCGGAAGGCAGATGATCGTAGCTCCCGTCTACCGGTGTGAGTACCTGCCCAGCCACCCCACCGACAACTGGAGAGGGGGCTAGCACCACCGGGCGTAGCTGCAGCTGATCCTGCCGATAGTTTCTTGTCGTGCTCGCCTTACAGAGCTCGCCATCGGCACGCCAGGCTACCGGTCTGATCGTTGTTGAAAATGCCTGCCCAACCTTCCGGAACACATCGCAGCTGCTGTCTCCCGCCGAACAGGTCTGCGATGGCTCGATGCAGAACCCCGCCGGTGCGGAAACGAAGTCATCGCTGCCGCTCATCGGCCCGCTGTCACCCTCCTCCGCGCTGCCCGGATAGTAGGCGTTGAGCAGCATCCGGCCGGCTTCGGCGTAGTTCACATCGAGCGAGGTGGCGCCGTTCTGATCGAAACGAAGCGCGAGCGGCCGAGCCTCTGCAAAGTTCTGCCCGACCGATTCGGCATTCACCTGAACTGGTTTCGAGCTGTCCGACAGCTCGCTGACTGACGGAGTGACGAAGCTGCTCCAGAAACGCACCTCACGCGTGCTGTCGGTGAACGCCGGCTCGCAGCGTGGGCTTCCTTCGTCACCGACGTCGATGACCGCACGCATGGGTACACCCGCCTGCACACGGCCGGCCTGCATATCAGGCACATCGAAGATGAAGCCGCTCTGCGCGAAGTTCAGCAGGCAGGCGGAAGAAAGCGGCGCATCGCCAATGCGGCAAAGCGTCAATGGCGAGGCGTCGGGCTCTGAAGCGTCGACCGCCAAGGGCATCTGCAGCTGTAGCCCCTGCAACTTAAAGGTCCCGACGCCACCTCTGAGCGTCTGCTGGTTGCCGCCGAGCCAGCCGTCCCCCCTGAGCGTTACCGACACGTCGCCCTGGTAAGGCTGGCAGGCCCCGGGGGTTGCATTGGTACAGGCCATGAGCGTGACGGTTTGGGGGCTGCAGGTATGTGCCAAGGCACTGGTGGTGAACTCGAAGTGGTCGATGCCCGCTGTCTCGCCACACGGGTGCCGCGATGCCATCTGAAGCTGAAAATCCGCCGCGCTCCATATCGTTTGCTGCAGCCGAACTTCATCGATGGCGCCAACCAGACCCTGGGTGGGATCTGCGCTTACCAACAAGGGAGCATTGTCGTCCGGTGGCACACCAAATATGAAGTAACTGATGCCAGACGACTGCTTGACACCGTTGACGTACAGGTTGCCTTCAAGCGCATCGATCCAAAGTGGTATCAAGCGCAACTTGAGGGTGAATCCGACATGCACCCACTTCCCGATCGACAGAGGCGCCGACGCGACGGACAACGTCTCAGTACTGGCCCCGAACCAGCCTGGAACACGCGAACTCAACACCAATTTGAGCTCACTATTCAGTTCGATCCGGTAGGTATCGCCCTTCGCCAGGAGAGCAACCCCGCCTCTGGGCGCAGCCTCCACCTTTAGCCAGAAACTGACACTCAACTCGCGGTCCAAATCTAACGCGTTCTGGTCATGTATCAGTAACCCGTCGCCGGGGGCATCGAATCGCCCATATCGACACGTACCTTCGCCCAGACGATCCACGGGCCAGGCCGGGTCAACCCCGGCGGTAACCGCCCCGCCAAGCACCTGGATGTCGAACGCCCCTCGCCCGGTATTGGCCGGTACGCCCCAGCTCGCCTCGTCGAAGCGCAGGTAGAGCGGAATGTTCTCCGAATCCTGGCAAAGATCGCCTTGGGCAAAGGCCGAGGCGGCCACTTCGTCGTAGGTAATGGTGTCCTTGACCTTGGTATCGATGCTGCCTTCGGCTGTTAGGGCGCCCTCTATGTGGGCGCTCGGATTGGCGGTGACATCGCCGGTCACATATACCAAGGCATTGATATCGTTCTTGGTGCCGATGCTCAGATTGCCGCGCACGACAATCAGCAAGTCGGACGCCGAACCGTTCGGGTTGATTCTGCTATGTGGCGCAAGCTCGAGATCGCCGTCGACGAACATCCGTACGGGCCGGCCAGCCGTTACCGAGATGGTCTCGCCATTGTTCAGCTTGCCAGCGTTGTAGAAATAATCCCCAGCGGCGGCGTACGACGCGCCGCGGGAGGGAAAGGGACCGTAGGCCTGGCGATCCATTACGGCAAGGTCGAGTTTCGCGCCAGTATCCGGTGTCGCGTCCTGGGGAAAGACATTTGAGCAGAGCGCCGCCGACGCGGTTGGGCTGCCAAGACAGACAGTAACCAGGAGGCAGAGCACCGCGAGCGACGATGCCCTGGCCCACGCCTGGCCAGCCAGTAGTTGCCAGCCGCCCCGTATTCTCTCGGGCATGTCAGTCATCCTTTTCCACCACCGCACTCAACTGCCGATACACATAATCCGGGCTGCCCGGCGAGGCGTATTGTGCGCTGGCCTGCAGCGAGATGAAGCGCAGGCTACGGTCTTCCTCAGGCAGGGAAACGGTAGTAGCGGACTTGTCGCACTTCACCTCTACCTTGAAGCCCTCCAGCATGAACTGATCTTCACAAGAAAGATCGGCCATTGCTCTATGGATCCCCCACTCAATCCCGGCCCGCGCTGCCTGATAGGCCCGCGCCTGCTGGATCGCCATGCTGCTGGTGGCGCTCTGGGTTGCGGACATCCGCGCCATGGCCGCGACCGCGCCGGCGATGACGATAATGACGAACATCGCGGCGACTAGCCCGAAGCCGCCCTGGCGACCCTGTAGGAAGGAAGAATTAGGGCGCATTATCGACCTGGACCTGCCGCAAGAGGGTGATGGTTCCGCCAGCGCCAGTCAGTACCAGTTTGAGCGTCACAAGGCCGTTGCGCGTGTTGTTGCCGGGGTCGTAGCTGAACTCGCTCTGGCCGCAATCGACACGATCGACCAAGGTGGCGGCACCGGAATAATCAGACGCGGCCAGTTCGCCAAATTCAGCGCGCACCAGCGAACCATTTCGGCATCGATAGCCGACGACCCGGTCGGCCAGAAAAAACCGATGTTGCGGAGAGGCAAACTCGAAGCGGAAAGCCGAGAGGTCAGCCTCAAGCACGCCGTTCTTCCAGGTGAAGGACTTGGGTGAAATCGGCGAAACCGCCCCATCGACGGGCTCGGGGCGCCCGACGAGCGAACCGGTGTTATAGATAATCAGCCAATGCTTGTTTTCTCCGCTATCTGCCGGCGCTATCGGGCTGAGGATATCGATCACGCAGCGGCCGGATGTCTGCGTACAGGCCGGTGGATCCTGACGTGGCCCATCGGACACAGGCAGATTGGCCCGATAGCGTCCGGCGGCCGCAATCGGAACGAGCCTGATTTCATCGCCCGTGTTGGCTACAAGGACGGAGTTTGGTACGGCTAGCCGAATGTCGCGCGCCATCCGGTTGAGCGCGATTGCCGCAAGATCGGTCAGTTCGGCCCGCTGACTATGGTCGGCGAAGCCTTGCAACGGCCGCGACATCACCGTACCGACCATTACCGCAACGACGCCAGCCAACGCAATCACCGTGATCAGCTCGACCAACGTGAATCCATTGATACTGCCCGCGGCTTGCCTGAAGTCCTGGCGGGGCAACACCGAGCCAGGGCCCGCAACCGTCCCCTCTCGCTGACTGCCCTGGCGCCTCGGCATTCGTATCAGGGGCATAAAGCATTCCCCGCCGCATCGTACTCGCCGTAGCAGGTGCGCCAACCGGAGAGCTGTAACGACTGGTTCTGCGGATCGGTCACCGTCACCTCGATGCGGGTGGCGTCAACACCGTTCAGCTTGGCAGCACCATCGACCGTCAGCGCGACCGAGTAGCCGGCCAGTTCGTTAACCGGTGCGCCGGCAAGATCCCGTGGGGCAGCGGGCGATTGCGCCGCGCTGTTTAATTGGTCATAAGGCAGCGCCAGCGCCGCCGAAAGATAGCTTTCGGCGATCATCAGGCTCTGCTGGCGCAGCAGCGGATCGGCCGAGCGCGCGGTGATGCTGGCCATGGCGGAAAACAATGCCGCTGCGGCGATGCCGATGATGACGATGGTGATGATCAGCTCGACCAGAGTCATTCCGCGTTGAGGTCGGATCACGGCTGATACCTCGGTCCAGTGACACGGCCGTATGGCGGAAAGCCACGCATCGCTTTCCACCGCGAATTCGGATTATGACCGGTGGCATAAGGCACGTCCGTGGATGGGTGAAGCGTCATCCACCCTACGTTGAAGCCCGCTAGGCTGTGGGGGCAAATGGCGGCGACGTTTAATGCGCATCGAAGCAATGACCGGAGCGTACCGATACTCTGCTCGTTGGGCTTCGCAGGCTCAACCCAATCTACAGTCCGGAACCGAGTCATTGCCCCACCTCGATAAAGCCGGTGGCGGCGTGAACGGTGAAGATATGGCCGCCCACATTCGCAGTATCCGTGCCACTGGATGCACATATGGAGAGCACTGCGATATCGGCCACAATACAACCAAGGGAATTGAACGTGATATCCAACTCGTTGGTTGTTACTCCCGGCGGAATCGCCTTTGAGTAATCTTTACTAATTTCCGAAGTGCAATCACTACCGCGATAACTCAGCGCATAGCCATTGCTATCAAGTTTGAACCGGACTGGGCAACCACTCGCCACTGCCAGCTTCTGTCCATAACGAACGGCTGAGAGTGTTTCTTCGAAATAAAAGCGCTTATCGAAGGTCTGGCGATCGAAAAAGCGCGGGAGGGCCACAGCGGAAATAATGCCGATGATGACGATCACCATGATCAACTCGACGATTGTAAAACCGCGTTGTTCAACCATTGGCCTGCCCTTCTTATAGAAGCGGGTTGGTGGCGGGAATCGACCCGCCTCCGGAAATTTGTGGCAACCCGGCCAGAAGCCGGGTTGCGGTGCAGCGTACGACGCTAAACGCGTCAGTCATTGGCCTCAGCGGCCTTCGGGTGTGGCGGTTTACGCCCAACTATATGACTAGAAGTTGAATCAATTACAGTTCGCAGCCGTCAAAGCTGAGGTCACAATTGTTGGCGCACTGTCTCCTGCGGCCATTTTATAAGTAAATTGACAAACGCTCTTGCTCTTGTCGGCAATTGTAAGAATGTCAGTCCCTTCTGTGACGGAGAAATCCACATCACTAATTTGAGCAGCAAGCCCTATCCCTGCCTTAGTAGGAGCAGCATATGTCCCTACCAGGTCAATATCCACTTCAACCTCCACCTCCCCCGCAGTTACTGCCGCCGGATCCATCAAAGCAGCAGAGTGGACAATTGCTGAAGCTGATTTAACTGCTCCAGCCGCGCCCTGCATTGCTGCGAGCCTCGCATCCGCCCCAAAATCCGCAAACCTCGGCAACGCAAACGCCGCCAAAATCCCCAAAATCACAATAACCATAATCAACTCGATCATGGTGAAGCCGCTTTGTTGCTTTTTCATGGTGTTGCTCCTTTTTGCCTTATTCAAAAGTTACGGCGACTTCGCCGGTGTTGCTGTTGTACTCGATGAAATCGTTGTTTCCATCAAGGGTGTAGCGATAGAGGCAGCGGTGGCCCTGGGCCTCGGCGCGGAAGGTGGGGTTGGTGCCGGTGACGCTGGCCGCCGAGGCTTGCAGCAGGTTGGCCCAGAGGTTCATGCATTCCTGCTGGCTCATGCTGGTGATGGCACCGGGGTTACCGCTGCGTTCGGTGCCGACGGGCCAGCCGAGGGTGTTGACGTCTACGGTGCCGTTGCCATAGCCGATCACGTTGATCTGGCAGTTGCCGGCCACACAGCTATTGTGGCCGCCGTTGCGGTTCAGTTCGTACTGGCCGCGCACCATGGAGACTGCCGAGGTGTAGGCGCCGCCGGCGCTACGCACGGTGGAGCGATGGGCGTCCTTGGCCGAGTCAATGAAGTGCGGCAGCGCCACGGCGGCGAGAATGCCGAGAATGGCGATGACCACGACCAGCTCGATCATGGTGAAGCCTGCCTGCCCGTGCCTGCCTGATTGTCGGTTTGCCGTCATGTCACCCTCGCTTTGCCGTGCTTTAGCAATCGCCGTGCGCAATCGCTTGCTGTTAGTTGCCATTTCATAGCCCTGCTGCATCAACCCCTCCCCTGCGCCGCGCTACCCAGCTCCCACATCGGCAGAAACACGCCCAGCGCCAGAATCAGCACCATCACGCCCATGCAGACGATGAGAATCGGTTCTATGGCGTCGGCCAGCTGCTTGAGGTCGTAGTCCACCTCCTGCTCGTAGAAGTCGGCGACTTCGATGAACAGGTCATCGAGTGCGCCGGTTTCCTCGCCCACGGCCATCATCTGCAGGACCAGTGGCGTGAACAGACCGGAGTTGTATGCCGAGCGAGTCAGCGCTTCGCCGCGCTCGACGCTTTCGCGGATGCCAAGAATGGCCTGGCCGATGTGGCGGTTGCCGACACTCGCGCTGTTGATCGACAGCGTCTGCAGCAACGGGACGCCGGCGCGGTACATCATCGAGAAGGTGCGGGTGAAGCGCGCCAGGGCGATTCGCTCGAAGATGCCGCCGACGATGGGCAGGCGCAGCTTGATGCGGTCCCACTTGAGCGAACCGGCGTCGGTCTCGCTCCATTTGATGAAGGCGTAAAGGCTGCCGACGAGGGCGAGCAGCAACAGCCACCACCAGTCGCGCATGAAGTTCGAGGTCCCGATCAGCAGCCGCGTGGCCCATGGCAACTGGGCGTGGAACTGGGCGAACACCTTGGCGAACGCCGGGATCACCAGCAGGTTGATCACTGCCAGCGCGACGCCCATGGCCACCAGCACGAAGATTGGGTAACGCGTGGCCTGCTTGATGCGCTTGCGCGTCTCGCGCTCGAGCTCGAGGTAGACCGACAGCTGCTTGAAGGCCTGGTCGAGCTGGCCGGTGTTCTCGCCGACGCTGACCATGCTGACGAACAGGCTGTTGAACACCCTGGGATGTGCGTTGAGCGCCACGGCCATCGGCTGGCCGCTCTCCAGACTGGCGCGCACATCCTGCAGGACTTCGCGGAAATACAGGTTGCGATTGGACTCGGCCAACCCGCCGATGGCGCGGATGATCGGCACGCCAGCCTTGCTGAGGCTGTACATCTGCCGGCTGAAAATGATCAGCTCGTCCAGGTCGACGCGCTTGCGCCGCAGCTTCTCGCGCAGCACCGCCAGGACATCGCCAGCACCGCTGTCGAGCGGGCCTGTTTCGATGGTCAGCGGCGTGATCTGCTGAGCCAGCAGCTCGCTCGCGACTGCATCGGCACTGGCGCCTTCCAGCGCACCGCTGACCTTGGCGCCCTGAGCATTCCGCCCGGTGTAATGGAACGCCGGCATCAGGCCTTCCCTCCGCCGTGACCGCAGGTGCGCGCCCACTCGCGAAGACTCTCCGCGGCCGGGCACCCCGGGTTCGCCAGCAAGCTGGCTCCAACCGCAATGGCGGGGAGCGCCTGGGTCAAACCCTGGAAGCTCACAACGGCATCCAGGCGGCGCGGCACTGGCGCGCTGTTCACGCGGTCACCTCGTCGTCCGCCAGGGTGGCGCAGACCTTGAGTACCTCTTCGATACTGGTCACGCCGGCGATCGCATAATCCAGCGCGCAGGCGGCCAGCGGCCGATAGTGCGGCTGCTGGCGCGCGGCCTCGGCGAAGCCCTGCGGATCACCGCGACGCAGGGCGGCGACCATCGGCTCATCGAGTTCGAGCAGTTCGTAGACACCGACGCGACCGGCATAGCCGGAGTTGTGGCAGTGGTGGCAGCCGCTGCCACGCTTGAAGCGGTAGTCACTGAGCGGCGCGTCATGCAGGCTCTGCAGCCAGGCCAGCTGGCGCGGATCGGGCGTGTCGTCCTCCATGCAGTTCTCGCACACCCGGCGCACCAGCCGCTGAGCCAGCACGGCGTTGAGCGCGGTGGCGACGAGGAAAGGCTCGACGCCCATATCGATCAGGCGCATGGCCGAGGTCAGGGCGTCGTTGGTGTGCAGCGTCGAGAGCACGAGGTGACCGGTCAGCGCGGCGCGCAGGCCGATCTCGGCGGTCTCCTGGTCGCGGATCTCGCCGACCAGCACGATGTCCGGGTCCTGACGCAGCGCGGCGCGCAGCACGCGGGCGAAGGTCAGTTCGATCTTGGCGTTGACCTGCACCTGATTGACCCGCGGCAGCCGGTATTCGACCGGGTCCTCGACGGTGATGATCTTCTTCTCCGGGCTGTTCAGCTCGGAAAGCCCGGCATAGAGCGTGGTGGTCTTGCCCGAGCCGGTCGGGCCGGTGACCAGCACCATGCCGTGCGGACGCTGCAGCAGGCGGCGGAAGCGCTCGAGTATGACCGGTGGCATGCCGGTTCCGTCGAGCTGGAACATCGCCCCGCTCTGGTCGAGCAGGCGCATGACCACCGACTCGCCGAACTGTACCGGCATGGTCGAGACCCGTACGTCGAGGCTGCGGTTCTTCACCCGGATGTTGAAGCGCCCATCCTGCGGCAGGCGCTTCTCGGAAATGTCCAGGCCCGACATGATCTTCAGGCGCATGACCAGCGCCGAGGCCACTCGGTGCTCCTTCATCACCTGCTCGTTGAGCACGCCGTCGATACGCTGGCGGATGCGCACCACGCCTTCATCCGGCTCGATGTGGATGTCCGAGGCCTTCATCTGTACCGCGTCCTCGAACAGTGTCTGCAGCAGGCGCACCACTGGCGCATCGCTGTTGCTCTCAGCCCCCAGCCGCGCCAGGTCGAAGTCGCTTTCCTGCAGCTCGCCTTCGAGTTCGCCGGCCAGCGAGGCGATCTGGCTGGTGCGCCGGTACAGCTGGTCGAGCGCGCCGAGCAACTCGCTCTCACGCACCACCGCCGGGTAGACGCGCTTGCCGAGCAGGCGCTCCATCTCGTCCTGGGCGAACAGGTCCAGCGGGTCGGTCATGCCCACCAGCACGCCATCGGCATGGCGCGACAGCACGATCACGCGGAAACGCCGGGCCACCGCCTCGGGCAGGCTCTGGGTGAGCCCGTTGTCGAACTTGTAGTGCTTGAGTTCGACGAAGGGGATCTGCAGCTGTTCTGAGAGCGCGCGCAGCAGCCGGCCTTCGTCGATGAAGCCGAGGTCGAGCACCGTGCGGCCGAGCTTTGAGCCGGTGCGCTTCTGGTCCTGCAGGGCAAGCTGCAGCTGTTCTTCGCTGATCAGCCCGGCCTGAACGAGCAGGTCCCCCAGGCGAATCTTGCGCTGACGGTTGTCGAGTACGGTCATCGGATACCTCCCAGGGCACCGGCCCTCTCGGTGGCGAAACGGCGGGCGTCGGCATCCAGGCCCTGGCCCTGCAGCGCGAGTCGATAATGGCGAGCGGCCTGCGCCGGCTGGTCCAGTTGCTCGAGCGCGATGGCCAGACCGAGCTGCCAGGTGGCCTGCGCCGGCCGCAGGGCGACCAGCCGGCGATAGGTATCGGCGCTTGCCCCCCACTCGCCGACCTGCTGGTAAAGCGCGGCCAGCAGTGCGTGGTAGGCGGCGTCGCGCTGCACCGGCGGCAGGTTGCCCTTCAGGGTGGTGATGGCGCCGAGCTGATCGCCGCTCTGCAACTGGCCACGTGCGAGCAGCATGCGCAGCTCGCTGTCCTGCGGGTGCTGCTGCAGCACACCGGGCAGCCAGGCCAGCAGACGATCCGAGCGATTGGCCGCCAGGTACGCCCTGGCCAGCCAGCGGCTCACCTCGCCGTCCTTAGGCCGCGCCTTGTGCAGCGCTTCCAGCTCGGTGATCGCTTGCGGCAGGTCACCGCGCTCGAGCGCGGCGCGCGCCTGCTCCAGCGGCGCCGGTCGGTGACTGCCAATCGCGACCCGCGGCTCGACGGGGCGTGCCTCGGTCTTGACCGCAGGCGCCTGCTCGTCCATCGGCCGCGGTGCAGGCGATGACCCCTGCTCGACCGGCGCCGGCCGGGTCACCCACTCGGGCAGTTGCGGCACCGCTTCGGCGCTTTCCTCGGCCACCGGTAGCTCGGCTTCGGTGCTGGCCTCGGGGGTGCCGGTCAGTGGCACGTCGAGCCACAGCTGCCAGCGATCGCCGGCCATTTCCAGACGATCACGCACGTCGAGCCGGTCGCCCAGGCCCATGAGCACGACTTCGACATCCGCTCCCCGCGCCTCGACCCGCCAGGACAGGCTCTGCCCCTCGCGCTCGATTCGCCCGCTGCGCGGCTCGCCGGCCATCTCGACGCCCGGCAGGCGCAGGCTGACGAAGCCCTGCTGGTCGACGCGTTGGTAACTCACCGAGCGCTCAAGCAGCAATTGCAGGACAAAACGCGTGCCTTCGTTCTGCGGCAGAACCTCGAGCAGGCGATTGCCGGCAACCGGCACCGCCGCGTCGGCGGGTTCACTCGGCACGGCGACTGCCGCCGTGGCCAGCGCCGGAGGCTCGGGGGCCTCGAGGCGCCCACCGACGAGCCAGGCGACCGGCAGAGCCAGCATCAGCGCGCCCGTGGCGAGCAGACCCCAGCGTCTGAACCGGGCATGACGCTCGCGCCGCCGCGCGGCGCTCTCGTCGACCGCGTGCATGCCGTCCAGACGTTCGCGCTCGGTCGGCGCCGCCCGGCGCGCTTCGAGATCGCGCAGCATGTCGTTGACCAGACTCATGGCAGCACCTCGCCAAGTTGCGAAAGCCATGGCCAGGCGCTGACCAGCGCAGCCAGCGAGGCGGCCACCGCCAACGGCCAGCGCAGATGCCGCGACCAGCCCTGCGGCAAAGCGCTGCCCTCGGTATCGGCCAGCGCGCGGCGCACATGGCGAACGCCCACGCATCGGCTGCCCTCGCCGAAGGCGGCCATCAGGCACTTGTTGGCCAGAATGTTCAGCAGCCGCGGGATGCCACGGCTGCCCTGCACCAGCAGGCGCACCGCCGAAGGTTCGAACAGCGGCTCGCCGCGATAGCCCGCCACCGCGAGGCGCTCGGTGAGATAGCGCGTCGCATCGGCCACATCCAGCGGTCGCAGCGCATAGGAAAAGGTGATGCGCTGGCGCAGCTGACGCAGGTCCTGGCGCGCCAGCGTCTGGTCGAGTTCGGGTTGGCCGAACAGCACCACCTGCAGCAGCTTGCTCTGTTCGGTTTCCAGGTTGGTCAGCAGGCGCAGCCCCTCCAGCGTCGAGACTGGCAGCGCCTGTGCCTCATCGATCAGCAGGACGGTGCTGCGCCCCTCGCCAGCCAGCTCGATCAGCCGGGCATGCAGCGCGGCGAGCAGCCCGTGCGTATCCAGCTGTTCGACATCGGGCACGTGCAGCTCGTGGGCCAGCGCCTGGCGCAGCGCCAGCGGGCTGAGCGACGGGTTGGGCAACCAGGCGAGCTGGTAGCGCGAAGGGTCCAGCTCGTTGAGCAGCGCGCGACACAGCAGCGTCTTGCCGGTGCCGACCTCGCCGGTGATCTTGATGAAGCCCTCGCCTTCGGCAAGCGCGACGCGCAGCAGGTTGAGGCACGCCTGATAGGGCGCCAGCTGCACCAGGAAGCCGGTGTTCGGCGTGAGCGCGAACGGCTTCTCGCGCAGGCCGAAGAACGCCTCGTACACGGGCTTACCTCACCACCTGATTGAACGACTCGGCGCTCTTGCGCAGGTCGTCGAGCCAGACGCGGTCATCGATCACCTGCGGGCGCAGCAGGATCACCAGTTCGGTCTGCTGCAGCGCCTTGCGCTGCTGCTGGAACAGGGCGCCAACCACCGGCAGCTTCGATGCCCAGGGCACGTTGGCGTCGGTATTGGTGTTGCGGTTTTCCATCAGGCCGCCGATGACCACGACCTGTCCGCTGCGTGCGCGCACGATCGAGTCGGACTGGCGCGTGGTCGACAGCGCCAGCGGCAGGTTGAAGACGTTGTCGTCGCTACCGAGCTGAATGGTCTTGTTCTGGTCCTGGACCCGGCTGACGGTGGGCCGGACATGCAGGGTGACCTGGTCGTTTTCGTCGATCTGCGGCGTCACGTCGAGCGAGATCCCGGAAAAGAACGGCGTCAGGGTGATGTCCAGATCCGGGGCGGTGGTGCCGCCGGCCAGCGTCGTGGTGGTGGTGGACACGTCGGTGACGAAGAATTCGTCGGTGCCGACCTTGATCACCGCTTTCTGATTGTTCAGGGTCGACACGCGCGGGCTGGACAGCACGCGCACGTCGCCCTGGGTCTCGAGCAGCTGCAGCACGCCGGTGAAATCACCGTTCTGCACGATGGCGCTGAATACGCCACCGATGCCCTGCGCGCCAGCGAGGGCATCGCCCTGCAGCCCGAGGGTGATGTCGGCGTTGCCGAAGCTGCCCAGCTGCGACCAGTTGATGCCCGCCTGGAAGCCATCGGAGAGATTCACTTCGAGGATTTTCGCCTCGAGGATCACCTGGCGCTGCAGGTTGCGCTGTGCCTGTTCGAGAAAGTGCTCGACGGCTTGCTGGTCGCTCGCCGGCGCACGTACCACGAGCAGCCCGGCCTGTGGGTTGACCACCACGCTGTTGCCTTCCTCGCCGCCGATCATCATCGCGACGACTTCGCGCACCTCGCCCCAGAAATCGACATTACTGGTGGTCAGCAACTGGCTGGCGTTGACCGTGGACGAGGTCGTGCTGGTGGTGGTTCCGGTCGCGGCGGTGCCGGTGTTGTCGCTGACCGCGACCTGCCCGGAGCTGACCCGCGTATCGCTCATGCCCTGGCGCTGCAGGTTGAGATAGTTGAGGTCATAGGTGCGCGTGACCACGCGATTGGGCAGGACCTGGTAGCCGTAGCTCGTGCGGCGGAAGTCATAGCCGTAGCTGTCGCGCACTGCCGCGAGCACTTCCTCGAGGGTGACGTTGCGCAGGCTGAAGGTGATGTTGCCCGTCACCTCGGGATGTACCAGCAGGTTCTGCCCGGCGCTGTCCATCAGGCTGAGAAAGAATTCGCGTGCCGGCATGTCGTTGGCGGCGACATCGAAGCGCGGCCCGGCCTGCACCGGCGCGTCGAGTGCCAGCGGCGGAATCAGTGCAGCCTGGACCGACGCCGGCGGCGCCACCTTGGCCTGAGTCTGCTCGAGGCTCTCCTTGAACAGGCGGTCGCTCTGCTCGTAGAGCTGTCGGTCGCCGTCCTTGAAAGTCTGACAGGCGCTCAGCAGGCAGATCAGGCTCAGCAGCCCAAGGCGTGGCTTGATAATCGACATCATGGCTTGCTCGGAGTGGCGACCGGGACGGCGAGGCGCAGCGTTTCACGACGGCCCTCGCGCTCGATCAGGACGGAATTCGAATAGATGTTCAGTACACGGGCATCGCCCAGGCGCTCGCCTATCTTCAACGAGCGGCCATTGACTACGGCGCGCGGCGCGCCCGGCAGGCGCAGGATCGCCTGCAGCTGCAGAACCTCGCTGGCAGGCGCGGCGCCCGCCTCGACACGCAGCGGATCGGCGCTTGGCAGCGTCGGATCGATGGCCTGGGCATCACCGACGAGGCAGGCAAGCAGCAGGCAGAAGATTCGAACGCGATCAGACACCGACCCACCCCGCATGGCGACTCAAGGTATGCAACTCGATAAGGATCCGCGCCTGCGCAGGGCCGGCCTCCTCGACCTGATAGTCGAGGCTGTCCCAGTGCAGCCGCCAACCGGAGGCCTGCACCGCCTGCAGGTAATTCAGCAGGTCGAAGTAGCCACCCTCCAGGCGCAGCCGCAGACCGTGGCGATAAAAGCTGACCGCGGCGGCGGCTTTGCTTTCGCCGGCCGCTTCGGCTTCGGCAGCCGGCGGCTGGAGCGGCGCGGTGAAACTCTCCAGCTCGACCAGACGCAGCTTCGGCTGATTGCGCAACAGGTCCTGCAGCAACAGCTTCATCTTCGCCGGCGAAACCAGTGCACGGGTCTGCGCGTCGATACGCTGCGACAGCGCCTCGTGTTCCAGCTGCGCCTTGTCCAGCGCCTCGCGATAAGGCCGGTTGGGGTCGGCGGCCAGCTTCGCCTCGAGTTCGCGCAGGCTCGCCTGAGCTTCCAGCTGGCTGGCCTCGGCCTGGCGGCGCCCGGCGTCGAGAGCTTCGCGGCGCTCGGTCAGCGGATCGACTACCGTCAGCAGGTAGAGCAGGCCGAGCAGCGCCAGGCCGACCGCATAGGTCAGCCACTGCTCACGTGGGGCGAGCGCTCGCCACCGCAGCATCAGCGCAGCAAGGGAGCTATTCGCCATCGTCTGCTCCGGCATGTGAGGAGAGGGTGAATTCGAGCAGTTGGCGTTCGTCGCGCTGCACGTCGAAGCGGGCGAACTCGCGGCCGGCGAAGGCCGGGCTCACGCCGAGGCTCTGCAGATAGAGCGGAAGCAGCTCCTGATCGCGACTCTGCCCTTTCAGGCTCATGTCATGACCGCCGGCGCGCAGCTGGATCGTTGTCAGCCACAGGCCGGCCGGCGGGTGGCGGTCGGCGAGCGCCGTGAGGATCGGCACGAAGCCTTCGGCACGCTCGGCATCGAGCTTGCCGAGATACTCGGCAAGCTGCAGCAGCTGACCGTTCTGCGCCTCGCGCTCGGCGAGCTGCTTGGGCAGTTGCCGGTCGAGCACCGGTTCGCGGTAACTGGCCTTGAACTGTGCGAGTCGCGCCTGTTCGGCCTCGGCCAGCTGCTGGGCCCGCTCCGCGGCCTGCCCGGCAGCATGCCACTGCCAGGCGGACCAGCCGCCGTGCAGCACTACGCCGATCAGCAGCAAAGCCAAGCCGAGCGCCATCTGACGCGGCTTCGGCCCGCCGTGACGGCGCTGCTCCTGCTGGAAAAGGTTGACGTTCTGCATCACTGCACTTCCTGACGCAGGGCCGCGCCAACGGCGCCGATGCAGAAGGCCTGCGTGGCTTCCGGCAGGTCGGCCTCGGTCTGGCCGGCGAATAGTTCGCGCAGGTCGAGCCGCTGCAGATTGACGGCCAGGCCCGTGGAAAGCGCCTGAAAAGTCGCCTCGCCGTTCTGCTTCATCGGCAGCAGCAGGAGTCGGCTGATGTAACCCTTGCCGAGCTGACTTTCGAAGTAATCGAGCGAGCGCTGGATTTCCAGCGTCATCCCGGAGAGGTCCTGCGCCGCGCGCGCCAGACCGTTCTCGATACGCCGGGCCATATAGATGTCGGCGCCGTTCTGCACGCTGATCAGGCCTTCGCTGGTGCGCAGGCGCAGCAGCGCAAGGTTGACGCTGCCGGCGCCGGCCAGCAGCCCCAGATTGCGGAACGCCATTTCGGTGATGTCGATGCTCTGCAAGTGCAGGCCGGCCTGCCGGACGAGCGCCAGGTAGTGCTGCATGCGCGGCTTGCTGAAGACGATGCAGTACACCATGCGGTTGCGTCCGCGGTAGGCGTCTTCGGGTAGCGAGAAGCAGTCGACGATGACCTCTTCCAGCGACTCGCTGATCAAATCCTTGACGCGCCAGCGCATGGCGTCGCGCAGCTCGGCCGCGGGCACCTCGGGCGCCTCCAGGAGGAACATCTGGTATTCGGAGGGATGCAGCAGCACGTTGACTGCCGCGCCTTCGAGGCGGTGTTCAGCGACCAGCCGCTTGAGCAGCTCACCCTGGCCGGCAGTGTCGGCGGCGTGGTACTGGCACAGACGCAACTGCGCCGGCGCGCCTGCTTCGCGCAGAACCTGCGCCAGGCTCATGCCGTGCGGGCTGCTCTCAAGGCCGAGCAACCCCGCCGCCCGGCTATCACGCTTTCTCGAAAACAGCCCCACTCACCGGCTCCCCTTGCCCACAAGCCACTGCGCGTTCAGCTGAAGAACGGCTAACAATGACCGATATCAATTTGCCATCAGTGGCGACGGGACTTTAACAACAATGGTTGAGGGTGTCCAAATACCGTCGTCTGCCTGTGCGCCGATGTCGCGCATCAAAATATGCGCACCGTCACACTTCTTTCGCTATCGGCAGCACGAAGCGTGCCGAGAGTGCGCTTCGTCGGGATCAAAACAGACGCAGTTGCTCGACCTGCTCGCGTCGGCTGCTCAGACGCACGCCTATGCCGATCAGCCGCACGGGCCGTTCGCCGCGGGCGTAGGCGCCCGCCAGCAGGGAGGTGAAACCTTCGAGCGTCGCGCCGACGCCAACCTGCTCGACGGTCGTCTGGGTAAAATCGTGGAATTTCAGCTTCACGAATGGCTTGCCCGGCCGGTAGTCCGCCTCCAGCCGGGCGATCCGCCGCTCGAGCTGCGCCAACAATTCGGCGAGTTGCGCTTCGCAAGCGGCCAGGTCGGGCAGGTCGCGGTCGAAGGTCTGCTCGACGCTGACCGATTGGCGCCTGCGCTCGACCTGAACCGGGCGCTCGTCGATACCCTGTGCCAGCCCCCAGAGGCGCTCACCGAAAGCGCCGAATTCGCGCACGAGCGCCAGCCGACTCCATTGCCCAAGGTCGGCACAGGTCCGAATACCCAGGCGATCGAGCTTTTCCGCCGTGACCCGCCCGACACCATGCAGGCGCTTGACCGGCAGGCTGGCGACGAAGGCCCCAACCTCGGCGGGAGTGATGACGAACAGGCCGTCCGGCTTGTTCCAGTCGCTGGCGATCTTGGCGAGAAACTTGTTCGGCGCGACCCCGGCCGACACCGTGATGCGCAACTGCTGCCAGACGCGCCGACGGATGTCCTGGGCGATACGCGTGGCGCTGCCGTTGAACTGCGTGCACGCGGAGACATCGAGGTAGGCCTCGTCCAGCGATAGCGGCTCGATGAGATCGGTGTAGCTGCGCAGGATGCCGTGAATCTCCTGCGAGGCTTCGCGGTAGACATCCATGCGCGGCCGCAGAATCAGCAAGTCGGGACACAGCCGCAGCGCATGGGCCGACGCCATCGCCGAGCGCACGCCAAAGGCCCGCGCCTCGTAATTGCAGGTCGCGATCACGCCACGCCGATCCGCCGCGCCACCGACGGCGATCGGCCGCTGTGCCAGCGTCGGGTCGTCGCGCATCTCGATGGCGGCGAAAAAGCAGTCGCAATCGACGTGGATGATCTTGCGCTGGTGTGCGCTCATGGCCGCCTCACCAGGTGAACGATGATGCTCGACCGGGGGTCGTTACTAGGCGCAGTTCCGATTCTTTTCGACATATGTGGAGGCTGGCATGAAACCAACGCAGCTGACGTCACTTCTGTTCGGCACCCTGCTCGCGGGCGGCATCGCCGTCAACGCGGCCGCCGACGACCATATGCAGCCGCATGCGAAAGACCCGCAGAACGTTCACGACAACACCCAGCAGCAGATGGGCGACGACACGCATTACGATGGCAAGCATCAAGCCGATCCGAAGATGAAGCAAGAAGTCCAGGAGCAGTGGCGCGAGGACGCCGAAGAGCGCCGCGAGTCCGACGTTCGCAGACCCGAACAGGGCGGCTGACAGCCCTCACAGCTCGAGGGGATAGGGCTCGACCAGCGCCTTGCCGTACCCCTCGACGAACTCGGGGGGCATGCGCTTCGGCTTTCCACTGGATAACTCGATGCAGACGAAGGTCGTCTGCGCGCGGAGCAGCGTGGCCCCGTCGGCCGGGCGAACGAGCTGGAACTGGCGCTTCATGCGCAGACGCTGATCCGATTCGCAGATCCAGGTGGCCAGCTGCAGCCGGTCACCTTCATATGCACTGGCCAGATAGTCGATCTCGTGCCGCAGCACCGCCATCGCACGGTCCAGCCGCCGATAATCCTCGATGCCCAGCCCCAGGCTCTGCGAATGACTCCAGGCGCAGCGCTCCAGCCAGGACACATAGACGGCGTTATTGGCGTGACCCAGCTCGTCGATGTGCTCTGCCGACACCTGGACATCGATGACGTAGGCCCCTTCCCTATCCCAGCTCATGACAGATCTCCCAATCAAGATTCGCAGCATGAGAACCCGAGCGACGCGCTTTGTCACGCGTCTGCACCCATTACGACGCCCCAGGCTGCTCAAACTCCGACACACCCGGCGTGCCGCCGTTCCGCCAGCGCCCGCCGTCATGCCGCCGCGTGCGCGCGACGGCGCCTGCTCACGCAGGACCGGACGGCAGCCGAAAACCATATGACAGAAAAACAAAAGGGCCACCTCGCGAGAGATGACCCCTGAGTGCCCAAGGCGGGCTAAAAAATGGCGTCCCCTAGGGGACTCGAACCCCTGTTACCGCCGTGAAAGGGCGGTGTCCTAGGCCACTAGACGAAGGGGACGTAACCTTCGATACGGTCCGGCAAGGAGCCGAAGCGCGTGGAAATTGGTGGAGCTAGACGGGATCGAACCGTCGACCTCTTGCATGCCATGCAAGCGCTCTCCCAGCTGAGCTATAGCCCCGAACTTAACGTCTTCCGACGAGCGCAACGCCTGGGCGGTGCGGCTGGAAAGTGGCGTCCCCTAGGGGACTCGAACCCCTGTTACCGCCGTGAAAGGGCGGTGTCCTAGGCCACTAGACGAAGGGGACGCAATCCCTTCTACGCAACCCGTCAACACGGGCTGGTGGCAAATCTCATCGAGTTTGGTGGAGCTAGACGGGATCGAACCGTCGACCTCTTGCATGCCATGCAAGCGCTCTCCCAGCTGAGCTATAGCCCCAACTCGAGGACGGGGCGCATATTAGGGGCGCCCCTGGGCGGTGTCAACACAATTATCCGTCGTTGACGAAGAATTTTTGGCATTAGGAACAATCACTTACCACGACGAACGGCAGCCGCCGAAATGACGGCCGCCGAGCCGCTTCAGCCGGCGATCGCTGCCAGCAGCTTTTCCCACTCCTTGGCTTCCTTTTTCGAGGCGCCGCCAAGCAACTCCAACGCCTGACGCAGACGGAAGCGCGTCAGGTCCGGGCCGAGAATCTCCATCGCATCGAGCACCGACACCGAGCTGGCCTGGCCGGTGATCGAGGCAAACATCAGCGGCATCACGTCACGCAGCTTCAGTCCGAGGTGCTCGGCCACTGCCGTGATGCAGCCGGTGATGTTTTCCTTCTGCCAGTGCCGCAGCGCCTCGAGCTTCCACAGGACCAGCTGCAATACCTGGCGAACCTGGGTCTCGTCGAGCTTCTTGTGGACGAACAGCGCCGGGTCGAGCGGCAACGCACCGGAGAAAAAGAAGCCCGCCAGTGGCGCGATCTGGCTGAAGGTTTCCACACGCTGCTGCACGTGCGGGGCGATCTGCATCAGGTAGCCCGGATTGAAGGCCCACTTCTGCACTTCGGCGGCGAACTGTTCCACCGAGAGCTCGCGCAACCACTGTCCGTTGAGCCAGGAGAGCTTCTCCAGGTCGAAGATCGGTCCCCCCAGCGAAACGCGGGTGATATCGAAGCTGGCGATCATCTCGTCGAGCGTGAACTTCTCCCGCTCGTCCGGCATCGACCAGCCCATGCGCCCGAGGTAGTTGAGCATCGCCTGTGGCAGGAAGCCCATGCGCTGGTAGAAGGTGATCGAGGTCGGGTTCTTGCGCTTGGACAGCTTGCTCTTGTCCGGATTGCGCAAGAGCGGCATGTAGCAGTTCACCGGCGCCTGCCAGCCGAAGTATTCGTAGAGCTTGAGGAGCTTGGGCGCCGACGGCAGCCACTCCTCGCCGCGCAGCACGTGGGTGATACCCATCAGGTGATCGTCGACCACATTGGCCAGGAAGTAGGTCGGCAGGCCATCGGCCTTCATCAACACCTGCATGTCGATGCGGTCCCAGCCGATCTCGACCTCGCCGCGCAACATGTCCTTGACCACGCAGACGCCTTCGCTCGGCACCTTCATGCGCACCACGTGCGACTCGCCGGCGGCGATGCGACGCTGCGCCTCTTCCGCCGCGATGTGCATGCAGTGGCCGTCGTAGCGCGGGGTTTCCTTGTTGGCCATTTGCTCGGCGCGCACCTGATCCAGGCGCTCGGCACTGCAGAAGCACGGAAACGCGTGCCCCTTGGCGACCAGTTCGTCCGAATACCGCTTGTAGATCGCGCCGCGCTCGCTCTGCCGGTAGGGCCCGTGCGGACCGCCGACATCCGGCCCCTCGTCCCACTCGATGCCCAGCCAGCGCAGCGCATCATAGATCTGCTGCTCGGACTCGCGAGTCGAGCGCACCTGATCGGTGTCCTCGATACGCAGGACGAACTGGCCGCCGTGCTGGCGGGCGAAACACAGATTGAACAGCGCGATGTAGGCGGTGCCGACATGCGGGTCGCCGGTCGGTGACGGCGCGATACGGGTGCGAACGGTGGTCATGTTGGTCTCGAAGCAGGCCACGAATGAAACACGGCGACCAGTCAGCCGGCTGGTCAGCGCGAATAAAGCCGCGATGTTAGCAGGCGCGCCTCTTCCGGCTCCACCAAGCGACCGTCCGTAACCGGCAGCGCCTGCATGAGGAAATCCAGAAAGGCCTTGACCTTCATCGCCTGAAAGCGCCGCGACGGGTAGACCGCATAGATGTCGCTGGTCGGCAGCTCGGTCTCCGGCAGCAATTCGATCAATTGCCCGGCTCGCACCTCGCGCTCGGTGATCATCCGCGGCAGCGCCGCGATGCCGGCACCGGCAAGCGCGGCCTCACGGGCAAAGGTGATGTTGTTGCAGGTCAGCACCCGGCGACAGGGAATGTTGCGCTCGCGCACCGGCCAGTAGCGCGCCGGATCGTGCGATAGGCCGATCGCGCGATGCTCGACCAGCGCCTGCGCGCAGGTGGGAATGCCATGCTCGGCCAGGTAGGCGGGGCTCGCGCAAAGCCGCCGCCGGGTCTCGAACAGCTTGCGCGCGACGAGCGTCGCCTCGTTCGGCGGGCCGACCTGGATGGCGATATCGACGCCCTCCTCCACCGGATCGACCGAGCGCGAGGCCAGCTCGACCTCGGCAGTGATCTGCGGATGCTGCCGCATGAACGCACCGACCACGCGCCCGAGCACCCATTGGCCGAACTCGATCGGCGCACTGATGCGCAACAGGCCAGCCGGCGCCTGCTGCAGCTGCATGACCGCCCGCTCGGCTTCGGCGAAGTCGAGGAGGATCTGCCGGCAGCGTTCGTAGTACGCCTCGCCAACCTCGGTCAGGCGCAGCCGTCGAGTGGTGCGGTTGATCAGCCGCACGCCAAGACGCTCCTCGAGCTGCACGATGCGCCGGCTGACCGTGGATTTCTGCATGCCCAGGCCCAGCGCAGCCTGGGTGAAGCTGTGCGTCTCGACCACACGAACAAAGATCAGCGCGTCATCCAAACCCATGATTGTTCCTTGAATGCAACAAAGTTTCGCGATTGTAACGGCTTATTTCTCGGACGGAACGCTGCTAGATTGCCTGGCCAACCTTCACGGCAACGAGCCTTCCATGCCCGCCAAGTTGAAACGCCGACTGTTTCTGTTCGTCACCATTGTCCTGCTGGCGGCCGCCGCCTTCTTCGCGCACTGGTACTTCGTCGGCCGGCACTACGAGCACACCGACAACGCCTACGTGCAAGGGGAGATCACCCGCATCTCCAGCCAATTGGCCGCCCGTATCGAACAGGTGCATGTCGAGGACAATCAGCACGTCGAACCCGGAGATCTGCTGGTGACGCTCGAAGCCGGCGATTTCCGTCTGGCGCTGGAGCAGGCGCGCGCCAACCTGGCGATCCACGAGGCCGAACTCGCCCAGGCGCGCAGCCGTCTGACCCAGCAGAACAGCCTGATCGCCGCCAGCCAGGCGGCACTGGCGGCGGCCCAGGCCAATCTCGAGCGCAGCCAGCTCGACCTCTCGCGCGTCGAAGCCCTGCGCAAGCCCGGCTTCGTCTCGGAAGAACGCGTGACCACCCTGTCGGCTGACGCGCGCGTGGCCCGCTCCCAACGGCAGAAGGCCGAGGCGGACCTGAGCGCCCAGCGTCAGCAGGTCGACACCCTTGAAGCCGAGGTGCAGCGTCTGCAGGCACTGATCGGCAGCGCGCGCGCGCAGATCGAGCAAGCCGAGCTGAACCTCGGGCGCACCGAGATCCGCTCGCCGATCAGCGGCATCGTTGGCCAGCGCTCCGCACGCGCCGGGCAATACGTGTCGGTCGGCGCCTACCTGATGTCGGTAGTGCCGGACGAGGACATCTGGGTGCAGGCCAACTTCAAGGAAACCCAGATCGGCCGGATGCACGAAGGCCAGACGGCAGAGCTGACCTTCGACAGTTTTCCCGACACGCCCATTGAAGGTCGCGTCGAGAGTCTGTTCCCGGCATCCGGTGCGCAGTTCAGCCTGCTGCCACCGGACAATGCGACCGGCAACTTCACCAAGGTGGTCCAGCGCATTCCCGTCAAGCTCACCTTCGCGCCCGACAATCCGCTCAAGGGCCGCATCCGCCCCGGAATGTCGGTGGACGTGAAGGTCGATCTCCGTGGCCGCTGATGCGCTGATCCGCCCCGAGGGCGAACCCAGCCGTCGCGACTGGATCGCCGTGATGAGCGCCATGCTCGGCGCCTTCATGGCGGTGCTGGATATCCAGATCACCAACTCGTCGCTCAAGGATATCCAGGGCGCGCTCTCGGCCACCCTCGAGGAAGGCTCGTGGATTTCCACGTCGTACCTCGTCGCGGAGATCATCATGATCCCGCTGACCGCCTGGCTGGTGCAGCTGCTGTCCGCCCGTCGCCTGGCCGTCTGGGTGTCGGTCGGCTTCCTCATCTCTTCCCTGCTTTGCTCCTTCGCCTGGAATCTCGAAAGCATGATCGTGTTCCGCGCGATGCAGGGGTTCACCGGCGGCGCACTGATTCCGCTGGCCTTTACCCTCACGCTGATCAAGCTGCCGGAGCATCACCGCGCCAAAGGCATGGCACTGTTCGCCATCACCGCGACCTTTGCGCCCTCGATCGGCCCCACGCTGGGCGGCTGGCTCACCGAGAGCTGGGGCTGGGAATACATCTTCTACATCAATGTGCCGCCCGGGCTGCTGATGATCGCCGGCCTGCTCTATGGCCTTGAGAAAAAGCCGCCGCACTGGGAACTGCTCAAGCGCACCGACTATGCCGGCATCGTCACGCTGGCCATGGGGCTGGGCTGCTTGCAGGTGTTTCTCGAGGAAGGCCACCGCAAGGACTGGCTCGAGTCGAGCCTGATCGTCGAGCTGGGTGTGGTCGCCCTGCTGAGCCTGATCCTGTTCGTGATCCTGCAGCTGTCACGCCCCAATCCGCTGATCAACCTCGGCATTCTGCGCGAGCGCAACTTCGGCCTGACCAGCATTGCCAGCCTCGGCATGGGCCTCGGGCTGTACGGCTCGATCTATCTGCTGCCGCTGTATCTGGCGCAAATCCAGCATTACAACGCGCTGCAGATCGGCCAGGTGATCATGTGGATGGGTATCCCGCAGCTGTTCCTGATCCCGTTTGTCCCGAAGCTGATGAAGGTGATCGCGCCGAAATGGCTGTGTGCCGCGGGCTTCGCACTGTTCGGCCTGTCCAGCTTCGCCTCCGGCGCGCTCAATCCGGACTTCGCCGGCGACCAGTTCCATCCGATCCAGATCATCCGCGCCCTTGGCCAGCCGATGATCATGGTCACCGTCTCGCTGATCGCCACGGCCTATGTGCAACCGCAGGACGCCGGCTCGGCATCCAGCCTGTTCAACATCCTGCGCAACCTGGGCGGTGCCATCGGCATCGCCCTGCTGGCCACCCTGCTCGACAGCCGCAGCAAGGTGTATTTCGACTACCTGCGTGAAGCCCTGGTACCGACCAACCCGGCCGTCGCCGAGCGCCTGGCGACGCTGACCCGGCAACTGGGCAGCGAGCAGGCGGCGCTGGGGCGGCTCAGCGAGATCACCCACCAGCAAGCGATGATCATGGCCTACAACGATGCCTTCCATTTCGTCGGCATCGCGCTGGCGATCAGCATGGTCGCCGTGATGCTGACCCGAGGCCTGCCACAGAACATGCAAACCGGAGCCGGCGGCCACTGATGCCCGCCGGCTGCGGTCGCATTCAGACCTGCAGCAGCCGCTCGCGCAGCTTGTGAATCTCGTCGCGCGCCTCGGCAGCGGCTTCGAACTCCAGATCACGCGCCAGCAACAGCATCTTTTCCTCGAGCTGCCGGATGCGCTTGTTGATTTCGCTCGGCGAACGCAGCTCGTTCTCGTAACGCGCGTTCTCCTCGGCTGCCTTCGCCTCGCTGCGCCGCTTGCGCGAACGCGACCCGGGCACGGTGGCGCCTTCGAGAATGTCCTGTACGTCCTTCTTCACGCCCTTGGGCACGATGCCGTGCGCCTCGTTGAAGGCGATCTGCTTGGCCCGGCGGCGCTCGGTCTCGTCGATGGCCCGCTGCATGGAGCCGGTGACGTTGTCGGCGTAGAGGATCGCCCGGCCGTTGAGGTTGCGCGCGGCGCGGCCGATGGTCTGGATCAGCGACCGTTCCGAACGCAGGAAGCCCTCCTTGTCCGCATCGAGGATCGCCACCAGCGACACCTCGGGCATATCCAGGCCCTCACGCAACAGGTTGATGCCCACCAGCACGTCAAAGGCGCCCAGTCGCAGGTCGCGGATGATCTCGACGCGTTCGACGGTGTCGATATCCGAGTGCAGGTAGCGCACGCGCACATCGTGATCGCCCAGGTAGTCGGTCAGGTCCTCGGCCATGCGTTTGGTCAGCGTGGTAACCAGCACGCGCTCGTCGACCGCCACGCACTTGCGGATCTCCGAGAGCAGGTCGTCGACCTGGGTCAGCGCCGGGCGCACCTCGACCTGCGGGTCGACCAGACCGGTCGGACGCACCACCTGCTCGACCACCCGCCCGGCATGCTCGGCCTCGTAGGGCCCGGGAGTGGCCGAGACGAAGATGGTCTGCGGACAGATCGCCTCCCACTCATCGAAGCGCATCGGCCGGTTGTCCAGCGCCGACGGCAGGCGGAAGCCATATTCGACCAGGGTTTCCTTGCGCGAGCGGTCGCCCTTGTACATCGCCCCCACCTGCGGCACCGAGACGTGGGATTCATCGATCACCAGAAGCGCGTCGGCCGGCAGGTAGTCGAACAGCGTCGGCGGCGGCTCGCCCGGCCCGCGCCCGGAGAGGTAGCGCGAGTAATTCTCGATGCCGTTGCAGTAGCCCAGCTCCATGATCATTTCCAGATCGAAGCGCGTGCGCTGCTCCAGGCGCTGGGCCTCGACCAGCTTGTTCTGCCCGCGCAGGTAGTCCAGGCGATCGCGCAGCTCGGCCTTGATCTGCTCGACCGCATCCATGAGCGTCTCGCGCGGGGTGACGTAGTGGGATTTCGGATAGAAGGTGAAGCGCGGCAGCTTGCGGATCACCTCGCCGGTCAGCGGATCGAAGGCCGACAGGCTCTCCACTTCGTCGTCGAACAGCTCGATGCGCACCGCCTCCAGCTCCGATTCGGCGGGAAACACGTCGATCACGTCACCGCGCACGCGGAAGGTCGCGCGGGCGAAATCCATGTCGTTGCGGCTGTACTGCAGGCCGGTCAGGCGGCGCAGCAGCTCGCGCTGGTCGAGCCGGTCACCGCGGTCGACGTGCAACACCATCTTCAGATACGACTGCGGGTCGCCCAGACCGTAGATGCAGGACACGGTGGTGACGATGATCGCATCCGGCCGCTCGAGCAGCGCCTTGGTCGCCGACAGGCGCATCTGCTCGATATGGTCGTTGATCGAGGCGTCCTTCTCGATGAAGGTGTCGGAGGACGGGACATACGCCTCGGGTTGGTAGTAATCGTAATAGGAGACGAAATACTCGACAGCGTTGTGCGGGAAGAACGCCTTGAACTCGCCGTACAGCTGCGCGGCGAGCGTCTTGTTCGGCGCCAGCACCAGGGTCGGGCGCTGCACGTGAGCGATCACGTTGGCAATGCTGAAGGTCTTGCCCGAGCCGGTGACGCCCAGCAGCGTCTGGTGCGACAAACCCGCCTCCAGGCCCTCGATCATCTGACGGATGGCTTCGGGCTGATCCCCTGCCGGCTTGAATCGGGTGACCAGTTCGAACTGGGACATGGGCGACCTCTGCGTACTCGGTTCTGGCTCGATCGGTGCGCGTGGCACCGAGCTAGGAAACACTCGCCGCGCGGATGACAGCACGTCGAACCGGGGCAAAAAGCTCGGGATAGCATATCGCGGCGGCCGCGCTTGATGGCTATACTATCGCCCCGTTTGCGCACCCCCTCCGCGCGAAGCGAGGGCGGTGAAATCCTGTCACCTTCTCTTTCAGAGCCCCTCCACCATGAGTTTGTTCTCTGCCGTCGAAATGGCGCCGCGCGATCCCATCCTCGGCCTCAACGAAGCTTTCAATTCCGACACGCGGCCGAACAAGGTCAACCTCGGGGTGGGCGTCTACTACAACGAAGATGGCCGGATCCCGCTGCTGCGCGCGGTCGCCGAAGCCGAACAGGCCCGCATCGCCGCGCACGCGCCGCGCGGTTACTTGGCGATCGAAGGCATCGCGGCCTATGACGGCGCCGTGCAAAAGATGCTGTTCGGCGCCGACTCCGCGCTGCTTGCCGATGGCCGCGTCGTCACCATCCAGGCGCTCGGCGGCACCGGCGCGCTGAAGGTCGGCGCCGACTTCCTCAAGCGCCTGCTGCCCGATGCCACGGTCGCCATCAGCAACCCGAGCTGGGAAAACCATCGCGCCCTGTTCGAGTCGGCCGGCTTCCCGGTGCACCAGTACGCCTATTACGACGCCGCCAGCCATGGCGTGGATCGCGCGGGCATGCTGGCCGACCTGAAGGCGCTGCCGGCCCGCTCGATCATCGTGCTGCACGCCTGCTGCCATAACCCGACCGGCGTCGACCTGGGTATCGACGACTGGAAGCAGGTGATCGAGGTGCTACGGGAAAAGGACCACATCCCGTTCGTCGACATTGCCTACCAGGGCTTTGGTGACGGCATCGAGGAAGACGCGGCGGCAGTGCGTCTGTTCGCCGAGACGGGCATGACCTTCTTTGTCTCCAGCTCGTTTTCCAAGTCGTTCTCGCTCTACGGTGAGCGCGTGGGCGCCCTGTCGATCGTCACCGGCAACCGTGACGAGTCCGCACGCGTGCTCTCGCAGGTCAAGCGCGTGGTGCGCACCAACTATTCGAACCCGCCGACCCATGGCGCAACGGTAGTGGCCTCGGTGCTCAACAGCCCGGAACTGCGGGCGATGTGGGAAACCGAGCTGGGCGAAATGCGCGAACGCATCCGCAAGATGCGTCTGGGCATGGTCGAGCAGCTCGCAGCCAAGGGCGCGAAAACCGACTTCAGCTTCGTAGCGCGTCAGCGCGGCATGTTCTCCTATTCCGGGCTGACCGCCGAGCAGGTCGAACGCCTGCGCGTGGAGTTCGGCGTTTATGCCATCAGCACCGGGCGCATCTGCGCTGCCGCACTGAACGAGCGCAACCTGGGCTACGTGACCGACGCAATCGTCCAGGTCCTCTGACCGCCAGGCCCTGCACGCCGCACCGGCGCGCAGGGCTCTGGGCCGTGCGACAAGGGGGTTGACTTCCCCTTTGGAAACAGTAGGATACGCACCGTTGTTCCGCGATAGCTCAGTCGGTAGAGCAAATGACTGTTAATCATTGGGTCCCTGGTTCGAGTCCAGGTCGCGGAGCCAAATTTCAAAAGCCTCGGTCAATACCGGGGCTTTTTTATTGCCTGCGGACTCTCACCAGAGACCCCGCCTCAGGTTATTCGGCCTACGGCCTCACCCCTTCGGGGCCACGCCAAAGCGCGTTCAGCTGCGCTGTCGAGTCCAGGTCGCGGAGCCAAATTTCAAAAGCCTCGGTCAATACCGGGGTTTTTTTATTGCCTGCGGACTCTCACCAGGGACCCCGCCCCAGGTTATTCGGCCTACGGCCTCACCCCTTCGGGGCCACGCCAAAGCGCGTTCAGCTGCGCTGTCGAGTCCAGGTCGTGGAGCCAGATTCAAAAGCCACGATAGTTACCGCTTTCTGGGCCTGCGCCCCCTCACCAGGCCTCGCCAAACGGGCGAATCAGGCACCGCTTGCCGCAACCAGGCGCCCTTCGACGCGCGCCAACCAGCCGCGCAGCATCAGCGAAGCCAGCAAGCCACAGCCCACGCCGAGACCGTTGGCCAGCATGTCGCCAAGCGATGGCGTGCGATACGGCAATGCGCCCTGCAGCAATTCGATCGCCAGCGCAGCAGCAAGCGAGCCGATCACGACAACGCCCCAGTGCAGCCGCATGAAGGCGAACCTCAGGGTGAAGACCAGTGCGGCGAATCCCGCCAGGTGATGCAGCTTGTCCTGATGGTGAAACATCTGCGGCACAGGGTCGGGCTTGAGCCCCGCGAACAGCACGATCAGCAGCACCAGCAAGAAGGGCAGCGCCCGCATATACCGCATATCACCTCATCCATTTAAGTCAGCCAGACGGACCCGGCGAACCCGAGCCCTTCGCTCTGACCACGACTTGCGCGACACATTCAAACCGCGGAAACGCAAGCGCCCCCAATGAGGGGGCGCCTGGTACGAGAAGACAGCTTACTGCTGGGCGTCGGCTTCGGTCGCAGCCTCAGGCTGCTCGGCAGCCTGCTCCTGGGAATCACCCTTGATGTCGAGCAGCTCGAGCTCGAACACCAGCACCGAATTGGCCGGAATCAGCGGGCTGGGGCTCTGCTCGCCATAGGCCAGATCGCTCGGGATATAGAGCTTGTATTTCTCACCCACGTGCATGAGCTGGAGGCCTTCGACCCAGCCCGGAATCACGCCGCCAACCGGCAGATCGATCGGAGTGCCACGCTTGATCGAGCTATCGAACACGGTGCCGTCGGTCAGAGTCCCCTCGTAGTGCACGGTCACGATGTCATCGGCAGTGGGCTGCGGGCCCTCGGCAGACTTGATCACTTCGTACTGCAGACCGGAGGCAGTGGTCTTGACGCCTTCGCGCTTGGCATTCTCTTCGAGGAACTTCTTGCCGGCCTCGGCAGCCTTGGCATTGGCCTCAGCCATGCGCTCTTCGGCACGCTTCTGCAGTGCGGAGAAAGCCTCCATCAGCTGCTCATCGGTCAGCTTCTGCTCCTTCTTACCGATGGCATCCTCGATCCCCAGGGCCACAGCCTTCGAATCGAGATCATCCATACCCTCCTGCGCCAGGCTCTTGCCCATGTTCAGGCCGATGCCGTAGGACGCCTTCTGCGCCGGAGTGTCGAGCTTGACACTGGTCTGCGAGTCACAGCCGGCCAATACCAGGCCGACCAGGGCGACTGCCGGTGCCAAACGATGCGTGCGTCTCATGCTGTTTCCTTTTGTCCGGGAATGGTGAGGCATATATAAGGCGGACGAGCTTATCAGGCGCCCACGAGCCCTGGCTATGCGCCACGGGGCAGCGATGGGTAAAGACAACGCAAAGATTGCGATGTTGCGCAGTCGGCCCGCTTTCGACACAAGGACTGGGGCCGCGCAGGAAGAAACGAAAAAAGCGACCCTAAGGTCGCTTTTTTCGTTATCTCGGGCGTTCAGTATTCCCGAGAAGCTATGTGGCGCAGCGGACGGGACTCGAACCCGCGACCCCCGGCGTGACAGGCCGGTATTCTAACCGACTGAACTACCGCTGCGCTTTACCTCGAGTGGTGGGTGGTGACGGGATCGAACCGCCGACCCTCTGCTTGTAAGGCAGATGCTCTCCCGGCTGAGCTAACCACCCATTTGCTCTCGAAGTGGGGCGCATTCTAGAGACGCCTCCCAACCTTGGCAACCCCCAAATGAAAAAAAAATTTGGAAAGTTTCAAAGACTTAGGCGAGCCCGCTTTTTCCGGGCAATTTCCGCGTCGCTTCCATCCGAGGGTTGGCCTGACAGGGATGGATGGGAATAATGCGCGCTTTGCTTTTTCCGGAGTTTGCTCGTCATGTGGTTTCGCAACCTGCTCGTATACCGTCTCACCCAGGATGTCGCGCTAGATGCGGAGACGCTCGAAGCTGCACTGGCCGCCAAACCCGCCCGCCCCTGCGCCAGCCAGGAACTGAGCACCTACGGCTTCGTCGCGCCGTTTGGCAAGGGCGAAGACGCCCCGCTGGTGCATGCCAGCCAGGGATTTCTGCTGATCGCCACGCGCAAGGAAGAACGCATTCTGCCCGGCAGCGTGGTCAAGGACGCCGTGAAGGAGAAGGTCGACGAGATCGAGGCCGAGCAGATGCGCAAGGTCTATAAGAAGGAGCGCGACCAGATCAAGGACGAGATCATCCAGGCCTTCCTGCCGCGTGCCTTCATTCGCAAGTCCGGCACCTTCGCCGCGATCGATGCCGAGCGCGGCCTGATCCTGGTGAACTCGGCCAGCCCGAAGAAGGCCGAAGACCTGCTCTCCACCCTGCGCGAGGCGATCGGCTCGCTGCCGGTGCGCCCGCTGACCGTGAAGATCGCGCCCAGCGCCACGCTCACCGATTGGGTGAAAACGCAGAAGGCCGCTGACGATTTCTACGTGCTCGACGAATGCGAGCTGCGCGACACCCATGAGGATGGCGGCGTGGTGCGCTGCAAGCGCCAGGACCTGACCAGCGATGAGATCCAGCAGCACATGGAAGCCGGCAAGCAGGTCACCCAGCTGTCCCTGGCCTGGCAGGACAAGCTGTCCTTCGTGCTGGACAACAAGCTGATCATCAAGCGCCTGCGCTTCGAGGAGTTGCTGCAGGACCAGGCCGAACAGGATGGCGGCGACGATGCCCTCGCCCAGCAGGATGCGAGCTTCCTGCTGATGATGATGACCTTCCGCGAATTCCTGCCGGCGCTGTTCGAAGCGTTCGGTGGCGAAGAGGTTCCGCAGGGCATCTGACCCGCACGGGGCGCCGCTCGGCGCCCCGTCCCCGCCTCAGCGCAACCCGATCTGCGTCAGCAATTTCCCTCCCAGCCGCTCGCCCAGCGACCAGAGCAGGAAACGCTCGGTGAACTCCGGCGCATCGACGAACAGCGCGCCGCAGACCAGCACGCTGAGCAGCGAGACGACCAGGAACAGCTGCGGTATCGACAGTTTCAGCACGACCAAGAGCACGATCGCGAAGATCGCCGAGGCGACCATGAATAGCGCGTTGAGAATGTTATTCGCCGCCACCACCCGCGAGCGCTCGTGCACCACGCTGCGCGACTGGATCAGCGCGTACAGCGGAACGATGTAAACGCCGCCGAAGACACCCAGCCCGAGGATGTCTGCCAGGACCCACCAGGCCGAGGGCTCGCCGAGCAGCGCCCGCCAGTCAACGCTGGCCGCAGGCAGCGGATGCGCACTGGCATGCCACCAGAGCAGCACCCCGCACAGGCTCAGGCCGATCGCCCCGAGCGGCACCAGGCCGATCTCCAGACGGTGCCGCGAGAGCCGCTCGCAGAGCAGCGAACCCAGCGCGATGCCCACCGAAAACAGGGTGAGGATCAGCGTCACCACACTCTCGTCGCCTCCCAGGTAGTCTTTCGAGAGTGCCGGAATCTGCGTCAGGTAGGTCGCACCAAGAAACCAGAACCAGGAGTTGCCGAGCATCGCCCGCGACACGGCGCGCGGCTGGCCGAAGCCCAGGCGCAACACTCGCAGTGACTCACGCAGCACGTGCCAATCCAGCGGCAGGTCCGGCAGCCCGGCTTTCGCCCGCGGAATGCCCAGGCTGGCGAGGTAGCCCGCCAGCGCCAGCGCGACCACCGCAATGGATACCGACGCGGCGTAATGTTCACCACCCAGCAGCACCCCCGCACCGATGGTGCCGCCCAGGATGGCGAGAAAGGTGCCCATTTCCACCAGCGCATTGCCGCCGACCAGCTCGTCACTGGCCAGCTGCTGCGGCAGGATCGCGTACTTCACCGGGCCGAACAGCGCCGACTGCGACCCCATGCAGAACAGCACCAGCAGCAGTAGTGCCAGGTTGCCGAACAGCATCCCCGCCGCCCCCAGCAGCATGATCAGGATCTCGGCCAGTTTGATCCGGCGGATCAGCCAGGCCTTTTCGTACTTCTCGCCCAGCTGGCCACCAAAGGCGGAGAACAGAAAGAACGGCAGGATGAACAGCAGTGCGCAAAGGTTGATCAGCAGGCTCTTGTCCGCCTCGATGCCCAGGCGAAAGAGAATCGCCAGGACCAGTGCCTGCTTGAACACGTTGTCATTGAAGGCGCCGAGGAACTGCGTCAGGAAGAACGGCAGAAAGCGCCGCGTACCGAGCAGCCGGAACTGCGAATGCTGGCTCACAGGGCTCGCCCCGGGTATGCGGGGCACGGCAGTAATGGCATCGTCAGGCCCTCACTCAGAGCGGCAGCTGGCCCAGGGCCCAGCGCAGCAGGAAAAAGCTCAGCAGACCGAGCGCGATCGTCGCCAACAGGTGCCGCGTCAAGGCGGCCACGACGATCGCCAGGACGCCGGCCAGCAGGTAGGCGTTACGCCAGTCCAGCCACAACTCGCCCTCGGGCATCAGCATGCCGGGCACCACGATGGCGGTCAGGACGGCCACCGGCACATAGTGCAGGCCCTGCTCGATCGCCCGCGCGAAACGCAGATCCGGCCAGGCGAAGAAACTGAAGCGCGTAAGAAAGGTGATCGCCAGCATGCCGAGGATCAGCCACCACAAGCTCATGACCGCACCTCCTGGCTGGCCATGCGCTCGGCACGCCGCTCGAGCCATACGCCGACGACGATGCCGGCCAGTGCCGCGGCAAGCAGGCCGAGCTTGTAGGGCAGGTGCCAGGTCGCCAGCGCCACAACCGCGGCGACCACGGCCGAGGCGACCTGCGGCCGGGTGCGCATCATCGGCACGGCAATCCCGATGAATGTCGCGATCATGGCGAAATCCAGGCCCCAGGCCGCGACGTCCGGCACCGCCTGGCCGAACAGCACGCCCACCAGCGTCGACAGCTGCCAATTGACGTACATCGTCAGCGCCGCGCCCAGGAAGAACCAGTGTTTGTAGGGCGAGTCATCATCACGTGCGTAGCGATGCTGGACCACGGCGTAGGCTTCATCGGTAAGCCAGAACGCCAGCGGAGCCCGCCAGCGCCCCGGCAGATGCCTGACGAATGGCTGCAGGGCGGCGCTGTAGAGCGCATGACGCAGGTTGACCACAAAGGTGGTAAGCAACACCACGGCCGCGCCGACCCCGCCGCCGACCAGCGTCACGGCAATGAACTGTGCCGAGCCGGCGAACACCAGCGCCGACATGCCCATCGTCTGCCAGGCGCTGAAACCGGCGGCCACCGCCAGCGTGCCGAAGATGATGCCGAAGGGAATGGCACCCAGAATCAACGGCAGGATGTCCCGGCACCCGTGAAGGAATTCTTGCGAACGCGACATCAGGGCTCCTTAACGACCGGCCGACGCGCCGGTCGCCCCTAGAGCAGACCGGCCGTGGCGGCGCACGCGCAAACCGCCAACCTTAACCGAAGTCATCGTTTTCGGCGATGCGCATGACAGCCTGATGTCGGCCTCAGCCGGCAGCGAGCAGGCGTTCGCGAATGGCCGGCCAGTCCTCGTCGGTGATGCTGTAGAGCAAGGTGTCGTCGAGGCGCCCGTCCGCCAGCCGGCGGTGATTGCGCAGCCGGCCTTCGGGCTGCGCACCAAGTTTCTCGATGGCGCGCTGCGAGCGCAGATTGCCCGCCGCCGTTTTCAACTGCAGACGCACCAGCCGCCACTCCTCGAAGGCATGGCGCAGCAACAGGAACTTCACCGACGCATTCAGGCCGGTGCCATGCTCGGCCTGGTCCAGCCAGGTCCAGCCCAGCTCAGCGGCCGGCAGCCCGGGCAGGAAATCGGCAAAACGCGTCGTGCCCACGACCCTGTCGGCCAGGCGCAGGGTAAAGGCGACCGCGCGGCCGTCGCGCTGGTCGGCCAGCGCCTGCCGATACCAGTCCGGGCGCAACGGCCCGTTCATGTACACCAGCTGCTCGCGGTTGCGCTCGGCGAGCGCCGCCAGCACGGGAATGTCCGCCTCCGCCAGGGGGTCGAGGCGCAGGGCGCCACGCTGCAGGGTGACGGGGCTCGGTACGAACATATCGATCTCCAACAGAATCCGGGTGGCGATGATGCCCTATCGCCCGGCTGCAAGGGTGATGGCAGAGCCGCTGGCCCTACATCCGACCTTGGTCGCAGCCATGGCCAAGCCCGGTCGATTGCTGCCAAACTGCGCCGATTCTCTTCTTTCACACGTCAGTCGCGCGCTGCGGAACCTCGCCCGGGGATCCGGCGCATGGCTGTCGACACTGCTTTCGCTCGGAGTTTGCATGACCCTGTCCGGCGGGCTGATCGCGGCGGTCGCCCTCATCTATATGGCCATCCTCTTCGCCATCGCCTTCTACGGCGATCGCAGCGGGGAGATGTCGCCGCGCCTGCGCGCCTGGGTCTACAGCCTGTCGCTGGCGGTGTGGTGTACCAGCTGGACCTTCTTCGGTTCGGTCGGCCAGGCCGCCGAGCAGCTCTGGGCCTTCGTGCCCATCTACCTGGGGCCGATCCTGCTGATGCTGTTCGCCCCGCACGTCATCCAGAAGATGATCGTCATCAGCAAGCAGGAGCACATTACCTCGATCGCCGACTTCATTGCCGCACGCTACGGCAAGTCGCAGCTGCTCGCCGTGGTCGTCACGGTCATCTGCCTGGTCGGCGTACTGCCCTACATCGCACTGCAGCTCAAGGGGATCGTGCTGGGCGTCAACCTGCTGATCGGCACCAACGTCGACGCCACCGGCACCGGCACGCGGGATACCGCGCTGATCGTCTCGATGGTGCTGGCGCTGTTCACCATCCTGTTCGGCACGCGCAACCTGGACGTCACCGAGCACCACCGCGGCATGGTCCTGGCGATCGCCTTCGAATCGCTGATCAAGCTGCTGGCCTTTCTCGCCGTCGGAGCCTTCGTCACCTTCGGGCTGTACGACGGCTTTGGCGACCTGTTCAACCAGGCGCACGATTCGCCGGAGCTCGCCTCATTCTGGGCGGAAACGGTGAACTGGCCGTCGATGCTGGTGCAGACAGTCGTCGCGATGTTGGCGCTGGTCTGCCTGCCACGGCAGTTCCACGTTGCCGTGGTGGAAAACAACGAGCCCCGCGACTTCCGCCTGGCGCGCTGGGTGTTTCCGCTGTACCTGGTGCTCGCCGCGGTCTTCGTGGTGCCGATCGCCCTGGCCGGACAGATGCTGCTGCCGGCCGGCATCACGCCCGATTCCTTCGTCATCAGCCTGCCGCTGGCCGAAACGCACCCCTGGCTCGCCCTGCTGGCGTTCATCGGCGGCGCCTCGGCCGCCACCGGCATGGTCATCGTCGCCAGCGTCGCGCTCTCGACCATGGTCTCCAACGACATGCTGCTGCCCTGGCTGCTGCGGCGGCAGGAAACGGAGCAGCCGTTCGAGGCCTTTCGCCACTGGATGCTCTCGGTGCGGCGCATCAGCATCATCGTCATTCTCCTGCTCGCCTACGTCAGCTATCGGCTGCTGGGCTCGACCACCAGCCTGGCGACCATCGGCCAGATCGCCTTTGCCGCGATCACCCAGCTGGCCCCGGCGATGATCGGCGCGCTCTACTGGAAGCAGGCCAACCGGCGCGGCGTGTTCGCCGGCCTCGCCGCCGGTGCGGCGATCTGGTTCTACACGCTGATCCTGCCGGTGCTGGGCTGGCCGCTGGAGATGTTCCCGGGTCTGGACTGGATGTACCGTGGCGGCCCCGGGTTCGGCATCAGCGGGCTGACGCTCGGGGTCACGCTGTCGCTGATGGGCAACGCGACGCTGTTCTTCTGGGTCTCGATCCTGACCCAGACCCGTGTCGCCGAGCACTGGCAGGCCAGCCGTTTCATCGGCCAGGAAATCACCCCGAGCACCAGCACCCGGCGCCTGCTCGCCGTGCACGTCGAGGACCTGCTCTCGCTGGCCTCGCGCTTCGTCGGTGCCGAGCGCGCCGAGCAGAGTTTCCACCGCTTCGCCCGCCGTCATGGCCAGGAGTTCTCCCTGCGCCAGCAAGCCGACGGCCAGTGGATCGCGCATACCGAACGCCTGCTGGCCGGGGTGCTCGGCGCCTCCTCGACCCGCGCGGTGGTCAAGGCCGCGCTGGAAGGGCGCGACATGCAGGTCGACGACGTGGTGCGCATCGTCGGCGAGGCCAGTGAGGTCCTGCAGTTCAACCGCGCGCTGTTGCAGGGCGCGATCGAGAACATCACCCAGGGCATCAGCGTGGTCGATCAGTCGCTGCGCCTGGTGGCCTGGAACCGCCGCTACCTGGAATTGTTCGACTACCCCGACGGGCTGGTCTACATCGGCCGGCCGATCGCCGACATCATCCGCTACAACGCCGAGCGCGGCCTCTGCGGCCCGGGCGACCCGGACACCCACGTCGCCAAGCGGCTGTACTGGATGCGCCAGGGCCGCGCGCACACGTCCGAACGGCTGTTCCCCAACGGCCGCGTGGTCGAACTGATCGGCAACCCCATGCCCGGCGGCGGCTTCGTCATGAGCTTCAGTGACATCACCGCCTACCGCGAGGCCGAACGCGCGCTGAAGGATGCCAACGAAGGCCTCGAGCAACGCGTCAGCGAGCGGACCCAGGAGCTGTCGCAGCTCAACCAGGCGCTGATCGAGGCCAAGAGCACCGCCGAGGCGGCCAACCAGTCCAAGACGCGCTTCCTCGCCGCGGTCAGCCACGACCTCATGCAGCCGCTCAACGCGGCGCGCCTGTTCTCCGCCGCCCTCTCCCACCAGCTGGACACGCTGCCTGCCGAGGCACGCGACCTGGTGCGGCATCTGGACAGCTCACTGCGTTCGGCCGAAGACCTGATCACCGACCTGCTGGATATCTCGCGTCTGGAGAGCGGTCGCGTCACGCCGGATCGCAACCCCTTCGCGCTTTCAGCGCTGTTCGAGACGCTCGGTACCGAGTTCACCGCCCTGGCCCGCGAACAGGGCGTGGACTTCCGCGTGCACGGCAGCACGCTGCGCGTGGACAGCGACGTTCGCCTGCTGCGACGGGTGCTGCAGAACTTCCTCACCAACGCCTTCCGCTATGCCAAGGGCCGCGTGGTCCTCGGTGCGCGCCGCCAGGGCAATGCGCTGCGCCTGGAGGTGTGGGACCGTGGCCCGGGCATCCCGCAGGACAAGCTCAAGGTCATCTTCGAGGAGTTCAAGCGCCTGGACAGCCACCAGACCCGCGCCGAGAAGGGCCTGGGCCTGGGCCTGGCGATCGCCGACGGCCTCTGCCACGTGCTTGGACACAAGCTCGAGGTGCGCTCCTGGCTCGGCAAGGGCAGCGTGTTCAGCGTGACCGTGCCGATTGCCCCGGCCGCGCCGACGCGCAAGACGCCAGCCCCTCGCGAGACGTCGCACAGCGCCCTGACCGGCACCCAGGTACTGTGCATCGACAACGAGGACAGCATTCTCATTGGCATGAACAGCCTGCTGTCGCGCTGGGGCTGCCAGGTCTGGACCGCGCGCGACCGTACCGAATGCCAGGCCCTGCTCGCCGAAGACGTGCGTCCCCAGCTGGTACTGGTCGACTACCACCTCGACGACGGCCACACCGGCACCGAGTTGATGGGCTGGCTGCGCAGCCGGCTCGGCGAACCGGTGCCAGGCGTGGTGATCAGCGCCGATGCGCGCCCCGAACTGGTCGCCGAAATCCATGCGGCCGGCCTCGACTTCCTGCCCAAGCCGGTCAAGCCGGCGGCCCTGCGCGCCCTGATGAGCCGCCATCTGACGCTGCGCTAGCCGCGCCCGTCCGCGGCGGCGGCGCTACACTGATGGCCCAATGCTGCTGTCGCCAAGGCTGCCCATGACCCAGGAACTGCTGCTCAACCTTGCCACCGCCCTGGGCCTCGGCCTGCTGATCGGCGCCGAGCGGGGCTGGAGCGGACGCCACGAGGTGGCCCCCGAGCTGGTCGCCGGTATCCGCACCTTCGGCCTGGCCGGCCTGTTCGGCGGCCTGGCGACGCTGGCCGCCAGCCACTTCGGCGTAGCCGCCTGGATCGCCCTGTTCGTGCTCCTGGCGCTACTGGTGATTGCCGGCTACCTGATCGATGCCCGCGGCGGCGATCACGGCATGACCAGCGAGGTCGCCCTGCTCCTGACCTTTGTGCTCGGCAGCCTGGCCGTCGCCGAGAGCCGCCTGCTGGCCGGCGGCTGCGCCATCGTCGTGGCCCTGCTGCTCAGCCTGAAGGGCCAGCTGCACGGCGCCCTGCAGCGCCTCAGCCAGGCCGAGCTGAGCGGCGCGCTGAAGCTGCTGTTCATCTCGGTGGTGCTGCTGCCGGCGCTGCCCAACGAAGGCTACGGCCCGTGGCAGGCGATCAATCCCTACACGACCTGGCTGATGGTGGTGCTGATCGCCGGCATCGGCTTTGCGGCCTATGCGGCGATCCGCCTGCTGGGTACGCGCCACGGCCTGCTGGTCACCGCCCTGCTCGGCGGCATGGTCTCGTCGACGGCGATGACGCTGACCCTCGCGCGGCTGGACGCCACGCGGTTGCGGGCCGCGCTGGCTGCCGGCCTGCTGGCGACCTCGGCGCTGATGTTTCCGCGCGTGCTGCTGGAAGTCGGCGTGGTCAATCCGGCCCTGCTCGACCGCCTGCTGCTGCCGGTACTGACGGCCGCCGCGGTCTACGCCGCTGGCGCGCTGTTCTTCTATTTGCGCGCGGCAGAGCAGCCGGACGAAGCCACCGAACCACCGCTGAAGAACCCGTTCGAGCTCCTGCCGGCGTTGCGCTTCGCCGCGCTGCTGGTCGGCATCCTGCTGCTGGTCGAGGGCGCCCGTCACTGGCTGGGCGACATGGGCGTCTATCTGGTGTCGCTGATCTCCGGCCTGACCGACGTCGACGCGATCACCCTGTCACTGTCGCGCAGCGCCAACGACGGGCTGGCGGCACCGATCGCCGTTCGCGGCATCTTCATCGCCGTGGTCAGCAACAGCCTGGTCAAGGCGGCGCTGATCGCCGTCATTGGCGGCCGCGCACTGGCACTGCGCACCGCGCCGGTGATGCTGGGCGGCCTGCTGGCAGGCGCATTCGCCCTGCAGTTCGCCTAACCGCACACCGCTACAGGTCGACCTGCGGCAGATCGACCGGCTCCGCCTCGCTGACCCCGGCCCGCTCCAGCCAGTCGGCTGGCAGCCGCTTGCTCGCCCGCGCGCCGAGCTGGCGCAACTGTTCACTGCGCCCCACCAGGTTGCCGCGCCCGTCGACAAGCTTGTTGCGCGCCGCCTGGTAAGCCTTGTCCAGCTGCTGCAGCCGGCCACCCACTTCGTCGAGGTCCTGCAGGAAGGCGACGAACTTGTCGTACAGGGCGCCGGCGCGCTCGGCGATCTCGCGCGCGTTCTGGCTCTGCCGCTCCTGTCGCCAGAGGCTGTCGATGACCCGCAGCGTGGCCAGCAACGTGGTCGGGCTGACGATCACCACATGGCGCCCGAAAGCCTCCTGGAACAACTCCGGGTCGGCCTGCAGGGCTGCCGCGAACGCTGCCTCCACCGGCACGAACAGCAACACGAAATCCAGGCTCTGCAGGCCCTCGAGGCGCTGATAGTCCTTGGCGGAAAGGCCCTTGAGGTGGTTGCGCAGTGACAGCACGTGCTGTTTGAGCGCCGTCGAGCGACTGTTTTCGTCCGGGGCGCTGAGCAAGGCCTGATAGGCGGTGAGGCTGACCTTGGCGTCGACCACAACCTGACGCTCTCCGGGCAGGCGGATCAACACGTCCGGCTGGAAGCGCTGCCCGTCGGCGCTTTTCAGGCTGACCTGGGTCTGGTATTCGCGGCCCTTCTCCAGCCCGGCGTGCTCGAGGACCCGCTCGAGCACCAGCTCGCCCCAGTTGCCCTGGGTCTTCTGCCCCTGCAGCGCGCGGGTCAGGTTGGTCGCCTCATCGCCCAGCCGCTGGTTGAGCTGCTGCAGGCGTTCCAGCTCCCGCGCCAGCGAGAAGCGCTCGCGCGCCTCGCTCTGGTAGCTCTCCTCGACGCGTTTCTCGAAGGCCTGGATGCGCTCCTTCAAGGGGTCGAGCAGTTGCCCGAGACGTTCCTGGCTGGTTTCGGCGAAGCGCTGCTCACGCTCATCGAAGATGCGCCCGGCCAGCTCGGCGAACTGCGCACGCAACTCGTCACGCGCCTGCTGCAGATCCTGCAGGCGCTGCTGGTGGGCGCTCTGCTGCTCGCGCAGTTCAGCCTGTGCGGCGGCATGCTCGGCCCCGAGCCGGCGCAGCTCGGCCTGCCACTGCTCGCGCTCGGACTCGAGTTCCACGATGCAGTCGCGGTCCTCGCCGCGCTGGGCCTGCAACAGCTGCGCCTCGCGCCGGGCGGCGGCCAGCTCGGCCTGCTGGGCAGCCTTCAGTTCATTGAGTTCGGTGAGTTCGTGCCGCGCGGCATCCAGCTGCGCACCCAGTCCCTGTTCGGCCAGGCTGGCCTGGGCCAGGCGCTCCTGCAGCAATGTCTGCTCGATCTGTTGACGGCTGAGGCGCGCGCGCAGCTGCACGCAGAACCCGGCCAGCAGCGCGCAGCTCAGGCCGAGCGCAGCGGAGAGATATAGAGGTTCGAAAGGCATCGGCGGCTCCGGCGAGAGTGCCGGGCAGTATAACGAGGCGCCGCCGCCAGGTCAGACCCGCTGCGCGAACCGCTCGAGCAACTGGCGGGCTTCGTCGGAGCCCTGGGCAGCCGCCTGCTCCAGCCAGTGCCGCGCCTTGCCCGGCTCGTTGTGCTGAGGTTGTGCATACAGCCGGCCAAGCTCCAGCTGCGCATGGCAGTCGCCAGCGCGGGCGGCCTGACGCAGCAGCTCCAGGCCGATGCGGCGATCGCGGTTGCCGTCGCAGTCGCGGCACAGCAGACGCCCGAGGCGCGACTGCGCCACCACCACCCCGTCGCGAGCCGGCTGCTTGAGCAGGCGTCCGGCGATGCGCTTGATGCCATCGGCCTGACCGAGGCGCGGGCTGTCCAGCAGCCACATCGCCATGCGCAGGCGCGGTGTGTAGGAAACGGTAGCGGTGGAAGCCGTAAAGGAAGTACGAGTTCTCATGTCTCAGGGAGGCAAGTACGTGAGGGCGCGCACTTTACTCCTTTTTTCGTGGAGTAAAAGTCTTGTCAAAAGCGCTCGATGACGATCTAGCCGGGGCACGAAATTTCATCCACAGAAGCTGTGGATAACTCCGTGGACAAAGTGCAGACAAATCGCCCCAGGCCCGGTGTTATCTGGCTTGCGGTTAAACTGACGCTTTTTTCACCAGAAGAAAAAAGTCTTTATTTTCAATAGCTTAAGCTAGAGCCCAGCAACCATGCGGGTTTGCGGGGTGCACGGATAGGCGCTTGACAAAGCCGCCCCGAAAATGTGCACAAGTGATGGCGCTCTGGTACGAAAGGCTCTATCCAGGTGCCTGCGCGACGCTTCGTCGCGCCCCTCTCGGAACTTTCCAGAAGGCCGAATGTCTCGTCAGGTCTGGCTTAGCGGGGCTCGGCCGATGCTTCGCTGCGGGCTTATGCTGTGCGCTCCTCGCCTCTGGAGAACGGCATGACCCGCGCTCGGCGCCTGCTGCTTGTCTGCGCATCCCTGATCGGCCTGCTGATCATTGCCGCTATCGCCCTGACCGCGGCCTGGCACGACTTCAGGCAGGCCCAGGGCATCGAGCAGCTCGACTGGCAGGGCCTGCATCTGGGCCCGTCGGGCCTGCGGCTGACGAGGTTGCAGCTGGTGCAGCGCGATCCGTCAGGACGGCTGCTGAAGCTGGACGCCCAGGATCTGCGCCTTGGCCTCGCCGACTGGCGCCCGCACAGGTTGCAAATCGCGCAACTGGCACTCGACTGGCAGCCCGCAAGCAGCGCCCTGCAGCCGAGCGGCGGGCTGCCTGACCTTTCCGACGAGCGGTTACGCGCGCTCGCAAGCTGGCTGCCGAGGCAAGTAGAGATCGCCAGCCTGCAGCTGGAGTTGCCCTGCGCCAGTGGCCGCTGCGAGGAACGGGGGGCATTGCAGCTCAGGCGAGCGGGTGCCGCACTGCTGCCGGCGAGCGGCAGCCTGACGCTCTATCCACAAGCGGTTCCAGGTACGCACCGCCTGCAGCTGCAGGTCGACGCGCGAGCGCAGGGGGCGGCGCTGCTGCTGGAACTCGGCGTCCTGCTCGACGATACCCAGCGGCTGTCACTGCAGAATCGGCTGCAACCAAGCGACGGGCAGCTCGCCTGGGATGGCGCCGCCTCGCTCGGCCAGTTGCCAGAGGCCGAATGGCTGCTGCCCTGGCTCTGCCGCTGGGCCGAATGCCAGGCGCAGGGCCGCCTCGACCTGCCTGGCGAAATGCATCTGGGGGCGGCCTGGGCCCTGCGCCTGCCCGATCCACGGCTGTTCGAGCAGCTGCCGGGCTGGCAATCGGCAACCGGCGACCTGCGTCTGTCGGCGGACCTGCCGGGCTACTGGCCGCTGCCCGCGCTGGGGCAACTGCGCGGGCGTCTCCACCTCGCCGCCAGCGGCCAGGACGGCCGCTGGCGGCCGCAGAGCCTGACCGCCGATCTCGAACTGCGACCAGCCGCGGCACTGCTCGCCGATATCCCGCCCGCGCTGCGCCCGGAGGCTCTGCAGCTCTCGCTCGAGCCACGCGCCCCAACAGACGAGGCCCTTGGCTTCTACCTCAAGCTGTCTACCAGCGGAGGCCCGGCGCTGTCCGTCGAAGGCAACCTTCAGCTAGGCCTCGGCGAACTACCGCACCTGACCTTCGACGCGCTGCAGACACGGCTGCGCAGCGCTTCATTAAGCGAAGCTGGCCTGCAAGCCCACGACCTGCGTGTACAGGCCACGCTGCGCGGCCGGGTGAGCGCCGACGCCGCAGAGCTGACCCTGAGCGCCGCGCAGGTCTCGGCGCAGCGCATCGCCAGCGAAGCGGGCACTGCCCTCGACCTGCAGGCGAAGCTCGACGGCCTGGCTGTGAGCCTGGCCCGTCAGGCGAACGGCTTTACCTATCACGCCAGCGGCCCCCTGATCCTGAGCACGCGGCAACTGCAGCATCCCAGCCTGCGCCTACTGGACTGGCGCCTGCGCGGCCGGCTCGAAGCCGAACCGCAGCGCCTTGCGCTCAGCGGCGAGCTCGGCAACGGCGCAGGCCTCTCGCTGAACCTGGCGGCTCGCCGCAGCGACGCAACGCTGACCGCCGACATCGGCCTGCCAGCGCTGTTCTTTCGTGCGGGTAATCCTCTGGCCGGCACCCTGGCCGACTGGCCGGCGACACTGGAGATCAGCAGCGGCCGCCTGCAGGGCGAAGCACAATGGCAGCTACCTGCGAGCGGCGCGCAGCGGGCCACGCTGACGCTGCGTGGCAAGGGCCTGGCCGGGATCGTCGACACCGCCGAGTTCAGCGGGCTCGATGCCGTGGCGAACGTCGAGCTGAAAGGCGCGCGGCTACGCGTGGCACTGCCCACGCTAAGCGTGCAGACGCTAAACCCTGGCGTGCCGATCGGCCCGCTGCAGGTCACCGGCCGCTACGAAGGGGAACTCGCCAAGCCGGCACAAGGGCGCCTGAGCTGGACCAAGGCGCAGGCGGGCGTGCTCGGTGGGCGTCTCTGGCTCGAGCCGGGCAGCCTGACGCTCGGCGAACCGGCGCAAGCGCTCGACCTGCGCCTGCAGGGGCTGGAGATCGCCGAACTGCTGCGCGCCTACCCGGCCGAAGGGCTGGCCGGCAGCGGCACGCTCGACGGCCGCTTCGATGCCCGCTACCGCCCCGAGGGGCTGAGCATCGAGCAAGGCAGCCTCACCGCGCGCACGCCCGGCGGCGTGCTGCGCTTCCGCTCGGCGCGGCTGGAGGCCCTAGCGGCGGCGAACCCGGCGATGAAGCTAGTCACCGAGGCGCTGCATGACTTTCACTACAGCCTGCTGACCAGCGACGTCCGCTATGATGAAACGGGCAAGCTGCAGCTCGGGCTGCGCATCGAGGGTCGCAACCCGGCGCTCGAGGGCGGCCGGCCGATCAACTTCACGATCAGCCTCGAGGAAGATATCCCCGCCCTGCTGACCAGCCTGCAACTGAGCGATCGCGTCAGCGAAACCATCCAGCGCCGGGTGCAGCAACGCCTGCAGCGCTGACCGGAACAGGAGAACCGCCATGCGGTTGCGTCACATGCCGCCCCTCTTGCTGCTCGCCCTGCTGGCCGGCGCCTGCACCCCGCGCGTCGAGCTGGCGGTGCCCAACGAGCCGATCAACATCAACCTCAACGTGAAGATCGAGCACGAGATCTACATCAAGGTCGATCGCCAGCTCGACTCGATCATCAACGAAGACAGCGGACTGTTCTGAAGGAGCGCCATGAAACGCCATCTCAAGCTCGCCGGCCTGCTGCTGGCCCTGATCGCCCTGCCCGCCGCGGCGATGACCCTCAACGAAGCCATGGCCGCGCTCGGCCAGGCCAAAGCCAGCGGCCAGCTCGGCGAGCGCCCTGACGGCTATCTCGGCGTGGTGCAGTCCAGCGGCCATGCCGAGGAGATCGCCAGCCAGATCAATCAGGCGCGCCGCGCCGAATATCACCGCGTCGCGCAGCAGAACGGCATCGCTGTCAGTGATGTCGAAGCCATCGCCGGCAAGAAGGCCATCGAAAAAACCCCGCGCGGCCAGCTCGTACTGATCAACGGCAGCTGGGTGAAGAAATAGGCGGTCCGAGCGGGCCCGGCCGGCGCTAGAATCAGCCGCCCCGAGCCCATGCCTGCCAGCCTCATGCCTGCCCTTCGCATTCGCCACCTGCTCTGCTCACTGCTGCTCGCCGCCTGCATCCCGCCGGTGCAGGCGCAGCCCTGCCCGCAGGGCCAGCAGCAGGTCTGCGTGGTCGCCTGCTTCTGCGCCCCGGCCAGTGCCGGCGGCGGCCAGGACTACGAGCGCTTCAGCCGCATGACCGCCTTTGCCCTGCAGAACTGGCTGCAATATTCGCGCGACAGCGCCCTGGCCGCAGGGGTACAGCCAATGCCGCTGCAGATTCGCGCCCAGCTCGAACCCTGGTTCGACCTTGGCGTGCTCGATGCCGCGCGCTACCGGGTCGGCGATCCGAGCACCCTGGCGGCGGCCGACGCCATGCTGCAGAACCCCGACGTCAACGCGGTCACGCTGGTCGACGTGATCGTCTTCCGCCACGCCGCCGATGCCGAGGACAACGCCGCGCTCTGGGCCCACGAGCTCAAGCACGTCGAGCAGTACCAGCAGTGGGGCGTCGCCGAGTTCGCCTGGCGCTATACCCAGGACTACCGCGCCGTGGAAGCGCCGGCCTATGCCCTCGAGCGCGAGGTGAGCCAGGCCCTGAAGGCCGCGGAGGCGGCGCCGTGAGCGCCCTGCCGGCGGTGCTCGCCGGGCCGATCCTGCGCCGCCTCGAGCCCGGGCGCCTGCGGCTCTGGCTGGTCGGCAGTCGCCCGCTGCCGCTGACCCTGCACCTGGCCCCCGAGGGCGAGGCCGAGCGCCGTATTCCCCTCGACGAGTCCGCCTGCCGGCGCCTGCGCCTGGGCGAGCACGCCTGGCTGCACCTGATCGACGTGGCGCTCGCCGCGGCGCTGCCGCGCGAATGCACCATCGCCTACGACCTGACCCTCGACGACGAAGCCGACGCCGGCATCGCCAGTTGGGCACCGCACCTGCTCTACCCCGGCACGAATCGGCCGGGTTTTGTCCTGCGCGCGCGCTTCGACGACCTGCTGCATGGTTCCTGCCGCAAACCGCACCACGCCTCGGCCGACGGCCTGACTTGCGTCGATGCCCTGCTCGAGGCCGCCTCGGCGCCCGCCGAGCGCCCTGCCGCGTTGCTGCTCACCGGCGACCAGATCTACGCCGACGATGTCGCCGGGCCGATGCTGGTGGCCATCCACGCACTGATCCGCCGGCTCGGGCTCTATGGCGAATGCCTGGAGGGCGCGGTGGTCGCCGACAGCGAGGCGCTGCTGACGCACCCGGCAACCTACTACCGGCGCGAGGAGCTGCTGCCGGCGTTCAAGTCCAACGAGGCGTTGCGCGAGCGTTTCTTCGGCGGCGTCGACAAGCCGATCTTCACCACCGCCAGCGCGCACAACCATTTGGTCACGCTGGCCGAAATGCTGGCGATGTACCTCCTGGTCTGGTCGCCGCAGCCATGGACGCTGATCGCCCCAGAGCCACCGGCGCTGGATAGCGAGAATGCCGCGCGCTACGCCCGCGAGGCCGACGCGATCGCCGCGTTCGTCGAGAGCCTGCCGCGCGTCGCACGCGCCCTGGCGCACCTGCCGACGCTGATGATCTTCGACGACCACGACATCACCGACGACTGGAACCTCTCGGCGCGCTGGGAGGAGATCGCCTATGGCCACCCCTTCTCGCGGCGCATCATCGGCAATGCGCTGCTCGCCTACCTGCTGTGCCAGGCCTGGGGCAACGCGCCGGAGGCGCTCGCCGCACCGCTGGACCGCGTCGCCGCGCTGCTGCATGGCGCCCGCGCCGGCATGCTCGACTGCGCAGGGCACGACGCCGCGGTCGCTGCCGTGCTCGAGGTCGAGGACTGGGGCTACACGCTGGCGACCACCCCGGTGCTGGTGGTGCTCGACACACGCACCCGCCGCTGGCGCAGCGAACGCCACCTCAGCCGCCCATCCGGGCTGATGGACTGGGAGGCGCTCACCGACTTCCAGCAGCAGCTGCTCGGCCACGACGCGGTGGTGATCGTCTCGCCGGCGCCGATGTTCGGCGTCAAGCTGATCGAAGCGGTGCAGCGCCTGTTCAGCTGGGCCGGCCACGCGCTGCTGGTCGACGCGGAGAACTGGATGGCGCACCGCGGCGCCGCGCAGGTGATGCTCAACATCTTCCGCCACACGCGCACGCCGGCGAACTACGTGATCCTCTCCGGCGATGTGCACTACTCGTTCGTCTACCGCGTGGTGATTCGCGGCCGGCGCGGCGGCCCGCAGCTCTGGCAGATCACCAGCAGTGGCATCAAGAACGAATTTCCGCGACGCCTACTCGACCTGTTCGACCGCCTCAACCGCTGGCTCTACGCGCCGCGCTCGCCGCTGAACTGGCTGACCAAGCGCCGCCGCGTGCGGGTCGAGCCCTGGGTGCCGGACCGCCGCAGCGCCGGCGAACGCCTCTGGAACGGCGCCGGCATCGGCCGCGTGCGCCTGGACGAGAGCGGCCGGCCGCAGTCGATCGAGCAGCTCAACGCCGACGGCTCGCCGGACGTGCGGTTCCAGCCCGAGCGCGATTGAGGGGCCCCTAAAGCCGCTCCACCCGCTGCGCGCGCAACAGCAGCGACTCCTGCTCGAAGCGCCGCTCCAGCTCGCCGCGATAGCGCTGCCACCAGTCGCGCTCCAGGCGCGCGGCCATCACCTCATAGATCACCGAGTCATCGTGGTTCGGCGGCGCTTGCGGGTCTTCCTGCCAGTAGCCGCTGGCCGGCGCCCGGGTGTAGGCGGTGAGCCCGCCGAAGCGCTCGATCAGCTCGTCGCGGACCTGGCGAAACAGCGCACGCGGCAGCGCCTGGCCGTCGTTGCGGTAGAGCGGCAGGAGGATCTGGATCAGGTACATGCGCGGGCCTCCGGCAGTTTGCCGTTGGACCGCGCTCGCTCAGAACAGCTCCAGCTGGCCGTCGATCAGCGAATCGAAGTCGTCGCCAACGAAGGGCAGGATGGCATCGGCCACGGGCTTGAGCTGACGCCCGATGTAATGGTCGTAATCGACCGGCGCGCGGCGCACCTCCAGGGGCTCCGGGCCGGCGCGGGTGATCAGGTAGCTGATCCAGCCGCCGCTCTGGTACTGCCGCGGGCGGCCCTGGCTGTCGTTGTAGGCGTCGGCCAGGCGCGCCGCGCGGACATGCGGCGGCACGTTGCGCTGGTAGTCGTCCAGCCGGCGGCGCAGGCGCTTGCGGTAGACCAGCAGCTCGTCGAGCTCGCCGGCCAGGGTGCGCCGCACGTAGTCGCGGACGAACTCGCGGTGCGGCTCGCGGTTGAAGATGCGCAGGTACAGCGCCTGCTGGAAGCGCTGGGCCAGCGGCGACCAGTCGGTGCGCACCGTCTCCAGGCCCTTGAAGACCATGCCGTCGCTGCCGTCGGCGCGCGTCACCAGCCCCGCGTAGCGCTTCTTGCTGCCCTCCTCCGCACCGCGGATGGTGGGCATCAGGAAGCGCTTGAAGTGCGTTTCGAACTGCAACTCCAGGGCGCTCTGCAGGCCGTATTCGGCCGCCAGGTGCTGGCGCCACCAGGCGTTGATCCGCGCCGCCAGCGCCTGGCCGATCGCGGTCGCCTCGGCATCGGCGTGGGCACGGCGCAGCCAGACGAAGGTCGAGTCGGTATCGCCGTAGATCACCAGATACCCCTCGGCCTCGATCAGCTCGCGGGTGCGGCGCATGATCTCGTGCCCGCGCAGGGTGATCGACGACGCCAGGCGCGGGTCGAAGAAGCGGCAGCCACTGGAGCCGAGCACGCCGTAGAAGGCGTTCATGATGATCTTCAGCGCCTGGGCCAGCGGCTTGTTGCCGTCGCGCTTGGCCGCCTCGCGGCCCTGCCAGACGCGCTCGACGATGGCTGGCAGGCAGTGCCGGCGACGCGAGAAGCGCGCGCCGCGAAACCCGGCCACCGAATCGGCCTCATCGGGTTGGCGCAGCCCTTCGATCAGCCCCACCGGGTCGATCAGAAACGAGCGGATGATCGACGGATAGAGGCTCTTGTAATCGAGCACCAGCACCGATTCGTAGAGGCCCGGGCGCGAATCCATGACGAAGCCGCCGGGGCTGGCCTCCGGCTCGCGCTCGCCGAGGTTCGGCGCGACGAAGCCCAGGCGATGCATCGGCGGCAGGTACAGGTGCTCGAAGGCGGCCACCGAGCCACCGCTGCGGTCGGCCGGCAGGCCGGTCACCGTGGCGCGTTCAAGGAGGAAGTCGAGCACCCCGGTGTGGGCGAAGATGCGCGTGACCAGCTCGCAGTCCTTGAGGTTGTAGCGCGCCAGCGCCGGCTTGTCCTCGGCGAACATGCGCTCGATTTCGGCCATGCGCTGGTAGGGGTTGTCGATCGCCTTGCCTTCGCCGAGCAGGGTCTGCGCGACGCTTTCCAGGCTGAACGACGGAAAGCTCCAGAACGCCGAGCGCAACGCCTCGATGCCATCGATGATCAGCCGCCCCGCGGCGTCGGCGAAGAAGTGGTTGCTGCGCATGCCGTGTTCGCGCCACTCCAGCTCGCCGCCGCCGCGGCCCAGGCGCAGCGGCACCTGCAGCTGGCGCGCATGTTCGCGCAGGATGCGCAGGTCGAACTGCACCAGGTTCCAGCCGATGATGGCGTCCGGGTCGTGCTCGGCCAGCCAGGCGTTGAGCCCGCGCAACAGATCGGCGCGGCTTTCGCACCAGGTCAGCGGCACCTCCGGCGCGGCGCCGTTGGCCGGGCCGAGCATGTAGACCTGGCGCGAACCGCAGCCTTCGATGGCGATCGAGTAGAGTTCGCCGCGCGCGGTGGTCTCGATGTCCAGCGAGGCCAGCCGCAGCTGCGGCCGGTAGTGCTCGTCGGCACGCAACTGCACGGTGCCGTCGCGCTCGCCGGTAAAGGTGACCGGCGCGGTGATGAAGCGCTCCATCAGGTAGCGCTCGGGCGGGCGGATGTCCGCCTCGTAGACATCCACCCCCCCCTCGCGCAGCAGGCGGGCGAGCTGCAGCAGCCGACGATAGCTGAGGCAGTACAGGCCAAGCACCGGACGATGACGGAAGTCGCACAGCCGCAGCGGGCGCAACGCCCAGCCCGGCGCCGGGCTGCCGCGCTCGGGCGGCGCCTGGGCCAGCAGGCGCTCGGCCTCGGCCCGCTGTACCGCGGGCACGAAGGCCACCGCCTCCTGCGGCGGCACGCGGACCCGGCGCGGCCCGGCGTCGGTGGCGAGCCAGAAGCTCACCTCGATGCCCTCGGCGGTATCGCGCCAGTGCCGGGTCAGGACGAAGCCCTGCCGTGTGTCCACCCTCTGCCCTCGAACTGCGGAAAGACGACAGTCTACCGGGCAGCCGCAGCGCCCGGAAAAACGCCGCGTGTTCGGCCGTATGCAAGCGCGACGCACGATGCTCAGGCGCAAACGAAAAAGGCCGAAGGGCGCGCGTGACGCGCGCCCTTCGGCCTGGTCAAAACGGCACGTTCGCGTGCCGTTGGTTCATACCCGCGGCGGGCCTATGCCAATCACCGATTCGGTTGCGGTGTCAGGCGCAGGTACGGCTTGACCGCCCGGTAGCCCTTGGGGAAGCGCTGCTTGAGCTCGGCCTCGTCCTTGAGCGAGGGCACGATTACCACTTCGTCTCCGTCCTGCCAGTTGGCCGGGGTGGCGACCTTGTGGTTGTCGGTCAGCTGCAACGAATCGATCACCCGCAGGATCTCGTGGAAGTTGCGCCCGGTGCTCGCCGGGTAGGTGATGGTCAGACGCACCTTCTTGTTCGGGTCGATGACGAACAATGAGCGCACCGTCAGGGTGTCGTTGGCATTGGGATGAATCAGGTCGTACAGTTCGGAGACCTTGCGGTCGGCATCAGCCAGGATCGGGAAGTTGACGCGGGTGTTCTGCGTCTCGTTGATGTCCTCGATCCACTTGATGTGCGAATCCACCGGGTCCACGGACAGGGCGATGGCCTTGACGTTGCGCTTGGCGAACTCGTCCTTCAGCTTGGCGGTGAAGCCCAGTTCGGTGGTGCACACCGGAGTGAAGTCGGCCGGATGCGAGAACAGCACACCCCAGCTGTCACCCAGCCACTCATGGAAGCGGATGCGGCCTTCGCTGGAGTCCTGTTCGAAGTCGGGGGCGATATCGCCGAGATGGATGCTCATGGTTCTCTCCCTTCACTGGATGGCATGGAAAACGCGCGGTCAGGCAACCAGGCGCGCACGTTGTTCGATCAGTCGCTGCAGACGATAAAGATAGGCGAAGCCCTGCTCCCAGCGCGTATGGCCGGAGCGGACGTTGATGTGGCCGACGCCGCCGAGCACGACGGTCTCGCTGCCCCAGTCGCGGCCCATGGCCATGGCTCGCTCGGCACTGGCGGCCGGATCGTTGTCCGAGCCGACCAGCAGGCTGGGAAACGGCAGCGCCTGCCGCGGCGCCGGGGCGAAATCACGCAGGGCCTCGGGGCACTGCGCCCGCTCGACGTCGGCCGGCGCCACCAGCAGCGCGCCGCGCACCCGCTGCCGCAGTGCCTCGGGTGCCCGCTGCGCCCAATGCGCCAGCGTCACGCAGCCCAGGCTGTGGGCGATCACCACGGTGGGCTGCGCGCTGGCCTCGACGGCACGCGACAGTTCGGCAATCCAGGGCTCGCGGCGCGGCTCGACCCAATCCCGCTGCTCGACGCGCACGCTGTTGGGCAGGTTGCGCTGCCAGTGACTCTGCCAATGATCGTCAGGCGAGCCATGCCAGCCCGGCACGATCAGGTAACGAATGGATTCGCTGTGCATGCCCGCACCTCCTCTCAACGATGGGGCTGAGTCTAGAGCCTGCCCGAACCAACCATAAAAGAATAAAAAAGAATTTATCTATTCCTTTTAGTTTAATAGCAAAAGCCTTCTCTCCGCGAGCGCTTGGTTATAAGCATGTGATAAAAATGTATTTTCTGGAATAAACGGCACTGCCTACTATCTGCCCGACGCCTACCTCGCTGCGCTGCAATCCCGCAGTGCAGGGCGGCCTTGGAGAACACGATGAGCGAACCGCTTCGCTATCCGGATGCTCAGGACGAGAAGGGCCTGCTACGCGAGATCCTTCAAGCGCTCGCCGGCCTCAAGTACGGCTCGCTGGAAATCACCGTGCACAACGGCCAGGTGGTGCAGATCGAGCGCAAGGAAAAATTTCGTCTGCAAGCCACCGTGAAAAACGCCTGAACCCGACCGACCAACCCTAGCCCGACTGGACCACCGGAGGGCGTGACCATGGAAAACAAGCACATGAACACGCACCGGTACTGCAGCTGTCGCCCGCGAATGCGGAGCTGATCGAGTCACTGAAAACCACCTGACACCGCTAGACCAGGTTGCAACCCGCCAGGCTGCTTCCGCCTCGCCCTGCCTGTCTTGCAGCGTGATTTCAGCGACCGTCCCTGAAGCGCCAACCCCTACCCAATCAGTTTTTTCAGGAGCTGCACCATGTCCATTCGTCGCTTCGCCCTCGCCGCCCTGGCGAGCGCGCTGATCGCCGGCCCTGCACTGGCCGCCGATACCCTGCTCAACGTGTCCTACGATCCGACGCGCGAGCTCTATGTGGCATTCAACGACGCCTTCAACAAGCACTGGCAGGCCCAGGGCAATGAGCCGATCAAGATTCAGCAGTCCCATGGCGGCTCGGGCAAGCAGGCCCGCGCGGTGATCGACGGCTTGCGCGCCGATGTGGTGACCCTGGCCCTGGCGGGCGATATCGACGAGCTGCATCGCCTCGGCAAACTGATCCCAGAGGATTGGCAGACCCGCCTGCCGGACGCCAGCACGCCCTATACCTCGACCATCGTGTTCCTCGTTCGCAAGGGCAATCCGAAGGGCATCAAGGACTGGGACGACCTGGTCAAGCCGGGCGTCGAGGTGATCACGCCGAACCCGAAGACCTCCGGCGGCGCACGCTGGAATTTCCTCGCCGCCTGGGCCTACGCCCAGCAGAAATTCGGCGACGAGCAACAGGCCCAGACCTTTGTCGAGAAGCTCTACAAGAATGTGCCGGTGCTCGATACCGGCGCCCGCGGCTCGACCGTCACCTTCGTCAACAATGGCATCGGCGACGTGCTGCTGGCCTGGGAGAACGAGGCCTTCCTGGCCCTGAAGGAACAGGGCGGTGAAGAGTTCGAGATCATCGCGCCGTCGCTGTCGATCCTTGCCGAGCCACCGGTGGCCGTGGTGGACAAGAACGTCGAGCGCAAGGGCACGCGGGCGCTGGCCGAGGCCTATCTGAACTACCTGTACAGCGAGGAAGGCCAGCGCATCGCGGCGAAGCACTTCTACCGGCCACGCAACGAGGCCGTGGCGGCCGAATTCAAGGATCAGTTCCCGGCGCTGAAGCTGGTCACCATCGACGGGGATTTGGGTGGCTGGAAGGCCGCACAACCGAAGTTCTTCAATGATGGTGGCGTTTTCGACCAGATCTACCAGGCGCAGTAAGCGGAAATTCGTAGGGTGGATGGCCGCAGCCATCCACGCGTCCGAGGCCCTGGCCCGCATACGTCAGGCTCGAGCGTGAGGCGCGTGGAAAAGCGCTTCGCGCGTTTTCCACCCTACGGTTTTCCAGCTTTTAACTCCAAACCGATCGAATTCGTAGGGTGGATGGCCGAAGCCATCCACGCATCCGAGACCCTGGCCCGCATACAGCAGGCTCGGGCGTGAGGCGCGTGGAAAAGCGCTTCGCGCGTTTTCCACCCTACGGTTTTCCAGGTTTTAACTCCAAACCGATCGAGTCGTAGGGTGGATGGCCGCAGCCATCCACGCGTCCGAGGCCCTGGCCCGCATACAGCAGGCTCGGGCGTGAGGTGCGCAAAAAAGCGCTTCGCGCGTTTTCCACCCTACGGTCTTCCCGTTTTCGGCCATTACGCCAAACCGACCGAGCCTCGAACATGTCTAGCCGATCTACCTCCGTCATACCCGGCTTCGGGCTGACGCTGGGCTACACCCTGGTGTACCTCAGCCTGTTGGTGCTGATTCCCCTGGGTGCGCTGTTTCTCAAGACCACCGAACTCTCGTGGGCGCAGTTCATCGCCATCGTCAGCGCGCCGCGCGTGCTGGCGGCGCTCAAGCTGAGCTTTGGCACCGCCTTCGCGGCCGCCGTGCTCAATGGCGTGATCGGCACGCTGCTGGCCTGGGTGCTGGTGCGCTATCGCTTCCCCGGCCGCAAGATCATCGAGGCGATGATCGACCTGCCCTTCGCCCTGCCGACCGCGGTGGCAGGCATTGCCCTCACCGCGCTGTACGCGCCGAACGGACCGATCGGCCAGTTCGCCACGCAGATGGGCTTCAAGATCGCCTACAGCCCGCTGGGCATCACCCTGGCACTGACCTTCGTGACCCTGCCCTTCATGGTGCGCACCCTCCAGCCGGTGCTCGCCGATATCCCGCGTGAAGTGGAAGAAGCCGCAGCCTGCCTCGGCGCGCGTCCGCTGCAGATCGTTCGCCATGTGCTGCTGCCAGCGCTGCTGCCCGCCTGGCTGACCGGCTTCGCCCTGGCCTTTGCCCGCGGCGTCGGCGAGTACGGCTCGGTGATCTTCATCGCCGGCAACATGCCGATGAAGACCGAGATCCTGCCGCTGCTGATCATGGTCAAGCTCGACCAGTACGACTACGCCGGCGCCACGGCCATCGGCGTGCTGATGCTGGTGGTGTCTTTCATCCTGCTGCTGGCGATCAACCTGCTGCAGCGCCGCATTGCCCACGGCTGAGGAGGCCAGCATGACTACCGCTTCCCTGCCCGTGTCGGCGAATGCCCGCGCCACCACTACCCGTCGCGGCAAGCAAACGGCCCGCCGCCTGTTGATCGGCGCGGCCTGGTTGACCTTCGCGCTGTTCCTCTTGCTGCCGCTGTTGGTCGTCCTCGGCGAGGCCTTCAAGCAAGGGGTCGGCACCTTCTTTACGGCGATCCTCGAGCCCGATGCCCTGGCCGCGCTCAAGCTCACCCTGCTTGCCGTGGGCATCTCGGTGCCGCTGAACCTGGTGTTCGGCGTCGCCGCCGCCTGGTGCGTGAGCAAGTACGAGTTCCGCGACAAGAGCCTGCTGGTGACCCTGATCGACCTGCCGCTCTCGGTCTCCCCGGTCATCGCCGGCCTGATCTACGTGCTCTTGTTCGGCGCCCAGGGCTATTTCGGCGCGTGGCTGAGTGATCGCGATATCCAGATCGTCTTCGCCGTGCCGGGCATCGTCCTGGCGACGCTGTTCGTCACCGTGCCCTTCGTCGCCCGCGAGCTGATCCCACTGATGCAGGAACAGGGCAGCACCGAAGAGGAAGCCGCACGCCTGCTCGGCGCCAGCGGCTGGCAGATGTTCTGGCACATCACCCTGCCGAACATCAAATGGGGCCTGATCTACGGCGTGGTGCTCTGCACCGCGCGGGCGATGGGCGAGTTCGGCGCGGTGTCGGTGGTCTCCGGGCATATCCGCGGGCTGACCAACACCCTGCCGCTGCACGTCGAGATTCTCTACAACGAATACAACCATGTCGCCGCGTTCAGCGTGGCCAGCCTGCTGCTGGCCCTGGCGCTGGTGATCCTGCTGCTCAAGCAGTGGAGCGAATCGCGCATCGCGCGCCTGAAAACCGGAGCACAGCCATGAGTATCGAAGTCCGTGACGTCAACAAGCGCTTCGGCGGGTTCCAGGCGCTGCAGGCGATCGACCTGCACATCCAGAGCGGCGAACTGGTCGCCCTGCTCGGCCCGTCCGGCTGCGGCAAGACCAGCCTGCTGCGCATCATCGCCGGGCTGGAAACCCCCGACAGCGGCAGCATCGTGTTCCATGGCGAGGATGTCTCCAGCCGCGATGTGCGCGACCGCAACGTCGGCTTCGTCTTCCAGCATTACGCACTGTTCCGCCACATGACCGTGTTCGAGAACGTCGCCTTCGGCCTGCGCATGAAGCCGAAGAAGCAGCGCCCAAGCGATGCAGTGATCGACGAGAAGGTGCACGAATTGCTCGGCCTGGTGCAACTCGACTGGCTCGCCGACCGTTACCCCGAGCAGCTCTCCGGTGGCCAGCGCCAGCGCATTGCCCTGGCCCGCGCGCTGGCAGTGGAGCCAGAGGTGTTGCTGCTCGATGAGCCGTTCGGCGCGCTGGACGCCAAGGTGCGCAAGGAACTGCGCCGCTGGCTGGCGCGGCTGCACGAGGACGTGCACCTGACCTCCGTATTCGTCACCCACGACCAGGAGGAGGCGATGGAGGTCGCCGATCGCATCGTGGTGATGAACAAGGGTGTGATCGAGCAGATCGGCACGCCGGCGGAGGTCTACGCCAACCCCGCCAGCGAGTTCGTCTACCACTTCCTCGGCGACGCCAATCGCCTGCAGCTGGACGAAGGGCGCAGCGTGCTGTTCCGCCCGCATGAGGTGCGGCTTTCGCGCGAGCCACAGGCGGCCTACATCGCCAGTGAGGTCCAGGATATCCGGCCGCTGGGCGCGCTCACCCGGGTCACGCTCAGGCTGGCCGGGCACCCCGAGCCGATCGAGGCGGAAGTCGGCCACGACCATCCCGGCCTCGTCGGCCTCGGGCGCGGCGAGCGGCTGTACGTCCAGCCCGTACCGTCGGCGCAGGCCCAGCCGTCGGCCGGCTGAGCCCTTCGCCTCAGAACCAGCGGTCGTTGCGCTTACGGCGGCCGAACAGCAGCGGCAGGATCAGCCCGGCCAGCAGCCCGGCGCCGGCGATGCTGCCGCCATAGACCATGTAGGTCATCAGCACGTGCTTGTTCTCGTCGCCCAGTTGCGCCTGCGCCTCGCGCAGGGCGGCCTGGGCTTCGGCGAGCTCTTCGCCCAGCGCACGGCTGCGCGCCTCGAGTTCGTCGATCAGCGCCTTGCGCGAGTCGAGCGTCTCCTGCATGCCCTGCACGCGGTTATTCCAGCTGTCATCGATGGTGCGCAGCTGCTCGCGCAGCTCGGTCGTCTCGGCCTCCAGCTGCGGCAGGCGTTCGGCCTGGCCGGGTACTTCCTGCAGGTCGGCGCTGCGGATCCAGACCTTGTCGCCGGACTCGCCGCGGACCTGGCTGTAGTCGCCCTGGGTCTGCAGCAGTTCGACCTTTTGTCCCGAGGTGAGCGAGCCAACGATGCGATAGCCATCGGTGGGGCCGCTGCGCACGTAGGTGGTCAGCTGGTCGCTGACCCAGCGTGCATTGTCACCTTCCTGGGCGTGGGCAGTGCCAGCCAGCAGGCTGGCGCCCATGAGCGCGGCCAGCAACCCGCCCCGCATGCGGGCGTAGCGGCGGCCAATGGAGTGATTGAGCAGTTGAGAGCGCATTCGGATGGATAACTTTCTTGGAATGAGTAAGGCCGGCGCAGCACAGGGGCGCGCCGGCAGGAAAACAAGCCGGCCGGGCCGGATCGATGAACACGGACAGGGCGACGCGATGAAAAAAAGGCGGGCAGCCGCAGGGGCGGCCAGGCCACGTCCGTGGGCTGACAGACCCCCGTGCCACCGCTGAGTTCCCCCGCATGGCGGACCGGCCTGCCAGCCGCCCCGTCAGCGAAACCGGCGAACGCTCTGCCACGGGCGCCCGCGCGGCACCGCGGCGCACGGGCAGCGCGCCGCGGCACGACGAACGGTCAGAAGTCGCTGGACTTGCCGCTGAAGGCGCTGATCGGCTTGTCGACTTCGCGGTCCAGCCCCTGGGCGAAAGCCTTGAGCCCGTCGAGCAGCGGCGTGATGGCGCGCCAGAGGTCGTCGTCATGCAGCAGCCGGTAGGCGCCGCTGACGCCCGGCGCATCCTTGCCGTGCTCCTCGGGCTGGTAGCCGGCGACGGTCGACAGGCCATCGCGCACGGCAAAGGCCACCTTGTAGAACTGCTCCGGCGGAATGCGCGACAGCGCCATGCCGAGAATCGACAGATTCTGGATGGCATTGAGCGTGCCCGGCTTGTTCAACCCGTCGACCAGCACCTTCATCACCTCGGCCTGCGAGCCGGCCAGGTCATTGGCAAAACGCAGGATGCCGCGCTCGTGCAGCGTCTGCAGCAACTGGTTCAGCTCGTCCTCGGCGGTCGCCCCGATCTTGGGCGGGCGAACCCGATAGTTCTCGATACGTTCAGCCATCAGAGACTCTCCGGATGCTGTTCATGGGCAGGCGGCTCGACATAGTCGTCGCGCATCCACTTGACCTCGACCGGCACGCCGGCATTCGGCGTGCGCTGGCCGTGGCGGAAGTTGCCGGGCGGCAGCGGTGCCTCCAGCGGCGGGCGCTGCAGGACCTCCAGGCGCACCGCGGTTTCCTTGTAGGCGGGCGTGTTGACGTCCGGGTCGTGGTGTTCGCCGGTAAGCAGATTGAGCCCTGGCTTGCCCTGGTGGATGGGCACGAACAGGGTCTTGCCGGCGACCCGCTCGGTGACCACTGCCGGCAGTTCGACGGCACCGCGGCGCGAGGTGAGGCGCACCCAGGTGCCCTGGCCGATGCCGCGTTCGGCGGCCAGCTCGGGGCTGACCTCGACGAACCAGTGCGGTGACAGCGAACTCATGCGCAGGCCCTGCCCGGTCTGGTTGTCGCCCTGGAAGTGCTCGAGCATGCGGCCGTTGTCGACCATCAGGTTGAAGGTGTCGTCCGGCCCTTCGGCCGGCGCCTTCCACTCCAGCGGGTAGAGCACCGCCTTGCCGTCGTCGGTGTGGAAACCGTCGGTATACAGCAACGGCGTGTCCTGGCCGTCGGCGGCCACCGGCCAGCACAACGACTTCCAGCCCTCGAGCCGCGCGTAGCTGACCCCGGCGAACAGATCGGCGATGCCGGCCACCTCGTCCATGATCTGCCCCGGATGCGTGTAGCCCCAGGAATGGCCCATGCGCGCCGCGAGGTCGGTGAGGATGCGCCAGTCCGGGCGGCTGTCGCCGAGCGGCTCGAGAGCCGGGTAGAAGCGCTGGATGCGCCGCTCGGTGTTGACGAAGGTGCCCTCCTTTTCCACGCTCGGGCAGGCCGGCAGGACCACATCGGCGAACTCGGCGGTGCGGCTGAGGAACACGTCCTGCACCACCATGAAGTCGAGCTTCTCGAAGGCCTGATGCACGTTGTGGCTGTCAGCGTCGGAAAAGGCCGTCTCCTCGCCGATGATGTACATCGCGCGCACCTTGCGCTCGTCGGCCTGCTGCACCATGAGGAAGTTGTCCGAACCGACCTCGCCCGAAAGCTGCTCCGGCGGCACGCCCCAGGCACGTGCCCACTTGGCCCGCACGGCGTCGTCGGAGACCTTTTCGTAGCCGGGGTACATGTTCTTCAGGCAACCGAAGTCACTCGCCCCCTGCACGTTGTTGTGCCCGCGCATCGGGTAGCCGCCGGTACCCGGCCGGCCATAGTTGCCGGTGACCAGCAGCAGGTTCGACAGCGCCGTGCTGGTGTCGGCGCCGTGGCTGTGCTGGGTGATGCCCATGGCCCAGAGCAGGCAGACGCTGCCGGCGCGACCGATCAGCTCGGCGGCCTCGACCAGCTGCGCGCGCGGGATGCCGGTCACCTGCTCGGCGAATTCCAGGGTGAACGGCGCCAGCGACTGGCGATATTCCTCGACCCCGTTGACCTGGCTGGCGAGAAAGGCCTCGTCGGCCAGGCCCTGTTCCAGCAGATAGCGCGACAGCGCCGAGGCCCAGACCAGATCGGTGCTCGCATTCGGCCGCAGGTAGAGGTTGGCGCGCTCGGCCATCTCCTGACGGCGCGGGTCGACGACGATCAGCTTCTGCCCGCGCAGCTTTTGCGCGGCCTTGACCTTCGAGGCGATCACCGGGTGGTTTTCCGACAGGTTGCTGCCGACGATCACCACCAGCTCGGCCTGCTCGATGTCCTCGATGCTGCCCGCATCGCCGCCATAGCCGACGGTACGGAACAGGCCCTTGGTCGCCGGGTTCTGGCAGTAGCGCGAGGAGTTGTCGACGTTGTTGGTGCCAATGACCAGCCGGGCGATCTTCTGCGTGAGGTAGGCCTCCTCGTTGCTCGCCTTGCTCGAGCCGATGAACCCGATGCTGTTCGGCCCGTGCTCGTCGCGGATTGCCAGCAGGCGTCGCGCCACCAAATCCAGCGCCTCGTCCCAGCTGGCCTCGCGAAAGGTGCCGCCGTCGCGGATCAGCGGCATGGTCAGGCGCCGCTCGCTGTTGACGAAGTCCCAGGCGAACTTGCCCTTGACGCAAGTGGAGATGCCGTTGACCGGCGCCTCGACCACCGGCTGCACCTTGAGGATGTGGCGGTCGCGCGTCCACATCTCGAACGAGCAACCCACGCCGCAGTAGGTGCACACGGTCTTGGTGCGCTTGATCTCCGGCTGGCGCCAGTGCATGTCCATTTTCGAGATGGCGGTGATCGGCGGCGCGCCGATGGTGTGTTCGAGCGCCTTGGCCGCATCGATCATCGGCCGCTTGAGCGATTGCGGCAGGCTGGTGAAAGGCCCGGCGTCGGGCTGCATGGTCTTTTCCATCAGCGCGTTGCAGGGGCAGACGGTGACGCAATGGCCGCAGCTGACGCAGCTCGAGCCGGCGATGGTCTGGCCGCCGTCCCAGAGCACGCGCGGCGGGTCCATCTGGAAGTCGATCGACAGCGTCTCGTTCACCTCGACGTTCTGGCAGGCCTCGACGCAGCGACCGCAGAGGATGCACTGGTCCGGATCGTAGGTGTAGAAGGGGTTGGAGTGATCCTTCTCGTAGGGCTTGCGCTGAAAGGCGTAGCGCTGCACCGGCATGTTCATGTCGGCGACGGTGTTGTGCAGGGTGCAGTCGCCGGTGTTGTTCTCGCACAGCGTGCAGTACAGCTCGTGCTTGGCCAGCAGGCGATCCATACCCTCTTCGCGCGCGGCGCTGGCGCGTGCGGCCTGGCTGGTGACCTCGAGCCCCTCGCGGGCTTGCAGCGTACAGCCGCGCACCAGCTCGCCATCGAGCTCGACCCAGCAGACATCGCAGGTTTGCGGCGAGCCCAGCGAGCGGTGGTAGCAGACGTGCGGCAGGTGAATGTCGTGTTCGGCGAGAAAATCGATCAGCGGCGCGCCGGCGGTGCCGGTCAGCGATTTGCCATCGAAGCGGATCGTGCAGTCTGACATCAGGCCTCCGTTGTTCTTGTCGTTGCGTGGACAGGCATCCCTGTGGCGGCTGGCCCCGGCATCCGTGCGCAGGCGTTCGATCGCCGGCCTAGCTCGGGCGCCAGCGCTCGGGGACGAGCAGCGGGCACCTGCCAGGTGGCCTTGGCGCGGCGCACGGCACGCCGCCGACAAGAGGTCGGTGATCTCTGAGCTGGTGCTGAAAAGCCATGGCAAGCGCCATCTGCAATCCCCCAGCGAGGGCGCCGCCGGCAGGCCGGCAGGCGCGATGGACGGGCGCCTCGCGCGAACGGGCCGAGGCATGCCACGGGGAGCAATCGCCCGCGACGTCCTTCTAGTGACCGGGCAGCGGCGCGCGGGGTTCAGCGTTTTTTTGGTCCATCGCGCTTGCCGGTAAACCAGCCGGGCGCCGAGCCGCCGGGTTTCGCGCGCCCTCAGCGCAGGCCGCGTGCGCCAGGCAACGGGCCAGTCCCGGCGTGGCCGTCACGTCGCAGCCCTGGGCCGCACCGCGCCAATCGGCTGCCGGCCACGCGTCGTCAGGCCGTGCCGATTCGCTGATCGCACATTCGAGTGAACTCACATCCTGTTACACGACCCAAAACTCTGATGTCGCTTGGACAAGGGTGATGGCACAGATTTTTTCGCGCTCGGCCGACATGTGGTTCCGGCTCGCCCTGTTCGGCGTCGGCGGCGGTGCCCTGCTGATCTTCGTGGTCGGCCTGGTGCTGGCGCGTTCGGACTATTCGACCGGCCAGAACTGGAGGATCGAGCAACCCGTGCCGTTTTCCCACCGCCACCATGCCGGCGAGCTGGGCATCGATTGCCGCTATTGCCACAGCAGTGTCGAGCAGGCCGCGGCGGCGAGCTTTCCGCCGACGCACACCTGCATGTCCTGTCACTCGCAGGTCTGGACCGGCGCGCCGATGCTCGAGCCGGTGCGCCGCAGCCTTACGGAGAACGAGCCCTTGCGCTGGAACTGGGTCAACAAGCTGCCCGACTACGTCTATTTCCACCACGGTGTGCACGTGCAGGCCGGGGTCGGCTGCGCCGAGTGTCACGGCCGGGTCGACCGCATGCCGCTGATGCGCCGGGAAAACAGCTTCCAGATGCAATGGTGCCTGGAATGCCACCGCGACCCGGCGCCGCGCCTGCGCCCGCGGCGCTTCGTCACCGACATGGACTGGCAGCCGGAGGGCGACCGCCGGGCCCTCGGTGAACGCCTGATGCAAAAGCACGGCATCGCCGGGACCTCACTCACCCACTGCTATACCTGCCACCGATGAGCCGCCGCGACCCGCTCGATTTCGCCGCCATCGGCCGACGCCTCGCCGAAGAGCGCGGCCCGACCTACTGGCGCAGCCTGGAAGAACTGGCCGAGGACCCGAGCTTCGTGACCTTCTGCGAGGCCGAGTTTCCGAGCGTCGCGCCGCAGCTCGACCGGCGCCGCTTTCTCCAGCTGATGGGCGCCTCGCTCGCCTTCGGCGGCCTGGCGGCCTGCGGCAAGGCACCGGAGACCGCGGTGCCCTATGTCGAACAGCCCGAACTCATCGTGCCGGGCGAAACGCGCCTGTACGCCACCGCGGTGGACTTCGCCGGCTACCTGCAGCCGGTACTCGGCCGCACCCAGGCCGGCCGCCCGACCAAGCTGGAGGGCAACTCCGACCATCCGGCCTGCCGGGGTGCGGCCAGCGCGATCACCCAGGCGGCGATCCTCCAGCTGTACGACCCGGACCGCTCGCAGGCGCCCCGCTACAAGGGCCGTGACGCGTCCTGGGAGGCCTTTCTCGGCGAGGCCGCCGGCTGGCGTGAACGTTGGGATGCCAGCGCCGGCCAGGGCCTGCACCTGCTGCTCGGCGCCAGCAGCTCGCCGACCCTGGCGCGCGAGCTGGAGCGCTGGCTCGCGCGCTGGCCACAGGCACGGCTGTATCGCTTCGAGCCCTACGAGGGGCGCCATTACGCCGCCGCCGAGCAGGCCTTCGGCCGGCCGCTGGAGCGCCACCTGCACCTGGAAAAGGCTGAACTGCTGCTGTGTTTCGAGGACGACCTGCTCGGCAGCGGCCCGCAGCAGGTGCTGCACGCCAGCCGCTGGGGTGAGCGCCGTCGCGCGGCCGCCGAAGGCCGCGGCCAGGCCCTGCTGATCGCCGTTGAAAGCTGCCCCAGCCTGACCGGCGCCAAGGCCAGCGAGCGGCGCATCGCCAATGGCGCCGAACAGAACCGCCTGCTGCGCGCATTGCTCGCCGAGATCGACGATGGCCCGGCGCCGGAGCTGGCCGCCGACGAGCAGCACTGGGTCCGGCGGATGGCTGCCGCGCTACGCGCGCATGCCGGGCGTTGCCTGGTCAGCGCCGGTGCACGCAGCGATGCCGCGCCCCAGGCCGCCGTCTACCGGCTCAACGATCGGCTGGGCAACCTCGGCCACACCCTGAGCTTCAGCGCGCCGCTGCAACAGCTCGAGATTGGCGGCCAGCCGCTCGGCGACCTCGGGCAGTTATGCGCGGCGCTCAGCGCCGGTGAAGTCCAGAGCCTGCTTGCCCTGGACTGCAACCCGGCTTACCAGGCGCCTGCCGAGGCCGCCTTCGCGGCCGCGCTGGAAGCACTGCCCTGGTGCCTGCATGCCGGCCAGTACTACGACGAAACGGCCTCGCACAGCCATTGGCACCTGCCGCTCAGCCACCCGCTGGAAGCCTGGCACGACGGCCTCGCCGCCGACGGCACGCCCTGCCTCGGGCAGCCACTGATCGAACCGCTGCATGCCACGCGCAGCGCCAGCGAATTGCTCGCGCTGCTGCGCGGCGAGCCGACGGCGGACAGCCATGCCCAGCTGCGCGAAACCTGGCAGTCACTCGACGAAGCGGCCTGGCGCGCGGCGCTCGAACGCGGCTTCATCGAGGGCCGTCAGCCGACGCCAGTGGCCGTCTCGGCTGCGCCCGTCGCCCTGCCGGCCGTCGAGGCGCCGGGCGGCTACGAGGTCCTTATCCGCCCCGACGAGGCGATCTGGGACGGCCGCTTCGCCAATCTCGGCTGGCTCCAGGAGTTGCCGCGGCCGCTGAGCAAGCTCACCTGGAGCAATGCGGTGGCGATCGCGCCGCGCCAGGCCGAACGCCTGGGTCTGCGCAATGGCGACCGGGTACGGGTCGAGGTCGACGGCGGAGCCATCGAAGGCGCGGTGATTCTCGCGCCCGGGCAGCACCCGGACGTGCTCGAAGTCCGTGCCGGCTACGGCCGCCGACGCATGGGCCGCGTGGCGGTGGGCCAGGGCTTCGATGTCACCCCGCTTCGCCGCCTCGCCGAACCCTGGCGGCGCGAAGGTGCGCGGCTCGCCCCGCTCGACGGCACGGTACCGCTGGCGATCACCCAGATGCACCACAGCATGAAGGCCGAACAGGCCCCGGCCCGCCGGCTGCCGCGCGAAGTCGCCAGGCAACCGGCCACGGCAGCGGAGCAGCCGTCCTTCTATCCGGCCACGCCGGCCGCGCCGCCGCCGGCTGGCGGCCCGCTCGGCGAACCCCGCTGGGGCATGCTGATCGACCTGGACCAGTGCATCGGCTGCAACGCCTGCGTGGTCGCCTGCCAGGCGGAGAACAACGTGCCGGTGGTCGGTGCCGAGCAGGTCGCCGCCGGTCGCGCCATGCACTGGCTGCGCGTGGACCACTACTACGAGGGCTCGCCGGAGGCGCCGCGTTCGAGCTTTCTGCCGGTGCCCTGCATGCACTGCGAACACGCGCCCTGCGAGATGGGCTGCCCGGTCAACGCCACGGTGCACGGCCCCGAAGGGCTCAACCAGATGGTCTACAACCGCTGCATCGGCACTCGCACCTGCGCCTCCTATTGCCCGTACAAGGTGCGGCGCTTCAACTGGTTCGACTGGACCGGCGACGACCCGCCGCTGCTGCAGGCGCAGCGCAACCCCAACGTCACGGTGCGCGGGCGCGGCGTGATGGAGAAATGCACCTATTGCGTGCAGCGCATCAGCGAGGCGCGCATCGATGCGCGCATGGGCGACCGGCCGATTGCCAGCCAGACACTGCAGACCGCCTGCCAGCAGACCTGCCCGACCCAGGCGATCGTCTTCGGCGATCTCTCACGTGCCGACAGCGGCCTGCACTACCAGCGCGAGACCCGGCGCCACTATGCGCTGCTCGAAGAGCTCAACACCCGGCCGCGCACCACCTACCTGGCGGCCCTCGAGGACGGCCTCCCCGCCGACGAGACACCGGAGGGCCGCAGCGATGGCTGACACGCCGCACTTCCTGCCACCGCAGCTGCCGCTCGGCGCGGTCTCCGAGCTGGCCATCGATACACCGCTGCACTTTCGCCATCGCGCCAGCTGGTGGGTCGCCTTCGCCATCGGCTGCGCCCTGCTCGGGCTGTTCTTTCTCGCAGTCGGCAACCTGCTGCTGCGCGGCGTCGGCATCTTCGGCAACAACAATTCGGTCAACTGGGGGCTGCCGATCCTCAACTACATGTGGTGGCTGGGCATCGGCCACGCCGGCACCTTCATCTCCGCCCTGCTGCTGCTGATCGACCGGCCCTGGCGCAATTCGCTCAACCGCCTGGCCGAACTGATGACGCTGCTGGCGGTGATCTGCGCCGGGATCTTTCCGATCCTGCACCTCGGACGGCCCTGGCTGTTCTACTGGAGCGCGCCCTACCCGGCGACGATGGACGTCTGGCCACAGTTCCGCAGCCCCACGGCCTGGGACTTCTTCGCCGTGCTGGCCTACCTCCTGTTCTCGCTGCTGTTTCTCTACGTCGGCGCGATCCCGGATTTCGCCTGCGCCCGCGACCGCGCCACCCGCCGCGTGCAGCAGGTGGTGTTCGGCCTGCTCGCGCTTGGCTGGCGCGGTGCCGGCAGCCACTGGGTGCGCTGGCGCCGCTGCTATCGCTTCCTCGCGCTGCTGGCGGTGCCGCTGGTGTTCGCGGTATCGAGCAGCTATTCGTTCCTGCTCGCGCTCGGCGACCCGTCCGGCTGGCATTCGACGGTGTTTCCGCCCTACTTCGTTGCCGGCGCAGTCTTTTCCGGCTTCGCGCTGGTGGCGATCATCGCCTGCAGCGTGCGCCACCTGCTGCACTTCGAGACGCTGATCACCCCACGTCACCTGGACATGCTCGGCAAGCTGCTGCTGGCCACCGGGCTGATGACCGCCTATGGCTATGTCGCCGACATCTTCGTGGCGTTCTATTCCGGGCGGCACCACGAGATCCTCGTCACCCAGGCGCGCCTGGGTGGCTACACCGCCTGGAGCTTCTGGCTGGCGATCCTGTGCAACGTAGTGATCCTGCAGGCGCTGTGGAGCCGCCGGGTACGCACCCGCCCGCGGCTGCTCTGCCTGGTCAGCGCGGCGGTGCTGGTGGGTATGTGGTGCGAACGCTACATGCTCATCGTCACGCCAGAGACGCACCCGCACATGCCGTCGATGAGCAGCGAGGCCTACCTGCCGACGGTCTGGGACTGGGCGCTGCTGGCCGGCACCTTTGGCCTGTTCCTCGTGCCGCTGCTGCTGTTCATCCGCTTCGTGCCGATGGTTTCGGCGATGGAAGTCAAGGAAGTGCTGCATCGCTATCGCGGAGGTGAGGATGGCTAAGCCGCTGTTCGGCCTGCTCGCCGACTTCGCCGATGCCGATGCCCTGCTCGCAGCCACGCGCGCCGCGCATCAGGCTGGCTACCGGCACATGGAGGCGTTCAGCCCCTTCCCGCTCGAGGCCATCGAGCCGCTGCTTGGCCACGATCATCGCGAGCCGATCCGCTGGGGCGTGGCCGGTGCGCTGTTTGGCGCGCTGGCCGGCTTCGGCCTGCAGATCTACGTCAACCTGGACTACCCGCTGGATATCGGCGGCCGCCCGCTGGTGGCGCTGCAAGCCTTTGCCGTGGTCGGCTTTCTGCTGATGATCCTGTTCGCCGGCCTGTTTGCGGTGTTCGGCCTGCTGCTGGCCTGCCGCCTGCCGCTGCTGCACCACCCGCTGTTCGAAGCGGAGAGCTTTCGCCGCGCCTCGGACGACCGCTTCCTGCTGTGCATCTATGCCGAGGACCCGCTGTTCGACCCCGGCACGACGCTGCTCTGGCTGTCGCAGCGGGCGGTCTCGGTAACGGAGATCGAACCCTGATGCGCGTTCTCATCCTGCTGATGCTGCTGGCACTGGCCGGCTGCGATGACATGGCGCGCCAGGAAAAGCTCAAGGCTCAGGGCAGCGCCAGGGTATTCGCCAACGGAGCAGTGAACCAGGCTCCGCCAGCGTTCACCGTGGCCCGCGGCGATCTGGCCCGCGAGGCCCGCCTGTACAGGCGCCCGCCGATGAGCCGGGCGCTGCTCGAGCGCGGCCGCGAGCGCTTCGACATCTTCTGCTCGCCGTGCCACGGCCTGCTCGGCAACGGCGAGGGCGTGGTGGTGCAACGTGGCTTCCCGAAGCCGCCAGACCTGGCTGCGGCGCGCCTGCGCGAGGCGCCGGACCGGCATTACATCGAGGTCATCAGCCATGGCTACGGGCAGATGTACAGCTACGCCAGCCGCATCCCCCCAGCCGATCGCTGGGCCATCGTCGCCTATGTGCGAGCGCTGCAGCGCAGCCAGGGCGTGCCGCTGGAGCAACTGAGCGCGGCGCAACGTCGGCGCCTGGAGGGCCGGCCATGAACCTGCGCATGCTTGCCTGGCCGGCCGTACTGGCCCTGCTGCTCGGCGTGCTCGGCCTGTTCTGGCCGCCACTGGCCGCGGCCAGCCTGGCCGTGGCCTTCGCCCTGGCGGCGCTGGTTATCGGTGGCCTGCTGCTCCAGCTGGCGGTGCCGCTGGTCAGCGGCAGCTGGCAGGGGCTGATCCTGCCAGGCGCCGGGCGCATCGCACGCCTGGCGCCCCTGCTCGGGCTGCTGCTGTTGCCGGCGCTGCTGGCCCAGCACCGGCTATACCCCTGGGCGCTGGAAGGCGAAGAGGGTTTTCGCGGCGTCTGGCTGTCACCGCTGGCGTTCACGCTGCGCACGCTGCTCTACGTCGCGCTCTGGAGCGCACTGGCCTGGTTGCTGCCGCGCCGTCCGCGGCTGGCCGGGCCGGGCCTGGTGCTGCTGGTGCTCAGTGGTTCGGCCGCGGCGATCGACTGGGCGATGAGCCTGGAGCCCGAATTCTTCTCGACCCTCTACGGGCTGCTCTACCTGAGCCGCGGGCTGCTCTCGGCGGTCGCCCTGGCGGTGCTGCTGGCGTTGCACGCCGGTGCCGAGCGGCGTGGCGTGCTGCGCGGCCTGCTGATCGCGGCCGTGCTGCTCTGGCTGTATCTGCACTACATGCAGTACCTGATCATCTGGTCGGCCGACCTGCCACGAGAGATCCGCTGGTATCTGACCCGCATCGAAGGCTTTGGCGCCGCGGTTGTCTGGCTGCTGGGCGTCGGTCAGGGCCTGCTGCCGCTGGTCTTGCTGTTGTTGCCCCTGGGCGAGCGCAGCGGTGCGTTGCAGGGCGTGGCCATCACCACCCTGCTGCTCGGCCAGCTGGAGCTGCTCTGGTGGGTGCTGCCGGGCTTTGCCGAGCATTCGCCGCTGCTGCTCTGGAGCCTTGGCGCGCTGCTGACGCTGGCCTGGCTGTTGGTGCTGCGGCCTGCCTGGCCCCTGATCGGAGGCGAGCATGGCCGAGGTTGACCCACGCGCCCGCGAACTGGGCTACGAGCCGCAGGATGCCCGCGTGCCGCGAGTGCTGCTGGCGGGGCTGATCATTGCCGTGGGGCTGGGCCTGAGCCTCGGCGGCGTCGCCCTGCTGCTGCATCTTTACGCCCAGCACGAGCCGGAGCAGCCGCCCACACCGCGCGAAGCCTCGGCCTTTCGCCCGGCAATCCCGAACCTGGACGCTGCAGCGCAGGTCGCCGCGCCGGCGGTGCTGGCGGCTGCCCGGCGGCGCCTGCAGACGCTCGGCTGGGTCGACCGCCAGGCCGGCCTGGCGCACCTGCCCATCGACGAGGCCATGGCACGGCTGGCGCACGAGGGCTGGCCAGAGGCCGACGCGAGCGGCGAGGAACCTGGCCATGACTGACCCGCGCCTGCTGCTGGCCGTGCTGCTCCTGTTCGTCAGCCCGCTGTCGTACGCCGAGGCCCCCTTCGATCCGTTCGAGGTCAGCGGCATCGAGGCCCGGCCCGGCGCGCAGGTTCCGCTGGACTTGCGCTTTACCGACCAGCACGGCCGCCAGCTGCGCCTGGCCGAGCTGTTCGGCAAGCGGCCGGTGCTGCTGCTGCCGCTGTACTACACCTGCCCGAATGTCTGCGGCAGCCAGCTGGCCTCGCTGCTGCAGATGCTCGACGGCCTGCCCTACCGCGCCGGTGAGGACTACGAACTGGTGGCCTTCAGCTTCAACCCGAACGAAACGCCGGCCGACGCACGCGCCGAGCAGGCCAAGCTGGCGCGCCGCTGGCCGGCGCTGGCCGACTCGCCGGGCGTGCATCTGCTCACTGGCTCGGCGGCGGCCAGCTCGGCGCTGGCCGAGGCACTGGGCTTTCGCTACGCCTACGACGAGAAAAGCGGCGAGTACGCCCATGTCACCGCGGTCGCCGCGCTCAGCCGCGACGGGCGCCTGTCGCGCTGGCTCTATGGTCTGGGCTACCAGCCGGACGACCTGCGCCTGGCGCTGCTCGAGGCCGGCCAGGGCCGCGTCGGCGATTTCACCGACCAGCTGCTGTTGCTCTGCTACCACTACGACCCGAAGACCGGCGGCTACAGCAGCCTGGTGATCGAGGCCCTGCAGCTGGGCGGCGGCGCCACGGTGCTGTTGCTCGGCGGCTTCATCCTGTTCAACCTGCGCCGCGAGCGAGGGGGGCGTCGGCCATGATCCTCGAGGGTTTCCTGCGCCTGTGGCCGGCGTCCGCCTCGCAGCACGCCAGCGACGTGGACTGGCTGATCACCGTGTTCACCCTGCTGATGGGGCTGTTCGTGCTGCCGGTGTTCTTCTGCCTGGTGCTCTTCGCCCTGCGTTACCGCGCCGGCCGCGACGTACCGCGGCACCATCAGTCGCAAGGCAACTGGAAGGTGGAAACCACCTGGATCGTGCTGCCCTTCATCGGTGCCATGGTGCTGTTCCTGCTCTCCGCGCGGCTGTTCTACGAAGCGCGTGTGCCACCGGCCGATGCGCTGGAAATCCGCGTCACCGCCAAGCAGTGGATGTGGAAGTTCCAGCACCCCGGCGGCCAGCGCGAGATCAACACCCTGCACGTGCCGGCCGACCGGCCGGTCAAGCTGGTGATGATCTCCGAGGATGCGATCCACAGCCTGTTCTTTCCCGCGCTGCGCATCAAGCAGGACGTCCTGCCGGGGCGCTACACCGAGCTCTGGTTCCGCGCCGACAGGACCGGCCGCTTCGACGGCTTCTGCGCCGAATACTGCGGCACCGACCATTCCGGCATGACCGCGCAGCTGGTCATCCAGCCGCCGGCGGCCTACCAGCAGTGGCTGCAGCAGGCGGCCACCGACGGCAGCCTCGCCGAGCAGGGCGCCGCGCTGTTCCGCCAGTTCGGCTGCAGCGGCTGCCACAGCGAGCGCTCGGCGACCCGCGCCCCGCTGCTGCAGGGCCTTTACGGCCGCCGAGTGGCCCTGGCCGACGGCGACGAGGTGGTCGCCGACGCCGGCTACATCCGCGACTCGATCATGCTGCCGAGCAAGCAGGTGGTCGCCGGCTTCGAGCCGATCATGCCGACCTACGCCAGGATCCTCGATGAGGACGCGGTGCTGCGCCTGACCGCCTACATCCAGTCGCTGGGCGAGGAGCAGGCCATCATTCCCCCGAAACGGAGCCGCCCATGAGCGAGATCAAGGCCGTCCGCGAGCCGAGCTACCTGGAAGCCGAGCACGGCATCCTCTCCTGGCTGCTGACCACCGATCACAAGCGTATCGCGGTGCTCTATCTGCTGGCGGTGACCTTTTTCTTCGTCGTCGGAGGGTTGGCGGCGAGCCTGATCCGCATCGAACTGGTCACGCCCGACGGCGACCTGCTGACCGCCGACGGCTACAACCGGGCCTTCACCATCCACGGCGTGATCATGGTCTGGTTCTTCCTGATTCCCTCGATTCCTTCGGTGTTCGGCAATTTCCTTGTACCGATCATGGTCGGTGCGCGCGACATGGCCTTCCCGCGGCTGAACCTGGCCAGCTGGTACCTGCTGGTGGCCGGTGGGCTGTTCACCCTCTATGCGCTGGTCGCCGGCGGGGTCGACACCGGCTGGACCTTCTACACGCCCTACTCGACGATGTTCAGCAACGGCCATGTGGTGGCGGTGATCGTCGGCGTCTTCATCACCGGCTTCTCGTCGATCTTCACCGCTATCAACATCATCGCCACGGTGCACAAGCTGCGCGCCCCGGGCATGACCTGGTTTCGTCTGCCGCTGTTCGTCTGGTCGCTGTACGCGACTTCGGTGATCCTCGTGCTGGCCACGCCGGTGCTGGCGATCACCCTTACCCTGGTCGCCCTGGAACACCTTTTCGGCATCGGCGTGTTCGACCCCTCGCTCGGCGGCGATCCGCTGCTGTTCCAGCATCTGTTCTGGTTCTACAGCCACCCGGCGGTCTACATCATGGTGTTGCCGGCGATGGGGGTGATGAGCGAGCTGGTCACCTCGGCGGCGCACAAACGCATCTTCGGCTACCGCTTCGTGGCCTTTTCCAGCATCGCCATCGCGGTGATCGGCTTCATGGTCTGGGGCCATCACATGTTCGTCGCCGGGCAGTCGATGTACGCCAGCATGGCCTTCTCGCTGCTGAGCTTCCTGGTGGCGATCCCGTCGGCGATCAAGGCGTACAACTGGACCGCCTCGCTGTACAAGAGCCGGCTGACGATCAACGCGCCCTTTCTCTATGCGATGACCTTTCTCGGGCTGTTCCTGATCGGCGGGATCACCGGGCTGTTCCTTGCCCTGCTGGCGGCCAACCTGCACGTGCACGACACCTACTTCGTCGTGGCGCATTTCCACTACATCATGGTGGGCGCAGCGGTGGCGGGCTATTTCGGCGCGCTGCACTTCTGGTGGCCAAAGATCACCGGGCGGATGTACCCGGAGCTGTGGGGGCGGATCGCCGCGGTGATGATCTTCTTCGGCTTCAACCTGACCTTCTTTCCGCAGTTCATCCTTGGCTATCTCGGCATGCCCCGCCGTTATCACGCCTACCCGGAGGAGTTCGGCGTGCTGAACATCCTTTCGTCCTGCGGCGCGCTGGTGCTCGGGGTGGCCTATGCGCTGCCATTGTTCTATCTGCTGTGGTCGCTGTACCGCGGCGAAAAGGCCCCGGACAACCCCTGGGATGCCGCCGGGCTGGAATGGCGCCACGTGCCGTCGCCACCGCCCAAGCACAATTTCGAGACGATCCCGTTGGTGGACTTCGAGGCCTACGACTACCCGCCCGAGGCGACCCATGGCAAAGGTTGAATACCCGATCACCGAGCAGTTCCAGACCCACGGCCAGCAGCACGAAACGGCGCACCTGGGCACCTGGGCCTTTCTGGCGACCGAGCTGATGATGTTCGGCGGGCTGCTGGTGGTGATCTGGTATACGCGCACCGCGCACCCGGGCGGGGTCGGCGAAACCGTCGGGCATCTGCACTACTGGCTCGCCGGGTTCAACAGCGTGCTGCTGCTGACCAGCAGCCTGGCGATTACCCTGGCGGTCGTGGAGGCCCGTGACGGCCAGGCGCTGCGGGCGCGCCGGCTGCTGCTGACGGCGGTCATCCTGGCCGGCGCCTTTCTCCTGCTCAAAGGCTACGAATACTTTGCCGAGTACCGCGAGTAGCTCATGCCCTGGCAGGTTTCGCCACTGCAGCAGACCGGCGCGCAGCTGTTCTTCAACCTGTACCTGATCGCCACCGCCCTGCACGCCCTGCACGCCCTGCACGTAATCATCGCGCTCAGCCTCGGCCTGCTGTTCTGGGTACGCCAGCGCCGCGGCCGACTGCCGCTGCCCGAGCGCATCACCCTGCTCGAGGCGTTCTCGCACTACTGGCATGTGGTCGATGTGATCTGGATCCTGCTCTACCCGTCGCTCTATCTGGTCGGGAGACCGGCATGAGCGCGCGCCTGCTGAGCTACCTGGGGCTGCTGGCGCTGCTTGGCGTCAGCATCGCCCTGGCCACCAGCCGCCTGCCGTACCGGGACATCCTGATCATGCTGCTGGCCGGCGCGCAGGCGCTCGGCGTGCTCCTGGGCTTCACCCGCCTGCAGGACGAAAGTCCGCTGTTGCGGCTGTGTGCGCTGACAGCCTGGTTCTTCGTGTTCCTGCTGCTGTTGCTGACCCTGCTGGACCTGCTGACCCGCGCCCCGGTCTGATGGCCCGTTCGTCCAGCGCCCTGAGCGGGCAGTGGCAACGGGGTGTCCCTAGAAGGAACGCCCTCGCAACCTCACAGCCAGGAGCCGCCCATGACGCTTTCGGTCTTTGCCCTCAACTGCACGCTCAAACCTTCGCCCGCCGACTCTTCCTGCGAATTGCTGCTGCGCCAGACGCTCGGCGCCTTCGCCGACCTCGGTGCCTACGGCGAGCTGTTGCGCGCGGCCGACTTCAACATCAAACCCGGCGTGACTTCCGACGAAGGCGCCGGCGACGACTGGCCGGAACTGCGCCGCCGCATTCTCGCCGCCGATGTGTTCATCCTCGGCACGCCGATCTGGCTCGGCCATCCCTCGAGCATCTGCCAGCGGGTAATGGAGCGGCTCGATGCCTTTCTCGGCGAGACTGACGACGCCGGGCGCATGCCCTCTTTCGGCAAGGTCGCCTGCGCCGCGGTCGTCGGTAACGAGGACGGCGCACACCACGTCTCGGCCGAGATCTTCCAGGGCCTCAACGATCTGGGCTTCAGCCTGGCGCCGAACGCGGTGACCTACTGGGTCGGCGAAGCCATGCAGGGCCAGGATTTCAAGGATCTGCCGCAGACGCCGGACAAGGTGCAGCAGACCACCCGCAGCATGGCGCGCAACGCCCTGCACCTGGCCGGCCTGCTGCGCGACGCGCAATACCCCGGCAGCGCCTGAGTCCGGGAGCGGACCTGATCATGGCCGATCAACCGCACGAAGAGCTGCAGGGCCTCGTCGAGGGCCTGATCCGGCTCGGCCGCGAGCGCGAGCAGGTATCGGTTGCCGACATTCAGGACGAGGTCGGCCAGCGCAGCTTCGGCCCCTTCCTGTTCGTCCCGGCGCTTGTCGAGATCAGCCCGGTCGGCGGCATTCCCGGCCTGCCGACGCTGCTGGCGGTGATCGTCGCCCTGTTCGCGCTGCAAATGCTGTTCGGCCGCAAACACCTCTGGCTGCCGGACCTGCTCACCCGGCGCAAGGTCGCCGGCGACAAGCTCGAGCGCGGCCTGTGCAAGCTGCGCCCGGTGATCCGCTGGCTGGACAAGCTGATCAGACCCCGCCTGCACTGGGCCACCAACCGCAACGCCAGCCGCCTGCTCGCACTGCTTTGCCTGGTGCTGGCCGCTTCCGTGCCGCCGCTGGAACTGATTCCCTTCGCCAGCAGCGGCCCCTTCGCCGCCATCGGCCTCATCGGCATCGGCCTCACCACCCGCGACGGATTGCTGGTGCTGCTGGGCCTGCTGATGGCCGCCGTCTCGGCCTATCTGGCCAGCGGCCTCTTCTAACCGCCCCTGCAAGCCCACCGCGCAGCCCAGAAAAGCAAAAGCCCCCGAAACTCTACGAATTTCAGGGGCTTAGGCACTATGTAATGGCGGAGAGATAGGGATTTGAACCCTAGGTACCCTTGCGGATACAACGGATTTCGAATCCGTCCCGTTCGACCACTCCGGCATCTCTCCAGCGGCGCGCATCATAGCAGCTCAGGTCGCTTTGTCGAACCCCCAAGCACACTTTTTCCGCCTTTTTTCAGCAGGTTGCGGCCATGGGTTCAGGCGGTGAGTCGGGTAAGCGCCTCGCGGTACTTGTCGGCGGTCTTCTGTGCAACCTCGGCCGGCAGCGCCGGGGCCGGCGGCTCCTTGTTCCAGCCGGTGGACTCCAGCCAGTCGCGGACGAACTGCTTGTCGAAGCTTGGCGGGTTCTTGCCCTCTTCATAGCTGTCAGCCGGCCAGAAGCGGCTGGAGTCGGGCGTGAGCACCTCGTCCATCAGGGTCAGGGTGCCATGCTCATCGAGGCCGAATTCGAATTTGGTGTCGGCGATGATGATGCCGCGCGTGGCGGCGTACTCGACGGCAGCGCGGTACAACGCAATGGAGGTGTCGCGTACCTGTGCGGCCAGTTCCTTGCCGATGATGGCTTCGCACTCTTCGAAGGAGATGTTCTCGTCGTGGTCGCCCACCGCAGCCTTGGTCGAAGGCGTGAAGATCGGCTCCGGCAGTTTGCTCGCCTCTTTCAGACCGGCTGGCAGGGCGATGCCGCAGACCGTGCCGCTCTTCTGGTATTCCTTCCAGCCGGAGCCAGCGAGGTAGCCACGTACGATCGCCTCCACCGCAACGGGCTTGAGGCGCTTGGCCACGACGGCACGCCCTTCGACCAGGGGCAGCTCGGCGGCAGGAACCACGTCTTCGACCCGGTCTCCGGTGAAATGATTGGGCACCAGCGTGCTGAACTTGTCGAACCAGAAATTCGAGATTGCGGTGAGAATCTTGCCTTTATCCGGGATCGGCTCGGCCAGGATCACGTCGAACGCGGACAGGCGGTCGCTGGCAACCATCAGCATGCGCTGGCCATCTACCTCGTAGAGATCGCGCACCTTGCCCGAATAGAGCTTGTTCAGGCTGAGATTGGTCGGGGTACTCATGGTCGATTTCCACCTAGACGCGCCATTCGGCAGCATCACCGCGCTGCAGGCCGACGCCTTGTTTCGAAGAGATAAGGGTGACGAGGCCAGCGCGCCGTCACCCCTGGGTTTGCGCCCGCGCGCCAGGTCAGCCGAGGTTTTCCTTGAGCCGCTCGAGCACGCGACGTGCTACCTCGGCGGGCGCAACGGTATCGATGTTGCGGTCCAGCGTGACGAGAATCTGCTCACCGGCACGAGTCAGGCGCACCTGATAGCGCTCGGCGCGCGCGTCGATCTCCTCCTGGTCCGGCTTGCTCGAGAACAGACGGGAGAAGAAGCCTGGCTTCTCGTCCGGCCGATCGGCGCCTTCGGCCAGGTTCACGTAGTAGACCCCGAGGCTGCGATTGAGGTCGTCGACCTTGATGTCGGCAGCCTGCAGTGCGCGGCCGATGCTCGACCAGGCACGATCGAAATCGGTGTCCAGGGTCAGCATCGGGTTGCCGCTGCCATCGGCAGTCAGGACGACACGGCTCGGCGCATCGTAGTCGCGCTCGGCGAGCAGCGATACCGAGCCGCCTTCGTCAGCGCTGCGACTGAGCGCGGTCTGCAACTCGTCGAGCAGGGCGCGATCCAGTTCGGCGTTGACGGAGGCTTCCGGCCATGCCGGATCGGCTGTGCTGCCACTGTCGCGTTGCAGCGCGAGGACGAAGATCTCGCTGGTGTTGCGCTGCACACCCGGTTCGATGCGTACACGTACACGGGCTTCGCCATCCTGGACGCCCAGGCTGCGCGCCAACGCGGCGTTGATTTCCGAGCCCTTCTGCCAGGCGGTGGAGAACTCGCCGGTTTGTGGCCGCTCCTCATCGATGGCGAAGCCGTTGTCGGTGAAGAACTGCCGGGTCGCTGCCCAGACTTGAGCCGGGCTGCGCAGCGCGACCAGCCAACGGCCGCCCTCGGAGCTCTGCACGCTGAAATCGCTGGCCTGGATCGCGCCCTGCAGCGGCTGCGGACGCGGCACGTCGTATTTACCGGCGGCGCGGCTATCGGCCACCTGGTGGGGAATCGGCAGCAGCGGGTCGAGCGGGCGCAGTTGCTGCCCCGCCGGCACCTGCATGGGCGGCACCTGATGCGCCTGCAGATAATCGCTGCCGCGATCACGAAAATACCCATCGTCGCCCCACAGCCAACCGCAACCGCTGGTGGCGGAAATCATCAGGGCAAGAGTCGAGAGTCCGGCCAGTCGCTTCATCAATATTCCCTTATCTGTTCAGGCGAGGATGCCGCACTGGCGCATCGCCTGGCGCAGCGGCTCCCGGCAAGCCGGGCTGAGCCAGGTGAGCGGCAGGCGGATACCGTCGGCCATCAGTCCCATCTCGTGCAGCGCGAACTTCACCGGAATGGGGTTGGACTCGATGAAGAGTTTCTGGTGCAACGGCATCAGCCGCTCGTTGATCGCGCGCGCCGTGGCCGCGTCGCCGGCCATCGCGGCGGCACAGAGGTCGGCCATGGCACGAGGCGCGACATTGGCGGTGACGGAAATATTGCCCTTGCCACCCAAGAGCATCAGCTCGACTGCCGTCGGGTCGTCGCCGGAATAGACGAGGAAGTCCTTGCCGACGCGATCGAGCACTTCCTGCCCGCGCTTGAGATCGCCAGTGGCCTCCTTGATGCCGATGATGTTGGCGACCTTCGACAGGCGCTCAACGGTTTCCGGCAGCATGTCGCAGGCCGTACGACCCGGCACGTTGTAGAGAATCTGCGGAATGGCCACCGCCTCGGCGATGTGCTTGAAATGCAGGTAGAGGCCTTCCTGGGTGGGCTTGTTGTAATAGGGTGTGACCAGCAGGCAGGCATCGGCTCCGGCGGCCTTGGCGTTCTCGGTCAGCTCCACGGCCTCGCTGGTGGAGTTCGCCCCAGTACCGGCGATTACCGGGATGCGTCCATTGACCTGATCGACGACCCGACGAATGACCTCGATGTGTTCCTCGACCGAAAGCGTCGCCGATTCTCCAGTGGTCCCCACCGCGACGATTGCGTTGGTGCCTTCCTGCAGATGGAAGTCCACCAGCTTGCTCAGGCCATCCCAGTCCAGACCGCCTTGCGCGTCCATGGGCGTGACCAGCGCCACCATACTGCCCGCAATCATGCAACCACTCCTGCCGGAAAAAGAGAGGCGTAATGGTACAAGGCTCGATTGCGCTTTGCGAGTAGCCGGACGTGCCTGCGAAAGCCCTCCAGGAACCCGGCCCGGCGCCCCCGTCCATTCACAGCACTGACGCTTTTCGCTACCCTTAGCCGTTTTCGGCCGACCATTCGCCGATTCACCGTCAGGAAAGCTGTAATGCCCACCCCGTCCGTACCTCGCGAACAGTTCCTTGTGATCAGCGCCCTGGGCAAGAGTCCGATGGAACTTGCCAACGTTCTTTGCCGCGCGAGCAACGAGAGTCGCTGCGCAGTCGTCACCACTCGTCTCACCCGGCATGGTGAATACAGCGCGCTGGTCCTGGAGGTCACCGGCAGCTGGGACGCGCTGGCCCGCATGGAAGCCGCCCTGCCCGCCCTGTCGAAAAAGCACGGCTTCACCGCCAACGTGGTGCGTAGCGAACCGCTGGAGAGCCGACCGAACGCGCTGCCTTATGTCGCCTATGTCAGCGCGGCCTACCGACCGGACATTCTCAATGAGCTTTGCCAGTTCTTCATCGACCACCGCGTCGAACTGGAAAGCCTGACCTGCGATACCTACCAGGCCCCGCAGACTGGCGGCACCATGCTCAACGCGACGCTGACGGTGACCCTGCCGGCCGGCACGCAGATCAGCTGGCTGCGCGATCAGTTTCTCGATTTCGCCGACGCCATGAATCTCGACGCGCTGATCGAGCCCTGGCGTCCACAGAACCCGTGAGGAAGCCCCCATGCCCGTCGAACTGAACCAACCCGTCCCGGCATTCACCGCCCAGGCTACCAGCGGCGTCGAGGTCAGCCCGGACGGGCTGCGAGGCAAGCAGGTCGTGCTCTACTTCTATCCGAAGGACAACACCCCGGGCTGCACCACCGAGGGCCAGGACTTCCGCGATCTGCACGACCAGTTTCTCGCATGCGATACGCTCGTTTTCGGGGTTTCGCGCGACAGCCTGAAGACCCACGAGAACTTTCGCAGCAAACAGGGCTTTCCCTTCGAGCTCATTTGCGACAAGGACGAGCAGCTCTGCCAGCTGTTCGACGTGATCAAGCAGAAGAAGCTCTACGGCAAGGAATACCTGGGCATCGAGCGCAGCACCTTTCTCATCGACCGCAATGGTGTGCTGCGCCAGCAGTGGCGGGGCGTAAAGGTACCGGGGCATGCCCAGGCGGTACTCGACGCGGCCCAGGCACTGCCGCGCGCCTGAGCGCCCCGTCAGGCCTTGCGCAGCCAGTAGCGGTAGACCGCCCCGTCCTCTTCTTCGTGCAGCAGTTGGTGGCCGGCGAGCCGGGCGAAACTGCGAAAATCACGCTGCGAGCCGGGATCGGTCGCCGTCACTTTCAATACGGCGCCACTGGGCAGACGATTGAGCTCGAGCTTTGCCTTGAGCAATGGCATCGGGCAGTTGAGCCCCGAGGCATCGAGCTCGGCGTCGAAGGCAGGGGGGGTGTCGGTCATCGATCTCTCCGTCGGCGAAGGCGCGCAGCATACCCAGCCTTGCGCCGGTCTGGCCAGCGCACGGGCGCGCCGTTACAGTAGCCGCTCACCCCTCAGAGCCGCCCCGAATGAACCTGCTGCGCCCGACTCTGCTGACCCTTGCCTGCCTGCTCGCTCAACCCATCAGCGCCAGCGACCTGCCGTCGCTGGGCGATGCCAGCTCGGGCATTGTTTCTCCGGAGCAGGAGCACCAGCTCGGCAGGGCCTGGCTGAGCCTGCTGCGCGGCCAGGTCCGCCAGCTCTCCGACCCGCTGCTGAAGGATTACGTCGAGTCGAGCGTCTACCGCCTCACCGAGACTAGCCAGCTGCAGGACCGCCGTCTCGAATTCGTCCTGCTCGACAGCCCGCAACTGAACGCCTTTGCCGCTCCCGGCGGCATCATCGGCGTGAACGGCGGCCTTTTTCTGCATGCCCAGACCGAAGCCGAGTACGCCTCGGTCATGGCTCACGAACTGGCGCACCTCTCGCAGCGGCACTTCGCACGCGGCCTTGAGGCGCAGCAGCGCATGCAGCTACCGATGATGGCCGCGATGCTCGCCGGAGTGGTCGCCGCCGCCGCGGGCGCGGGAGACGCCGGTATCGCTGCGATCATGTCCACGCAGGCCGCCGCGATCCAGGAGCAGCGGCGCTTTTCCCGGCAGAACGAACAGGAAGCCGACCGCATCGGCATCCTCAACCTTGAGCAGGCTGGCTACGACCCGCGCGCGATGCCGGAGATGTTCGGGCGCCTGATGCGCCAATACCGCTATGATCAGAAGCCGCCGGAATTCCTCCTCACCCACCCGGTGACCGAATCGCGCATCGCCGACACCCGCAACCGCGCCGAGCAGTACGCGAACGGCGGCCGCCAGGACAGCCTGCGCTATCAGCTCATTCGCGCCCGCACCCAGCTCCAGTTCGAGACCACGCCCGGGGTCAGCGCCAAGCGCTTTCGCGCCATGCTGGCCGACAACCCCAAGCTGGATGCGGCGCGCTACGGCCTGGCGCTCGCACAGATCAAGGCCGGCCAGCTGAATGAAGCGCGCCAGAACCTTGCCAGCCTGCTGAAAGGAGCACCGGACGACCTCTTCTACAACCTGGCCCAGGTTGAACTGGAGATGACCGCCAACGAGCTCGAGGCGGCCGCCGCGCGGGTGCAACGCCTGCTGGCGCAGTACCCGGACAACTACCCGCTACGCCAGGCGCGCGTGGATGTGCTGATGAAGCTCAACCGCTTGGCGGAGGCCGAAAAGGAACTCGACCAGCTCGTTGCAGAGCGCGACAAGGATCCCGATATCTGGTATCAGCTCGCCGAAGTTCGTGGCCTGACCGGCAACATCGTTGGCCTGCATCGGGCGCGCGCTGAGTACTTCGCGCTCGTTGGCGACTATGACCAGGCGATCGAACAGCTGGATTTCGCCAAGCGTCGGGCAGACAACTTCCAGCTGGCTGCCCGGGTGGATGCACGCCAACAACAGCTGGCCGAAGAAAAACGCATGGTCGAGGAGATGCTGCGCTAGCCTGCTCCGGCCCAGCCTCATCGCCTACGCCGAAGCCTGCTTAGCTCAGGCGTTGCCAGCCTGGCGCAGCCGAGCCGCGTGAGTGAAGTCGAGCATTCGCTTGAGCGGCTTGACCGCCCGCGGCACCAGCGCCGGATCGACAAATATCTCGTTGCTGCCCTTGCGCAGACAGTCCAGGGTGCGCTCCAGCGTATTCATCGCCATCCAGGGACAGTGCGCACAACTGCGGCAAGTCGCCCCCTGGCCCGCCGTAGGCGCCTCGACGAACACCTTGTCCGGGCACAGCTGCTGCATCTTGTAGAAGATGCCCTTGTCGGTCGCCACGATCAGCGTGCGGTTCGGCAAGGTCTGCGCGGCCTTGATCAACTGGCTGGTGGAGCCAACCGCGTCGGCGAGCTCGATGACCGCCGCCGGCGACTCCGGATGGACGAGAATCGCCGCATCCGGATACAGCGCCTTCATGTCGGCAAGCTGCTTGGCCTTGAACTCCTCGTGAACGATACAGGCGCCATCCCACAGCAGCATGTCGGCCCCGGTTTCGCGCTGGACATAGCTACCCAGGTGCTTGTCGGGCGCCCAGATCAACTTCTCGCCGTTATCCATCAGGCTTTCGACGATTTCCAGCGCGCAGCTCGACGTCACCACCCAGTCTGCGCGCGCCTTCACCGCAGCCGAAGTATTCGCGTAGACGACCACCGTGCGCTCCGGATGCTGGTCGCAGAATGCGGCGAACTCGTCGACCGGACAGCCCAGGTCCAGCGAACAGGTGGCCTCCAGCGTCGGCATCAGCACACGCTTTTCGGGGTTGAGGATCTTCGCCGTTTCACCCATGAAGCGCACACCAGCGACCACTACGGTCTGCGCCGGGTGCTCATTGCCGAAGCGCGCCATTTCCAGGGAGTCGGACACGCAGCCCCCCGTGGCTTCGGCCAACGCCTGGATCACCGGATCGGTGTAGTAATGCGCCACCAGCACAGCATTCTGCCGGCGCAGCTCCTCGGCGATCTGCTCGCGCAGCTGCAGCTCCTGTTCGGGCGTCAGCGGAACGGGCTGCTTGGCCGCCAGGTGCGCCTGGACAAGAATGCGTTCGGGTATGTGCGTCATCTTTCGCTGGCCCTGCAAGAAAGCGATTGCATGGTACGCCGCGGATCGTATCCGTCCTCAGGAACGGCCCGACCTGGGGGCTGCTGGCGAAAGGCGGGGCTGGCGGCCACGGGAAGAACCTGCCTGGCCGGCGCCACCCTGCCATTTCGAAGGGGCAGGAATACTAGCCGAAGCGCCGAACAAAGTGAAAGCGTGCGCCAGAAAAGAAAAAGGCCCGCCGGTTCCCCGGCGGGCCTTCTGTCAGATCACTCGCCCTTGAGCATGTGACCGCGCTCTTCGAGGTTGACGTGCCAGGCTACTGCCTCGCGCAGCAGGTGCGGCGTCTGGCCACCCTTGTCGCAAGCTGCTTCGAAGTACTGGTTCAGCGCGTCGCGATAGGACGGGTGCACGCAGTTGTCGATGATCACCCGGGCGCGCTCGCGCGGCGCCAGGCCACGCAGGTCGGCCAGACCCTGCTCGGTCACGAGGATTTCCACGTCGTGCTCGGTGTGGTCGACGTGAGCGACCATCGGCACCACGCTGGAGATGCTGCCCCCCTTGGCGATCGACTTGGTGACGAAGATCGCCATGTGCGCATTCCGGGCGAAATCGCCAGAACCGCCGATGCCGTTCATCATCTTGGTGCCGCCAACGTGGGTGGAGTTGACGTTGCCGTAGATATCGAACTCCAGCGCGGTGTTGATGCCAATGATGCCCAGACGGCGCACCAGCTCCGGATGGTTGGAGATCTCCTGCGGACGCAGGACCAGCTTGTCCTTGTACTTTTCCAGGTTGCCGAAGACACGGTCGTTGCAACGCTCGGACAGCGTGATCGAGCAGCCGGAGGCAAAATTCATCTTGCCTGCATCGATCAGCTCGAAGGTGCAGTCCTGAAGTACTTCGGAGTACATGACCAGGTTATCGAACGGAGAATCGATCAGGCCGCACATCACCGCGTTGGCGATATTGCCGATACCGACCTGCATCGGCAGCAGGTGCTTGCCCAGACGGCCCTCGGCGACTTCCTTCTTGAAGAACTCGACCAGATGGTTGGCGATGGCTTGCGTCTCGTCGTCCGGCGGCGTGACGGTCGAATAGGAGTCCGGCTGCTCGGTGATGACGATAGCGGCAATCTTCGCCGGATCGACCGGAATCGCGGCGCTACCGATGCGATCGTCGACCTTGGTCAGCGGGATCGGGCCGCGACCTGGGCGCTCCTCGGGGAAGTAGATGTCGTGCAGACCTTCGAGATTGAGGTTGTGCGCCAGGTTCAGCTCGACGATCACCTGATCGGCGAACATCGCCAGGTTGGCCGAGTTGCCCACCGAAGTGGTCGGCACGATATGGCCCTGCTCGGTGATGCTGACGGCCTCGATGATAGCCACGTCCGGACGCTTGATCTGGTGGTTACGCATCTGCTCCACGGTGTGGGACAGGTGCTGGTCGATGAACATCACTTCACCGTTGTTGATCGCCTTGCGCAGCACCGGGTCAGCCTGGAACGGCATGCGACGGGCCAGCAAGCCGGCCGAGGCCATCTTGCCGTCCAGATCGTTACCCAGGCTGGCACCGGTCACCAGACTGATCTTCAGCTGCTCCTGCTTGGCGCGTTCGATCAACGCCAGCGGCACCGCCTTGGCCTCACCCGCACGGGTGAAACCACTCATACCAACGGTCATGCCGTCACGAATAAGGGTGGCTGCCTCTTCGGCGCTCATGACCTTGCTCTGCAGGGACGACAAGCGGATACGATCAGAATACATTTGAGCCTCGAACCAACGGACATTCAGAAGGGCCTGCAGTCTATTGCGAATGGAGCCCCACCGTTCACATACGAAAGTCGTAGAAGAACGCGCCGTAATAACTGAACAAGCGAAGCGGCAAAAGCGAACAAAAACTGCAGCTATAAAAAAACCGGAACTCACTGGAGTTCCGGTTTTTTGCTCCCAGAGCGGGATATGGTGGGTCGTGTAGGATTCGAACCTACGACCAATTGGTTAAAAGCCAACTGCTCTACCGACTGAGCTAACGACCCGATGCGGGCGCATGATACGGATTTAATTAATCAAATCAAGCACTTTTTCATCAACGATAGCGCGTGGCATCGGCCAGGCCAGCTTGAGCGAAGCCAGCAGCACGCAGGCGACAACTGTCACACACCCCACATGCACGCCCGTCATCGTCTGCCTGGTAGCAGGACACGGTGGTCGCATAGTCAACACCCAGTTCAGTGCCACGCCGTATGATTTCGGCCTTGCTCATATGCTGCAGTGGCGCCTGGATCCGGAAGCCGTTGCCCTCGACGCCGGCCTTGGTCGCCAGGTTCGCCATGCGCTCGAATGCCTCGATGAACTCCGGCCGGCAATCGGGGTAGCCAGAATAGTCGACCGCGTTGACCCCAATGAACAGATCATGCGCCTGGAGCACTTCGGCCCAGCCCAGCGCCAGCGCGAGGAACACCGTATTGCGCGCCGGCACATAGGTCACCGGCACGCCCTCGCCAGGCTGTTCCGGCACATCGATACTGGTGTCGGTGAGCGCCGAACCGCCAATACCGTTCAAGTTGATGCCAACGACCTTGTGCTCGGCCACGCCAAGCTGCCGCGCCACACGCTCGGCCGCCTGCAGCTCAGCGCGATGACGCTGGCCATAGTCGAAGCTCATGGTGTAGCAGGCGAACCCCTGGCTACGCGCGATCGCGACGACCGTTGCCGAATCCAAGCCGCCCGACAACAGGACGACCGCCTTTTTCTCATTCATGGCAATTCTCCGTGCGACCACACCGATCAGTGGCCTGGTTCGTCATTCCAGATGATCTTGTGCAACTGCAATTGCAGACGCACCGGCAGGTTGTCCGCCACGATCCAGTCGGCCAGGTCACGAACGTCGACTTGTCCATGACTCGGCGAGAACAGGACCTCACCGGCCCGCCGATCGAGCCCGTACTCGATCAGTTTGGATACGGCCCAGTCGTAGTCCTCGCGGGAACAGATGACAAACTTGACCTGGTCGTTAGCGGTGAGCTCGGCGATGTTCTCGTAACGATTGCGCCGCACCTCTCCCGAACCGGGGGTCTTGAGGTCGAGCACCCGACTTACGCGCCGATCGGTTGCACTGATATCCAGCGCACCACTGGTTTCCAGGGAAACCTCGTAGCCCGCCTCGCAAAGCCGCTGCAGCAAGGGCACGCAGTTCGGCTGCGCCAACGGCTCACCGCCGGTCACGCAGACATAACGCGGCCTGTGGCGAGCGACTTCGTCGACGATGGCATCCAGCGTCATCGTTTCGCCGCCACTGAAGGCGTAGGCGGTATCGCAGTAGTGGCAGCGCAGGGGACACCCGGTCAGGCGTACGAATACCGTGGGCAGGCCACTGGTACGCGTTTCCCCCTGCAGCGAGTAGAAAATCTCGGTAATTCGCAGGGTCTGTTGCATATCAGCCACGGGCGTGACGGCTAAACAGGCCATCCGCCTCCGTTGCAAGTGAAGGGAAGTCGCGCATTGTAAAGCAAGAACCCGCCTGGGTGGCGGGTTCTTTGGCGAACAGAGCGTTAGCGATTGAGCTGTCGCTGTGCCAGCTGTGCGGCCGAGCTATTGGGGTACTGGGCAATCACCTGCTTCAGAATCCCCTGCGCCTTGTCTCGATTACCGAGGCGCAGTTCCACGTCGGCCAGCTTGTAAAGCGAATCAGGCACCTTGCTGTGCTGAGGGTAAGCCTGGCTGACCTTGGCGAACGCCTGGCCTGCCGACTGCAGGTCGCCTTTGGCGAGATTTACCTCGCCCAACCAATACTGCGCGTTACCGGCGTACTGGCTATTGGGATACTTGCGCAGAAACGCGCCGAAGGCCTGGCTGGCCTTGTCGAAATCCTTCGCCTTGATCAGGTCGAAGGCCGCATCGTAATACAGCTTTTCCTTTGCCGGATCGCCAGCAGGAGCGGCAGCCTGAGTAGGAGCGGCATTCGCCCCCGAACCTGCGCCGGCCAGCTCGGCCGCGGCCGTGGAAGGCTGGTTGCCCGCTGAAGCGTTACCGGAGAGGCGGCTGTCCAGATCCTTGTAGCGTTCGAGCCCTTGCTGCTCCAGACGCTGGATCTGGTTCTGCTGTTCTTCGAGCATGCCACGCAACTGCGCGATCTCTTCCTGCATCTGCTGCAGCTGCTGGAAAAGCATGCCCTGCGCCGAAGCCGGAGCTGTCGCCCCGCCTCCGACGTAGGCACCGCCGCTTTCAGGGGCGGCGACAGGGTAGCCTCCCCCGTAGCCCGAGTTGGAGTCAGGCTCGATGACCGGAACCTGGGCCGCCGCCATCAGCGGCAGCCCAAGTACAGCAATACTCGCGAAGCGGCGGTACAGGCGCATGACGAATTACTTGCGCAGTTCGACGCGGCGGTTCTGAGCCCAGGACTGCTCGTCGTTGCCCATGGCGACCGGACGCTCTTCGCCGTAGGAAACCAGCTCCAGCTGAGCCGGGGAAACGCCCTGCAGAACCAGGTAGCGCTGAACGGCCTTGGCACGACGCTCACCCAGCGCCATGTTGTATTCGCGGGTGCCACGCTCGTCAGTGTGGCCTTCCAGCACGACGCGAGCGCCGTTGCCCTTGAGGTCCTTGGCATGGACGTCCAGAGCGCGCATGGCTTCAGGCTTCAGGTCGGAGCTGTCGTACTCGAAGTAGAAGGTAGTGATCGCACGCAGGGCGGCTTCTTCGCTCAGGCTGCCATCCAGCGAACCGGCGTCGGCACCGTAGCCAGCGTTAGGATCCATGCCCGTAGCCGAGCCTTCGCCCGAGTCGTCGCCGCCCTTGGACGAACAACCGACAGCGACAGCCATGGCCAGAGCCAGCGCGGTGAACTTACCGAATTTCAGCATTTCCATCTGTAACAACCCCAGGTGTGGTTTTGGTTTTGGTTAAAAAGCGTGTTACCGCATCAGTTCAGGTAAGGGGACCAGGATGGCTCACGGACTTCGCCCTGAGCAGTAGGAAGCGGGAGCCTAACTCGACCATTGATGGACACGAGCATCAAGACTCCCCGGCCCTGCTGGCGGGTGGCGTAGATTAGCATGGTGCCATTAGGCGCAACAGTGGGCGACTCGTCCAGACTGGTCTCCGAGAGGATGCGCAGATTGCCGCGCTGCAGGTCCTGCGCCGCCACCTTGAAGTTCGTGTAACCGTCCTGGCGATGAATCATCACAAGTGTCTTTTCATCCGCCGATAGCTTTGGATTGGCGTTGTAGTTGCCAACAAAGGTCACCCGCTCGGCCGCGCCGCCACCTAGACGCTGCTTGTAGATCTGCGGTTTGCCGGCGCGATCGGACGTGAAGTAAATGGTCTGACCGTCAGCCCCCCAGAAGGGTTCGGTGTCAATGGCATAGTGATTGGTCAACCGCTGCATCTGCCGCGTGCCGAGGTTCATCACGTAGATCTCGGGATTACCATCCTTCGACAGCACGAAGGCAAGCCGATTGCCATCCGGCGAGAACGCCGGCGCACCGTTGAGGCCCTCGAAGTTGGTTATCTGCTCACGACGCCCGGTGTCGATGTGCTGGACGAAGATGCGCGGGCGCTTCTGCTCGAACGAGACGTAAGCAATGCGGCGGCCATCGGGCGAATAGCGCGGCGACAGGATCGGTTCGCGCGATTGCAGCAGCGTCACCGCGCGTGCACCGTCATAGTCGGAGCGTTGCAGCGTGTAACGCGTGTTGGCACCCATACGCTCAGCCGTCACATAAAGCAGGCGCGTCGAGAAGGCACCGCGGATGCCGGTCAGCTTCTCGAATGCCTGATCGGAGACGTAGTGCGCCATGTCGCGCAACTGGTCTGGCGTACCGCCGACGCTGCCGGACATGACCTGCTGCTCGGTGGATACGTTGAACACGCCGAACTGGACCTGCAGACGGCCGCCCGCCGGCTGGATGCTGCCGACGATCACGTACTGGGCGCCCAGGGCTTTCCAGTCGCGGTAGATGATTTCACTGGCACGGGTCGGCAGGCTGATCATGTTCTGCCGCGGAATCGGCTGAAAAGTACCGGAGTTGCGCAAGTCGTTACCGATGATGTCGGCCATGTCCTCGGGCAGCACGGTGCCGCCTTGCCAGCCGAAGGGCACCACCGCGATGGGGGTGGCTCGATCGGTCCCACTGGTCACCACAAGCGGATCGGCCGCCTGGACGGAGCCGACCAGCAGCGTCAGGCCGACCAGCGCGATACGAATCAGGGTTTTCACAGATCCAAATCCTCTGGTTTGAAAATCATGCGCCGCTGCCGGTACATCCGGTCGAACGTAGCGCGGTCCAATTCCTGCATTTCCGGTATGCGCCCGACATTGCGGACCGCCGCGACGGCCGAATTGTCAAAGGCACTGTCACCACTCGAGCGGGTGACGCTGGCATTGGTGATGGTGCCATCAGGCAGCATCTGGATGTTGACCTCGACGCTCATGCCGTTGCGCGCCGAAGGCGGTCGCCGCCATTGCTGGCTCACCAGGCTGACGATCAGGTCGTCCAGGCTGCCGGCAACCTGGTCTCCCTGGGTATCAGCCAGGGCCTGCTGCCGCTCTGTGGTATCCGACAGCAACTCGGCAAGGGCCTGGGCCTTCTTGTCCTCGGCCGCCTTGCGCGCCGCCTCGGCAGCCGCTTTCTTCTTCGCCTCTTCGGCAGCCTTCTTCTTGGCCGCCTCCGCCGCCGCCTTTTTCCTGGCCTCTTCGGCCGCCTTTTTCTTCGCAGCCTCGGCAGCAGCCTTCTTCTTCGCCTCCTCGGCGGCTTTCTGCTTGGCCAGCTCTTCGGCCTTCTTCTTGGCGATATCGGCCTGCTTGCGCTGCTCGGCCTTCTTCGCCTCTTCCGCTTTCTTGGCTTCAGCAGCCTTCTTCTGCTCGGCCGCCTTCTGCGCTTCGGCCTTTCGAGCCGTTTCGGCCTTCTTTTGTTCCGCAGCCTTGGCCTGAGCCAGCTTCTGCTGCTCGACCTTGCGTTGTTCCATCTGCTCGGTCTCGAACTGCTTGGCGGCAGTCTTCTTCGCCTCGCCGGCAATTTTCTGGTTGGTTTGGGTCGTCGCCTGGCTCTGAGACTTCAGCTGGTACAGCGTGGCCTGCACGATGGGCTTGGAGGGGGGCAATTCCGGCGTCATCGCGAAGCTGACGAACAGCATCGCAAAGATGATGAGGTGCAGACCGACCGCCAGGATGGTTGGCCAGAAAAAGCTCTCCGAAGACGAGCGCTCCTGCTGCATCACGGCGCCTCGGTAATCAGGCCGACATTACCGACGCCAGCTTCCTGCAGGCCGCCCATGGCGGCCATCACGGCGCCGTAGTCGACCGCCTTGTCGCCACGCACGAAGACCTGTACCTGCTTACCCTGGCTGCGACTCTGGTTCATGATCGCGGTCACCGCGCGGGTCATTTCATCCAGCGTCAGCGCCTTGTCCTGCACGGTATCGGTGTCGACTTCCGAGCCCATGTTCCAGTAGTAGGTCTTGTCGGCCTTGATCGAAATGGTCAGTACCTGGGCATTGTTGTCCTGCGGCAAGGCCTCACTGCTGACCTTCGGCAGGTCGACCTTGACGCCCTGGTTCAACATCGGTGCGGTGACCATGAAGATGACCAGCAGTACCAGCATCACGTCGATGTACGGCACCACGTTCATCTCGGCGACCGGTTTGCGTCTGTTGCGAATTCTGGCCATGGCCGTCGACCTCAATCTTCGGAGGTGTGGACTTTGCGATGCAGGATCGCCTGGAACTCGTCGGCGAAAGTGTAATAACGCGCGATCAGCATCTCGCCACGGGCGGAAAAGCGGTTATAGGCAATCACGGCGGGAATAGCGGCGAACAGGCCGATCGCCGTAGCGATCAGGGCCTCGGCGATCCCCGGAGCGACGGTCGCCAGCGTCGCCTGCTGGACCTGAGCCAGGCCACGGAAGGAGTTCATGATTCCCCAGACGGTACCGAACAGACCGATATAAGGACTGGTCGAGCCCACGGTGGCAAGGAAAGGCAGGCTCTGTTCGAGCTTTTCTTCCTCACGCGAGATCGCCACGCGCATGGCTCGGTTGACGCCATCCATCACCGCGTCGGGATCGACGCCCGGCTGCTGGCGCAAGCGCGAGAACTCCTTGAAGCCGGCGCGAAAGATCTGCTCGACACCGCAATCGGGATCAGGATTGCTGCCGGCCTGGCGGTAGAGCTTCGACAGGTCGATGCCCGACCAGAAGCGCTCCTCGAAGGCCTCGAGCGACCGCTTCGCCGCACGCAACAGGTTGCCGCGCTGAAAGATCAGGATCCACGAAGTCACCGAAGCAGCCACGAGAATCAGCATGACCAGTTGCACCACGAAGCTGGCGTTGCTGATCAGGCTCCACATGGACATATGGTCGACGTTGGCTTCCACGCTCACTCTCCTGCAGGGGATAGACCCGAACCGCCAAAGGCGCCACGCAGTGCCTCGGGGATGGCTCGGGGTTTCAGATTCTCGGCTCGCACGCATGCGACCCAAACGTGGCCTTCGCACAGCAGCGCATCGTCGCTTGCGCGCCTGACCTGCTGGCGAAAGCGCAGGCTGGCTCGCTTGAGCTCTACCACCTCGGCACTGACCTGCAGCTCGTCGTCGAGCCGAGCCGGCGACAGGTAACGCGCCTCGACCGAATGCACGACGAATAACAGGTCATCGTCGACGAGCTGCGACTGGGCGAAACCCAGCTCACGCAGTCGCTCGGTACGAGCCCGTTCCATGAACTTGAGGTAATTGACGTAGTAGACGATACCGCCAGCATCGGTGTCTTCGTAATAGACACGGCAGCGATGCGTAAAAGGCTTTGCTTCGGATTGCGCGCGCATACTAGAGCTCAGTTGATCGGTTGCCAATCGGGTGGAAGAACAATTTTTTCAACCATCCGTTTCAGGACCGAAAAGGTCCGGCGTAGGCGACTCCGACAGGCGCCTGGGCAGGTTCAGGCCGAAGTGAAGGTAGGCATGGCGGGTCACCACACGCCCGCGCGGCGTGCGCATGATGTAGCCCTGCTGGATGAGATAGGGCTCCAGCACGTCCTCGATGGTATGACGCTCCTCACTGATCGCCGCTGCGAGACTGTCGATCCCCACCGGCCCGCCGTCGAACTTCTCGATCAGGGTCAACAGCAGGCGCCGATCCTGATGGTCGAATCCATGCTCATCCACGTCGAGCATATTCAGCGCGAGGTCGGCGATTTCCCGGGTGATCTCGCCCTTGCCCCGCACCTCGGCGAAATCTCGCACCCGCCTCAGCAGGCGGTTGGCGATACGCGGCGTGCCGCGTGCGCGCCGCGCAATCTCGAAAGCCCCCTGCGGCTCGATCGGCAATCCCAGAATACCGGCGGAACGGCCGACGATCGTCGACAGATCTTCGGTGGAATAGAACTCCAGGCGCTGCACGATCCCGAAGCGGTCACGCAAGGGATTGGTCAGCATACCGGCGCGAGTGGTCGCGCCGACCAGAGTGAACGGAGGCAGGTCGAGCTTGATCGAGCGCGCCGCAGGCCCCTCGCCAATCATGATGTCGAGCTGGAAATCTTCCATCGCCGGGTAGAGCACCTCTTCGACGATGGGGGAAAGGCGATGGATCTCGTCAACGAACAGCACGTCGCCCGCCTCGAGATTGGTGAGCAGCGCCGCCAGGTCGCCGGGACGCTCGAGCACGGGGCCTGAAGTACTTTTGATCGAGACGCCCATTTCCTGGGCGACGATGTTCGCCAGCGTCGTCTTGCCCAGACCTGGCGGCCCAAAGATCAGGGTGTGATCGAGCGCTTCGCCACGCATCTTGGCCGCACGAATGAACAAGTCCATCTGCTCGCGAACCGTTGGCTGCCCGATGTAGTCGGCCAGGCGCAGCGGGCGAATGGCGCGATCGAGCTGCTCATCTCGGTCACGACTGCTCGCGGTGATCAGGCGGTCGGCTTCTATCATGCGCTTACACCATTCCCTTGAGCGCGCGGCGGATCATCTCTTCACTGCTCAAACCGTCTTCCCGTATCGCGGATACCGCACGGCTGGCCTCCTGCGGCTTGAAGCCAAGGGAGATCAGCGCGCTGACCGCATCATTCTCGGCGCTTGAGACTGCCGCAGCGGCGCGAGGTTCAACCACCAGCGTGGCAATCGATGGCATCGTCTCCCAGGCCTTGAAACGGTCTTTCAGCTCGACCAGCAGGCGCTCGGCGGTCTTCTTGCCGACGCCCGGGATCTTCACCAGCACCGAGGTATCCTGCGCCTGGACACAGCGCACCAGCTCGTCGACTTCAAGGCCGGACATCAGCGCCAGCGCCAGTTTCGGCCCTACCCCGTTGAGCCGGATGAGCTCGCGAAACAGCTCACGCTCGCGCTTTTCGTGGAAGCCATAGAGCAGATGGGCGTCTTCACGCACCACCAGATGGGTATGCAGCGTCAGCATTTCCCCTACCGCCGGCAGCCGGTAGAGCGTGGTCATCGGCACTTCGACTTCATAACCGACGCCGTTGACATCCACCACCAGATGCGGCGGCTGTTTTTCCGCCAGTTGACCCCGCAAACGACCTATCACGCTTGGGCACTCCTGTTCTCGGCCGATAGCCGGCCGACGTTCTACAACCGCAGACGGCCACCGCGGCGCTTGGCGCTGGCGAGGCCGTGGGGAATGAGGCTCTGTCGATGGTGTGCATGGCACAGCGCGATCGCCAGGGCATCCGACGCGTCGATCTGCGGCTTCTGAATCAGCTTGAGCAGGTGCATCACCATCATCTGCACCTGCTGTTTGTCTGCGCCGCCGGTGCCGGCAATTGCCTGCTTGACCTGCGTCGCGGTGTATTCAGCGACTTCGAGACCACATTCGGCGGCGGCGACGATCGCGGCGCCCCGCGCCTGCCCGAGCTTGAGCGCCGAATCGGCATTGCGCGCCATGAACACCTGTTCGATGCCCATGGTAACCGGCCCATAGAGGCGGATGACTTCACTGATGCCCCGATACACAGCCTGCAAGCGCGCATGAAGCTCACCCCCTCCGGTCCGAATGCAGCCGGAAGCGACGTACTCGCAGCCTTTGCCCGTGTCGCGCACCACACCGTAGCCGGTGATACGCGAACCGGGGTCGATACCAAGGATCAAGGTCATCTCAGCAACACTGTCTATCCATCCAGGCGGCGAGTATAAGCGGCTATGCGCTCCCGAACCATCGGCCCCGTAAATGATCGGCCGGCGCCGTACAAACAAAGAAGCCGGAAGCCCCAGGGGGTGCCTCCGGCTTCCGGCAGCGCGACCACTCAGTCCAACTGTTCCATGATCTCGTTGGAGATTTCAGCGTTGTGGTAGACGTTCTGCACGTCGTCCAGGTCTTCCAGGGCATCGATCAGGCGCAGCACCTTCTGCGCCGTCTCCAGGTCGGCCACAGGCGCCGAGATCGACGGAATCATCGCGATCTCCGCCTCATCGGACTTGAAGCCCGCTGCGGCAAGCGCCTCGTTGACGGCATGGAATTCGGTGAAGCTGGTGTAGACCTGAGCGGAGCCATCATCCTCGACCACCACGTCATCGGCGCCGGCTTCCAGCGCAGCCTCCATCAGACTGTCCTCGTCGACACCGGGCGCGTAGCTGATCACGCCCTTGCGATCGAACATATAGGCCACCGAACCGTCGGTGCCCAGGTTGCCACCCTGCTTGCTGAATGCGTGGCGCACTTCGGCGGCCGTGCGATTGCGGTTATCGGTCATCGCCTCGACGATGATCGCCACACCGCTGGGCGCATAACCTTCATAGGTCAATTCGACGACGTTGTCCGCGTCGTTGTTGCCAGCGCCACGGGCGATGGCGCGATCGATCACGTCACGCGACATGTTGGCGGTCAGCGCCTTGTCCACCGCGAGGCGCAACCGCGGATTGTCCGCCGGAATCGCACCGCTCTTGGCCGCCACGGTCAGCTCACGAATGAGCTTGGTGAAAATCTTGCCGCGCTTGGCGTCCTGGCGCCCCTTGCGGTGCTTGATGTTGGCCCATTTGGAATGACCCGCCATGAATCTCTCCCTCTCTAGAACGCTGTTGGCGCCGGAGCCAGGGCCCCGGCGCGACCATCACTCTGCTTTCGGCTGCTCGCGCAGGCGAATGTGCAGCTCGCGCAGCGCCTTGCTGTCGACGGCGCCGGGCGCCTGGGTCATCACGTCCGCCGCACTCTGCGTCTTCGGGAACGCGATGACTTCGCGGATCGATTGCGCACCGGTCATCAGCATGACCAGGCGATCCAGACCGAATGCCAGACCACCGTGCGGCGGCGCTCCGAACTTCAGGGCATCGAGCAGGAAGCCGAACTTCTCTTCCTGTTCGGCCTCGTCGATGCCGAGGATGCGGAACACTGCCTGCTGCATTTCCTTGCGATGGATACGAATCGAGCCGCCGCCAAGCTCGGTGCCATTGAGCACCATGTCATAGGCACGCGACAGGGCCGCTGCCGGGTTGGCCTCCAGCTCTTCGGGCGTGCATTTGGGCGATGTGAACGGATGGTGCAACGCCGACAGCGAGCCGTCGTCGTTCTCCTCGAACATCGGGAAGTCGACCACCCACAGCGGCGCCCAGTCGCAGGTCAGCAGCTTGAGGTCATGGCCGAGCTTGATGCGCAGCGCGCCCAAGGCCTCGGAGACGATCTTCGCCTTGTCAGCACCAAAGAAGACGATATCGCCATCGACCGCACCGACGCGATCGAGGATCACGTTGAGGTTGTCTTCCGGGATGAACTTGACGATCGGCGACTGCAGGCCCTCGACGCCCTTGGCGCGCTCGTTGACCTTGATGTAGGCCAGGCCCTTGGCGCCGTAGATGCCGACGAACTTGGTGTAGTCGTCGATCTGGCTGCGCGGCATGCTGGCAGCGCCCGGCACACGAAGCGCGGCCACGCGGCCTTTCGGATCGTTGGCCGGACCGGAGAACACCTTGAACTCGACCGCATTGAGCTGATCGGCCACGTCCACCAGCTCCAGCGGGATGCGCAGGTCCGGCTTGTCCGAACCATAGCGGCGCATGGCTTCTTCGAAGGGCATGTGCGGGAACTCACCGAACTCGACATCCAGCACTTCCTTGAACAGCTTGCGGATCATGCCTTCGGTGATGCCGATGATGTCCGCTTCCTCGAGGAAGCTGGTCTCGATGTCGATCTGGGTGAACTCGGGCTGGCGATCGGCGCGCAGGTCTTCGTCACGGAAACACTTGGCGATCTGGTAGTAGCGGTCGAAACCCGCCACCATCAACAGCTGCTTGAACAGCTGAGGCGACTGCGGCAGGGCGAAGAAATTACCGGCGTGGGTACGGCTGGGCACCAGGTAGTCACGCGCACCTTCGGGTGTCGGGCGCCCGAGGATCGGCGTCTCGACATCGAGGAAGCCATTCTCGTCCAGGTAGCGACGGATGCTGGCGGTGATACGCGAGCGCAATTTCAGTTTCTCGGCCATCTCAGGACGGCGCAGATCGACGAAGCGGTAGCGCAGGCGGGTTTCCTCGCCGACGTCACTGTACTCGTTGAGCGGGAACGGTGGCGTTTCGGCTTCGTTGAGCACTTCCAGCTCGTAGCCCAGCACCTCGATGGCACCCGAGGCCATGTTGGGGTTCACCGCACCGGCCGGGCGCAGGCGAACCTTGCCGGTGATCTTCACCACGAACTCGCTGCGAACACGATCAGCCTTGGCGAAGGTCTCGGCACGGTCGGGATCGAATACCACCTGCGCCAGCCCTTCACGATCGCGAATGTCGAGAAAGATCACCCCGCCATGATCGCGACGGCGATGTACCCAACCGCAAAGGGTGATTTCCTGACCATCCAGGCTTTCGTTCAACTGGCCGCAATAGTGGCTGCGCATCATGGTGGCTTCGCTTCTCGTATCGGTGAATTCGTTGATCGCGGCACGACTTCGCTGAGCACTTCGAGCCGCCGGGCACAAGCGCGGGATTCTATCAACTTAATCAGAATGACGCAGCCGTCGACCAGCCGACGCAGGGAACCGCCGCGGCGCCCCTCGCTCAAACAGCCGTGATGCCACCGCACTTGCCTGCCATCAGGATGGCCTTTGTGGCTTACTATCCAGGCTTTGCTCAACCAAACAGGAGAACGACACATGGATATCAACATCGGCATCGCCGAACAGGACCGCGCCGCCATTGCCGAGGGGTTGTCCCGCCTGCTGGCCGACACCTACACCCTCTACCTGAAGACCCACAACTTCCATTGGAACGTCACCGGGCCCATGTTCAACACGCTGCACCTGATGTTCGAAACGCAGTACACCGAGCTGGCCGTCGCGGTTGACGACATCGCCGAGCGTATCCGCGCACTTGGTTTCCCTGCGCCCGGCACCTACGCCGCGTACGCTCGCCTGTCTTCGATCAAGGAAGAAGAAGGCGTGCCAAGCGCCGAGGAAATGATCAAGTTGCTCGTCGAAGGCCAGGAAGCGGTCGTACGCACGGCACGTGGCATCTTCCCGCTGCTGGACAAGGTCAGTGACGAACCCACTGCCGATCTGCTGACCCAGCGCATGCAGGTCCACGAAAAGACCGCCTGGATGCTGCGCAGCCTGCTAGCAGCCTGAGCCGCCGCGCGTGGGCAGCTGCTGCCCGCGCGCCCCTTCCCTGACGCCCTTCACGACCACCGATTTGATGCCGCCCGCCGGCTCCTGTTAAATACCGCCGCGCCTCGGCGGCCCTTCCTTCTATATCAACGTCATCCTGACCGTTACGCTTCGGGACAGCGCCGCTCGAGCCTTTCCATTTTTGTAGTTGTGAGCTCAGACATGTTGAAGATCGTCCACCTGTTGACGGGCGTCGCTGCCCTGCTGCTGTCCTTTGCACCAAGCCTGCGCGGCCAGGCTCCGTTTCTCGAACACAACGCCGCTCTCGGCCTGTTCATGATCGGCCTGCTCAATATTCAGTTCATTCCGTTCTATCGGTTGCAGGTTCAGGGCGTACGCCCGGTACTCGCCGCCGCATCGGCACTGATGATCATCGCGGCAATCGTTCAGGCGATCGTCGTCCTCGCCCCGATCGGCCAGATCGCCGGCCAACCGGCAACACTGGCCACGCTGCTGCTTGCGGTGGTCGCCGTACTGCTCCACCTCGCATCCCTGCAGACCCAGGCCGGCAGCCGACCGCAAGCCACCTCACATCGCCGCAGCGGCGCACCGAGCGCCGGCGAAACGGCCGGCACCGAAGGCCCTCGGGAAACCGGTACGGTCAAGTGGTTCAACACCTCGAAGGGTTTCGGCTTCATCTCGCGCGAGTCAGGCGAAGACGTGTTCGTGCACTTTCGCGCCATCCGCGGCGAAGGCCACCGCATACTGATCGAAGGCCAGCGCGTCGATTTCACCATTGTCCTGCGTGACAAGGGCCCGCAAGCCGAAGACGTGGTGATTCTGCACAGCCGATAGGCTCGCCGCTCCGCCGCCCTCAATCAATAATGTGGCGGCGGAGCTTCTTCCCCCTCATCACCCAAGCGACTCTGCATCTCTTCCTGCCGACGCGAGAGCACTTCGAGCTGCAGCTGCAAGCGATCGATGATTCTCTGCTGCTCGACCAGCACATCGCTCAAGGTCTGCAAGGTATCGTCCTGGAACGCCAGACGGGTTTCCAGATCTGCAATACGGGACTCTGCATCCATCATCATTCTCCAGATCTAAGCTGATCGGCCAGCACCAGCTTGAGCTTATGCCTGATCTCGGCGACCTGCTCGTCACTGTAGGGCTTTGCCGGTAACCGGCCCCAGACCGGAGAGGGCCAGCTGGCGTCGCCTTTGCGTCGGGCGATGACATGCACATGCAACTGACTCACGACGTTGCCAAGCGTAGCCACGTTCATCTTGTCCGCGCCAAAGGTGTCCTTGACGATTTCCGCCAGCGCCGTCGCCTCCCTCCAGAGCAGCTGCTGATCGCCGACATCGAGCTGAAACAACTCACTGACCTCTTCTCGCCTGGGCACCAGGATGAACCAGGGATAGTTCGCATCGTTCATGAGCAACAACCGACAGAGCGGAAAGTCGCCAATGGTCAGGGTGTCCTGCGCTAAGCGCGCGTCGAGAACAAACATAGCTCACTCCTCAGTTCGAACGGGCAGCGCCGCAACAAGCCCAAAGGATACGCCAGCCGCGAGCGCACGGCAGCGTCTGCGCCCAGCACAGGCGCATTCGCCACCGGCAAGCGCACCAAATCGGTGCCTCCGCCTCCATGATTAATCCGCAACCTGCCCGCAGACCAAGCAAAGCCGTAGTAGGCACAGGACTTGCTAAGCTCACCACAATGGCGCGAATGGCCTTTTCGGTCGGGCAACCTTGCCCTAGCGCAAGACCCCGACTAGACAGTACAGTCAGCAGATAGCGCGGCGCCGGAGGCCGAGTTGCCCGCTAAAAATAAGAAATGCCCGCTTTAGTTCGCGGGTAGGCATCGTTTTAATCCAAAGGAGCAAATCACGATGAAAGTGATGAAGTGGAGCGTAATGGCCCTGGCCGTAGCGGCAGGCACGTCGCAGATGGCCGTTGCCAGCCAGCAGTCCGAATCCAAGGGCTTCGTCGAAGACGCAAGCCTGGACCTTTTGCTGCGTACTACCTATTTCAACCGCGACTACAAGGACGGCGCAGGCGACGTGCGCAGCCTGGGGCAAGGTTTCATCACCACCTTCGAGTCGGGCTTCACCCAAGGCACCATCGGTGTTGGCGTAGACGCATTTGGTCTGCTGGGCGTTCGTCTGGATGGCGGTAGTGGTTACAACTATGACGCCATGTTCGAGCTCGATTCGGACGGAGATCCGGTACGTGACGTAGGCCAGGCCGGCGCGGCCGTGAAGTTTCAGCTTTCCAATACCATCGTGAAATATGGCAACCAGATGCCGTTTATGCCGGTACTGGCATATGACGATTCGCGACTGCTGCCGCAAACTTTCACCGGCACTCTGGTGACCAGCAATGAAATCGAAGGACTGGAGCTGAACGCTGGACGATTCACGGCTGACAGCTCGATGCAATCTTCGAGCGCTGACGACAACCGCCTGAAAAGCATTGACGTACTAGGCGGTACTTATCAGTTCACGGAAAATTTGAGTGCATCGCTCTACTTCTCTGACGTCGAAGACGTTTATGAGAAGAAATATGCAAACGTTAATTACGTTATGCCTCTGGCTGACAGCCAGTCCTTGGCGTTCGATTTCAATATCTACAAGAGCGATCTCGATAGCCAAACATTTGGCGACGAAGATAACAACACCATCTGGAGCCTATCGGCTAAATACAGCGTTGGCGCGCACGCCTTCATCCTGGCCCACCAACGCGTTTCCGGTGATAGCGGCTATTACTACGATCTGGGCGATGGTGGCAGTGCTATCTGGGTAGCCAACTCGTACTACTCCGACTTCAACTCCAAGGACGAGCGCTCCTGGCAAGCTAGCTATGAGCTTGACTTCTCCGGCTACGGCGTACCAGGCCTGTTCTGGAAAACCGCCTATGTCTATGGCGACAATGTCGACACCGGCACTGGCGAGGGCAAGGAGCGCGAGTTCTTCAACCAGGTCCAGTACGTAGTCCAGAGCGGTCCGGCCAAGGACCTGTCGCTGAAGCTGCGCAATTCGATCTATCGTTCCAACGACAACATGCGTGACTACTACAGCCCGGACCTCAACGAGATCCGCGCCTTTATCGAATACCCGTTGAGCATCCTGTAACACCGTTCGGCAGTACTCGATCCTCTAGAGCCCGGCGAAAGCCGGGCTCTTTCGTTTACGAGAGCCAGCCGGCCAGCGCTGCATTCTGTACGCGCATCACCACCGGCCGTACAATGCCGAGCCACCTTTACCGCTTCCCTGCAAGGACACAACGGCCACATGCGCACCAGTCAGTTCCTGCTCTCGACTCTCAAAGAAACCCCTTCCGACGCAGTGGTCATCAGCCACCAGCTGATGCTACGCGCCGGCATGATCCGCAAGCTGGCTTCGGGCCTCTATACCTGGCTGCCAATGGGGCTGCGAGCGCTGCGCAAGGCCGAGGCAATCGTCCGCGACGAGATGAACAAGGCCGGAGCCCTGGAAGTCTTGATGCCAGCCATCCAGCCGGCCGAGCTGTGGCAGGAATCGGGGCGCTGGGAACAGTACGGCCCCGAACTGCTGCGTGTGAAGGATCGCCACGAACGCGATTTCTGCGTCGGCCCGACGCACGAAGAGGTCATCACCGACCTCGCGCGCAACGAGCTGAACAGCTACAAGCAACTGCCGATCAACTTCTATCAGATCCAGACCAAATTCCGCGACGAGATCCGTCCGCGTTTCGGGCTGATGCGCGGACGCGAATTCCTGATGAAGGATGCCTATTCATTCCACCTGTCGCAGGAGTCACTGCAGGAAACCTACGACCGTATGCACCAGGCGTACTGCAACGTCTTCACCCGGCTGGGCCTGGATTTCCGCCCGGTGCAGGCCGATACCGGATCGATCGGCGGCACCGGCTCGCATGAGTTCCACGTCCTGGCCGAGTCCGGCGAGGATGCGATCGCCTTCAGCAACGGCTCCGACTACGCGGCAAACATCGAAAAGGCCGAAGCGGTCCCGCGGGAGGTCGAGCGTGGCGCCGCCAGCCAGGAGCTGCGCCTGGTCGATACGCCTGATGCGAAGACCATCGCTGCCCTGGTGGAGCAGTACGACCTGGCGATCGAAAAGACGATCAAGACACTCGTCGTGCATGCTGCCGAAGAGGGCAAGCTCGTTGCCCTGATCGTGCGCGGCGATCACGAACTGAACGAAATCAAGGCAGCCAACCTCGAGCAGGTCGCCAGCCCGCTGGTTTTTGCGTCCGAAGCCGAGATTCGCGGCGCGATCGGTGCCGGTCCGGGCTCGCTGGGTCCGCTGAACCTGCCGATCCCTTGCGTCATCGACCGTTCGGTGGCACTGATGAGTGACTTCGCAGCCGGTGCGAATCAGGATGGCAAGCATTATTTCGGGCTGAACTGGGAGCGTGACCTGCCGCTGCCGGCGATCGCGGATCTGCGCAATGTCGTCGAAGGCGACCCGAGCCCGGATGGCAAGGGCACGCTAGTGATCAAGCGCGGCATCGAGGTCGGCCACATCTTCCAGCTCGGCACCAAGTACAGCCAGGCGATGAACTGCCAGGTCATGGGCGAGAACGGCAAGCCCGTAACGCTCATTATGGGCTGCTATGGCATTGGCGTTTCCCGTGTCGTAGCGGCTGCGATCGAGCAGAACTACGACGAGCGCGGGATTCTCTGGCCGGATGCGCTGGCGCCTTTCCAGATCGCACTCGTGCCGATGAAGTACGACAACGAGGTCGTCCGCGAGGCGACCGACAAGCTTTACGCCGACCTGACCGCCGCCGGCTACGAAGTGCTGCTGGACGACCGTGACAAAAAGACCAGCCCCGGCGTCAAATTCGCCGACATGGAGCTGATCGGCATTCCGCATCGCGTGGTAATCAGCGATCGCGGCCTGGCCGACGGCACCCTGGAATACAAACATCGTCGCGATAGCGAAGCCCAGGCCGTCGCCATCGCCGACATTCTGCCCTTCATCAACGCTCGGGCACCCCGCTGACCGCCAAACCATGCTCAACCAACGAGTTGTCATCCAAACCGGCGCCGTGCTCTGCGCGGCGCTGCTGCTAGCAGGCTGCGCCAATCACCTACCGCAGCGCAGCGAACACGAAGCCCGCACCGAACGCAAGCTGCTCGACCATAGCCTGCGCATCGAGGTCGGCGCCCCCCTGGTCCTGGAACTGCCGCAGCGACGCATCCGCGTGCAGGAACAGAAGACCTTCGAGGTCACCGACTTCGAGGTCACCCGTCGCTATGATCGCTACACGCCGTATCAGCCCTGGCGCGAACTCTACGAGATACCGCTCGGCGCGGTCGCCGTGGTTGCTGGTATCGGCGCGAACGTGGTGAATGTCGTGGCGCTAGGCAACGTGCCGACCACCGCGACCCGGGATTGGATCAGCTATGGTTTCGCCGGGCTCAACCCGTTCATGAACGTCGAAACCAATGGCCGCTCGCAACAGAACCTGGCGAGCGTTCAGGAGCAACGGCGCGATGCGCGGCTGGAGTATTCCAGCCTGCCCTGGGCCGAGCGTCCGGTCACCGTGCAGGCCGGCGAGCAAAGCCACCAACTCAATACCGATCGCAACGGCATCCTGCGCCTCAACCTGCTCGACGGGCCGTTTGCCGATCAGGACATCGCCCAGATCGGCAAGCTGCAACTGAGCGTGGAGGACGACGCGGACAACACACGTGCCGACGCCGTGCTGCTGGTCAGCCACAACCTGCGCAGCAAGCTTCAGGAAGCACACGCCCTGATTTTCGACGACCTCGAAGGAGACGATGTCTCGCGCTGGGTCTACCGGGTCAAGCGGCTGTCGGAACTGGGCCTTGAGGAAGAGGCCAGCGAGCTGGAACAAAGCCTGATCGAGCTGACCCGCCACGATCCGGAATTGCAGCAGCAGTTTCTCACCAGCCTGCTGCAGGAAGCCGGGCGGCAGGCGTCACCGGCCAACGCCGACTGAGTGCACGGTCGATGAAGCGGCATGGATGCCCTCTGCTTCTGCTGTTGGTCCTGGCGTGCCCCGCCGCTGCCAGCCTGCGCCAGGCACCCGAGCCGGAGCTGCGCCAGCTCCTGCAGCAAACCGTCGCCGAGGCGGACAGCTTCCAGGACCGCTTCGAAGCGGAGGTCTGGCTGCTGGATATGTCGACCCGCCTTAAGCGTTTCGTTCCAGACGCCGAAGAGCGTCTCGAACTCCTACGACTTGTGCACCGCGAGGCAACCCGCGCCGGACTGCGCCCCGACCTGGTCGTCGCTCTGATCCATGCCGAGAGCCGCTTCGACCGCTTCGCTATTTCGAGCGTTGGCGCACAGGGCATGATGCAAGTGATGCCGTTCTGGAAAGCCGAGCTCGGTCGGCCGCAGGATAACCTGACCGACAACGCCACCAACCTGCGTTACGGATGCACCATCCTCAGCTACTACCTGAAGCGCGAGAATGGTGACCTGCGTCGAGCGTTGGCCCGCTACAACGGCAGTCTCGGCAAAGATCACTACCCGGCCAGGGTGATCGGCTTCTGGCAGGACTTCTGGTATGTGCGGCCCTAGGCGTCAATCAGCACCGCCAAGTTGTTCGATGCGGGCCAGCAGGCCATCGGCACTTTGTTCGCCGACCAGGCGCTCGCGGACCTTGCCCTGCGTGTCGACCAGATAGGTCACCGGCAAGACCGGACTGCGCTCGAGCCCCAGCCGCTCGGCGGGATCCTCGCTCAACACCCGGAAGCGTATGCCCAAGGCTTCTACCGCCTGGGCCAGCTGCTCGCCACGCAGCTCGTCGAAATTCACCCCTAGAACGGCAACATCCGGTCGAGTACTGGCCAGCCGATTCAACTCGGGCACCTCGGTGCGGCAGGGTGCGCACCACTCGGCCCAGTAATTGATCACCAGCCAGCGCCCATCCAGATCATCGGAGGCAACGGGCCGACCATGCTGATCGACACCCCAATCTGCGTCGCAGCCACCGAGCAGCACTGCCAGCGAGAGCACGGTAAGGGTGATGATGCGCTTCATGCCTTGCCTCATTTACAACAGCGAACGAAGGCCCGATTGTGCCGCCGCCGTGCTCGCTTGGCGACCTCTGCGAGCGCGAGGCGCCAGCCCGGCACTCGATCTGCGAGTCCGGTCACGGGAGCCCACGGCAACGCTCACAGTTTGCTCTCAAGGCACTGCTTATAATTCGGCCTTCTCCAACGAATCGGTAACCTGCGCCATGTCCAAGCAATACGAGAAACTCGTCGGGACCGTACCCGCTCGCATTGTTCAACAAGCCACGCTCGTGTTGACGACGCATGACGGCAAGGTGGCCGAATTCAATGTCGCAGCCTGGCTGCAACTGCCCGGACAGATAGGTCGCAGCCTGTCGCTACTGGCACGTTATCGGGATGGAAATACGGTGCGCGAGGTGGCGATCGATCATGGTCGCGTCGATCAGGTGGGCAAGATACTGCTGTCAGGTGTCGCCAACCTGCCGGTCAGGCATAGCATTGAGGAGCTGCAAATCGTGGCCCGCTCGATCTACGAGCTGAACGCAGTGACCGTCGACGAGCTCTTCGCGCAACCCGCCGCCCCGGCCGAGCCCACCCAGTTGCAGGTTCAGGCCTGACTAACCGACCGCCTGCTCCACGCGCGCGGTCGGTCTATCCTCCATGGCGCGTCCGCCCTCGGGCGGACGCTCGACCAGCGATTCAGGCCAGTGACTGAAGCGCAACCCGGTCAGTCGATTGAGCGCCTCCAATGCCGCCTCCGGCGCTCGCCGGTGCAGATGAATCACCTTGCCGCATTTGCTGTCCATAGGCCGTCCTCCACTTCTCGCATGATGCATAGCGAGATCCGTGCCACCGCCCGGAACCGCCCACGCGCCACGCAGCCACGGGCATACCCGACCGGTCAGACGGGCTATCGATTGGCACGCACATTCACCTACTGACGTTTTTCGTCACCCTCACCGCGCAGCCAGCTGGCCAGGCTGCCGCCGAACAGCCGAGCCTGCTCCTGGCGCAGGCTCGCCAATGCCTGCCGCAGCGGGACATACCACGGCTCATCGAGTGGCTGGCCGAGCGCTTCGGGGTCATTGACCGGCCATGGGTTGTTGCGCATCAGCTGCTGCATCTCGTAGCCACCGAGATCGCGGCACAGGACCCAGCCGCCGCTGCCGGTACGCGTGACCAGCTGTTCGGACTCAAGGAAGCCGATCAGCTCATCCCACTCGTCATTCGGCAGCGACCAGCCCGCTTTACGCAGACCGCGCAGGTCAAGATCACGTCCCTCCTGCTGGCGCGCGTAGAGGATGCGTAGCAACACCAGAAGCAGTGCCAGCTTGGGAAGCCGACGCCGACGCCATTCGGCCGATGAGGACAACCCACAGACCAGCTCGGCGCCGAATAGCACGATCATCCAGGACAGGTAGATCCACAGCAGGAACAGCGGCACCGTGGCGAAAGCCCCGTAGATCAGCTGATAGCTGGGAAAATAACTGACATAAAGGCCAAACAGCTGCTTTGCGGCCTCGAACAGCAGCGCTGTGAAGGAGCCGCCCACCAGCGCGTGCTTGAGCGGTACCCGGGTGTTCGGCACCGCAGCATAGATGAGCGTGAAGGCCGCCACGCTGAGCAGCAATGGCATGACCTTGAGCAACGCGCTGGCACCGATGATCGCGTGCGGCCCGGAGAGCAGGGTCAGCGAAGTGAGGTAGGTGCTGGTGGCGAAGGCCGCACCGAGTAGCAAGGGGCCAAGGCTGAGAATCGCCCAATACAGCAGAAAGCTCGATATCCCCCGCCTGGGCTGACGGACCCGCCAGATGGTGTTGAACGCCTTCTCGATGGTCAGCAGCATGGTCAGCGCTGTGGCCATCAGCAGACCAACGCCAAACCAGGTCAGCTGGCGGGCCTGAGTGGAGAAAGCAACCAGGTATTCCTGGATGGTCGCACCCGTCGAGGGGATGAAGTTGCGAAAAATGAACAGTTGGATCTGCTCGCCGACGCCATGGAACGCGGGTATCACCGACAGCATCGCGAAGGTCACCGTCATCATCGGCACCACGGCGAACAAGGTGGTGTAGGTCAGCGCCGCGGCGCTGTGCGGGCCTCGATCCGCGAGAAAGCGCCGTAGCAGAAAACGTCCGAACTCCATCAGTTTGTCGAAGCGCAAATGCAGTCCTCTTCGCCTTGCTGTCGTTGCGGACGGCCTCGAAATCCCCTGCTGTCCATGCAGCCGGGTTTCGGCGCGCCGCCCGGTGGAGGTTAGAATGGCCGCCCTCACCGGCCGGACGCAACCGAAATGACCGATCTGATCCTCTACCACAATCCGCGCTGCTCGAAATCGCGCGGCGCGCTCGAGCTGCTTCAGGCGCGCGGCATGCAGCCCACCGTCGTGCGCTATCTGGACACGCCGCCGAGCGAAGCCGAGCTGCATGCGCTTCTGGCCAAGCTCGGCCTCTCGGCTCGGCAGCTGCTGCGTACGGGCGAAGAGGAATACCAGAGCCTTGGTCTCGCCGACACGGCGCTGACCGACGCGCAGATCATCGCAGCCATGGCCCGCCATCCACGGCTGATCGAGCGGCCGATCCTGATCGCCGGTGACAAGGCTGTGATCGGCCGGCCGCCGGAAAAGGTGCTGGAGTTGCTGGCATGAGCGCGCCCTACATCCTGGTGCTGTACTACAGCCGCCACGGGGCGACTGCCGAAATGGCACGGCAGATCGCTCGCGGCGTCGAACGTGCCGGCCTGGAGGCGCGTTTGCGCACCGTACCGGCCGTATCCACCGAATGCGAAGCGGTCGCGCCGGCAATTCCGGACAGCGGAGCGCTGTACGTCACCCAGGATGACCTGCGTCACTGCGCTGGCCTGGCGCTCGGTAGCCCGACCCGTTTCGGCAATATGGCCGCACCGCTCAAATACTTTCTCGACGGCACCAGCAACCTCTGGCTGACGGGCGAACTGGTCGGCAAGCCGGGCGCCGTGTTCACCTCGACCTCGAGCCTGCACGGCGGACAGGAAAGCACCCTGCTTTCCATGCTGCTGCCATTGCTGCACCACGGCATGTTGCTGATGGGCCTGCCGTATAGCGAAAGCGCATTGTTGGAAACACGAGGTGGCGGCACGCCCTATGGCGCCAGCCATTTCGCCGGTGCCGACGGCAAGCGGCCGCTGGACGAACACGAAATCACCCTGTGCCGGGCACTTGGCGAACGCCTGGCCCGTACCGCAAGCATGCTGGAGACGTCACGTGGCTAGAAAGAACAAGCCGCTGCCCGCGCAAGCGTGGCTCGAGCCCCGGGTCCGTGTCGTCCGCGCGGTCAGCCTGCTCAGCTACCTGGCGTTGTTTCTGTTGGTCGGCATCTGGAACGGGGTGTTCGCCGACCTGCACGGCGCGCGGACATGGGTGGTGCTTAGCATCCTCCTGATCCCGCTGCTGATCGTCGCGCCGGGCGTGCTGCTCGGTCACGCACGCGCACATGCCTGGCTGTGCTTCGTGGTCAACTTGTACTTCATCCGCGGTGTGCTGGCAGCCTTCGACCCGGCGCGCAGCCTGTATGGCTGGGCCGAGGCACTGGTCAGCCTCGTATTGTTCTGCAGCGCTCTGCTGTATACACGCTGGAAGTCGCAATTGGACCGTCGGCTGGCTGGGGAAAGCTGACCGCGAGCCTGGCGCTGTTTCGCGGCGCCAGGCCTGTGCGCCGCCTGACCTAGTCGATCGGCCTCGCTCGCATGAGCCACTCAAGCTGCCCGGTGTGTGCATCGACCCGCTGGCACACCGTCTCGAAGCCCTGCGCCAGGTAGAACTGTACGCTGGGCTGGTTGGCCAGATAGACCGATAGCGTCAGCTCGCCGCGCAGGCGCCTGGCATGGCTCAGCAGCGCCGTGCCGATGCCCCGCCCCTGCCACTCAGGCTGAACGAACAAGGCCGCCAGCGTATGGCCGCTGAGCGCATGGAAGCCGACCACACGCCCCTCCTGCTCATAGACGAACACCTGCGAAGCGGGCAGATAGCGCGTGCGCATGTCATCGAGCTGGGCACGCCAGAACTCAGCCGGAACGAAATCGTGCGCGGCAATGGAGGCCGCCAGCCAGATATCCAGGATGGCCTGCGTGTCGTCGTCGTTGGCACTGCGGATCATCTCTCTCGCCTCATCGGTCCATCCGTCCCGCCCGCTCGGTCCCGGTGCGGCGCGTTACCAACCCAATGTCTCTTTGAGAAAGGGAATCGTCAGCTTGCGCTGGGCCTGCAGCGAGGCCTGGTCGAGCTGGTCGAGCAGCTCGAACAGGGCGCTCATGCTGCGCGCGCCACGGGTGAGAATGAAGCGGCCGACGTCGTCCGGCAGGTTCAGGCCGCGTCGTGATGCTCGTAGTTGCAGGGCGCGCAACTTGTCCTCGTCCGAGAGCGGTTGCAGTTGGAAGACCAGCGCCAGGCTGAGGCGCGATTGCAGATCGGCCAGGCGAACCGGCAACTCACGCGGCGCCGCATCGGCCGCGAGCAGCAACCGGCGGCCGCTGTCGCGCAATCGGTTGAACAGGTGAAACAGTGCCTCTTCCCAGACCGGATCGCCGGCCACGGCCTGCAGGTCATCGAGGCAGACCAGATCACTCTGCTCCAACCCATCGAGCAATGCCGGCCCATAACTGGCGACCTCGCCCAGCGGCAGGTACACCGCCATCTCACCGCGCTCCTCGACACGCAGGCAAGCTGCCTGCAGCAGATGGCTGCGTCCGGTACCGGATCGGCCCCACAGGTAAATCAGCTCATCCGACCAACTGGCCGCCGGGGAGCAGAGCCTTTCGACATAGCCCAGCGCCGCGGCATTGGCACCCGGATAGAAGTTGGCAAAGGTGGCATCGTCACGAAGGCGCACGCCCAGGGGCAGCTGGATAGGTTTCATGGATGGGGATCGACCGGTGGCCCGGCGGGCTCTGCGTAAAGGTCGGACAGTTTATAGAGATCATGTACATGGCGCAGCACAACCATAACCACCGCGGCCACCGGCAAGGCAAGCAGGACGCCGACGAAGCCGAACAGCTGGCCCCCGGCGAGCACCGCGAAGATGACCGCTACCGGATGCAGGCCGATTCGGTCACCCACCAGCAAGGGGGTGAGCAGCATGCCTTCGAGCATCTGCCCAACCGTGAAGACCGCGGCGACACCCAGCAGCGGATATGGCTCGAGCCCGAACTGGAACAGCGCGGCCACCACCGCCGCACCGATGCCGACCACGAAGCCCATGTAGGGCACGATGCTCGCCAGCCCGGCCAGCACGCCGATCAGCAGGCCAAGTTCCAGCCCGACCAGCATCAGCCCCACCGCATAGACCACCGCGAGCGCCAGCATCACCAGCAACTGCCCGCGCAGAAACGCCCCGATGACCTCATGACACTCGCCCAACAGGGCGACGATCACCGGCTCCTGCCGGCGCGGCAGCAGGCTGCGCAACCTGGCCATGATGTGATCCCAGTCGCGCAGCAGGTAAAAGCACACCACCGGAATCAGCAGCAGGTTGCCGAGCCAGGCCAGCAGCGCCAGGCTGGAAGCAGTCGCACGGCTGAGGATGCCACTGACAAGATCGGTAGTACTGCCCAGGTGCCCGGACAGCGCAGCCTTCAGCTGGTCGAAGCGCCAGAAGTCGGCTTCCAGCCCCATCTGCACCTGCACCCAGGGCAGTGCATCGTGCTGCAGCCAATCCAGCGCCTGCGGCGTCAGTTCGTAGAGGCGCACCAGTTGCTTGCCCAGCATCGGCAGCAGCACCAGCAACAACACCAGCAGCAGCAGACTGAACAGCGCGAACACGGCAATGACACCCCAGGTGCGCGAAAATCTCCAGCGTTCGAGGCGATCGACGAGGGGGTCACCCAGATACGCCAGCAACATGCCCACCAGAAACGGCGAGAGAATCGGCGAGAGCAGATAGATCAGTACGCCACACAGCAGAAGCACCGCCAGCCACAACCAGCGGTTCGAAGAAGCGATCGTCATCCTTGGCTCCGGTCAGTCAGATTCCAGCAGCGCCAACGAGGCGGCTGCACATCAGCGAAAGCGCAACACCGTGCCGGGCGCCGGACCAGCCGCGGCAGGCGCAGGCTCGCCCTCCTGAGAGCCCTCGGCAGCACCGTCGCCAACCGCATCAGGCGATACCGCGGGCTCTGACGGCAGCTCATCGGCAGGAACCTCGCTCAGACGTGCCAGGGCCATCTGCGCGCGAAGTTGATCCGGCGAAGCCCTGAGCCGGTAGATCAGCCGATCGTCGGCCACCTCGACCAGCCGCGCCGAGAACGGCTGGAGCAGCCGCTCGAGTTCGGCGAACCGCGACACATCGGCGCCAAGCACTTCCAGCGTCAGCTCCTCCGCGGCGCCAGCTGCGACTACATAATGCGGTGCAAGATAGCGGGCAACCGCCAGCATCACCGCATCCGCCACGGCCGCGCGGCTGTCCCCCTTCGCCTCGCCCGAGCTGCTCGCCCCGTCCTGGGCCAACGCCCAGTCGGCCTGCCAGCCGGTGTCGGTCTGTTTGGCATGCACTGCCAGCACGACATCGGCATCGTAGCGCTCCGAGGGTTCCCGCACGGCCTCGAGCGCCTTGCCAGCGAAGGCTTCGGGGGTGGCCATCAACTGCTCGCCGAGGTCGGCAATCGGCAGCATCAGCGGTAGACCACGATGCTGCGCAGCATCCTGCAGCTCCTGGACGGCGCCCTGCCCGCCCGCCACGAGCTGCGAGCCCTCGGGTGTCTCATCGAGCCACCAGGTCAACACCAGTGGTCGGTCGAAGCCCCATAACGACACACCCGCCTCGCGCAGCTGACGCTCGGTGGTGGCCGGATCGAACTCGACGACCAGGCGATCGTTCTCGTAGCCGTATTTACTGACCAACTGCTGCGGATCGTTGCGCAATGCCGCAACCGCTGGCTTCTCCAGCGCCTCGGTGCTGCCGGTTAAACGCAGCAGCAGCGTGTCGAAGGCACGTTGCAGAGCCTGGCTCCGTTCGGCCGGCTGCTGGCTGGCGACCGGCTCGCGCACCTGATACAGCCGCTGCACGGGTTCGGCCGACGCGGATAACGCGACCAGGGCGAGACAGGAAGCTAGGACGCGTGACACAAGGCGCATGGGAGATACTCGCGACGGGCCAGCGCGCGCTGGCATGGATGGAAGGGCTATACCTTAAACAGCCGACCCCGGCGCGACAACCAAGCCCTCGCGTGCTTTTCCTGCTGCGTCGAGCCCCACCCAGCCGGGTGCATGAAGCATGGCCGCTGCCGGGCAAGCCTGCTAAAATCGCGCGCTTTCCGCAGACTGGCTGCAGGCAATGCAGACGGGCCCAGTCGGCGCCATGCGCCACGCCCGACCGGTCGATCATCGCCCCTTCCGCACAGGCCCGGATTCTATGAGCAAGCAACCCTCCCTCAGCTACAAGGACGCAGGCGTCGACATCGACGCAGGTGAAGCGCTGGTCGAGCGCATCAAGGGCGTAGCCAAGCGCACTGCCCGTCCCGAAGTGATGGGAGGCCTGGGCGGCTTCGGTGCCCTGTGCGAAATCCCCGCCGGCTACAAGCAGCCGGTGCTGGTGTCTGGCACCGACGGCGTGGGCACCAAGCTGCGCCTGGCGCTGAACCTGAACAAGCACGACAGCATCGGCCAGGATCTGGTCGCCATGTGCGTCAACGACCTGGTGGTCTGTGGCGCCGAGCCGCTGTTCTTCCTCGACTACTACGCCACCGGCAAGCTCAACGTCGACGTCGCCGCCACCGTGGTCACCGGCATCGGCGCCGGTTGCGAGCTGGCCGGCTGCTCGCTGGTCGGTGGCGAGACCGCCGAGATGCCCGGCATGTACGAGGGCGAGGACTACGATCTGGCCGGTTTCTGCGTCGGCGTGGTGGAGAAGAGCGAGATCATCGACGGCTCGAAAGTGGCCACCGGCGACGCCCTGATCGCGCTGCCCTCTTCCGGCCCGCACTCCAACGGCTATTCGCTGATCCGCAAGATCATCGAAGTGGCCGGCGCCGACATCGAGAGCATCCAGCTCGACGGCAAGCCATTGGCCGAGTTGCTGATGGCCCCAACCCGTATCTACGTCAAGCCGCTGCTCAAGCTGATCAAGGATACCGGCGCGGTCAAGGCCATGGCCCACATCACCGGCGGCGGCCTGCTCGACAACATCCCGCGCGTGCTGCCCGAGGGCGCGCAGGCTGTCATTGACGTGGCCAGCTGGACCCGCCCGGCCGTATTCGACTGGCTGCAACAGCAGGGCAACGTCGACGAGCACGAGATGCACCGCGTACTCAACTGCGGCGTCGGCATGGTCATCTGCGTCGCCCAGGATCAGGTCGAAGCTGCGCTGCAAAGCCTGCGCACCAGTGGCGAGCAGCCCTGGGTCATCGGTCGGATCGCCGCAGCCGCCGAAGACGCCGATCAGGTCGTGCTGAACAACCTGAAAAGCCACTGATGGCCTGTAACGTCGTCGTCCTGATCTCCGGCTCCGGCAGCAATCTGCAGGCGCTGATCGACAGCCAGGGTCCGACCAATCCAATGCGCATCGTCGCGGTGATTTCCAACCGCGCCGATGCCTACGGCCTGGAGCGGGCTCGCGCGGCCGGGATTCCAACCCGCGTGCTCTCGCATCGAGACTACGCCGACCGCGAAGCCTTCGATTCGGCACTGGTCGAGGCCGTGGATGCCTACGGCCCCGACCTCGTCGTACTGGCCGGCTTCATGCGCATCCTGACGGCCGGATTCGTGTGCCACTATCGGGGCCGTCTGTTGAATATCCACCCCTCGCTGCTACCGCGCCACAAGGGTCTCGACACCCACCGGCGCGCCCTGGAAGCGGGCGATCCCGAGCATGGCTGCAGCGTGCATTTCGTTACCGAAGAGCTCGACGGCGGCCCCGTCGCCCTGCAGGCCGGCGTCCCGATCGCCCCAGGGGAAAGCCTCGACGCGCTCGTCGAACGCGTTCATCAACAGGAACACCTCATCTATCCGCTGGCCGTTCGCTGGTTCGCCGAGGGGCGCTTGCGCCTGGCGGAACAAGGAGCGATGCTGGACGGCCAACTGCTGCCGGCCTCCGGCTACCGCTACAGAACCTAGGAGATCCCATGCGTCGCGCCTTGCTGCTCGCCCTCGCCGTTCTCGCCTTGCCGGTTCAGGCGCTGGAACTCAAACCCTTCTCGGCCAGCTACACCGCTGACTGGAAGCAGGTCCCCATCAGCGGCACTGCCGAACGCAGCCTGGAAAAACTCGACGACGGTCGCTGGCGTCTGGACTTCGAGGCCTCGATGCTGGTCGCCAGCTTCAGCGAACGCAGCACCTTTCGCGTCGAGGGCGAGACATTTCTGCCGGACAGCTACCGGCTGAACCGCAGCGGGCTGGGCAAGGGCAAGAAGGTCGAGCAGACCTTCGACTGGGCCGCCAAGCAGGTCGTCGGCAGCGACCGCGGCGATCCGGTGAAACTGGCGCTGCACCGCGGGCTGCTGGACAAGTCCACCTACCAGCTGGCCCTGCAGCACGAAGTCGCCGAAGGCAAGCAAAGCATGAGCTATCAGGTCGTCGATGGTGACGAGATCGAAACCTACGACTTCCGCGTACTGGGCGAAGAGAAGGTCGGTACCCGCGTCGGCCAGGTCGATGCGATCAAGGTCGAGCGCGTGCGCGACCCGACCCAGAGCAAGCGCCAGACGATTCTCTGGTTCGCCAAGGATTGGGACTATCTGCTGGTCCGCCTGCATCAGGTGGAAAAGGACGGCAAGGAATACCAGATCATGCTGCAGGACGGCAGCGTCAACGGCCAGCCGGTCAAGGGCAACTGAGTGGCGCAGCTACTGCGCCACTCGCCTTCGCGAGTGTTTTGAATGATCCGCCTTCGCGCCGTGCCGCTCCTGTTCGTCCCGCTGATCGCCGGCTGCCAGGGGCTGCTGACACAGTCGCCACCACCGCCCCCTACCGAGCGCTTGCAAGGCATGCTGACCGAGCAGGCGGGCCAACTCTATTTCACGCCCTGCACGGGCTCTCGCGCCCTGCAATTGCGTGCCTCCGAGCAGCTCGGCCTGCAGGAAGATGTCGACGCGCTGATTGAAGGTCGCCCTCTGTTCGCCGACCTGCGCGGCGAACTCTCTACCGGTCCTGAGCGCTTTCTCGCCACCCAGGTCTATCGCCTGCAGGCCGAAGGCTTCGGCTGCGCTGATCCCGGCTTTCGTCAGCTGATGGTCCGAGCCAGCGGGCACGAGCCAGACTGGACGGTCACCCTCAACGTGCAGGGTCTGCTGCTGGAGCGCCCCGACCAGCCTCGCCTGGCGCTGCCCTATCTGGAAGAACAGCTGCCCGGAGGGCAGGCGAGCTTTACCAGCGAAGCCGACGGCCAACGCCTGGAGCTCTGGATCGCCCCCCAACGCTGCGTCGACAGCGCCAGCGGGACGATCAGCCATCTCAGCGCGCAGCTGCGCCTGAACGATGCCAAGCCGCTGCGCGGTTGTGCCTATTTCGGCGCCGCAAGCAACCACTGATTTCCAGCGAAGCGAAACGCTTCGACCTCTGCCCACGAGCGACCATGAACGACGCCCTGAATCTGCTGCAACCCTACCCGTTCGAGAAATTGCGCGCGCTACTGGCCGGTGCCCAGCCTCCAGCGGACAAGCGTCCCATCGCCCTGTCCATTGGCGAACCCAAGCACCGTTCGCCGGAGTTCGTCGCCCGCGCGCTGGCCGACAATCTCGAGCAGCTGGCGGTCTACCCGACCACGCTGGGCCTGCCCGCCCTGCGCGAAGCGATCGCCGGCTGGGCCGAGCGCCGCTTCGGCCTAGCCGCCGGCGCGGTCGATCCGGCACGCCAGGTGCTGCCGGTCAACGGTACGCGCGAGGCGCTGTTTTCCTTCACCCAGGCCGTGGTCAACCGCGCGGACGAAGGTCTGGTCGTCAGCCCGAACCCGTTCTATCAGATCTACGAAGGCGCAGCGCTGCTGGCCGGTGCGCAGCCGCACTACCTGCCCTGCCTGGCTGAGAACGGTTTCAACCCGGATTTCGACGCGGTGCCGACTGACGTCTGGCAGCGCTGCCAGATCCTGTTCCTCTGCTCGCCCGGCAATCCGACCGGGGCGCTGGTCCCGCTGGAGACGCTGAAGCGGCTGATCGCCCTGGCCGATGAGCACGAGTTCGTCATCGCCGCAGACGAATGCTACAGCGAGCTTTATTTCGACGAAGCCAACCCGCCGGCCGGCCTGCTCAGCGCCTGCGCCGCGCTCGGCCGGCACGACTTCAAGCGCTGCGTGGTGTTCCATAGCCTGTCCAAGCGCTCGAACCTGCCGGGCCTGCGCTCCGGTTTCGTTGCCGGCGACGCCGACATCCTCAAGGCTTTCCTGCTCTATCGCACCTATCACGGTTGCGCCATGCCGGTTCACGTGCAGTTGGCCAGCGCCGCCGCCTGGAACGATGAGATCCACGTGCGCGCCAACCGTGAGCTGTATCGCGCCAAGTTCGAGGCGGTGTTGCAGATTCTCGAGCCGGTCCTCGACGTGGCCCGTCCCGACGGCGGCTTCTACCTGTGGCCAAAGACACCAATCGATGACCAGCGCTTCACCCGGGAGCTGTTCGAACAGGAGCACGTCACTGTGGTGCCAGGCTCCTATCTGTCGCGCGAGGTGGAAGGCCTCAATCCGGGCGCCGATCGCGTGCGCATGGCATTGGTCGCGCCACTGGCCGAGTGCATCGAAGGCGCCGAGCGCATCCGCGCTTTTATCGAGCGTCTCTAAGCCGATCGCGGCCGGGCAGCCGGCCGCCGATCAGGCGACCCCCGGCGGAATGCCGTCCTTGTTGTAGTTGCGCAGGCGCTCGACGTTCTCCGGCTTCATGTGCTCGGGGACATCGGGCTTGCTCGGTTCCTCGCGCTGGGGCCGCTGTGGATAGAGCACATCCGCCGATGACTTGTCATGCTCGCTCATCGCTCGCCTCCTCTTGTCTCAGATGGCGTTCTCTTCCCAGATTAGCTCACCGTCTTCGCTGACCTCGCGAACCTTGGTCAGCGCCGCCTCGGCGACCGCGTCGGCTTCGGAGGCCAGGTCGTAGGTACGGCCCTCGGTAAGGCGGAAGACGGTGGCCTGCTCTTCGCTGTCGCGACGCTTGATCGCAATGACCGCCTCGAACGCATCGCCGGCCGGAACCGCCGAGGAGATTGCCTCGTAATGCTCGAAATGTTTACGTGCCATGGTCTACCTCGTCTTCACTTCAGATAACCGATGGACAACGGAACCTGCGCAAACGCTCGGCGTGCCCGCGAACCGCGGCGCCTGGACAGGTTCTCAACAATACGAGCCCGCACCGGAGACCCGCCGATGGCCCTGACCGATACCTACGCCCTGACCGAGCCGAGCCGCACCGACGTCGATCTGCTGGACGGACCGACACTGCTTGAATTCGGCGCGCCCTGGTGCGGCCATTGCCGCGCGGCACAGCCGCTCCTGGCCCAGGCGATGGCCGGGCGGGACAACCTGCGCCACCTGAAGATCGAGGACGGACCGGGGCGGCCGCTGGGGCGCTCCTTTCGCGTCAAGCTCTGGCCGACCTACATCCTGCTCGAGCACGGCGTCGAGCTCGCCCGAGTGGTCCGCCCAGCAGATGTCGAAGCCCTCGACCAGATGCTCGGCGAGGCCGGTCGCTGAGGCGCGGCACCGGCCCGCAGCCGACAGTTCGGCACAGGCATGGCATAATCGCCGACCCGGTTTTTCAGGAGTTGGAGTTCGTCCATGTCAGGACCCGTCAAGCTGTTCGGAATCAAGGCGTGCGACACCATGAAAAAGGCGCGCAGCTGGCTCGACGAGCATGGAGTCGACTATAGCTTCCATGACTACAAGAGCGCCGGCATCGACCGGGCACACCTGCAGGCCTGGTGCGAAGAGCACGGCTGGCAGACGGTTCTCAACCGAGCAGGCACCACGTTCCGCAAGCTCGACGAAGCGCAGAAGGCCGATCTCGATCAGGCCCGCGCCATCGAGCTGATGCTGGCACAGCCCTCGATGATCAAGCGGCCGGTACTCGATCTCGGTGACCGGACCCTGGTGGGCTTCAAACCTGACCTCTACGCGGCCGCACTGGCCACCTCGAACTGACCCCGCGTGCCCGTTGGCACGCCATGACAAGGACAATCGCATGACCACTTCCCTCTTCAGCCTGGCCTTTGGTGTCGGCACCCAGAACCGCGAAGGTGCCTGGCTGGAAGTCTTCTATGCCCAGCCGCTGCTCAATCCCCAGGCCGAGCTGGTACAGGCCATCGCCCCACTGCTGGGCTATCAGGGCGGTAACCAGGCGATCGCCATCACGATCAACCAGGCTGCGCAGTTGGCCGACGCACTCAAGCCGATCTGCAGCGCCCAGCACGCCCTGCTCACCCGTCTGGCCGAGGCCCAGCGGCCGCTGGTCGTGACCCTGCTCGAGCAGGATGCCGCCCTGAGCTCCACGCCCGAGGCCTATCTCAAGCTGCACCTGCTGTCTCATCGCCTGGTCCAGCCGCACGGTCTGAACCTCACCGGCATCTTCCCGCTGCTGCCGAACGTCGCCTGGACCAGCCAGGGCGCCATCGACCTGGCCGAGCTGCCGGAGCGCCAGCTCGAGGCACGCCTGAAGGGCGAGCTGCTCGAAGTGTTCTCCGTGGACAAGTTCCCGAAGATGACCGACTACGTGGTGCCGGCCGGTGTGCGCATCGCCGACAGCGCGCGCATTCGCCTCGGCGCCTACATCGGTGAAGGCACCACGGTGATGCATGAGGGCTTCGTCAACTTCAACGCTGGCACCGCCGGCCCCGGCATGATCGAAGGGCGCGTTTCGGCCGGCGTGTTCGTCGGCAAGGGCTCGGACCTGGGCGGTGGCTGCTCGACCATGGGCACCCTGTCCGGCGGCGGCAACATCGTCATCTCGGTGGGCGAGAACTGCCTGATCGGCGCCAACGCCGGCATCGGCATCCCGCTGGGCGACCGCAACACCGTCGAATCCGGGCTGTACATCACCGCCGGCACCAAGGTCAGCCTGCTCGACGAGAGCGGCCAGCTGGTCAAGGTGGTCAAGGCGCGCGAGCTGGCCGGGCAGAGCGACCTGCTGTTCCGCCGCAATTCGCAGACCGGGGCGGTGGAGTGCAAGACGCACAAGTCGGCGATCGAACTGAACGAAGCGCTGCACGCGCACAACTAAACCGACGCAGGAAGCCAGGCGGCCAGGCGCTGGAGATGATCGAAGCCGCGTGGCTTCCAGCGCCCCGCCCTTAGGCCCTGACGCAATGCTGCTATCCCCCTGGCGCGCCGACTTTCCCGCCCTCTCCGTTCTGGAGGCGCAGGGCCAGGTCTACCTGGACAGCGCCGCCACGGCGCAGAAGCCGCAAGCGATGATCGACGCGCTGGCCGGCTACTACACCTGCGGTGCCGCCAACGTTCACCGTGCCCAGCACCAGCCCGCCGAGCGCGCGACCCGCGCCTTCGAGGCTAGCCGTATCAAGGTCGCCAAATGGCTGAATGCCAGCAGCCCGACCGAGATCGTCTTCACCCGCGGCGCCACCGAGGCGCTCAACCTGCTCGCCTATGGCCTGGAGCACCTGATCGGCGCCGGCGACGAAATCGTCATCAGCGCCCTGGAGCACCATGCCAATCTGCTGCCCTGGCAGCAGTTGGCGCTGCGCCGCGGGGCGAAGCTCGTGGTGCTGCCACTCGACACCGACGGCCGGATCGACCTGGACGCCGCACAGCGGCTGATTGGCCCACGCACACGCCTGTTGGCGGTCAGCCAGCTGTCCAACGTGCTCGGCAGTTGGCAGCCGCTGCAACCGCTGCTCGAACTGGCGCGCCGGAACGGTGCGCTGAGCGTGGTCGATGGCGCGCAGGGCGTGGTCCACGGTCGGCATGACCTGCAGACGCTCGCCTGCGACTTCTACGTGCTTTCCGCACACAAGCTGTACGGCCCTGACGGGGTCGGCGCCCTGTTTGGCCGCGGCGAGGCGCTGCTACAGCTTCGTCACTGGCAGTTCGGCGGCGAGATGGTGCGCGTCGCCGATTTCGAACAGGCCGAATTCCACGCCGCACCGCTGGGTTTCGAGGCCGGCACGCCGCCCATCGCCGGCGTCATCGCCCTGGGCGCCAGCCTCGATTACCTCGCCGGGCTGGACGCCCACGCCGTGCAGAGCCATGAGCAGACCCTTCACCACAAGCTGCTCGACGGCTTGCGTGCCCGTCGCGGGGTACGCCTGCTCGGCTCGCCCCAGGTGGCTCTGGCCAGCTTCGTGGTCGAGGGGGTGCACCATGCCGACCTGTCGCACCTGCTCGTCGAGCAGGGCATCGCGGTGCGCAGCGGCAACCACTGCGCCATGCCGCTGATGAAGACGCTCGGGCTCGGCGGTGCGATCCGCGCGTCCCTTGGTCTGTACAACGACGAGAGCGATCTGCAGCGCCTGTTCACGGCGCTGGATGCCGCCCTGGAGCTGCTCCGATGAACGAATTGCCCGCCGCCGCCAGGGAAACCCTCGCCGACTTCGCCCAGGCCGGCAGCTGGGAACAGCGTGCCCGTCTGCTGATGCAGCGTGGCGAACGCCTGGCGCCGCTGACGGATGACGAGCGCAGCGAAGCCAACCGGGTGGCTGGCTGCGAAAGCCAGGTCTGGCTGGTCGGCGAACGGCATGAAGGATGCTGGCAGTTCCGCGCGACCAGCGATGCACGGTTGCTGCGCGGCCTGCTGGCCGTGCTGCTGGACCGGGTCAACGGACTGGAGGCCGCCCAGCTGGAGGCGGTGGATGTGTCCGACTGGTTCGATCGGCTCGGCCTCGGTCGCCAACTGTCGCCTTCGCGCAGTAACGGCATGAACGCCGTGCTGGCGCGGATGCGTGAGTTGACGGCGGTCTGAGCCGCCGTCAGTCGCCTGATCAGCGCTTGCGCAAAATGACGCTGCCGATCGAATAACCGGCACCGAAGGAGCTCAGCACACCGACGGAGCCGACCGGCAGGTCGTCCTGGTGTTTGTGGAAGGCGATCACCGAGCCCGCCGAACTGGTGTTGGCGTAGGTATCGAGGATCACCGGCGCTTCATCGGCCGTCGCATCGCGGCCGAGCAGGCGGCGTACGATCAGCTGGTTCATGTTCAGGTTGGCCTGATGCAGCCAGAAGCGCTTGACCGACTCGACCGGCAGGCCGTTCTCGGCCAGGTGCTCACCGATCAGCTCGGCCACCATCGGGCAGACTTCCTTGAACACCTTGCGGCCTTCTTGGATGAACAGCTTGTCCGGGTCGTCCTTGTGTTCCTCTGCGGCGCGGTTGAGAAAGCCGAAGTTGTTGCGGATGTTGTTGGAGAACTCGGTCGCCAGCTTGCTGCTGAGCACTTCCCACTGGTAAGGCGACGTCGCCAGGTCAGCGCGCTCGAGCACGACGGCGGTACAGGCGTCACCAAAGATGAAGTGGCTGTCGCGATCACGGAAGTTCATGTGCCCGGTGCAGATCTCCGGATTGACCATCAGCACCGCGCGCGCCTGCCCCAGGCGAATGCTGTTGGCGGCGTTCTGGATACCGAATGTCGCCGAGGAGCAGGCGACGTTCATGTCGAAGCCGAAGCCCTTGATCCCCAGCGCCGCCTGCACCTCGATGGCGATCGCCGGATAGGCGCGCTGCAGGTTCGAGCAGGCGACGATCACCCCGTCGATATCCGCCGCGGTCTTGCCGGCGCGGGCCAGCGCCTGCTCGGCGGCCTTGACCGACATCTCGCAGAGGATCGACCACTGGTCGTTGCTGCGCTCGGCGATGCGCGGAACCATGCGCTGAGGGTCGAGAATGCCGTCCTTGTCAGTGACGAAGCGGCTTTTGATGCCTGAGGCTTTCTCGATGAAGGCCGCGCTCGACTCGGCCAGCGGCTGCATCTCGCCGGCCTCGATGGCCGCGGCGTTCTCGGCATTGTGACGCTGGACGAAGGTGTTGAAGGAGGCCACCAGCTCTTCGTTGGAAATGCTGTGGGCAGGGGTGTAAAGGCCGGTACCGCTGATCACGACGTCGTACACGGTCGCTCCTCTGGAATTGGCTGATCGTAGTGACGCCGGAACGGCGCGGCCGCGCGGCCGACGGGGTTCATGCATGCGCCTGTTGTGGTGGCTATTGTGCATGAAAATCGTAAAGAAACCGCAACCTTGCACGCTTTGCTGAGGGTTTTCTCACGACGAATGGTGACCGGGCGGTCTGAAAATGAAAGGAGCGTCGAACGACGCTCCCGGTTTGGCAGGCTATTGGCCAGGGGTCACTTGATGCCCTGGCCGAGCAGCACGCCGTTCACCTCCATGCCGTAGAGATTGACGCCATCGTTGGCATGGTATTTTTCGCGCGTCTTGGCGATCGAGCCATCGATCAGGCGCGGGTCCTGCGGGCGCTCGTGGCTGTTCATGAAGGCAGCGACGTTCCACGCCTCATCGTCGCTCAGCGTGCGGCCCTTGCCGAGCGGCATGTTTTCCTTGATGAAGGCCGCCGCGGTGTTGATCCGGTGCATGCCGGCGCCCCAGTTGAACGAGTCGCGGCCCCACAGCGGCGGGAATACATAGCCGTCACCGGCCTTCTGGCCCTGGCCGTCGTCGCCGTGGCAGACCGCGCACTGCGCCGCATAGACCTCGCGGCCCTTGGCGATGTCGTAGCCGCCCTTGGGTTGCGGCACCTCCGGATAGGCCCGGCCGGGCAGCTCCTGGCCGGTCGGTGCGCCAGTCGACAACCAGTAGGAGTAGGCCGTCAGGGCGTTGATCACGTGGCTGTCGGCGGCTGGCGGCTTGCCGTTCATGCTGAACTGGAAGCAGCCCTGCACCCGCTCGGCGTAGCTGTTGACCTTGTTGTTCTTCTTTCGATACGCCGGATACATCGGATAGGCGCCCCAGAGCGGCGCCGAGTTGGCCTTGCGGCCCTGATCGAGGTGGCAGTTGGTGCAGTTCATGCCGTTGCCCACGTAGTCGGCGGCATATTTCTGCGTGTCGACGAAGATGGCCCGGCCTTCCTGGACCAGCTTGCCGTACGCATTGTCCGGCAGATCGCCTTCCAATGGCGGCTGGAAACCAACCTGGCCGGTGGCCTTGGGCGTGAGCTGGGACTGGTCGTCCATCTTGATGTCTGCGGCGATGGCCGGCACGGCAACCGACAATGCCAGCAGTGCGGGAGTGAAGCGTTTCATGGTCGTCGGCTCCTACTGGCTGAGGTTGGCGAAGTATTCCGATACGGCGGTGACTTCCGCATCGGTCAGCGAGCGGGCGACATGCCCCATCAGGTCGTTCGGATCGTTCTTGCGCGTCCCCTGCCGCCAGGCGTTGAGCTGCGCGCTCAGATAGGCCGCCGACTGGCCGTTCAGCGCTGGGAAGCTGTCACCGACCCCACTGCCGCCCGGACCGTGGCAGGACACGCACTCGGGGATGTTGCGCTCCCAGGCTCCGCGCAGGGCCAGGCGCGCACCGACACCCTCGGCGGCATCGGCGCGGCTCGCCTGGGCAGGCGCAACGGCCGGCTTGGCGGCCAGGGTCTGGCTCACCGCCTGCATTTCCTCCGCGCTCAGCGCTGCCGCGATCGGCTGCATGATCGGGTTGCTGCGCGCACCGCTGCGGAAATCCTCCAGTTGCTTTTGCAGATAGCCGGCCGGCAGACCCGCCAGCCGCGGGAAGCCACCGGCCGCCATGCCCTCCGCATTCGGCCCGTGGCAGGTGGCGCATGCCATGGCGGCCGGATTGGCGCCTCCCTGCGCATAGATCTTCTGCCCGTCGGCTGCCTGGGCCTGCATTGCCAGCAGCAATGCGCAGGTCCCAGCCAGGAGGCTTTCGGTGATTCTCATGAGAGACCTCATCAGCTTGTTTCGAGTTATTGGCAGTCGCTGCCCATCGGCAGACGGCTCGCAGGCCTGCGTCCACTTGTCGCAGCTTTGGCGAAGGTAGCACGAAGAACCGGCCCCAGGAAGAAAACGAATAACGATAGAACTTTCCGTTCTAAAAAAAGCGCTTACATACCCCACGGGGCATCTGCAAACGGTTTGCCGCGTGTCCACCTGCCTTGCGCTATGCTGCGCGCCCCGAGCACAGGAGCCCGCAATGAACGAACAACTGGCAGAGCTGATCCGCCTGATCAGCTCCGGCTGCATGACCGAAGCCGAGATCCAGCGTATCGCCGACGAGGCCGCCCAGGCCTACGCCGACCCGGCCGCGTTTCTGGCGGCCAACCCGGATGTCAACTACGACGACAGTTTTCCGATTCCGCTGGGCGAGTGGGTCGTGGTCGGCAGCCTGCCCGATACCGTGCTGTTCCAGGCCGACGATTACGAGCAGCTGTTCGCCCAGGTCGTCGCCTCGTTCGGCCCGAGCGTCGCGTTCGTTCTCAAACCCAAGCAGCTGGCGAAAACCGAACCACTGAAAGCGCTGAACCGTATCCAGGTCCAGCTCGGCAGCCTCTACCCGGAGAAAGGCGGCTACGTGCTGGTGGATTTCAGCGAACCGCTGGATGACGAGCTGCAAGCGGTGCTGGTCTACCGCCAGGATCTCGAGCGCGCCCTGCAACTGGCTGTGGAGATCGGCATCTACGCCGCCCCGGCGCTGGAAGCCGCCAAGGCGCAGCAGCCGTGATCAGCGCCGACGCAGCGGCTCGAGCAAGGGTTTGAGCCCGTTGTGGTCGATCTCCTGCATCAAGGCCAGGAGCCGTCCGATGTCGCCGGGAGGAAAACCGACGCGGGCGAACCAGTTCAGGTAATGCCCTGGCAGATCGGCGATGACCCGCCCCTTGTACTTGCCGAACGGCATGGCCTGGGTGACCAGCCGTTCAAGGTCTTCGGCCTTCATGTCGCCTCTTCCCCCGCCTGCAGAGCGCGCATACTGCCACAGTCGTACCCGGCATGCTGCCACGATGCAGCTGCCCTATCGAACGCATAGCGAGCATGAACTGGCCTGCCGCGAAGGCTCTGCGAGAATCCCCGCATTGCCTCTGCAGACCAGGAACGCGCGATGCCCGAACCGACCCAGCCAACCCCGATACTCGACGATGCCACCCTTGCATTTGCTGCCCGGGTGTTCGACTACGCCCGTACGGGCGACAGCGCGAGCCTTGGTGAGCTGCTCGCCGGCGGCCTGCCAGCCAATCTGCGCAACCATGCCGGTGACAGCCTGCTGATGCTGGCCAGCTATCACGGCCACCTCGACACCGCGCGGCTGCTGCTCGAACGCGGCGCGGATGCCGAGCTGCGTAACGCCCGGGGGCAAACGCCGCTGGCCGGTGCGGCCTTCAAAGGCGATCTGCCGATGATCGAACTGCTGCTCGACCACGGCGCCGATGTTGAGGGCGCCTCGCCCGACGGACGCACCGCGCTGATGATCGCCGCGATGTTCAACCGCAGCGCAATCGTCGAGCGGTTGCTGGTCCGTGGCGCTGATCCGCAGGCCCGGGACGCCGGCGGCGCGACGCCACTGTTGGCGGCCAGGATGATGGGTGCGGTCGATACCCAGGCGCTGCTTGCCCGCCTGGGCGAAGTGCGCTGAGCGGCGTTCAGCAGGCCGTCGGCAATGCTTCGGGCAATAGCAGTGCGCGCTCGACGCAGATCCGGTCGCGACCCTGGTGTTTCGCCGAATACAGCGCCCGGTCGGCCGCTTCGAGCCAGTCCGTCGCCGAACCCATGCTGGGGTCGAACGCGGCCACACCCACGCTGAGGCTGGCCGACAGCTGCGGCGCGGAGGCGAACGCCAGCGCGGCGATTTCGTGGCGCAGCCGCGCCAGGATTTCCACTGCCTGATCGGCGGTCACGCCGGGCAGCAGAATGCAGAATTCGTCGCCGCCGTAGCGCGCCGGCAGGTCCGCTGCACGCAGGTTGCGCTCGATGCACTGGCCGACCTGGCGCAGGACAAGGTCGCCGAGCACATGCCCGTGGCGGTCGTTGATGCCCTTGAAGTGATCGACGTCGATCAGTGCCAGGCTCGCAGCGCCTCCATCGGCCTGACGCTGGGCGAACTCCAGACGCAGCAGGTCGTCCCAATAGCGCCGGTTGAACAGGCCAGTCAGCCCATCGATCCGGCTCAGCTCACGCAGGCTCTGCTTGTGCTGCGCCAGTTGCATCGCCAGACGGTAGAGCACCGTGCCGATAACCAGTGGATGAACCACCAGCATGGGAATACAGGCGTAGATCTGCAGCTGGCTGGTGTGCGGCGCAAAGCCGAAGCCCAGCAGCGCGAATGCCAACAGCATCCCGCCGGCCTGGGCCAGCAGTCCGCGGGCGACGAACCGCGCGCCGCCGGCGGCCGAATTGTTCATGGCCAGCATCGAGAACATCACCACTGTCGGCAGGGTGTTGAAGTCGATCGCCGCGATCCAGAAGCCGCCCATCACCGAATCGAACAGCACGTGGCGGCGCTCGGCCTTCATCGGGTCTGCCGAGCGGCGGCCGATCCACAAGGCCAGCACCGGCCACAGGTAGCAGAAGGCGATCAGCAGCGACCACAGCCAGAGCGGTGTGCCCGGCGCCTCGGCGAATACCGCGGCGACGCAGAAGAAGCCGACGCCCAGGCCGATGAAGCGCGGAAAGAACGCCCGCTGGGAAACGGACGAACCGGAAGCGGAGCCTTTGGACGACGGGCTGAACACCGGGCACCTGCTGCGCAGTCAGGGAAAGCGAAAATATAGCCGATTGCCAGCATGCGGCATAATGCCGCCGGCCGGCGATCCGAAACGTCGCTCAATCCAGCGCGTATTCGAAGGTACTGACCACGCGCAGGCGTTTGCCGATGGTTCGGCCGGTCTCCATGTCGCTGCCGTCGTCATCGATCACCCGGATCACGCCCTGGTTCGCATTCTTCAGCTGCCCCAGCCTGGCGCCTGCATCAGCGGCGAAGCGCGTGGCCTGCTCGCGCGCATTTCCGGTCGCCTGCTCGAGCAGCACCGGCTTGAGTTCGTTGAAGCCGCGCAGTTGATAGCGCGGTCCGACCTGACCGTTGGCCTCGGTATCCAGCTGCACGCCAGCGAGAATCAGCGGATCGACCGCATTCGCCGCCTGCGCCACCGCTTCGACCCGCTCGGTCTTGACCACGACCTGGCCCTGGCCGTTGAAGCGCAGCGCCACGTCCTGCGCCCCCCATTCGCGCGCCAGCAGGTCCTGCACCTGTAGCGGGCGGACCTCGATCTCTGCCGCGGCGAACCCCTGCTCACGCAGGAACGCCACCACCTGCTCGCGGTCTTCGGCCAGCCGCCGCTGTACCTCGGCGAACTCGTTGCCTGCGCGGCGAAAGCCCAGGGTCCAGATGGCGAAGTCGCTCTTGACGTCCATCTCCGCCAGGCCCTTGACCGTCACCGAACGGTCGGCCATGCGGAACCGCTCCACGCCCTGCCCAACCGACCAGCCGGCAAACGCCACCGCTGCCGCCAGCAGGGCGGCCGATACGAAACCTATCCGTGCCGTAGCCACCGATGTCTCCTCCCGTGATGTCTTTCGTTCAAGTCTTGCCCAAACGCGCCAGCGCCTCCAGGCGAAACGCCAGGTGTTGCTCGAGCTCGCCGAGCCGCTGGCGCAGCCCTTCCCGCTCGACGCCCTCCGCGCATTGCTCAAGCCGTTCGCGCAGGCGAGCACGCTCAGCGAGCAATTCGACTTCGCGCGGCGGGATGCCGGCACTCTTGAGCACCTGAAACGGCAGCCGCAGGCCGGGCGGCGTCTGCAGCCAGGCACTGTCGATTTCCAGCGGCGCGCCGCGGCTACGGACACCACGCTGCCAGTCGGCGACCTGCTGCGCGATCCGGCGCTCGATGTCCTGGTCGATGCTGCTCATCGGCTAGCCCTCCACGATCTGCCCCAAGGCTATCCGAGACCCCGGGGCAGAGACAGCCAAGCATTGAAAATCCCGGTAACCAATCCCGCGCTGACGCCGGCCACATCGGTGCTTAAGCTGGCGGCGTCTTTCAACTCTCAAAGGACTCCATGAACATCCCCTGTACCCCGCCGCGTTCGCCGGCCCTGGCGAACGCGGCTCCCGGTGGCCAGCCGTCCCTGCGCTGCCGCCACACCTCCCTGCCGTGCCAGCACGCGCGCCCTGCCCTGAACAGACGAGACACCGGCCATGGAATGGATTGCTGACCCCACGGCCTGGCTGGGCCTGCTCACGCTCATCGTCCTGGAAATCGTCCTGGGCATCGACAACCTGGTGTTCATCGCCATCCTCGCCGACAAACTGCCGCCGGAACAGCGCGACCGCGCACGGGTCATCGGCCTGAGCCTGGCGCTGGTCATGCGTCTGTGTCTGCTGGCGAGCATCGCCTGGCTGGTGACGCTCACCGAACCGCTGGTCGAACTCTTCGGCAAGCCTTTTTCCGGCCGCGACCTGATCATGCTCGGCGGCGGCCTGTTCCTGCTGACCAAGGCGACCCTGGAACTGCACGAGCGGCTGGAAGGACGCAGCCATCAGCACAGCGGCAGCCGGACCTATGCACGCTTCTGGCCGGTGGTGGCGCAGATCATCGTGCTCGACGCGGTGTTCTCGCTGGATGCGGTGATCACCGCCGTCGGCATGGTCGAACACTTGGCGGTGATGATGATCGCCGTGGTCATCTCCATGACGCTGATGCTGCTGGCGAGCAAGCCGCTGACCGCCTTCGTCAATGCGCGGCCAACGGTGATCATGCTCTGCCTGGGCTTTCTGATGATGATCGGCTTCAGCCTCACGGCCGAAGGCCTGGGCTATCACATCCCCAAGGGTTACCTGTACGCGGCCATTGGCTTCTCCATCGCCATCGAGTTCTTCAACCAGCTGGCACGCTCGCGGCGCAAGCGCAGCCTGCAGGGCACCCGCCCGCTGCGCGAACGCACCGCTCACGCTGTGCTGCGTCTGCTGGGCGGCAAGCTGGCGGCCGACGAAGTGGACGACGAGATCGCCGACCTGATCGAGCCTGGCGGCGATGGGGGCACGCCGTTCAACCGCCGCGAGCGGGTGATGATCAGCGGCGTGCTGAGCCTGGCCGAGCAGTCGATCCGCACGGTGATGACCGACCGCATGCAGGTCGACCGCTTCAGCCTCGACGACAGCGCCGAGCGGGTTCACCAGGCATTGCTCAACTCGCCGCACTCGCGCCTGGTGGTGTTTCGTGATGCCACCCCGGACGAGCCGCTTGGCTACGTGCACAAGAAGGAGCTGCTGCGCGGCCTGCTCGACGGCCAACTGCCGCAGATCGAACCGCTGGTACGCACGCCGATCAACCTGCCGGAAAGCTGCACCGTGCTCAGTGCCCTGGAGCAGATGCGCCAGGCCTCTACGCACGTGGCGTTCATCGTCAACGAGTTCGGTGGTTTCGAGGGGCTGGTGACCCTGACCGACATTCTCGAGGCCATTGCCGGCGAGCTGCCGGACGCCAGCGAAATGGACGGCCCGGACATCGAACCCGTCGAGGGCGGCTACCGCGTCAATGGCGCCGTCAACCTCGCCGTGTTGCGCGAACGGCTGGGCTTCCGGGCGACCGCTAGCGACGATTACCAGACCCTGGCCGGCCTGGTGATGAGCCTGCTCGACCGCCTGCCGGTGATCGGCGACCGTCTCGAGCATGCCGACTGGCGCCTGCACGTGACCGAGGTGAAGGATCGCCGGGTAGTCGGCGTCCTGCTCAGGCGCACCGCGGACGCCGAGCGCTGAGGCGGCGGCCAGCACGATGCCAGACAGGCCCGGCAGGGAAACCCGCCGGGCCTTTTTCGTCCGCCGCAGCGGGCAGCCCGCCTCGCCCGGGCATGCCAACGCCGTGATTGAGACGGCTATCATGCTGCCTGCTGGCGAACCCGACCGCGGCACGGCCGGTCTGCTCAGCAGCACGAATGCAAAAACGACAAGGACTCCACTATGCCCAGCCTTAACGTGCAAATTCTCGTCGCCGCCTGTCTCGGCCTGCTGCTCGGCTGGCTGACCGGTGCGCTGCCTGAGGACGCTGCGCTACGCGAGGGCACCCTGTACGCCGCCGGGCTGGTTTCCAGCGTCTTCATCGGCATGCTGAAGATGGTGCTGATCCCGCTGGTGTTCACCTCCATCGCGGTGGGCGTGGCCAGCCTGCAACAGCACCACCAGGTGCACCGGGTGTGGATCACCGCCCTGCTCTACTTCACCCTGACCACCGGCGCGGCGATGCTCGTCTCGCTGACTGCGGCAAACCTCTTCAAGCCCGGAGCTGGCCTGTCGCTTGACCTGTTCGCTGAGCAGATGGCGGCTTTCGAGGCACGCCAGCTGACCCTGCCGGAGTTCTTCCAGCACTTCTTCGCCAACCTGTTCCAGAACCCCTTCACCGCCTTTGCCGAAGGCAGCGTGCTGGCCGTCGTGGTGTTCGCCCTGTTCGTTGGCGTTGCCCTGGTCGCCGGCGGCGAGCGCTACCGCAACATCCTGCAGGTGCTGCAGGAGTTTCTCGAAATGCTGCTGCGCATCGTCGGCTGGATCATGCGCCTGGCGCCGCTGGGCATTCTCGCGCTGCTGATCCGCCTGGTGGCCGAGCAGGACGTCGCGCTGCTCTCGGCGGTCGGCGGCTTCATCGTGCTGGTGTTCGGCACCACATTGTTCCATGGCGCGGTGGTGCTGCCGCTGATCCTCTACCTGACCACCGGCCGCTCGCCGCTGTGGTTCTGGCGTGGCGCGCGCGATGCAGTGATCACCGCCTTCGCCACCAGCTCGAGTTCGGCGACGTTGCCGGTCTCGATCCGCTGCGCCGAGGATAACCTCAAGGTCGACAAGCGCTATGCCGGCTTCGTCCTGCCGCTGGGCGCAACCATGAACATGGACGGCACCGCGCTCTACGAGGCGGCCGCCGCGCTGTTCGTCGCCAACCTGGTGGGCGTCGAGCTGAGCCTGGGGCAGCAGGCGGTGGTGTTCTTCACTGCGATGATCGCCTCGACCGGCGCACCGGGAATCCCCAGCGCCGGCATGGTGACTATGGTCATGGTGCTGCAGGCGGTCGGCCTGCCGGCCGAGGCGATCGCCATCCTGCTGCCGATCGACCGCCTGCTCGACACCGTCCGCACGGCGGTGAACGTGCAGGGCGATATCACCGGCAGCCTGGTGGTGCAGCGGTTCGCCGAACGCGCCTGAGCGGCGCCCGCCCTAGCGAACTTCCAGCACCTCGTAGCGCTGCAGCCGGCCGTTGACGCGCAGCTCCACCTCGTCGCCCTCCTGGCGCCCGAGCAGTGCCTGACCCAACGGCGAGCGCGGCGAGATCACCAGTATCTCCTGGCCCTCATGCCGCAGCTTCAGCCCGGCGCCGTCGGGGCCGAGGAAGAACCAGCGTTCCCCGGCGTCGTGCTCGAGGCAGAGCAGCGCGCCGACCCGCACGCGGCCTTCGTCGGCAGCGCCCGGCTGCAGCTTGCGATAGGCCGCCAGTGCGGTCTCGATCTCGTGCAGCCTGCGGCGCTGGCCGTCGGCCAGGTAGGCCGCTTCCAGGCCACGGGTGTCGTACTTGTTCTCGGCCTTGCTCTCGGCGTGGGTGGCGGCCTCATGGGTCGCGGCCAGCACGGCGCGGGCGACTTCGCGGTCGGCCTCGAGCGTGGCGATGATCTGCTGAAGCAGTAGCGGCTTGTTCATGGCCAGGCTTATAGCCCGCCTGCGCGCGGAAGGGAATGGCCCGCCACGGCGGTGACCTGCCCGGCAAAACCTGGCACCTTGCGCGTCGGCAGCGGGTCTGTTATGGCAACCTGCCACTCGGCAGGCTGCCCCGTTCCAATCACATCGACATTACCGCCCGGACGGCGCCGATACGCCGCGCCGTCCTGCGGCCCACGGAGAGACACCCATGACCGGCGACCAGCTGATCGTCTTTGGTGTGCTGGCGGCGACGCTGGTGCTGTTCATCTGGAATCGCTGGCGGTACGACCTGGTCGCGCTCGGCGCCCTGCTCGCCTGCGCCCAGAGCGGCGTGGTGCCGGCCGGGGAGGTTTTCGCCGGGCTCGCCCACCCGGCGGTGATTTCGGTGGCCGCCGTGCTGGTCCTGAGCCGCGGCCTGCTCAACGCCGGGGTGGTCGACAGCGTCGCGCGCAGACTGATGCAGGTCGGCGAGCGCCCCTGGGCGCAGGTGGCGGCGCTGACCGGCATCGTCGCGCTGAGCTCCGGTTTTATGAACAACGTCGGCGCCCTGGCCCTTTTCATGCCGGTGGCGATCTGGATGTCGCGCCAGAGCGGGCGCTCACCTTCCTACCTGCTCATGCCGTTGGCCTTCGGTTCGCTGCTCGGCGGCATGCTCACGCTGATCGGCACGCCGCCGAACCTGATCATCGCCGGCTATCGTGCCGAAGCCGGCGAGGCGCCCTTCGGCATGTTCGACTTTCTCCCGGTAGGCGCCGCGGTGACGCTCGCCGGGGTCGTTTTCATCGCCCTGCTCGGCTGGCGGCTGGTGCCCCGGCGGCAGGAGCAGGAAGGCAACGGCGACCTGTTCGAGATCAGCGCCTACCTCACCGAAGTGCGCGTACCGGAAGGCTGCAAATATGCCGGGCGCACGCTGCACGCCCTGATCAATGCGGTACGGGACGAAGCCGACGTGCAGGTCATCGCGCTGATCCGCGGCGAAGAGCGCCAGCGCATGCCTTCCACCTACGAGGTGCTGCGCGAGGCGGACATCCTCCTGGTCGAAGCCGATTCGGACAGCCTCAAGGCGCTGCTCGACGTGACCGGCGTCGAACTGGCCGCCGACAGTGACGGGCAGAAGGACAAGCCCGACGACGAGCCGGCCGCCGAACAGGGCCAGGGCGAAAAGAAGGCCAAGGACCGGCACGGTGAACTGACGCTTGCCGAAGCCATCGTCACGCCCGGCTCGATGCTGGTCGGCACCACGGCCAGCGGCCTCGACCTGCGCGAGCGCCACGGCGTCAACGTGCTGGCCGTCGCCCGCCAGGGGCAGCGGCTGCGCCAGCGGCTCGGCCAGATCCGCTTCGCCGCGGGCGACATTCTGCTCGTGCAGGCCCGCGAGAATGCGCTGCAGGCGAGCCTCAGCGGCCTCGGCTGCCTGCCCCTGGCCTCGCGCGGGCTGAGTATCACCACGCCGCGCAATGTGCTGCTGGCCAGCGCCATCTTTGCCCTCACCCTAGGCGTGATCGCCCTTGGCCTGCTACCGGCCGCGGTGGCCCTGGTCACCGGCGCGCTGGTGATGATTCTCGTCGGGCTGATTCCGCTGGGCCGCATCTACGAAAGCATCGACATGCCGGTGATCGTGCTGGTGGCCGCGATGCTGCCGGTCGGCGAGGCGCTGGAGACCACTGGCGGCTCGCAGCTGATCGCCGACGCCCTGCTCGGCCTCGGCCAGTCGCTGCCGGCGGCAGCCACCCTGGCCCTGCTGATGGTCGCGGTGATGCTGATCTCCAACGTGGTCAACAACGCAGCCGCGGCGGTACTCGCCGCGCCGGTAGCGATCAGCCTGGCGCGCGGCCTGGAAGCCTCGGTCGATCCATTCCTGATGGCGGTGGCGATCGGCGCCTCCTGTGCCTTCCTGACGCCGATCGGGCATCAGTCCAACACCCTGGTCATGGCGCCGGGCGGCTACCGCTTCGGCGACTACTGGCGGCTGGGGCTGCCGCTGTCGATCCTCGTGGTGCTCTGCGCGGTGCCGGCGATTCTCTGGGTCTGGCCGCTGTGAGCGCCTGCCGACGACGCCCGCAGGCACCGTCGACAGGAGCGCCTCAGCCCGCCTTGAAGCGGCTGACGTTGTCCAGAAGCGTGCCGGCCAGGTCGCTCAGGCGGCTGGCGGTCTGGTGGTTGCTACCGACCGCGCTGCCATTCTCCTCGGCCATCTGGGCGATCATCGAAACCTTTTGCGCGATCTCCGCGGACGCCGCGCTCTGCTCGCGCAGCGCATGGGAAATCTCCGCGACCGTGCCCTGCACCTGATTCGCCGCCTCGCGGATGCCGTGCATTGCCTCGCCGGCGCGCTGGGCCCGCACCACGCCTTCGTTGACCCGGATGACGCCCTGTTCCATCCCCTGCACCGCGCCGGAGGTGCCCTGCTGGATGGCGGCGACCATCTCGCCGATCTCGCGGGTCGACTGCGCGGTGCGCTCGGCCAGCTTGCGCACCTCGTCGGCGACCACCGCGAAGCCGCGCCCCTGCTCGCCGGCGCGGGCGGCCTCGATGGCCGCGTTGAGCGCCAGCAGGTTGGTCTGCGCGGCAATATCGCCGATCACCTGCACGATCGCCGAGATCTGCCCCGAACGCTCGCCGAGCTCGGCCACCGTGTGGGCCGATTCGGATACCGAGGCGGCGATCTGGCGGATTTCCTCGACCACCGCGGCAACGATCTCGCCGCCCTGGCGCGACAGCTCGCCGGAGCGATGCGCAAGCGAATCGGCCTCGCCGGCATTGCGCGCGATGTGCTCGATGCCCACCGTCATCTGCTCCACCGCCGCCGCCATGCTCGAGGCGGCATCGCTCTGGCATTGCGTGGCGACGTGGATCTGGCCGGAGGCAGTGACCAGGCTGCGCGCCGAATCGGCGACGTGATCGGAGTTATCGCGGATGCTGCCGATCAGCCCGCGCATGGCGGCGGCCATCTCGTTGAAACTTGCCGCCACCTGACGCAGCTCGTCACGCGTATCGAGTTCGATGCGCGCAGTCAGATCGCCAGCGGCGAGCCGCCCGCTGCCCTCGCGCAGGCGCCGCACGCTGGTCATCACCGAAAAATAGGCACCCGCCGACAGGTAGCCGATCAGCAGCAGGGCCAGCAGCGACACCGCGACATTCAGCATCAGCACCCGCTGCGCCTTGGCGATACGCTGGTTCAGCAGGCTGTCGAGCGACGGCAACAGGGTTTCGCGGATCTGCTGGTAGCCGATACCGATCGCCTCGCTGGCCATGGCGAAGAAGCGTTCGGAGCTCACGCGGGCGAAGTCGCCGCGCTGCACCATGCCCTGCACCACCTCGTCGAGCCCGGCGGCCTGCTCACGCAACCGGGTACTGGCGGCCTCGAGCGTGCCGCGCAGTTCGGGGCGCTGGGCGATCACCTTGTCCAGGCTGATCTGCATGGCGCTCATCGCGCCGCGAATCTCCTCGCTCAGCAGGATCAGCCCGACGCGCTGCTCGTCGCCCATGCTGCCGTGCGCCAGCGCCGCCGAGGCGCTGCCGCGCAGCCGCCCGATGCGCTCGATCAGGTAGGGCACCTCGTCGAGCGCCGCAGCCATCAGGTAATAGCTTTCCGCCTCCGGATCGAAGGTCAGCCCGTAGGCGTCGGCCAGTTCGGTATTGAACCGCAGCATGCTCTGGATCAGCTCGGTGTGTGCACGCATGTTGCGCGCCTGCGTCCAGCCGAGCCCGTCGCGACGGATCTCGCCCCAGCCCTGGCGAATCGCCTGCCAGCTCGGCAGCTGCTGCCGTGCGGCGGGAAGCGCGCCGCTCAGCTCGGCCAGCGCCGCCTCGACATCGGACTCGCGCTCGGCGCGTTTGGCCGTCACCGCCGGGTTGCCTCCGAGCAGCATCGCCGACAGCCCCCGATGCTGCTGGGTCAGCTCGACCAGCCGGAACACCGGGCGCGCCAGCGCGGTAGCCTGCAGCTCCTCGGCGGAGCGTTCGATGGTGCGCTGCAGCTGGCCGACCACGGTCAGCATCAGGCTGGCGAAGGCGACGAACACCAGTAAACCGAGCAGGCCGAACTTGACGGGATAGTTGAAGCGGTTCATCAGCGCTTCGGCGGGACGAAAAAGCAGTTTCATGGGGCGCACTCCCTGGGTGACGCTGTGCCAGCAGGCCCCTGTCGACTCGCCCCGCAAGTAAAATCCCTGCGCCGTCGCAACCGGCAACTGCATGACTGACCAGCTTGTGCGGCACCTTACGCAAGCGGGCCCGGCGCCTTCCCTGACGCAAATCAAGCTTGCGCCGCGTCACAGTTTGCGGCTCCATACCGCCTGTCGAATCGGTCAGAAACCGCTCGGCGGATGCCGTCAGGGGCGCTCGAGCGCGTCATGCCGACGCCACCGAGGAAACTCCGCGTCAACAAAACGCTCCCATGGCTTCGTGTGCCGCGCCTGCAGCGCGGTGCCGATCCTCCACACGCAACGCATTTCCACGAGGTGACCATGCAGGCGCAAGCCTCCAGCGCGGCGGCGAAGCTTTCGCCGCGCGCCGTCCTTTTGATCGAGCTGGCCCTGGCCATGGGCGGCTTCGCCATCGGCACCGGCGAATTCGCCATCATGGGCCTGATGCCCGAAGTGGCACGCGGGCTGGGCATCAGCGAGCCGCAGGTCGGGCATGTGATCAGCAGCTACGCACTGGGCGTGGTGGTCGGCGCGCCGCTGCTGGCGATCTTCGGCGCGCGCCTGCTGCGCCGACATCTGCTGCTGTTGCTGATGGGCTTCTTTGCCCTTGGCAACTTCGCCAGCGCGCTGGCGCCGGACTACGCCACGCTGATGGCGGTGCGTTTCATCAGCGGGCTGCCGCACGGCGCCTACTTCGGCGTGGCGATGCTGGTGGCCGCCGCCATGGTCGCGCCGGAGAAGCGCGCCCAGGCCGTGGCCCGGGTGCTGATGGGCCTGACCATCGCGATTCTCGTCGGCAACCCGCTGGCCACCTGGCTCGGCCAGTGGGGCAGCTGGCGCCTGGCCTTCGTCCTGGTCGGCGTGATCGCCCTGCTGACCGTCACCCTGGTAGCGCTGTTTCTCCCGGCCGACCCCGAGCAACCGCGCAGCAGCCCGTTGCGAGAACTGCGTGCGTTCAACCGGCCGCAGGTCTGGCTGGCGCTGGCGATCAGCTCGATCGGTTTTGCCGGCATGTTCTGCGTGTTCAGCTACATGGCGCCGACGCTGCTGGAAGTGACCCGGCTCGGCCCCGGCTGGATTCCGTTCGCGCTCGCGGCGTTCGGCCTGGGCGGCATCCTCGGCAATGTCTTCGGCGGCCGACTGTTCGACCGGCTGGGCTTTCAGGCCGTGGCCTGGCTGTTGCTGTGGAGCACGCTGGTGCTGCTGGCCTTTCCCTTCGCCGCGCAATCGCCCTGGACCGTCTTCCCGGCCGTGTTCGCCGTGGGCAGCATGATCTCGCTGTCACCGGCGCTGCAGACGCACCTGATGGATGTCGCCGCCGAAGCACAGACCCTCGCCGCCGCCTCCAACCACGCCGCCTTCAATATCGCCAACGCCCTCGGCCCCTGGCTTGGCGGGCTGGCGATCAGCGCCGGCTTCGGCTGGACGGCAACCGGCTATGTCGGCGCAGCCACCGCAGTCGGCGGGCTGCTGGTATTCGCCCTCGCCTGGCAGCGACAGGGGACGACGGCAGCGGCGCCCGAGCCGCTGGCCTGCCGCGACTGAGTGTGGCGCGGAAAATCCGACCAAAAGATTAAGGTTTTCCGCAGCACGGCCGCCTTACACGGACCTTGTGTGCCAACAACCGGTCCTTGCAATGCCCCTGTCCCTGAAAAAGAAAGTCATCCTCCTTGCCCTTCTGCCCGTCCTGGCGCTTGCGCTGGTGCTCTGCGGCGGCACCGCCTACATCCTCAGCGACCGTGCCGAGGCCGAGCTCGCTGCCACCCGCGAGCGCCTGATGCAGATGCACCGCGACGAGCTCGAGCACTACACCGAAGTCGCGTTGAGCGCGATCGACGATCTCTATGCCCCCTCCGCCGAAGGCGACCTGAACGCACGCGCCGAGGCCATCGAGCGCCTGAAGAACATCCGTTTCGGTAGCGACGGCTACTTCTACGGCCACGACTCGCAGATCGTCCGGCTGTTTCGCGGCAGCAACCCCGACGGCGTCGGCAGCAGCATGCGCGACCGCCGCGACCAGCAGGGCCGCCTGATCAACACCGAACTGGTGCGCGCCGCCAAGGACGGCAGCGGCTTTCTGCAGTACCACTCCTCGATGCCCGGTAACGACAGCGTGCTGATCCCCAAGCTGTCCTACAACCGCTACCTGCCCAAGTGGGACCTGGCCATCGGCACCTCGGTGAACATCGCCGACATCGACGCCGAGCTGGCCAAGGTGCGCGAGCAGATCGACGAGCGTATCCGCACCATGGTCAGCAGCACCCTGGCCCTCGCCGCGATCATGCTCGTGCTGCTCGGCGTGGCCGGGCTGGCGCTGAGCAACTCGATCCTGCGGCCGCTGCAGCGGATGAAGGACAACCTCGACGACATCGCCGCCGGCGACGGGGACCTGACGCATCGGCTGAACATCGACAGCCGCGACGAGATCGGCGCGCTGGCCGCCTCGTTCAACCGCTTCGTCGACAAGATCCACGGCATGGTGCGGCAGATGGTCGACGTCACCGGCGAGCTGACCGGGGTGGTCGGTGAGATGGCCGCGCAGGCACAGCGCTCCGATGCCGCCATGGCCCAGCAGCGCCATGAAACCGAGCAGGTCGCCACGGCGATTCACGAAATGTCCGCCGCCGCCCAGGAAGTCGCGCAGAGCGCGCAGAACGCAGCCGATGCAGCGCGCCAGACCGACGCCGAAGGCCAGCAGGCGCGCGAGGTGGTGGAACTGAGCATTCAGCGCATCCATGCGCTGGTCGAGGACATCCATCGCAGCGGCCTGAGCATGGACAACCTGCGCCAGGACGTGGACGCCATCGTCGGCGTGCTCAGCGTGATCCGCTCGATCGCCGACCAGACCAACCTGCTGGCGCTCAACGCGGCGATCGAGGCGGCGCGTGCCGGTGAGGCCGGGCGCGGTTTCGCCGTGGTCGCCGACGAGGTCCGCGCGCTGGCCAGTCGCACCCAGCAGAGCACTGCGGAGATCCAGGGCATGATCGATCGCCTGCAGCAGGGCACCGCTGGCGCTGTTCAGGCGATGCAACGCTCCAGCGAAGCCGGCCACAGCAGCAGCGAGCAGGCCAACCGCACCGGCGTGTCGCTCGATGCCATGGCCGCGCTGATCGCCACCATCAACGCGATGAACGCGCAGATTGCCAGCGCCGCCGAGGAGCAGACCTCGGTGTCCGAGGAGATCAGCCGCAGCGTGCATCAAATCGCCGTGTCGGTCGACGAGGTGGCCGATCAGGCCCAGCAAGGCGCGCGTACCGCCAGCCACCTGGAAGCGCTTGGCCAACGCCTCGGTGGGCTGGCCCGTCAGTTCCGCATCTGAACGGGCCGTGCGCTCAGGCGCCCCGGTGGTTTACAGGCGGAAGCGCCCGACCAGCTGATTGAGCCCGGTCGCCAGCCGGGCCAGCTCGTCGCTGGCCGCCGAGGTCTGCTGGGCGCCGGTCGCGCTCTGCTCGGACACATCGCGGATGGCGACCAGGTTGCGATCGACCTCACGGGCGACCTGAGCCTGCTCTTCCGCTGCGCTGGCGATCACCAGATTCATCTCGTTGATCTGCCCGACCCGCTCGGCGATCAGCGCCAGCGCCTGGTCGGCCTCGCCGGCCAGCGTCTGGCTGCGCCCGGCGAACTCGCTGCTCTGCTCCATCTCGCGCACCGAATCGGCCGTCGCGCTCTGGATCGCGCCAATCATCCGCTCGATTTCCTCGGTCGAACTTTGCGTGCGCTGGGCAAGGTTGCGCACCTCGTCGGCGACCACGGCGAAACCGCGGCCGGCCTCCCCGGCGCGCGCCGCCTCGATCGCCGCATTGAGCGCCAGCAGGTTGGTCTGGTCGGCAATGGCACGGATCACGTCGACCACCTGGCCGATATTGGCGGCCTCGTCGGCCAGGCGCTGCACGGTCGCGGCGGTATCGCCGAGCTTGTTGCTCAGGCGGTCGATGGTTTCCCGCGTGACGTTGACCTTGTGGCGCCCGGCTTCGGCCACCTCCTCGGCCTCACGCGAAGCGGTCGAGGTGCGATTGGCATTGCCGGCAACCTCCTCGACCGCGGCCGACATCTCGTTGACCGCAGTGGCGGCCATCTGCACTTCCTGGTTCTGCTGGGCGATGCCCTGGGCGCTGTGCTCGGTCACTGCGTGCAGCTCGTCGGCCGCCGATGCCAGCTGAGTCGCCGAGCCCTGGATGTCCTGCAGCGTTTCGCGCAGCCGGTGCTGCATCTGCCGGATCGACTGCTGAACCTCGGTGATCTCGTCGCGCCCACGGCACTCGATGGTGCGGCTCAGGTCGCCGGCCGCCACCTGCGCGGCGGCCTGCTTGAGCGCCTGCAACGGGCGGCCGATGCTGCGTATCAGCAACAGCGAACACAATGCGCCACCGACCAGCAGTGCGCCCAGCAGGCCGATGAAGAAAGCTCGGTTGCGCTCGTACAGCGCCAGGGCGCGCTCGTACTCGCCGCGGGCCTCGCCGAGCTGCAGGTCGATCAGTTCGCTGAACGCCTCCGACAGCGGGTCGATCAGCGGATACAGGTCATTCATGACAAACACCGCAAGGCGCTTCTCGCTGTGCCGATCGAGAGTGCGCTCGAGCCCGTCCAGCGGCTTCTCGGTCGCCGCCTTGAGGCTCTCGATGCGTGTCGCCAGCGCGCGCTCCTCCGGCAGCAGGCGGGTCTGCAGGTAGGCCTGCCACAGCCGGCGGATCTCTGCGCGCGCCTGGCGCACATCGTCGCGTGCCTGGGCGTAACTGATCATGCCGCTGCGCGCCTTATGGCTGGCATCGACGATCTTCACTGCGTAGAGGTCGGCAATCAGCTTGATGTCGCGCAGCGGCACCACACGATCGAGGTAAACCGTGTTCAGTCCGTTCAGGCTGCGCTGCTGCGCGCTCAGGCCGGTGATGCCGACGACCACGCAGGCCAGCAGCATCGTGCAGACAAGGATCAGGAGGCGGATGCGAATGGTCAGGCGCTGCATCATGGGGTCGTTTTCCGGGCACGGGTCAGGCAGGCGCCGGCGCATGAAAGGAGCGTGCCGGCAGACCTGCCGTTTATCGGCAAGCAAGCATCCAGCTTGAGCTCGTCGCCGCGCAAAAGGCCGTCGCAGAGCGCTTTCAGCGCGTGGAGACGGATACCCTGCAGCCGGCACGCGCCCCTGGCCGGCCGCCGCTGCTGGGAAAGCGCTGCCAACAGCGCCCCCCCCTGCGCGGTACCGGCTGCCGAACTCAGCAGCGGCGGATGACCGGACGGTCATGCCCGACGGGCCTGCGGCAATCTGCTGTTTCGGCTTTGTGCGCCAGTACGCATGCGGATCGGGGACGAGTGGTAATTTCGCGCCCCCATTTCCAGCAAGGGAAGCGCCTCGTGAAGTCATCCATGAAAACCGCCGTCCTGGCCCTCGGTCTGACCTGCGCCTCGCTGGCCGTCGCCGATAGCGAGCTGTCCTCGGCCGTGGCCAGTTTTTCCGAAGACAACAAGCGCCTGGAAGCCGCCCTGGGCCAGGAGCTGACAGCCGAGCGGCTAAAGGAAATCTACGAGATCAGTTATCGCCTGCAGGGGTCGCTGAGCACCATCAACATGCGCATGGACGAGCTGGCCGACACCCTGGAAGAGCTGCATATCGAATCCGAATCGGCGAACGCCGAGGCGGTCAGCGAATACGGCGCCAGCTATCTCGAGGTCGCCCGCAGCGTCATTCGCTGAGCGCCTCCAGCGCCGTAGCGGCGCTCAGCGCGCGAGCGGGCGGATGTCGAAGCCGATGTCGTTCTCGCTGGTGATGCGGTAGTCCAGCACCTGCCCGGCAACGACCTCGGCCAGCACCTCGCGGCGCAGGCGCCCCTTCGAGCACAGGGTGTCGTCCAGCGGGTCGGTGCCGATGCCGACGACATGCCGCCCGGCCGGCACCTGAAAGCGGGCCCGCTCGCCGACGTGAATGCGCGCCGCCAGCTCACGGTCGATCAGCACGGCGATGTAGCAGCCGCCGCCGCGCAATCCGAAATCCCGCGTCACCACGATCTCGCCCGCACCCTCCTGCGCCTGCTGATACGCCAGCAGGCGCTCCGCCGGGACCGCCGAGATGTCCTCCGGCTCCGGCGCCCAGGACGAACAGCCCGCCGTGGCGAGCAGGATCAGGAACAGGACGCTCAGGCGCATGCGGACTCCCTTCGTAAAGCGCGGCCGATTGCCGCTTCGCTGAACCGACGATAGCAGGCCGGCGGCGGGTTGCCGAGCCAACCGCTACCCGGGCAGGTTGGTGTAGTCGTCGGCGGTCATGTCCGGGTCGTCGGGGCGTACCTCGGGCTCGTTCTCGTCGTACAGCCGCTCCGGATTCGGCGTGCCCTCGACCTGGTCGTCGCGTACGCCTTCTTCGGGTTGCGGCTCGTGGGTGTGTTCCTCGTTCATGCGCGTCTCCGCCGGTAGGTGAGTTCATGCATTGGAGGCGGCAGCTCAGCCGGCGTTCGCCAAGCGCGGCGGCCGACGGTCCGATGCCGGTGGTGTTTGCACCGCAACGCCGGCTCCACCACACTGCGGCAAATCCCTGCCGAAGTGGAGTCACCATGGCCGCACTCGATCCAAAGGTCCAAGCAGCAATCGTTCAAGATCCGCAGGCACTGGATTGCACGCTCTATCGCCCCGATGAGCGCAACCCCGACGAGGAACTCGACCTCGGCGATGCCCGCGTGGTCATCACCGGGCCCTTCCAGGCACCTGCCGAGTGGGATGCACGCGACCGCGAGGAGTATTTCGACGGCAGCGCCGAAGAAGCCTTCGTGGTCGCCGAGATCGCCTGCGTGGCCAGCAACGATTCGGGGCGCGCATTTCGCCCCGAGCCGGGTGACTATGCCGCGGTGATGGAAACCCCGGCCCAGGTCGCGATGTTCTTCGTCTACGACTGCCTCGACCACGCGGCCGGCCGCTACGTGCTGATCCGCGACGAAGCGACCGACCTGGCCGACTGACCCGCTGCGAACGCAACCGGCGACAGGCAGGTCTGCAGTCAGGCTGTCGTCGGTTCAGAGGAATACCCGCTCATGCCCAGCCCCTGGCAATCCCCGGTAACCCGGATGAAGCTCGTGGCCGGTGGCCTGCTGCTGCTCGCCGCACTGCTCTACGTACTGGCCACCGCCTTGCACAACGAACACCCGGCATGGGGCTACCTTGCCTCGTTCGCCGAAGCAGCGATGGTCGGCGCGATCGCCGACTGGTTCGCCGTCACCGCGCTGTTTCGCCGCCCGCTGGGGCTGCCGATTCCGCACACCGCGATCATCCCGCGCAACAAGGCGCGCATTGGCCGCAACCTGGCCGAGTTCATCACCACCCACTTTCTCGCCACCCCGCTGGTGCTGGCCAAGCTGCGCGAACTCGATATCGCCACGCGCCTGGCCGACTGGCTGCGGCATCCGGCCAATGCCGACGCGGTTGGCCGCCAACTCACCGGCATGGCGCGCTTCGCCGTCGGCGCGCTGCACGACGAGCGCGTACAGGCCTTTGCCCGCGACAAGCTCATCGACCGCCTGCGCAAGGCCGATGTCGCACCGCTGCTGGCCCAGGCGCTGGACATCCTCACCGCACAGGGTCGGCATCAGGCGCTGCTCGACGAGATGCTCGTGCGCCTGGATTCGATCATGCGCGACGAGGACACCCGTGCGCTGATCGCCGACACCATCACCCGCGAAGTGCGCACCCTGCGCTACCTGGGGCTGGGCAAGTCGGTCGGCGGCTGGTCGGCGAACAAGCTGGTCGACGGCCTTTCCGGGCTGCTCGCCGAGATCGCCGAAGACCCCGAGCACCTGGTGCGCCAGCGCTTCGACGAGCACGTCGGCGAGTACATCGATCGCCTGCGGCATGACCCCGAGTACGCGCTGAAGGTCGAGCGCATCCTCGCCCTGCTGCTCGACCATCCGGCCACCGGCGACTATTTCCGCGGCCTCTGGCAGGACCTGGTCGCCTGGCTCGAGGCCGACCTGGCGAGCGACGCCTCGCGCATCGGCGGGCGCATCGTCGGGTTGACCCGCGGGCTCGGCGACGCGCTGGCCAGCGATCCGGCCATGCGCAGCTGGATCAACGAACAGCTCAGCGACGCCGCCCCCTCATTGCTGGAGCGTTATCGCGGCCAGATCGGGCGCTACATCGCCGAACGCGTGGAGAACTGGGAGAGCGCCGAACTGGTCGAGCAGATGGAACGCAGCGTCGGCAAGGACCTGCAGTTCATCCGCATCAACGGCACCCTGGTCGGCGGCCTCGTCGGGCTCGCCCTGCATGCGCTGACCCAGCTCGCCGGCGGCTGATCAGCCGGCGTCACGCACCGGGTCACCGGCCTCCGTCCGCACTTCGACCAGCGCCGCCGGCTTGCCGACCAGCTGCCAGCGGCGGTTGGCCAGTGCCTCGGCATCGCGCGGATCGTGCGTTACACAGAGCATGGCCATGCCCGGCCGGGCATCGAGCACCGCGGCGATCAAGGCGCGCAGCTCCTGCACCCGCGGTGCATCCAGCGAGGCAAAGGGCTCGTCGAGCAGGAGCAGGTCCGGCTCCACCGCCAGACAGCGCGCCAGCGCCGCCCGCCGGGCCATGCCCAGCGACAGCTGGTCGGGCAGCTTGTCGGCGCAGCCCTGCAGGCCGACCTGGGCGAGCAAGGCGTCGATGCGCGCCGGTGCGGCACCGACCAGCGCCAGGTTCTGGCGCAAGGTGCGCCAGGGCAGCAGGCGATGTTCCTGGAACAGATAGCCGATCCGCAGCCCGGCCTGACGTCGGATCATCGAAGCCGGCAGGCTGCGATCCAGCCCGGCAATGGCGTTGAGCAGGGTGGTCTTGCCGACACCGGAGCTGCCCAAGAGGCAGATCCGGTCGCCCGGGTGGATGCGCGCCTCGAGCCGGCCGAGAATCGGGTGCCCGGCGCCCTGCCCGTCGATCGCCAGCTCAAGCATGCGCCACCCCGGCCTCGCGCCAGCGCGTGGCGCGCCGTTCCACCGGCTGCAGCACGAGCCATTCGATCGCCTGCACCACGGCGATGAAGGCCAGGCTCCAGGCCAGGATCGCCGCCACATCGAATACCTGGAAAGCCATGTGCAGCTGGAAACCGACCCCATCGGAACGGCCGAGCAGTTCGACCACCAGCACGATCTTCCAGATCAGCGCCAACCCGCTGCGGGTCGCCGCCATCCAGTAGGGAAACAGTTGCGGCAGCCAGACATGCACCAGCCGGCGCCAGCGCCCGAAGCCATAGACATCGGCCATCTGCTCCAATCGCGGGTCCAGCGCGCGCGCGCCTTCGCGCAGGGTCACGGCCACGTTCGGCACCTTGTTCACCACCACGGCGAGCACCGCGGCGGCCTCGACCAGGCCGAACCAGACATACAGCAGGATGATGGTGACCAGCGCCGGCAGGTTGAGAAACAGCACCAGCAGCGGATCGCAGAAGGCATTGAACAGCCGCGACCGCCCCATGCCGAGGCCGAGCAGCGTACCGAGCGTCATCGCCAGCGCGAAGGCAATCGCCACGCGGCGCAGGGTTGCACCCAGATGCTGGACCAGCTCGCCACTGGCGAGGATCTGCCAGCCGACCTCGAGCACTTGCGCCGGGCCCGGCAACAATGGCGTGTTCAGCCCCGCCGCCAACCCCGCCCAGAGCGCCAGGGTCAGCGGCAATGCGACCCAGGAAGCCCAGCGGGTGGCGCTCATGGCTGCGCCTGGATGAAGGATGCCGCGGGCATCACCGCCTGCCCGGCATCGACGCTGCCGGCCAGCAGGGCGCGCAGTGCGGCGACCCGCTCGGCGTCCAGCGGCGCGGGCGTACCGGCGACAAAGGCATCGCGCAGCGCGGCGAACACCTGATCGTCGGTCGCGCGCATCAGCGGGCGGATGCCTTGCCAGGCCTGCGGGTGCTCGGCCAGTTGCCGTTTGCTCTGGTGTACCGCGCGCGCGAAGCGTTGCAACAGATCGGCGTGCTGCTCGGCCCAGGGTTGCGCAAACAGGTAACCGAGCATCGGCAGGTCTGCCTCGACGCCATTGGCCGCCAGCAATTCGCGCATGCCGAACGCCGTCCGCACGCCGCCCTCGCCACGCAAGCGCGCCGCGAAGTGCCAGAAGGTCAGCACCGCATCGAGCTGACCGCGACGCAGCGCCTGGTCGAGCAGCGGCGGCGCGGCGAACTGGACCTGGCTGCGATCCAGCGCGACGCCCTGTCGCTGCGCGGCCCGCTGCAGCAGCTGCCAGGCATAGCCGTCCGGCCCGCCGGCGACGCCGATGCGCTGGCCTGCCAGATCCGCCAGTTCGGTGATCGGGCTGTCCTCGGAGACCACCAATTCGCCCAGACGGCTGGAAAACGGTACGAAGACCAGCGGGGCGCCGGCGGCATAACGGCCCTGCGCCCAGAGCAGGTCGCCGACGATGCCGTCCACGCTGCCGCTGATCAGCGCCAGGCGCGAGGCGGGCAGATCGGCCACCAGGCGCACCTCGAGCTCGAAGCCGTTGGCCTGGTCGAGCCCGCTGCGTTTGAGGTGGTCGAGTTCCCAGTGCGCCGTGCCGAACTGCAGCACGGCCAGGCGCAGTACTGGCCGCTCGGCAGCCATCGCCGGCAGCGCCAGGACCAGCAGGAGCAGTGCTGCGAGCCGCGACAGGCGCCGGGCAAGCAGGCTGGAGAGGAGCGATCGAATAGGCTTCATGACCGCAGCCTACGAACCCGGCCAGCGGTCACGAATAGTACTTTGGTGCCTGCCGGCTGCTGCGTTGGTCGCAGCGACTCAGCTCGGCTCGGCCTCGATTCGGGCGCGCAGACGCGCCTGCAGGCGCTCGAGTTCGGCCGGCTCGGCCTTTTGCGCCGCGTGCACCGCCATGCCCTGACCGGCGTAGCGCGGCACGATGTGCATGTGGATGTGAAACACCGTCTGCCCGGCCGGCGCGCCGTTGAACTGGGCGATCTGCACGCCGTCGGGCGCCAGCTCGGCGACGATCGCCCGGGTCAGCTGCTGAACCACGCGCATCACCTGGCACAGCGCTTCGCTGTCGACATCGAGGATGTTGCACGCCGCCGAACGCTTGGGGATCACCAGCGTATGGCCGAAGGACTGCGGGAACAGATCGAGAAAAGCCAGTACGTCGTCGTCTTCGTAGAGCTTGTAGCACGGTGCTTCGCCGCGAATGATCTGGGCGAAGATGTTCTGCGCGTCGTAGGTCGTGGTCAGGGACACCTGAGTTCTCCGGCAAGTCAAAACGCAGACCTTAGCACTCTGCGCCCGAGGGAGCCGCCCGGAGGAACGTTGTGATGCCCGCAGCGCTCTGAATTGCATCACCCCCGCGATCCGAGGTCTTGCCGATGTATCTGCGCGCCGTCACCCCGCTTGCCGCCGCCATCGCACTTTGCCTGTCACCTTTGACCGGCCAGGCCGCCGAACTCCAACCGGCCGAGCTGCTGGCGCAGGCCAAGGCCGAGCAACCGGCCTACCTCGAGACCGTCAAACAACTGGTCGCGGTGGATACCGGAACCGGCCAGCAAGCAGGCCTGAGCACGGTCAGCCAGATGCTGGTCGAACGCCTGAAGGCGCTCGGCGCCGAGGTCAGCAGCCGCCCGGCCACCCCCTCGGCCGGCGACAACATCGTCGGCACGCTGAAGGGCCAGGGCAGCAAGGACTTTCTGCTGATGGTCCACTACGACACCGTGTTCGCCGAGGGCACCGCCGCCGAGCGCCCCTTCCGCATCGACGATTCGCGCGCCTACGGGCCGGGCGTGGCCGATGCCAAGGGCGGTGTGGCGATGATCCTGCACGCGCTCGAGCTGCTGCGCGACCAGCAGTTCGACGACTACGGCACGATCACGGTGCTGTTCAACCCGGACGAGGAAATGGGCTCCAAGGGTTCCAAGTCCATCATCGCCGAGCTGGCCCGCCAGCACGATTACGTCTTCTCCTACGAGCCGCCGGATCGCGATGCCGTGACCACCGCGACCAACGGCATCAACGCCGTGATGCTGGAGGTCAGGGGCAAGTCGTCCCACGCCGGGTCGGCGCCGGAGGACGGTCGCAACGCCGTCATGGAGCTGGCGCACCAGCTGACCCAGCTCAGGGACCTGGGCGATGCGGACAAGGGCACCACGGTCAACTGGACCCTGATCGACGGCGGCGAGAAGCGCAACATCATCCCGGACCAGGCGACCGCCGAGGCCGACATGCGCTACTCGGACATCAGCGAGACCGAGCGGGTGCTCGCCGACGGCCGTCGCATCATCGAGAACCGGCTGATCGACGACACCCGCGTGGAGCTGCGCATCGACAAGGGGCGCCCACCGCTGGCCGACAATCCCGGCTCCCGACGCCTGGCCGAAACCGCACAGCGCCTGTATGGCGAGATCGATCAGGACATCGAGCCGATCGCCATGCGCTTCGGCACCGATGCCGGCTATGCCTATGTCCCCGACAGCGACAAGCCCGCCGTGCTGGAAACCATGGGCGTGGTCGGCGCCGGGCTGCATTCGGAGGACGAGTACCTGGAGCTGGCCAGCATCGCGCCGCGGCTGTACCTGACCACCGCGATGATCCGCGCGCTGTCGACCGACGCGCCCTAGCGGGCCGCCCGGCGCGCATGCGCAGGCGTGCCGAGCGAACGCGGCCGGGCAACCGGCGCGAGCCAGACGGCATCGGCTGAGGCACAATCGTCGCTTCGCCAGCGCCAGAGAGGAACGCGCATGCACCTGGCCCGAATCGACCACCTGCTCATCGGCAAGGCCGTCCCCTACACCCGCCCCGGCACCAGCAGCGCCATCGCCAAGGCGCCGGTCGCCGGGCCGCTACGCGCCGGCGCCTATGGCCTGGCCGGCGACGAGCAGGGCGACCTGCGCGTGCATGGCGGCCTCGACAAGGCGATCCACCACTATCCGCGCGAGCACTATCGGCACTGGCAGGCGCGGCTCGGCAAGCACGCGCTGCTCGAGTCGCCCGGCGCTTTTGGCGAGAACATCAGCACCTGCGGGCTTGCCGAGGCCGACCTCTGTCTGGGCGATGTGCTGCGCTGCGGCGAGGCGCTGCTGCAGGTCACCCAGAGCCGCCAGCCGTGCTGGAAGCTCAACGAGCGCTTCGGCGTACATGACATGGCCGCGCAGGTCCAGCAGAGCGGCATGACCGGCTGGTATTACCGGGTGCTGGTGCCCGGCCTGCTGGAACCGGGCCAGGCGCTGCGGCTGGAGGACCGAGCGCACCCCGACTGGCCGCTGTCGCGGATTCTCGAGCTGCTCTACCAGCGCACGCTGGACATCCCCGCCCTCGAACGCCTGAGCGAACTGCCGCTGGTGCCATCCTGGCGCAAGCTGGTCGAGCGGCGACTACGCCAGCGCCAGGTCGAAGACTGGAGCAAACGCCTCTACGGCCGCGAATCGGGCGCCGCTACGCGGTAGGCGAACGCGAGCGCCACAGGTATCTTCTGCAGCCCTCGCCTCCACTCAGGTATCGACCAGCATGCTTCGCCCCGTTCTGCTCTGCGCCCTGGCGCTGTCCTGCTCGTCGCTGCGAGCCGAGGTCCAGGTCCTGCCGGTGCAGCGCCAGAGTGGGCCGGTGCTCGTTGCCCGGGTGACCGAGCAGATCGCGGCGGGCGACTACGAAGCACTGCTCAAGGGCCTCACCGCACACCCGGGACGCTACACGCGCAAGCTGCTGGTGCTCGACAACATCGGCGGCAGCGTCAGCGAGGCCATGCGCATGGGCCGCCTGCTGCGCGAGACCGGCTTCGACGCCGTGATCCCGCCCGAGGCGCTCTGCCAGGGCAGCTGCGTTTACCTGCTGGCGGCCGGCCGCCAGCGCACGGTGCGCGGCCACGTGGCGCTGCAGCGGCCGTTCGGCGGCGACGGCGAGTCGCTCCAGCCGAATCGCCAGCGCCTGCGCCAGAGCCCGCAGGCCTACCTGCGCCAGATGGGCGTCGCCCCGTCGCTGGCCGCCGATATTCAGCGCGTCGAGCCGGGCCGCCTGCGCCTGCTGAGCCGTCGGGACCTGCGCCGCTACCGGCTGGACTGAGCCGGCCCCGCCGCGCTGACCACTGGTCGGCCACCCGCGCCGAGTGCAGCCGCAGGGCTACGCTTTCCAGCCTGAACGCCGGGCAGCCGGATCGCCCGGGCATGCGCAACCCAGTCAGGAGCGGCACATGAAGATCTGCATCTACCTCACCTTCGACGGCCAGACCCGCGAGGCCTTCACCCGTTACCAGGAGGTGCTCGGCGGCACCCTGCAGCTGATGACCTTTGCCGAGGCCCCGGCCAGCGAAGGCTTCGACCCGCAGCAATTCGGCGAACGCATCATGCATGCCTGCCTGAACGTCGGCAGCTACGCGCTGATGGCTTCGGACACCATGCCCGGCGAGCTGTGCGGCGGCGAGCCCTACCAGGGCATCAAGGGCTGCTCGATCACCCTGAACCCGGACAGCGTCGCCGAAGGCGAGCGCCTGTTCAACGCGCTGGGCGAAGGCGGACAGGTGACGATGCCGTTCGAGAAGACCTTCTGGGCCGAACGCTTCGGCATGCTGACCGATCGCTTCGGCGTGTCCTGGATGGTGAACTGCGAAACGGCCTGAGCCGGATGCCGGAAGGCCTGCCTGCGGGCAGCGCCTCGGGGCACCGGCCCCGTTGGACGCGAGCGGCCTGGCCGTGAGCCGACAACCGAACCTTGCCAGCCCCGCCCCAACCGCCAAGCCTCACGATCGCCGCGCCGCGGGCGGCGCTCGATAGTTCAGATCAGCTTGTAGCCGATCGCCGCCAGCATGATCGCCAGGCAAGGGCGCAGCACCTCGTCCGACACGCGGCCGGACAGGTGGCTGCCGAAGTAGATGCCCGGCAGCGAGCCCATCAGCAGGTAGGCGAGAATCGTCCAGTCCATGTTGCCCATCCCGGCATGGCCGAGCCCGGCCACGAGCGTCAGCGGTACCGCATGGGCGATCTCGGTGCCGACCAGGCGGCGTGTGGTCAGCAGTGGGTAGAGGAAGAACAGCGCCACCGTGCCCAGGGCTCCGGCGCCGATGGAGGTCAGGGTGACCATCGCGCCCAGTACGGCGCCAACCAGCACCGTGAGCCCGTTCAATCGGCGCGCAGTCAGGCGCTTCTTCGAGCCGGACAGGCGCGCGGCGATGTCGAGCAGGCGTCGCTTGAACAGTACCGCCAGGGCGGTGAACACCAGCACCACGCCAAGCGACTGCTTGATCACGGCGTTGAGCGCCTCCTGGTCGGCCTGCAGCCACTGCAGGAACCACAGCGTCAGCCCGGCCGCCGGCAGGCTGCCGAGGGCGAGCCAGCCGGTGATGCCCCAGTCGATGTTGCGGTTCTTCTGGTGGACCCAGACACCGCCAGCCTTGGTGATCGCGGCATAGAGCAGGTCGGTGCCCACCGCCGCGGCCGGGTTGACGCCAAACCAGAGCAGGATCGGTGTCATCAGCGAGCCGCCACCCACCCCGGTCATGCCGACGATAAAGCCGACCACCAGACCCGCAATGACGAAACCCAGAACACCGAAATCCATCGTCTTACCCCGGAAGGCCCACCGGGGCCGTGTCGATGGCGGGCAGCATAACGGCCAGAAATAGCGATGTTTAATATAAATTCGGACTTTCTTATAAGCGAAAAGATATAAGCCACGCCGCCCGGCGCTATCACGGACTTATCGCCCGGCAATCGGCTCGGACATACTGAGACGTCTGCTTTCGGAGCCCACCCGTGGACCTGCTATTTCTCGGAACTTCCTCGGCCACCCCGACGCGTGCCCGCAACGTCAGCGCCACCGCGCTGCTCGACGACAGCGGCAAGGGCTGGTACCTGATCGACTGCGGCGAAGGCACCCAGCACCGGCTGTTGCGCACGCCGCTGAGCCTGCACGGCCTGCGCGCCCTGTTCATCACCCACGTGCATGGCGATCACTGCTACGGCCTGCCCGGCCTGCTGGCCAGCGCCGGCATGGCGCGACGCGAGGAACCGCTCGATATCGTCGCACCGGCCGCCATCGAGGCCTGGTTACGCGCCACCTTCGACATGAGCCGCACCGCCCTGCCCTTCGAGCTGCGCTTCCACCCCGTGGAAACGCTCGAGCAGTGGCGCAGCCCGCAGCTGCATGTCGAGCCGGCCGAGCTCTCTCACCGGGTGCCGTGCTACGGCTATCGCTTCACCGAAGCGCGTCCCGATCCAAAGCTGGCCATCGACCGGCTGGAACGCGACGGCATTCCACGCGGGCCGCTGTGGGGACAGCTGGCGCGCGGCCACGACATCGAATTAGACGGACGCACGCTGCGCAGCGAACGCTATCTCGACTTCGCCCGCGCGCCTCGGCGCATCGTCATCGGCGGCGACAACGACCGTCCCGAGCTGCTCGCCAGAGCCTGCGAAGGCGCCCAGGTGCTGGTGCACGAGGCGACCTACACCGAGGCGCTGGTGCATGCCACCGGCAACCCCTTTGGTCACAGCACCGCCGCGCAGGTGGCGACCTTTGCCGAGCAGGCCAACCTGCCGAACCTGGTGCTTACTCACTTCAGCGCGCGCTATCAGCCCGGTGGGCGCGCCGGGCGCTCGGTCGAAGACATCCGCAGCGAAGCGGCCCGCCATTACCGCGGGCAGCTGTTCCTGGCACAGGATTTCCTGCATCTGAAACTGCGCAAGGATGGCGCGCTGGAGGTCGCCGAGACCACAGCGGCCGCGGCACCGGCCGCTGCACCGGCCTGAGTCAGCGCAGCAGCGCCAGCCAGGTCGAGGCCAGGAGCAGCAGCGCCAGCAAGCGGTTGAGCCAGCGCAATCGCCGCGGCGAGCGCAGCAGGCGCGCGCTGCCGGCGCCGAGCATGGCCCACAGGCTCATGCACGGCAGCGCCATGAGCAGAAAGATCAACGACAGCTGCATGACCCGTGCGCTCCTGTCGGGCGCACCGACCGCGAACACCCCGACCACCGCGACGGCCATCATCCATACCTTGGGGTTCACCGCCTGCAGCAGCGCGGCACCGCCCGGCCCCAGCTTGGCGCGCCCGGCCCCCGGGGCCAGCGGCTCGGCCGCGCCGCGCCATAGCGTCCAGGCCAGCCAGCTGAGCCACAGCGCACCGAGCAGGCTCAGCGCCCGCTGAATCTGCGGATAGCGCAGCAGCACCTCGCCCAGGCCCAGGCCAACCGCCAGCACGATCAGCGCCGCGGCCAGGCAGGCGCCGAGGACCAGCGGCAAGGTGGCGCGCAGGCCGAAGCGCGCGCCGTGGCTGAGCATCAGGATATTGGTCGGCCCCGGCGTCAGGGTGGCGACCAGGGCGAACAGCACGAAGGGCAACAGGGACGGCATTGCGTCAGTCCCTCCGGCCGGTGATCGAGCGCTTGCAGCAAAACATGACGGGCTCCTGCGGATACGGGAAGCCTCATGCTCGCCGGCCATGCACCGTCAGTCTGGAAGCTTTGAGCAGCGGCGCCGATAGTCGGCCGGCGTCAGCCGATAGGCGCGGCGGAACCAGCGGCCCAGGTGGCTCTGGTCGGCGAAACCCAGCGCACAGGCGACCGCCGCCGGGCTGTCGCCGCGCGCCAGCTGCTGACGCGCCTTGGCCAGGCGCAGCTGGATGAGGTAGGCGTGCGGCGCCAGGCCAAAGGCACTCTTGAAGGCGCGGCTGAGGCGGAAGCGATCCACGCCGCAGACCGCGGCGAGATCGTCGAGACCGATGTCGCGGTCGACGTGGGCATGCAGGTAATCGCGCGCCCGCTGCGCCACCAGCGGCAGACGCGGGTCGGGATTGACCCGACGGCGCCAGTGAAGATGGCCGGTCATGCTGGCGAGCAGATCGTCGAGGGCACTCTGCCGGACGATGCGCAGATCGCGCTCATGCAGGGCATGAAAGGCGCGGAAGATGGTCGCGGCCAGCTGCCGATCGGTGCTCAGGGTGTCGGCGAAGCTGGGCTGGCTATCGGCCGGCGCATGCTCGAACAGCGCGTGCAACTCGCGCTCGAGCCACTGCGGGTCGAGGTAGAGCATCGAATAGGTGAAGCCCTCATCGGTGGGCGCATGGCCGTCGTGCAGCTCGCCAGGCTCGAGCAGGATGACCTTGCCGGGCGTACTGAGATGTTTCACCCGCCGGCAGTGGAATTGCTGCACGCCCTGCTCGGTCACTCCGACCAGAAAGCTCTCATGCCAGTGCGGGTCATAGGCATGGCCGCGAAAATGCGCACGAATCGACTCGATGCCGGTATCGGCATCCTGCGCGAGGTCGATCCAGTTGAGCCTGTCCACCATGCCTTCCAGCCCGTGCGTCCGAGTATTCGGCACCTTAGTCCATCCGGCTGGCCGCGCTTAGAACGTTTGTGCAGCCCGCGCACTCAGGCAGCGGTTTGCCGCCGCGGCAGCAGCGCCAGCGCGACACCGCCAAGCACCGTCGCCGAGGTCGCCAGCAGACGCACCGACATCGGCTCGCCGAGCAGCAGCACGCCGCCAAGCGCCGCCAGGATCGGCACACTGAGCTGCAGCGTGGCCGCCTGCTGCGCGCTGATCCGCTTGACCACGCCGTACCAGACGACGTAACCGGCGCCCGAGGCGAGCGCACCGGAAGCCACGGCATAGAGCAGCCCGGCGGCGCCCAGCTGCGGGCCTTCGCCCCAGGCCAGCACCAGCGCCAGGCCGGGCAGAAACACCAGGCTGCGGGCGAAGTTTCCGGTCGTGTCGGCCACCGGATCGGTCGAGCCCCTGCCGATCAGTGAATAGGCGCCCCAGGCCGCCCCGGCGACCAGCATGAGCAAGGAACTGCCGAGCGCCGGCGTATTCGCACCGGGCAGCAACAGGGCAATCAGGCCGGCAAAGGCGATCAGCATGCCGATCAGCACGTTCGCCCGGACGCGTTCGCCCTTGAGCCAGGCCCAGGCGAACATCGTCAGCTGCACGGCGCCGAACAGGATCAGCGCGCCGACGCCCGCGCCCAGTTCGACATAGGCCACCGAGAACAGGTAGGCGTACAGGAACAATGCAAGCCCGCCCTTCCAGCTGCCGCTTGCCGCCGATGGCGAGCGTCGGCGGTGCGTCAGCAGCCAGAGAAAGAGCGCACCGCTGGCCAGCCGGACAACCGTGAAGGATTGCGGGTCGATGCCGCCCTCGGTCAGCGCGAGCCTGCAGAAGATCGAGTTCGCGGCGAACGCCAGCAGGCTGAACAGCGCGGGCCAGAGCCAGGCCTGGTGCCAGGACGGCGCCACGGCCTTATGGTTGTTATCGTTCATCGTGACCACATGTTTGCCGGAGCCGCGATTCTCGGCGCATTGGCCACAACGACACAACCGGCCGGCGCGCTAGCGGCCGGTCTGATCAAGCGTCTGGCGCACGCAACCGCTGAGCTGGCCGAGCGTGAAGGGCTTCTTCAGCAGCTTGGCGCCACCGGCCTGGCTGGCCTCGATCAGCGCCGACTCGTTCGGCGCGAAGCCGGTCATGAACAGCACCTTGACCGCAGGCATTCGCGTGCGGATTTCCTCGGCCAGGCGGTTGCCCGACCAGGCCCCGGGCAGGCCGATGTCGCTGATCAGCAGATCGAACTCGCCGAGCCGCTCGACCTCCTGCAGCGCCGACTGGCCGTCGAATGCGGTGCTGACCCGATAGCCGAGATCGGCCAGCTGCTCGCTGACGACCTCGCGAATCACTGCCTCGTCCTCGACCAGCAGGATGCGCTCGCCCTGCGCCCGCTGCGCGGACGGCTGCGCCTCGGCCGGGCCCGTCTTGAGCGTTCCCGCAGCGGCGAACGGCAGGAACAGCCTGACCGTCGTGCCCCGGCCTGGCGCGCTGTTGATCTGCGCCTGGCCACCGGACTGCTGGGTGAAGCCGTAGACCATCGACAGGCCGAGGCCAGTACCCTCGCCGATCGACTTGGTGGTGAAGAAGGGGTCGAAGGCACGCGCGCGCACCTCCTCGCTCATTCCGACGCCACTATCGGTGACTTCGATGCACAGATACCGGCCGGGGTCGAGCAGCAACTCGGTGGCCTGCTCGGCGGGCAGCTCGCAGACGTCGGTGGCGAGCGTCAGGCAGCCGCCGGAGGGCATCGCATCGCGCGCATTGATCGCCAGGTTCAGCAGCGCGTTCTCCAGCTGCGAGGGCTCGCAGTGCACGGCATTGGCAGCCTTCAGCCGGGTCTCCACGCGGATCTTCGGCCCGACGGTGCGGCGCACCAGCTCTTCAAGTTCGGCGATGATCTGGCTGGGCTCCACCCGCTTCGGTTCGAGCGGTTGTTGCCGGGAGAAGGTCAGCAGCCGCTTGGTCAGCGCCGCGGCGCGGTTGACCGACGACAGCGCCAGCGAGCAGTAGCGGTCGGCCTCCTCGGCCTTGCCCTGGTTCAGGCGCAGCTGCATCAGCTCCAGGCTGGCATTGATACCGGCGAGCAGGTTGTTGAAGTCGTGGGCGATGCCGCCGGTCAGCTGGCCGACCGCGCGCAGCTTTTCGCTCTGCAGCAGCTGGGCCTCGGCCTGTTTGCGCTCGCGCGTCTCGCGATTGAGCCGGTCGACGGTCTGCTGCAGGGCGTGGGTGCGCGTCTCGACCAGCGCCTCCAGTTCGGCGTGGCTCTGCGCCAGCGCCTGGCGGGCGCGGCACTGCTCCTCGACATCGGTGAAGGTGCCGACCCACTCGATCCTGCCCGCCTCCTCGTCGGCCATCGGCACGGCCTTGGCCTGCATCCAGCGGTATTCCTGCGCGCGCGCGTCGCGGACCCGGCACTCGAACTGCAGCACCTCGTTGCGCCCGGCCTGCTGCCAGGCGGCGAGCACGGCACGGCGGTCCTCGTCGCACAGCGAATCCAGCCAGCCGAGCCCGACGCAGTCCTCGCAGGTCTGCCCGGTCAGCTCGGGCCACTGGCAGCTGGCCCAGCGCCAGTGGCCAGCGGCATTCGCCCGCCACACCGGCGAGGGCAGCGCGTCGATCAGCGAGCGCAGGCGCTGCTCGCTCTGCGCGAGCGCCTCTTCGGCCCGCTTGCGCGCGGTGATATCGATGATGAACTCGAAGGCCAGGTGTTCCGACAGGCGCTTGGCGGCGAACAGCGCCCACCAGCGCGTGCCGTCCTTGCGGATGTATTCCTTCTGGTAAGGGGTGGTGGCGCCCCGCCGCTTCAGCTCGGCGAAGGCCCGCTCCGACGGCTCGACCCACTCGGGCGGGGTGAGTCGCTGCCAGGACAGCTCACCGTCTTCCAGCTCGGCCCGGCTGTACTGCGATTGACGCAGGAACGCGCCGTTGGCATCGACGAAGCGACCGCTCATGTCGAAATAGATGACCGGCACTTCCTCGATTTCAGCGCCTGTCGCAACGCCCTGCTTTCTTCCACTACCGCCCTCCGCGGCCGCCACCTGATTCAGGTGTTCTGACCACCGCCGGTGCGTGTCTGCTTCAACGCAACGGCAATTGCCGCCGCGCGGTCCGGCAAAGGCCTGTGCGGCCGCGCACCGGGTGCTCAGACCGGCGGCTCGATCCCCAGCACCCGCATGCGCCGGTACACCGTCGGCCGCGACACGCCCAGCTCGCGCGCCACCGCGCTGACGTTCCAGCGCTGCCGGCGCAGCAGGCTACGCAGCGCCTCGTCGGGACCCTGCTCCAGCGCCGGCGGCTCGTGGCGGGCCAGGGTACGCGGCAGGCATTCCTCGGGCAGGTCGTGCACGGTGATCTCGGCGCCTTCGCAGGTCGCCAGGGCGTACTGCAGGACGTTGCGCAGTTCGCGGATGTTGCCCGGCCAGGGATAGGCCAGCAGCGCACTCATGGCATCGCCACGCAGGTGCGGGGCATTGCTGCGGCCCTGCGCCAGCTCAGCGTAGACGCGCTCGATCAGGTAGCCCTTGTCGGCCCGCTCGCGCAGCGGCGGCAGCTTCAGCAGTGCACCATTGAGCCGGTAGAACAGGTCTTCGCGGAACGCGCCGGCCTCGACCATCTGCCGCAGGTCGCGGTGGCTGGCGGCGATCACGCGGATATCCACCTTGACCGGCTGCTCGGCGCCCAGCGGCGTCACCTCCTGCTCGGCGAGCACACGCAGCAGGCGGGTCTGCAAGTGCAGCGGCATGTCGCCGATCTCGTCGAGGAACAGCGTGCCCTTGTCCGCCTGCTGGATCAGCCCGCGCATGCCCTTGCTGCGTGCGCCAGTGAAGGTGCCGGGTGCGTAGCCGAACAGCTCGCTCTCGATCAGCGACTCGGGCACCGCGCCGCAGTTGATCGCCACGAACGGCGCCTGGCGGCGGCTGCCGCTCTCGTGCAGGGCGCGCGCCAGGCGCTCCTTGCCGGTACCGGTCTCGCCGCTGAGCAGCACGTTGAGCGGCTCGCTGCACAACCGCTGGGCGCGGGCGAGCATCTTGCGCATCGCCGGATCGTCGTCGGCCAGGGCATCGAGCGCGCAGCGCGGCGCGCCCGCCGTGCGCTCGGCCGGCAGCGGCGCGGCGCGGCGCGGTTCCATCAGCGCGGCGAAGAACAGCCGGTTGTGCCGCCCGGTGCGGAAGGCGCGCACCTGGTCATGGCTGGCGTAGGGAATGCTGAGGATGTCCGCCAGCTCGCAGTCGAAGAACTCGTCGATGCGTGCCCGCGTCAGGCTGCCGAACGGCCCCGGCGTCATCAGCCCGTGCTCGGCGAGCAGGCCGCGGGCGGCGGTGTTGCCGGCCAGCAGCTCGCCATCGTCGCCAAGCGCCAGCAGGTAGTGGCGGTTGATCAGCACGAACTCGCGCGAGGCATCGAAGCAGAGGATCGGCCGGTCGCGGTACAGGCGCAGGAAGTAGGCGTCCTCGATCATCCGCGCGTACTGCTTGACCAGCTGCAGGGCAAAGGTCTGCGAGTCCTTCGACGGCGGCGAATACAGCGCCGAGATGTCGAGCACCGCCAGCAGCTGACCCTGCGGGTTGAACATCGGCACCGCGGTGCAGGTGAGGTTGGTATGCCAGGCGCTGAAATGGTCGTGCTGGTGACAGGTCAGCGCCTGCTGTTCCTTGATGCAGGTGCCGACCGCACAGGTGCCGGCATGGTCCTCGCCCCAGTCCGAGCCGAGGTAGAGGCCGGTCTTGCGGTGGGCCTTCTCGTCGGCCGGGTCACCGAGAAACTGCACGGCTATGCCGCGGCTGTCGGTCAGCAGGATGACGTAGCCGAGCTCGGCGACATGCCGGTACAGCTGCTCGACCCCGGCGCGGGCGACGGCGATCAGCTCGTCGGCCTGATCCTGGTGCTCGCGCAGCACACGCCGCGGCACGAAGCGCGCCTCGGACGGGCGCGCCGGGTCCAGCCCGTAGTCGTGCACGCAGCGGCGCCAGGAGCGGGCGATGATCGGGTCACGGTCACCGCTTTGCTGCGGTGCGTTGGCCAGCGACAGCACGGCCTCGATATGACTGGCAGGCGTGGCGAGCAGCGTCATGCTTCCTCCTCGATCCCCGGCACGCAGGCGCCCGGAGACCTGGGTGATTCTTCTTATTGACGGTCTGTTTGTATTCGACCCGTTACAACTGCCAGCCAGCATAAACCAATGCACCCGGCTGGGAAGTTCAACTTTGGAACATGCCACCGCTTAAAAGAGGCATCCAAGTTGTAAAGCGCTTTACAGCGACGTTACAGGTGTAAAGCTCGGGGCGTTTTACACTCCGATTACAGCCCCACACTCATAAAAGAATAAATATATTTATATCAATAGGTTACTCAAACAATAAGGCCATCTTGAAAGTTGGCACGCGCCCTGCTCCTGCACTCTTGCAAAACAAGCCCCCGCATAACAAGAACGCCAGGCGCCTGCACTTTTCTCAGGCTCCGGCAATAAATCAGGAGCTGAGCCATGCAAGATCCAGCCTGCCATAAAGGCGCCCTCAGTCGCCGACGCTTTCTATCCCTGACCGGCCAGTCCGCACTGGCCTTCAGCCTGGCGCAACTGATTCCCGTGCGCCTGCTGGCCGACGAGGCCCTGCCAGAGCTGCCCGCCGGGCTGCTGCGCATGGGCCGCGACGTATTTCCCCACGACTTCATCGACGACGCGCATTACGCCCGCCCGCTGGCCGAGCTGGTCAAGGAACAGCCGAAGCTGGTCGCCGACGGCCTCGAGGACCTCGACCGGCGCGCGCTCAAGGCCCATGACCGCCCATTCGAGACGCTCGACGAAGCGCAGCGCGTCGCCCTGCTGACCGAGGTCGAGCGCACGCCGTTCTTCAAGGCCGTGCGCAGCAACCTGATGTTCGGCCTGTACGACAACAAGGCGCTGTTTCCGCTGTTCGGCTACGAGGGCTCGTCGTGGGAATACGGCGGCTACGTCAATCGCGGCTTCAACGACCTGAACTGGCTCTAGGCCAACCGCCCGCCTCCGCGGCGCGCCCAAAACAAGAACAAGACGAGGAAATACCCCATGGCAACGTTTGCCCAGGACGACGACAGCGTCGTGGTGATCATCGGTTCCGGTGCCAGCGGCGGCACCCTAGCCAACGCGCTGGCCAAGCAGAAGATTCGCAGCGTGGTGCTGGAGGCCGGCAAGCGCTTCACCCTCGACGACATCGAGAACGACGAGTGGGCGATGTTCAAGAAGATCTCCTGGCTCGACAAACGCATCGCTGCCGGCGGCTGGCACCTGGCCGAGAACAACCCCAACCTGCCGGCCTGGATCGTCAAGGCGGTGGGCGGCAGCACCGTGCACTGGGCCGGCATCGCCCTGCGCTTTCGTGATTTCGAATTCAAGATGCAGAGCATCAACGGCGATATCGCCGGCGCCAACCTGCTGGACTGGCCGGTGACCCTGGAAGAGATGGCGCCCTGGTACGAGAAGGCCGAGAAGCACATGGGCGTGACCGGGCCGAGCACCGGCATGGCCTATCACCCGTGGCACAACTCCTTCAAGGTGCTGGCCACTGGCGCCAAGCGGGTCGGCTACAAGGAGATCCTCTCCGGGCCGATGGCGATCAACACCGAGCCCTACGACGACCGCGCCGCCTGCCAGCAGATCGGCTTCTGCATGCAGGGCTGCAAGATGGGCGCGAAGTGGTCGACGCTCTACACCGACATCCCCCGCGCCGAAGCCAGTGGCTATTGCGAAGTGCGCCCACAGTCGATGGTGCTGCGCATCGAGCACGACGCCAAGGGCCGCGCCAGTGGCGTGGTCTATGCCGATGCCCAGGGCAACATCCAGCGGCAGAAGGCCCGCGTGGTGTGCGTGGCGGGTAACTCCATCGAGTCGCCGCGCCTGCTGCTCAACTCCGCGTCCTCGATGTTCCCCGACGGCCTGGCCAACTCCTCTGGCCAGGTCGGGCGCAACTACATGACCCACACCACCGCCGGCATCTTCGCGGTGATGCCCAAGCCGGTGCACATGTATCGTGGCACCACCTGTGCCGGGGTTATCTCCGACGAATCCTACAACGACCCTTCACGCGGCTTCGTCGGCGGCTATCGGCTGGAAATTCTCGCCCTCGGCCTGCCGTTCCTCTCGGCCTTTCTCGACCCGACGCCGCAGGGCTGGGGCCGCCAGTTCACCTCGCGGATGGAAAAGTACGACCGCATGTCCGGCGTCTGGCTGTGCGGCGAGGACCTGCCGCTGGAAAGCAACCGCATCACCCTGCACGCCACCGAGAAGGACCAGTACGGCCTGCCGATCCCGGTGGTGACCAAGGGCGACCACCCGATGGATGCCGCCATGCGCAAGCATGGGGTTGCCGCCACAGCGAAGTGCTACGAGGCCGCCGGCGCCACCGAGGTGATCGAGCTGCCGCCCTACCCGGCCAGCCACAACATGGGCACCAACCGCATGAGCGCCAAGGCCCGTGACGGCGTGGTGAACAAGTGGGGCCAGAGCCACGACATCCCCAACCTGTTCGTCTCCGACGGCAGCCAGTTCACCACCAGCGGCGGGCAGAACCCCACCCTCACCATCGTCGCGCTGGCCCTGCGCCAGGCCGACCAGATCGGCCGACTGCTCAACGAACGCGCGATCTGACCACTACTACAAGGGAGTCGACCATGACCCAGCCCACCCCCTCGCAGCGCCTGTGGATGTACGAACAGATGCTGACCAGCCGCTACATGGAGGAATCCATCGAGCGCATCTACATGGAAGGCAAGACGCCGGTGTTCAACATGGCCAAGGGCCCGATTCCCGGCGAGATGCACCTTTCCAATGGCCAGGAGCCGTGCGCGGTGGGCGTCTGCGCGCACCTCGAGGCCGCGGACATCGTCACCGCCACCCACCGCCCGCACCACATCGCCGTAGCCAAGGGCGTGGACCTCAACGAGATGATGGCCGAGATCTTCGGCAAGGCCACCGGGCTTTCCGGCGGCCGCGGTGGGCACATGCACCTGTTCGATGGCCGGGTGAATTTCTCCTGTTCGGGGATCATCGCCGAGGGCATGGGCCCGGCCGTCGGCGCCGCATTGTCGCGGCAGCTGCAGGGCAAGCCCGGCGTGGCCGTGTCCTTTATCGGCGAGGGCGCGGCCAACCAGGGCGCCTTCCACGAAACGCTGAACCTCGCCGCGCTGTGGAAGCTGCCGGTGGTGTTCGTCATCGAGGACAACGCCTGGGGCATCTCGGTGGCCAAGGCCAGCGCCACCTGCATCAAGCAGCACCACGTGCGCGCCGCGGCCTACGGCATGCCCGGTGTGTTCGTCGAGAACAACGACCCGGACGGCGTGTTCCGTGCCGCCGGTGAAGCCATCGAGCGTGCCCGCGCCGGTGGCGGCCCGACCCTGATCGAGATCGAGACCTACCGCCTGGCCGGCCACTTCATGGGCGACGGCGAAACCTACCGCCCCGAAGGCGAGAAGGACGGCCTGATGAAAAAGGACCCGATTCCCGGCTACCGCCAGCGCCTGATCGACGAAGGCGTGATGACCGAGACCCAGGCCGAGGACATCGCCGCACGCGCCCGCGGCCGTATCGACGAAGCGGTCGCCTTCGCCCGCGAAAGCCCCTACCCACGCCCGGAAGAGGCAATGGAAAAGGTGTTCGTGTAACGCACCGCAGGAACGAGCTCGCTCGCGAACAGCACCGGTGCCACCGGTTCGCGACCAAGGTCGCTCCTACAAGGCGGCACGCGACAGACCGACCCCGTAGGAGCGAGCTCGCTCGCGAAAGAACACCGGAGCCACCGGTTCGCGACCAAGGTCGCGCCTACAAGGCGGCACGTGACAGACCGAACCCGTAGGAGCGAGCTCGCTCGCGAAAGAAGTCCCGAGAACGGCACCAGCCAGAACAACAAGAGGAACACCCATGAACAGCCAAGCCACCATGACCGCCGCCGTCTGGCACGGCCGCAAGGACATCCGCCTGGAACAGGTGCCGCTGCCCGGCGCGCCGCAACCGGGCTGGGTGCAGATCCGCGTGCACTGGTGCGGCATCTGCGGGTCCGACCTGCACGAATACCTCGCCGGGCCGGTGTTCATTCCGGTGGATGCGCCGCACCCGCTCACCGGCATCAAGGGCCAGTGCATCCTCGGCCACGAGTTCTGCGGCGAGATCGTCGCCACCGGTGACGGCGTCGAAGGCTACGCGCCGGGCGACAAGGTCGCCGCCGACGCCTGCCAGCACTGCGGCCAGTGCCGCTTCTGCAAGACCGGCCAGTACAACCTCTGCGAACAGCTGGCCTTCACCGGGCTGATGAACAACGGCGCCTTCGCCGAACTGGTCAACGTCCCCGCCGAGCTGCTCTACCGCCTGCCCGAAGGCTTTCCGCTGGAGGCCGGCGCGCTGATCGAACCGCTGGCGGTCGGCATGCACGCGGTGAAAAAGGCCGGCAGCCTGCTCGGCGAGACGGTGGTGGTGGTCGGCGCCGGCACCATCGGCCTGTGCACCATCATGTGCGCCAAGGCCGCCGGCGCCGGCCAGGTGATCGCCCTGGAGATGTCCGCCGCGCGCAAGGCCAAGGCGCTGGAAGTCGGCGCCACGCGGGTCATCGACCCCAGCGAGTGCGACGCCATTGCCGAGATCAAGGCAATCACCGGCGGCTACGGCGCCGACACCTCCTTCGAATGCATCGGCCACAAGGCCACCGCCAAGCTCGCCATCGACGTGATCCGCAAGGCCGGCCGCTGCGTGATGGTGGGCATCTTCGAGGAGCCCTCGGAATTCAACTTCTTCGAGATCGTCGCCACCGAGAAACAGGTGATCGGCTCGCTCGCCTACGCCGGCGAATTCGCCGATGTCATTGCCCTGATCGCCGACGGCCGCATGAACGTCACCCCGCTGATCACCGGGCGCATCGGGCTGGACAGCATTCTCGAGCAGGGCTTCGAGGAGCTGGCCAACCACAAGGACCGCAACGTCAAGATCATCGTCAGCCCCAGCGCACTGGCCGGCTGAGCAGGAGACCACCATGACCACAGCAGTAAAAGAGAGAAAGCTCACCGTCGCCCGCGCCATGGCTGAAGCCGTGGCCCAGGAGATGCGCCTGGACCCGAAAGTGTTCGTGATGGGAGAGGACATCGGCCAGCTCGGCGGCGTGTTCGGCAACACCCGTGGCCTTTATGAAGAGTTCGGCAAGGAGCGCATCCGCGACACGCCGATCTCCGAGACCGCCTTCATCGGCGCCGCCGTGGGTGCCGCCTCGGACGGCATGCGGCCGATCGTCGAGCTGATGTTCGTCGACTTCTTCGGCGTCTGCATGGACGCCATCTACAACCTGATGGCCAAGAACACCTACTTCTCCGGTGGCAAAGTGCCGGTGCCGATGGTGCTGATGGCCTCCACCGGCGCCGGCTACTCCGACGCTGGCCAGCACTCGCAGTGCCTCTACGGCACCTTCGCCCACCTGCCGGGCATGAAGGTGGTGGTGCCGAGCAATGCCTACGACGCCAAGGGCCTGATGACCGCGGCCATCCGTGACGACAACCCGGTGGTCTACCTCTTCCACAAGGCGCTGCAGGGCATGGGCTGGCTGGGCACCGAGAAAGGCGCCACCGTGCCGGTACCGGACGAGCCCTACATCGTCGAGATCGGCAAGGCCAAGACCGTTCGCGAAGGCCGCGACGTCAGCCTCGTCAGTCTCGGCGCCGGCGTGCATCACGCCCTGCGCGCCGCCGCGCAGCTGGAAAAGGATGGCGTCAGCGCCGAGGTCATCGACCTGCGCAGCCTGGTGCCGCTGGACCGCGAGCACGTCATCGCCTCGGTGAAGAAAACCGGCCGGCTGATCGTGATCGACGAGGACTACCACAGCTTCGGCGTCAGCGGCGAAATCATCGCCAGCGTCGTCGAGCACGACATCGGCATGCTCAAGGCACGCCCGCAGCGGGTGGCCTTCCCCGACATCCCCATCCCCTTCACCCCGGTCATGGAGCAATGGGCCCTGCCCAGCGCGGACAAGATCGTGGCCGCCTATCACGCCATGCATAAGGAATGACGTTTATGAGTACCCCCATCGTGATTGCAGACGACCTCTGGGAAGGCGACGCCGAGGCGGTGATCACCTCCTGGCTGGTCAGCGACGGCGCCGAAGTGGCCGCTGGCGACCTGGTCGCCGAGATCATGTCGGAAAAGGCCCAGTTCGAGATCGAGGCGCCGGTGGCCGGCGTGCTGAAGATTCTCGAGGAAGAAGACGCGGTGATCGCCAAGGGCGCGACCATCGCCCAGGTGGAATAGCCATGACCCAACTGCAAACACTGCCTGCCGAGCGTGCACCCGTCCGGGTGCCACTCAAGGGCATGCGCAAGATGATCGCGGCGAAGATGCTCGAAAGCCTGCAGACCACCGCGCAGCTGACCCACCACGCCGAATGCCGGCTGGATGCGCTGAAAGCCCGTCGGGCCGAACTGAAAGCCGAGGGCAGCGCGGTGTCCGTGCAGGACCTATTGCTGCTCAAGGTGATCGAGACGCTCAAGGCCCATCCCGGACTCAATGCCACGCTGGAGGACGAGGTGATCCACCAGCACGCGGCGGTGCACCTGGGTCTCGCCATCCCACTGCCGGGCGACCTGCTGGTCGCCCCGGCGCTGTTCGATGCCGACCGGCTCGACGGCGAAAGCCTGTCCCAGGCGCGCAAGGCGCTGGTGGACAAGGCCCTGGCCGGCAAGCTGTCGGTCAAGGAGCTGACCGGCGCCACCTTCACCGTCTCCAACCTGGGGCTGTCGCGGGTGCACCACTTCACCCCGGTGCTCAACCCGCCGCAGGTGGCGATTCTCGGCGTCGGCGGCATTCAGCGAAGGCTGGAACTCGGGCCCAGCGGCGAGCTGGTGGAGGTCGAGTGGATGGGCCTGTCGCTGACCTTCGACCACCGTGCGGTGAACGGTGCGCCGGCGGCGGACTTTCTCGACGACCTGTGTCGGCGCATCGAGGGGGACGCCGCATGAACGGCATCGCCCGCTTCACCGTCGCGGCGGGCCTGGACGCCGAGCGGGCGCTGCTGCAGCGCGTCTGCGACGGCCTGTTCGACAGCCAGCTGCTGCTCTGGCGGCCGACCGGGCAGGCGCTGGTGATGCCGAAAAGCTTCGAGCGCCGGCCGGGCTTCGCACTGGCTTCGGGGCGCTGCGCGGCCCAGGGCTGGCCGATCCTGCTGCGCGACACCGGCGGCGAGCCGGTGCCGCAGTCGCCCGCGGTACTCAATGTCGCCCTCGCCTATGCCCTGCCGGCCGGCGACGACGAGGGCCGGCGGATCGACAGTGCTTACGAGCGGCTACTCGAACCGCTTGCCGTATGGCTCGCCGAGCACGAGCTGAAACCCGGTTGCGCCAGCGTTCCGGGGGCCTTCTGCGACGGCCGCTTCAACCTGACCCTGGAGGGCCGCAAGGTCGCCGGCACCGCGCAGCGTTGGCGACGCAGCCGCGACGGCCGCCCGGTGGTGCTGGCCCACGCCGCGGTGCTGATCGACGACTGGCGCGAGCACATGGCCGAAGTCGTCAACCGCTTCTATCACGCCTGCGCCAGCGACCTGCGTTGCGGCGCGGACCGCCACCTGGCCTTGGCCGAGCGACTCCGCGCAGCCTGGTCGGAGGCTGAACAGCTGCCCGAGCACTATCGCCGCGTGCTCGGCTGGCACGGGTTGGAAATCGGCGCACGCGCCGCATCGCCGCCCCGCGTCCTGCCCTGAGCCGGCGCCCGTACTTCCTTTGCGTACACAACAACAAGTCGGCAGCCCGCCTGCCTTTGCACTGGAGGAAACACCCATGAGCCACCCCACCCCGCCCAAGGGCAGCCTGCCCGGCCAGCGCGGCATCCAGCACTTCGGCCTGACCGTGCCCAACCTCGAGGAAGCGGTGAGCTTCTTCTGCGAGGTGCTCGGCTGCGAGCCGTTCTTCGAACTCGGCACCTTCGCCTTCGACGATGACTGGATGCACGAGCACCTCAACGTCAATCCGCGTGCGGTGATCCGCAACTTCCAGATGCTGCGCTGCGGCAATGGCACCAATCTCGAGGTGTTCGAGTATTCGGCACCGGACCAGGCCGACACGCCACCGAAGAACAGCGACATCGGCGGCCACCACCTGGCGTTCTACGTGGACGACATGGACGCCGCGGTGGCCTTCCTCAGGGAACGCGGCATCCGCGTCCTCGGCGAGCCCTCGACCTTCACCGAGGGGCCAGGCAAGGGCCTGACCTGGGTGTATTTCCTCGCCCCCTGGGGCCTGCAGCTGGAGCTGGTCAGTTTTCCCGACGGCATGGCCTACGAACAGGGCCGCAATCGCCTGCTCTGGGACCCGCGCCACCCGGCGCGCTGAACGGGGGCGACCAGCCGAGCGCATGCCGCAGCCTGGCCCTAATGCTGGCCAGGGCCAATAACCCGACAAGAAATAACTAGAACAGCGACATCAGCGCACAGCTTGTATGCGCCGTTGTAAATCACAAGCGAATCAAGAAGAGCAGTTAACGCTTTAACGGCACTCGTCCGCTCAAGGCATACCTGCAACAAAAGCCAATAAAGGAATAACAATAATGAAACCTAAGAAATCATATCTAACGGCACAGCTTGTTATCGCAGCTTCGGTTTTATCAGCTACACCGCTGTACGCATCGGACCGGATGATTACCGACAAGGAATTGTCTGATGAATCAAACACCGCTGACTGGCTGGCTTATGGGCGAACACACTCCGAACAGCGGTTCAGCCCGCTGAAAGATATCAATGTAGACAATGTCAGCGGGCTGAAACCCGAATGGTACGCCCCTCTTCCGGATCGATCCGATATGGTCGGGACGCCCCTGGTCGTCGATGGCGTCATGTATTACGTGGGCGAAATGAACAGAACGCGCGCATTCGATGCCCGCACCGGCAAGAAGCTCTGGGAATACGATCCGCAGGTTTCCAAAGAAATTCTCGACAACAACATGAAGAAGGTCTTCTGGAAACATAGCCGCGGCCTTTCGACCTATGGCGACAAGTTGTTCATCGCCACCTGGGATGGCCGCCTGATCGCGATCAACCGAAAAGACGGCAAGGAAGTCTGGCAAACCCGCACCTTCGATCACGACCAGCCGTTGAATATCACCGGCCATCCCAAGGCCTTCGATGGCAAGGTATTTGTCGGTAACGGCGGAACGGAACTCGGCCCGATGCGCGGTTATGTAACTGCTTACGATGCCGAAACCGGCAAACAGATCTGGCGCTTCTATATCGTGCCCGGCAACCCTGCCGATGGGTTCGAGGACCCTGCTCAGGCAATGGCGGCCAAAACCTGGAGCGGCCGGTGGTGGGAAAACGGCGGCGGCGGCAATGCCTGGCACGGCTGGACATACGACGCCAAGTACAACCAGCTCATCTTTGGCACCGGCAACGGTGGCCCATGGAACATCAAGGTGCGTAGCCCGGAGGGCGGCGACAACCTGTTCCTGTGTTCGGTCGTGGCGGTAGATGCGGATACCGGCAAGTACAAATGGCACGTTCAGACGGCACCCGGCGATACCTGGGACTACAACTCGAACATGGACATCGTGCTGGCCGACCTGAAAATCGACGGCAAGGATGTTGACGCCGTATTGCATGCGCCGAAGAACGGCTTCTTCTACACAATCGACCGCTCGAACGGCAAGGTACTGTCGGCCGAGAAATTCGCCGACGCCAACTGGTCACCCCGCTACGACCTGAAAGAGCAACGCCATATTGTCGCCAAGGACGCCAGATACCCCGATGGCGAGAAGAATATCTACCCTTCGGCCTTCGGCGCTCACTCGTGGCACGCAATGTCCTATAACCCCGAGTTGAACCTTGCCTTTATCCCCACCAACCATCTGGGCAATACCTTCAAGGACGATGGCAAGAACACGAAGCCTGGCCACAAGATGGCGAGCCACAAACTCTATCTGGGCCTGACCGGATGGGAGTTGACCAAGGACCCGCATGAAACTCGCGGTTCGTTGCAGGCCTGGGACCCGGTCAAGAACGAGCGTGTGTGGCAAGTCAACCAGAAGAGCCCATGGGGTGGCGGCACCCTGACCACGGCCGGCAACCTGGTTTTCCAGGGTCAGCCTGACGGCCTGTTCAAGGCCTACGATGCGCGCACCGGCGACGAGCTCTGGTCCTACGACGTAGGCCTTGGCATCTCCGCGCCACCGATTACCTACAAGCTGGACGGCAAGCAGATGGTGTCCCTGCTGGTCGGCCCGGGTGGGGCGCTGGCCTCCAATTTCGGCGGCAACGGTGAGCTGGGTTTCGAAAGCCATGGCTGGAAATACGGTGTGCATGAACGCCGGATCATGACCTTCTCGCTCGACGGAAAAGCGGTCATCCCCAAACAGCCTGCACCGCAGCTGGCCAAGCCCATCATCGACGAGAACTTCAAGGTCGACGCCAAGAAAGCGGAAGCCGGCGCGGGTGCTTTTGCGGAAAACCTCTGTGTCGGCTGCCATGGCGCCGGCGCGGTCGCGGGGATGAAAGCGCCCGATCTGCGGGAGTCGCCAATCCTGCTCTCGGGCAACGAAAAAGCCTTTGAGCGTGTTGTGCGCGGTGGGGCGTTGCTCGCCAACGGCATGCCCAAGTTCCCGGATTTGACGGATGCCGAGCTGGAGAGCATTCGCCACTTCGTTCGCCGGCAAGCGCATGACGGCGTGAAGTCGGGCGGAGGGCACTAGTCCTTCAACGCCAAACCGACCACTTAGCCGGTAATACCGAGAAGCGGTCGAGTTTGGCTGAGCCCGAACCCAAGTGATGGAACGTGCCGGCGACAGCCTTCAATCACGACCGGTTCGGGCTTTCAACTCGGTGGAACCGCCAACGCAGCCACCGTTACCGAGCCACAGGTAATGCCCCATGAGCACAAGCGCTTGCGAATACCGTTCATGCCATAGGCCTTGCACCTGACGCTATTCGCGGCACTGCGCATCGTCACATCCGAAGGATCAGAACAATGACAACAAGCCTGCGCTTCGGCAGCGGCCTTCTCGCCGCCTGCCTGTTCACTTCTGCCCACGCGGCCGAATATTCACCCGACCAGTTCCTGTTCGGCGACTGGAACGGCAACCGCACCCGCCTGCATGAGGCCGGCGTCGACCTGCAGATCACCTACGTCAACGAGCTGGCCTGGAACACGCAGGGCGGCGATGACCACACCGGCACCTATGCCGACCAGGTGATGTTCGACGCCGCGCTGGACCTGGACAAACTGCTGGGCTGGGCCGGCGCCGGCTTTCATTTCACGGTAGTCAACCGCAACGGCGAGAACCTCAACGCCGAAGCCGACCTCGGCGTGCTGCTGCAGCCGCAGGAGATCTATGGCTATGGCAGCACCACCCGGCTGGTGCAGTTCTATTACCAGCAGGCGCTGCTCGACGACCGCCTGCTGATCAAGCTCGGCCGGCTGCCCATGAGCGGGGACATCTACCCCTTCGCCTGCCCGTTCCAGAACCTCGGCTTCTGCGGCACGGTGCCCGGCTACGTCACGCCCAACTGGTACACCTGGCCGATCAGCCAATGGGGCGCTACCGCGCGCTTCCAGCTGAACGAAGAATGGTCGTTGCAGACTGCGCTCTACCAGGTCAACCCGCGCTTCACCGAGCGCGAGCAGGGCCTGAATTTCGGCAGCCCCTCGGGCACCACCGGTTACCACGCGGTCGCCGAACTCGGCTGGACGCCAACCCTGGGCGGGCAACCCGGCGCCTATCGCCTGGGCCTGTGGCGCAACACCGGTGACTTCGAAGACCTCTACCGCGACGGTGCCGGCCGGCCCATGTCGCTATCCGGCGCCGCGGCCGCCGAACACGACCACGCCACGGGCGGCTACCTGATGGCCGAGCAGCAGGTCTGGCAGAGCGCGGCGCTGCCGGCGCGACGGTTGAAGCTGTTTGCCAACTTCATCCAGTCCGACCCGGACGTGACCTATATCGAGCGCATCTGGCAGGTTGGCGGCAGCCTCTCGGCCCCCTTCGCCTCGCGCCCGGATGACGAACTCGGCCTCGGCCTCGGCCGCCTGGAAATCAACGACGACGCCCGCAAGCGCCTGCGCGAACAGGGCGAGCCGGTGCCCGACGTGGAATACCCCGCCGAGCTCTACTACCGCGTGGCGCTGACACCTGCGGTTTCGCTGACGCCAAACGTCCAGTACTTCCACCGGCCGGGCGGTTTCGACGAGGCGGAAGACGTGGTGGTGTTCGGGCTGAAGACGGTGATCAGCTTCTGACCGGCGCATGAAGCGCGGCGACCGCGCAAAGCCGGTCGCCGCCTGCGCTTCGCTCAAGCCTTACTCCCCAGAGCTCCTCAATCTTCACCTTTGCGTACCCCCCCCGTGGGTGTGCCAAATCAGCGTGCTGCCGAATGAATATGGTCGTACCCGATCGATTGTCCCGATCGCCCGCAGCAAGACCAGCTGGCGTAGGGATTAACCGCAAGCAATTTGAAACCGGCGGGCGGGTCACCTCCTTTCACTGACTTGTTCCACTTGTTCTAACCGCGGCATCACCGACTGCGCCGCGTTGGGACGGTGTGACCCGGTGCGCACCATCGACGGGCGCCGAAGGGCTGGGAAGCCGCCTGATCAAGTGGTCAGCCGCAGGCCGAAATCCGTTCCCAAAACAGCAACATAGTTCCGATCCGCGGCGTTCTGGCACAGCCGGTGCACCTTCAAAAGCAGGCGTCATGCCCTGTTAGTACAAGTTGCTCAACCGCCAAGGTGAAGACAAATGGACAACCGGAATAGCCTGCTTGCGACCTCGTTACTCGGATCGGTACTGCTGTTCAGCGGCCCGCTGGCAGCGGAAACCATCCGCATCGGAATTGGCCATCAGAGCATGGTCACCAACACCGTTTCCGGCGGCATCGTGCTGGAGAAGCTCGACCTGCTGAACAAGCACCTGCCGCGAACCGGCAAGTATGCGGACGCCGACTACCGGATCGAGTTTCGCGACTACGACTCCGGCCCGCCGATCACCAACCAGATGCTCGCCGGCAAGCTCGACTTCGGTGTCATGGGCGACTACCCGCTGATCGTCAATGGCGCCAAGTTCCAGGCCACCGGCAAGCAGCAGACGCGCTTCATTGCCGTGACCGGCTACAACCTCAAGGGCACCGGCAACGGCATCGTGGTGCCCAAGGACTCACCCGTGCAGTCGCTTGCCGACCTCGCAGGCAAGAGCCTGTCCACGCCGGTCGGCAGTGCGGCCTGGGGCATGACCCTGAAGGTGCTGCGCGACGCAGGGCTGTCCGACAAGGTGACGCTGGTCAACCAGAGCCCACCGGTGGGCGCGGCGAACATTGCCGCCGGCAAGATCGACGCGCATGCCGACTTCTGCCCCTGGTCAGAGATCATGGAGTTCCGCGGCACCGCGCGGAAGATCTACGACGGCAGCGAGGCCGGCATCCCCACCTTCCACGGCATCGTGGTGCGCGACGACTTCGCCAAGCAGTACCCCGAGGTGGTCGAGGGCGTGCTCAAGGCCACCCTGGCCGCGCAGCAATGGATCAGCGACGACCCACGGCGCGCCGCGGAAAAGGTCGCCGAGTGGACCGGCGTGGAGAAGGAAGTGCTGTATCTGTATTTCAGCCAGGGCGGCATTTCGACCATGGAGGCGAGCATCAAGCCGCAGTGGGTCGAGGCGATGAAATACGACCACGCCCTGCTGCAGCAGGAAATGCAGATCCCCGATCTGGATTTCGCCGCCTGGATCGACGACAGCTACCTGAAGAAAGCCTACTCCGACATGGGCCTGGACTACGCCGCCGCGGTCGCCAGCGTGGTTAGCCCGGTCGCCCGCGCGCCAGGACGCAAACCGGCGGAGATCTGGTTCCAGGACCAGGGCATCGTCGCCTACGACAGCACCGCCGCCATGCTCGCTGCCGAAGCCAACGCCGAGGCGTCCGGCAACGCCATCAACGCCACCTACGTCTACGACAACCTCACCGGCCTGAAGCTGTTCGGCAAGGCGGCCTACCTGGTCAAGGACGCCAGCGGCGAGGTGCTGGCCTTCATGAAGAAAAGCGACTCGGAGCAGCACATCGCCCAGCACGGCGGCAGCGCCCTGCTGACCGATGCACCCGTGGCGATGCTGGACTGAGCCCCTGCGCGGCCCGTGCCACGGGCCCGCCTCAAGCCGAGGAGTGACCGCATGAGCGTCAAACCGACCCCCCTGTTCGATAGCGAACCGGCAACGCCAGAAGCCGACCGGCCGCTGCTCACCGCTGCGCCGGCTCCCCAGGCAGCGCCGGCTGCCACCGCTTCCGCGCCGCGTCGCCTGCCGCCGATGGCCGGGCGTTACCTGGTGCGCGTGCTGGCGCTGCTCGCAGCCGTGCTGATCTGGCACCTGGCGACCGCCACGGGCTTCAACCTGTTCATCAATTTCGAGAACGTGCCGGCACCGCTGCTGGTGGGCCAGACGCTGATCCAGCAGCTGGGCAGCAGCGAGTTCTACCTGCACATCGTCCACAGCCTGGAACGCATCGCGCTGGCCTATGCCTACGCCGTGGTGCTCGGCATCCTTTGCGGCGTGCTGATCGGCCGTTCGCGCTGGGCCGAGGACATCCTGCTGCCCTACATCGAGCTGTTCCGACCGATTCCGGCGGTGGCCTGGATTCCGCTGGCGATCCTGATGCTACCGACTGAGCAGTCGAGCATCGTCTTCATCACCTTTCTCGGCGCCTTCTTCCCCATTGTGCTGAACACCGTGCACGGCGTGGAGCAGACGCCGGACGTGCTGGTGCGTGCCGCCCGCAGCCTGGGCGCCAGCGATCGGGCGATCCTCTGGCACGTGGTGATTCCCGGTGCGATGCCAAGCATAGTCGCCGGCCTGGCGATCGGCATGGGCGTAGCCTGGTTCTCGCTGCTGGCCGGCGAAATCATCAGCGGCCAATACGGCATCGGCTACTTCACCTGGACCAGCTACACCCTGGTCAAGTACCCGGAAATCATCATCGGCATGCTCACCATCGGCGGGCTCGGCACGCTCTGCACGCTGCTCGTGCGCAAGGCCTGCGTGCCGCTGCTGCGCTGGCAGCAGCAGGGGGGCCGGTCATGAATGCGATCGTCTCCGACAACCGCCTCGCCGTGCTCGATCACAGCCGGCTGCGCGCCAAGGCCGCGGCCAAGGGCGACGGGCGCGGCCATGTGAGCGTGCGTGCGCTGTCCATCGAATTCGACCACGCCGGCGGCAAGCGCGCCGCGGTGCAACAGGCCAGCCTGGAGATTCGCCCCGGCGAGTTCGTCTGCCTGCTCGGCCCCTCGGGTTGCGGCAAGTCGACGCTGATGAACGCCATCGCCGGCTTCGTCAAACCCACCCGCGGCGAGCTGACCGTCGACGGTCAGCCCATCGCCGGACCCGGCCCGGACCGCGGCATGGTGTTCCAGCAGCACTCGCTGTTCCCCTGGAAGACGGTGCGCGAGAACGTCGCCTTCGGCCCGCTGATGGCCGGCGCCTCGCGTAATGAGGCCACCGGCGTGGCGCGCACCTTCCTTTCGCTGGTGGGGCTCGCCGCCTTCGAGGACGCCTACCCCGGCACCCTGTCCGGTGGCATGCAGCAGCGCGTCGGCATCGCCCGCGCGCTCGCCAACTACCCCAGCGTGCTGCTGATGGACGAGCCGTTCGGCGCACTGGACGCGCAGACCCGGATCATGATGCAGGAGAACCTGCTGGAGATCTGGCGCGAGTTCAGGAACACCGTGGTGTTCGTCACCCACGACATCGACGAGGCGGTGTTCCTCTCCGACCGCATCGTGGTGATGAGCGCCAGCCCCGGGCGGATCATCGCCGACATCCGCGTCGAGCTGCCGCGACCGCGCGAGCAGAGCCTGCTCACCGACCCTGCCTTCATCGACTACAAGCGCCAGTGCCTGGACCTGATCCGCCAGGAAACCCTGCGCGCCTTTCAGCAGCAGAACGGAGGCTGAGCCATGCATATCCGTCCTTTGCCTGCGCCCACGCCCGACATGACCTGTCATGACAGGCTGGAGCCACGCCCATGAGCCGCCTCGAACCGCTCGCCCCGGGTCAGTCGCCACTGCCGCTGTATGTGCAGATCCGCGACACCCTCAGACGCAAGATCCTCGAAGGCGACTATGCCGTGCATGAACGGCTGCCCTCGGAAAACGAGCTGATGACCGCCTTCGGCGTCAGCCGCATCACCATCCGCCAGGCGCTGCGCGACCTGCACAACGAAGGGTTGGTGTTCAGCGCCCAGGGCAAGGGCACCTACGTCAGCAAGCCCAAGGCGGTGCAGAACGTGCAGCGCCTGCAGGGCTTCGGCGAGGCCATGGCCGCCCAGGGCTACGAAGCGACCGCGCGGCTGCTGTCGATTCAGGAGCGCAAGCCACCCAAGCCGGCGGCTGCCGCGCTGAACCTCGCGCCCGGCGCGGATGTGGTCGAGGTCAAGCGCGTGCGCTTTCTCAACCGCGCCCCGGTGTGCCTGGAGCACAGCTACTTCCCCCTGGACATCGGCCAGCGCCTGTTCGGCCTGGACCTGTCCGGCGACATCTTCCCGCTGCTGGAGAACCGCTTCGGTATCGGCCTCGGCCATGCCGCCATCGGCCTCGACGCCACCCTGGCCGACGACGAACACCAGCCCTACCTCGGCCTCAAGGCCGGTGAACCCATCCTGCGCGTCGAGCGGCTGACCCATGACCGCAGCGGTCGGCCGATCGATTTCGAATACCTGTGCTACCGCGGCGACGCCTTCAAGTACCAGTTCCGGGTCGACCGGAAATAGAGGAGACCACCATGACCACGATTCACGACATTCCCGTCATCGAAACCGACGTGCTGGTGATCGGCGGTGGCACCGCCGGCCCGATGGCCGCCGTCACAGTCAAGGAGCAGGACCCGACGCTCAAGGTGCTGCTGCTGGAGAAGGCCAACGTCAAGCGCTCCGGGGCGATCTCCATGGGCATGGACGGCCTGAACAACGCGGTCGTGCCCGGCCACGCCACGCCCGAGCAGTACGTCAAGGAAATCACCATCGCCAACGACGGCATCGTTCACCAGCCGGCGCTGATGGCCTACGCCACGCGCTCGTTCTCGATGATCGAGCAGCTCGACGCCTGGGGCGTGCATTTCCAGAAGGACGAGACCGGCGACTACGACATGAAGAAGGTTCACCACCTCGGCACCTACGTGCTGCCGATGCCGGAGGGCCACAACGTCAAGAAGATCCTCTACCGCCGCCTGCGCCGGGTGCGCGTGGACATCGAGAACCGCTTCATCGCCACCCGCCTGCTGAAGGACCCGGACGGCAACATCGCCGGCATGATCGGGGTGAACACCCGCACCGCCGAGCCGATCATCATCCGTGCCAAAGCGGTGATCATGGCCACCGGTGCCGCAGGGCGCATCGGCCTGCCGAACTCGGGTTATCTCTTCGGCACCTACGAGAACCCGGCCAACTGCGGTGACGGCCACGCCATGGCCTACCACGCTGGTGCGGACCTGGCCAACCTCGAGTGCTTCCAGGTCAACCCGCTGCTCAAGGACTACAACGGCCCGGCCTGTGCCTATGTCACCGGCCCGCTCGGCGGCTTCACCGCCAACGCCTACGGCGAGCGCTTCATCGAGTGCGACTACTGGTCCGGGCAGATGATGCTGGAGTTCTTCAAGGAGCTCGAATCCGGCACCGGCCCGGTGTTCCTCAAGCTCGACCACCTGGCCGAGGAAACGATTCAAGAGATCGAGACCGTCCTGCACACCAACGAGCGGCCTTCACGCGGACGCTTTCACGAAGGCCGGCACATCGACTACCGCCAGCGCATGGTGGAAATGCACATCTCCGAGATCGGTTTCTGCTCGGGCCACTCGGCCTCCGGCGTGTGGACCGACGAGACCGGCGCGACCACCGTGCCCGGGCTGTTCTGCGCCGGCGACATGGCTTCGGTGCCACACAACTACATGCTCGGCGCCTTCGTTTACGGGCAGATCTGCGGCGAGAGCGCAGCGGCCTTCGTCAAGGACCGCGCCGAACCCCAGCTGGACGAAGCCTTCATCGCTGCCGAACTCGCCCGCATCCAGGCGCCGCTGAAAGTCACCGACGGCATCCCACCGGAGCAGATGGAATACAAGGTCCGCCGCCTGGTGAACGACTACCTGCAGCCGCCGAAAGTGACCAAGAAGATGGAGATCGGCCTGGAGCGCATCCTCGCCGTGCGCGAGGACGTCCCGCGGCTGGCCGCCGCCGATCCGCACGAACTGCTCCGTGCGCTGGAAGTGCAGTCGATCATTGACTGTGCCGAGATGGCCGCCCGCGCCTCGCTGTACCGCACCGAGTCGCGCTGGGGGCTGTACCACTACCGCGTCGACCACCCCGAGCAGAACAGCGCCGAGTGGTTCTGCCACACCCGCCTGTTCAAGGACGCTAACGGCCAGATGGCCCACGGCAAGCGACCCATCGCCGACTACATCGTGCCGCTCGGCGAAGAGAAGGACGCCTACAACCGCCTGCGCGTGAAGAAGGCCGCCAATGCCTGACCGTGGGGGCGAACTCGTTCGCCCAACACCTGATGCCATGGGCGAATGAATTCGCCCCTACAGGCCGGCAGCGAGCCGACCGTACCGAGGAGATCAACCATGCCCGTCGCCACCCACCGCTCCGCCGTCCCGGTCATCGTGGACGAAGAAAAATGCATCGCCGAAAAGGGTTGCCGTGTCTGCATCGACGTCTGCCCGCTGGACGTCCTGTGGATCAACCCGGACACCGGCAAGGCGCACATGAAGTACGACGAATGCTGGTACTGCATGCCCTGCGAGGCGGACTGCCCGACCGATGCGGTGACAGTGAACATTCCCTACCTGCTGCGCTGAGGGCCGACCAATGAAAACCTACGACGACCCACTGCTGCAGGACATCGCCACCAACCTGACCTCGAGCGACCCCGGCATCCGCCGCGTGGCCGTGCTCGAGCTGGTCGACAGCGGCGAACCGGAAGCCGCCGAGCTGCTGATCCTGGCGCTGAACGACCCGGACCCGTCGGTGCGCCAGGAGGCGGCCAAGGTGGTCGACGAGTTCGACGCCGCCGACATCGCCGACGCCCTGATCGCCGCCCTGCAGGACAGCGACGAGGTGGTGCGCAACGCCGCCGCCCACGCGCTGGCGGACCTAAAGGACCCCGCCGTCGCGTTGCCGCTGCTCGAAGCGTTGGCCGGCAGCGACGATCCCTTCGTCGTCGCCGGCATCCTCCGTGCGCTAAAGCCGCTGCGCCATCCACAGGCGCAGGCGCCGGCCCTGGTGCGGATGCAGCACGCCGACCCGGGCGTGCGCCGCGAAGCGGTGGCGGTGATCGGCTGGCTCAAGCAGCCGGCCAATCTGCCGGCGCTGATCGAGCGGGCGCAGCACGACGACGACGCCGACGTCCGCCGCGCCGCCACCGGCGCGCTGGTCTATGCCGCGCCCGAACAGGTCGGCCCGGCGCTGATCGGCATCCTGCGCGACGAACACTGGCAGGTGCGCGTCGAGGCCGCGGTGAGCATCGGCAAGCTCGACTACCAGGCCGCACTGCAGCCCCTGGTCGAGGCCACGCACGACAGTTTCTGGCAGGTCCGGGAAAAGGCCGTCGATGCGCTCGGCAAGCTCGGTGCGGTGGGTGCGATCCCGGCGCTCGGCGTCTGCGCCCGCGACCCGATGAGCAACCTGCGCAAGGCCGCCATCGGCGCGCTGGGCGCCATCGCACACAACGATGGCCGCCCCTTCGTCGAACTGGCCATGGACGACCCCGACCCGGACGTGCGCAAGCTGGCGCGCTGGGCCATGTCCAAGCTCGACGCCGCGGCCTGATGGACCCACGCCGCAACGCCGCAGCCCGGGCCGCGCACCGACTGCCCCCTCTCCCCGCCGGGGAGAGGGCTGGGGTGAGGGGCCGCTACCACAAAGGAGCCAACGTCATGACCTACGTCGTTACCGAGAACTGCATCCGCTGCAAATACACCGACTGCGTGGAAGTCTGCCCGGCCGACTGTTTTCACGAAGGCCCGAACTTTCTCGTCATCAACCCCGAGACCTGCATCGACTGCAGCCTCTGCGCGCCGGAATGCCCGGCCGATGCGATCTTCGCGGACAACGCCTTGCCCGAAGGCCAACAGCACTTTCTCGAACTCAACGCCGAGCTGGCCGAAGTCTGGCCGGTGATCACCCAGAGCGCCTCGCCGCTGGCCGAGGCCGAAACCTGGGTGGACCAGGGCGGCAAGCTGGCCTTTCTGGAGCGCTGAAGCATGCCCCAACTTGTCATGACGAGTGGGTTGCGCCACGGCGTACTGGCCCTGGTCACGGTCAGTGCCGCCGCGCTCGGCAGCGCCCGCCCGGTGGACACGCCGGAACGTTTCGTGCGAAGCCCGGAAGCACCCACGCTGCTCGTCAGCGGTGGCCCGGCGCCCATGCCGCGCGGCTTCGTCATGCCGTTCATTCGCTAGAGGCCGCTGGCCCGGAGAGATTCATGAACGCCTTCACCGCCTCGAATCACGACGCCAACCCCCACATCGCACAGCCCCAGCGGCTGATCGACCCACCCCTCGAGATCCGCCTGCGCAAGGCGCAGCGCGTGCTGGAACTGACCTGGCCGGATGGCGCGCAGAGCCGCATCAGCTGCCTGACGCTGCGGCGGGCCTGCGCCTGCTCCAATTGCCAGCGCCTCCAGCAGACCGGCGCGCTGACGCTGATCGACGCCGAGGTCGGCGTGAACCGCCTGGAACTGTCCGGCATCAGCGGTCTGCAGTTGTATTTCAGCGACGGTCATTTCCGCGGCCTGTACCCCTGGGCCTACCTGCGTGACCTCGGCGCCCTCAGCGCCCCCGGCGACTCGAGAGGCGATCCGGCATGAATGCCCGGCTCGAGGCGCTCGCCCCGCCCGTCGCGCTGTGCCGCAAGCACTACCCAGGCCTGGCCCTGTGTTCAGTGCTGGCACTGGCCGGCAGCTTTCTCGCCGATCACTACGGCGCGCCCGCTCTGCTGATGGTGTTGCTGCTCGGCCTGGGTTTCGCCAGCCAGGGCAGCGAGGCACGCATGCAACCGGGCGTGGCGTTGTGCAGCCGGCAACTGCTGCGCATCGGCGTGGCGCTGCTAGGTGCGCGCATCGGCGTCGCACAGCTGGAAGCGGTCGGTGCGCGACCTTTATTGCTGGTGCTCGTCACGGTGCCGCTGGTGCTCGGCCTGGCGCTGCTGTTCGGCCGGCTGCTGCGGCTGCCGACCCTGCACAGCCTGGTGGCGGGCGCGGCTGTGGCGATCTGCGGCGTGTCGGCGGCGATTGCCGTGGCGGCGGTGATCCCGGCCGGGCGCCTGGAAGAGCGCCGGCTGCTCGCCGTGGTGGTCGGCGTGACAGCCCTCGGTACGCTGTCGATGCTGCTCTACCCGCCGCTGACCGGCCTGCTCGGGCTGGATGCGCTCGACAGCGGCCTGCTGCTCGGCGCCAGCATCCATGACGTCGCCCAGGCGGCCGGTGCCGGATACCTCGTATCGGATACCGCCGGCGACGTCGCGACCCTGACCAAGCTGCTGCGCGTCGCCCTGCTCGCGCCGCTGGTGCTGGTGCTCGGCCTGCTGCTGCGTCGGCAGGAGCCGGGCAGCCCGGACTTCCCGCTGTTCCTGCTCGGCTTTCTCGGTCTGTTCGCGCTGAACAGCCTCGGCTGGCTGCCGGCCGCGCTGCGCGAGGCGCTGGTCGCCGGCTCGCAGGCCTGCCTGCTGCTGACCATGGCCGCGCTCGGCATGCGCACCCGAGTCGGCGAACTGTTTGCCCAGGGCTGGCAGCCCTTCGCCCACCTGGCCCTGCTCAGCGTCGCGCTGTTACTGGCGACGAGCCTGCTGCTGACCCTGTTCTGATCGACTCAAACCACGAGAGAGGAAGGCCCCATGTCTGCACTCGGCACCGAAAGCGTTCTATCCGTGCATCACTGGAACGACACCCTGTTCAGCTTTCGCACCACCCGCGATCCGGCGCTGCGCTTCGAGAATGGCCACTTCGTGATGATCGGCCTGGAAGTCGACAGCAAGCCGCTGATGCGCGCCTACAGCATCGTCAGCGCCAACCACGACGAGCACCTGGAATTCCTCAGCATCAAGGTGCCAGACGGCCCGCTGACCTCGCGCCTGCAACACCTGAAGGTCGGTGACTCGCTCATCGTCAGCCGCAAGCCGGTCGGCACCCTGGTGATGCATGACCTCAGGCCCGGCAAGCACCTCTACCTGCTCGGCACCGGCACGGGACTGGCGCCGTTCATGAGCATTGTTCGCGATCCGGAAGCCTACGAGCGTTTCGACAAGATCGTGCTCGTGCACGGGGTGCGCGAGGTCAGCGAGCTGGCCTACCACGACTACCTCACCCAGGAACTGCCGGCGCACGAATTCCTTGGCGAAGCGGTGCGGGCCAAGCTGCTCTATTACCCAACAGTGACCCGCGAGGCGTTCCGCCACACCGGCCGCATCAATGCGCTGATCGAGACCGGCAAGCTCACCGACGATCTCGGCCTGCCGCGGCTGAACCCCGAGAGCGACCGCGTGATGCTCTGTGGCAGCCCGGCGATGCTCGACACCCTCACCAGCCAGCTCGAAGCCCTGGGCTTCCAGGCCTCGCCCAGTCAGGGCGTACCGGGTGATTACGTCATCGAGCGGGCGTTCGTTGAAAAGTAAGCGCATCTGGAACAGGCGAGCCGGCTAGCGTCGCATCGAGGTGCTCACTAGCCGGCTCGCCTGTCTGGACACCACGCCAGCCCTCGATCGCGATGCGCTTCGCACGCCGCCGTCTCAACAGGTGGCTTCTACTACTTCAGTCACCTCCGTTCGCCTGTCCGCCTGCTTGCCGAGCTGCCAGCCGAGATAGCCCCAGAGCAGTGCGCAGAGTGCGCCGGCCACGGCGACCAGACCGGCGCCCTGCCCGAACATGTCCAGCGCCGTCTTCCCCCAACCGCTGACGGCATCGCCGGCGCGGTAGACGACGGTGTCGATGACGTTCTTCGCCTTGTACTTACTCTCCGCATCCAGCGGCGCGAAGAGCATTTCGCGGCCGGGTCGGACGAAGGCGTACTCGCCGATGCGGCGCACGATCATCAGCGCCGCGAGCACGGCGAAACTGGGCATCAGCGCGAGGCCGACAAAGCCGACGCAGACCAGCAGTGGCACGATGGCCAGCAGCACGCGCACGCCGAGTTTCTGCGCCAGGCGCCCGGTGATGAACAGTTGCGACAGCAGCGCGCCCCCCTGGACGACCACATCGATGATGCCGAACACGCGAACCTGGGCGGCTCGGTCGGGGAACAGCTCGGCCACAAGGCGCGCCTGCTCGAAATAGAAGAAGGTGGCTGTTTTCCTCAAGGCCGAGGGGCAAGAGCAGGCCTGACTCAGCGCAGGTCAGGGCTTGGGCAGATAACCCGGCAGAGCCTCCAGCCGCTTCATTCCAGCGCAGCTCTATCATGAACTAGTAAAGTAATAATCTCATCGACACTTGCCACAGTTTTGATATCTGGAGCAGCTGCGCGCGTCGCTGCAGACGGGTTGACCAAATAACTTTTATTCGCCATTCGCAACATCGCAAGATCATTAAAGGCATCGCCTACTGCCAACACATAACGCCTTTCATAAAGCGCCTGGGCCACGTGGTCTTCCTTACCGGCACGCTTATAAAAACTGCAATCCGTCACAAAGCCAAAACGATCCACATTCAGGCGATGACACATAGCTGGCGGCCCGCCTAACAAGTCGAAGAGCGGCTTTGCCAATTCGAGAAAGCAGTCAGAAATAATGTTTATCTCGTATTCATTAAAAGCAAGCTCATCAAGGAACTGTCTGGCGCCGGGAACAGGCTCGACATCGGATAATATTCGGCTGACACAGCTGAGTCTTAAGCCATTGCCACGCAGAACCGCAATGCGATTTCGCATCAACAAATTGTAATCTGGCACATCACGCGTGGTCAGTGCCAGGGAATCGATGCCTGTACGCTCGGCAATGATTGGCCAAAGCTCCGGGACCAAAACACCCTCTAGATCTATGCAGGCCAGTTTCATAAGCCTCTCCTGAATCATCGCCCAACGCCGGGCAATACTAAGCTCGCGCCAAGACCAATCAGTGCGGTACCAATAACCCGGTCAACAATGTGCTGCTTTCTCAGTATGCTTCTACGCAGAGCTTCAGCGGAAAAGAATACCGCTACTAAGCTAAACCAAACCAAGTGAGCCAAGGACATAAATATACCGTAAGCAAAATTAACGTATAGAGAGCTATCCACCCGTACTACCTGACTATAAGTTGCAACCACAAACAACATTGTTTTTGGATTGAGTGCATTAGTAAAAAAACCAGTTCGAAATGCTTTCCAAGCTGTCGACTCACGCCCGTCAGCCTCCCCTATCGTCAAGGCTCCAGCGTTCATCAACGATTTAATTCCCAAGTAAATGAGGTAGCCAGCGCCGAGCATCTTCATACTTATGAACAGCACGGGTGTGTGGGTAATTATTACAGCGACTCCGAAAACTGTGTAAAAAACATGGACCTGCACGCCACAAGCAATACCTAGCGCAGCCGTCAAACCATTCCGGCGCCCGAACGAGTAACTATTACGGGTCACCATGGCAAAGTCGGGACCAGGACTGACAACAGCTAGAATAGTAATGGCGGCCACCGCAAACAATTCGTTCATGTGCATTCTCCGAGGCGGTAAGACTAGCCTACCGCCAGGATTTATTAATCATCGCTTACTGAAGGTGATAACCAATACATCTCGATAAGCGGGCAGCTCTGGATCTATCTGAATGACCGGTGTTACACCATGCAGCACACGCTCGTCATTCACGATGGCGGCTTCCAACTCATGTGCAAGTGTAAGGCTGCTTAACGGCCGTCTATCACGGTCATAGATAGACGTTTCTCCATTAACGATGTTGACGCGATTAACCAGCATCATGAAAACGAAGTTCACCCCATCACGATGAACGCCTTCAGGAGTTGGTGAGGCTGGAAGCTGCGAGGCATTTATCCTGAACTGGTGAACCTCGATGTGCCAAGAATAATACGGGGCTAGGCTACTAAAACTGGCACAACATAGCTTCAATGCAGAGCGCAACACTTTCCCTTCGCTTATTTCGCCCTCTATCGGAGCAAAGTATCGGGGAATCCCGCCGTTGAGGCTGTTGTAGTCAGTGCTCTGAAAGTGCGGTTGGTGCGGCTCCATAACGGGGCACTGTATGCCAGGACCAGCACTGTATGTCCCATGTCGGCGGAAACGGTACGTGCCGCCATCGCGCATAAATGCATCCTGCTCAAGGCGATTCCAGCTCTCCTGAAAAGCATGCCAATCATCCATGACGTCTGGGTCCATTGCAGTCAACAGCTTGGTAGTCTTTCGGCCAGCAAGGAAAATGAAATCTTTTTGTGCTACTTTTTCGCACAGATTTCTAACCTCGGGCGACGGGCTAGTGAGTTGAGGGTGAAACATGACGGCATTTTGTATATCGCTTCGCATGTTATTCATAGGTCCTCCTGATGGACATACCACCGCTTTGACTCAAGTGGCAGCAGCAATCTTGCGGACCTACAAGCAATTAAAAAAACGATTTATCGTTTCTGATATCTGTGAGAAAACGTCGTCTATATGAATTTACCTCCGCTAGCTTCGTTTCGGTTTTTCACTGTTGCAGCCAAAACTCAGAGCTTCGTCAAAGCAGCTGAGCAACTGCACGTAACTCACGGCGCCGTTAGTCGTCAGGTGCGGCTGCTGGAGGATGCGATCGGGGTCGAGTTATTTGATCGGCGTAACAGGGCAATATTTCTCAACCAGGCAGGCCAACTCCTTCTTAACGTGACAGCACCCCTGTTCGATCAGCTGGAAGATGTGGTTTATCGATTGCAGCGGGAAGGTCGGGAAGACGTCCTTGTGCTTTCCTGTGAGCCCACCATCGCCATGAAGTGGCTGATCCCTCGACTACCTGCTTTTCATGAAGCACATCCGAACCTGCAAATCCAATTATTGGCCGCCGGCGGGCCGATTGATTTCGCCCGCTCAGGGGCTGATCTCGCAATCCGCCGCGATGACTTTCACTGGGGAAATTCTGTACACAGCGTGAAAATTTGCGAAGAGTGGATCGGGCCGGTTTGTACGCCGCCGAATACTCCCGACAAGAAACGGCTAGACAAATTAAGTCTGTTACACAGCAAGACTCGCCCGATGGCATGGGATAATTGGCTACGCCTTACGGGAGTCGATCTCTCTGGCTCTATAAAAGTCGACTATGAGCATTTCTACCTGTCCATTCAGGCGGCGACGTCAGGATTAGGAGTGGGCATGGCGTCCCTATTTATGGTTCAAGCCGAACTGGAGTCCGGCCAGCTAGTCGCGCCGTATGGCTTTATTAGAGACGGTTCAACATATTGCCTTTTATCACCCAAAGCTTTTGATGAAAGTTCCAAGTGCAATATATTCAAGAGCTGGATAACGGAACAACTTGATCACTACATTGAGCTTATGGGTGGTGAGCTGCCGCCAACAGCTAACTCGACGAGCAGCCCACATCCCGCGGTATTTTCTTATAGGCCATAACTCGGAATGCTGGCCGACAGCAGTTTTGTCAGTAGACCTGCCTACCTGATCGACACTCAGGGCCTGGGCAGATAACCCGGCAACGCTTCCAGCCGCTCGATCCAGCGGGCGACATGGCTGTACGGCGTGAGATCCACATCCCCTTCCGGCGCCAGCACCACGTAGGGGTAGACGGCGCAATCAGCGATGGTCGGCCGCCCCATCGCCAGCCAATCGTTGGCTTGCAGATGCGCATCGAGCACCCCGAGCACCGTTGGCGCCTTCGCCAGCGCCGCGGCCTTGTCCAGCGGGTAGCCGAACTTCTCCACCAGCCGCGCCGCGCACAGGCTGTGCTGGATCTCGTTGGCCGCGAAAGACAGCCACTGCACGATCTCGGCCTGCCCGCGGGCGTGCTCCGGCCACCAGGCCAGGCCGCCGTAAGTGCCGGCGAGGTAGACCAGAATGGCCTGCGAGTCGCGGACGATATGCCCGCCATCATCCAGAATCGGCAACTGCCCCAGCGGGTTCAGCTCGGACAGCGGCGGCTTCTTGTGCGCACCATTGGCGAAATCAACCGCTACCCGCTCCAGCTCGATGTCGGCCAGCGCCGCGAACAGCCGCACCTTGTAGCAGTTGCCGGATGGCCCCAGGTCATACAGTTTCATTGCGCATCTCCTCTGACGAGCTGATTGAATTCGAGAACGTTGCCGTCCGGGTCGCGGATGAACAGCGCGACCCGCCGCGGGCCGATGGGGTGCGGCCCTTCGGTGATGGCGATGCCCTCCTCGCCCAGCCAGCGCTGCAGCGCCTGGAGGTCATCGACGATGAACGCCGGATGGGTCATGCCCGGGCGCTTGATTGGCGCGTCCAGCAACACGTTGTGCGCATCGGCCGCACGCGCGCCGTTGAAGATCAGGTTGATGCGCACGCCATCCGGGCTGAGCATCTCGTTGGCCTCGAACAGCGGAAAGCTCGCGCTCTCGACGAAGCCCAGCGCCTGGTAGAAGGCCATGGCGCGGCGGCGGTCGCTGACACGGATGCCGATATGGTCGTAGGCCAGGATGCGCGAGGGGTTGGATGGTTGGGCCATGCTCCACACTCCGTAAGACTCTTGGCCCTGAAGTCTCGGCCCTAATGCGGGTTTCACCTATACCGTCGGCCTGACAACATCTATGCAGCAATCGCACAAATCCAGGGGTGGCAATGGACAAGCTCAAGGCAATGGCCAACTTCGTGCGCATCGTCGACAGCGGCAGCCTGAGCTCGGCCGCCGACGTCACCGGGCAATCCGTGGCCTCGGTAGTGCGCTCACTGGCCGCGCTGGAACGCTACCTCGGCGTGCGCCTGCTCAACCGCAGCACGCGGCGCATGGCCCTGACCGACGAGGGTGCCGAGTACCTGGCCTGGAGCCGGCGCATGCTGGCGGACTTCGCCGACATGGAACAGCGCCTGGAAGCCAGCGACGGCGCCGTCCGCGGCCTGCTGCGCATCACCGCGCCGGTCGAGTTCGGCCAGCGCTACATCGCGCCGCTGGTGAACGAGTTTCTCAGGGAACATGCAGAGATCCGGGTCGAGCTGAACCTGAGCGACCAGATCGTCCCGCTGCTCGACGAACGCCTCGACCTCGCCCTGCGCATCGGCCACCTGCCCGACTCGGCCATGGTCGCCCGGCAGATCGGCAACACCCGGCTGGTCACCTGCGCCAGCCCCGAGTACCTGAGCAGCGCCCCCGCCCTCGACACCCCGGCGGCGCTGGAGGACCACGCCTGCATCCTCTTCGCCGCCCAGGGCCGCCACTGGTACTACCGCCGCGGCGAAAGGGAACAGGCTGAAGAGATCACCCCACGCCTGACCTGCAACCAGATCCGCACCGCCCGCCTGGCCTGCGTGCAAGGCTTGGGCATCACCCGCCTGCTGCACTACCAGGTCGCCGATGAACTGGCTGATGGTCGTCTGGTAAGAGTGCTTAGGGAATACGAGCCGAAGGACCTGCCAATCCAACTGGTCTACCCGCACGCCTTGCAGCTATCGCCAAGGGTGCGGGCGTTTGTGGAGTGGGTTTGTCCGAGGCTGGAGAGGGGGTTGCCGGAGTTAGATGGTTAATAGAGGGCGGCTTTCGTAGAGGGCGGCTTTCGGCCATAACCAGTCAGTCGCGATAGGTATCTATCGACACGGAACTCCCAGTTGAAAGCGACATGAGCCAGCCCAGACGTAGTTATTTGAACGAAGCAGATTTCATCCCTTCGGCTCATTTAGCTAGTGCCCACGACCTGCACTTCATTTGGCCGGTCAGTGGAGACGGCTGCTGGAGTGATGATACTTGGCCGTGGTATGACTGTTTCTACCCCATAAATGCGGAGATCAGGGATGTCGAGTCTGGCTAACGGAGTGGTGTACGTAGACGATTTCGAAAAGTGGTTGAGCGAGCGAGGTCGCTGGCTACAGACAGCAGCAAAGAAGCTCATCGAGCAGAAGCGGCCGCCTAATGCGGAGGAGCTTGCCGAGCTAGTTCGCCTCTGCAAGCTCGAGGCTGCCAAGCAGCAGGATCCGGGATTCGCGAACGTAGCTCCGGGATCATTCTCTGCAGCAACCGTACGGCCGGTCGTTAGAGTTGAAGGGGTTAGCCAAGTCTTTGGCGTTAATGCGATCAAGCCGGGCGCGTCTCTTCAGTTCGGAGCGGGCGGCTTGACCGTGATTTACGGCCAAAATGGTTCGGGGAAGAGTGGTTATGCCCGGCTGCTCAAACAGCTCTGTGGGTCGCGCTCAAAGGATGAAATCCGTCCAAACGTCTTCAGCGATGAGGAGCACGCATGCAGTGCGCAATGCCGAATCACTATCGATGGCACCCCCCGAGATATCAACTGGCAGCCTAATGCCGAGCCGCATCCTCAGCTTAAACATGCGCAGGTATTCGATTCAAAGGCCGCGTCTCAATACATGGGGAAAACAGAGTCGAGCTACGAGCCCAGCAGCATGCGGTTCATCACTCTGCTCATTCAGGTATCGGACAAAGTTTCTGCGGAGTTGGCCTCTGAGAAGGCAAAGCTTGTCAGCTCCCTTCCACAGTTTCCCGCTGATCTGGCAGACACTGCGGGAAAAGGCTGGCTGGCCTCTTTGAAGGCTTCGGTCTCCGCCGAGAAAATTGAAGCGTATTGCCAATTCCCTAAAGAGTTGGATGAGGAACGGATCAAGGCTGAAGGCCTGCTGGCGGAAAAGGACATTGCGGGCAGACTAGTTTCCATTGGGAAAGAGAAGGTTGCGACCGACAGCATTAGGCAGGCGATGCGCACTCTGAAAGAGGGCCTGTCGGATGAGAAAGCTGCTGCGCTATTCAAGTCGAAGAGTGATGCAGCGGTAGCTAGGAAGGCAGCCAATGACGTCGCGCAACAGGCTTTCGCCAATGCGCCTCTCCAGGGCGTTGGCGAGGCTGCTTGGATGCTGATGTGGGAGCAGGCGCGCAACTACTCAGTTGCTAATGCTTACCCTGCCCACGAGTTCCCTGTGACCTCGGATGGTGCGCACTGCGTGCTATGCCAACAGGTGCTTACGGCAGACGCCGCATCACGACTCAAGAGTTTCGAATCATTCGTTACTGCCGGCCTCGAGACTGCGGCAAAAACTAAAGAAAGCGCTAATGCAGCTCTTGTTGCGGAAATAGTCCAGTTACCATCCATTGAAGATTGGATCTCAAGATTGGCTCAGCTGCAGTTCGACGAACTGGTTGCTCGTAGCTGGTATGAGTCATTGAAAAGCAGGCGTGCTCAGTTTGTTGAATGTGCTGCTGCGGTCGACCTATTGAGATTCGACTGGGAAGCTATTGATAATGCCTTGGAAAAGCGCGCTGCCGATCTGCTCGTAGAGGAAGCCGACCTTACTCAACTGCAGCAAGATGGTAAGCGGCAAGAGCTCGAAAATCGGGTGAGGCAGCTCAAGGCGCTACAGTGGTTATCCGAGAACAAGCCGGCCATCCTAGCGGAGCGTCAGCGGCTGGCCTCGATGGAGCTGCTGGATAAAGCTGCGAGGCTGACCGCAACCAATGCTCTGACGACCAAGCGCAATGAGCTCGCGAAAACTGAACTTGACGCTGGCTATCAGGCTCGTTTTGCTGCCGAGTTGAAAATGCTTGGTGGTAGTCGGTTACCCGTGGCACCGCAGAGCAAGGCTCAAGGAAAGGGGGTAATCACCTTTGGACTCACTCTTGTCGGGGCTCGGGTAAATCATTCACCTGAGGTCGTACTCAGCGAGGGTGAAGCGCGAATCGTCGCATTGGCTGCGTTTCTGGCAGATACAACTGGCTCTAACCAGCTAGCTCCTTTCATCTTCGATGATCCGATTTCCTCCCTGGATCAGGACTTCGAAGAGCGGGTTGTGGCCAGGCTTGTTGAGCTGGCGAAGACTAGACAGGTCATCATCTTCACGCACCGCCTATCGTTGATCGCTCTGGTCGAATCTGCGCTCAAAAAGCATGCGGAGAACCCAGGCAACCAAAAGATCAACCACACAGTGCTATCGCTTCGGCGGTTGAATAAGGTCGCGGGAATCTTGGCGCAGCACAACTTGCGTGATGCCAGGCCCGACAAGGCTATTAATGTAATTCGAGATCAGGTTATTCCGCAGCTAAAAAAACTTCAGGCTCAGGCCGATGCGGATGGATATGACCTGGCCGTGAAGAGTGCCTGTAGTGATTTCCGGATTATCCTTGAGCGGACGGTTGAGTTCATCCTTCTGCACGATGTCGTTGCTCGATTCAGAAGGGATGTCATGACCAAAGGGAAATTAAGAGGAGTCGCCAAGGTTACGGCTGTCGACTGCGATTACCTTGATCGGCTGATGACCACTTACTCAATGTACGAGCACTCACAGGCAGATGAACTGCCTCAAGTCCCAGTTGAGCTCGACGTTTTCGAGCAAGATGTGTTGGAGCTGGTAACGTGGATGGATGAGTTCAAGGAGCGCGTTGTATAGGGTATTTGCCGATAGGTGAGCCGTGCCTGTAGTCGCGGCTCACCTGCTGTGATGGCGAGGTCAAGTTCTAAGTCTCTGGTTATCGGGGCGAATGTCCCGTTCTGGCCGTTAGCAGCCGTGCCTTTCCCTAAAACGTGTCAGACAGAGCAGCCAGAAATCACTTCCCTCACGCCCCACTCGAAGCCGCCAACCGCACCCCAAACGCCACCAGCACCCCACCCGTCAATCGGTCCAGCGCCCTGGTCAGCGCAGGCCGGCGCAACAGCGCCCCGAGCGGAATCGTCGCGGCGATCAGCACGGCGAACCAGGCCAGGGACAACAGCACGTGCAGGCACGCAAGGAAGAACGAATAACCCGCCACATCGGCGCCGAGCGGGACGAACTGGGGCAGGAAGGTGACGTAGAACACGCCCACTTTCGGATTCAGCAGGTTGGTCAGCAAGCCGCGCCAGAAGGCCTGGCCGCTCGCTGCAGAGGGCCTCTCGGCCGGGCCTGAGTCGAACGAGGCGCGCGGGTTGAACAGCAGTCTGGAGCCGAGCCAGATCAGGTAGGCGGCGCCGGCGAACTTGACCACCGTATAGGCCAGTTCCGAGGCCTGCAGCAGCGCACCCAGCCCGAGCGACACCGCCACACCCCAGGCCAGGCAGCCCAGGCAGATGCCCGCCGCGGCCAGCACGGCCTGGCGCCGCCCTTCCAGCGTGGCGGTGCGCAGCACGATGGCCGTATCCACGCCCGGCGTGACGGTCAGCAGCGCGGCGGCTGCAGCAAAGGCGAGCAACAGCGGAAGGTCGATCATCGGTAGTGCTCCCTGGTTTCGTAGCCTGTCGGCCGAACACTGGAGGGCAGGCGGCGTGACGGGAACTGCCGGTGTTCGGGGCGGCCTGATGTGCGTTGTATCAGGCAAGCGTGTTAACGGCCAAATCGCCAATTTCGTGCAAGTCGGCGCTCCCTGGGTGGCGTCGCGGTGGCGCATCACGCTCACGGTGGGCTATAGGATGACGACAAGCCCCCTGCTCCCGGAGCCATCATGACCCGCCCCACCGTAAGCGATAAACGCGCGGCCTTTCGCGAGATGCACCGCGCGGGGTGCTTCCTGCTGCCCAACCCCTGGGACGCCGGCGGTGCTCGCCTGCTCGAGCGCCTCGGCTACCGGGCCCTGGCAACCACCAGCGCAGGCTATGCCTGGTCTCAGGGCCAGGCGGACGGGCAACTGTCACGCGACGATACCCTGGCGCACATGCGCTACATGGCGGCCATGAGCGACCTGCCGATCAACGCGGATTTCGAGAGCGGCTTCGGGGCCACGCCCGAGGCGGTCTTCGACAGTGTCAGCCTGGCGCTGGAGACCGGCGTGGCGGGCCTGTCCATCGAGGATTCGACCGGCGATCCCGCCCAGCCGGTGCGCGACAAGGCGCAGGCTGTCGAGCGCCTGCAGGCGGCGCGCGCCGCCATCGATGCCGGCGGCGGCGACACCCTGCTGGTGGGGCGTGCGGAAAACTACTTCGTCGGCCGCCCCGACCTGGACGACACGGTCGAGCGCCTGCTCGCCTATTCGCAGGCCGGGGCCGACTGCCTGTACGCGCCGGGTCTCAGGACGCGGGAGGAAATTCAGACGGTCGTCCAGGCCGTCGCGCCGAAGCCGGTGAACGTGCTGATCGGCTGGAACAGCGAGCTGACGGTCGAGGCGCTGGCCGAGCTTGGCGTCAGGCGCATCAGTGTCGGCGGAGCGCTGGCGCGCGCGGCCTGGGGCGGGTTCATCGACGCGGCGCGGAGGATGATCGAACAGGGCCGGTTCGATGGCTTCGGCGGCACGCCCTCGGGCGCCGAACTCAACGAGCTGATGCGCCACACGGAACCGCGCTGACCGGGCAGGCCGGCTCCGTCGCCCAGGTACCGGCAGGCGGCTTTCCGCTCGGGCGCTAGCCGTGGCCCTCGGCCAGCCTGCGCTCGGCAGCGTGCAGATCGTCGAGGCGATCGATGTCCAGAGCGATGCCGGGGTCAGCCACCGGCAGCTCGAGCACGCCCCCGGCGCGGCGGTGCGCCTGGACCACGGCTTTCGCTCCGGCATCCCCAGCAAGCGCCGCCAGCGCGGTGAAGCAGCCACTGGCAAAACCGACCGGATGCCCCGGCCGGCCCTGGAACGTCGGCACGACGACGGCGTGCCCGGCCAGCCCGGCGGCCACCGCGGCGATCGTCTCGGCCCGGACCAGCGGCAGGTCGCCGGGCAGGATCAGCCAGCCTGCGGCATCGGGCGTTGCGCGCACGCCCATGGCGATCGACTCGCCCATGCCGGAGGTCCCGCCCGGCGGCCGCACCAGCTGTGGCTCGAAGCCGGCGCGGCGCACGGTCTCGAGCACATGCGCCAGCACCGGCCTGCCGGCAAGCGGTGCGTCCAGCTTGTGCATGCGCCCGCCGGACGCGATGAAGCGCTCGCCGCGGCCGGCCGCCAGCACAATGACACTGACCGGGCCGGCGGCGGGTTCGGCTGAAGCCATGTGCGTGCTCCTTTACAGAGGGGAAAGGCGCTCAGTAGAGGCGCTTTTCGATATCGACATCCCGGAGCAGGATATCGCCGAACGTCGCCTCCCCTTCGCCATGCTGGAACAGGCTGACCCCGATCAGCCAGACCCGCCGGATGCGTGCTGGCGGCTCGCCGCCAATGGCGGTGCGGTAGTGGTCCAGTATGTTCTGCTCCTCGCTCAGCCACTGGCCGAGATCGGCGGTGCCCGAACGCACCACGACATGCGTCTCGCGGTCGTGCCAGCCGGGCAGCGGGCAATGGAAGTGCGTGCCTTCGGGAATCCCGGCTCCAGTAGAAGGTGAGGTCGCGGCCGTTGTCGAACTCCACGGCGATGCTCAGGTAGTCGTGGGTGTGGATCTGGTCTTCGGCGACCGACGAGGGCAACCGGTCGACCTTCCACTTCCAGCTCAGCGTGGTGTTCGCGCTCAGCGGCAGGTCGGCGTCTTTCTGCAGGATGGAGACATCGTCACGGGTATGCAGGCGGATGGCCTGTGTCGGCGCCCGACCCGCCTGGGCCGGCGTGACAGCGGAGAACACCGTGGACGGCCCCAGCTCCCAGAGTTCCTGCCAGCCACCAGGCAAGGGCGCACGCGGTGTACGCAGGCGCGCCAGCTCGCGGCTGGCCCAGTGCGCGGCGTCGCGACCGGCCGCCGCCTGGCCCAGCACCTCGGCGACATCGGTGCCGGGCCGCCAGTGGATGATGCCGACATTGACGCCGCCGCCCTCGTCGGGGTTGAACGCGGGCGGCTCGCCACGGTAGCGGCCGCTGGCATCGAGCCAACGGTCGCGCGGGTAGAGCTTGAGCTGCAGGGGGCCGTCCTGCTCCACCGTGAAGCTCTGGGTGTCGTGCAGCGCGCGGAAGATCGGCCCCCGCTCGCCGATGCGTGCCCAGGTCGCCAGCTCCGCCGAGTAGCGGATGCCCAGCGCCCGGGAGACCTCAACGCCGCCCTCGAGCACGAAGGTCAGCCGATCGCCGGCCTTTACCTGCAGGCCGGTGTCCAGCCAGGACCCGACGCGCCAGGACAAGTACAGCGCGCGCAGCCCGAGCACCGCCTCGCCCGCCAGCGGCGCCGCGATGTCGGTTAGCTGGGCCTCGAATTGCGCCGGCGTCGACACAGAGCCGGTACTGGCGAGGGGCTCGAGCGGGATGGTGTTTGTCATTGTTTTTCCTCCGTGCGGGTGCGGACGCCTGAGCCTGGCTTTCGGCGCCAAAGTACGATGTCCGGATGCTAGGGCCGGCTGCTAGCGTGAGGCTTGTAAAAACGAGCTGACCTGAGGAGCCCGGGCATGCTGCCTTCGCACCTGCTGATGTGGCCGGACATGCTGCTGTACTTCGGCCCGCTGCGGCATCTGGACAGACGCGTCAACGGCGCCGCGGTGCTCATGGTCGGCCTCTATCGCCCGCTTGTGCTGCAACTGGCGGGCACCGCCCTGCCCTGCCGGGCCGTGGTGGTACCCGCCGGTGTGGCGCATGCGGTGGATGCACAGGGTGGCGTGCTGGCCAAGCTGTTCGTCGAGCGCGACAGCGGGCTGTACGGGCGTTTCGTGCAACGCTTTGCCTGGCGCCCCGGGCAATGCGCGCTACCGCTGCACGATCCCGTGCTGATCGATACGCTGACCGCGCTCTACGAAGAGGCGCCGAGCAAGGAGCAGACCCGGCAGACCCTGCTGGCGCTGATGCCCGCCGCGAGCGATGCAGCCGCCGCGGGCCGCCTGACGCCGGTATTCGAGCTGTTGCGCCAGGAGGGCGACGTCAACCACGCGCTGGCACAGGCCGCCTCGCTGGTGCACCTCTCTCCCTCGCGCATGGCGCACCTGTTCCGTGCCGAAACCGGCATGAGCTACCGCGGCTTCCGCATCTGGAAGCGCCTGCTGCTCGCCGCCGAGCACCTGCAGCGGACGGACTGCCTGACGCGGGCGGCCGTCGATGCGGGTTTCGCCGATGCCAGCCATTTCAGCAATTGCTACAAGCGCTATATCGGCGCCACCCCCGCGCAGGTCTTTCGCAGCCTGCAGCGGTTCGAGCGCTGACTGTCGCGGGGGGCACCTGGACGCAGCTTGCTATCGCTGACGGCCGATGACCAATACCATGCCGCGGGCGTGACGACCCGACGGTTCGTTGGAACACTCTCGCTTGCTTGTAGTCCGCTCAAAGACAGATGCGTAGCGCGCTGTCCGCTTGTGGGCAGCCGCGTTGCTTCGCTCGGCCGATCAGGAGGGATGCTGATCGGACTACCCCATCAGAAAGGCGCAATAACGACATGGCAGGCGGAACCGCGGAAGCAAATCGCATCCTTCTCGGCATGCGCGACAGTGCGGAACGACGCGAACTCGCCACCTGGCTGACGGTCGAGGGCTACCACGTCGGCCACTGCACCGACCAGGCGGGCCTGGCACAGCGGATCGACGCGACGGTAGAGGTGGTGATACTCGCCGACGAGCTGGCAGCGGGGCCATTGGATGAGGTGAACGCCGCGCTCGAGAGGCTGCCAGCTGGCAGTGCCATCCCGTTCATTCTGCTGAGCCGCGACGCCGAGCCCTATGCCGCGCTCAGGGCCCGTCTGCCAGCGGCAATCAACGACTTCGTGGTGCTGGAAGAGCCGGTCTGGCCGGCCACCCTGCTGAGTTGCCTGGCCACCTGTCTGCGCCTGCACCAGCAGCAGCGCGCGCACCACGCCGAGGTGATCGAGCGGGCCGACCAGCGGGCCCGTTTCGAACGACTGATCGTGAATCTGCCGATCGGCGTCAGCTTCATCGACACCCATGGCAACACCCTGCTCAGCAACCCCAAGTACGACGAATACGTGCCCAACCGGAAGATTCCTTCGGCGGCGCTCGAGCGGGCACGCCGCTGGGTCGGGCTGGACAGCCAGGGGCAGGTCATACCGCCAAGCCAGTACGTCGGCGCCCGCGCCCTGCGCGGCGAACAGGTCAATGGCCAGGACTACCGTTACTACCCCGAGGAAGGCGGCGAGCGCTGGCTGCGCCTGAGCGGCGTGCCGCTCTACGACCACGCCGAGCAGTTGATGGGCGCGGCCGTGGTGATCATCGACGTCGACGCCGAGCGGCGCAACGAGGTCATGCTGCGCCAGTTCAACCATGCGCTGGAGCATGAGGTCGACCTGCGCACCCAGGCCCTGCAGGAGGCCCTCGACCGACTGACCGTGGAGATCCAGGAACGCAACCACGCCGAGGAGCTGCTGCGGCACTCGCAGAAAATGGAAGCGGTCGGCCAGCTCACCGGGGGCATCGCCCATGACTTCAACAACATGCTGACCGGCATCATCGGCGCGCTGGACCTGATCCGCATGCGCCTGGACGCCGGGCGCCACGACGACCTGCCGCGCTACCTGGACGCGGCGCACGGCTCGGCACAGCGCGCCGCGGCACTGACCCAGCGGCTGCTGGCCTTTTCCCGGCGGCAATCGCTGCAGACACGTCCGACCGAGGTCAACGCCCTGATCAGGGCGATGGCCGACCTGCTGCAACGCAGCCTGAGCGAGACCACCGGCTTCGAACTCGAGCTGGACGAGGCGGCGGGCCTTGCGCTGGCCGACCCCAACCAGCTGGAGAACGCGCTGCTGAACCTCACGCTGAACGCCCGCGACGCCATGCCGGGCGGCGGCACGCTGCGCATCGAGACCAGCCGGCTGCGGATCGACGCTGAACAGGCGGCGCAGCACGCTGTGCCAGCTGATGAATATGTGCGCTTGAGGATTATCGATACGGGCGCCGGCATTGCCCCGGGACTGCTCGACAAGGTGTTCGAGCCCTTCTTCACCACCAAGCCGCTGGGCCAGGGCACCGGGCTCGGGCTGTCGATGGTCTATGGCTTCGTTCGCCAGAGCGGCGGCTTCGTCAGCGTCGACAGTCGCCTGGGCCAGGGCACCGTCATTGCGCTGCACCTGCCAGCGGCGGCGGCCGATGTGCGCGAAGTGCCGGCCAGCCGTGAGCCGCGCAAGGCGAGCGCGGGGGATGGGCAGTCGATTCTGATCGTCGAGGATGACGATGCCGTGCGCCTGCTGTTGCAAACCGCGCTCGAGGACCTCGGCTATCAGGTGCATCTGGCCGCTGACAGCCAGCGCGCGCTCAGCCTGGCCGCCCGCCTCGACTCACTCGACCTGCTGCTCAGTGACGTCGGCCTGCCCGGGCTCAACGGCCGCCAACTGGCCGAAATGCTGCAGCAGGAGCGCCCTGGGCTGCCGGTGGTGCTGATCACCGGCTACACCGAGCAGGCCAGCAGCCGTGCCGAATTCCTCGGCCCGGGGATGCGCCTGATGACCAAGCCGTTCACCCTCGAGCTGCTCGCCGAAACCGTGGCCGGCGCACTCGCCAGCCCGGCCCTGGCCTAGCCCTACTGCTCGCTGCGCACGGCCTGGCCGATCGCATAGAACTGCCCGCCCGCCACGTGGTGCAGCGTGCGCCAGGCGGGATCGACATCCTCGAACCGCCAGCGGCCGTCACGGAACACGCGGCCATCGGCCCAGGCCGCCTCGACCTCGCCAATGAACAGATCGTGGCATTGCTGGTTGTGCGGCTCGCAGAGCAGCCGGCAGGCGAGCCAGGCCGCGCAGCCTTCGACGAAGGGCAGCGCATGCCCCGGTTGCTCGAAGGTCGAGACGCCGAAGCGGGCGAGCTTGTCGGGCATGTCGGCCAGGCTGTGGCTGCCCACGCCGACGACCAGATCGAGCTGGGCCCGCGTCGGCACCTGAATCACGAAGCGCCCGCTCGCCTCGACCAGTGCGCGGGTGCGGGTGGCCTTGTCGAGCACGACGGTCAGCTTCGGCGGCTGGAAGTCCAGCGCACAGGCCCAGGCTGCAGCCATGACGTCGTCAACGCCGGCGTGCCGCGCCGAGACCAGGACGGTCGGCCCGTGGGTGATCAGCCGGTACGCCTTGTCGAGCGCGACCGGCGCGATGAATTCATGCATCTGCCTCTCCGACTCAGGGCTGCGTCTGCGCCCATTGCTTGTTCAGGCGCTTGTCCGAGACCGGTATCTTCGTGCCCAGCTGCTGCGCCCAGAGCGAGACGCGATACTCCTCGAGCATCCAGCGATACAGGGCCAGTTCCGGGTCGCGCTTGCCTTCCTGCTGGTGCTTGTGCAACCGTGCCTGGTACTGCTCCCAGTAGCCGGCCAGCTCGCCGGACCAGACCCGGTCGCGCTGCAGCTGCGCGCCGATCTTCTCGAAGCGCTGCTCGATGGCCTTCAGATAGCGCGGATACTCCTTCAGCCACTCGGCCGGCGTCTCGCGAACGAAGTGCGGATAGACCAGGTTGGCGAGCTGCGCCTTGATGTCGTTGAGCGCCACCGCCTGGGCCAGGTCGATCTTGCCCTTGAAGCGCTTCTGCAGGCCGTGCCAGTGCTTGAGGATTTCCAGCGTCAGGCGCGCCAGCCGTTCGGCATGCGCGGCCCAGTCGCCGCGCTTGCGCTCGGCCAGGGACGCCAGCGCGGCGCCATCACGCGGTAGCTGGGCTTCGCCGTCGAGGATGCAGCTGTCCAGGCTGGCCAGCAGGATGTCCTCGACCAGCGCATCGACCTTGCCCATGTCACGGTAGAGCAGGCCCAGTTCGGTGAGCCCCGGCAGCTTGTTGCGCAGGTACTTGGCGGGTTCCGCCAGCTGTTGCAGCAACAGGCGCTGCAGGGCGCGGCGGTGCTGCCAGTCGGCCTCGGCCTGGGTCGGGAAGCGCGCCTCCTTGACCACCCCGCCCTCCTCGACCAGCGCCGGGTAGACCGTCATCGACAGGCCGGCCATCTTCGCCTGCGCCTTTTCCGCGACCTGGGCAAAACCCTTGGCCTCGACCGGCTTCTGCTCGGCCTTCTGCTGCGGCGGCTCCAGCGCGGCCTGGCTGGCCTCGGCGAAGCGCGCGGTCAGCTCGGCCAGGTCGCGGCCTTCGCCGAGGAACTTGCCGCGCGCATCGACCACCTCGATGTTCATCTTCAGGTGGCTTTCCAGCCCGGCAGCGGCCTCGGCCCAGGCCTCATCCGGCACACGGGCGCCGGTCATGCGGGTGAGCTCGCGGCCCAGCGCCTCGGGCAAGGCGCCTTCGCCAAAGCTGATCTTGGCCAGCGCCGCGCCGACGAAGTCCGGCACCGGCACGAAGTTCTTGCGGATCGCCTTCGGCAGGCCGCGCACCAGCGCGATCGCCTTGGCCTCGATGAGGCCGGGCACCAGCCAGTCGAGCCGCTCGCGGCGCAGTTGCGGCAGCAGCGGCGCCGGCACGCGCAGGGTCACGCCATCGCGCGGGTGGTTGGGTTCGAAGTGGTATTCCAGCGGCAACTGCAGCTCGCCGATGCGCAGGTGGTCCGGATACTGCGCGGCGGTGACTTCGCGCGCCTCGCGGGCGAGCACGTCTTCCTCGCGCATGATCAACAGCTGCGGGTCTTTCTGGCTCTCGCGCTTGTACCAGTTCTCGAAACCGGCGGTCTGGTAGATGTCCGCTGGCACACGCGCATCGTAATAGCCGAACAGGGTTTCCTCGTCGGCGAGGATGTCGCGGCGCCGTGCCTTGGCCTCCAGCTCGTCCATGCGCTCGAGCAGCTCGCGGTTGGCCGCCAGCGCGCGGGCACGGCTGTTGATCTCGCCACGCACCAGGCCTTCGCGGATGAACAGCTCGCGCGCCGCCGGCGGGTCGATGGGCCCGTAGTGCACCGGGCGGCGGCCGACCACGATCAGCCCGTAGAGCGTCACCTGTTCGTAGGCCACCACCTGGCCGCGCTTCTTCTCCCAATGCGGCTCGAAGTGGTTCTTCTTGACCAGGTGGCCGGCCAGCGGCTCGATCCACTCCGGTTCGATCTTGGCCACCATGCGCGCGAACAGCTTGGTGGTTTCCACGAGTTCCGCGGCCATCAGCCAGTTGGGTTTCTTGCGCCCGATCACGCTGGAAGGATGCACCCAGAAGCGTCGCTGGCGAGCACCGAGGAAGTCGCCCTCCTCGGTCTTGTTGCCGATCTGGCTGAGCAGGCCGGCGAGGATCGCCTTGTGCACCGCGGCGTAACCCTTGGCCTTCTGCGCGGCCTCGCTGGCTTCGGCCTGCTGGGCCAGCTTGGCATTGACGCGCTTATCGGTGGTACGCACCGGCTCGCCCGTGGCGCTGTCGTAGGAGCGAGCTTGCTCGCGAACCGGCCCCCCAGTGTTGCCACCTTCGCGAGCAAGCTCGCTCCTACGTGAGTCCGCAAGGGCGCGGCCATCGCGGCCACGCGCTTCGGCACCGAGCTTGAGTTCGCGCACGATCAGCGTCAGCTGGCGATGGGCGTCGCGCCACTCGCGCAGGCGCAGGTAGTTGAGGAAGTTCTTCCGGCACCAGCTGCGCAGCGCGTTGGAGCCCAGCGCCTGGCGTTGCTCCTCGAAACCGCGCCAGAGGTTGATCAGTGCGGCGAAGTCCGAGTCCGGGTCCTTCCATTGCGCATGGGCCTGGTCGGCGGCCTGCTGGCGGTCGGCCGGGCGCTCGCGCACATCCTGCACCGACAGCGCGCTGGCGACGATTAGCACCTCGGCCAGGCTGCCCTGCTGCGCGGCTTCGAGCAGCATGCGGCCCAGCCGCGGGTCGATCGGCAGGCGCGCCAGCTGGCGGCCCAGCGGGGTCAGCTGGTTCTCACGGTTGACCGCCGAGAGCTCCTGCAGGAGGTTGAAGCCGTCGCTGATGGCCTTGCCATCCGGCGGCTCGATAAAGGGGAAATCCTGGATATCACCCAGGCGCAGATGCAGCATCTGCAGGATCACCGCGGCGAGGTTGGTGCGCAGGATCTCCGGATCGGTGAATGCCGGCCGACCGAGGAAATCCTCCTCGCTGTACAGGCGAATGCAGATACCCGGCTCGACCCGCCCGCAGCGGCCCTTGCGCTGGTTGGCGCTGGCCTGGGACACGGCCTCGATCGGCAAACGCTGAACCTTGGCGCGGTAACTGTAGCGGCTGATACGCGCGGTGCCGGAATCGACCACATAGCGGATGCCCGGCACGGTCAGCGAGGTCTCGGCGACGTTGGTGGCCAGCACGATCTTGCGCCCCGGTCGCGGCTGGAAGATCTTCTGCTGCTCGGCCGGCGTCAGCCGCGCATACAGCGGCAGCACCTCGGTGAACTTCAGATTGGCCTTGCGCAACACCTCGGCGGCGTCGCGGATTTCCCGCTCGCCAGGGAGGAACACCAGCACGTCACCAGGACGCTGCCCAACGCTGCGCTCGTGGGCGGCAATCTCGTCCAGCGCGGCGAGGATGCCCTGGTCGACGGTGAGGTCGTCCTCAATGCGGTTGCCGTCCTCGTCGATCTCGGCGGCCAGCGGGCGATACCAGGTTTCCACCGGGTAGGTGCGCCCGGAAACCTCGATGATCGGCGCGTCGTTGAAATGTTTGCTGAAGCGCTCCAGATCGATGGTCGCCGAAGTGATGATGACCTTCAGATCCGGCCGGCGCGGCAGCAGCGTCTTCAGGAAGCCCAGCAGGAAGTCGATGTTCAGCGAACGCTCGTGGGCTTCGTCGACGATGATCGTGTCGTACTTTTCCAGAAAGCGATCGTGCTGCGTCTCGGCCAGCAGGATGCCGTCGGTCATCAGCTTGATCAGCGTGCGCTCGGTGCTCTGGTCCTCGAAGCGCACCTGATAGCCCACCAGCTCGCCCAGCGGCGCACCGAGCTCCTCGGCGACGCGGGTGGCGACGCTGCGCGCGGCCAGGCGCCGCGGCTGGGTATGGCCGATCAGCCCGTGTACGCCCCGGCCGATCTCCAGACAGATCTTCGGCAGCTGGGTGGTCTTGCCCGAGCCGGTCTCGCCGGCAATCACCAGCACCTGATGCTTTTCCAGCGCGGCCTTGATCTCGTCGCGCTTGGCGGCAATCGGCAGCGCATCGTCGTAGCGAATGGCCGGCACGCTCTGTCGGCGCGCCTCGACCTTGGCGGCGGAGGCCTGGAAGCGCTCGAGCCAGCCGGCGAGTTTCGCCTCGTCCGGCTTTTTCCTCAGCTCATGCAGCTGCCGGCGCAGGCGGTGGCGGTCGGCGCTGAAGGCGTGGTCGAGATTCTTGTGCAGGGTGTCGAAGGCGGGCGTTGCGTCGGTCATGGACAGCCATGGGCAATCTGTGAAGGACGCGATTGTCGCAGATTGCCAGGCTGGCCGCAGGGCCTGGCGGACCGCTGGACCGCGCCGGCGCACCGGCGCGGTGTTCAGACGCTAGCGGATCCAGTGACCCCAGCGCGACTTCTCCTGCACCTGCTGGCTGCGCAGCATCCGCTGGTTGGCGGCCGCGGCGATCTCGTCATCGATCGCCTTGGTCGACAGCGACAACCAGCTGGTGGCGAACGCCAGCGCATCGCCGTGCAGCTCCAGAGCTTCGCGGGAGATGTTGCCCAGGTCGTCGCACTCGCTGTGATAGCAGGGGTCGTAGGCCTGCCCGGCCGCCCCGCCATAGCGCTGCGCCTGCTCCTCGCTCTTGATGCCTTCGGCACCGGTGAACAGGCCGCCGAACGGAATGCCGACCTCGAAGAACTGTGCGTAGTCCGAGCGGAAGTCGATCTCGGTGCCCTCGGACGGCTGGTTGCGCAGGTCGAAGTACGCCCGCAGCAGGCGTTCGATGGCCGCCGAACCGGGCGGGCCCTGCAGACCGAAGTCCGAGCCGTCACCGTCATAGATGAAGTTCGCGAAGTTCGGCGAACCCACCATGTCGGCGTTCAAATAGGCCTTGATCCGCCCGCGCTCGTCCTCGGAGAGCTGATTGACGTAATAGGTCGAACCGACCAGCCCCGACTCCTCGGCACCCCACCAGGCGAAGCGCACCTTGTTCAGCGGATGCGCCTTGCCCATCAGCACGGCCATCTCCAGCAGCGTGGCGCTGCCCGAACCGTTGTCGTTGATGCCCGGCCCCTCGAACACCGAGTCCAGGTGCGCACCGACCATCACCACGTTGTCCGGGTTGCCGCGGCGGGTCTCGGCGACCACGTTGTAGGTCTCCGTCCGCTCACGCACCACGTCGGTGGTCATGGCCAGCTCCAGGCCATCGGTCTGCGCCCAGGTCGCACCGTTGTCGTAGGTGGCGAAGAGCACCGGAATGCCACCGGCATAGTCCTCGCCGAGGGTCGCGCTCATCAGCCCCTTGCGATCCTCGGTGTCCCCCTGGTTGAAGATGATCACCCCGGCGGCCCCGGCATTGGCGGCGTTGGTCGCCTTCTCGCCAAAGGTACAGGTGCCGCGCTGCACCAGGGCGATGGCACCCGCCGGGAAGTTGGCGAAGTCCTCCGCCTCGCAGCCGCTGGTCGAGGTGTTACCGGCCCCCAGCGCGACATCGACCGCCACCGCGGGGGCGGTCACGCTGCCCGGATCGGTCTGTTCGAGGTAGGTGAAATCTTCTTCCCAGACGTACTGGGTCTGCTGCGGCGCGACGCTGGCCAGCATGCCGGGGCCGCTGGGGTAGAACGCCAGGAAGGGAAACGGCTGGACCTGCACGCGATAGCCGGCGCGCTCGAGCGTGCGCCGAACGTAGTCCACCGAGGCCTGATAGCCCGGCTGGCCGGACGCGCGGTTGCCGCCATTGCTGGTAGCGATGTTCTGCAAAGATTCCAGGCGCGAGAGGATGTTCTCGGCCTGCATGCAGCGCGGCAGGCCGAGCGGCGTGCCGACCATCAGCGGCGAACGGCACAGGGCGCGGTCCAGCTTGCCGGGGCTCCAGAAGTCATGGAAGCGCTCGGTCTGCGCGTCCGGCGCGGCCAGGGCGGAGGCGGCGGCAACCGCCAATGAGAGAGAAACAACTACCCGAACGACATTATTTTTCTTGTGCATCGGTAACTGTCCTAGACAAGTTGATGGGTAGGCCGCACAGGCATACACCACCATTCCCCGCGGACAGCCAGGGAAGCGGCCATGGAGAGCTAGACCGGGGTCGATGTCGTTGCGTTCAGGCGAGTCGCCGGCCGGTAGCACCGCCGGTCGGAACGGAGGGAACTCGCGATTTCCTGACCGTCGGGCCAGCTCGGCGGCGAGCATTGCGCCCGCCGCCCTGGAGTCAGACGCGGAACTGACGGACCAGGCCCTGCAGACGCTCGGCCAGCGCATTGAGGTCGCGCGCGGTCTGCGCCCCCTGCGAGGCATCGCTGGCCACGCCATCTACGGCATCGGCGATATGGTGCACGCTGCGGTTGATCTCTTCGGCAACGGCCGTCTGTTCCTCGGCGGCACTGGCGATCTGCGCGTTCATCGAGTTGATGGTGCCGATCAGCGCGGCGATGGCGTCGAGCGACTCGCCGGCCTGATTGGCCTGCTGCTGGGTGCTCTCGCCCTTCTCGCCGGCGCGCAGCATGGTCGAGACGGTATGGGTGGTGGCGCTCTGCAAGCGGTCGATCATGCCCTGGATCTCGCCGGTGCTCTGCTGCGTGCGGCTGGCCAGCGCACGCACCTCGTCGGCGACCACGGCAAAGCCGCGCCCGGCCTCACCCGCGCGCGCCGCCTCGATCGCTGCGTTGAGTGCGAGCAGGTTGGTCTGCTCGGCGATCGCGCGAATCACGTCGAGCACGCCGACGATACCCTTGACGTCCTGCTGCAGCCCCTCGAGCGATTCGCCGCTGCCGCGCAGTTCGCCGACCAGCTCGTGAATCTGGCGGATACTCTGATCGACCACCTGCTTGGCCAGCTGGCCCTGCTGATCGGTCTCGCGGGCGGCTTCAGCGGCGCGCTGGGCACTCATCGCCACTTCACTGGCGGCGGCCGACATCTCGTTGATGGCCGTGGCCACCTGGTCGGTTTCGCTGCGCTGGCCGGCCATCGCCTGCTCCGAACGCTGCGCCTGGGTGGCGACCGCACCGACCAGACCGGTGAGCTGGGTGGTGGTGCCCGCCACTTGCTGCACCAGCGAGTGAATCTTCTCGACGAAGCGGTTGAACGAGCGCGCCAGTTCGCCGAGCTCGTCCTCGCTGGTGATCGGCAGCCGGTGGGTCAGGTCGCCATCGCCTTGCGCCATGTCGTCGAGGTTGCGTTTGATCAGCAGCAGCGGGCGCAGCAGCGCATTGCTCATCAGCATCGCCAGCAAGCCGATCACCGCCAGCAAGGCGACCGCCGAGCCAAGCATGATGCCGACCAGGGTGTCGATGCGGTCCTGGAACTCGGCGCGCGCGGCCTGTACGTCACGCTCGACGCCGTCGAGGTTGAGCGCCGTACCGAAAATCATGTCCCACTTGGGCAGGTGCAACGAATAGCCGACCTTCGGCACGATCACCTTGTCGGCGCCGAGCACGAAGCTGTAGTGCACGTAGTGGCTGCCGTCGACGCCGGCCTTGACCAGCTCGCGGATGGGATAGTTGCCCTGAGCATCCTTGAAGTCATAGAAGCTCTGGCCGACCTTGTCGCCGGTGTTGCCCTGGAAGAGCCGCACGGTCTTGGTGTCGTAGCCCCAGAAGTAGCCTTCCTTGCCGTAGTTGAGCTCCTGCAGCACGGCAACGGCTTCGGCGCGAGCCTGCATGTCCTGCGCGGCAGAGGCTTCGTAGATCGGCTTGATCGCGTTGTAGGCGATGCCGACGTAGTGCTCCAGCTCGGCCTGGCGATCGCGGATGAGGCTCTGGCGCGTCTGCACCTCCTGCGCTTCGGCCAGGTGCTGCAGGCGCAGCACGGTGATCCCGCTGAGCAGGATGGTCAACAGCAGGATCGGCCCCAGGGCCAAGAGCAGCAATTTGGTTCTAAGACGCAGGTTCGAGAGCATGTCGTTTATCCCTAAGGCTCACAAGGCGGCCGTGCCGCGCAAAAGGCATCGCCTATAGTTGTCGACCGGAACGGCTCTTTTCTTAACCTCGATCAGGAAAAACCGCTCTGCAACGGGCCATACGGAGCGCTTGCGGGGTAATGACGGCGGTAAAAAAAAAAGGTTCTTCACGGAATCCCGGGAAAGATAGAAACAAGAACGCCGGTTTGATGGATGATGTTCGTGCGAGCAAACATATCTACAAACCGGCGTTCTTGTGCACGATGTTAATACGTTCCTGCCCTTTTGGGAGGGCTTTTCTGTCATTGGCATCAGACCTGACGGCGAAGCGCTGTTGATCGATCTGATCCCAAATCCCAGCAGATTCCCTACTTGCAGCGGCTGCCATCAGCCCAGCACCACCATCCATGAATACTGTCAGCGCTCGATCCGTGACTTGCCCATTCTTGGCCGTTCGGTGCGATTGAATGTGGAGCTGCGACGCGTCGAATGTGGCGCATGCGGTAAGCGAATGGAGTCAGTTAGCTGGCTTGACCGCTATTCGCGGATGACCAGACGGCTGGCCGAAGCGGTGACTCAGGCTTGCCGGCGGTTGCCCACACTGCACGTCGCTGAGCTGTTCGGCTTGCACTGGGATAGCGTGCGTTTGCTGGAGCGACGAGCGTTACAAGCCGCCTTGGAGAAGCTACCGAAAGCTCAGCCGAAGCGCTTGGTGATGGATGAGTTCGCCTTGTTCAAAGGGCATCGCTACGCCAGCGTTGTGCTGGATGCCGATACCCGACGGGTACTGTGGATTGGCGAAGGACGCAGTCGAGCTGCCATCAGGCCGTTCTTTGAAGAGCTGGGGCCGGAAGGCTGCGCTCGGATAGAAGCAGTGGCGATGGACATGAATACTGCGTTTGACTTGGAGGTGCGCCAACACTGCCCGCAGGCGCGGGTGGTCTATGACCTGTTTCATGTGGTCGCCAAGTACGGTCGAGAAGTGATTGATCGAGTGCGAGTGGATGAAGCCAACCGTCTGCGGCATGACAAGCCTGCACGTAAGGTCATCAAGCAAGCGCGGTGGCTGTTGCTGCGCAATCCAGAGAACCTCAAACGCGAAGAGCAGCAACTACGCCTACAGGATCTACTGGCCGCTAACCAGTCGCTGATGACGGTTTACCTGATGAAAGCCGAACTTAAAACGCTCTGGTCGCCCACCACTGCCTGGGGCTGGCGATCAGCCTGGAAGCAATGGCTGCGCTTGGCTGGAGAAAGCGAGATACCAGCACTGAAGCAGTTTGCTAAACGACTGAGGGGCTACTGGCGCGGCATCCTGAGCCGAGTGCGCTGGCCCATGCACACGGGTCAGCTAGAAGGGATTAACAACCGGATCAAGGTCATCAAACGGATGGCTTACGGCTACCGGGACAGCGAATTCTTCTTTATGAAGATCAAGAATAACTTCCCCGGTAATCCGTGAAGAACCAAAAAAAAGCCCCGCGGCATGCGGGGCTTTTTCCTGGAACGACGGGGTTAAGCCGTCGCCGCCTGTTTCTTCAGCTCCTGGTCGCGCAGCTCGCGGCGCAGGATCTTGCCGACATTGGTGGTCGGCAGGCTGTCACGGAACTCGATGTAGCGCGGCCGCTTGTAGCCGGTCAGGTTGTCGTGCATATGCTGCATGACCTGCTCCTTGGTCAGGCTCTCGCCTGGCTTGGCCACCACGAACAGCTTGATCGCCTCGCCCGATTTCTCGTCCGGCACGCCGATGGCAGCACATTGCAGCACGCCCGGCAGGGTGGCCAGCACGTCCTCCAGCTCGTTCGGATACACGTTGAAGCCGGACACCAGGATCATGTCCTTCTTCCGGTCGACGATGCGCATGTAGCCGTCTTCCTGGATCACGCCAATGTCGCCGGTCTTCAGCCAGCCGTCGGCGCTGAGGATCTCGGCGGTCGCCTCGGGGCGCTGCCAGTAACCCTTCATGACCTGCGGGCCACGCACGCAGAGCTCACCGATCGAGCCCATGGGCAGGTCGTTGCCCTCGTCGTCGATCACCTTGCACTCGGTCGACGGCAGCGGAATGCCGATGGTGCCGAGCTTGATGTGCTTGATCGGGTTGACCGATACCACCGGGCTGGTTTCGGTCATGCCGAAGCCTTCGGCGATGTCGCAACCGGTCACGGCCTTCCAGCGCTCGGCCGTCGCCAGCTGCAGCGCCATGCCGCCGGACACCGTGAGCTTCAGGCCGGAAAAGTCCAGTGCGCGGAAACTGTCGTTGTTGCACAGCGCGACAAACAGCGTGTTGAGGCCGACGAAACCGGTGAAGCGGTACTTGGAGAGGTCCTTGACCATCGTCGGCAGGTCGCGCGGGTTGGTGATCAGGATGTTGTGCGCGCCGATCAGCATCATCGCCATGCAGTGAAAGGTGAAGGCGTAGATGTGATACAGCGGCAGCGGCGCGATCATCACCTCGGTGCCTTCCTGCAGCTCGCTACCCATCAGTGCGCGGTTCTGCAGCATGTTGGCGACGATGTTGCGGTGCGTGAGCATGGCGCCCTTGGCCACGCCGGTGGTGCCGCCGGTGTACTGCAGCACGGCGACGTCGTCGCCCTGCGGGCAGGCTTCCCTGAGTGACTTGCCGCGGCCGCCGGCCAGCGCGTCGGTGAACTTGATCGCCTTGGGCAGGCTGTAGCTGGGCACCATCTTCTTGACGTGCTTGACCACGGCATTGACCAGCAGGCGCTTGATCGGCGGCAACATATCGCCGACCTCGGTGACGATCACGTGCTTGATGCCGGTGCGCGGCAGCACTTCCTCGGCCAGGTGCGCCATGTTGGCCAGACACACCAGCGCCTTGGCGCCGGCATCGTTGAACTGGTGCTCCATCTCCCGCGCGGTATAGAGCGGATTGGTATTGACCACGATGAGCCCGGCACGCATGGCGCCGAACACCACCACCGGATACTGCAGCACGTTCGGCAGCTGCACGGCGATGCGGTCGCCGGGTTCCAGGCCCGGGAGTTGCTGGAGGTAGGCGGCAAACTCGCCAGAGAGCCGATACAGCTCGCCATAGGTGAGGGTCTTGCCGAGGTTGCTGAAGGCCGGCTTGTCGGCGAATCGCTCGCACGACTGCTTAAGCACCGCCTGGATGTTCTGGTATTCGTCGGGATTGATTTCGCTTGCAACCCCAACAGGATATTTATCCTTCCAGAAGTTATCGGTCATGAACCCACTCCTAAGCGACAGCTTTGTCACTGCACTCAATGGCAGCTGTTTTGTTGTGATTTGTAAACTTTTGTACTGCAAATAGCAGCAGAAAGCGGCCCGAGGTTAGCAGCTTTAAAACAGGCCGAACAGGGCCTCAGAAGCCCCATACAGGCACAAAATGACCACCAATCAACTTGCAGTCACGTGCCTGCGGGGGCTCGAGGTGTCAGGCGAGGTCGCGCAATTCGCGCCGCAGGATCTTGCCCACCGGGGTCATTGGCAGGGACTCGCGGAACACGTAATGGCGGGGCATCTTGTAGCCGGTGAAGTTCTCCCGGCAGTAGGCGTGCAACTCGGCCTCGGTGAGATCGGGCGCGCTCGGCACCACGAACAGCTTGACCGCCTCGCCCGATTTTTCGTCCTGTACACCGATGGCGGCGCAGGCTGCGACCTTGGGATGCGCCATCACCACTTCTTCGATCTCGTTGGGATAGACGTTGAAGCCCGAGACGATGATCAGGTCCTTCTTGCGGTCGACGATACTGACAAAGCCCTCAGCGTCGATCACCGCGATGTCGCCGGTGCGCAGCCAGCCCTCGGCGTCCAGCACCTCGGCGGTCGCCTCGGGGCGCTGCCAGTAGCCGACCATCACCTGCGGGCCCTTGACGCAGAGTTCGCCGCGATCGCCCAGCGGCAGGGTGTTGCCGGCCTCGTCGATCACCTTCAACTGCGTGCCCGGCACCGGCAGGCCGACCGTGCCCAGGCGCGACTTCTCGCCGTGCGGATTGGCGCAGACCACCGGCGATGTCTCCGTCAGCCCATAGCCTTCCATCACCGTGCAGCCGGTCAGGCTCTTCCAGCGCTCGGCCACTGCCGACATCAGCGCAGTGCCGCCCGAGTTGGTGCCCTTGAGGCGGGAGAAATCGATCTTGCCGAACTCCGGGTGACTCATCAGTGCAACGAACAGCGTGTTCAGCCCGAGAAAACCGGAGAACTGCCAGCGTTGCAGCTCCTTGACGAAAGCGTTGATGTCGCGTGGATTGGTGATTAGCACGTTATGGTTGCCCGTGACCATCATGCACATGCAGTTCACCGTAAATGCATAGATGTGATACAGCGGCAGCGGCGCGATCATCACCTCCTGTCCTTCGCGGATCACCGGGTGGCCCTGCGCGTCGAGCTGCTGCATGTTGGCCTTGACCTGCTGCATGTTGGCGACCAGGTTGCCGTGGCTGAGCATCGCGCCCTTGGCCACGCCCGTAGTGCCGCCGGTGTACTGCAGCACGGCGATGTCCTCGAGCGCCAGCGACACCGGGCGCAAGCCGGCACCGGCCCCCTCGCGCAGCAGACGCTTGAACGAAACCGCCTGCGGCAGGTTGTAGGCGGGCACCATCTTTTTCACGTGCTTGACCGCGGTGTTGACCAACAGCCCCTTGAATGAGGGCAACAGGTCGCCGATCTGCGCTTCGATCAGATACTCGATCTCGGTGTCAGCCAGCACTTCCTGCACCTGCTTGCCAAAGGTGTTCAGGTACACCAGCGCCCGCGCCCCGGCATCCCGGAACTGGTGGCGCATTTCACGCACGGTATACAAGGGGTTGGTGTTGACCACGATCAGCCCCGCCCGCAGCGCACCGAACACGGCGATGGGATATTGCAAGAGGTTCGGCATCTGCACCGCGATGCGATCGCCCGGCTTGAGATCGGTGTGGTTCTGCAGCCAGGCCGCGAAGGCCGCCGAATGGCGCTCCAGATCGGCGTAATTGAGGGTCACACCCATGTTGGTGAATGCCGGACGGTCCGCATGCTGCCGGCAAGCGCGCTCGAACACATCGACGACCGAGCGGTAACCGCCCATGTCGATTTCGTTGGGCACGCCCGCCGGCCGTTTGTCGCTCCAGAAATCAGGTTGCATTGTTATTGGCCTCTTTACCTGAGTGGTCCGAGCCGCGAGGGGCTAGAGCGAACTTATCAGCTCGGCTTGCCGGCGCAACCGAGATGGCCTTGCATCCATGTCGTGAATTTCGGATCACGCAGCGTGACCGGTCAGTCAGGACAAGCGCGCCTGCAGTCACTAGAATGCGCGCTTCGCCCGCAGAGCCGCGAAGACGCCCGAGCGCTGTTGCAGCGCTGCTCAATCACCTGCATGGACCTACCCCATGACCCGCATCAGCAACACGCCTTACTCCGCATTGGAAGTCGGCCAGAAGGCCAGCTACGAGAAGACCGTCGACGAGCGCGACATCCAGCTGTTCGCCGCCATGTCCGGCGACCGCAACCCCGTGCACCTGGACGCCGACTATGCCGCCGGGACGTTATTCAAGGAGCGTATCGCCCATGGCATGTTCAGCGGGGCGCTGATCAGCGCGGCGGTCGCCTGCACCCTGCCCGGCCCAGGCACCATCTATCTGGGCCAGACAATGAAGTTCACCCGGCCGGTGAAGCTGGGTGACACCCTGGTGGTGCGTCTGGAGATCCTCGAGAAGCTGCCGAAGAACCGTGTGCGCGTCGCCACCCAGGTCTACAACCAGAACGAGGAAATCGTGGTCGACGGCGAAGCCGAAGTGCTGGCCCCGCGCAAGCAGGAAACCGTCGAACTCAAGGAGCTGCCACCGATCAGCTTCGGCTGACCCAGCGGGAGGGAAGACCGCGAAGCTTCGCGGGTCGCTACGCACGGGCTGCGCCGCGGCCCGCGCGAGGCGAAGAATCGAAGGCAAAAAAAAGGCGACCTGAGGTCGCCTAAATGCCTTGCGTGCTCTGTATCAGCGGGTCAGCTGCGCTTCTTCTTCGAGTCCCGCCAGATGAAATAAGCAACACCGCCCAGGAAAACGACCATCAGGCCGACCGTGACCACCCCTGCGAGTACTACGCTATCGACGAACATGAGACCGTCCTCCGAATCCGTTGCGATGTCCGATGGGTGAACGTTAAACCCGCCCCACCCCAGCAAAATTGACCCGGGTCAATAGCAGCGGGAGCACGACGGAAAGCTGTTCGGGCGACTGATCTGGATCAAGAAAAACCGGCCTCTGAGGCCGGTTTTCGGGTTGTTTGGCAAAGCCGGGCGGTGAGCTCAGCGCTTCTTTGGCTTCTTGCGAGCCTTCTTGCGGCCATTGCCCAGCGGCAGGGCCTGCTCGAAGGCCTTGCGCATGTCGTCCAGCCGCTTGTCGTTGAGATCGTGGATGCGCTTGCTGCGCTCGGCATCGAAATCGATCAGGTTGCTGTCCTTACTCATCTGTCTGTACGGCTCGCGATGATCTGGCGGAAGGTCAGGTTGACGCGCGGGGCATGCACCCGGGTCGTGCGCGCGATCTGGTGCTGCCAATGATGCTGGGTCAACCCGCCCATGACCAGCAGTGAGCCGTGTTCCAGCTCCAAAGAATGTGCGATGCGCGTCTGGCCCTTGCGACGCAGGTCGAAGCGCCGCGTCGCGCCCAGGCTGAGCGAAGCGACCAGCGGATCGCCGCCCAGCTCGGGCTCGTCATCGCTGTGCCAGCCCATGGCGTCCTGCCCATCGCGATAATGGTTGACCAGCACACCGTTAAATGGCCGGCCAAGCTCGCGCTCGAGGCGTTGGCGAATCGCGGCCAGCAGGGGGGGCCAGGGCGACGGCTGGTTATCCAGCCCGGAGTAGCGGTACCGGGCCTCGGGGTCGCCGATCCAGGCGACCTCGCGCGGCACCTTCACCTGTCTGCCGAACAGGCGGATCGACGGCTGCGACCAGGGCAACGTGGCGATCAGCTCGCGCAGCCATCGATCGGCCTCTTGTGGCGGGCACCAGGCGCGGCAGTAGAGCAGCTCGGCATCGGCGAGTTCGATTCGCTGCATCAGACTTCCACGTCGACCCAACGCCCCTGGCGTGGCGGTTCGTCGGGTTCACCGGGCAGAGCCTCGACCGCAGCAACCTCGCCCGTCGGCCCATCGCCTTGTGCGTCGTCCGAAGGGTCGCGGCGCTGACGTCGGCGCTGCTCTTCACGCAGGCGCATCTGCGCATCCTGCGGATGGCGACGGTCCAGGCTCACCGCGCTTTCCTGGGCCGAGGCCTGCACCGGCGTTACCGGTGCCACGTCCGGGCGCGGCTTGACCGCATCCTGCTGGGCGGTCACCGGAATCACACCGGACGGAATGGGTGGCAGCATCGTTGATTCCTCTTGTTCGTCGCCGTTGGCGCAACGTGCCGGACCGCGCCCGCTACACTGACGCCTGGCAGCGGCATCGGCGTCGCTCTCGCTGCGGCGTTCCGTTAACATAGCCGGCTTTTTTCGACAGCGGGAGGCAGCATGGCGCAGCAGTATCTACCGGGACAACGCTGGATCAGCGACAGCGAAGCGGAACTGGGTCTCGGCACCATCCTCACACAGGATGGACGCATGCTCACCGTGCTCTATCCAGCGACCGGCGAAACCCGCCAATACGCGGTGCGCAGCGCCCCGCTGACGCGCGTGCGCTTCGTCCCCGGCGACGAGATCACCCACTTCGAAGGCTGGAAGATGACCGTGCGCGAGGTCGACGACGTCGACGGCCTGCTGGTCTACCACGGCCTGACCGCACACAACGAAGCCCGCACCCTGCCGGAAACCCAGCTGTCGAACTTCATCCAGTTCCGCCTGGCCAGCGACCGCCTCTTCGCCGGCCAGATCGACCCGCTGGCCTGGTTCTCCCTGCGCTATCACACCCTGCAGCATCAGAGCGCACAGCTGCAGTCGTCGCTCTGGGGCCTCGGCGGCGCCCGTGCACAGCCCATCGCGCACCAGCTGCACATCGCCCGCGAGGTTGCCGACCGCATCGCTCCACGCGTGCTGCTGGCCGACGAGGTGGGCCTGGGCAAAACCATCGAGGCCGGCCTGGTCATCCATCGCCAGCTGCTCTCCGGCCGCGCCAGCCGGGTGCTGATCCTGGTGCCGGAAAACCTCCAGCACCAGTGGCTGGTAGAGATGCGTCGACGCTTCAACCTCGACGTCGCCCTGTTCGACGCCGAGCGCTTCATCGAGAGCGATGCCAGCAACCCGTTCGAGGACGCCCAGCTGGCGCTCGTCTCGCTGGAGTGGCTCAAGGGCGACGAGCGCGCCCAGGATGCGGCCTTTGCCGCCGGCTGGGACCTGCTGGTGGTCGACGAGGCACACCATCTGGTCTGGCACCCGGAGGGCGCGAGCCCCGAGTACCGCCTGGTCGAGCAATTGGCCGAGGTCATCCCCGGCGTACTGCTGCTCACCGCCACCCCCGAACAACTGGGCCTGGACAGCCACTTCGCGCGGCTGCGCCTGCTCGACCCGAACCGCTTCCACGACCTGGAGGCCTTCCGCGCCGAGAGCAACCACTATCAGCCCGTGGCCGAAGCCGTGCAGGAGCTGCTCGACGAAGGCCGGCTGTCGATGAAATCGCACCAGACCATCCACGAATTTCTCGGCAGCGAAGGCGAAGCGCTGCTGGCCGCCGTCACCGATGGCGACATCGAGGCCAGCAACCGGCTGGTGCGCGAGCTGCTCGACCGCCACGGCACCGGCCGCCTGCTGTTCCGCAACACGCGCGCCGCGGTCAAGGGCTTCCCCGAGCGCCAGCTGCATCCCTACCCGCTGCCCTGCCCGGTCGAATACCTCGAGCTGCCTGTCGGCGAACAGGCCGAGCTCTATCCGGAGGTCTCGTTCCAGAGCCAGCAGGAACCGGGCGACGAGCAGAACCGCTGGTGGCAGTTCGATCCGCGGGTCGAATGGCTGATCGACACCCTGAAAATGCTGAAGAAGTACAAGGTGCTGGTCATCTGCGCCCATGCCGAGACCGCACTCGATCTCGAAGATGCCCTGCGCGTACGCTCCGGCATCCCGGCCACGGTGTTCCACGAGGGCATGAGCATTCTCGAGCGCGACCGCGCCGCCGCCTACTTCGCCGACGAGGAATTCGGCGCGCAGGTGCTGATCTGCTCGGAAATCGGCTCCGAGGGACGCAACTTCCAGTTCGCCCATCACCTGGTGCTGTTCGACCTGCCGGCCCACCCGGATTTGCTCGAACAGCGCATCGGCCGCCTCGACCGGATCGGCCAGAAGCACACCATTCAGCTGCACGTCCCCTATCTGGAAACCAGCCCCCAGGAGCGCCTGTTCCGCTGGTACCACGACGCGCTCAACGCCTTCCTGGCCACCTGCCCGACCGGCAATGCCCTGCAACACCAGTTCGGCGCGCAGCTGCTGGATCAGCTGGAGGCCAACGATGACGAGGCCTTCGGGGCACTGATCGATGCCGCCCGCGGCGAGCGCGAGCGACTCGAGGGCGAGCTGCACAAGGGCCGCGACCGCCTGCTGGAGCTGAATTCGGCCGGTGGCGACAAAGGCGCCGCGCTGGTCGAAGCCATTGCCGAGCAGGACGACCAGTTCGCCCTGCCGATCTATATGGAAAAGCTCTTCGATGCCTTTGGTATCGACAGCGAGGACCATTCCGAGAACGCCCTGGTGCTGCGCCCGAGCGAGAAGATGCTCGATGCCAGCTTCCCGCTGGGCGACGACGAGGCCGTGACGGTCACCTACGACCGCCAGCAGGCCCTGGCACGCGAAGACATGCAGTTCCTCACCTGGGAGCATCCGATGGTCCGCGGCGGCATGGATCTGGTGCTGTCCGGCTCGATGGGCAATACCGCCGTGGCGCTGATCAAGAACAAGGCCCTCAAGCCCGGCACCGTTCTGCTCGAGTTGCTCTATGTCAGCGAAGTGGTGGCTCCGCGTGCGCTGCAGCTGTCGCGCTTTCTGCCGCCGATGGCGCTGCGCTGCCTGCTCGATGCCAATGGCAACGACCTGGCGGCCAAGGTCGCCTTCGACACCCTCAACGACCAGCTCGAAAGCGTGCCGCGCTCGAGCGCCAACAAGTTCGTCCAGGCTCAGCGCGACCAGCTGGGTGCGCAGATCAATGCGGCCGAAGCCAGGGTTGCGCCGCGCCATGCCGCCCGCGTCGCCGAGGCCCAGCAACGCCTGACCGCCGAACTGGACGAAGAGCTGGCGCGCCTGATCGCCCTGCAGGCGGTCAACCCGAGCGTGCGCGACAGCGAGATCGAAGCCCTGCGCCGCCAGCGAGAGGACGGCCTGGCGATGCTGGAGAAGGCCGCCCTGCGCCTGGAGGCCATTCGCGTGCTGGTGGCTGGCTGACGCCAGCAACACCGGGCCGGCGCCTCGCTGTTTCCGCCCGAGGCGGACGCCGCCAGGCCCGTGCTACCCGGCCCGCGCGATCCGCCAGTAGCGCTGCCAGCGCTGGGTGAGCGCGCCGGGCTTTTCCGCGTAGAGTCGCGCACCGAGGGTGAATGCCTCGGCCTGCAGCGCCGCCCGGCGCTTGTCGATCAGGCGCAGCAGGCGCTCGCGCGTCGCTGCCGAGCCGAACAGCTCGGGATCGGCCTGCAGCAACGCCAGCATCATCGCCAGGTCGTGGTCGTCGCCCAGCGCATCGGACAGGCGCTTGAGCTGGCCGCTGCGAAAGTCGAAGGCGTCTGGCCAGAGCGGCGTCAGCAACTGGCTGTGATACCACTGATCCTTGACCCGCTTGCGCCACTCGTGAAGGCGCTCGTCGCTTGGCTCGCGACGCGCCAGCGCCAGGTCGCGCCGGCCGTCGCGATAGGTACGGGCGAGGCCCGGCTGCAGCAACGCAAACCCCTTGCCTTCCAGCGACCAGCGCTCGATCTCGCCGGCCAGTGCCTGCAACTGCGCCTGCACCTCAGCCAGGTGCGCGGCCCAGTCATCCGCCTGCCCGGCTGACGCCTTCGCACGGCCCTCGAGGCGGTGGCGCACCTGGCGGAAGGATTCGGTGGCAAAGGTCGCATGATGCTCCTTGGCCAGGGCGTCCCAGCTCTCCAGCATGGCCGCCGCATCGCGCGACTCGGCCAAGGCACGGCCGAGATCGCGCACCGCCAGGTTGAACCGGGTGAACGACTTGCCCAGCGGTTCGCGCACCAGGCGCAGCAGTGCGCGCAATTCCTTGAAGCGCTTGCGCGCCTGGTGCACGCCCTCGGCACGCCGCTCGGCCGGCAGCGCCAGGGCCTGCAAGGCCGCACTGATACGGTCGAGCGCCGCCTTGCGGACCTGACGCGATGCCTTGCGTCTGGGGTTGATACGGTAGGCCATGGCGTAGAACCTCTCCCGGCTATAGGTGGACCTGGCAGCCGGACGAGCCGGCCCGCTTAACCGTAGCGCTTGTGCGCCTCGATCGCCAAACCGCTGCCGATACTGCCAAAGCGGTTGCCCTCGACCTGGCGGGCTCCGGGCAGGCGGCTCGCGACGCAGCGTCGCAGTGCCGGTACCGCACTCGAGCCGCCGGTGAAGAACACGGTGTCGACCCCGTCCCGCGCAAGACCCGCCGCCAGCAGCAACTCGTCGATACTGCGACCGATGCGCTCGAGCAGCGGTTCGATCGCCGTATCGAAGTCATCCCGGCGGAGTTCGGCCTGCAGCTGCGGTTCGATGCGGGCGAAGTCGATGACATGCCGCTCGGCTTCGGTCAGCTCGATCTTGCCCTGCTCGACCTGCATCGCCAGCCAGTGCCCGGCGCGCTGCTCGATCAGGCTGAACAGGCGATCGATGCCGGTGGGGTCGACGATGTCGTAGCGCATGCTCTGCAGCGCACGCTGCGAAGCCGGGGCATAGACCGCATTGATGGTGTGCCAGGTGGCGAGGTTGAGGTGCGTGCTGGTGGGCATCGGCGCGTCGCTCTTCATCCGGCTGCCGTAGCCGAACAGCGGCATCACGCCGGCCAGGCTGAGCTGCTTGTCGAAGTCGGTGCCGCCGATGTGCACGCCGCCGGTGGCGAGGATGTCGGCCTGACGGTCGTCCAGCACGCGGCGCTCGGGCGACAGGCGCACCAGCGAGAAGTCCGAGGTACCGCCGCCGATGTCGACGATCAGCACGCGCTCCTCGCGGCTGATGCGTGATTCGTAGTCAAAGGCCGCGGCAATGGGCTCGAACTGGAAGGAAACCTCACTGAAGCCGAGCTTGCGGGCGGCGGCCTCGAGCATCTCGGTCGCCTCGCGGTCAGCCTGCGGATCGTCGTCGACGAAGAATACCGGGCGGCCCAGCACCACCTGCTCGAACGAACGCCCGGCGACGGTCTCGGCGCGTGTCTTCAGCGTGCCGAGGAACAGCCCGAGGATGTCGCGGAACGGCATGGCGCTGCCGAGCACGGTGGTCTCGCTCTTGAGCAACTTGGAGCCCAGCAGGCTCTTGAGCGAGCGCATCAGGCGACCTTCGTAGCCTTCGAGGTATTCGGCCAGCGCCTGGCGGCCATAGACCGGGCGGCGCTCTTCCAGGTTGAAGAACACTACCGAGGGCAGGGTTGGCTCCTCGCCCTCGAGGGCGATCAGCGGGTCCTGCCCGGGGCGCCACCAGCCGACGGTGGAGTTGGAGGTGCCGAAGTCGATGCCACAGGCGCGGGCGGGTACTGCTGGCTGCATGAACGGGTCCGGATCGAAAGGGCCGCGCAGTTTACGTCAGCCCCGGCGCCATTGCAGGCCGAACCTCGCCCGCCCGGCGGATGGCCCCGGCACGCGCCGGCAGCCTTCCGGCTCATCCTCAGGCGGGCACAGCCTGGCCGGTGGCCTCGGCCTCGCGCGCGGCCATGCCGGCGGTCATCCGCGCCGCGTCGCGGCTGAAGCTGCGCGAGGCCATGAGCAGAAAGACCATGGTCATCAGCAGCGTCGCCGGAATCAGATACATCGCATCGTGCAGACCAATGGCGCGGAATGCCTCGCTCATCGCGCCGGCCCCGGCGGCCAGCATCGCCGCCTCGGCGAAATGGTCGGACAGCAACCCCACCACCACCGTGCCCATGCCGCCACCGAGCAGGTACAGCCCGGCAAAGAACAGCGCCATGGCCGTGGCCCGCAGGCGCGGCTCTACCACGTCCTGAATCGCCGTATAGACGCAGGTATAGAAGTTGTACGAGAACAACCAACCCACGCTGAACACCGCGACGAAGACGCCGAGTTCGACGCGCCCGGCCAACAGCGCATAGCCGGTGGCCAGCGTCGCGACGACCATGCTCGCCGCGGCGAACAGCAGACGGCCACGCTCGAAGCGCGCGTGGATGCGATCGGCCACCCAGCCGCCAAAGGTCAGGCCGATCAGCCCGGTGAGCCCGACGATCACCCCGGTAGCCACCGAGGCCTGCACCAGCGGCGCGCCGAAATAGCGCATCAGCAGCGGCACCATGAAGGCGTTGCAGGCATAGGTGGCGAAGTTGAACGCCAGCCCGGCGAGCACCAGCCACCAGAACGTGGGGATCGCCAGGACCTTGCGCACCGGGTTTTCCACCGGCGTCTGCGCCACCTTCACGCTTTCCGCCGCGCCACGCTCGGGTTCGCGGATGAAGAACAGGAACAGCGCCAGTACCAGCCCGGGCACCGCCGCGATGAAGAACGGTGCGCGCCAGCTGCCAAAGGCTTCGACCATCAAGCCGATGGTGAAGAAGGCCAGCAGCAGCCCCAGCGGCAGCCCGAGCATGAAGATGCCCATGGCACGGGCGCGCTTGTGCGCCGGAAACAGGTCGCCGATCAGCGAGTTGGCTGCCGGCGCGTAACTGGCCTCGCCGACGCCGATGCCCATGCGGATCAGGAGGAAACTCCAGAAATTCCAGGCCAGCCCATTGACCGCCGTCAGCCCGCTCCACACCGTAAGGCCCCAGCCCATGATCTTGCGCCGCGAACCGCTGTCGGCCATGCGTCCCAGGGGGACGCCGGCGATTGCATAGATGATGGTGAACGCGGTGCCGATCAGGCCGAGCTGGAAGTCGTTGAGGTTCCACTCCAGGCGGATCGGCTCGGTGATGATCGCCGGAATGGTGCGATCGAAGAAGTTGAACAGGTTGGCGAGAAACAGCAGGAACAGGACGCGCCAGGCGTTCGCGGCTTGGGTCGAAGGCTGCATGTTGTCGGTCTCATTGTTGTTATAGGTGCCGGCCACACGCCAGCCGGGACTCGACCGTGACTCTAGAGTCTGCTCTTCGGGTTGTCTGTCACCATCAGCCGGGCTTATGCCCGGCAATGCCTCAGCGACTGCGCCATTGCTCGAGCCAGCCGAGGCTCGCCTCGGTGCCGGCTTCGCCGGGTCGATATTCGGCGCCCAGCCAGCCCTGATAGCCGCTGCTCACCAGTGCTTCGCGGGCAGCGACGAAGTCCAGCGTGCCGCTACCCGGCGCGCCGCGCCCGGGGCAATCGGCGAACTGCACGTGGCCCAGGCGCCCGGCCAGCCGCGCGATGCAGGTCGGCAGATCGAGCCCCTGGCGCGCCATGTGATAGAAGTCGAGCTGCGCCTGGCAATTGGGATGATCGACCCGCTCGAGCAGCTCGACCAGCTCGTCGGCGGTGTTGATCAGAAAGCCCGGCATATCCAGCGGGTTGATCGCCTCGCAGAGCACACCGATGCCGAGAATGTCGAACGCCTCGGCGGTCTTCCACAGGTTGCGTTCGAGCGTCGCCAACGCCGCCTCGCGCTCGACGCCCTCGGCCAGCCGGCCCGGCAGCACGTTGATGAAGGCCGGGCGGACCATCGCCGCATAGGTGGCCGCCGCCTGCAGCGCCTGGTCGAAGGCTTCCTGGCGCTCCGGCACTGCGGCCAGGCCCGGGCCGCCGCTCATCAGGTCGCCGGCCGGCAGATTGATCAGGATCAGCGGCAGGTCGGCGCGGTCGAGCAGGCCCTTGAGCAGCACGGCCGGCAGCTCATAGGGGAACTGGATTTCCACGCCGTCGAAGCCGGCGACCCGGGCGGCCAGCACACGCTCGGCCAGCGGCAGTTCGGTGAACAACAGCGACAGGTTGGCTGCGATCTTCATGCCTGGGCCTCCCGGAACAGTTCGACCAGCGTCGCCGGGTCGCGCGCAAGATTGCCCTGGCTGCCGTGCAGGCGCATCAGTTGCGCGGCCAACCCACTCATCGGTGTCGACGAGCCCTGCTCGCGCGACAGCTTGACGGCGGTGTCCAGGTCCTTGAGCAGCGTGCGCACGTGCCACTTCACCGGTTCGAACGCGCTCGCCGCCATCTGCGGGGCGAGGATCTGCAGCGGCTTCGAATCGGCAAAGCCGCCGGCCAGCGCCGGTGCCAGCAGGCCGGCATCGACCCCGGCGCGCTCGGCCAGCGCCACGACCTCGGCGATCACCAGCGCATTGCAGGCAACGATCATCTGGTTGCACACCTTGCTCACCTGCCCGGCACCGACATCGCCCATGTGCGTCAGCCGCTGGCCCAGGTGCATCAGCACCGGACGTACCCGCTCGATATCCTCGGCACGCCCGCCGGCCATGATCGCCAGACTGCCCGCCTCGGCCCCGGCCGTCCCGCCGGATACCGGGGCATCGACCCAATGGGTGCCACAGCGAAACGCCAGCTCGGCGGCCATGTCGCGGGTGGCGGCCGGCTCCAGGCTGGAATGGTCGACCAGCAGCTGGCCCTTGCGCGCGCCCTCGGCGATGCCCCGCGGGCCGAACACCACGTCGCGCACCACCTGGGTATCAGCCAGGCACAGCAGCACGATGTCGGTGTTGGCACAGAGTTCGGCCGGCGTATCGACGCGCTCGGCACCCAGTTCGACCAGCGGTGCGCACTTGTCCGGCGTGCGGTTCCAGACCTTCAGCCGATAGCCCGCCGCCAGCAGACGGCGACACATCGGCAGGCCCATCAGGCCGATACCGGCAAAGCCCAGGGTTGGCAGCTCGGACATGCTCAGACTCCTCGATTCGACGAATCGCCGATTCTAGCGCCGGCCCCGGCATGCGCGCCAAGCGCCACCGTTACAGGAGCGAGCCGAGAAAGGCCACGCCGACCAGCAGCGCGACGAGGCTGGCGACCAGCACCGCACCGGCGGCGATATCCTTCACCGCGCCGACCGCCGGGTGGCGCGCCGGATGCAGGTGGTCGAGCAACCCTTCGAGCGCACTGTTGAGCAACTCGGCCACCAGTACCAGGCCAACGGCCAGCGACAGCACGGCCCACCAGATCGCCGCGGGCCGCGTGAGCAACAGCAGCAAAAGCACGGCAGCCGCCGCCAACAGGTGACTGCGCAGGCTGCGCTCGCCGCGCACGGCCTGCCGCAGGCCCTGCAGGGCGAAGCCGAAACGCCTGCCGAAGGGAAGTCCTTTCATGCTCGACTCCTCGAACCCGCCAATGCTACCCAGCGAGTCTAGCCGCCGCTGGGCAGCGCCGGCTGCGGCGCCTATAATCGCGCCGCTTTTTCCGCTATTGAACCGGAGAACCCCATGCTCAAGCGCACCCTGGCAGCCGTCGCCGGCCTTGCCCTGTCCCTGTCCGTCACCGCCATCCATGCTGCCGAAACCCTGCGGGTTTCCGCGATTCCCGACGAAGCCCCCACCGAACTGATCCGCAAGTTCAAGCCACTGGGTGAATACCTCGAAAAAGAGCTGGGCATGCCGGTGAAGTTCACCCCGGTCTCCGACTATGCCGCGGTCGTCGAGGCGCTGGCTTCGGATCGGCTGGACATGGCCTGGCTCGGTGGTTTCACCTTCGTCCAGGCGCGCCTGAAGACCGGCAATGCCATCCCGCTGGTCCAGCGCGAGCAGGACGAGCAGTTCACCAGCAAGTTCATCACTGCCGACCCCGAGGTGAAAACGCTCAAGGACCTGGAAGGCAAGACCTTTGCGTTCGGCTCGGTCTCCTCGACGTCTGGCAGCCTGATGCCGCGCTACTTCATGCTCAAGGACGGTATCGAGCCGGAGAAATTCTTCAAGCGCATCGCCTACTCTGGCGCGCATGACGCCACTGCAGCCTGGGTACAGGCCGGCAAGGCCGACGGTGGCGTGCTCAACGCCTCGGTGTGGGACAAGCTGGTCGCCGCTGGCAAGGTCGATACCAGCAAGGTCCGCGTAATCGGCACCACCCCGACCTACTACGACTACAACTGGACGGTGCGCGGCACCCTCGACCCGGCGCTGACCGAAAAGATCAAGGCAGCCTTCCTCGCCCTCGACCCGGCCAACCCGGAGCACAAGGCGATTCTCGACCTGCAGGCCGCCTCGCGCTTCATCGAGACCAAGCCGGAAAACTACGAAGGCATCGAGGAGGCTGCGCGCGCGGCCGGCCTGCTGAAGTGACATTGCGCCTGTCCGGCGTGGCCTATCGCCACGCCAACGGCCAGGCGGCCCTGCACGACCTCGACCTGCAGGTCACCCAGGGCGAACGAATCGCCATCATCGGCCCCTCGGGCGCCGGCAAGACCACGCTGTTGCGCCTGCTGGCCAGCCATCTGCGCCCTGCAGCCGGGCAGGTCGAAGTGCTCGGCCAGGCGCCCTGGCAGCTGTCGACCAGGGCGCGGCAGCAATTGCGCAGCCGCATCGGCCTGATCCACCAGGCGCCGCCGCTGCCACCCCGCCAGCGTGTGGTCACTGCCGTACTGGCCGGCCGGCTTGGCCAGTGGTCCCTGCCGCGCAGCCTGCTGAGCCTCGTCTACCCGCTGGACCCGCAGGGTGCACGCCAGGCCCTGGCGCGCCTGGACTTGCAGGACAAGCTGTTCCAGCGCTGCGACCAGCTTTCCGGCGGCCAGCTGCAGCGCGTGGGCATCGCCCGGGTGCTGTACCAGGCGCCGGAGCTGATCCTCGCCGACGAGCCGGTTTCGGCGATGGACCCGGTGCTGGCGGCCCACTCGCTGGAGCTGCTCACGCAGGAAGCGCAGGCGCGCCAGGCGACGCTGCTGGCCAGCCTGCACGCCGTGGAGCTGGCCCTGGCGCACTTTCCACGCGTGATCGGCGTGCGTGACGGGCGCATCGCCTTCGACAAGGCCGCCGAGGCGGTCAGTGCAGCCGAGCTCGAAGCGCTCTACGCCAACGAGCAGCTCTCGCCCCGGCCGCCGAGCGTGGCGCCCGTTGGCCAGAGCGTGCATATCCCGCGATGCTGACAGCCGCTGCCCCGCCCCGCGACCCGGCGGCGCTGCCGCGCCTGCTGCTGACGCTCGTCGTGCTCGCGCTGCTGTGGCCAGGCATCCGGCTGAGCGAGCTGGACCTTGGCGTGCTCTTCGACGGCAGCAACGCCGAAACCATGGGTGGCTTCCTCTCGGCCTTCTGGCCGCCGGAGCATGGTTCCGAGTTTCTTGCCCTGCTGCTGCAGGCCACACTGGAAACCCTGGCGATCGCCACCGCTGGCATGAGCCTGGCCCTGCTGATCGCGCTGCCGGCGGCACTGGTCGCCACCCGAGCCTTGTCGCTGTCGGCGCTGATCCATGGCGGACGGCCGCATTGGTGGGCCTCCGCGCTGCGCTGGCCGGTGCGCGTGCTGCTGATCGTCCTGCGTAGCGTGCCGGAAATCGTCTGGGCCCTGCTCTTCGTCCGCGCGGTGGGCCTCGGGCCAACGGCCGGCGTGCTGGCCATCGCCATCACCTATGCGGGAATGCTGGGCAAGGTCTACGCAGAGATTTTCGAGTCGGTCGATGCCGGCCCGGCCCGCGCGCTGCTCGGCGCAGGCAGTTCGCGCCTGCAGGCCTTTGCCTACGGTGTCCTGCCACAGGCGGCCGGCGAGATGCTCTCCTACTCGGTGTACCGCTGGGAGTGCGCCGTGCGTGCCTCGGTGGTCATGGGCTTCGTCGGCGCCGGCGGGCTGGGCCAGCAGATGGATTTGTCGATGCGCATGTTCGCCGGCGGAGAAGTGGCGAGCATGCTGCTGACCTTTCTGCTCCTCGTGCTGCTGGCCGACGTGCTCAGCCGCCTGTTGCGGGGGCGCTACGCATGAACCGACTGTCGCGCCTGCTGCTGCCGCTCGGCCTGCTTGCCGCCGTGGTTGCCGCCTTTGCCTTCCTGCAACTGGACGCCGGTGCCCTGCTCAGCCGCGACGGGCTGGGCGCGATGGGCGAATACGCTGCACGTTTCCTGCAACCGGATTTCTCCGCGCCACACCTGCGTGCCATCGGCTTCGCCGCGCTGGAAACCCTGGCGATGTCGGCCATCGGCACACTGCTCGCGGCCCTGCTGGGGCTGGCCCTGGCACTGCCAGCCGCGGGGCGCTTCGGCCTGCCCGCCCAGGCCGGCGCCCGCCTGCTGCTCAATGCGCTACGGGCGATTCCGGAGCTGGTCTGGGCCGCGCTGATGGTACTGGCCGCCGGGCTAGGACCGAACGCGGGGACGCTGGCGCTGGCGCTGCACACCACCGGCGTGCTCGGGCGTCTATTCGCCGAGGCGCTGGAAAATACCCCGGCGGCGCCGACCGAGGCGCTGCGCCTGGCCGGTAGCGACCGCATCGCAGCGTTCTGCTACGGCACGCTGCCGTCTCTCTGGCCGCAATTGGTGGCCTACTCGCTGTACCGCTGGGAAAACAATATCCGCATGGCCAGCGTGCTGGGCTTCGTCGGCGCCGGCGGCCTGGGGCAGATGCTCTACATGAGCCTCAGCCTGTTCCAGGAAGCCCAGGCCTCGACCGTCATCCTCGCGATGCTGATGATGGTCCTGGTCGTCGATGCCACCAGTGGCTGGATGCGCATGCGCTGGGTCCGCGGCTGAGGCCAGCCGCTCAGCCGCCGCCCGCCGGGCTACGCGGCGTGAGCTCGATGATTTCCTCGGTGATCTCGTCCTGGCGCAGGCGCCGGTATTCGCCGAGCAGAGACTCGCGGCGCTCCTGCAGATGCCCCTCGGCCGAAATCATCGCCTGCATCCGCGCTTCGTTTTCCGCGGCATAGGCCAACACCAACGCTTCGCACAGTTCAGCGAACAGGTACTCGTCAGCCAGACCGGCCACCAGCGCCGCCGACGACAGGTGCGTGCAGGGCGCGGACCCGCGGCCGGCCTGGGGGAAGCGGCCATAGTCGAACGGCAGCAGACGTCGTGACAGCAGGGTTGGCGGCCCGGCTTCACCTGGCTGGGCATGCAGCAGACTGAAATGCAGCGGCCGCTCATCGAGCCCGGCGTAGATGCGCTCGAGCAAAGTTGTGGCGAGCTCCGGCACATCGTCCAGATGCACCGCCATGGACGCGCTCCACGTCGGTACCAGCCGGTGCTCGGGCGCTGCGACCTGCCCGCGCTCGCCCAGCAACCAGAGCTCGGTATCCGCGTCCAGGCTACCGGCCAGGGTTTCCAGCAACCTCGCATCGAAGCCGCCGACGAAGCCCTGCTCGGCACAGATCGCCAGGACCACCTGCCGCGGCTGCCTTGCCGTGGGCAGCTCGTCCGCCGGCTCGCGCGGCAAGGCCATCGCCTCACCGATGGCGATTCCGAGCGTCTGCGCGTAGTCGCGTACCGCCGCCAGCGAGCGCTGCGCCTCGCGCGAGCGCGCCGAAGCGATCGCGCGCATGGCGCCAATCACCAGCCCGAGTTCGCGGGTGGTCTCGAGGTGGCGCGCAACCTCACCCAGCCGACCGCTCATGCCCCACCCTGCTGCAGCTCGTCGCACAGCGCGGCCACCGTCTGCACCAGCCGCTGCCGAGCGGCATCGTCCAGCTCGCCACCCTGCTCCAGGGTCTCACGCAACGTCGGCGCATGGGCATCGAGCCAACCCGGCAGACGCTGCTGCAGCGGAGCGATCACGCTGACCGGGCGCTCATCGAAGGTGCCTGCGGCCAGGGCGGCGAGCAAGGCGATCTGATCGCTGCGCCGCAGGGCGGTGAAGCGCGGCTGAACCAGCAGCGCGCGGATCCGCTCGCCGCGGGTCATCTGCTGCCGCACCCGGGCATCGCCCAGACCGCCGAAGCGGGTGAACATTTCCAGCTCGAGGAACTGCGAATACTCCAGGCGCAAGCGCCCGGCCACCTGACGCAGCGCCTTGGGCTGCGCCTTGCCGCCGACCCGGCTGACCGACAGGCCGGTCTCGACCGCCGGGCGCTGATTGGCCGCCGCCAGGTGGCTGTCCAGAACGATCTGGCCATCAGTGATCGAAATGAGGTTGGTGGGAATGTAGGCGGCCAGGTTGCCCGCTTCGGTCTGAGCGATCGGCAGGGCGGTCAGCGAGCCGCCGCCACGCTCGGGCGACAGCCGGGCCGCCCGTTCGAGCAGGCGCGCGTGCAGGTAGAAGATATCGCCAGGAAAGGCCTCGCGGCCCGGCGGCGCGTGGGTCAGCAAGGCCAGTTCGCGATGGGTGGCGGCATGTTTGCTGAGGTCGTCGATGACGATCAACGCATGCTGGCCACGGTCGCGGAAATACTCAGCAATGCTGAACCCGGCGAAGGGCGCCAACCACTGCAGGCCCGCGCTGTCGGCCGCAGTGGCGACGACGAACACGCAGCGCTCCGGCGCACCCTGCCGGCGCACGGCTTCGATGGCCTGCTGCACCGCCGCGCTACGCTGGCCGACGGCGACGTAGACGCAGATCACGTCCGAGTGCTTCTGGTTGACGATCGCGTCCAGCGCCAGGGAGGTCTTGCCCGTGGCCCGGTCGCCGATGATCAGCTCACGCTGGCCGCGGCCGATGGCGAACAGGGCGTCGACGATCAGCACGCCGGTGTCGAGCGGCTCGCTGACCAAGGCTCGCTCGATGATTGCCGGGGCCGGTCGCTCGACCGGCAACCAGTCGGCCGTCTCTGGCGCGGCGCGATCGTCCAGCGGACGCCCGAGCGGGTCGACGACCCGCCCGAGCAGCGCCGGGCCGACCGGCACCTGCAGCACCTGACCGGTACCGAAGACGGGCATGCCGGCCGCCAACGTCGTCTGACGATCGAGCAGCACGGCCGCCAGGTGCCCCTCCTCCAGGCTCATGACGAAGCCGAGGCTGCCATCGGCGAAGCGCAGCAGCTCGTCGAGGCGGACGCTAGGCAGGCCGCTGACATGGGCGATGCCATCGGCGACCTGCTCGACGCGCCCGGTCTCGAGACCCTCGCTGCCGACCAGCGCCCGGGCCAGCGCTGCCCGCTGGCGTGCCAGCCAGCCATCGTTCGGCTTATCGAGGTCATCCTGCGCCATGCTGCAACTCCTGCTGCACCCGGGCGAGATCGGCCCGCAGACTGTTATGCACCTGCGCAGTACGCCCCTGGAGTTCGAGCCCGGCGATGAGGCTCGGATCGACCCGCACCTCGAGCGTCGGTCGGCGCCCGAGTACGCCAGTCAGGGCATCGAGGCAGGCCGCCAGCTCGGCTTCGTCCAGCGCACGCGCGGCGTGCAGCACAAGCGCGTCCGACTGCTCCGCCAGGCCCTGGCGCACCGCTTCGGGCAAGCGCGCGGTAGCCTCGGCAAGCCCCTCGATAAAGCCGTTCACACGCGCCGACTCCGGCAGGCGTTGCAGCAGGCGTGCAGCGATTTCCAGGGCCAACTGCGCAGCCTGTGCTTCGAGCGTCTGCCGCACCTGCGCCTGCTGGGTCTGCCATTGTGCTTCAGCCAGGCGACGGTGCTCGTCGGCCTCTGCCCGAGCGGCCTGCAACAGCTGCTCACGTGCCTGCTGCACGTCCTGCTCGACCTGCGCCAGGGCGGCGTCGCGCTGCGCCTGCAGCGCCTGGTGCTCGGCCTCGATCCGCGTGCGCGTCTCGTCGGCTGCCTGGCGCGCCTGGTCCGCCTCGGCCAGCAGGTGCTCGGCGGCCTGTTGTCGCTCGGCGATGATCCGCGCGACCGGTTTGAACAGGAAACGCGACAGCAGCCAGACCAGAACGACGACATTGATCGTCTGCAGGCCAAGGGTCCACCAGTCCAGGCTCATTCGCGCCTCACTGCACGAAGGGGTTGGCGAACAGCAGCAACACGGCGATCACCAGGCAGTAGATGGCCATGGTTTCGATCATCGCCAGACCGACGAACAACGTTCGCGAGAGCGTGCCGGCGGCCTCCGGCTGGCGCGCGATGGCGTCCATCGTGGCGGCGACCGCCTTGCCTTCGGCCAGCGCCGGGCCGATGGCACCAAAGGACACCGCCAGGGCGGCGCCAAGAATGCTGACGATCTGAATCATGTTGTCCATGGCAAGACTCCGAGGGGGTTGTTCAGTCGCCGCCGACCGCGGCGCCAATGAAGACCATCGCCAGCACGCTGAAGATGTAGGCCTGGATGGCGCCGGTCAGTACGTCCAGCGCCATGAAAGGAATCGGCACCAGCAAGCCGGCCAATGACAGCGCGATGCCGATGACGAACACGCCGCTCATCACGTTGCCGAACAGCCGCACGGTGAGCGAAAAGGTCCGGGTGATCTGCTCCACCAGGTTGAGCGGGACCATCAGCCAGCTGGGCTCGGCAAAGGCACGCAGGTAACGGCGCAGGCCACGCCGTGCGATGCCGTAGCCAACGCTGGCGACCAGCACCAGCAGCGCCAGCGCGGTGTCGGTCTCGAGATTCGCGGTCGGCGGCTCGATGCCGGGCACCAGCTCGCTCCAGTTGGCGGCGAGAATGAACAGGAACAGCGAGCCGATCAGCCCGCGGTAGGGCCCCGCCGCCGCAACCTGCATGGTGTCCCTGATCTGCGCGTCGAGCGTGGTCACCAGCAGCTCGAGCACGGCCTGCAGGCGCGACGGATGCAGCGCCAGGCGACGCGTCAGCCACCAGCTGCCGACGCCGAGCAGGGCCATCAGTGCCCAGGTGACGGCCACCGCGTGGCTGATCGGCAGCGGGCCGATCCAGAACAGCGTTTCATGGGTCAGGGGTGAATGGATCATGAGGCCGGCCCTCGCCGGCGAATCAGCTGCCAGCGCGCCAGCAGCAGGCCCAGGCAACCGCCGAACAAGGCGCCCAATCCCAGGTTTATCAGTGAGGCCAGCAGGGCCACGCTGAGCCCGATACGCAGCCACTGCAGCGCCAGCGCCGCGGCGAGCCGCCCTTCGCCGAACAGGCGCAGGTTGAAGGCCAGCCCCGAGAAGTGCAGCCATCCGGTGAGCCACCCGACAACGGCGCCGGTCAGCCAGAACGACCATGTCGGCATCAGCCTCTCCTCATTGTCGATGCATCCAGCGCCAGGCCGACCACAGGCCGAGCCCCGCACCGGCGACCACCAGGGCCGCCGAGAACAGCACCCCGCTGCCGAGTAGACGATCCAGCCAGCGCCCCACCAGCAGCCCCAGCAGCAACGGCGTGACGATCATCCAGCCGAGCAGACCGACCTGGCCGAGTCGCCGCGCCAGGGAGGGTTCGGGGTCCTCGCGCGCCAGGGTCTCCCGCCGCTGCGCTTGCCGCGCCGCGTCGCCGAGCCGATCAGCCGAAGACGCTGGTCGCTTCATGATTGGCCCCCATCCTCGGTGAAAGGCGTCGGTTCGCCGGCGCGCAGATAGCGCACCAGCTGGCGTACCGCGCGGGTGTGCAGCTGCAGGTGCTCGACGCGGGCCTGGCGCATGCGCTCGCGACGCGCCTCCCGTTCGCTGTCCACCTCCGCCTGCAGCGTTTCCAGACGCTCGCCGAGCACCGCTTCGCGGCAGGCGATGCGCAGCTCGCCCGCGCTGAGGCTGAGCACGCCGCCGCTGACGGCGCAGTAATGCCTGCTGCCATCGGCGAGGCGCCAGCGCAGCACGGTCGGCACCAGCACCGTGAGCAGGTCGGTATGCCCCGGCAGGATGCCAAAGGCGCCGCTGGCATCCTCGGCCCGCAGCGCCACCACCTCGGCGTCGATCAGGACACGCTGTGGCGTGGTCAGCAGCAGGTGCAACGGCGCGGTCATGAGCGCGCCTCCTGGCGCGAGGCCGTTTCGCGGGCGCGCGCGTCCTCCAGGGTGCCGGTCATGTACAGCGAGCGCTCCTGCCAGTCATCGCACTCGCCGTCGAGAATCGCCCGGCAGCCGGCCAGCGTATCGGCCAGCGCCACCGAATGCCCCGGCATGCCGGTAAAGGCCTCGGTTACCGCGAACGGCTGGGTCAGGAAGCGCTGCAGGCGACGTGCGCGGTTGACGATGCGGCGGTCGTCGACGCCGAGCTCTTCGACGCCCAGCAGCGAGATCACGTCCTGCAGGCTGCGGTAATGCTCGATGGCGCGGCGCACCTCGGTGGCGATGCGCACATGCTCGGCCCCTACCACCAGTGGATCGAGCATCAGCGACGACGAGGCGATCGGGTCGACTGCCGGGTACATGCCCTGCGCCGCCATGCTGCGTGACAGCACGACCATGCTGTCGACATGTGCGGCCAGTGCGCTGACCGCCGGGTCGGTGAAGTCGTCGGCCGGGACGTAGACCGCCTCGATGGCAGTCACCGCCACGCCATCGACCGATACGATGCGTTCCTGCAGCTCGGCGACCTCGTCGGCCAGCGTCGGCTGATAGCCCACCCGTGACGGAGGCCGGCCGAGCAGACCGGAGACCTCGGCGCCGGCCTGCACGAAACGGAAAACGTTGTCCATCAGCAGCAGTACGTTCTGCCGGCGTTCGTCGCGGAAGAATTCGGCGATGGTCAGCGCGGTGAAGGGCACGCGCCAGCGGGCACCGGGCGGCTCGTTCATCTGCCCGTAGACCAGCACGGTGTGGTCGAGCACGCCGGAGCTGCGCATGTCGAGCAGCATCTCGTGCCCCTCACGCGAGCGTTCGCCGACGCCGGCAAACACCGAGATGCCCTGGTAGCGCGCGGCCATGGCGTGGATCAGCTCCATGACCAGGACCGTCTTGCCCACTCCGGCCCCGCCGAACATCGCCGCCTTGCCGCCCTGCACCAGCGGGGTGAGCAGGTCGATGACCTTGATTCCGGTGGCGAACAGCTCACGGTTGGCCCGTTGCGATGCCAGCGGTGGCGGCTGGCGCAGGATCGGCCGCCGCGGCAGCGTCGATGCGAGCGGATCACCGAGGTCGCCGACCTCGCCATGCACGTTCAGCAGGCGCCCCAGGACGGCGGGACCGACCGGCACCTGCAGCGGTCCGCCCAGGGCTCTCACCGGCAGGCCACGTGGCAGACCCGCGGTGTTGCCCAGGGCAATGGCGCGAATACGTGATTCGTCGAGGTGCGCCTGGACCTCGGCGAACAGCGAGGCTGATTCGGTCACGATCGACAGCGCCTCGCCGAGCGCCGGCAAGCCGCCCTCGAACCGTACGTCGAGCACCGCGCCACGCACCGCCGTGATTCGCCCTTCGAGTGCTTCTGCCACCGCCGCTGGCCCCTTCTAGGTCCAATGGGTCTCAGCAAAGTGCACTACCGGACAGGCGAACCCGCAAGCGCGGCGACGCCGCAGGCCATCACGGCACCATCATGGTGCGGTGGCGGTACGCTCCTGCACCAGCACCCAGGGTGCCACGACCACCGCCCACAGATCCGGCCGACGCTCGGCCCAGTCCATGGCTTGCTCGGCAGTCATCTTGGCCAGTTCGCCACTGGTCAACCAGACTTCGACCTTGCTTCGATCGTCTTCGGCCACCGCGGTTGCCACGGCTACCAGGTCGGCCTCGCCTGCAACCCGTAGTAGAGCCCCGCGTGCGAAGAACGGCTCGAGTTCTGGCCAGCTGATTGCCGCCGTCTCGCCCAGGAGCTTGGCATAGAGAGTGCTTGCTTCGTCGTTCATGGGGCTACCCGTCGCGAAAAGTGCGCAATGATAGCGTCGCCCGTCGTCGCTTCAAGCGAAGCGGTAACCGGCTGTGCAAACGTAGAAGACACTTCTACACTGTACCGGTACAGTTGCCGCACCGTTTCGGGACGTTCGCCCCTTAACGACTCTGCGACACGCAGGATCAAACAATTAAAACGATGCAAGTGGAGCGCTTATGAAGAACAAGCAGCGTCTGTCGAAGCTATTTTTGGCCATGGCCCTGAGCGGTGCCGCCAGCTACTCGCTCGCCGCGGATACCATCCGCATCGCCTTGGCCGGCCCGGTGACGGGTGCGGTCGCACAGTATGGCGACATGCAGTTCATCGGTGCCGAGATGGCCATCGAGCAGATCAACAAGGCCGGCGGGGTGAACGGCCAGCAACTGGAAGGCGTTCGCTACGACGACGCCTGTGACCCGAAGCAGGCCGTCGCGGTGGCAAACAAGATCGTCAACGACGGCGTGCAATTCGTGGTCGGCCACCTGTGTTCCAGCTCCACGCAGCCGGCGTCCGATATCTACGAGGACGAAGGCATCCTGATGATCACCGCCGCCTCGACCAGCCCCGAGATCACTTCGCGCGGTTACCAGCTGATCTTCCGCACCATCGGCCTGGATAGCCTGCAGGGCCCGACCGCCGGCAACTTCATTGCCGAGCACATCAAGCCGAAGAACGTCGCGGTCATCCACGACAAGCAGCAGTACGGTGAAGGCATCGCCACCGCCGTCAAGCAGACGCTCGAAGACAAGGGCGTCAAGGTCTCGATGTTCGAAGGCATCAACGCCGGCGACAACGACTTCTCCTCGCTGATCGCGCGTCTCAAGCGCGAGGGCGTGGACTTCGTCTATTACGGCGGCTACCACCCCGAGCTGGGCCTGCTCCTGCGCCAGTCCAAGGAAAAGGGTCTGAACGTCCGCTTCATGGGGCCGGAGGGCGTCGGCAACTCGGAAATCTCGGCAATCGCCGGTCCCGCTTCCGAAGGCATGTACGTCACCCTGCCCAAGTCGTTCGACCAGGATCCGAAGAACCAGCAGCTGGTCGAGGCCTTCAAGGCCAAGAAGCAGGATCCGAGCGGCCCGTTCGTGTTCCCCGCCTACGCCGCGGTCCAGGTGATCGCTGAAGGGATCGAGAAAGCCGGCAGCACCGACACCGACAAGGTGGCCGAGGCGCTGCGCAGCAACAGCTTCGACACCCCGACCGGCACTCTGGAGTTCGATGAGAAGGGCGACCTGAAGAACTTCAACTTCGTGGTCTACGAGTGGCACCAGGACGGCACCAAGACCGAAGCCAAGTAAGGGATCTTCATCCAGTCGACAAAGCCCATGCCACGGTATGGGCTTTGTTTTAGCGGCGGCCCCGCCAAAAGCATCGGGCCGCCCTGCCAGACCCAGGACCCCAACGAGCGGCCTCGACCCGGGCCCGCCTCGAACCGATGCCGTGCGTGATCCGCAGGGGATCGTACAGCCGTGACGCAGCGCCAGACGCTGCGTGTTCGATGCGTGCAGCGCGGCCGCCGTGAGGCCCCAGGTACTCCGGAGAGCAGTGATGCCTGAGCTTTACCATTACCTACAACAGCTGATCAACGGCCTGACCGTTGGCAGCACCTATGCCTTGATCGCCATCGGTTACACGATGGTCTACGGCATCATCGGAATGATCAACTTCGCTCATGGCGAGGTGTACATGATCGGTTCCTATGTCGCCTTCATCGCCCTGATCGGCCTGGCGGCCATGGGGCTCGATTCCTTGCCGTTGCTGATGATCGGCGCCTTCGTCGCCAGCATGATCGTCACCAGTGCCTATGGTTACAGCATCGAACGGGTCGCCTACCGGCCATTGCGCGGCAGCAATCGCCTGATCCCGCTGATCTCGGCGATCGGCATGTCGATCTTCCTGCAGAACGTGGTGCTGCTGACCCAGGACTCCAAGGACAAGGCGATCCCCAACCTGTTCCCGGGCAACCTCGTGTTCGGCGAGAGCACCATGAACGGGGTGACCATTTCCTATATGCAGGTGCTGATCTTCATCGTCACCTTCATCGCGATGTATGGACTGACGCTGTTCATCTCGCGCTCGCGCCTCGGTCGCGCCTGCCGGGCCTGTGCCGAAGACCTCAAGATGGCCAACCTGCTGGGCATCAACACCAACGGCATCATCGCCCTGACCTTCGTCATCGGCGCGGCGCTGGCAGCCGTCGCCGCCGTGTTGATCAGCATGCAGTACGGCGTGATCAATCCGCATATCGGCTTCCTTGCCGGCATCAAGGCCTTCACCGCCGCGGTCCTCGGCGGCATCGGCAGCATCCCCGGCGCGATGCTTGGCGGCCTGGTGCTCGGCGTTGCCGAAGCCTTCGGCGCCGACCTGTTCGGCGACCAGTACAAGGACGTGGTGGCCTTCAGCCTGCTCGTGCTCGTGCTGCTGTTCCGCCCGACCGGCATCCTCGGCCGTCCGGAGGTTGAAAAGGTATGACCCGCAACCTGCGTACAGCTTTCTTCAGTGCCCTGCTGGTGCTCGCCGTGGCGGTGCCGGTGTTCGGCCTGAAACTCACCACCGTTGGCATCAAGGTCGAGGTGCACGGTGCGGACGCGCTGACCTTCTGGATCATCGCAGCCTGCGCTGTGGCCATGTTCTTCTGGCAGCTGGTGCGCACGCACCTGGCGGCCGGCTGGGCTGCCAGCCCGAACCTGCCGACCATCCCCGCCGGCGCCGGCAGTTTTCTCACCCTGCCCTCGACCCAGCGCTGGATCATCATCGGGCTGGTGCTGCTCGCCCTGGCCTGGCCGTTCTACGGCTCGCGCGGCGCGGTGGACATCGCCACGCTGATCCTCATCTACGTGATGCTGGGCCTGGGCCTGAACATCGTCGTCGGTCTGGCCGGCCTGCTCGATCTGGGTTACGTCGGCTTCTACGCCGTCGGCGCCTATACCTATGCCCTGCTTTCGCACTATTACGGCGTGGGCTTCTGGACAGCGCTGCCCCTGGCCGGCGCCATGGCGGCCCTGTTCGGCTTCCTGCTCGGGTTCCCGGTGCTGCGGCTGCGAGGTGATTACCTGGCCATCGTGACCCTGGGCTTCGGCGAGATCATCCGCATCCTGCTACGCAACATGACGGACCTCACCGGCGGCCCCAACGGGATCAGTGGCATCGAAAAACCCACCTTGTTCGGCTTGTCCTTCGACCGCCGCGCCGCCGAAGGCATGCAGACCTTCCACGAGTATTTCGGCGTGGCCTACAACTCGGTGAACAAGGTGATCTTCCTCTACCTGATCGCCCTGCTGCTGGTGCTGCTGACGCTGTTCGTGATCAACCGCCTGCTGCGCATGCCGATCGGTCGCGCCTGGGAAGCCCTGCGCGAGGACGAGATCGCCTGTCGCGCACTGGGCATGAACCCGACCGTGATCAAGCTCTCGGCCTTCACCCTCGGCGCCACCTTCGCCGGGTTCGCCGGCAGCTTCTTCGCCGCGCGCCAGGGGCTGGTTTCGCCGGAATCCTTCACCTTCATCGAGTCGGCGATCATTCTCGCCATCGTGGTGCTCGGCGGCATGGGGTCGCAACTGGGGGTCATCCTCGCGGCCATCGTGATGATCCTGCTCCCGGAGCTGATGCGCGAGTTCAGCGAGTACCGAATGCTGATGTTCGGCGCAATGATGGTTCTGATGATGATCTGGCGTCCGCAGGGCCTGCTGCCCATGCAACGCCCGCACCTGGAGCTGAAGCAATGAGTCGCCCGATTCTGGAAGTACGTGGCCTGACCATGCGCTTCGGCGGCCTGCTGGCCGTCAACAACGTGGCCCTGAACGTACAGGAAAAGCAGGTGGTCTCGATGATCGGCCCCAATGGCGCCGGCAAGACCACCGTATTCAACTGCCTGACCGGTTTCTACCAGCCGACCGACGGTGAGATCCTCATCGAGGGCGAGGCTATCCACGGCCTGCCCGGCCATCAGATCGCTCGCAAGGGCGTGGTGCGGACCTTTCAGAACGTCCGGCTGTTCAAGGACATGACGGCGGTCGAGAACCTGCTGGTCGCCCAGCATCGCCACCTGAACACCAACTTCCTGGCCGGCCTGTTCAAGACCCCGGGGTTCCGCCATAGCGAGCGCCAGGCGATGGACTTCGCCCGACACTGGCTCGAGCGGGTCGACCTGGTCGATGTCGCCAACCGCCCTGCCGGCACGCTGGCCTACGGTCAGCAGCGGCGCCTGGAGATCGCCCGCTGCATGATGACGCGCCCGCGCATCCTCATGCTCGACGAGCCGGCGGCCGGCCTGAACCCCAAGGAAACCGAGGACCTGAAGGCCCTGATCGGCATGCTCCGGCAGGACCACGGTGTCACGGTGCTGCTGATCGAGCACGACATGAAGCTGGTGATGAGCATTTCCGACCATATCTACGTGATCAACCAGGGCACGCCCCTGGCAGACGGGACGCCGGAGCAGATCCGCAATAATCCGGATGTGATCAAGGCCTACCTGGGAGAGGCGTAAGCGATGCTGACTTTCGAGAACGTCTCGACCTTCTACGGCAAGATCCAGGCGCTGCACGAGGTGAACGTGCACGTCGAGCGGGGAGAAATCGTCACGCTGATCGGCGCCAATGGCGCGGGCAAGTCCACTCTGCTGATGACGCTATGCGGCTCGCCACAGGCGGCCAGCGGCAGCATCCGCTTCGAGGGTGAGGAGCTGGTGGGCCAGCAGAGCTGCGACATCATGCGCAAGGCGATTGCGGTGGTCCCCGAGGGGCGCCGCATATTTGCGCGCCTGACGGTGGAGGAAAACCTGGCGATGGGCGGCTTCTTCACCGAGAAAGGCGCCTACCAGGAGCAGCTGCACAAGGTTCTGGAGCTGTTCCCTCGGCTCAAGGAGCGCTACCAGCAACGCGGCGGCACCATGTCTGGCGGCGAGCAGCAAATGCTCGCCATTGGCCGCGCGCTGATGAGCAAGCCGAAGCTCCTGTTGCTGGACGAGCCTTCGCTCGGCCTGGCCCCGATCGTCATCCAGCAGATCTTCGAGATCATCGAGCAGTTGCGAGAGGACGGCGTGACCGTGTTCCTGGTCGAGCAGAATGCCAACCAGGCCTTGAAGCTCGCCGACCGCGGCTATGTGCTGGAGAACGGGCACATCGTGATGCAGGGAAGCGGCCACGACCTGCTCACCGATCCCAAGGTGCGCGAGGCCTACCTGGGCGCGTGAAGCCAAGTGCATGCCGGCGGCCTTCGCCCCGGCATGCGGCCCTACCGCCACGCAGACGGCAGGCGCAAGGAGGGCTCACGCCCTCGGCAGCGTGACGCCGGTCTGCCCCTGATACTTGCCGCCGCGATCCCGGTAGGACACTTCGCACGCTTCATCGGACTGCAGGAAGAGCATCTGCGCCACCCCTTCGTTGGCGTAGATCTTCGCTGGCAAGGTAGTGGTGTTGGAGAACTCGAGCGTCACGTGGCCTTCCCACTCCGGCTCGAGCGGCGTGACATTGACGATGATGCCGCAACGCGCATAGGTGCTCTTGCCCAGGCATATAGTCAGCACGTCGCGCGGAATGCGGAAATACTCCACGGTGCGCGCCAGCGCAAAGGAGTTCGGCGGAATGATGCACACCGGCCCTTTCACATCGACAAAGCTCTTCTCGTCGAAGTGCTTCGGATCGACGGTCGCCGAGTGGATATTGGTGAATACCTTGAACTCGTCCGCGCAGCGCACATCGTAGCCGTAGCTGGAAACGCCGTACGAGATCAGTCGCTCGCTACCCTCGGTACGTACCTGGCGCTCGACGAACGGCTCGATCATGCCGTGTTCCTGGGCCATGCGGCGAATCCACTTGTCCGATTTAATGCTCATGGCGGCGTCCTGATCTGGCTGGTTTCTGAGAATAAAAGCAGCGTGCATCTTACCGGCGCCGTTGGTGCTCTCCAAGTCCGCACGAAGGGCGGAAAAGCATGGCCCCAGGCCAGCCCCGAGGCACGACCACACGCCACAGAAGGAAATCGAAAAATAAAGCTCGCTTTGCTGGAGAAAACGGGTATTGTTAGCCCGCTGTTGCTGCAAAGTGTCACCGTGAATCGCTCGAAACGACTTCCATCTCCTTGCACACAGTGTTGTCCGGGCTTCGCCCGAGCTTCTCCCCACAACCTTGTCCAAGGAGACATCAGATGTCCAATCGCCAAACCGGTACCGTCAAGTGGTTCAACGATGAGAAAGGCTACGGCTTCATCACCCCCCAGAGCGGTGACGACCTGTTCGTTCACTTCCGCGCTATCCAGGGTGACGGCTTCAAGAGCCTGAAGGAAGGCCAGCAGGTTTCCTTCGTTGCTACCCGCGGCCAGAAAGGCATGCAGGCCGAGGAAGTTCAGGTTATCTAACCTATCCTTCGGCTAGTAGAAAGCCCCGCTCATGCGGGGCTTTTTCGTTTCTGCCGCCATGCAGCATGGGCCGCCGTGCTTACCACGGCGGCACCGCCAGTCAGTCGTCCGACACCGTGATGTTGGGCATCGACTGCGCAATGATCTGACCGCTCTGGCTGATACGCGCGCCAACCGTACGAGCGACCTCCTGATAGATCATGGCGATCTGGCTTTCCGGATCGGCGATCACCGTCGGGCGCCCGGCGTCCGCCTGACTGCGGATCGCCATCGAGAGTGGCAGCGAGGCCAGCAGATCGACGTTGTACTGCGCCGCCAGCTTCTCGCCGCCCCCCTCACCGAACAGATGTTCGGCGTGTCCGCAGTTGGAACAGATGTGGATGGCCATGTTCTCCACCACACCAAGTACCGGGATGTTCACCTTGCGGAACATTTCCACACCTTTCTTCGCATCGAGCAATGCCAGATCCTGCGGTGTGGTTACGATGACAGCGCCGGTCACCGGCACCTTTTGCGCCAGCGTCAGCTGAATGTCGCCGGTGCCCGGGGGCATGTCGATGACCAGGTAGTCCAGATCGCGCCACGCGGTCTGGGTGATCAGTTGCAACAGCGCACCGGATACCATTGGTCCGCGCCAGACCACCGGGGTACGGTCGTCGGAGAGAAACGCCATCGACATCAGCTGCACGCCGTGGGCCTCGAGCGGCACGAAGAACTTCTCGTCACGCACCTGTGGGCGAGTGCCCTCGGCAATCCCGAACATGATGCCCACGCTAGGCCCATAGATATCGGCGTCCAGCACCCCAACCCGCGCGCCTTCACGCGCGAGCGCCAGCGCCAGGTTGGCCGCCGTGGTGGACTTGCCCACGCCGCCCTTGCCCGACGCCACCGCGATGATGTTCTTCACGCTCGCCAGTGCCGGCACCTGATCCAGGGCCTTGTGCGGCTTTACCACGCAATCGACCTGCACGTCGGCACGCGCCACCTCGTCGAGCCCCTCGATCGCCATGGCCAGCATCTGTGCCCAGCCACTGCGGAACAAGCCGGCGGCATAGCCCAGCTCGAGCTGGACGCAGACGCGATCGCCCTGGATCTCGATGGAGCGCACGCAGCCGGCGCTCACCGGATCCTGATTCAGATGGGGGTCGGTGTACTGACGCAATACGGATTCCACAGCTTCGCGGGTGACAGGCATGGGTACTCCAAGAAAGACCGAGCAAAACAGACAGGCATGTTACTCCCTGGACCGAAATCGGCCCACCGGCGCGCAATGCTGGTGGTTGGACTATCGACACGGCAAGGCGTGCGGATGAAAAAAACCGGCTGCAGCTTTATAGTGCCGAGCTTTCTCCCAGCAATTGCGACTGCAGAAGCCCATGTCCGAAGCCCGCAAGATCCTCGTCACCAGCGCCCTGCCCTACGCCAACGGCTCGATCCACCTCGGCCACATGCTCGAGTACATCCAGACCGACATGTGGGTGCGCTTCCAGAAGCTGCGCGGCAACCAATGTGTGTACGTCTGCGCCGATGACGCGCACGGCTCGGCGATCATGCTGCGCGCCGAAAAGGAAGGCATCACGCCGGAGCAGCTGATCGCCAACGTGCAAGCCGAGCACAGTGCCGATTTCGCCGACTTTCTGGTCGACTTCGACAACTTCTATTCGACGCATTCGGATGAGAACCGTGAGCTCGCCGAGCTGATCTACACGCGCCTGCACGATGCGGGGCACATAGCGACGCGCTCGGTGACCCAGTATTTCGACCCCGAGAAAGGCATGTTCCTCGCCGACCGCTTCATCAAAGGCACGTGCCCGAAGTGCGGCGCCGAAGATCAGTACGGCGACAACTGCGAGAAGTGCGGTGCGACCTACGAGCCGACCGAACTGAAAGATCCGCGATCGGCGATCTCCGGCGCCACCCCGGTGCTCAAGGACTCCAAGCACTTCTTCTTCAAGCTGCCCGACTTCGAGGCGATGCTCAAGGAATGGACCCGCGGCGGCGCGCTGCAAGAGTCGGTGGCCAACAAGATCGCCGAGTGGCTCGATGGTGGCCTGCAGGAATGGGACATCTCCCGCGACGCCCCCTACTTCGGCTTCGAGATCCCCGGCGAGCCGGGCAAGTACTTCTACGTCTGGCTGGATGCACCGATCGGCTACATGGCGAGCTTCCGGAATCTCTGCAATCGCCGCCCCGAACTGTCCTTCGACGCTTTCTGGAGCAAGGACTCGAGTGCCGAGCTGTACCACTTCATCGGCAAGGACATCATCAACTTCCATACGCTGTTCTGGCCGGCCATGCTCGAGGGCGCGGGCTTCCGCAAGCCGACCGCGGTGAACGTGCACGGCTACCTGACGGTGAATGGGCAGAAAATGTCCAAGTCGCGCGGCACCTTCATCAAGGCGCGCACCTATCTTGAGCACCTCAATCCCGAATACCTGCGCTACTACTACGCCTCCAAGCTCGGCCGTGGCGTCGACGACCTCGACCTGAACCTCGAGGATTTCGTGCAGAAGGTCAATTCCGACCTGGTCGGAAAGGTGGTCAACATCGCCAGCCGCTGCGCCGGCTTCATCCACAAGGGCAATGGCGGCGTGATGGTCGACGCCGATCCCGAGCCGGAACTCTGGGCAGCCTTCCAGGCCGCCGCGCCGAGCATCGCTGATGCCTACGAAGCGCGCGACTTCGCCCGAGCCATGCGCGAGATCATGCATCTGGCCGACCGCGCCAATGCCTGGATCGCCGACAAGGCGCCCTGGGCACTGAACAAGGTCGAGGGCAAGCAGGCCGAGGTACAGGAAATCTGCGCACTGGGTATCAACCTGTTCCGCCAGCTGGTCATATTCCTCAAGCCCGTGCTGCCCAATCTGGCCGCTGCCGCCGAGCGATTCCTCAACGTCGAGCCGCTCAGCTGGTCGGACCACGCAGCGCCTCTGGCCAACCACTCGCTCAACGCCTTTACCCCACTGATGACTCGCATCGAGCCCGCAAAGATAGACGCCATGATCGAAGCCTCCAAAGAAGACCTCGCCGCCCAGGCCACCGAAGCAGTTGCCCAAGGTAACGGCGAGCTGATCAAGGAGCCGCTGGCGCCGGAAATCAACTTCGACGCCTTCGCTGCGGTGGATCTGCGCATAGCCCTGATCGAGAAGGCCGAGTTCGTCGAGGGAGCCGACAAGCTGCTGCGCCTGACCCTGGACATCGGCGACGCCAAGCGCAACGTGTTCTCGGGCATCAAGAGTGCCTATCCGGAACCGAGCAAGCTGGAAGGCCGACTGACGCTTTACGTCGCCAACCTGGCACCGCGCAAGATGAAGTTCGGCCTGTCCGAAGGCATGGTGCTGGCCGCAGGCCCGGGCGGCAGCGAGATCTACCTGCTTAGCCCGGACGCCGGCGCCAAACCTGGCCAGCGCGTCATGTAACCTGGCCCTGCGAGCCGGTCACAAAGCCGGCTCGCAGGCCTGACGCCCCATGGGAAAGCCATGCGCGAACCTATCGATCCTTCACGCTGCCCGCTGTGCGGCCAGCCCAACCAGTGCGCCGAATGCGAACCCGGCGCGGAACAGCCTTGCTGGTGCGTGTCGCTGACCATTCCAGCCAGCACCCTCGACCGCCTCCCCGACGCGCTCAGAAACCGGGCCTGTCTCTGCCTCCGCTGCGCCCGCAGCGAGCCCTGCAGCGACGCCTGATGCGACTCGACCGCTACCTCGCCAGCCGCGCACAACTCAGCCGCCAAGACGTCCGCCGCCTGCTGGCCGAAGGGCGGGCGCGGGTGAATGGCAATGTCGCACTGGAGACGGATCGAGAAATACGGATCTTCGACCGCATCGAACTCGATGGCGAACTGCTGCAGCCTGGGAAAGCCGCTCGCTATGTGATGCTGCACAAGCCGGCCGGCTGCGTTAGCGCGACGCACGACACAACCCACAGGACCGTGCTGGATCTTATCGACGAACCAGAGAAGCACGACCTGCACATCGCCGGGCGCCTGGACTTCAACACAACGGGGCTGATGCTGCTCACCAACGACGGTCACTGGTCGCGCCGCCTGACCCAACCGAGCAGCCGGCAAGGCAAGGTCTACCTGGTCGAAACCGAGGACGAGATTTTGCCGGAGTGCATCCCGGCCTTTGCCAGAGGCCTCTACTTCCGCTTCGAGAACCTCACGACTCTGCCCGCTCAACTCACGCTGCTCGGCCCGCGTCAGGCCCGACTGACCCTGCACGAAGGGCGCTACCATCAGGTCAAACGTATGTTCGGCCATTTCAACAATCGCGTGACCACGCTGCACCGCGAGAGCATGGGCCCACTGCAGCTCGACCCGGCGCTCCCGGCCGGCAGCCATCGCCCGCTGACTGAGCAAGAGGTTGCGCAGATCTAGAGGCGACGCGAGTTACCGGAAAAATCATCATCGCCCTTCATTTCCCCCACGCCTTCTGGTAAAAAGGCAGCCGTCGCGGGCGTCGTATAATGGCATTACCTGAGCTTCCCAAGCTCATGACGAGGGTTCGATTCCCTTCGCCCGCTCCACTGCATCATTCTGCGGACTTCCGCAGAAGTCCAAGAGAGTCTGCAAGTCGTTGCCACACAAAGACTTTTTCTCTCTTTGACGTTCTGCTGTGGTCCACTGCGATCCGCCTACAGCCGGGACTTTTAAGTCCACAAACAAGTCCATTTTTGCGGGCGCGGCTGATTCCGGATTGTTGATGGAGAGGCGAGGTCGACGTGACCAGCATCTGGTTCCTGACTCATGTTCGGAGCAAGAGCATGGCACTCTCAGACCTGGCCGTTCGACAGGCCAAGGCGACTGGCAAGGCATACACCCTCCCTGACCTGGATGGCCTCTCCCTGGCCGTCACCGCTGCCGGTGGCAGGACTTGGCACTTCCGCTACTACTGGGCGGGCAAGCAGAAGCGGATGTCGCTCGGCACCTACCCGGAGGTGACGCTTCGCGAGGCCCGCAGCCTGCGCGATGAAGCGCGCGCCCTGCTGGCCAAAGGCACCAATCCTCGCGATCACCGCAAGCAGAAGCGCACCGCTGTCCGGCTCGCCGACGAAAACACCTTCGAGGCGGTGTATCGCAAGTGGCTCAAGCATCGCGGGCTCAGCCTCAAGGAAGGCCGGCAGACGACTCTCTCGATCCTTCCGCGCATCTTCGACAAGGATGTGCTGCCGACCTTGGGCAAGCAGTCGATCTATGAGATCAAGCGGCCCGACCTCCTGGAGGTGATCGCCAGGATCGAGAAGCGCAGGGCGCTCTCCGTCGCCGAGAAAGTCAGGACGTGGTTCAACCAACTGTTCCGCTACGCGCTGGTGATCGTGCCGGGCCTGGAGCAGAACCCCGCCTTCGATCTCGATGTGGTGGCGCTGCCGCTGCCACCCGTCAACCACAACCCGTTCCTGCGCATGGCCGAGCTGCCAAGGCTGTTGCAGCGGCTGCGCAGCTATCGCGGCCGGCGGCAGACCCAGCTCGGGCTGCGGCTATTGCTGCTGACCGGCGTGCGAACCGGAGAGCTGCGGCAGGCGATGCCGGATCAATTCGATCTGGACCGAGGGCTGTGGATCATCCCGCCCGACGTCGTGAAGCAACTCCAGGTGGATATGCGCAAGAAGCGGCAGCAGCCGAAGGACATCCCGCCCTACATCGTGCCGCTGTCGATTCAGGCCATGGAGATCGTCCGGCACCTGCTCGATGAGTTCAAGCCGGCCCAGCGCTACCTGTTCCGGCACGACAGCGACCTGAAGAAGCGCATCAGCGAGAACACGCTCAATGGTGCGCTCAAACGCATGGGCTATCAGGAACGCCTGACCGGACACGGTATCCGTGGCACGATGTCCACTGCGCTCAACGAGATCGGCTACCCGAAAGTCTGGGTGGATGCACAGCTTTCGCATGTCGATCCCAACAAGGTCAGCGCGACCTACAACCATGCCGCGTACGTGGAGCAGCGTCGACGCATGATGCAGGACTGGGCCGATCGCCTCGACCTCTTCGAGCAGAACCAGGTCGAGGCGGCCAGCATGCCGCTCACCGTGCATCTGGAAGGCGTGCCCGCATTCCCCACTGAGCAAACCGCAAGCGCGCCCTCTACGCCGGTTGCCGCTTCGCCAAGCCTGCTCGTGACGAAGCCGGGTGACGCCATGCCGTTGGTTTCTGCCGCCGCACATCGGCTGCCGGCAGTGCCGCCCCAGCGATCGGCCGCGCCGCTGGTACCTTCGGACATTCAGCGCGAGAGAATGGATTTGTTCGATGTCTTCGAAGCGCCGCACAACCTTCCCGTCGCTGCGTTTGCCAAGATAGCGGGCAAATCCCGCAGGTGGATCAGCTATGAGATCCAGGCGGGCAACTTGCTGGCTTTGAACGTGGGCAACCGCGGCCAGCGCGTGCCGGACTGGCACCTCGACCCGCTCAAGCACGAGCTGATCCAGTCTGTCCTGAAGCTGACCAGGGGTGCGGACCCTTGGCAGATCTACCATGCACTGCTGCAGCCGCGCTCGATGCTGCGGGGGCGCTCGGCACTGGAGGGCGTGACTGCCAGCAATCTCGACAAGCTCGTCATGGCCGTGAGCACAGCGGTGAAGGAAAGCGAATGGACCCCGCTGCGGGTCGGGGTCGTGTAGTCAAACAACGGGCCGGTAAGGGATGGCCTGGACATTATTCATATTAGTGATACTAATATTCATTTATGGTTTATTGACTATTAGAATACAGTCAATGATCATGGAACCATAAAACATATAAATAAAGAAGCTAGATCTATGGAACTTCTCGTACTACCGAACAATCGCCGCTTGCCTTTTGATTCCGGTGCCAACCTTTTGGAAGTGCTCCGTGAGCACCGTGTGGGTATTTCCTACAGCTGTATGTCTGGACGATGCGGTACTTGCCGCTGCCGAGTTATAGATGGCAGCGTCATTAGTTCGGCGGCGAAAAGCGGTGACTCAAATCGCATCGAAGAGCATTATGTACTCGCCTGTCAGTCAGTGCTCACCAGCAATTGCGCAATTGAGATCATAGACTCAGACGACATAGTCACTCACCCGGCGCGAATCATCAAAGGCATGGTTGTCGCCGTCGAGTCGCCCACTCACGATATTCGCCGCATCCGCATTCGCCTCGCCAAGCCCTTCGAGTTCTCACCCGGACAGTACGCGATGCTACAGTTCAGTCCCGAACATGTGCGTCCATATTCAATGGCTGGTCTGCCAGATGACCAAGAAATGGAGTTCCATATCCGCAAAGTGCCGGGCGGGCGTGTCACGGAGTATATTTTCGAGCACGTCCGCGAAGGTACAAGCATTAAGTTGAGTGGGCCTCTTGGTACGGCCTATCTGCGTCAGGCTCACACCGGGCCGATGCTGTGTGTGGGCGGCGGGACCGGACTCGCACCGGTGCTGTCGATTGTTCGCGGCGCGCTGAAGTCGGGAATGACGAACCCCATCCACCTTTATTTCGGGGTGCGCAGTCAGCAAGACCTTTACGACGCAGACCGATTGAACCAACTCGCGGCTATCCACCCTCAACTGACTGTCCATACAGTGATCGCGACGGGCCCGATTAATGAGGGCCAGCGGGCCGGCCTAATTACCGATTTGATTGAAAAAGACATTCCCTCGCTGGCTGGGTGGAGAGCCTACCTGTGCGGCGCACCAGCGATGGTTGACGCTCTATGCACCGTCGCCAAAGATCTTGGAATATCGCCCGAGCATATTTATGCCGACGCCTTCTATCCCAGCGGGGTCTGAATTGCCCCGACCCTGCACCTCTGTACATCGAGAATTCATCAGGAAGACACTTAAATGAGCATCACTAACAACAGCCGCGTCTGAATATTTAGGACAGCTGGATGATCTCTAACTCCATCATTACCCCATTTGAAGATAGCTTTATGACAGAAAAATGGATTGACGCAGTCGCTCTTTATGAAATCCCTGAAGGTGACGTCCTCGGCGTGACAGTCGAAGGTAAGGAACTAGCGCTGTATGAAGTGGAAGGCGAAATCTACGCTACCGACAACCTGTGCACACATGGTGCTGCCCGCATGAGTGATGGCTTTCTAGAAGGCAGAGAAATTGAATGTCCTTTGCATCAAGGTAGATTTGATGTTTGCACAGGCAGGGCCTTGTGCGCCCCTGTGACACAGAACATCAAAACATACCCGGTGAAGATTGAGGGCCAGCGTGTGATGATTGATTTGAGCTGAGAATTTTAATAGGAGGCACCCCGGACCCTAGAGCGTAATCCCCCCCATTCGATCTCTTTAGGTGAAAATATGAATTACAAAAATAAAAACTTGGTGAGTGAATCTGGGCTGACCCAAAAACACCTGATTCATGGCGACGAAGAACTTTTCCAGCGCGAACTGGAAACCATTTTTGCTCGGAACTGGCTTTTCCTGACTCATGACAGCCTGATTCCGTCCCCTGGCGACTATGTTACGGCAAAAATGGGGGTTGATGAGGTTATCGTCTCCAGGCAGAACGACGGTTCGATTCGTGCTTTCCTGAACGTTTGTCGTCACCGTGGCAAGACGCTGGTACACGCAGAAGCAGGTAATGCTAAAGGTTTCGTTTGCAGCTATCACGGCTGGGGCTTCGGCGCTAACGGTGAACTGCAGAGCGTCCCGTTTGAAAAAGAACTGTATGGCGAGGCGCTCGACAAGAAATGTATGGGATTGAAAGAAGTCGCTCGTGTAGAGAGCTTCCATGGCTTCATCTATGGTTGCTTCGATGAGGAAGCCCCTTCTCTCAAAGACTACATGGGGGACGCTGGCTGGTACCTGGAGCCTATGTTTAAGCATTCCGGAGGGCTAGAACTGATCGGTCCTCCAGGAAAGGTCATAATCAAGGCTAACTGGAAAGCGCCCGCGGAAAACTTTGTGGGGGATGCGTACCACGTGGGTTGGACGCATGCGGCTTCGCTTCGCACAGGGCAGTCGGTCTTCTCGTCGTTAGCTGGCAACGCAGCTTTGCCCCCAGAAGGTGCAGGTCTGCAAATGACCTCCAAATACGGCAGCGGCATGGGTGTGTTGTGGGACGGATATTCAGGCGTGCACAGCGCAGACCTGGTTCCGGAATTGATGGCCTTCGGCGGTGCTAAGCAGGAACGGCTGAACAAAGAAATTGGCGAGGTTCGCGCACGAATCTATCGTAGCCACCTCAACGGCACCGTTTTCCCGAACAACAGTTTTCTGACCTGCTCGGGTGTCTTCAAGGTATGGCACCCGATCGACGCAAATACCACTGAGGTATGGACCTACGCCATGGTCGAAAAAGACATGCCCGAGGATCTCAAGCGCCGCTTGGTCGACGCGGTTCAGAGAACGTTTGGGCCTGCTGGCTTCTGGGAAAGCGACGACAACGACAATATGGAAACGGAATCGCAAAACGCCAAGAAATATCAGTCCAGAGATGGCGATCTGGTTTCCAACCTGGGTTTCGGCGGGGACGTATACGGCGACGAGGTTTATCCTGGCATCGTCGGCAAATCGGCGATTGGCGAGACCAGTTATCGTGGCTTCTATCGGGCTTACGGCGCGCACATCAGCAGCTCTAGCTGGGCTGAATTCGAGGATGTCTCTAAAAATTGGCATACCGAACTGGCAAAGACTACTGATCGCTAACAGACGAGAGGGACCATGATGATTAATATTCAGGAAGACAAGCTTGTCTCCGCCCACGACGCCGAAGAGTTTCTTCGTTTCTTCAATTCCGGCGACGAGGCTTTGCAACAAGAAGCTACCACGTTGCTAACCCGGGAAGCGCATCTTTTAGACATTCAGGCTTACCGCGCCTGGTTAGAGCACTGCGTGGACTCAGAGGTGAAATATCAGATTATCTCACGCGAACTGCGCTCAGCTTCCGAGCGCCGTTACCAGCTCAATGAAACCATGAACATTTTCAACGAGAATTATGAACAACTGGAAGTTCGCGTAGCGCATCAACTGGATCCGCAAAACTGGGGCAATAGTCCAAAGGTGCGCTTTACTCGTTTCATCACAAATATCCAGGCTGCAATGGACGAAAATGAAGATTTGCTTCACATTCGCTCCAACCTAATTGTTCACCGAGCACGACGCGGCAATCAAGTCGATGTCTTCTATGCCACTCGGGAGGATAAATGGAAGCGCGGCGAAGATGGAGCGCGTAAGTTGGTCCAACGATTGATTGATTATCCAGAGCGCACATTCCAGACGCACAATGTGATGATCTTTATGTGACCCAATAATCGCCTTTACAAATGGTGACTGCTACAAGCTGTCCCATTGTTCAAAAGGAAATTTGTGTGTATGAGCAATCAACAAGTCGTTTCGATAACCGGTGCTGGCTCAGGAATTGGTCTCGCACTGGTTCGATCCTTTAAGTCCGCCGGTTATTGCGTATCCGCTCTCGTACAAAACGAGGAGCAAAAGGCGAGCCTTTGCAATGAGTTCAAGGACGCACTCGAGATCGTCGTGGGCGATGTCCGGGACCACGCAACAAATGAGAAGCTGATAAAGCAAACAACCGATAGATTCGGCCATCTCGATTGTTTCATTGCAAATGCCGGTATTTGGGATTACATGCTTGGCATCGAAGAGCCTTGGGAGAAAATATCGAGCAGTTTTGATGAGATATTCAACATCAATGTCAAGAGCTATTTCAGCGGTATCAGGGCCGCCCTGCAGGAACTGAAAAAGACTAGCGGATCAGTGGTGATGACCGCTTCAGTGTCGTCCCATGCGGTCGGTGCTGGTGGTTCTTGCTACATCGCCAGCAAGCATGCGGTCCTGGGCATGATGAAAGCTTTGGCTTACGAATTGGCTCCCCACATTCGCGTCAACGCCGTAGCACCGGGCGGCACTGTGACGTCTCTGAGCGGTCCCGCAAGCGCCGGCTTCGACAAAACTCACATGGAAAACATGCCCGGTATCGAGGACATGATCAAGGGTCTAACGCCTCTTGGATTTGCAGCCAAGGCCGAAGACGTAGTGGCACCCTATTTGTTGTTGGCGTCGCGAGATCAAGGGAAATTCATTACCGGGACTGTCATTAATATAGATGGAGGGATGGCGCTCGGTCGCAAGTAGGTTTGTCGCCTATCTTGAAATAATAACTAAATTTCTGGTAAAACCGCATGAATACAAAATTGTTTATCAACAATGTCTGGGTCAATTCCAGTGACCAACAGACCTTCGAGCGAAAGCACCCCGTCAGTGGTGAGGTGATGACGGAGTGTGCAAACTCCACGGTGATGGATGCGTTAAAGGCCGCGCAAGCTGCCCAAGAGGCTTTCCAGACCTGGAAGACTGTTGGACCTTCGGAGCGTCGCCGCCTTCTGCTGAGGGTCGCTGAGGTTATGGAAAGTAAAACACCCGAGTTTATCGAAGTGATGGCCAAGGAGGTGGGAGCCTCCGCTCTTTGGGCCGGCTTCAATGTCCAGATGTCAGCCAATGTGTTCCGTGAAGCGGCATCGCTGGCTACACAAATTCAGGGGGAAACTATTCCGACAGACAAGTCTGACACGCTCTCAATGACGCTACGTCAGCCGGTCGGTCCGATCCTGAGCATCGTGCCGTGGAACGGCACCGCAGTGCTGGCGGCACGAGCCATCGCTTATCCGCTGGTCTGCGGCAACGCGGTGGTATTCAAAGGTTCTGAGTTTAGTCCCGCGACGCATGCCCTGATCACCCAGTGCGTGCAGGAAGCCGGGCTGCCTGCTGGCGTGCTCAACTATCTCAACTCTTCGCCTGACCGTTCGCCCGAGATCGCCGACGCACTGATCTCAGCCAAGGAGATCCGACGCATCAACTTCACGGGCTCCACCCGCGTGGGCAGTATTATCGCGCAGAAGGCCGCGCAACACCTCAAGCGCTGCCTGCTGGAGCTCGGTGGCAAGTCCCCACTTATTGTTCTGGATGACGCGGACATCGACGCAGCTGTCAAGGCAGCGGTGTTCGGTAGCTTCCTGTTCCAAGGTCAGATCTGCATGTCCACTGAGCGCTTGGTGGTTGATGAGAAGATCGCCGACGAATTTGTCGCCAAGTTTGCCGAAAAGGCCAAGCGTTTGAGCGCGGGCGACCCATGCGTAACTGGCGACTGCATCATCGGCCCAATGGTCTCGCCAAATTCAGGCGAGCGGATCAATGGTTTGTTCAAGGACGCGATCGACAAAGGAGCCACAGTTGCCTGCGGCGGCATGGCCCAAGGTGCGGTCATGCCGGCCACGATCCTGGATCACGTCAAATCCAACATGCGGATCTACGATGAGGAGACCTTCGGTCCCATCACTGTGGTGATCCGTTGCAACGGCGAAGCAGAGGCCATTCGCATTGCCAACGACAGCGCCTATGGCCTGTCGTCGGGCGTATTTGGCCGCGACATCAACCGTGCTTTGCGCGTGGGCATGTCCATCGAATATGGTTCAGTGCACATTAACGGATCGACTGTCCAAAGCGAGGCGCAGGCTCCATACGGAGGCACTAAGAACACTGGCTACGGGCGCTTCGACGGCCGTGCTGTGATCGATGAGTTCACAGAGCTCAAGTGGCTGACCATCGAGCCTTTCGAGCAGCAGTATCCCTTCTAATAAGCACTAACTCCAAGGAATCAAACTATGAGTAAGCAACCTGCAGTTATTGAACTCGGATACATGGGCATCTCGGTCAAGGATCCTGATGCGTGGAAATCATTCGCCACGAATATGCTGGGCCTGCAAGTTCTTGATGAAGGTGAGAAGGACCGTTTCTATCTACGTATGGATTACTGGCATCATCGAATCGTGGTCCATCATAACGGCCAGGACGACCTGGAATACCTGGGCTGGCGTGTGTCCGGAAAACCGGAGTTCGAGGCTCTCGGTCAAAAACTCATTGACGCCGGTTACGATGTTCGCGTCTGCGATAAAGCCGAGGCTCAGGAACGAATGGTGTTGGGCCTGATGAAGACAGTAGATCCAGGCGGCAACCCGACCGAGATATTCTGGGGCCCCCGGATCGACATGAACAACCCGTTCCATCCCGGCCGCCCCCTGCACGGCAAGTTTGTGACTGGTGACCAAGGCCTGGGTCATTGCATCGTTCGCCAGACCGATGTCGAAGCTGCCCACAAGTTCTATAGTCTTCTGGGCTTGCGTGGGGACGTCGAATACCGGATCCCGCTGCCCAACGGCATGACTGGCGAACTAACGTTCATGCATTGCAATGGTCGGGACCACTCCATTGGGTTTGGTGCCATGCCCGCTGAAAAGAGGCTCAATCATGTGATGCTTGAGTACACCGACATAGAGGATCTGGGATACACCCATCAACAGTTTGTAAAGAACGACATTGACATTGCCTTGCAACTTGGCATTCATGCTAACGACAAGGCGCTGACGTTCTATGGCGCAACACCTTCCGGCTGGCTCATTGAGCCCGGCTGGCGAGGTGCCAAGGCCATAGACGAAGCGGAGTACTACGTTGGAGACATCTTTGGCCATGGTATCGAGACCACTGGCTACGGCATGGATGTAAAATTGAGTTAAAACTACAACCAAAGTTACAGGCGCAGGCTCTCTTCCAGATATGCGTTGGGGAAAATTACTTATGCTCCTGCAGTATTAATTTTCCCGATTTTGCTCCGGTTCACCCTCACATCGGGGCTGTAATAGATTATGCAAGGATCGTGGCGAATGAGGATGCTAGTCTCAGTCGTTCGATGCAGATCATGCATGGGGCCCAGCACTGCAAGTTCATGTTGACTTAACGAGCGACTGGCTCGTTAGTATTGATATCCGGAAGCTGTTCCTTAAACCGAACGTATAAAGGTGATTGGGCTCCAAGAGGCTACAGCTACGGTAACTCTAGATCCGTAATTTGGAGTCGGTCGCGATTGGACAACGATTCTGACTAACCTAGTTCCAGCTTTTTTACCTAACCAAGAGTGTCTCCATGTCGAATAAAACTATGAAACCAGCGCGTCTTACTGCCGAGGATATCCATGGTGTCTGGGCTATTATGCCAACGCCGGCTACTCCGGATGCTTCTAACTGGCGCAGCACTAACACAGTTGACTTAAACGAGACTGCTCGCATAGTTGAAGAACTGATTGCGGCTGGTGTCAACGGAATTTTAAGTATGGGCACTTTTGGCGAGTGCGCTACGTTGACCTGGGAGGAAAAACGTGACTATGTTTCGACGATTGTCGAAACCATTCGTGGTCGCGTGCCTTATTTCTGCGGCACCACGGCCTTGAATACCCGCGAAGTCATCCGCCAAACTCGTGAGTTTATGGATATGGGCGCCAGCGGTACCATGCTCGGTGTCCCAATGTGGGTGAAGATGGACCTGCCCACAGCGGTCCAGTTCTATCGTGATGTTGCAGAGGCGGTACCGGAGGCTGCCATTGCGATTTACGCTAACCCTGAAGCCTTCAAGTTCGACTTCCCTCGCCCCTTCTGGGCAGAAATGTCCAAAATTCCGCAGGTAGTAACTGCCAAATATCTAGGCATCGGAATGCTTGACTTGGACCTGAAATTGGCACCCAACATCCGCTTCCTTCCACACGAGGATGACTATTACGCGGCCGCACGCATCAATCCTGAGCGCATGACCGCGTTCTGGTCAAGCGGCTCCATGTGCGGCCCGGCTACCGCCATCATGTTGCGTGATGCAGTGGATCAGGCCAAGAGCAGCGGTGACTGGATCAAGGCCAAAGCCATCTCCGATGACATGCGCGCAGCCGATTCGACATTGTTTCCGCGTGGCGACTTTTCGGAGTTCTCGAAATACAACATCGGACTTGAAAAAGCACGCATGGATGCAGCTGGCTGGCTCACAGCTGGACCATGCCGTCCGCCCTATAACATCGTCCCAGAAGACTATATTGCTGGCGCCCTTAAGTCAGGCAAAGCTTGGGCCGCACTGCATGCTAAATACAGCAAGGAATTGAAGTAGTCCAACTCGATTGGTCTGGCGAAATGCTGGAAAAGACGCTGAACGATTTGAAATATATTAGATTAATCATATTTCTTGCGCTACTAGTAGGCGTCGCCAGTTCGGCAAATTTAGCTAAGACTGCTAGTCTCGCAGACTCGGGTGTGAAGTCAGGCTTTAGGAATACCGAATGAAGCCAGCATATCAAGCCGACGATGGGTGCCATCCTTGATGAGGCAACCCACTGTTGGTTGGCTTAGTTTTTTGGAGTGTTTGATTGTGATTGTTGATTTCTATTTCGACTTTTTGAGCCCTTTTTCTTACTTGGCTAACCATCGCTTGTCGAAGCTAGCCCACGATTATAGCTTTTCCATTCGCTATCACTCGATTGATTTGGCGCGAGCCAAAATCGCCATCGGAAACGTAGGCCCCTCCAATCGCGATCTGAAAGTCAAACTTGCCTATTTGATGGTGGATTTAAAACGCTGGGCCGAGCTGTACGGATTACCGTTTTTATTTCCTGCCAATTACAATAGCCAACGGATGAATGCTGGGCTCTATTACTCGGGTGCCGAAACGCAGACTGCTGCTTACGTGAATACAATATTCAATGCAGTTTGGGGGGAAGGTATAGCTCTGGACTCGGAAAGCCTGCTTGCCCTAGTGTGCGGGACTCTAGGGTGGGATCGCGCTGCTTTCGAGGAGTTTCTCAGCAGCGACGCTGCAACAAATGCGTATGATGAGCATACCCAGGCCGCCATCGAACGTAAAGTATTCGGTGTACCAACGATGTTTTTGGGCGATCAAATGTGGTGGGGCAACGACCGTCTATTTATGCTCGAGAACACACTGAGGTGCGGCTGTAGTGCTGGAATAGCCGCCGCGGGGGAAACCGGAGTAAAACCGGTAACAGAATGAGATGGAAATCAAAGCGGCAATAGTCCGTAAAAAAAACGGCCCATTCTTATTCGGGCATGTAGCTCTTAATGAGCTGCAGAAGATCAAGTTCTCGTTATATTGGTTGCGACCGGGTTGTGTCATACGGATCTGATTTGTCGCGATCAGCATTATCCGGTTCCGCTCCCGATGGTTTTAGGGCATGAAGGGCCTGGTGTAGTTCCTGCTATTCAATCGTAAGCTTCGTGGAATCGTCGAAGATCAGTCGATTTCAGATATTTTTATTCCGAGGTTGGTGGAACTTTATCGCCAGGGGAAGTTTCTATTTTACAAGCTAATTAAGTTTTATCCTTTTGAGGAAATCAATCGAGCCGCCGAAGACTCGGAAGAAGGGGTCACGCTCAAGCCGGTGCTCCATATTGGTTGAAACGTGCTGGTAGAATTACGCGGCTCGTGTGGGCTTTTCTAAGGTTGCGGGCAGTTTGCTTTTAGTGATGTTGTATCCCAAAAACAAAATTAATAAACGGTGGAACATATGATTAAAAAAAAAAATTTACTCAATAAAACAATTAGTGCTGCGATCTTGGGTATTGCGTCAAGCCATGCGGTAGCGACGGATGGTTTGATTTTGGAGGGCTTTGGCGCGGTTTCCAGAAGCATGGGCGGTACGGCTGTTGCTCATTATGTCGGGCCCGCGTCAATGATGGTCAACCCAGCGACAATGGACTTGTCTGATGCGACAGGTGAAATACTGCTAGGGCTAGATCTGATTACCACAGATATCAGCGCCACCAATCTTGGTACAGGCGAGAAAGCGTCATCAAGTCGGCATTCTAATAATAGAGGCCCCTATGTTGCCCCTCAGCTTGCTTTTATCCGTAAAGTTTCTAACTGGACCTTTGGCGCGGGCATATTCGCACAAGCGGGGATAGGGGTCGAGTATGGGAAGGACAGTTTTTTGTCCCGCGGCGATATTGGCGGAATGGGCTATGCCGCCGATGCTGATACCGGCCTTGAGAACGCCAGTCGCTTGTTTATACTTGACATACCTTTTGCCGTGAGTTTTAAGATTAACGATCGTCTTGTTATCGGTGGATCGCTAGATGCAAAATGGAGTGGTTTGGATCTCGATTATTTGCTGGGAACGAACCAGTTGGGTAGTCTCGCCGGTGATGGGCGTGTGTCCGGTTCGCTGTTGGGCTTGATCGGCACTTTACCCGACCCGCGGGGTGTGCATTTGAGCGTTAGCCAAAACAAGGAACTTCCGAGTGGTGTCGATGGTTGGGGATACTCGGGTAGGTTAGGTTTGCTATATAAGATTACGCCAACGACCAAGTTGGGTATCTCCTACATGCTCAAAAGCCATATGAACGACTTGAAAGGGAAGGGGACTGTTACCGCGGTAGATGGCCTCATCGGTAATGTGCCTATCGAGGGCGAGGTTCGTGTTTTAGACTTTAATACCCCTGCCAAACTTGACGTGGGTCTGAGCCACCAAGTTACGGACAAATTACTCGTTGCTGTTGATGTGTCTCGCGTTTTTTGGAAGGATGCCTGGAAGGATATAAAGGTAGGGTTTTCTAGTGATGTTGGTGATGTCGACTTAAGACTTCCTCAAAATGCCAAGGATCAAACAATAGTGGCGATTGGGGCTTCGTATGCAGCTACCCCGAATTTAACAGTGCGAGCAGGTTACCGTCAGGCGACGCAGCCCTTTAATGATGAGGGATTGTTGGCGCTAGTTCCGGGTATTTTGCGGAAACACGCTTCCTTGGGATTCAGCTACCAAGTATCAAAATCGGGTAGGTTCGATGCTGCGTATTCGCATGCCTTCGAGCAAAGTATGACCAATCGATCGGCTTACAACACCTCGTCGCCCGTGAGATCGTCCATGTCGCAAGATAATTTCGTCTTAGCCTATAATTATTCATTCTGATTAAATCGCTATCGTGAGCATCTGAAGTTCGTACTAATTAATTTTAGCCGCTGTCTTTGTTGGCTCGATCTTCGGGGGCAATAGCGATCTGGTTGACTAGGATGGTCTGAAGTAGTCACGTATTTCTGGCTGACTTCAGCCCTGCCAATTTTAAAAGCGGCGATTCGTCTAAAAAACGATCGAATCATCCATTCTTTCTGGATTTTTAGCCGCCGCGAGCACCTCGCGGCGGCCATTTCCCGCATTACAGGCGCACCTCTCCTGTATTCGCCAGTAAATGTCGGCGCGCCATCCACAGGTTCGACAGGGCGAACAGCGTCACCAACTGCGCCGTGTTCTTCACCAGCCCTCGAAAGCGAACTTTGGTGTAACCAAAGTAAGCGCTCCATAAACCCACCTACCGCTAAGGACGGTCTGAAGTAGTCACGTATTTCTGGCTGACTTCAGCCCTGCCAATTTCAAAAGCGGCGATTCGTCTAAAAAACGATCGAATCATCCATTCTTTCTGGGTTTTTAGCCGCCGCGAGCACCTCGCGGCGGCCATTTCCCGCATTACAGGCGCACCTCTCCTGTATTCGCCAGTAAATGTCGGCGCGCCATCCACAGGTTCGACAGGGCGAACAGCGTCACCAACTGCGCCGTGTTCTTCACCAGCCCTCGAAAGCGAACTTTGGTGTAACCAAACTGGCGCTTGATCACCCGAAACGGGTGCTCGACCTTCGCCCGCACCTGCGCCTTGGCCTTCTCGACCTTGCGCTTGGCTTTGTAGAGCGGGCTGCTCTTGCCAAGCTTCTTGTAAGTGCTGCGGCGTGCCGCGACGTAAGCGCTCCATAAACCCACCTACCGCTAACAAGGTTCGCAAGTCAGGATGCAGTTGCTGGCGAGCAGTTCCATGGCAGCAGTGCTTCGCAGTCGTCTACGCTGCTGGCGGTCGGCAGGCGTTCGAGGATGTGGCGCAGCCAGGCGTAAGGTTCCTGGCCGTTGGCCTTGGCGGTTTCGATCAGGCTGTAGATCTGCGCGCTGGCCCTGGCGCCTTTCGGGGTGTCGCTGAACAGCCAGTTCTTGCGGCCGATGACGAACGGGCGGATGGCGTTCTCGGCGCGGTTGTTGTCGATTGGCAGGTGGCCGCCTTCGAGGTAGCGCACCAAGCGGCTCCAGTTGCTGGCCAGGTAGTTCACCGCCTTGCCCAGGGCGGTCTGTCCGGCGACCTGTGGTTGGGTCTTGTCCAGCCAGGTCTTAAGTTGGTCGATGATCGGTCGGCTGCGCTGCTGGCGGGCGGCGAGGCGCCCGCTGTCGTCGGCTTCTTTCAGCTCACGCTCGATGCCGTAAAGCTTATTGATCAGGTTCAGCACGATGTCGGCGCGCCCGGTCTTGCCCTTGGGCTGCACCTTCTGTGCTTCGACGAACTTGCGTCGCGCATGCGCCCAGCAGGCCAGGCGTTCGATGCCCTCTTGTGCGGCCACGGCGTTGTAGCCGGCATAGTCGTCAGTCATCAGGTAGCCGCGGTAGCCTGCGAGCAGGCGCAGCGGTACTTCCTGCGCACGGCTGGATGAGTAGTCGAACAGGATCACCGGTTTGTCGGGTGGCCCACCGCTTTGCACCCACATCCAGGATTGCGTGGTGGGGTCACGACCCGGCTCATGCAGTACCTGCAGCCGGGTTTCGTCGCAGTGCAGCACCGGGTAGTCGAGCAGCCGGTCGCGCATCAGGTTGATCACGGGTTGCAGCTGTTCGCCGCACTGGATTACCCAGCGCGCCAGGGTCTGGCGAGAGATGTCGATGCCGTGCCGGCTGAGCATCCTCTCGAAGCGGTACAGCGGGATGCCGTCGGCGTACTTGGTGGCCAGCAGCATCGCCAGCACGCTGGGGCTGGCCAGGCTTTTCTCGATCAGCTGGGCTGGCTTGTCGGCGGTGACCGGTGCCGCTTCGCAGGCCTTGCAGGCATAGGTCTTGCGGATATGGCGGATCACCCGCACCTGCATCGGGATGATCTCCAGCTGCTCGCTGGTTTCTTCGCCGATGGCCTGCTTGCGGCAGCCGCACTCGCAGGTCAGCGCGTGCTCGGGCAGTTCGTGAATGACGTCAATACGCGGTAGCTTGGCCGGCAGCGGCTTGCGCTTGCCACGGCGCTTGAGCGGCACCATAACCTCTTCTGCCTCAGCTCCATCACCGCCTGGCTCGTCAGTGCAAGCACCCTCTTCGACCAGCTCTTCGGCCTCGTTGAACATGGCCAACTGCGGCGAGTCGCGCATCCTCGGGGCTGCGCTCTGACTTCGGCGAGAACAGTTTGTGGCGCAGCAGAGCGACCTGTTCCTGAAGTTGACTGATTTTGTTCAGATCAGATTGACGTGCCAGCAACACTTGCGACAGCAACTGTTTGAGCGCGTCGGGATCGTCAGGAAGGGTATCGGGCACGGCAATCATGGCCGTGGATTATACCGGCTCAGGCCACGTAACGCGGCGTCAGGACTTGATGAGGGCGGTTTCGCCAGAGGTCGATGCCGTCGAGCAGCCAGTTCAATTCGTCGACCGTCAGCTCGATGGGCTCATCGCCGGCATCGGGCTTGGTCTTGAAGCGCTCGGCCTCTAGGCGTTTGAGCCACAGGCAGAAACCATTACGCTCCCAATAGAGGATCTTCACCTGGTTGCGGCTGCGATTGAGGAACACGAACAGTACCGGGTTGAACACTTCCACCTTTATATCCAACTCGACGAGTGCCGCCAGGCCGTTGATGGATTTACGAAAGTCGACAGGCTTGGGATAGAGATAGACCTTCTGCACCTTGGCGTCGGGACGCATCATGGCAGCTGCTCCTGAAAAGAAATCAGGAGCGCAGCATCGTCTGGCTATCGGTTCGTTTGAAGATGGGGTTTATGGAGCGCTTACTAACCAAACTGGCGCTTGATCACCCGAAACGGGTGCTCGACCTTGGCCCGCACCTGCGCCTTGGCCTTCTCGACCTTGCGCTTGGCTTTGTAGAGCGGGCTGCTCTTGCCAAGCTTTTTGTAAGTATTGCGGCGTGCCGCGACCTGCCAGATCACCCATAGGGCGCCGTCGAGAGCACATTGACACTGCCGCGCTTCGCGCCATGAAGCTTGCCGCGACGATTGCGCTCCATGATCTTGGCGCGCTCGTATTCAGCGATCATGCCCTGCATCTGCAGCAACAGCGCCTCTTCCGGGGTCGCGCCGATGGCGTGATTGAGGAATCACGACCTCGACGCCGAACGCCGACAGTTCCTCGATGAGAAGAACCTGGTGCGCGTACTTTCGCGATAGGCGGTCCGGTGACAGCACGTAGAGACGCTCGATCAAGCCGAGTGCCGCAATCGATACGACCGGCAGTGATCTTGCGCAGCCCGCTTGCACATTGGTTGGCAACGGGGGAAGCTCATTAAGGAAACTCTGAAGAAGACTTCCTGATTTGGCAAAATGCCCAGACTCTCCACCCGCCCGAGTTTCCGATGAAACAGATCACTTTCGCCGACGCCGAGTACGCCGGTAAGCGCAAGCAGACCCGCAAGGAATTGTTCCTGATCGAGATGGATCGGGTTGTGCCATGGAAGGGTTTGATTGCCTTGATCGAGCCGCATTACCCCAAGGGCGAAGGCGGCCGACCCGCCTATCCGCTGATGGCGATGCTGCGCGTACATCTGATGCAAAACTGGTTCGGCTACAGCGATCCGGCGATGGAAGAAGCGCTGTACGAGACCACCATCCTGCGTCAGTTCGCCGGGTTGAGCTTGGAGCGCATTCCTGACGAGACCACCATCCTCAATTTCCGCCGGCTGCTGGAGAAGCATGAGTTGGCGGCCGGTATCCTTGGCATGATCAATGGCTACCTGGGAGATCGCGGCCTGTCGCTGCGCCAAGGCACCATCGTCGATGCCACGCTGATCAATGTGCCGAGTTCGACCAAGAACAAGGACGGCAAACGCGACCCGGAGATGCACCAGACCAAGAAGGGTAACCAATATTACTTCGGCAGTGCGACCCGAAAGTCGCATGGGTTTCTGTTCCGCAGGTTAACGCCCGACGGAACCGACTGTTCCACCACTCGTTCCCTACCCAGACAGGCGTGGCCGGTAACAGCCGGGTCTGAAGCTCTGGGACAATGTTACCGCCGATATTTCGGTAGGTCGAACCGCGAGGCCAGACTGAATCTGCCAGCATCAAGGCGGAGATTAGCTAGGGATGAGCGGGTACGGCTAACACAAGTGAACCTCATATAAACGTCGTCATAGTGTCGAGCCTGCTGGAAATGACCTGAACCGGGCACCGGTTGCGTGATGCAACCGGCCATTCACGATGCTCTGCGAGCGCCCAAGTCGGCGTTCGGATGCCAAGGAGCTGCACTTTCGAATCCTGGCTCAGTCCGGATGAGTGTTTTTAGAGGTGCCCCAAGAGGCTTAGGCCATCAAGACCCAGGATGGTAAAGATTTCCACAACTCGCTTCCCGGTTAATCGCAATGCTGCTCCGCTTAGGTGAGTAGCATTGCACCACAGGTCTTCTACGGTAAATTACATTCCGAGGTGACGTAGAAAGCCCGCATCACAACCAGGTGCCGCCCTGGCGTTCATCCGGCTCGTTGAGATCGCTAGCATCGAAGCCGTGGATCCAATCGAGGTGATGCACCATGGCATCATGAGATGCAAGACGTGCATCGCGCCGATCCCTCTCTTCACCCGGTGGCAAGTGCAACATATCGCCAGTGGTCACGGACGCATACACAACTTTGCGCGCCCGGCCACGACGCAGTCGCTCGTAACGTTCAAAGGTTTCTGCAATCGACGCGGAACCCGCAGCGGCAATGCAGTCAGCAAGGACCACGGCATCCTCGATCGACTGGTTGGCACCCTGTCCATGGTGCGGTACTAGGGAATGTGCAGCATCACCGAGCAGCGTTACCCGACCTTTGCTCCAGCGGCCAAGGGTCATACGATAAACCATTCCCCATCGCTGATTTACTGTCTTCAAGGTGTTCGAAGCGATCATCTCGACGAGAGCAGGATGCCAGTCCTTGAAGAGGCGTAGCTGTTCACCGTCGTCTGTAGGCGCAGTCGACTGTTTTAGTGGCCAAGTCGTCGGAGTGCGCTCTACGAGAAAGAAATTGATGTCTCCTTTTCTGTCTCCGCCGATCGGGTAGTGAAGACAGTGGCCGGACTCACCCATCCAGAATTGAATAGCGGTCGGATCAGGCATGCTCGGTATTTTATCGATTGGAACAATCCCACGAAATGCTGTGTACCCCGCGTATATGTAATCTTCATAGCCGAGCATCAAATTCCGTACGGTGGAACGCATCCCGTCAGCACCGATGACTATATCGGCTTCCGCTTTGCTGCCATCCTTAAAATGTAACACTACCTGTTCGCCAGTGTCATCGATATTTACTAGGCGTTTATTCAGGTGGATGCGTTCCATACCCACCTTGGTGGAGAGGATTCGTTGCAACTCGGCCCGGTGGATGCCGAGATATGGGCCGCCGAAAAGGTCTCGATACGCCAGCCCGCCGGCGTGCCTGCCGATTTCACGGCCAGTCTTTCCGTCCCGGTAGATCAAAGCAGAGATTTCAAACGCAGCCTCGTCAAACTCCTCGCCCAAACCCCAGTGGTTATAATAAAAACGCGTGGCATTGGCGGATAATGCGACCGCGGCACCCACCTCACGCAACTCCTCCGCTTGCTCGTATATATCAACGTCGATACCGTGGTGGCGCATCGCAATCGCAAAGGTCAAGCCACCGATGCCGCCACCGACCACAGCAATGCGGCGTATTTTATTGGTTTCTTTTTCATTCATAATTATTATCTCTTTCTTATAAGGATGGTCTGAAGTAGTCACGTATTTCTGGCTGACTTCAGCCCTGCCAATTTTAAAAGCGGCGATTCGTCTAAAAAACGATCGAATCATCCATTTTTTCTGGATTTTTAGCCGCCGCGAGCACCTCGCGCCGGCCATTTCCCACATTACAGGCGCACCTCTCCTGTATTCGCCAGTAAATGTCGGCGCGCCATCCACAGGTTCGACAGGGCGAACAGCGTCACTAACTGCGCCGTGTTCTTCACCAGCCCTCGAAAGCGAACTTTGGTGTAACCAAACTGGCGCTTGATCACCCGAAACGGGTGCTCGACCTTCGCCCGCACCTGCGCCTTGGCCTTCTCGACCTTGCGCTTGGCTTTGTAGAGCGGGCTGCTCTTGCCAAGCTTCTTGTAAGTGCTGCGGCGTGCCGCGACCTGCCAGATCACCGCCCGGCCTTCATGTTCGGAGCGCTTTTCGACGCCCGTGTAGCCGGCATCGGCGCAAACGACGTTTTCGTCGCCGTGCAGTAACTTGTCGACCTGAGTGACATCCGCCACGTTGGCTGGCGTACCGACTACGCTGTGTACCAGACCCGACTCATCATCCACTCCGATGTGGGCCTTCATGCCGAAGTAATATTGGTTACCCTTCTTGGTCTGGTGCATCTCCGGGTCGCGTTTGCCGTCCTTGTTCTTGGTCGAACTCGGCGCATTGATCAGCGTGGCATCGACGATGGTGCCTTGGCGCAGCGACAGGCCGCGATCTCCCAGGTAGCCATTGATCACGCCAAGGATACCGGCCGCCAACTCACGCTTCTCCAGCAGCCGGCGGAAATTGAGGATGGTGGTCTCGTCCGGAATGCGCTCCAGTCTCAACCCGGCGAACTGACGCAGGATGGTGGTCTCGTACAGCGCTTCTTCCATCGCCGGATCGCTGTAGCCGAACCAGTTTTGCATCAGATGTACGCGCAGCATCGCCATCAGCGGATAGGCGGGTCGGCCGCCTTCGCCCTTGGGGTAATACGGCTCGATCAAGGCAATCAAACCCTTCCATGGCACAACCCGATCCATCTCGATCAGGAACAATTCCTTGCGGGTCTGCTTGCGCTTACCGGCGTACTCGGCGTCGGCGAAGGTCATCTGCTTCATCGGAAACTCGGGCGGGTGGAGAGTCTGGGCATTTTGCCAAATCAGGAAGTCTTCTTCAGAGTTTCCTTAACAGGGGCGGTGAGTTGCAGCGTCTCATGCCGTGGCGTGAGAGCCCGCTCTGACCACGCTCCCATTAATGATGCCGTTGGGTGAAAAATAGAGAAGGCTGTTATATAAGTAAATAAGCGAATTTGTATAGATATCATCGCCGGCATGAATATTGAGGGGAAAGTATGCAGCTGCATGTGTCAAGGCCGATGTAAAACTGACCCACCTGGGCTAACGTCGCGGCCTTGTCGAGGCTGCTTATGTTGATTAGAACGAGCAGCATCCGCACAGCGCTTTGAAATATCGCTCGCCGAGGGAATTCAGGCGCTTGGCAGTAGCATCAACGGGGAGTTGGTGTCCGGTTTGGTAGGGGCAAGTCCATCGAACTGGTTGTTTGCCGGGTCGCTACGCAGCGGCAAACGAGCGGCGGCGATCATGAGCCTGATCCAGTCGGCCCGCATGAACGGACATGATCCGTATGCCTATCTCAAGGACGTGCTGACACGACTGCCTACGCAGCGGGCCAGTAAGATCGGCCAACTGCTGCCGCATCAGTGGGTACCTGCCTGAATCACGCAAGGTGAGTTCGGCGTACGCTTACGTATCGATCACCCCGGATTGTCACTCAATCCGAAAACAGCTCGAACATCAGTTGTCGCAACCAGATGTTGGCTAGGTCCTTGTGATATTTTGCGTGCCAGAACATGTTAATGGGGATTTCTGGTAGGTCGATGGGGATTGGCAGCACGCTCAAACCGAAGGGCTCTACACAGCAGTCAGCGAAGCGCTCAGGTACGGTGGCGAGTAGCTCCGTATGCTGGAGGATATGGCCGACGGCGACGAAGTGCGGAACCTCTAGGCGAATGTCCCGCCGGATGCCAGCTCGCGCCATATGGGAATCTACTTCGCCGTGGCCAGTGCTGGCGGCGATGACACGTATATGGCTGTAGGCACAGAAGCGCTCCAAGGTCAGTGGCTCTCTGGTGGCCGGGTGGTTCTTACGGCACAAGCACACGTAGCGGTTATGGAGAAGCCGACGCTGTAAGAAGCCGGCCTGTAGGTTGGGTAGCAGGCCTACGGCCAAATCTACTGTACCGTCTAGTAACGACTGTCCCAAACTCACCGAGCTGCCGCGTACCGTGCTGATTGTGCAATGGGGGGCCTTACGAGTGAGCGCATCTATTAACCGCGGCATGAAATATATCTCACCAATGTCGGTCATGGCCAAGGTGAAGGTACGCTCGCTGGTTAAAGGATCGAAACGCTCTTCGTGATGTAGCGCTTCGCGCAGACTGTGCATGGCATGGGCGATAGGCTCAGCTAAATGTGCAGCATAGGGCGTAGGCTCCATGCCTTGGTGGGTACGCACGAATAGTTCGTCCTGCAGTGCGGTGCGCAGGCGCTTCAGGGCGTTGCTTACGGCAGGTTGGGTTAGGCCTAGGCTTTGCGCGACGATAGAGACACGCTTGTCGACCATCAACTGGTTGAATACTACCAGCAGGTTTAAATCCAGGTCATGCAGTTCCATGGAGCCTCGCTATGCTGTTGACGTGGTCCTGCCAGAGCGGCAGCATCGGACATTCTCACTATGAATATATAATATAGGGATTAGTGTATTTATCAATAGTTATGGCTTCGCTACTGTTGGAGATATCCCAATAATAAAGTCATGACAGGTATTGCATGAACGACATGAACGGTAAGAAACCAGCCTTGCGCGTCGCTATAGTCGGCGGCGGAATTTCAGGCCTTGCCTTGGCATTGAGCTTGTGCAAACACTCCCATCTTAATGTGCAGCTATTCGAGGCTGCCCCGGCGTTCGGTGAAGTCGGTGCTGGTGTGTCCTTCGGGCCTAACGCAGTGCGCGCCATTGTCGGTTTGGGTTTGGGTCAATCCTACTTTCAGGTTGCTGATCGGACTCCGCAGCCTTGGGAGGATATTTGGTTTGAATGGCGGCGCGGTAGCGATGCTAGCTATCTAGGCGCCACCATTGCGCCGGGCGTAGGTCAGTCCTCTGTACACCGGGCTGATTTCCTTGACGCCCTAGTAAGACACCTTCCAGAAGGTATCGCCCAATTTAGGAAGCGTGCCACCCAAATCGAGCAGCAGGGTGATGAACTGCAAGTGCTATTCGCCGACGGCACAGAGTACCGCTGCGATCTTCTAATCGGCGCCGACGGCATTAAGTCAGCGCTTCGTAGCTATGTGCTGGAAGGTCAGGGGCTGGATCATCTAGAACCACGTTTTAGCGGTACCTGTGCATACCGGGGCATGGTAGATAGCCTGCAACTGCGCGAAGCCTTTAGAATAAAGGGCATTGACGAGCACTTGGTGGATGTCCCGCAGATGTACTTAGGGCTCGATGGCCATATTCTTACCTTCCCGGTGAGAAAAGGCCGCATTGTCAACGTGGTAGCGTTCACCTCCGACCGTAGCCAGCCGGAACCGACTTGGCCCGCGGACGCTCCCTGGGTACGGGAAGCGAGCCAGCGCGAGATGCTCGATGCGTTCGCGGGCTGGGGCGATGCCCCGCGCGCCTTACTGGAGTGCATCCCGGCGCCAACTCTCTGGGCACTGCATGACCTGCCGGAACTGCCAGGCTACGTACACGGTCGGGTTGCCCTGATCGGCGACGCAGCGCACGCCATGCTGCCGCACCAAGGGGCCGGTGCAGGGCAAGGGCTTGAGGACGCCTATTTCCTCGCCCGGCTGTTGGGCGATAGTCGGACCGAAACAGGCAACCTCCCCGAGCTGCTTGGAGCTTACGACGACCTGCGCCGCCCTCATGCCTGTCGTGTGCAACGAACCACTGTGGAAACCGGCGAGTTATACGAGTTGCGCGACCCCATTGTAGGTGCGGACGAACAGCTGGTGGGGGAAATACTGGCGACTCGTTTCGACTGGCTATGGAACCATGATCTCGATGCCGATGTGGCTGAGGCCCGACTGCGCATGGGCTGGGAGGCGCATGAGCAAATTGCGCTGCGTCAAGGGTAAGAGGCCGTGTCGATAGTGGCTAAGGTTTCGAAGGCGAGTAATTGAAGTGTTTTCTGCGAACGGGTTACGTGATGCACATAGGCTTGCGTTTAGTGCTAGGTGCAAAATATCACTTTGTTTCAGCCGCTAGGCCGACGCCCATGGGAGCCGTTGGATCTGTAAATATAGTTAGATTCTGATCTAAGCACAGGCAGCCACCGCATTGGTGCCAGTGGACCGCAGATACCACGGTAACCCATTAGGATTTCATACATGCTGCGCCAAAGAGCATCGCTAGAGAGAACAATGCAAACCAATAACAAGAGTTCGTTCCGTTACACCTTAATAATCAGCGCTCCCGCGATGACAATCAATACTTCCCTAGCGATCGCCAAACTGGTCAGGACTTGTATTTGGAGGTCCTGCAGCGGTGCCCACTGACGCACATGTCGACGGAGGCGGGATGCCAACGGTCTTTGAAATCACTGTACGGCCTGATGGGGAGAGCTTCGTCTGCCAGCCGCAGCAGTCAGTGCTTCGTGCTATGGAGGCCCAGAACAAGCACTGCCTACCAGTTGGCTGTCGCGGCGGCGGGTGCGGCCTGTGTAAGGTGCGGGTGCTGACCGGTGATTACGAATGCGGGCGTATGAGCTGCAAGCACGTACCGGTAGAGGCCCGCGAACAAGGCTACGCCCTGGCCTGCCGACTGTTTGCCCGTAGCGATCTATGTATCGAGCGTTATTCAAAGCCGTGCTATGAAAATACGGTCGACCCACAACAAAGAGAAAAGGTGACGTCATGAACAAAGGTATAATGCGCCCCGGCCATGTGCAGCTGCGTGTACTGGACATGAGCAAGGCCCTGGAACACTACGTCGAGTTGCTGGGCCTGATCGAGATGGACCGTGACGATCAGGGCCGTGTCTATCTCAAGGCTTGGACCGAAGTTGACAAATTCTCCGTGGTGCTACGCGAAGCCGACGAACCTGGTATGGATTTTATGGGTTTCAAGGTTGTGGATGAGGATGCTCTCCGGCAACTGGAGCGGGATCTGACGGCATATGGCTGTGCCGTTGAGCAGCTACCCGCAGGTGAGCTGAACAGTTGTGGCCGGCGCGTGCGCTTCCAGGCACCCTCCGGGCATCACTTCGAGTTGTATGCAGACAAGGAATATACTGGAAAGTGGGGTGTGAATGAGGTCAATCCCGAGGCATGGCCGCGCGATCTGAAAGGCATGGCGGCTGTGCGTTTCGATCATTGCCTACTGTATGGCGACGAATTGCCGGCGACCTATGACCTGTTCACCAAGGTGCTCGGCTTCTATCTGGCCGAACAGGTGCTGGACGAAAATGGCACGCGCGTCGCCCAGTTCCTCAGTCTGTCGACCAAGGCCCACGACGTGGCCTTCATTCACCATCCGGAAAAAGGCCGCCTCCATCATGTGTCCTTCTACCTCGAAACCTGGGAAGACGTGCTTCGCGCCGCCGACCTGATCTCCATGACCGACACCTCTATCGACATCGGCCCGACCCGTCATGGCCTGACCCACGGCAAGACCATCTACTTCTTCGACCCGTCCGGTAACCGCAGCGAGGTGTTCTGCGGCGGCAACTACAGCTATCCGGATCACAAGCCGGTGACCTGGCTGGCTAAGGACCTGGGCAAGGCGATCTTCTATCACGACCGTGTGCTCAACGAACGATTCATGACCGTGCTGACCTGATGGTTCGGTTCGACTTATTGCAGAGATTGCGCAGATGAAAGAGATCAAGCATTTCATTAACGGTGCCTTCGTCGATTCGGCCAGCGGCCGCACCTTCGAGGACATCAACCCGGTCAATGGCCAGGTGATCGGCCGCGTGCACGAGGCCGGCCGCGCCGAGGTCGACGCCGCGGTCAGGGCGGCACGCGCTGCGCTGAAGGGACCATGGGGGAAGATGACGGTGGCCGAGCGCGCTGAGATTCTGCATCGCGTGGCCGATGGCGTCACGGCGCGCTTCGATGAGTTTCTCGAGGCCGAATGCCTGGACACCGGCAAGCCCAAATCCCTGGCCAGCCACATCGACATTCCGCGCGGCGCGGCCAATTTCAAGGTGTTCGCCGACCTGATCAAGAACGTGCCGACCGAAGCCTTCGAGATGGCCACCCCGGACGGCGCCGGTGCACTCAACTACGGCGTGCGCCGGCCCAAGGGGGTGATCGGCGTGATCAGCCCGTGGAACCTGCCGCTGCTGCTGATGACCTGGAAAGTCGGCCCGGCCCTGGCCTGCGGCAACTGCGTGGTGGTCAAACCATCCGAGGAAACCCCGCTGACCGCCACCCTGCTCGGCGAGGTGATGCAGGCCGCCGGTGTGCCGGCCGGCGTGTACAACGTGGTGCACGGTTTCGGCGGCGATTCGGCCGGGGCCTTCCTCACCGAGCACCCGGACGTCGACGCCTACACCTTCACCGGCGAGACCGGCACCGGCGAAACCATCATGCGCGCCGCGGCCAAGGGCGTGCGCCAGGTGTCGCTGGAGCTGGGCGGCAAGAACGCCGGCATCGTCTTCGCCGACTGTGACCTGGACAAGGCCATCGAGGGCACCCTGCGCTCGGCCTTCGCCAACTGCGGCCAAGTCTGCCTGGGCACCGAGCGGGTGTATGTCGAGCGGCCGATCTTCGACGCGTTCGTCGCCCGCCTGAAGGCCGGCGCCGAAGCGTTGAAGATCGGCGAACCGAACGATCCAGAGGCCAATTTCGGCCCGCTGATCAGCCACAAGCACCGTGAAAAAGTCCTCAGTTACTACCAGCAGGCAGTCGACGACGGCGCCACCGTTGTCACCGGCGGCGGCGTGCCGGAGATGCCGGCGCACCTGGCCGGCGGCGCCTGGGTGCAGCCGACCATCTGGACCGGCCTGACCGACGATTCGGCGGTGGTCACCGAGGAAATCTTCGGCCCGTGCTGCCACATCCGCCCGTTCGACACGGAAGCGGAAGCCATCGAGCTGGCCAACAGCCTGCCCTACGGCCTGGCTTCGGCGATCTGGACCGAGAACGCTTCGCGCGCACACCGCGTCGCCGGGCAAATCGAGGCTGGCATCGTCTGGGTCAACAGCTGGTTCCTGCGCGACCTGCGCACCGCCTTCGGCGGCGCCAAGCAGTCGGGCATCGGCCGCGAAGGCGGGGTTCACTCGCTGGAGTTCTACACCGAGCTGAAGAACATCTGCGTGAAGCTCTGAGGACCCAGACCATGAACGCACCCCAGCAGAGCCCGGAAATCGGCCGCGAGATCCTCGCCGCCGGCTACCGCACCAACCTGCATGACCAGGGCGAAGGTTGTCCGCTGCTGCTGATCCACGGCTCCGGTCCGGGCGTCACCGCCTGGGCCAACTGGCGCGGGATCATCCCGCAGCTGGCGCAGACGCGTCGGGTGATCGCTCCGGACATGCTCGGCTTCGGCTACAGCGAGCGCCCGGCCGATGCACGCTACAGCCAGGCCCGCTGGGTCGAGCATGCCATCGGTGTGCTCGACGCCCTTGGCATCCAGCAGGCCGACATCGTCGGCAACTCGTTCGGCGGTGGACTGGCGCTGGCATTGGCCATCCGTCACCCCGAGCGCGTGCGCCGGCTGGTGCTGATGGGCAGCGTCGGGGTGGCCTTTCCGATCACCGAGGGGCTGGAAATGGCGTGGGGCTACACGCCGTCGTTGGCCAACATGCGCAGGCTGCTCGATCTGTTCGCTTACGACCGCACCCTGGTCAACGACGAGCTGGCCGAGCTGCGCTACCAGGCCAGCATCCGCCCGGGCTTCCAGGAGTCGTTCGCCGCGATGTTCCCGCCGCCACGGCAGAACGGCGTCGACGATCTGGCCAGCAACGAGGCCGATATCCGCGCCCTGCCCCACGAAACCCTGGTCATCCATGGCCGCGAGGATCGGATCATCCCGCTGCAGGCTTCGCTGACCCTCGCGCAGTGGATTCCCAACGCCCAACTCCACGTCTTTGGCCATTGCGGCCACTGGACCCAGATCGAACACGCCAGCCGCTTTGCCCGTCAGGTCGAGGATTTCCTCGCCGAGGCGGACCGTGCGGCTCAAGAGGAAACACAGCCATGAATCCAGAATTGATCCAGCAGCTCGGCGACGAGCTCTACCAGGCGATGGTCCAGCGCGAGACCGTCACGCCGCTGACCAGCCGCGGCTTCGACATCACCGTCGAGGACGCCTACCACATCTCCCTGCGCATGCTCGAACGCCGCCTGGCGGCCGGCGAGCGGGTGATCGGCAAGAAGATCGGCGTCACCAGCAAGGCCGTGCAGAACATGCTCGGCGTGCACCAGCCGGACTTCGGCTACCTCACCGACGCGATGGTCTACAACAGCGGCGAAGCCATGCCGATCAGCGAGAAGCTGATCCAGCCACGCGCCGAGGGCGAGATCGCCTTCATCCTCAAGAAGGACCTGATGGGTCCGGGCGTGACCAATGCCGACGTGCTGGCCGCCACCGAATGCGTGATCCCCTGCTTCGAAGTGGTCGATTCGCGCATCCAGGACTGGAAGATCAAGATCCAGGACACCGTCGCGGACAACGCCTCCTGCGGGCTGTTCGTGCTCGGCGACCAGGCCGTCTCACCGCGCCAGGTCGATCTGGTCACCTGCGGCATGCTGGTCGAGAAGAACGGCCAGCTGCTCTCCACCGGCGCTGGAGCGGCTGCGCTCGGCTCGCCGGTCAACTGCGTGGCCTGGCTGGCCAACACCCTCGGCCACTTCGGCATTGGCCTCAAGGCCGGCGAAGTGATCCTGTCCGGCTCGCTGGTTCCGCTGGAACCGGTCAAGGCCGGTGATTTCATGCGCGTCGAGATCGGCGGCATCGGCAGCGCCTCCGTGCGCTTCATCTGATCGAGGACAGCCTGATGAGCAAGAAACTGAAAGCCGCGATTATCGGCCCGGGCAACATCGGCACAGATCTGGTGATGAAGATGCTGCGTTCCGAGTGGATCGAGCCGGTCTGGATGGTCGGCATCGACCCCGAGTCCGATGGCCTCAAGCGCGCCCGCGAGTTCGGCCTGAAGACCACCGCCGAGGGCGTCGACGGCCTGCTGCCGCACGTGCTCGAGGACGATATCCGCATCGCCTTCGATGCCACCTCCGCCTATGTACACGCCGAGAACAGCCGCAAGCTCAACGAGCTGGGCGTGCTGATGGTCGACCTGACCCCGGCCGCCATCGGCCCGTACTGCGTGCCGCCGGTGAACCTCAAGCAGCATGTCGGCACGCTGGAAATGAACGTCAACATGGTCACCTGTGGTGGCCAGGCCACCATCCCGATGGTCGCCGCGGTATCGCGCGTGCAGCCGGTGGCCTACGGCGAGATCGTCGCCACCGTGTCCTCGCGCTCCATCGGCCCGGGCACCCGCAAGAACATCGACGAGTTCACCCGCACCACCGCCGGCGCCATCGAGCAGGTCGGCGGGGCCAAGGAAGGCAAGGCGATCATCGTCGTCAACCCGGCCGAGCCGCCGCTGATGATGCGCGACACCATCCACTGCCTGACCGAAACCGAACCGGACCAGGATGCGATCACCGCATCGGTCCACGCGATGATCGCCGAGGTGCAGAAGTACGTGCCCGGCTACCGGCTGAAGAATGGCCCGGTATTCGACGGCAACCGCGTCTCGATCTTCATGGAGGTCGAGGGCCTGGGCGACTACCTGCCCAAGTACGCCGGCAACCTCGACATCATGACCGCCGCCGCCCTGCGCACCGGCGAGATGTTCGCCGAGGAAATCGCCAGCGGCACCATTCAACTGCCACGTCGTGAAGCGGCACTGGCCTAAAGGAGTCGCACCATGAATCTGCAAGGCAAGAACGTCACCCTGCACGACATGAGCCTGCGCGACGGCATGCACGCCAAGCGCCACCAGATCAGCCTCGAGCAGATGATCGCGGTCGCCACCGGCCTCGACGCCGCCGGCATGCCACTGATCGAGATCACCCACGGCGACGGCCTCGGCGGTCGCTCGATCAACTACGGTTTCCCCGCGCACAGCGACGAGGAATACCTGCGTGCGGTGATCCCGCGCCTCAAGCAGGCCAAGGTATCCGCCCTGCTGCTGCCGGGCATCGGCACGGTCGACCACCTGAAGATGGCGCTCGACTGTGGCGTCTCCACCATTCGAGTGGCCACGCATTGCACCGAGGCCGATGTCTCCGAGCAGCACATCGGCATGTCGCGCAAGCTGGGCGCCGATACCGTCGGCTTCCTGATGATGGCGCACATGATCAGCGCGGAAAAAGTGCTGGAGCAGGCGCGGCTGATGGAAAGCTACGGCGCCAACTGCATCTATTGCACCGACTCCGCCGGCTACATGCTGCCCGATGAAGTCAGCGAGAAGATCGGCCTGCTGCGCGCCGAGCTGAACCCGGCCACCGAGATCGGCTTCCACGGCCACCACAACATGGGCATGGCCATCGCCAACTCGCTGGCGGCCATCGAGGCCGGCGCCTCGCGCATCGACGGCTCGGTCGCAGGGCTAGGCGCGGGTGCCGGCAACACCCCGCTGGAAGTCTTCGTCGCGGTGTGCAAGCGCATGGGCGTGGAAACCGGCATCGACCTCTACAAGATCATGGATGTGGCCGAAGACCTCGTCGTGCCGATGATGGACCAGCCGATCCGCGTCGACCGCGATGCGCTGACCCTGGGCTATGCCGGCGTATACAGCTCATTCCTGCTGTTCGCCCAGCGCGCCGAGAAGAAATACGGCGTGCCGGCCCGCGACATTCTGGTCGAGCTGGGGCGCCGCGGCACCGTCGGTGGCCAGGAAGACATGATCGAAGACCTCGCCCTGGATATGTCCCGGGCCCGCCAGAACCAGAAGGTGAGCGCATGAACCGTACCCTCAACCGCGAGCAGGTGCTGGCCCTGGCCGAGCACATCGAGAACGCCGAATTGCAGGCCCATGACATCCACAAGGTCACCAACGACTATCCCGAGATGACCTTCGCCGATGCCTACGACATCCAGTGGGAAATCCGCCGGCGCAAGGAGGAGCGCGGCAACAAGATCGTCGGCCTGAAGATGGGCCTGACCTCATGGGCGAAGATGGCACAGATGGGCGTGGAGACGCCGATCTACGGCTTTCTCGCCGACTACTTCAGCGTGCCCGACGGCGGCACGGTGGACTGTTCCAAGCTGATCCACCCCAAGATCGAGGCGGAAATCGCGGTGGTCACCAAGGCACCGCTGGTCGGGCCTGGTTGCCATATCGGCGACGTGATCGCCGCGGTCGACTACGTGATCCCCACCGTCGAGGTAATCGACTCGCGCTATGAGAATTTCAAGTTCGACCTGATCAGCGTGGTGGCCGACAACGCCTCGTCGACCCGCTACATCACCGGAGGCCGCATGGCCAACCTCGAGGAGGTCGACCTGCGCACTCTCGGCGTGGTGATGGAGAAGAACGGCGAGGTGGTGGAACTTGGTGCCGGCGCCGCAGTGCTCGGCCATCCGCTGTCCAGCGTGGCCATGCTGGCCAACCTGCTGGCAGAGCGCGACGAACACATACCGGCCGGCACCTTCATCATGACTGGCGGCATCACCGCCGCCGTCGCAGTAGCGCCGGGCGACAACATCACCGTGCGCTACCAGGGGCTTGGCAGCGTCTCCGCGCGCTTCGTCTGAGCCATCCGGCCGCCCTGCCCGGGCGGCCTCTTCTTCAGGAGGCACACCATGCCTATTGCCCAGATCCACATCCTTGAAGGCCGCAGCGACGAGCAGAAGGAAACCCTCATTCGCGAAGTCAGCGAGGCCATCTCGCGCTCCCTGGATGCGCCGCTGACCAGCGTGCGAGTGATTATAACCGAGATGCCCAAAGGCCACTTCGGCATCGGCGGCGAAAGCGCCAAGGCCATTGGTCGATGAACCTGCCTCCTCCTGCACAGAGTCCGGCACATGAGAACAACGAATCAACGCTCGCTGCACTGGGAAGCCGCCTATGCCGCCACCCGTGCGGCCGTGGCACATGCAGAGAAGCTAGGCGTGCGCATTAACGTCTGCGTGGTTGACCACTCCGGCCTGCCGTTGGCCTATCTCCGCATGAACGGCGCCTTTCTACATTCACGGGAAATTGCCGAAGACAAGGCATACACCGCCGTGAGCTTCGGCTTCTCCACCCGCGACTGGCTCGACGTGCTGGGTGACAACCCGCGCCTGCGCATCGGCCTGCCAAGACGCGAGCGGCTGGTGGTGTTCGGCGGGGGCCTGCCGATCCTGCTCGATGGTGAATGCATCGGCGGCATCGGCGTCTCTGGGGCCGACGAGGGGCAGGACGAAGCCTGCGCGGCAGCGGGCTTGGCGGCCATAGGGCATCATGAGGCATCCAGTTTGGGGTAGAGGCAGATTTTGACTTTCGCGCCCGAACGCATCATGCGGCTGGCTTCCAGAAGGGAAATCAGCAGCATTGATTGGCCTTCTGATCTCTTTAGGCGGTTTCGGTAATAAGCGGAGCGAGAAACAGATCAGCCGATGGATGCTAGGTCGGCAAGCCCGTTCAGTTTGGCGGTGGCAGATAGACCGTGGGCCAATGGCTGGTTGGCGGCGAGCAATTCCTGCAACTGCACGGCTTGGCCGCCCTTGAGGTGCTCAGCGTTGCGCAGCAGCAGCCAGCGGCTGCGCTTGACCACCTTGCGCGCTGGTTTGTTATCGCGCAAGGTGGTTGGCCTGGTCGACGCGGATACGGTCGATCACCTCACGACCGTAGCGCGCCACCCCATGGAACAGGTCGTACACCACTTCGGCTTGAGGGCAGTGCCGCTTCACTTCCAGGTCGAAAGCGGTGTTCATGTCCATGGCGACCGCCTCGATATGCCGGCAGTGCTCACCGAGCCACTCGAAGAATGGGCGAATCGCCTGGCGGCTGCATAGCGACAGCAGGGTGTGGGGGTTGGGATGTTTAGCGACTGCCAATCTACCCACTTCCTCGCCTGTTACTAATGAGGAACAAAGTATCCGAACATCGCAATAATATTCGCGGTATTGTCTGACATCATAAAAACACAAAAGCATCAGCGTGTTATGGGTTTCACGGATACTTATCGGAAAACTTTTTGACTGTCCGGATACAAAATTTCGGGTTAGTAACTCGCTCTTTCCCCAGAATCCGCGGCCGCCCATTATAAAGGCTGGACACGCTGGCCGTTCCATAAACTGGAAGAGGAGTCTCTTCATGAACATCACTGCATCGGAACCGGCGTCCGGGCCCTGGAACCCTAAACGAATTCTGGCCGCGCTGCGCGCCGACGCCAGCATCGGCGAAGTGCTGGCGGGCGCCGACATCGAGGCCCGGTACCTGAACGACTGGAGCGGCGAGGAAGGCGGCAGGCCGCTGGCCTTGGTGCGCCCGCACGACACCGCCGAAATTGCGCGCGTGATGGCATTATGCCATGCAGGACGCTGCCCGGTGGTGCCGCAGGGCGGGCTGACCGGCCTGGCCGGCGGTGCCACGCCGATAGAAGGCTGCGTGCTCGTTTCACTGGAGCGCATGTCCGGCGTGGTCGAACTGGACCCTGCCTCAGCCACCATGACCGTGCTGGCCGGCACGCCGCTGCAGGTCGTTCAGGAAGCCGCGCAGGCGGCGGGCTTTCTGTTCGCGCTGGACCTGGGCGCGCGCGGCTCATGCCAGATCGGCGGCAACATCGCCACCAATGCGGGCGGCAACCGCGTGATCCGCTACGGCATGGCGCGCGACCTGGTGCTGGGACTGGAAGCCGTGCTGCCCGACGGAACCGTGCTGTCCATGATGAACAAGATGGTCAAGAACAATGCCGGCCCCGATCTGAAGCATCTGTTCATCGGCACCGAGGGCACGCTGGGCATCATCACGCAGGCCGTGCTCCGCCTGCATCCGGGCGTCTCGGGCGCCAATACCGCGTTGGTAGCCGCGCCCGATTTCGGCTCGGCCATCAAGCTGCTGCGCCATGCGCAGCACCTCCTGGGCGGCCGGGTCAGCGCATTCGAGATGATGTGGCAGGACTACTATGCCGCGGCCACAACCGCCGGCGGCATCGCCGCGCCGCTGCCGGCCACGTATCCACTATACGTGCTGCTGGACCTGCAGGCGGCCGCACCCGAAGAGGATGCGGCGCGCTTCGAGGCGATGTTGGAACACGCGCTGGCCGAAGGCTGGATCGCCGACGCCGCCGTGGCCCAATCTCACACGCAGACCCAAGCCTTCTGGGAACTGCGCGATGCCATCTCCGAGATGCTGCGCACCTTCGCGCCCACCATCAACTTCGACGTGTCCGCGCCCATCTCGGGCATCGAGGAATGCGTGGCCCGGATGCGCGAGGCGCTGGCGCGCGATTTCCCCGGCGTTCGGGCGATCTACTTCGGCCACGTCGGCGACGGCAACGTGCATATCGTGGTGGGTTCGCTGCCGACTGACGACCGCAAGACCGAACAGCGCATCGAGGCCGCATTCTACGCTATCGTGCGCAGCCTGTCGGGATCGGTCTCGGCCGAGCACGGCATTGGGCTGCACAAGCGGCCGTGGTTGCACTACAGCCGCAATCCGGCGGAGCTGTCCTTGATCGCGACGGTGAAGCGCGCGCTCGATCCGCACGGGATCATGAATCCGGGGAAGATTCTGGCGTCTTGAGTGGGGGTGGTGGCGGCGGTCGCCGCCTGATGGGTGCTGCAAGAGATTTTTTTGAAGAAAAAATTTACGGTCACCCCGTTTCTGCAATACTGACCAGCGATGATTCTATGGCTTGCGTAAATCTATCCGGCGTCTCGTTTGGGCTGCCTCGCGCCACGATGAGAGTCGCGCCTGGTGATCCTGACAAGCCGGCGGCTTCGAAAGCCGTTTTTTATGTCAGGTTCTTCACCAAGCCGGTGGCCGTTCACGTCATCGGTTGTTCAGCATCGCAAAACCTGGAAGGGTGTTCCGTGGTACAGCTGTAATGGCCGGATCAGGCGGCGTAGACGACTGGCCCTGCTTCGAATTCCGAGTGGTTGGCAGCGATCGCCCAGGCGATTCGGGCGAACTTGTTGGCCAGGGCGCACACCACTACATTCGAGTGATTCGAGCGGCGTCGCTCTCGTAGCGAACGGACCCAGTCGGCCAGGGCGCCCTGCTGATGCTTCAGGCGCTGCGGCTAGACCCGGGCGCATTGCACTAGAAGTCGCCGCAAATTCTTGTCCCCTCGTTTGCTCATCCCCAGCAAATTGGCTCGACCGCCGGTGCTGTGCTGGCGGGGCACCAGCCCCACCGATGCCGCGAAATCACGGCTGCCGCCATACTGCTTGCCATCGCCATTTCGGCCGATAACAGGCTGGCCGTGATCGGGCCGACACAGGGAATCGTCAGCAAGCGACTCCCCAGGTCATCTTCCTCAAGCTGGGTGGTCATTTCCTTGTCCAGTGCCTTGATCTGTCCGTCCAGATAGCGTGAATGCTGATGCAGGCGCGTTAGGAGTGCGACCAGCCGAGGCGGCAGCTCATGCTCATCCAACGTGCTCGGCAGTCGTCTGACCAGCGATAGTCCCTTGGGCAGGCTGATGCCGAACTCAAGCAGGAAACCGTGGGCCTGGTTGGCCGTCTTGGTACGATCACGCACCAGCGAATCACGCATCCGGTGCAATACCGAAAGCGTTTGCCGGGCCTCGGTCTTGGGCGAGACGAAGCGCATGCTGGGCCGCGAGGCGGCTTCGCAGATCGCTTCGGCATCAATGAAGTCGTTCTTGTTGCCCTTGACGAAAGGACGCACGAACTGCGGCGAGATCAATTTCACTTGATGCCCGAGCGCCGTCAGTTGGCGCGCCATAAAGTGCGCTCCGGCGCAGGCTTCCATCACCACCGTGCAAGCCGGCAGGATGCCAAGCAATCGCATCATTTGCTGGCGTGTCGCTTTCGTGCGAAAGATCTTCCGGCCAGAACCGTCTTTTCCGTATAGATGAAAGCTTTGCTTGCCCGGATCAATCCCTACCAGTGCAACTGCGCTCGTGATGATGGCCTCCGAAATAAAACACCCTGCGAAAGTGTGCCCTCGGAGGGTGGGGATGACCATCTCATTAACCCGAATCTCGAACGCGCGGAACCCACCAGGCAGCAAAAGCCACCGATCTTCTCGGCATGCAGCCAACTACCCTGGCTGCTGCCCAGCTCCACGCTGATCCTCCGCGCCGTTTCGCAAACTACCGGTATCAGCCTGCATGCGCTTTTCATCCATGTATTCGAGCGTGCTGGACAGGCTGCTCGCGGCGACGGTCTTGCGGCTGCCGCCGCGTATCGACAGTAAGCGCCCCCCCCCCTTTTGCTCGAACACCCCGCCCTGCATCCTGTGCTTTTCCAGTAGGGGATTTATATGGAAACGATGCACGCGCGCCGCGAGTCCTGGGCTCGGCATGTTCAGGCCTGGCAGGACAGCGGGCTGACGCAGTTGCTTATTGCCAGTAGCATGCGCTCAAACCCGAGGCACTGGCCTACTGGATCAGACGCAGCAAGCGGGCGGCCACGCCGCTTACCCTGGTGCCCGTGGCAGCGGCAGGGGTGTGGCTGCTGCAGGCATGCCAGTGGCTGGCGGTTGGCGTTGCCGGCGGACGTCGATGCAAGCTGGTTGGCCGGATTGCTGCGGGGGATGGTCTGACGCGAATGCCGGCCCAGGTTTGGCTGGTGGCCGACCGATCAACATGCGCTTGGGGATCGACGGGCTTTGGTGCACCTTCAGCAGGCCCTCGGGCGACCACCCTGCGATGGCACGACCTATGCCTTTCGCAATCGGCACGGCTCGCGGCTCAAGCTGTTGCAGTAGGACGGCACCGGTGTGTGGTTGGGTCAGCGCCGTCTGCATCAAGGCCGTTTTCGCTAGTTCCATGCCGCCGAATGCAGCGCCGCGCTGGTCAAGATCGGCGAAGACATCAGCGAGCAGCTCGACCTGATCCTGGCCAGGCCCTTCGTCCACCGGCACAGTCGCCCGCAATAAGCCTGCCGCCCGTGCGAAAGCATCAGCGCCGCGCCGGTTCCGCCAGCAGTGATCGAAGGCGGCATGGCCGCCCCTGACCTGACCGCCTGCCGCTCTACCGCCTCGAACAGATCGCTGCCCGTGACGGCGTCACCCTGCCCGTTCGGCCCTCGCCGAGTGAGTCGGGCGCTACGGCGTGGCCTTGAGCCCCTGGTGGATCGGCTGCGCGCCTTATTGCTCCAACGCCAGGTGCTGCATGCCGATGAAACTCCCTCTGCAGCAACTCAATCCCGGCGAGGGGAAAACCAAACGCCCCTATCTCTGGGCCTACTCTGGGCCTACCGCAGCAACGACCTGGAGCCCAGTGACAGCCGAGGCCTTGCGGCGCATCGCCGATCTCTATGCCCTCGATTGGCGCGCCCCCGCACTCGACGCGGCCGTCCGGCAGCTGCTGCGTGAACAGAAAGCCCTGCCCAAACTGCAGGCCCTACACGACCGGCTGCAGCTACCGCGCCGCCGCCATCCAGAGCGTGCTGGCCACCACCAGACTGAACGGTCTCGAGCCCGGCGCCTGGCTCAAGGACACCCCGGGAAAAACTGCCCATCTGGCCCAACAGCCAGATCGAGGAGCTGTTGCCCCTCGGCGTCTCAACCTGAGTAACGATGGGACGGCTGGACGCTCACCTTTTTTCATAAGACGAGCCGAAAACGGGCACCTACCCACAGCATGGGTTCGCGGAGGCGGGCTTAACCGTGATCGGTTGCTAAATGGGGGGCGATGCCGCTCAGCATGCGCTTAATGCAGCTCACGACCTGCTCAACCTAGATTGCTAATTCCCGGCTTGGATAGGGGGCAGGTTTTACAGAGGGTTCGCGCTTGGTAAGAAGTCCTCATGCAGGAGCCGCAGGTATGGGTTGTCTGGCGGCGTCTCCTGGAACAGCGCATCCGGGCTGGCGAGCAGGTAGCCGTGCAGCCGGCGCGACTTGCGCGGCCCCGTGACTTCGCAGGTCCAGATGTTCAGCCCGCTCGGCTGCTTGCGGTGCTGTCCCAGCTTCTCGAAGCGCTTCTGTACCCACTGCCACCCCTCCAGCTTCTCCTGCTTGGCCAGCGCGACGACTTGAAGGTACTCCTGCGCGTAGCGCTGGAACACGCCGGGGCTGACGAGGTAGGTCGTACCGGCGACGGTATGCACCAGGGCCTTGGCGTCGTTGATGATGAGCTTGCGCGTCTGGATGCTCTGACGCAGCCAGGCCATGAAGTGCGCCCCGGAGGGCTCCGCGCGATCCTGGGAAGGCGCGAGGCCCATCTGCGGCGGGGGCACGGTCGAAGGGGCCGGCTCGGGCTCGGCAACAGGGGAACTCGGGATCTCCGGTGCCGTGGGTGGAGCGGTGTCGCCCAGCAGGTCGAGCAGCGCGGCCACGCCGGTGTCCATGGCTGCGGATGCGACCGGCGCCGTGCTCGCGGATGCAGCTTCGATGCCTTCCGCGCGCGGCCCATCGGCCACCGCCGGCGCCTGCGGCGTCGGCTCCGCTTGTTCCTCTTCGACCTGCACACGGCCTGCGAACGGCGCCGGCCGGTCGGCGGCATCCCAGATCATCGCCGGCGAGAGTTTCAGGAAGGTGAAGGCGTGCGACCAGCCGGCCTCGCTGGTGACCGCAGCCTTCCAGATCGCCTTGCCATCCGGCGTCGGTTGCACGATGCCGTGATCCTGCAGCACGTTGAACACCGCCGTATTGCTCGCCGGGATGCCGTCGATGCCCTGCGACAGCAGATGTGCGCGTAGCTTGTCGGAGACGGTCTTGCTCACCAGCCACAGGGCGTCTTGGGTCAGCCAGCCGTCCGCCGGGCCGGCCTGGTTCAACTTGAATTCCTCCTTGAGCAGGTAGCGCAAGCCGTCGAGCAATTTGCGTTGCAGCGCATGCTTGGGTGCCGCCAGCGCCTTACTGGGATCGCCGCCGAGTTCCTGGGCGACCGATGCCTGGTCGGCCTGCACGACCAGTTCGCCGAGCGTGCCGGCGTGCTCGTACTGGCCGGCCAGCACGTACAGCAGCGCGGCCCAGAGGTCGGGATAGCCGCTGAGCCAGTCGAAGATGTCCCGATCGAGAAGGCGCGCGTAGAGCAGCCCGGTGGCGGCGCTGTGCAGGCGGTACTCGCGCTCCTTTCGGTAACGGAAGCGGTAGGGCTTTCGCAGCGGGCCGTGCCAGGGATGCCAGACGCTGCCGTCGGCATGTTCGACGTGCAGATCGACCGCAATCTTGCCGATGTCGTGCAGCAGGGCCGCGTAGGCCGTGCCTGCGGTCCAGGCTTCGGCCTGGGCCGCCTGTGCCTCCGGCGTGACGCCCGCAGGCAGCAGGTATGACTGCCGCAGCTTCAGCGCATAGGCGACGATCTCCAGACCGTGGTCCAGCATGCCGCCCGGATAGGCGTGGTGGTGGTTCTCGGAGGCCGGGAACTGCTGGACCAGCTCGGCGTAGCGCTCCAGTGGGGCGAGGTAGAGCGCGGCGAACTGTCGGCGTGAGAGCGATGTGCGCTGCCAGATGTGTTCCAGCAGTTTCTGCCGGCGCGGCGTGGCCAGCAGCGATGCGGCCGACTCCGGCCGCATCGACCCTTTTGGAGTTTCGATGCCGGAGGTGGGCGGTGTGCCGGCGGTGGGTGGCACCCGTTTGCGCTGGAACAGCGAGAGCATGGCGAACCCCGGATGACGGGCTGCTCAGGGGCGCCTTTTGGCCTTTTCAGGATAGGGCCTTTCCCCTTGGCGCCCTTCCTTTGCCCCTTCTCAGCCCTTTGGCCTTTGTCGGAAGCCTTTGGGTATAGGGCCGCTGCTGCGCGGGTGCCACGATGAATGCGGCATGGGGCAATCCCGGCAAGTGGGGCGCTGCGGGATGTTCGTCAGCTCTGGCCCAAGCCGGTGTCGAGGGCGGCGGATTGCGCTGCGAAGTCGTCGGGACGGCGCTTGCGGAAGGTTTCGAGATTGGCGAGCTTCCAGCGCAGTGCCGGCAGTTGCGCGGCGTGCTGGCACTGCACCAGCGACCAGTCCGGTTCTGCGCGCGCCAGCCCGCTCAGAAACTGCTTGTGCGCGGTGCTCAGTCGCTGTGGCAGCTCGCGCCGCATCCTGGCGCGAGCGTCGAGCAGTGTCTCCAGGGAGCAGTCCACTTCGGTCATGCCGACAAAGGCCCGCTCGTACTCGCCGGCGATGTCCTTGTCGTTGCCGAACAGCACTTCGTGGGGCGGCCGGTTGTGGCCCGCCAGATAGATCACGAAGCACTCGACCATGCCGTCGCTGATGCCGCCCGACTCAAAGAGCTGCCACACGTCGAACAGGTCGCGGGGGTGCTGCCGATCCAGCGCGGCCACCAGCTTGCTGGCGTACAGCTCGTCCGGTGCCAGAACCGGCAGCTCGAACTCGACGCCGAACAGATCGCTGGTCCTGGCGCTCAGCGGCCGCCGCTCGACGGGCAGCACACTGCCTCGGAACACGACGTTGACCTCGATCTTCACCTGGTGGGCGTCGTTCTCGACGATCAGCTTGGTGTCCCCCAGGTCCTTGGCGCGAACCAGGCGTGTCTGCACGCCCAGCGGTACAACACGCGTGGCGATGGCGGCCAGCTCCTGGTTGATGGCTTGCAGCGCTTCGTCGCGCGGCGTCTGCCACGGGAGGTACACCACGTCGATGTCCACCGACAGGCGCGGCATGTCCCGCACGAAGAGGTTGATGGCCGTGCCGCCCTTCATGGCGAAGATGTGGTTGGCGAACACGTCGGGCGCGACGGCCAGCAGCAGGCGAACGGTGTCCGCGTAGGTCTTATCCATGAGGTCTCAGGCTTAGCAAGGTGCCGTCATCGAGCCGGCTCATCCAGCGCGTGTTGCTGCCGGTGCGAACCGGGTACTGCTCCAGCAGGGCATCGACATCCACGAGGCTGGTCTCGCGCGCCCAGGTGAGGAACAGGCGCACGGCCTTCACGCTGGCGCAGCAGGACAGCAGTTGTCCGAGCAAGTCCTTGCGGGGGGAACGCAGTCCATCGAAGAGGTTGCGGGCCTCTTCGAGGCTCTGCTTGACGCCGGCTTCGTACAGCAGCTCCAGAACGGCACGCTCGGAGGCAGCCACCCGCAGATCCTCGGGCAGGCCAGGCGGCGTGGTCAGGGTCTTGCTGGCCAGCGTCGTGTCCGGCCAGTCGAACAGGCGGGCGTGGACGTAGCGGGCCGGAAAGCGCGAGGTGAACCAGGCCGGCAACGCGAAACGACCGTCGCCCCACAGCACCAGCGTCTCCCGGCTGCCCAGGTTGTGCCGCACACCCTGCAGGGCCAGGGCGCTCTTGCCGCCGACGTGCAGGCCGGGCACACGCTGTTGCAGGAACTTCAGCGCACCGTAGACCCCGAACTCATCGTTCGGGAAGGCATAGACGCCATGGGCCAGGCGCACGAGCCACCCGCCGTCGGCATAGTGGGCGGCGAGCTGGGGCGACACCCCGAACTGGCTCAGGGTGGCAAGGTCGAACGGCGCCCCACGGGAGAGTCCCGCCTGCAGTCGCTTGATTACCTGGTGCCGAGAATTTCGATCCATGTTATAAAAATAACACAGAATCCAATCGACCCCTAGAGCCATTGCAAGAACGTGCATGGAAAGTAGCATAAGGTTTGATTTGTTGTGCATAATCTAATCGACCTACGACCCGAGCCAACCCGGCTCTGCCGGGCGCAACCCGCCCTCCTGATCGCGGTCTATGCTGGAGGGCAGGCCACGACCGGCCGCTCCGCGAGGTGAGGCACCACTGAAGCCGAGGCATATGAGCATGACCGCCAACACGCACAACGGGCGCTGGAGCCACCGGCTGGGCCGGGGGGCTGGCCGTGCCTGGCGTGGATACCTGCGCCGCGAGCAGCGTGTCGCCGGCTGGCTGGTGACGCGCGGGGTGCCTGCGGGCGCGGCGACGGCGGTGCTCTGGATCGTCAAGCTCGCCGTGCTCGGTGCGCTGCTCTACTCCGCGTTCTGGCTGGCCCTGCTGCTCGCCTTTGCGGTGACTGCTGCATGGCTCGTGCAGCACGACGACCCTGATCAAGAGGAACCGCAACCCGAGTGGAGGGAAGGCCCCAACGGCTTCGGGCTTTATGACAAGAGCGACTGGCGCATCGACCCGCATGTGACCGACGACGACTGAACGGCGGTCACTTCTTCGATACGGCGCTCATTGCCATACCAGCGCCACGCCCCCCAGCGCCCTTGGCGTCCGAGGTGGCGGTGGACAACCCCTGCACGATATTTCCCGTGCGAACGCCTGCCCAAGCCAATGCCATGACCCAAAACGTCGGCAGCACGATGAACATCATCGCCATGACGAAGTTCAGCAACATGTCGCCAAAGGCGTTGTTCAAACCGATCAACGGATCGAAGTTCGTGTGAGGCCTGTCCGCGCCAAACCCCCAGCCGTAGAGCGCATCCAGGATCGTGCTGTCGATCCAGCGCGCGAGCTGGAACCAGAAGTCCACGAAGAACAGCGCGAACTGGACGCAGCTCACCGTCACCACCGTCTTCAGGTCGTAGGTGCCGATCAGCAGCACCAGCGGGATGCAGATGACGAGCGCCATCTTGAGCATGGTCAGCACCATCGGCAGCGCCTGGCGCACCACGTCCATCGCAGGAAAGAAGCCCAGCGAACCGACGGTCAGACCCAGGTCGCTCGCGCCGCGCGTGACGATGTTCGGCAGCGTCTTGTCGATCTGGCCGCCGTAGTCGGTGTAGACGGCGCCCTGGTTCATCTTCTGCTGCCTCGGCGCGACCACGGCGCGGATCACCGAGTCATTGACCTCGCTCTGCGACAGGAAGCCCACCCAGCGCCCGATGCGAGTCAGCAGGTCCGGGTCGACCTGTGCCAGCAGCCGGCTGCGCAGTCCCTGGCCGCCATCGGCCCACCACTGCCGGCAGGATGGATAGCCGCCGCCGCTGTCCACCTGTGCCAGACCCGCATCGCGGGTCGCGTCGTAGGGCCAGGCCGTGCGTGGGGTCTTGGCGCGATAGGTGTCATAGAAGCCGGGCGTGTCGAGGAAGTAACTCGACCCGATCCAGGTGACGTCGTTCATCTGCTCGTCGGAGAGCGTCGGCCGGTTCATGAACAGCTTGGCGCGCGACGGCCCGTAGCAGTCGTGCGTGAAGTCGGCGACCTCCTGTGCCAGCACCGGGTCGTCGATGCGCGTGGCATCCACATCCATGCGAATCTGACGCAGGTCCGTGCCGCAGGGAATCGCCGCCACCGCGGAGCCCGTCACGGCTTTCGACAGCGCGTGCATGAAGAACCACCACACCGGCACCAGCGCGCTCTGGTCGTTGAGCGCCGTGTAGACGTTGGACCAGCCCGTGTCGTTGGGCAGCGGGACACTGACCTGGCATTGCGCGGAGCGCGTGGTGTCGAACCTGATCGTGGCGAGATCCACCGGGATGAACGGGATGCCGGCGAACATGATGACCACGATCGCCACCCACACCCGGTTCTCGATGCGCATCGACGACAGCACGCCCTTGTTGCCCTCGTCCGCACCTTCGCTGCGGGCCTTGAGCCATTCCTGGATCACGATGGCCACGAACGGCAGCGCGAACACGCCGCTGGCCACGAGGATGCTCCAGATGCCGTTGTTGACCACCCAAGCCACCAGGGTCAGGTAATACTCCAGGTAGTCCGTGGTGTAGAGCGTCATGCCTGCCTCCCGGTCTCAGCCGTGCCGCAGCAGTTGGCTGGCTTCCAGCGCGACCACGGCGATCACGGCCGCGATCTCCGTGCGCAGCAGGCGCTGATGCGTCTCGCGGGACGGCTCCCGCCGCAACAGGCGCCGACGCATCCACCACCAGCCGTAAGCCGTCGCTCCGTAGAGGCACAGCCGCCACACGAAGAAGTGGCCGGCGTGCGCCTGCAGCCAGTGCTGCCAGCCCTCGACGCCGCCGACGACGTGGATGCCGGCGATGTTCACCGCCACCGCGGCGGCGACCACCAGCAAGGTCCACAGCAGCGCCACGCCGACGCGGCGGTTGAACAGCCATGGCAGCCGCAGCCAGGCCAGCCGGCTCATGGCGTACCGCTCCGCGGCTTCTGGACTTCCCGCAGACGGTCGCGCGTGGTGTCGCCCTCGAAGACGCCGCGCGAACCAGCAGCGCGGGTGCTGTGGCGCTGGATGATCGCCATCGCCGAGTTGCCGGCCAGCGTGCGCCGCAGCTCCAGCTCGGTCTTGAGGTTGTTGATCTCCTGCTCCAGCGCACTGTTCTCCTGGTCGACCGCCTGCACGGCCAGTTCGTTGGCGGCGACGTTCGGCTCCTTCTTGCCGGTCAGCAACGTGCGTTGCAGCAGCAAGGCCTTCTCCAGCACGCTGGACAGCGCCGCCTCCGACGCCAGGCGCTTGCCCAGCACGTCCTGGTCGGGTTCATCACGCAGGGCCTCGATCACGCCGCGGGTGATCGGCAGCGAGCTGCTGCCGGCCGCGTCGAGATTGGTCGGCGTCGTCGGCCGGGCGCCCGTCACCAGCTCCTGCAGCACCTGCAGCTTGGCCTCGTACTCTTCCTGGATCACTGGCGTGAGCCCGACGCCAGGCGTGGTCTGGGTCTTCGTGCAGTTTTCGCAGGTGCGTTGCTCGCGTTCGCCCAACACGCGGGTCGCCCAGTCCGCGGCCGCGCCAGGCGACGACCAGGTTTGGCAGGTCAGGCGGTTGCTGCAGGCGCTGCGCGCGATCGACGAGGTATCGGTGGCGCTGCGCCCGTTGAGCAGGTTGTAGCCCGCTCGCGTCACGTCGCCGACCACCTTGATCGAACTCTGGCCGGAGCCGCCCGCGTTGCCGCCGCCGACCCAGGGCACGCCGTTGTTCCCTTTGTTGGACTCGGCCTGCTCGATGGCGGAGACGGCATCGGTGCTGCTGACCGCATCCCGCAGCGCCATCCCCTCGGCGAGCTGGTCCCAGCCGGCCTGGCCGCCGGCCATGTCCGCCATGCGATTGGCGATGGCCCGGCAGGTCATCTTCGAGCGGTCGAAATCCAGGCGCGCCTGCAGGAGGCCGTTGGTGAGCAGGTTGTACAGGCCCGGGTCGGCGCGCTGGATGATCAGGGCCGGCAGCGAGGCCACGGCGCTGGTGGCGTTCTGGATCACGTTGCTCATGATCGTTTGGAAGCCGTTGGTGATGCCGTTGAGCTGGTTCTGCAGTGTCGTGGTGATACTCATGTCGCCGCAGATCAGGTTGCTGTTCCAGCCGACGCCGACGCCGATGCTCTGCATGTTGCCGGCACCACCCATCGACACCGCCCGGCCGCCGCCGATGCTGTAGAGCACGTCGTCGCCGATCACGCTGCCGCTGACGTTCACGCCATTGGGGTCGATGCGGGTCTGCGCCCAGGCGACGCCGACGACCAGCGTGATGGCCGCCACGAGCAGCGTGGCCCGCAGGGGCGATTTCGCGCGGCGCAGGAAATCAGGGAGGGAGGCGTTCATCGTGGGTTCCTCACATGAAATCGACGCTGCCGAGGAAGACCTGGCCACGGCGCCGGCAGCAGGAGTACGGCCGCCACAAGGCCCAGGCGTAGTCGCCCTGCTGGGCCTGCACGCGGGTGCGGCTGTGCGGGAAGACCACGCAACTGTTCGAGAGCGTGGGCGTCAGCTCCTGCCACTTGCCCGTCGAGGCGTCGGTCTCCATCAGCGCGCCGGCTGGCCAGTAGCCGTCGCGGGCGTTGGCCAGCAGGGGCTGATACACGTGAATCTGGTTGCGGCGCGTCACGATGTCGCCCGCGCGCTGCGCGACCACGGCGCCGCTCTTGTGGTCGTCGGTCTGGTGCAGGAAGCCACCGCGGGGATACACGTTGCCCCAGAGGTTCAGGCCGGTGCGCGTACCGATTTCGCGCCGGCCGGGGATGAGCGCTTCGGGGTAGAACGCTTCCGGGATGTTGTAGCGCCAGGCGATCGTGTCGAGCGTGCTCAGCAGATACGGCATGAAGGCCGTGCCAGCGCCTTCGCAGGTGTAGCCGGAGGCGCTGGCGAACTGGCTGAACACCAGCCCGGCCGGATGGCCGATGACATCGGCGTTCTTGAACTTGGCGAGGTTGTTCTCGTTGTCGTGATTGGTCGTGCCGTCACCGCCAGCCTTGGCGGTCGGGTTGGGCATGCTCATCGCCCTGACCTCCAGCCACGGGTTTTCGCCGGTGTTCGAGTAGCTCGACACCACCGCATCGGGGACGTAGTGGCGCACCTTGACGGAGGTGCGAACCGAGCAGCCGAAGGGCGTGCAGTACAGCCAGTAGCAGATACCGACCACGCGGTATTCGAGGCAGTCGGGGGACAGCGCCGACGAGACGATGGTGGCGGTGTCCAGGGCGAACGTCGACGTGGCCGCGCTCAGCAGCAGCGAGGCGGCGGTGGCGCGCAGGCGCCGGCGTGCCAGCAGGAGGCTCATGGCTGCGTGCTCCGGTAGGCGTTGATGCGCGCGACGGCGCGGGGCACGTCGGGCTCGCCGTAGACCACGTAGCGTCGATCGACCACCACGGCGGGAATCTTGGCGATGCCCAGTCCCCAGGCATCCGCGACACCTTGATAGGCGTGGCCGATGCGGCGCTGAAGGGCCTCGCCGCCGCCATGCAACCGCTGCCGCACCACGGCTGCGGCCTGTTGCGGGTCGGCCGGCAGGTGCGCGGCGAGTTCGACCTCGATGCGCGTGGCCTGGTCCAGCTCGATGATCCGCACGCCGGCCGGGGCCTGCACCGGATGACGGCTGTCGGTGACGACGAGCACGTCGGCTGCTGCAGTCTGGGTAAACATGAACAGCACTGCCCACAGTCCGGGCGCAATGCTGATGGTCGGCAGCCGGGGCGAAGCCTTGAAGACGGGGGCCGGCATATCGGGCGTCCTTGGAGTCGATCAAAGTCACAGTCGACTTCAAGTGCCGATCTAGCGCGACAAAGAAACCGCATCCGGCCCCTGCCGGTTTCATACCCTATGCCGTTGTGAGCGTTGTGATTGCCTCCTGTCGGAGGCGGAGATCAGGTGCGGGACGCTGAGGTGCCCGCGAACCCAAGAAACGCATGCTGTAAGCGAATCGGCATCGACGGCTTGGAGCGTGCATGTAGGCTCTGCCAAGTCCCGTCACTGATGTCGCTCGGGGCGAGGCGATCTACCGAGCGCGAAACTCTTCTCAAGTAAGCGTTGACGCCATCCGCGGATTCCGAAGGAGCGCCGGCAAGAACGTACCCCACCATGAAGCCGATAGCATGGTTCTCGCCGTACTTCTCCTGGATGAATCGATCCATGCCCTCGACGACGTACTCTCGACACAAGTGAGTGTCCGACCCGGCGATTCGTTTGCATTCGATGATCGCGTGCGGATCATGCTCCTGCGTGCGCAAGAAAATTTCGACGAACGCCAGCGGGATGTCGGTACGTCCGTCTGGCAGCATCACGTTGCTTTTGGATCGCGATTCCGTGCCAGGCAGCACCATGATCTGCTTCCACGGGGAGTTCTTCAGCGCAATGCGCATCCCGTCCCGCAGGCGCTCGGTCATGATTACCTCTCCAGCGTTGGCATTCACGTCCTCGGCTGCGCATGCTCGCTGCCAACCTGCGGCCAGTGTCAGCAGAATGACCGCCACAACCTCGGGCTCAAGTTCAATGAACTCTCTGCCCAGTGCAGGAGGTGCCTCATAGGGGATCCTCAAACTTTGCCCCCTGAAAAGCTCTCCGCGACCACTGCATCGGCATCTTCCAGTGCCGCTATGCCCATCCAGTAGCGCCGCGCTGCTGGCTTGATGATCACGACTTCGTTGCGTCCGTGTACTCGCAATTCCCGCTCTGCACTGAGCGCGGTCGCAATCTTGACTTTCAGGCGCCTGCCGATACGTGCCAGTACTTCACCCAATTCGCCTTGTGGTGCCACGACGCTCACGCTCGCATTACCCGGCCCTTCTTCCAAGACAAAGCGCACGACGCGCAAGGCCGAACTGCTTGGCAAGTCGAGCACTTCGGCGCGCATGTGCCGCTTATTGCGAACGGAAAGCCAATCCTCGATAACGGACAGGAACGTCTTGGCATACGCCGTGACCTCAGTACGACTGTCCGATGGCTCCACGGATGATTCGCGGCCGGTTTCCCATTGCCACCCGGCGCGAAGGAGGCCGTCTCGAATGACAGTTCGGTCGGCATCGTTCAGTTCGTACAGATCGAAGACAGCTTCGTCCAGTTCAGCCCATCCCCTCTCGTCGGTGCCGTTGGCGCGCAGATTCTTCTCAATCTGCAGCAGGCGCTGGCCAGCCTCAGATTTCACTGCGCTCGTGAAATTAGGCACCGGTAGGAAGCTGAGGTCGCGAGCCAGCAGCTTCCTCTTGTAGATTCCAAACTCTGCAGCGGTCAGATAGAAGAACCATGTCGCAAAAGCAGAACTCAACACGGTGGCAAGCAAATGTGCCGTCCGCGTGTGCCCTCTCGGAAGAGACACTGCGAAGTATGAGTTCGTGAAGACGAGATCCCGCTCGGAGACGGCCGCCAAGACGCGTGGACTCCCCAGAAGCATTTCCTTCACGATGAGAAGCGGGGCTTGATATATCTCCCGCGATCGTGGCCATTGTGCCTTCGATTGGCTGAAAGTCGGCAAATCATCGGGAATGTTGAAGTGCTGCATGTCTTTGACTTGCAGTACATCCAATCCTTTTAGCGGGCGAGCATCGCGCGTCTGATTCTCTGGGGCCCCGCGAATCAATCCAACCTGGAAGGTAGTGTCGAGTAATGAGAGTTGCTCGCCCAGATTTCTGTGGGCCGAAGTCAAGTCATCCAGCAATAGGAGGTCACGGCGCCGGCCAACGGCTGCTGCCTTGAGCTTCAACGGCTGTTCTTGGATTTCGTCGAGTGTCAAAGTGATGACGTCACTCGGCGCCACCTCGAACGAATGAGTCCTTGCACCGCTGGGCGTCCACGGGATCTGAACGACCGTGACCTGATCCGTTCGCTGCTTCGGTCGATGACGGGCAAAGAGAACCACTGCGGGCATGGCCGCTGTCGCGAAGAGCCAACTGCACAAATTGGACAGATTTACCAAGGTGATCGGAGCCACGGCTCGCATCACATGCTGAGCTGCTGCCATGCCGGTGCCGCTGCGGCTGAAGAACGGCATCGCGCTAAGAATGATGCCGAAACGGGTCTTCTCATGTGAGAACTCCGCCGCTCGCAACACGAAATCCAAGCCTTCACCGCGCGGTTGCGCAGGTACGCCCGCAACCCTGGTCTTGCGCCGCGCTTCGGTTCCTGTCTGCCCCCTAAAGCTCCAAGGGGGATTGCCCACGATAAGGTCGAACTGCTTCAGCCCTGCCGGCGTCGCCAGCACGGCCTTGCCATCTCCATCACGTTCGACAGTACGAGCGTCACCGACGAGCAATGTCCTGCCGATCAATGGCTGGAACTTCAGGGACTGCGGTGGTTGCGGGTCAGGGTCCAGCTCAAGCGCAGCCAGGTACAGGCTGAACGCAGCGACGCGAATCGCGGCTTCGCTAATGTCTACGCCATACACCTGCCCGTAGAGCGTCGAGCGGATCAGCTCCCTCGTGGGCGGCTGACCTTGCGAGCGAAGATGAACCAAGCGCCGCAGCGCTTCGACCAGGAAGACACCGGAGCCGCACGTCAAATCCAGCACCGACTCCCGTCCAGATAGACCATCCATGACCTCATCGAGGACCAGCGAGACGACGGACAGTCGCGTGTAGTGCACGCCGTTTCGCAACGCTTCTGTGCGCTTTCCTCCAGTCTGCGGCTCAGCATGTGCAAACTGCTCGTAGATCGAGCTGATGAGCTCGACCGGAATCACGTCGAACTGGTACGGGAAGAAGCTGAGTTGCCCGCTTTCAGGATCGACAGCCTCCAGGAACTCCGCAACCCGCGTCAAATGGTGAGCTGCTGGTGTCGTTTTCACCGACGAGGGCGGAAACATATCGCCGTTGAAGGTCTGGGCCAGCCATGCGAACAGCTTGCTGGTCGCTGGCCGGTCGCGCAGGATCGCCGGCAACGCCGTGCGGCCGCATACCCGCTTCAACCGCGCCGCACTGACGATCTCGCGGTCAATCAGGTACTGGGTGAAGATCACGCGCCCAATCAAGGCCTGCGCCGCATCGCGCGCGAGATTGCCTGCGACCAAATCGCGTTCGAGACATCCAAGGTCAGACAGGAGCTTCTGATCGACGCTGGTCTTGCGATCGATGGCCGGCACCTGGGCCCAGAATTGGCCCGTCTCGATCGCCAGTCGGCCGGCCAACTCGTCCAGTTCATGAAGCGAACCTTCGATGTTCTCGAAACGCCGAATCAAATGTCTCTGGGCATCGCCTTCTTTCGCGGGTGTGCCGAAACCGTTGTACAGGTCGATACGCTGCGGCGAGATCACCCACAGCAACGGCGCGAACCCCTCGTTCCAGACCTCTCGTCGCCACTGGCTGACCAGATCGTCTGCAGGCGCGCTTTGCTCAAACTTGAAGTAGACGGTCAACGACGACGCGCTGCGCCACAATGCGTCCGGAACAAAAACGCGGCCGTGGCGCGAGGACTGCGCCTCGGCCCCCAACCGAAGACCGGGCGCGGGTTGCCCGTCCGGCAGGTAGCCGGTTGCGGCGAGCACCTGTTCCAGCGTGGCAGTGTTCACGCCCTACTCCGGATAGCTTCGGGTGGAAACGGCAACGCTGCCTGGCTCGGCGTCGGGACGATCGGCAGCATGTGCTGCTGAAGCCGCATGATCAACGGATCGAGCGGGATGACGAGAGTCGGTTGCGTCGGCGCCGGTCCAATCCCCTCGGGGCCGATATCGCACAGGGTCGCCGAAGTGGCCGTCACGAACGCCACGGACCCATTCAGCGCCAATGCGCTACTCGTGCCCAGCAACCGAAAGAGCGCGTCAACGCCGACGCTGACGGTGGCGATGTGCACTCCCAACGAGCTGACCAACTCATTGGTAACGGCCAAGCCTAGGAGATCCGCGAAGGTGAATCGGGCAGCCTTCCCGGTCTTGGACGCCAAGTAGGGCACGGTCTTGCGCCAATGCCGCACCGTTTCGACGGACACGCCGGTTAGCGTGCGCATCTGGTCCTGAGTGTACTGGATGGCGGTGACGGCAGACATTCGCGTTGCTGGCAACTAGAAAATATGCAGATTCTGCCATGCAAAGGTGTGCTTCTCAACAGGTAAAGGCCGGTTCAGCCGCCTATCCCACAAGCCTTCCAAGCTTCCGAAAGTCGCGACCATCAGAGCGCATCGCGAACGTGTGGATAGGGGCAAGACGCAAGGCGCCCCCGGAAGGGGCGCCTGCGGACTACAACAAGCCGGCTTCGGCGAACGAGTACGGGCTGCCCTTGCCGACGATGAAGTGATCCAGCACCCGGACATCGACGGTGGCCAGGGCGCTCTTCAGCCGCTCGGTGATCACACGATCAGCGGCCGAGGGCTCGGTGTTCCCCGAGGGATGCTGATGCGCCAGGATCAGCGCCGAAGCGTTGAGCGCCAGCGCACGCTGGACCACCACCCTCGGATACACCGAAGTCTGGTCGACCGTGCCCTTGAACAGCGGCTCGTAGGCGAGCACCTGGTGCTGGTTGTCGAGAAACACGACGGCGAAGATTTCGTTCGGCTCCGCGACCAGTTTCAGGCGCAGGTAGTCGCGCACGGCGGCGGGACTGCCCAGCGCCGGACCGGCCTTGAACACGCGGTTCTCCAGCAGGGTGATGGCCTGCTGGATGATCCAGTCTTCGTGCTGGGCGGCGATCAGGGTGAGCGACTCCGGGCGGGAGTCGGCGATGGCAAGAGACATGGCGAACCTCCAATGGATGAGATCGGAGGGCGCCTGCCCCAGGAGGGCACACCCTCCGGGGGACGATGGGGATGGAACAGGTGACGAGCGGGCATCCACCACCGCGGATGCGGTGGCTGTTCGCGTCAAGGGATGCGATGCGAACGGGTTTCGATCAACGCGGACGAGCCGCGCCGCAGCCTTGAAGATCGATGGCTACCTGGGCATGTCACCGGCGACGCCGGCGGGCATGTCTGGGGAATGGGCGGGTTCGGCCGCGGTCGTGCTGCCGGCGGCGAGCAGGTCGATGGCCGACAGCAAGGCATCGCCTTCGACGGGACCGTGCAGCAGGAGGGTCTTGCCGGACTCGCGGTCGCGCAGTTGCAGGGCCGGCGTGGCCGCGATGCCCTGCTGTGCTGCTTCCGCCGCCTGGGCACGGATGACGGCATCGGGGCGCTCGCTGTCGAGACAACCCTGCATGGCCGGCGTGAGGTCGGGATAGCGCAGGCCCTCCGGCAGGCCCTGGCCGTCGCCACGGGTGTTTGCGTAGAGCCAGGCCACTGCCTGCCAAAGCGCGGCGTGTCCGCCCGTCTCGCCCGCGCACTCGGCCAGGCGTGCCCCGGCAGTCGCGGCCGGCTCGTGCATGGACAGCGGCAGGTGGTGCCACTGCCAGTTCACCTCGGGATGGGCGTCGATCCAGCGCTTGAGTTCGGGGAAGTAGGCCCGGCAGTACGGACACTCCAGGTCGGCGTAGCCGACCACCGTGAAGCGCGCATCGGCACGGCCATACAGCCAGGGCGGGCCAGCCGGTTTCGGCCCCTCGGACCCGGCGGCGGCCAGGGGCATGGACTCGGTTGCCGGATGCGGCGCGCGCAGCAGCATCCACGAGGCAACCGCAATCGTCACCACGATCAGCAGACCGATCCAGGGATGACGGCGGGCGAATGAGGGCAGGCGCATCGTGTCGCTCCCGTCAGGCCAACGTATCCAGCGCCAGCGGTTCGATGCCCCGCGCACGGTCGATCTTCTCGGCCACGCGGAAGGCGGCGTCCAGCTCGCTGATGCCGTGCTGCTGCATCAACTGGAAGCGTTCGGCCTTCTCTTCGGGCTCGGTCATCGCCATCGCCAGGTAGAGGCTGGGCGGCACGGCGCGGAACAGCACTTCCATCGACTTGGACAGGATGACGCCCTCGCTGAACTTGCCGGCCTCCTTGCGGGCCGAGAGCATCAGCGCCTTCTGCGAAGCGTTGAGTTCGCGGAAGCGCGCGATCTTCTCGACTTCATCGGGCGGCATCGACAGGCAGATCCACCACTCGATCATGTTGAGCATGGGCTCGGCCGCTTTCGGCAGGTCGTCCAGGTTCTGCGTGGCGAGCCAGAACCAGGCGCCGAGCTTGCGCCACATCTTGGTGATCTTGACCACGTAGGGCGCGAGCAGCGGGTTCTTCGTGATGATGTGGCCTTCGTCCGTCACGTTGATGATCGGGCGGCCCAGGAACTGGTCGCGCTCGGCGATGTTGTTGACGGTGTTGATGAGCGAGATGTAGGCAATCGAGAGTTGGGCGTTGTAGCCCTCGCGCGCGAAGGTGGCGAGATCCACGATGGTGATGTCCGCCTCGGGCCACGGCGTGCCGGACCGGTCGAACATCTCGCCGTCCACGCCTTGGCAGAACATGTCCATGGCGTCGGCCATCTCCAGCAGCCGTGCGCGCCGCATCTCAGGCAGCGTGGCGTCGCGGGCGCGCTCGCGCAGCGCCTCGCGCACGTCGCGGGTCAGTACCGTGCGCTTCTCCGCTACGCAGCGCTGGGCCGCATCGAGGATGCACTGGCGGATCAGGCTGCGGTCGGCGCGCGTCATGCGCGCTTCTTCCTTGTCCTCGCCGCCGGTGATCATCAGCCGTGCAGTGATCTCCAGTTCGCCGAGCACGTCACGCTGCTCATCGCCTTCCACGGCCATGCCGGCATCGGTCTGGTCTTCGTCGAGCGCATCAGCGTCCAGCGTCTGTACCTGGCTCGGCGTATCGACCAGGCGCCAGGCGTCGGCGAACGGAGCCAGACTGACGCCCGCGCCGGGCGCGAGCTTCACCCGATGCACGGTGAGACCCAGCCGTGCGGCGAAGTCGCCGAACAGGCCGAAGCTGTTGCCCGCCTCGACGATGAACAGGCGCGGCCGATAGATCGCCGTCACCTGATTCAGGATGTTGTTGAGCGTCGCGCTCTTGCCCGAACCCGTGGGGCCGAACAGGAACAGATGCGCGTTCATCTGCCGGTCGAGGCGGTTCAACGGATCGAAGGTGATCGGCCCGCCGCCGCGGTTGAAGAACGTGATGCCCGGATGCCCCGTGCCCTGGCTGCGGCCCCAGACCGGCGCCAGGTTCGCCGCATGTTGCGCGAACATGAGCTGGGTGTACCACTGGCGCTTGTCGGCAGCCGGATCGAACACGCACGGCAGCCAGCGCAGATAGCTGTTCAGCGGCGCCACCTCGTCTTCCTCGCGCACCGGCTGCAGGCCGGCGTTGAGCATCACGTTGACGAGCTGCAGGCCGCGCGCATCGAGCTGGGCCAGGTCGCGGCCGCGCAGGTAGAACGCCAGCGCGCCGCGGTAGAGCTTGTGCGCACTGCCGATCAGGCCGCGCGCCTGCTGCACGTCCTGCCGGGTCTGCTCCGAGGCCAGGGTCTCGCCGACGGCCTTCCTGGCGAGGTGGTTGAGGTGTGCCTCCAGCACGTCCTGGGGCGTGGCGACCAGCGTCAGGCACATCACCGTGTCCTCGGGCATCTGGTCGAACAGCGCGTTCATGGCGTCGCCGCCCTTGCGCGTCTCGCCCGTCAGATGGCCCGTCACGGGTGGCGTGCGCAGGCGATCCATCACGATCACCCGATGCGGCATGCCGTCGAAGAACCACAGGCCGTTCGGCACGTCCGAGCGTGGCTGGCCGAAGAACAGGCGCTGCGCGAAGTCGGTGCCGCTGGCGAGTTCGATCTCGCCCTCCTCCCGCTCTTCCGGGTAGCGGGTCAGCGCGTAGAAGCGTTCCCGGTCTTCGGCAGTGGCGCCGAGCAAGGTCGGGTTCGGGTTGAACCAGCGCAGCAGCCAGGCGTGGATGTCCGCCGCGCCGAGACGCCGGGCCTTCACGCCGGCATTCGCCAGCCCGCCGACGAGGCGGTCGCAGATCGTGGTCAGCGCCTGCTCGGGCGACTGGCCGCGCCGCGAGGCCGGGGCGGCGGACGTGCGGCGGTAGACCACCATGCGCACGCGCCGGATCTGGCCGCGCCACGGCAGGCGCGTCACCGTGGTGTCCTCGAACAGGCCACCCGGCTTGGCGATGGCCCGCAGGTGATGGGCGAAGAAGCGCAGGTAGAAGTCGCTGAACGCGCTGCCCTGCGCACGCGGCTGCAGGTAGTTCGCCAGGGAGCGCAGATAGTTGTCCCAGTCGGCCTCGTCCTGGGCGTAGAGCTGCACCACCCAAGGGTTGTCGTCCAACTCGTCGAAGGAGTCCTGCAGGGCGTTCTCCAGCGCATCGCGCGCCTGCCATAGCCAGGCCATCTCGCGGCCCTCGGTGCCGACCGGCGCCAGTTCGAAGAAGGCCGCCACCGACTGGCCGTCTTCCAGCAACATGCACTTGCTGCCGGGCAGGTACTCGACCCAGGGCAGCAAGTCCGCGAACGACGGCGCGACGCCATAGAGCGCATCGTGGTCGGCCTGGGTGGCCGGTCTGCGCCGGCCCCGGCCGAGCGCGCTGCCCGGCTCGGCGACACCCTGTGCCGCCAAGGCCGTTACGTGCCGTGCCCAGGCATCATCGGTCGCATCCGCGGCGTCAGCAGGCGATGCGCCGGGCTTGCGTGACCACCAGGCCATCAGTAGTCCTCCACGCGCTCGCCCGGCATCGCGTACTGCACGCGCTGGTAGAGCGGGAACACCGTGCTGTAGCCGGGCACCGGCACCGGGTCGGTGCCCGCCAGGTGCGGGAATACGTACATCACCAGGTCGGGGTTCGGCAGGCGGTGGAACTGGCGGTAAATCTCGTTCTGCGCGGTACGGGTGTAGCGCGCCTGCATGCCGGGCGTTGCCTGCACAGCGGCCTCGGTCAGCGGCCGGCGCAGGCCCTGGCGCGCATCGAGCAGTTGCCGGGCGGCTTGGCCGCCGCCCGCGCTGCCGCCGGTCTCCTGATGCCAGATGTCGAGCATGGTGCTGTCGCCGTGCGGCAGCAGCTTCTCCTTGCTGGTAGCGCAGCCGCCGAGCAGGGTGGCCGCCAGCAGCACGGCGGCCGCGTCAATCCAGATCCGAGGCATGGGCTTCTCCGGTGCGGTGGTGGACCCGACGCCCCTTGGCGTCGTAGTCGATGTCGAGCGGCTGCTCCAGATGCACGGCCACCCTGGCGCCAGGCTGCACGTAGACCGCCGCGAAGGCCTGGCCGTAGAGCTTGTTGACCCAATCGGCCATGTCGCGCACGCCGCCCGCGAGGATGCGGCCCATCGCTTCGTTGCCGCTGATGCCGACGGTGCCCAGCGAGCCGTTGCTGTTGGCGACCACGGCCACGCTGCCGTTGTCGGACTTGATGAGCGAGGCCGCGCCGGCGCCGGCCGCGGTGATGAGTGCCTGGCTGCCCAGGTACTGCTGGGCGTTGCTGCGCCGCTCGCCGCTGACGCAGGGAATGCCGTAGGGGTCGCTGATCCAGCCCAGGCCGCCTTGGATGCTGGCGCCGTTGTGCCCCGAGTTGCCGCCGCTGCTACTGCCCTTGCTGCTGTCCTCCGGCACCGTGCGGATGGTGCCGTCCTGGAACACGAACGTGACCGAGCGGATTTGCCCGCGCACGCACGAGAGGGTCCAGTCGCCCGAGGCCGTGCCGCTGACCACGGCGCCGGCGACGTCGGGGATGTCGATGCCGTTGGCCGTGAGGTTGTCCGGGCCGATCAGCACCTTGAACGGGTACGGGTCGTTGACGGTTCCATCGATCGGTACGCGCCCGATCAGCGCCGTCATGGCAATCGACCCCATGAGCGTGGAGTTCGACGGCACGGTGTACACGGCCCTCGTGGATGCGCCCACCGCGCGGCTGCCAACGTCGGCGACGGATTCCACCGTGGCCGACAGGCTTTTCTGGGCCGGCCCGAAGCTCGATGGAAAGCCCGGCGCTTTGCTCCCGCTCGTGGCGTCCACTTTGGCATCGTCGGGCTCGACCCACTGCGTGTTACTGGTGCCGCGGTCGAAGCGCTGGCCGTCACCCTCCTCCAGCCCCAGCCCGACGGGCAGGTCGGACGGGCCGCCCTTGCCCGCAAGGCCGTCCAGTTGCCGCTGCAGATCCTGCATCAGCCCCTCGGTCTGCTGCCTGTCGCTGGCCACCTGGGTGCGTTCCTGCTCCAGACGGTTGCGCTCGCCTTCCAGCGCGCTCTGGATGCGTTGGTCGATCGCGCTTTCCCGGGCACGCAGGCGCTCGTTCTCGGCCTTGTGCTGCTTGTTGTCGCCGAGCGCGCTCTGCAGCTCGGTGCGCAACTGCTTCACCTGGGCCACCAGCGTGGCGACGGTATCGCGCGGCGTGTCGCCTGCGATGCCCAGGGCTTTCATCTCCTCGGGCGTGAGCGTACTGGCCGCGGCCTTGGGGGCGGGCTGGCCGCCGGGGGCGCCGGAGAACAGTTTGACGCCGACGAACACCAGCAGCAGCGCCATCGGGATCAGCAGCCACTTGAGCAGCGGATTACTTTTCATCGCGCGCTCCTCCGGTCGAGCCGGCCGCGGCGGCCGGCGGCAGGTTCGCGGTGGCATCGATCGGGCTCAGCGCCGGCAGCAGCGACTCGGCCAGGCCGTGGCCGCGCGTGACCAGGTAGAGCACCGTGGTGTCGGACGGGGTGCCGGCCGGCCCCAGGTTCGGATGCTGGAAGGTCGCCGCCACGAAGTTCCCCTGCAGGGCGCGCGGGTCGAGGTCGAGCCAACGCGCCGAGGTGTTGGTGAGGCGCACGGCCGTCACCCACTGGTCTTCCAGGCGCCACGCGGCCAATGCCCGCGCGTGCACCGGCAGCGTCGGCAGCAAGGTGTCCAGCGCGAGGCCACGGCGCAGGTTCACGCGCCCGATGCCGGCAACCGGCTCGACGGTGCGCAGCGGCGCGTACAGGTTCTGTGCGGCATGGCGCGTCAGCACGACCGGTACCGGCGTCTCGCGCCGGGGAACGGATTTGTCTGCGGGCGCGTCGGCCTGCTCGTCCGCGCCGCTTGCCGCACCGCCGCCGTAGCGCTTCGCGGGGGCTTCCGCTTCCACGATGCGCACCGGCTCCAGCGGCGCCTGACCGTCCTTCGCCGGCTCGGCGGCGATGTCGAGCAGGATCAGCGCGCCGGATTCCACGTCCTGCAGTTGCAGCCGCGTGGGCGGAATCGGCTCGCTCGCCCGCAGGTAGATCGCGCCGCCGGCACTCTGCACGCGCAGGTGGTCGCCGACGCTGGCCGGCACGCCGACGCGCACATTGCGGTCGATGAAGACCACGCGCTCCTGACCGACCACCAGCGGCACCGGCAGGGGCAGGCGCTCCCAGCGCAGGATTTCCACGGCCTGGCTGGCCGGCACGACACCGAGGATCAGCAGGATGCCGGCCAGGGCCGACCAGTTAACGGACTTCATGGGGAGTCTCCCTGCAGGTGGCCGGAGGCGTTGGCGGGCGCGCCGGCCTGGGTCGGCGTCGGCGGCGGTTCGATGCGCTGGGGTGCGCTGGCGTAGCAGTCCAGCGCCAGGCCGAAGGGGTTGCGCTCGGGGTCGATGTCCAGCCGGACGACCTTGATGGGGTAGCGCACCAGGGCGCGCTTGACCTGCTCGGAGCCGTAGTATTCGTCCGCGCTCACGTCGAGCGTGACGATCCAATCGCGGTCGGAAACCACCTTGACGCGCGTGGCCGGAGCGTCGCCATAGCCGCGGCCGGGAATCTCGTAGATGCCGCGCACGCGCTGACGCAGCTCGCCACTGGCGCGCCGGTACTCGTAGTCCTGTTGCAGGAAGGCCCGGCAGCTCGGCGTCAGGTAGGCCGACAGCGCACGCAGGTTGCGCGGATAGTCCTCTTCGCCGTTCGTGGGCCAGCGCTGCATCTGCTGCCAGATGTAGAACGAGAAGGCATACACGCTCTCGGGCGGCACGTCCCACCACTTGCGCGTGCTGCCCGAGCGCAGGTCCGGCGGCACATGGATGGTCAGACTCTTCGGCGCACTCCACCAGCCGAAGCCGAGCAGCAGCGCCACCACGAACAACGCGCCGGCCCCCAGGCGCAGCGTCTTCAAGTGCGCCTGCAGGTGCGCAACCTCGTTCTTGAAACGGCTCACTGAACTACCCTCCTGTCGCTGACGCGACATCCTCCCCGAGGGAGGTTCGCGCGCCCTTCGGGCGGCCGTGCGGGCGCGCTCATGGCGCACCTCGATCGGCGTTGCGCCGGGTCGTCCAATAGCCCGAGCGGGTGATGAGGCGCTGGCCGCCCAGGAGCGCTGCCAGCGCCGGGTGCCGCAATGCCAGCCGCCACTGGAGCTGCCGGTACAGCCAGGTGTCGGGCCGGCCGCGCTTCTGCGCGCGCAGGAAGCCGCCGCCGACGAAGACGCCCAGCGCGATGCCGGCGACGATCAGGGTGGGCACCATGGCGATGGTGTGCGTGAGCCAGGCCAGCGGCAGGCCGAGCGCGAACCCGGCTGCGGCCGACAGGCCGGCGCAGATCCACAACTCGTCGGCGGTCAGCCCGCGCACGACCACGGGCTGGCGGTTCAGCCGGTGAGGCAGGAAGGTCACCAGCGTGTCGCGCGGGGTCTCCGAAGGGACGGCCATCGCTTGCCGCCCTCACAGCACGCCGGTGGCCTTGGTGAGCAGCCAGATGCCGACCACCAGCAGGATCGCGCCCACGGCGACCGTCAGGCCGAACTGGCCCCAGGTGGCGCGGCCGGTGTGGATCTCCGAATAGCGTGTGTAGGCGTGATAGCAGACACCGACGAACATCGAGGCGACCACGAGCAGCGCGATCAGCAGCACGATGTCGTAGCCGTAGTTCTGCAAGGTCTGCAGGATGCCGCTGCCCTGGCCGCGCGATGGGTCTTCCATGGTCGGCAGGCCCTGCGCGAAGGCCGACAGCGGCAGGCCCGCGAGCGCCAGCGGCAGCAGCGGAGCGGCGATGCGGGACGGAATGCGATGGGGTGTCGGTGGCGTGTTCATGGCGTATGGCCCTTCGTGACGGTCAGGAGAGGAGAAAGAAGGTCAGCATCAGGTACATCGCCACGAAGCGCACGATGACGCCGAGGAACTGACGTTCAGTGATGCGGTGCTCGGCCCAGCCGACGTAGGCGGTGCGCATGGCCCACACGCCCCACAGCAGCAACACGGCAAACACGAAAGCGAGCACCACGGCAGAGACGGCCGAAGGCGCAAAGCCGCCGTTGGCCTGGAAGGCGGCGACCTGATCGGCAGAGGGCGTCATGGCGACGGCTCCTCGTCGTCGGCGCGGTCGCGGCGGACATAGTCGCCGGCCAGCGGGACGGGATCGCGCGGCTGGGCGCGCTGGGGCACGAGGTAGTCCTGCAGGCCGGCGCGAACGCGCTTCAGGTCTGCGCGCAGTCGGGCGTAGTCGAAGTGATAGCGGGCGCGTTCCTGCGGGGCGGAATTGGCGGCGTGCTCGGCGAGGCGGTCGATCAGGTTGAGTTGGCGGGCAAGGGCCGCCAGTTGCTCGTGTTCAGCGCTGGCATCGTCGGCCGATGCGGGCGATGCGCTGGCCAGCGCGATGGTCAGCGCCAAGGCCAGGGCCGGCACACGGCGGCAGGCGGTCGTCAGGTTGCCAAGGGGTGTCATCACGCCGTTCCGCAGTCGTCTGGATGGCGGGATGCTGCGGCGTGAGGCCGGGGTGTGCCGCAAAGAATCGGAACGGGCGGCGCACCGGATTTGCCTCGATGGTTGGCGTAGCGCCGTTTCCGGACAAGGCCGGGAGTCCAGGACCTGGCTGTTAGAACAAGACAGGCCGGTCACTGATGTGGAAACCCTGCTGGCGCGGTGTGCCTACTTCTCTCCGACCGAAGCCGATGCATTCGCGGTGCTGGCCGAGGTCGTCACCGCGGTGGCTGCTTGGCGCTAGGTCGCACAGTGCCTGCTGGAGGGGCGATCCCCTTATACGAGCGGGCCCCTTCTCAGAACGGCAACCGGATCACCAACGACAATCAGGCACTTTTTCGGAAAAGTCGGTACTAATCGGCACAAAACGCTTGATTTTGGCAATCCATCAATGTAGTTTATGGAGGTTAATTTGCGGCACTGTGTCCGGATTTCGGGTTTCCCGGAGACCTTCGGGCTTTTACCGAAAACATGATGAACGAAGGACGAAGGCTATGGATGAGAGATGGCTGACGGTCGATGACATTTGCAAATACCTGAATGTAAGCAACGAGACGGTCTACAAGTGGATCGAACAACGGGCTATGCCCGGTCATCGCGTCGGCCGTCGCTGGATGTTCAAACAAGACGAAGTGGACGAATGGGTCCGCTCCGGCGGTGCGGCTGACAAATCCGATAAGCCGGACACCGAGCAATAAGGAGCGACCATGGCCGAGCCGATTCACGACAAGATAAAACGATCCCTCCAGGCAGCCGAAGGCTTGTATCACCGTCTGGTGTTGCTGGTGGGTGAGACCGGTTCCGGCAAGACCGGCGTTCTTCGGGATATTGCCGAGGAATTCGGCTCATCTGTCGTCAACGTCAATCTGGCGCTTTCAGGCGAACTGCTTGAGCTGACGGCAAAGCAGCGGTCGCTTCGGTTGCCGGGCATCCTCGATCAGATCGCGGACCAGGCTCAAGCACCGGTGGTGCTGGATAATCTCGAGATCCTCTTCGACAAGGATCTCCAGCAGGACCCCTTGCGCCTGCTGCAGTCCATTTCGAGAAATCGGGCCGTGGTGGCTTCGTGGAACGGAATCATGAATTCCGGGAGGCTTTTGTACGCCGAAACCGGCCATCCCGAGTACCGCAGCTATGACTCGGTCGATGCGCTGATTGTGGGCATGGATGGCACGGCCACGGTCGATTCGGCAAAAAATAATAGAGAGGCAGGACAAGCATGAAATACGGAGACCTTATCCAATTCGACCCGATTGAGTCGGTCGTTCAGTTGCGTGACGCGGACAAATCGAGCGCCGCACACACCCTCGTGAACACCTATGTCATTTCCGAGGAAATGGCCGAACGGCTCACCCAGCTTGTCATTCCTCAGATGCAGTTCGACCAGCCGGTCGACAACAAGGGCCTGCTGGTCGTCGGTAACTACGGCACCGGTAAGTCGCACTTGATGTCGGTGGTCTCCAGCCTTGCCGCAGATGCCTCCCTGCTGGAAGGGCTGAAGAACGATGGTGTCCGCGACGCAGCCTCTCAGATCGCCGGGCGTTTCAAGGTTATCCGTACCGAGATCGGAGCCACCACCATGTCCCTGCGCGACATCCTGGTGGCCGAACTGGAAGAGCATCTCGAAAAACTCGGCGTGGAGTATGTGTTCCCCGAAGCCGGGACCATTACCAGCCACAAGCGGGCCTTCGAAGACATGATGGCCAAGTTCGGCGAGGTCTTCCCCGAACACGGCCTGCTGCTGGTGGTCGACGAGCTGCTCGACTACCTGCGCACACGCAAGGACCAGGAGCTGATCCTCGACCTCAACTTCCTCCGCGAGGTCGGCGAGGTCTGCAAGGACCTGCGCTTCCGCTTCATGGCCGGTGTCCAGGAAGCCATTTTCGACAGCCCGCGCTTCGCTTTTGTCGCCGACAGCATCCGCCGGGTGAAGGACCGCTTCGAGCAGATCCTCATTGCCCGCAGCGATGTGAAATTCGTCGTGGCCGAGCGTCTGCTCAAGAAGACCACCGAGCAACAGGCCAAGATCCGCGACTACCTGATGCCTTTTGCCAAATACTACGGCGGGCTCAATGAGCGCATGGACGAGTTTGTCCGGCTCTTCCCGGTGCATCCCGATTACATCGACACCTTCGAGCGGGTCACCGTGGTGGAAAAGCGCGAGGTGCTCAAGACCCTGTCCATGGGCATGAAAGGCATTCTTGGCAAGGACGTGCCGCAGGACGAACCCGGCCTGATCGCCTTCGACAGCTATTGGGGTACCCTCAAGCAGAACGCTTCGTTCCGCGCCATTCCCGAAATCCGGGCAGTCATTGATTGCAGCCAGGTTCTGGAATCCCGCATCGAGAACGCCATCACCCGCAAACAATACAAGCCGATGGCGCTGCGCCTGATCCATGCGCTGTCCGTCCACCGCCTCACCACCGGCGACATCTATGCCCCCATGGGCGCGTCCGCCGAGGAACTGCGCGACCGTCTCTGCCTGTTCGATCCGCTGATCGCCGAGCTGGGCAGCGATGAGCCCGACAAGGATCTGCAGACCCATGTGGAAACGGTCCTGCGCGAGATCCACAAAACGGTCAGCGGCCAGTTCATCTCCTTCAATGCCGACAACCGCCAGTTCTATCTCGACCTGAAGAAGACCGACGACTTCGACGCCCTGATCGACAAGCGGGCCGAAAGCCTGGGCCAGGCTCAGCTCGACCGCTTCTATTACGAGGCGCTCAAGCGGGTCATGGAATGCCAGGACGCCACCTATGTGACCGGCTACAAAATCTGGCAGCACGAACTGGTCTGGCAGGAGCACAAGGCAGCCCGCTCCGGCTACCTCTTTTTCGGGGCACCGAACGAGCGTTCCACCGCCGTGCCGCAGCGGGACTTTTACCTCTACTTCATCCAGCCCAACGATCCGCCGCGCTTCAAGGATGACAAGGTCAACGACGAGGTCTTCTTCCGCCTGAAAGGCACCGACGAGGAATTCCAGACTGCGCTGAAGAGCTATGCGGCCGCACTGGATCTTGCAGCCACCTCATCGGGCCATGCCAAGGCCACCTATGAATCGAAGGCCAACGGTTTCCTGAAGAAGCTGGTCCAGTGGCTGCAGAAGCACATGAGCGATGCCTTCGAGGTCACCTATCAGGGCCGTGCCAAGTCCATGACCGAATGGGCCAAGGGCAAATCCATCCGCGACCTGTCGGGCCTGTCGCCTCACGAGACTATCAACTTCCGCGACTTGGTGAACACCATCGCCGGTGTCTGCCTGGCACCGAACTTCGAGAACCAGGCCCCGGACTACCCGTTCTTCTCGGTCCTGATCACCGGCAACAACCGCGCCCAGGCAGCGCAAGACGCCCTGCGAGCCATCGCCGGGCAGAACCGCACCAAGCAGGCCACCGCCGTGCTGGACGCCCTGGAGCTGCTCGACGGCGAGAAGATCGACCCCTACAAGTCGAAGTACACCAAGTTCATTCTCGATACCGTCAAGGCCAAGGGGCACGGCCAGGTAGTCAACCGCAGCGAGATCATCCAGGACGACCACGGGCTGGAATACATGAACCCCGGCGGTGGTCGGCTTGAGCCGGAATGGGTGGCGGTCATCCTGGCTTCGCTGGTCTATTCCGGCGACATCGTGCTCGCCATTCCGGGCAAAAAGTTTGACGCCACCGGACTACAGCAGCTTGCCGCGACCGGCATGGACGAGCTGGTCCGCTTCAAGCACCTGGAGCAACCCAAGGAATGGAACCTGCCCGCGCTCAAAGCGCTGTTCGAACTGCTCGGCATGACGCCGGGCATGGCCCAGCTTGTCACCCAGGGCAAGGACGAGCCGGTGCAGAACCTGCAGCAGGCGGTGGGCAAGATCGTCAAGCGCATCGTCATGACCCAGCAGACCCTGCGCGAAGGGCTCTCCTTCTGGGGCCTGGACCTGCTCGCGGGAACCGACCTGGCCAGCCAGGCCAGCGGGCTGGACGAGGCCAAGGGCTTCTTTGAATCGCTCCAGGCCTACTCCTCGCCCGGCAAGCTGAAGAATTTCCGCTACAGCGCACCCGAAGTGCTGGCCCATGAAAAGGCCGTGAAGGCCCTGGACGAGCTGGACGCCCTGCGCGAGTTCATCATGGACCACAGCCCGACGGCATCCTGGCTCTCCACCGCCGAGGCGGTGCTGCCCGCCGAGCATGACTGGGTGGATCGCATGAAGACCACCCGGCAGGACGTGCTGGATGCCCTTAAGCAGGCCGACCTGACCGAGCTGGCCAGCCAGTCCCAGTCCATCGGGGCCAAGCTGCAAAAGCTGAAGAAGGATTACACCGTCGCCTACATCGGTCTGCATACCAAGGCCCGGCTGGGCGTGAACGACGACAAGCGCAAGGCGGGCCTGCTCAACGACCAGCGCCTGCAAACCCTGCTCAAACTGGCGGGTATCGACCTGATGCCACGGCAGCAGCTCACCGATTACCAGAACCGCCTGGCCGGGCTGAAGAGCTGCTTCGCCCTGACCGAGCAAAACCTCGACGCCTCGCCGATCTGCCCGCATTGCGGGTTCCGGCCTTCGGTGGAAACCTTTGCTTCGGCAGGCTCGCAGATGATCGACCAGATGGACGCCCAGCTCGACGCCATGGTGGCTGCCTGGACCTCTACCATCCTCAGCAACTTGGAGGACCCGATCACCCAGGCCAACATGGATCTGCTGAAGATCGACGACCGCGAGCCCCTGGAAGCCTTCATCAAGACGAAGGAACTGCCGGTGCCGCTGGACAGCAACTTTGTTCACGCCCTGAAGGAAGTGCTCTCCGGTCTGGTCAAGGTCACCGTCAAGGCGCAGGAGCTGCAACAGGCCCTGCAGGTCACCGACGGCCCGGCCACCCCGGCGGAGATGAAGAAACGCTTTGAGGAGTACATTGATCAGCTCACCAAGGGCAAGGACCCGGCCAAGGTGCGGATCGTCATGGAATAAGAGTGACTAAGCGAGTGACCAACTCCGTCGAGCTTGGTCACCCGCGAAGTAACCAAGCTGAGACACAAGACGAAAGCCAAGGATTATGAAGATGAAAGAAAACAGTTTGTTCGACTCGCTGCTTGAAGAGCCGCAGAAGCCCTCCGGCCCGGTGACTTGTCTCGGCATGACGTTCGAGAACGACGAGGCCCGCCGTGCTCACTTTACCGAGGAGCTGCGCAAGAAGATGCAGGACCCGGAGTTCCGCAAGATCGAAGGCTTTCCCATCGGCAGCGACGAGGACATCCTGAACCTGAGCGATCCGCCGTATTACACCGCCTGCCCGAACCCGTGGATCGCCGACTTCATCGCCGATTGGGAGGCGCAAAAGCCGGAACAGCCCGATGGCTACCACTACCACAGGGAACCTTTTGCGGCCGATGTAAGCGAGGGGAAGCAAGATCCAGTATGCATGGCGCATACATATCACACGAAAGTCCCGTATCGAGCTATTGTCCGATATATTTTGAATTACACCTCACCTGGCGATGTGGTTTTAGACTGCTTCGCCGGCACCGGGATGACCGGAGTTGCAGCACAAGCGTGCTCTGAGCCTCCATCAGACCTGAAAAGAGCAATCGAAGACTATTGGCGAGAAACCGGGCGAGAACAGCCCTCATGGGGAACACGCCATGCGATCATGGTCGATTTGTCTCCATTCGCAACTTTTTTGCAAAGAAACTTCAATTCCAGCCTTAGTTCACGAACCTTCCAAAAATGTGCGGAGAGACTCCTGAATGAAACGGAAAAAAATTTGGGCTGGATGTATGAGACTGACATTCCCGGTGGCAAATCGAAGGGAAGCTTCGAATACGGATTGTGGTCTGATGTAGTTTTTTGTGAATGTGGTGAGGAGGTGCTTCTTTGGAACCCGGCGCTTGATGAGGGATCTCAAGGTTTCAACGCAGAAATGAAGTGCCCAAAATGTGGAAGGGAGATTAAAAAAACAGCTTCCGGTCGGGCGCATACAACATATTGGGATGATGAGTTAAAGACTTCTATAAAACAAAACCGACAAGATTTGGTTCTAATCCAGGCTCGCGTAGGAAATAAGACTTTTTCAAAGCATCCATCTAAATTTGATCGAGAGCTAATGTCTCGCATCAATAGCTTGAAACCCACTTCGTTTTCGCCATCGGCCCCAATGATGTTCAATGGCGAAAGGTGGGGCGATATGTTTAGGGCCGGAATCCATTTTGGCATAACTCACGTCCATCATTTTTGGACGAAGCGTAATTTGATTGCACTATCTGAGCTATTTGCAGCAGCACAAAAAAGCTCATACCCTCATGAAATGGCCTTTTTATGCACTTCGTTCGCAGTAAAAACCGGCAGTCGAATGCACAATGTAGGCTTCAAGGGCGGGAAAATAAATCTAGCTGGCCAGACATATAACACCTTGCAGTTCCCAAGTGTCTCTGCTGAGCGAAATATTTTTGTACTTGCTAAAGGGAAAGTCAAAGACATCTCCAATGTCTTCGAACTGAAAAAACAGCCAGGCAGGACAATTTCAAGCACACAATCAGGAACCAATCTACAGCATATCCCGTCAGGTAGCGTTGACTATATCTTTATTGATCCGCCATTCGGAGACAACATCATTTATTCCGAGTTGAGCTTTCTGTATGAGGCATGGCTCAAGGTTTTCACTAAGCAAGACTACGAGGCAATAATTTCAGGAAAACAGAGCAAAGGCCTCAATGAATACAAAGACTTAATGACAAGGTCGTTTGGCGAGCTTTTTCGAGTCCTTAAGCCGGGAAGGTGGATTACCATCGCGTTCCACAATAGTAAGAACGCAGTTTGGAATGTTATTCAAGAATCTCTCGGGATAGCTGGCTTTGTGATAGCTGACGTGCGGATTCTTGATAAGGGGCAAGGAACATACAAGCAGATGACAACAGCCGGAGCTGTTAAGCAAGACTTAGTCATATCTGCATATAGACCAAATGGTGGTCTTGAGGATCGCTTTGAACTTGAGGCCGGAACCGAAGACGGTGTTTGGGACTTCATACGCACTCATCTTGGCCAGCTACCCGTTTTTGTTTCAAAGGATAGCCAAGTTGAGGTTATAGCTGAAAGACAAAATTACCTTCTGTTCGACCGAATGGTCGCATTTCATGTCCAAAGAGGCGTAGCTGTACCTCTGTCTGCCTCGGACTTCTACTCTGGCTTAGATCAACGATTTTCATTGAGAGACGGAATGTATTTTTTGCCGGACCAAGCGGCAATGTATGACAAAAAGCGAATGACTGTTAAGGAAGTGCTTCAACTGCAGTTGTTTGTAATCGACGAATCCTCTGCCATTCAGTGGCTCAAGCAACAGTTAATAAGGAAGCCACAATCATTCCAAGATCTTCACCCTTTATTTCTCAAAGAGACCGCTGGTTGGAGCAAGAGCGAAGTTCCGCTTGAACTGTTGACATTGCTGGAGCAGAACTTCCTTCGCTATGACGGCAAAGGCCCGGTACCCGAGCAGATCCACGCCTACCTCTCAACCAACTGGAAAGAGCTGCGCAACCTGCCCAAGGATGATCCGACCCTGGTCACCAAGGCCCGCGACCGCTGGTATGTGCCCGATCCCAACAAGGCGGGCGACCTGGAGAAGCTGCGCGAGAAAGCGCTGCTCAAGGAGTTCGAGGAATACAAAGAGGTCAAGAAAAAGCTCAAGGTCTTCCGCCTGGAAGCTGTCCGCGCCGGATTCAAGAAAGCCTGGCAGGAACGTGATTACGCCGTCATCGTCGCCGTGGCCGACAAGATCCCCAACAACGTTCTGGAAGAAGATCCCAAGCTGCTGATGTGGTACGACCAGGCGGTAACGCGGATGGGAGGGGAATAGCCCATGATCACCAAATGGAAGGTCTTCAACTTTAAATCGATTCGTGAGGAGACTGAGCTGGACCTCGGCCCACTCACGATCTTCGCTGGCGCAAACAGCAGCGGGAAGAGCACGTTCATCCAATCCGTCCTTCTCGTAGCACAGACTTTGGCCCATAAGGTCGGATCGCGATCTGTCGTATTGAATGGTGCTCTCACGAGCCTGGGCCAGTTTGACGACCTGAAATCCAATGGTGGTGCTTCAGACCAGATCACCATCAAATGTACCTGTCGGCCACTTCCGGATCAGGATGCTGCAATAGGCAGGCGGTCTCAGTTCGCGCCCCGTGGTGCTATTTACTATGGACCGCGCTCCAATCAGCTTCAGGAAATCGCTTGTGAGATTTCGTTCGACGCTGATGCTTCGAGCTCCCAGCGTGATTTGTTCCAAATCCAACCTCGGCTTTTTGCTACGCAGTTGTCCTGCATATCCAGGGACGAGGACAACGTGGATCAGAAAGCCGATATATCGATCCATCATTCCACCAAGGCCATCTCCGAGATTGAAGGAGCCGACAGCGCCAGTGAAATTGACGATCAGCTACGCGCCAGTTTGGCTTACGCTGTTGAGCTGGACGATGGCTCCATGGCTGAGGTGAAGGATGACTTTCGCTCGGCCAAGCCAATCGGCTGCATGCTTCGACACTTCCTTCCCGAGAGAATTGTTTACGCCATCGATACCATCGAAGAGGACGCAAACGCCATCGCCATGGCTCTTCAGGATGATGGCCGTCGTGCCATTGGCTTACGGCGCAACATGGGAAGGGAGATTCTCCTTTCCGAAGAGATCGTTGCGGTGTTGCGCGAAGTCCTCGAAGGCACAATCGATTTTGATCAGACTTTCAAGGACAAGTATCGGCAGGAGTCACTCTTCGGTTCCGAGGCCGATACGCTTACATTCAGGTCTTGGTATGAAAGGTTGCGCAGCCTCCCACGCGACGAGCGCCTGAAAGTTCAGCAGGTCCTGCGTGAGCGCGATGATCTTTTTGATCGCATCCACCAAGCCATGAGGGCATCAACGGCAGAGAAGCCCGAGACCCATGCCTTCGTCCAAGCCAGGCCACCTCGCTTGATAACGGAAGCTACATGGTATCTGGATAATTTCTTCGCCTCTGCCTTGAAATACCTCGGGCCGTTGAGGGATGCTCCCAAACCGCTGTATCCGCTCGCGCCAGCAGCGGACCCACATGACGTAGGCCTACGCGGAGAGCACACTGCTTCCATTCTTGAACTGCATAAAAACAAGAAGATCCGCTATATCCCGTCCGTAAATTTCAAAGAGCCGGTAGTTGACCGTAAAACAGTTACCCGGACTCTCGAAGCGGCGGTTATCGATTGGCTCCAATATCTGGGAGTCGCCAGCTCAGTCAAAAGCCGAGACCAGGGCAAATTGGGGCACGAGCTGAAGGTGGGGCTTTCCAATTCGGATAGCACGCATGACCTCACGCATGTGGGTGTAGGCGTCAGCCAGGTCCTGCCGATCCTCGTCATGTGCCTTCTCGCCGACACGGACTCTACACTCGTTTTTGAACAGCCGGAGCTGCATCTTCACCCGAAAGTTCAGACACTACTCGGCGACTTTTTCCTTTCGATGGCGCTCTGCAATAAGCAGTGCATTGTTGAAACCCACAGCGAGTATTTCATCGACCGCCTTCGCTTCCGAATTGCAGCGGCAACACCCGAGAAGGAGCTGAACAGTCAGACCAAGATCTACTTCGTGGAAAAGCCGTCGCAGGGTTCAGCTTTCCGAGAGGTGGTGATAAACGAGTACGGAGCCATCTCAGACTGGCCGGAAGGATTCTTTGATCAGTCCCAACAGCAGGCCGAGGAAATCCTCAGAGCTGCGGCGATGAAGCGCAAAGCAAGCCGGAGGAATAAAGATGCATAGCCTGCCCAGCGTAACAATTGACGCAGGCGTGCTCGCTGTTCCCCATGTTGATTGCGCCAAGGATGATGCTTTCCAGTATGTGGATACGCTACTGGACTGGAGCAAGTTGCTTGATGAGCCCTGGGTGGCCATTTACATGAGCGAGCGGGCTTCAGAGTCCCTGTTTGCCGACGGATTGTATCCACTGAGGGAGCAACTCAGAGAACTGTTCAATGCCCATGGCATAGTAGAGTACGACGTCAATACGGTTGCGAGAATTGCCAACCAGCTTCTGGCGATCACTCCATCCTTTGAAACCTACTATCGGGTCAAGGATGTCTTGGCAGAACATCTGGAAACAGATCCGGATGTTATTCGGCTGACAACACACGACGGCCTCCAGTCCGATCTTGCCCGATGCATCACGTTGATCGCCGTCCTACGCAAGCACTGCTCCCAACCTCTTGGCGGCCATTCGCTCATACTGAGAGAAGCGCCCAAACAGGTAATCCAGGTAAGAGCCCATATTCACGAGCTCGAGCATGCCAGAGACGATATCCCGGTTTTGCCGTGCCCACCCGAGTTCTTTGAAGGCGATGTGTTGGTCTGTGACGATTTTCGGGGCCTGATCGATTGTCTCGATGAATCCGCCATTCTGGTTGGCGCGTCTGACGACCTTGGAATTGAACTCGCCGTCCGAATCGCTCTATTCAAAAACGAGATTGCTCAAGGTGATTCCCCTGACTGGGGTGGCGTGATTGTTCCAGCCATTGGAGCCAGATTCCGGGAGTTGTGCCAGCAAGTTTGCGCCGACCAAGGGGATTCCGTGCCGCCTAAGATTCTCCGATCAATCGTTGAGACTATCAAAGGGCACAATCTTCCAGCCGTGCATGCTCTGCGGACAGGGCCAGGTGGAAATGATCCGCAAAGAATGCGTGGCTCTGATAAGGCGCAGCGTCGAGATATCGATAGGGAATTCCATCTTCATTACTGGGAGTGCGCCGACGGGACGGTCGAGTTAGCGTCCGTGGTTTATCACAACGATTTTTCAATTCCGGGATGATGCCGATGCAGGATGTTTGGCAATATAGCACCGTTCATAACAGCGCCTGCAAGGTCATCGAAGAACAGACCTTGTGGGGGCAGACGGTGTGCCGTGTCTGGTTGCCGAACCAGGACGCGGTAGTGCGCGTGCCCCGCTCCGCCTTGCGGCCGCTGAGTGCCGACCTGCAGCCGGAGATTGAAGCCGGGCGCATAGCCTATGTGGCAGCCGCAGCCAAGGTGGCCGAGGTGCTCGAAGGCTCCACCAGCGCCACCGAGGGCCATGTGCTGCTGGCTCCCATGGAGTCCAACGTCATTCCGCTGCCGCACCAGATCCACGCCTTGTCCCGGGCCATCTCCGGCGACCGCGTGCGCTACCTGCTGGCCGATGAGGTGGGTCTCGGCAAGACCATCGAGGCCGGTCTGGTCATGCGCGAGCTAAAACTGCGCGGGCTGGTTCGGCGAATCCTGGTCGTCTCTCCCAAAGGTATCGCCACCCAGTGGGTGGCGGAAATGCAGACCCATTTCAACGAGCAGTTCCAGCTCGTGCTGGGCGACGACATCGGCACATTGCAACGCCTGGCTCCAGGGGCGGATCACCGGAGCTCAGCCTGGTCGATGTTTGATCAGGTCATCGTCTCCCTGGATTCGGTCAAACCCATGGACAAGCGGCGCGGCTGGACTGCTGAGCGCGTTGCCGAATACAACCGCAGCCGGTTCGAGGATTTGATTACCGCCGGTTGGGATCTGGTGGTGGTGGACGAAGCGCACCGTCTGGGCGGCAGCACTGATCAGGTCGCCCGCTACAAGCTCGGCAAGGGGTTGGCGGAGGCCGCGCCCTATGTGCTGCTCCTTTCCGCGACTCCCCACCAGGGGAAGACCGATGCCTTCCATCGCCTGATGAACCTGCTGGATGACGACGCTTTTCCGGACATGGACAGCGTCTCCCGCGAGCGGGTGGCCCCGTATGTTATTCGTACCGAGAAGCGCAAGGCCATCGATGCCGACGGCAAGCCGCTCTTCAAACCCCGGCGCACGCAGATGGCCCCGGTGGCCTGGGAGAGCCGTCATCACCTTCAGCAGCTCCTTTATGAAGCGGTGACCGACTATGTGCGCGAGGGCTACAACCAGGCCCTGCGCGAGAAGAAGCGCCATATCGGCTTCCTGATGATCCTGATGCAGCGCCTGGTGGTTTCCAGCACCCGGGCGATCCGCACTACGCTGGAACGGCGGCTCGCGGCGCTAAAGGAAGGCGAACAGCAAGCCAGCCTGCGCCTGGCGGAGCTGGAAAACGGCGCGGATGGTTCGGAAAACTTCGACGAGCTGTACGACATGGACGGCCAGGAGCTGCTCGATGAGCTGCTGAAATCCCATGTCTCGGCTCTTCAGAGCGAAGGCAGCCATGTGGAGACCCTGCTGGATGCGGCGGTTCGCTGCGAACAGGCTGGACCGGACGCCAAGGCCGAGGCGTTGATCGAGTGGGTCTACGAACTGCAGGCCGAGGAAAACGAGCCGGACCTGAAGGTGTTGATCTTCACCGAGTTCGTGCCGACCCAGCAGATGCTGAAGGAGTTTCTGGAAGCTCGGGGCATATCGGTCGTCACCCTGAACGGCTCCATGGATATGGAGGAACGCAAGCAGGCCCAGGACGCCTTCCGCAAATCGCACCGCGTGCTGGTTTCCACCGATGCGGGTGGTGAGGGCCTGAACCTGCAGTTCGCCCATGTCATCATCAACTACGACATCCCCTGGAACCCAATGCGGCTGGAACAGCGAATCGGCCGTGTGGACCGTATCGGCCAGCCCAAGAAAGTGCGGGCAATCAATTTCGTGTTCGAGGATTCGGTCGAGTTCCGGGTCCGCGAAGTGCTGGAGCAGAAGCTCTCGGTGATCTTCGACGAGTTCGGCATCGACAAGACCGGCGACGTACTTGACTCCGCCCAGGCCGGTGAGATGTTCGAGGATGTGTTCGCCTCGGCCATTCTCAATCCTGACGGCATCGAAACCTCCGTCGATCACACGGTGGCCCGGCTTCGTGATGAGATTCAGCAGGTGCGCGAGGCCTCCGCCATCTATGGCATTTCAGAAGAACCGGATGTGCAGGCGGCTGAGCGTCTGCGTTCCCATCCGCTGCCCCATTGGGTGGAGCGGATGACGGTGGGCTATCTCAATTCTCACGGCGGCGCGGCCAGCCGCAAGCGCTCCTGGTGGGAACTGAATTGGCCGGACGGCCAGGAACATCGCAAGGCCGTGTTCAACGCCCGGGAAGCGGACCGCCTGGCCGATGCAACCTTGCTCAATCTTGAAAACAGCCGTGTCCGTGGACTGGCCTTGAACCTTCCGCAAATCGCGGCAGGTCAGCCATTGCCTTGCGCAACTGTGAGCGGACTGCCAGCCAGCATCTCCGGACTCTGGGGGCTCTTTGAGATCCGCCTTCAGGCCGGAATGCACCAGAAGACACAACTCCTGCGCATCCCCATGGTGCGGCGGGGCTATGTCAGCGTGTTCTTGAGCGAGGAAGGCAAACTGTTTCTGCCCACGGCCCGGCATATCTGGGATGCGCTACAGACAGCGGAAGCCGAAGTGCAAGCCACCCTCGGGCAGGATGAATCCATCACCGCGCATGAGCGTTTGCAGATTGCTGCCGAACAGGCCGGACAGGAGCTGTTCGACGCCCTGCAGCAAGCGCACCTCGCTTCGGTGAACCGGGAAGAGGAACGTGGCATGGTCGCCTTTACCTCACGGCGGAAGGCCATCGAGCGGGTGGGGCTGCCCGAAGTGCGCCAGTACCGTCTGGCTCGCTGTGATGCCGAGGAAACTGAGTGGCGGCATGAATTGCAATCAGCGCGGCAGATCGTACCGGAAATCCGGTCGTTGCTGATGCTGCGGATCATCAAGGGAAGCGCTCAATGAGTAGTTGGAGAGACGCCATCCTGAACGATTTTGTACCCAACGTCAGCAAGCTGACCCTGGTCGCGGACCCGGATTGTCTGCTGACCGAGGAGAAGCTGGCATTGGAGCTTCGCGGGCGCGGGTTCGACCTGATCGAGTTCAGTGACCCGGTCGAATTCAGATACGCCTATGAGTCAAAGTACCGTTCGATCTGGGACCGGGGTGAGCACACCGATCTGGTGGTAGTCCTCCGCTTGCAGGATGCGGAGCTGGAATCCTTGCCTTACGACCTACTCCAGGCGGGCCGCAAGCTTTCATTCAACTTGGGGGATCTCTTTCCCAACCTGAGCTATCCGGTCATTGAAAAGCTCGACAGGAGCTTGCTGGATTCGCTTTTTGAGGCCCAGCGCAAGTCGCCGCCGGATCGCATGGGCGACAACGCCACCAAGGATTTCATTCTCCGTCATGTGTTCGGCATTGCAGCGGAACTAATTGGGGGCGAGGTGGAGCTGCTTCGCGCATTGCTGCGCCTGCACTATGGGAAGCTACAGATCCCGCTGATGCTGGCTGAGCGGCTTATCCAGGTTCTCAAAGGGCATGATGGATTCAAGGCTTGGCCGCTCTCTGAAATCGTTCCGGACGATGAGGCGTTCTTCGCCTTTTTGCAGGAACGCTGGCCGCTATTTCTTTCCAGGCTCGGCAGCGCTCATCAGGTACGGGAGGATTCGCCGGAATACGGCCTCAAGTATCCCGGCCCTGATCGCCTGCCGTTCGACCATCAGGACATCAAGGTCTACATCGACAACCTGTTCCTGGAGGGGAAACTCACCCCTGTCGAGGCCAAAGGCATTGAAGTGGATGCCGGGTCCTGGGTTCGTAGCGGCATCGCCACGTCCGGCGTGGACGATGACGATCTACGGATCTCTCGCTTGTTTGGCCTTGTCGAGAAGGAGCTGCCCACTGCGGAAGCGCGTTACTCTGATTGGACCGCTTTCGCGCTGAAATGGGCCGAGCTCTCTTCGCTGGTTCATTGTGGCAACAGCACCGAGCATCAGACCCGACTCAAGGAAATCGGCGATGCACTGAACACGACCTTTGCCGGTTGGCTGGCGGACCACTACTCCAGTCTGATCAACTTACCGCCGACCAATCCGGCCATGCTCCACCATGTGCCGCGCCGCCTGGCTCGGGACATCGAGGACTCCGGTAGCAGCCGGGCCGCGCTGATCGTGGTTGATGGTCTGGCCCTGGACCAGTGGGTGACCATTCGCCAGCTACTGCAAAAGCAGGATGCCAATCTGGTCATGCGCGAATCCGCGACCTTCGCCTGGATTCCGACGCTGACCTCGGTATCGCGGCAATCGATCTTCTCGGGCAAGCCGCCGCTCTATTTCCCGTCATCCATCAACTCGACCAACAGCGAAGAGAAACTCTGGAAGCAGTTCTGGGAAGGCCATGGCCTGTCTCGGCTGGATGTCGCCTACCAGCGCGGCCTTGGCGACGGCGATGCTGCGGGCGTCCTCGACTCCGCAATCCATCCCGGAAAGACCAAGGTGGTTGGGCTGGTCGTGGACAAGGTGGACAAGATCATGCACGGCATGCAACTCGGCTCGGCCGGGATGCACAACCAGATCAAGCAGTGGTGCCATGCAGGGTTTCTTTCCGCGATGGTCGGCCAACTGCTGGATTACGGCTATGAGGTCTGGCTGACGGCCGATCACGGCAACATTCAATGCGAAGGCAAAGGCCGCCCATCTGAGGGTGTGATTGCCGAGACTCGCGGCGAGCGGGTTCGTGTCTATCCCACGCCGGAACTCCGCGCTCAGGTGGCCGGGGCCTTCCCGTTTGCCCACGAGTGGCAGCCGGTCGGGTTGCCCGCAGATTATTTCCCTCTGGTAGCCGGTGGCCGCGACGCATTCGTGAATCCGGGAGATGCCATCGTAGGTCACGGCGGTGTAGCCATCGAAGAAGTCATCGTGCCCCTTGTGAAGTTTGAAAGGAGAACACGGTGATGGGCAAAAGACATGAAGCCATTGGCATCAAGCAGGCGATCCGTTTCGAGTGGATGCAGAAGGCAGCCAATCTGCTGCTGGCAGGCCTCGACGCCAAAACCATCCGCCAGGAGCTGCATGAGTTCCTCGTGGACAGAAAAGGCAACGGCTCAGAGCGCGAACGAAGCGATCAGACCCGGACCTTCGTGGTCAACAACTTGATGAAGATCTGGGTCTCTCCTGACCCCGAGTTGATCCCGTTCCGGGATGCCTCGCTGGCGCTTCTGCGGGAAAACCCGGCCATGGCTCTGGCGGTCCACTGGGGGATGATCTCGGCGGTGTATCCGTTCTGGTTCAATGTGGCCCGCCAGACCGGCCGTTTGCTGGCCTTGCAGGATCAGGTGACCCAGACCCAGATCATCAACCGCCTGAAGGAACAGTACGGCGACCGGCAAACCGTCAGCCGCTATGCCCGGTTCGTCATCCGCTCCTTTGTCGCCTGGGGAGCCCTGAAGGATTCCGAGACCAAAGGCTGCTATGAGAAAGCCGCTCCGGTGAGCATTGCCGAGCCAAACCTGGCCATCCTGATGTTTGAATCCGCACTCCTGGCCACACCGGAGGCCAAGGGCGCATTGGGTCTGCTCCTGAACAACCCGGCATTCTTCCCATTCCAGCTCCCCGTGATGACCGGTGACTTTGTATCCCAACGCAGCGAGCGTATCGACGTGGTTCGCTATGGACTGGACGATGAGCTGTTGAAGTTGAAGGATCAGCAAAATTGTACATACAGTAAAAACTACTGCCGAGCAGATTAAACAGCCGGGTTCTTTCGAACCCAGTGAGGGGGTCCATGCATCAGCAGACGCAGCCAGCACCAAGAGAGCATCATTTCTACGTTGCGATTGCCAAGTTCCTTTTTCACCATCCGGAGCACGGCGTTGTATCAGTGCAGGACCCGATCAAGGTCAAGGACGCAGAGCGGTAGGGGCTCAGCCCCCTCATACTCTATGGATTGACCGTTGCCGGGTTGCCCATTCGGTGGATGACCTTTACCCCAGCCGATCAGCCCAGGGCCTTCCGGGATGTTCTTTTGGATGCGTGGCGTAACGCCAAGGGCTTGCGTGGCCGACCGGACATTCTGCGGATCAATCGCCACCTCGCGACGGCCAGCCCTGAACTGGTAGGGGAAATGGCAAGAATCGGAGTCCAGGTCGAGGTCGCTGATGCCAAGGAGAAATCCCTTCCAGCGTCTCTGCGCTCGGCCCAGGACTCCAGCCGGTGTCTGCTGAGGAAGCACGACGGAAAAGACCGATCTCTTACCGGGTCCATCCAGGCCCTTTGCCGGGACGCTCAGAATGACCACGATTTTCGTATCAGGGATGGTCACAGAGGCGTGAACAGCCGCGAGGTCGTGGTCAGAATCCAGCAGTGGCTGGCCTTACCGGCGCAAGTACCGGTGCCAACAATGACAGGTGGGCTCGACTGGGAACCCGGTCCATGGATGTCGTCCTGGGAGACCTCTCTGCCGCCCGATCAGCCCCGTTATTTCAACCTCGACGGGTTCGATGGCAGGACTTGGCTGGTGACAGGTGAGAAGGCACCGGACGGCATCGTTGAGGATGATGATTTCTGGGCCGACAGTGACTATGACAACGCAGCCGAAATCGCCAAGAACCTCGTGGCGTGCTGGCCCAATTCGCCTGCAGACGTTGCCAAGTGTGCAGGGATCACCCTGCGGGAACTTCAATGGTTCACCTCGGGAAAGGCTCCCCTGGGCCGACATGCACGCTTTGACCTGGAAGACTTGCTCGGCATCGAATACGACGAACGCATGGGTAGTTATGTAGGGGCCGGGCCTTATGTGCTGGTGGCCCACAAACCCCAGGCCATCAAGGAGGTCTACGAAGCCATGTCCAAAGGCGGAGACGCACGTCCCTGTGAGATTGTCCCTCGCCAGGGAGCCGCAGACCCAAGCTGGCGATACGTGTTGATCAATACGTATGGAGAGCCCCCGAGCATTGTGATGGCACCTCGCGGAGCAAATATCACGGAGCGTCTTCCGGACTTGCTTATGAATTATGACGGCATCAGGACTGTCGCTCCGGAGTTCTACCGGGATGTCGTTTCTACCTGCGCCCGGGCCTTCCGCGAACCTGCCGTCAACATCCGGGAGATGAAAGACTTCGTAAAACGCTACGAAACGCACTGGGCAGATTGCGCCTGGCAGCCGGAGTGATCTACAGATACTTCTTGAACGTCGCCGCCGCAATGCATACCGCCACGCCGAGCAGCACGGCGCTGGGCAGCAGGATCAGCAACGGGTTCACGCTGACCGGCAGTGCCAGGTAAGTCACCCACGGCAGCACGGCCAATGGGATCAGGCTGGCCCTGGCGCGGTGATAGATGAACCCCGATTCGCGTCCCGCGCCGAAGCGGCGGATGTCCCGGCGTACCAGGCCGTCGACCAATCCGACGAAGGCGGCCATCAGGAACAGCGGCAGGGTCAGGCACAGCACCAGCAGCCGCACGAGGAAGACCAGCGTCGTGTAGGCCGCCGCGATCAGGTAGCTCTCCACGTTCACGTAGACCAAGCCGATGTAGTAGCGGAAGTCCTTGGTCGGGCGATGGCTGCCGGCGCTGGCCTGCGCCGCGGCGTCGCGTATCCAGTCCAGCAGGCCGCTCTTCACGAACAACCAGTCGTAGCCTTGCTCGACCAGCCGGTGCGCGGTGCGCCCCGGCTCCTGCACCAGCGCGCTGCGCGTGAAATGCGTGGAGAGCTGATCCAGCTCGTAGTGCAGCATGCCCTGCGCGTGGCGCCAGCCCTGCTCGGGCCAGAAGAAGTGCATGCCGACGCATTCGATCAGGATGCACAGCAGCAGCGCGCCGCACAGCACGCCGAAGAAGCGGAACGGCAGCGTGACCAGGCCGGCGATCAGCCCCTGCTGTCGTTGCTGCTGGCGCTGGGCAGCGACGGCCGGATCGCTCATGCTTCGGCCTCTTCAGCGGCGGCCATCTGCCTGAAGTCGTCCAGCAGGTCGTCGGGCAGCGCCTTGTCCTGCAGGCCGGGGATGCCTTGGTTCTCCCACCAGTCTCCTGCCTCGACGTAGTGCTGCCGCATGTAGCCGGCCAGCTCCTGCAGATCCTTCGGCATGGCTTCGTCGGGGTCGGGTGCCGGCAGCGGCATGCGGACTTTCCAGAGGTTGCCGCCCTCGATCAGCGCGAAGCACTGCCCCTTCGGTAGCGCCACCACATGCGCGGGCTCGATCAACGGCACGCTGGTCGTGCTGATGCGGTCCTGCGTGTTGGACGTGAACGCGGTATTGCCGTGCGGGTCGGAGCTGTCGGTGGCGCCGCTCATCAGTGCCGTGGCGTACACCTCGACCTTGGGCAGTTGTCGCGTCAGCAGCTCGGCGGTGGCGGTCTCGCGCACGCGCAGCATGAACAGGTTGTTGAAGTTGCCGACCACCTGACCGGCCTTGGCACGATTGCCGATGCGCGCCTCGATGTCGCTCAAGGTCTGCGTGTAGGCCGTCACCTGCACGCCGGCACCGCCGCCCTTGTTGACCATCGGGATGAACTCGTCGCCCATGAGTTCATTGAATTCGTCGGCGTGGACGTTGATCGGAATCTTGGCGCCCGCCGCGGCGCCGGGCAGCCCGTCGTCGACGCCGAACTTGTAGATGTGGCCGGCGACCGAGACCAGATCGCTGAACATCGAGTTGCCCACCGCCGCCGCGACTTCGGCGTCGGACAGCGCATCCAGCCCCACGTAGACCACCGCGCGTTTGCGGATGACCTGCATCCAGTCGAAGATCGGTCGCGGGTCGGACAGGTCGGAATAGTTCGGTGCGAGCAGTTGCGCGATCTTGCCGGTGGTGAGCTTCTCCAGCAGCGGCAGCAGCGAAGCGACGATCTTGTCGAAGTACGTCCGGTCGTAGCGCACGGCGCTGCGCAGACCGTCGAGCACGGGGTCATAGACGCGCACTTGGGACAGGTACTGTTCGAGGGCCACCACGCGCTTCTCGCGCCCGATCATGTTGCGCGGGATGTTCTTGTCGTTCAGCTTGGCTTCGAGCTGGACGATGACCTCCCAGGCCTTCGGCTCGTTCTTGGCGAAGTAGTGCTGGGCGTACTCGATGAACAGCGCGTCGATGTTGATGACGTGGCGCTGGATCAGCAGGTAGTCCGGCCGCTGTCCCAGTTCCACCAGGGCGCGCGCGATGATGTTGACGAAGCGCCAGGCGAATTCGCGGAACGCGGCGCTGTTGCCTTCGCCGGAGAGCTGCCCGGCGATGCGCGTGGCCACCTCGGAGATCCGTCCGAACCGGCCCACGGCGTTGTAGCGCGCCGAGATGTCCGGCCAGCCCAGATGGAACACGTAGAACTCGCCTTCGCGCCCGGCGCGCTTGGCCTCGACGTACATGCGCTTCAACAGGTCCGCATCGCCCTTGGGGTCGAAGACGATCACTACCTCGTGCTCGCCGCGGACCTTGCGGCGGATGTCTTGCGTGATGAACAGCTCGGCCAGCCGCGTCTTGCCCACGCGCGTGGTGCCCAGCACCAGGGAGTGGCCGACGCGCTCGCCCAGCGGCAGCGTGACGTCGACCTCGTGCGGCTCGATGCCATGCAGGCGTGGCAGTCCGCCGACCGGCGGCAGCGGTCGCGCCGGGTTGAGCGGGCTGTCCCAGGCCAGCGCGCGCGCCAGTGTCGAGACGGGAAACGGCGCGAACTCAAGCCGCTCCTCCAGCCGCCGGGCGGCCCGGTAGATCGCCGTCGGCTCGACGTAGCGGCGGAACTCCGGCCGGTAGGTCTGCATCAGCCGGTGCGTGTGCCGCTGCTCCCAGCGAAAGCCCTGGCCGACGAACAGCCGTTGCTGACTCACCGGCACGTCGCGGCTGGTCATCACGTAGCGCGGCAGGCGGCGGATGTTGCGGCGATAGCGCAGGATCGCCCAGGCATCGCGCAGGCGAATCGCGCCGAAGGTCAGGAAGGCCAGCGCCGAGCCCAGGCCGAGCAGCGGGTTCAGCGCGAGCGACCACGGTGCCACCAGGCACAGAATCGCGGCGCCGGTGCAGACCGCCACGGTATAAAGCTCCACCGCTGGCCGCAGCAAGACCTCGACCGCATGCGGTTGGGCCATTTGCGCACCTACTGCTCGACACCGGTGGACGTGATGAGCACCGGGTAGTGGCGCAGGCCCAGGCGCTGGGCCAGGTCGTCGCCGGAGGCCGGCGAGAGGGTCAGGCCGGGAGCCAGCCTGCGCAGCGCCGTCAGTGCGGCCATCGACTCCACGTTGACCACCAGGCCCACGGCCCCCAGCTCGCGCAGCGCGGCCTGCCGCTGCCGCAGCCAGGCGCGCGAACGCTCGTCGTCGCCGATCAGGAACAGTGCCGTCAGGCCCGGCGCCCGGATGACGCGGCGCTGCACCTCGCCCGGCGACAGTTGCGTCGAGCGCACCGGCAGCATGGCGGCTTCGGCGTCGGCCGCATTGCGCACGCGCGGGGCCGGCATCGGGGCCGGCGGCGTGGCCTGATCCGGCTGGGGATTCAGGGACCGGTAGTACGGCAGCGCGGAGGTGCCGCCGCGGTCTTCGACGACGATCAGGGGCGCGGAGGCGGTCTGGGCGAAGACGGTGGTCGTGGACAGCAGCCCGATGGCGGCGATGAGGACGATGTGGTTCATGGCGTGGTAGCCTGGAGGGTTGGAACGGGAACGTCGGGGTCGAGCACGCGGGTCAGGTGCCGATGCACGCTGCGCCGGTAGCGCGCCGCGGGTGCCCCGCCGGCGGGCCGGTGGTAGCGGCCGATGGCAAGCAGCCAGTCCTCGCCCGGCGTGTGCTGTTCGCGCAGGATTTCCGCAGCAATGGCGAGGTTGCGGTACGGGTCCAGCAGCTCGCAGGGCTGCGTGTAGCGATGCGTGTGGTAGCCGAGATTGACCTGGCCGAGGCCGGCGTCGATGCGATTGGCCGGCGTGTGGGCGAGCGCACGGTGCAGCCCCGCGCAGGCCGCGGCGCGGGTGGCATAGCGCTGCGGCGAGCCGGCGACGTTGAGCGTCCACGGCCAGGGGATCAGGCGCCCGCGCAGCATGGCGCCGCTCTCCTGCAAGGCCACCGCGTACAGCACCGCCGCCGGCACGTCTGCACGATGCGCCGCCAGTTGATAGGCCGGCGGCGGCACTTCCCGCGCCGGCGTTGCGAAGGTCGCGGTGCCGGTGGCGAGCAGCAGCACGGCGCAGGCGCAGCGGATGGTGACGCGGGATGGCCGACGCTCCCGGCCCGTAGTGCCTATTGCCGCTGCCATTGGCCGTTCACCTCGCGCACCACGGCCGGCAGCTCGCCGGGCAGGCCGAGCGACAGCCAGCGCCCGGCATCGTGGTTGAGCGTGATGGTGCGGGCGCGCACCCTGGCCGGGTCGATGCCCGCCTGGGTGGCCCACTGCCGGATGCGCGCGTCGTCCTGACGGCTGCCGACCATGTAGAGATCGAAGGCCGTGCCGGCCGCCTGCAACTGCCGCACGCGCTGCGCGCACGGTGCGCAGTCGGCCTTGACGAAGACCGCCAGGCGCCCGGAGCCGGTGTTGCCGGCACCCTGCGCCTTGGCGCCGGGCAGGCTCACGCGCGGCTGGCCGGGAAACAGGCGCTGCCACGCCGCGTCGTAGGCCCGCTGGTAGGCCAGCGTCTTGCCGACGCGCCGGGCCTCGGCCTGCACCTGCAACTCGGCGTAGCGCCTGCGCTCCTCCTCGCTGCGGGCCTCGATGCCCAGCGCCGTGAGCGGATCGAGCAGGGGCGAATAGACCCCGAGCGGCCCCTGCATCAGTTGCCGGTAACGCGCCCACTCCTCGGGCTGAAGCCCCCATTCCCGCGCCTGCCTCTCGTCGAGCGCGGCATCAGTGCCCGGCTGCACCTGGGCGGGCACCATGCGCGAGTTCGTCACCGGGGCCGGCTGGGCGGATGCGCCGAAAGCGGCGAACAGGACGACGGCAGCGAGCAACGACCGCAGGATCATGGCGACCTCCTACGGCACCGCGACGCGCTGCGTCTGGCCGTTCACCTGGAACACGCCCGCCTGCGCCTCGATGGACTGCAGTTGCCAGCCGCCCTCGGCATCGCCCTCGCGCAGCAGCCGGGCGCCCGCAAGCGAGGCCGCGGCGGTGGAGGTGATCGACAGAAAGCGCTCGCCTCCACGCAGCTCCACGCCGAGCACCCGGAACGGCGGCTCCGGCACCTTGGGCTTCGTCGCAACCGGAGCGCGCGGGCGAGCGGCAGATGCCACCTGCCGGGTCCTCTCCAGGCGGGTCTCGATTCCGTTCACGCGCGCCTGCAGCGTCTGCAGGTCGACGGCCAGGGCCCTCGTCTCGTCGGCCTCTTCGAGGCGCGCCATCCGCTCGTCCAGCGCCTGCCGCGCGGTGGCGAATTCTGCCTGGCTGATCGGCACCGGCCGGCGCTTGTCCGCATCGGCCTGTCGTTCGAGATCGGCCACGCGCAGGCCCAGCGCGTTGACCTGCGCATCCTGTGCGCTGCTCTGGGTCTGTTCGGTGAGCCGCGACAGGCCGACGCTGTTGATGAGTGCCACGGCACTGATGAGCAGCAGCCAGAAGGCCGCGGCGACCTTGAGCCAGCGCGTGCGGGAATTGCGCTCGGATGGCGCTTGGGGAAAGGTCATGGCTGCAGCTCCTCGGGCCGGTCGGCGTCCGGCACGGGCGTGGCGGTGCCGGGCGGGTTGGCGGAAAGGAAGGTGGGAGCACCGTGCCGGCTGAAGCAGACCTGGCGGGTCAAGTCATCGACCGAGAGCTCCCAGGCGGGGCCGGCAAGGGTCAGCAAGGCATCGCGCAGCATCAGCGGGCCCAGGCGCAGGTGTGCGGCAGGCAGCGGCAGCGCGTAGAGGGTGGCGGCCTCGGCCGCATCGCAGAGCCGATAGCCGGAGCGCAGCAAGACGTGGCGCATGGCATCGCCCACGCTGGCATCGAGCATGGGCGGAATCGAGACTTCCACCGCCTGCTGCAAGAGATCACGCTGCGCAGGTTCCGGTACCAGCTCGACCAGGGTGTAGCGGCCGTAGCGGGCCACCGGAACCAGCCCCTGGTCCACCACCGAAGCTATCTCGTCGGGTGGCGCTTCTAACTGATCAGGGGTGGCCGGTGTCGTCGTGCAACCGGGCAGTAGGCCGCTGAGCACGGCGAAGATGCAGAGGAAACGAGGCAGAGACGGCAGCATGTGGCACCCCACTGTGACGGGATGCCTTCACCTTTGCAGAAACGTGCTGCGCGGGATGCCGAAAATCCGAAACGCGCGGCGCCCCATTTCCCAAGGGAGGGGCACATATCAATCAGCCAGCGTGACTGGCTCGCTGCTGGGCCGGAACTGCGACGATGGATCTATAGAGGCTGGAAAGTGCTGCCGGGGCTGGCAGCTCGGTGGGAGGCAGGGCAACGCTCTTTCTCACATGGACGGAAGACAGGGGTCATCGAATCATCGCCAAGAGGCCAATTGCGACAACAACGCCAATGACACCGGAAGCGGCAACAGCCCCCCATGTTCCCAGCTTTGGTTTCAGCCAGTAATAGCTGCCAAAGGCAACCAACCCGCCGACAAGGCCAAACAGCTTGACGATGATAACGGCCAGAATGGACGGCCAAAGCCAGTCCCATGAACCAGACTTCTTCTCGGTCGTAGCTGGTGCTGGCGTAGCCGCTGGCGTCGTTGTGGACGCCGGCGCAGATGACGGTGCGTTCGGATCTTCGTAAGCCATTGTCTTCTCCTGTTGTGGTTATCGATTTCCTACGGCGTTCAATGCGCTCATCAAAATCAGCACAGCAAAGACGGCGGCGGTACACACAAGCGCGCGAACCACCCCCCATTTTTTGTGGAGTACCACTGCGCCGGCAGATGTATCCCACAACGTCGTGCCCGTTTTCGTGAGCCGCCGATACGCGAACAGTTGGGTGAAAAGTGCGACGAATGGAATGCCAAAGCCCACGCCCTGAACAAAGACCAGAAATGAGCGATTCAGCGCCTCAGAAAACGACAGCAAGTTGCCACCTGGGTGTGCGATCTTGATGCCGAACAGCCACTTTGCCGGGGTGGTCCCAAACAACGATAGCAACAAAGCCTCGGCAGGCAACCAAACCAGATACAGCACGATACTGGCGACAATTGGGTTCTCTACTGCCTTTGCGAAGCCCGCCGCCTGTACGGGCATCGCCGCGCTGAAAGCGAATATCAAGAGAAGAAACAACACAAATCCAGCCGTGCAGATGTCAACCGTGCGAGCAAACAGCCTTCTCCATGGGTGATGCTTCCCTCCAAGAAAACTCTTGCTTTGATCAACGGGTGAACTTGATTCCTGGACGTAGTTAGCGGAGACAGGCGACGGTGCGTTGGGGTCTTCGTAGGCCATTGGCTGTTCCTGTTCTTCTTATCGAATTACGATGCTGTTCTTCAATCGATTGTGGGCAGCGATTGCCTGCTGATCACCTTCAATGTACGAAAGAGTGATCAATGCCTTTTCGGCGCCCAGCGGCACGTGGTACTGGGCTACTCTCATCGTCTCTGCCGAGTTGACGGATGATGTGCGTCCATAGCGAATGATCAGGGCGGTCTGGCCTCCAATGGGTTCAACGGCAAAGCTGGGGCGTCCGACCTCCTTCATTCCATACTTCGCCATCCCCGCCCACATCGTTGGAGACTCTTCGCGCCAGACTTCCGCCAAATCTCTCAACACCTGCTGCTTATTGGCCTGAACCTCCTGCCTAACGTCTGCTTGAGTAAGTGGCGGTTCCATTGGAATGAACGACACCCGGACAAACACCCGGGAGGGTGCTGGATAGGACTGCACCGATAGCGAGGCCACATGATCAATAGCCACGCCAGTCATCTTTTCGCTGAATTCCTTGACACGCCTGCGCTGTTCGGCATCACTGATCGTCCAGTCGCCCGGCACTTCAAGCTGGACCCGCCCTTTGACGTTGAGCTTGGTGTAACCGGCTGACTGCGCGGCCACCGGCATGGCGACCGCAGCCAACAAGCAGAAGCACAGGGCGAAGAATATTGTTCTGGAATTGTTCATCATCAGTTCTCGGTGAGGAGGCTGTTCAGCAACTCCTGCTGGACAGCTTGCAGTTGGCCACGGCTCTGTGGTGAACCGGTTCCCTCATAAACGTTGATCGAGAGCGGCAGGGAGTTCAGGAGCGTTATTGCGCTGATTCCCGAAATTGGTCGGCTGCTTTCCCCAACGCTCATGTTCATCCGCATGGAAAAATAGACCGCGTTCCCGTCCCGCCCAATCGGTTCAAACTTCATGTCTGTTAGGGCGACGTCGCTATTCTCGAACGACGCTTTCAGCCGTCGATTGAGCTCGGCGGAATTCACCCGGGGAGTCGACTTGGAAAGGCCGGAAAGGAACGCCTCTCGCGGCATCTCGATTCGCTGGAAATTCCCCTTCGGGCCGATAAGTTGGATTTGCAGCCAGTGATCCAGCATGTCCCTGCGGCCCGCTCGGTAGTCCTCCAGTTCGGAGCAACGGACTGCTGCGTGCACGAGGCGCGAACCTTCTGCGAGGGAACGCTTAGCCAAGTCCATGAGCTCGACTTCGCGCGCCGACTTACCCGGCGTGCAATAGCCACTTGGATTGGAGAACAGGACCTGCTGACCAAGCACGTTCACCGACTCCGCAGCCGCGCGTTGCTGGATAACTGTCTCCAGGGCAGCCTGCCGATTCTGCGTGACTGGCGCGACAGTTGGCGGTGGATAGGAGGGGGCCGCGGTGACGGGGGCTTGAGCAACTGGTGCCGTCGCCGAGCGGGTGGGCTCGTTCTTGGTCGAGTTGACGAAGACAATGAGCAGAAGCCCGATGCCCAAGCCGATACCGACCATCCATTTACCGGTGGCCGCGTCTGATGAGCCGTCGCTCTTTGATTTGGATGGCGGTGGAACAATTGAGGCAGACGGTGCTTCCTCGGCCTGTCTGGGTGGCGCTTCGGGAACCGGAGCGGGGTTGGGCGGCGGAGTTACTTGTGGCGTGGACTCGCCGGCTGGGCTGCCTTCGTCGACATCCGAAACAAGTGTCGAAAGGCCTGAGAAGCCTTTGGCGTTTCCATTTTGTTTGTCGTCAGCAGCCACGGCTCTTCATCTCCTCTTCAAAGCCGCAGCTTCGTATAGACGCCTTCGACCATACAGTCGTCTCCGTCTTCGAAGCGAAGTTGTCCGAACCCAGAAGCCGAAATTGTCAGGTAGGCTTCTTCGCCGAGCGCAAGGGAGAGACAGGTCGATGTCTTGATGTACGAATCTGTTCCGAGGACCTCGTACCAATCATCATCTTCACGACTGACCGTCACCACGTACTTACCAGCCTTCTGCTTCGACAGACCAAAAACCGCCTTCACATCGCACTTGTCCTTGCTGTCGAAGAAGATTAGCTCTCCGCCGTAGCCGGACGCCTTGAAAATGGCCTCTTCAGAGTAGGCATACACGTAGCAGTAGCGCGTCTGGATGATGATGTCTTTGCCGTCGATCTTGTAAACGTTGCTGCCCTTGCGGGTCAGGCTCACCTCATAGTTTTCAGCCAGAACTGGCCCGGCCTGAAGGGTCATCAATGCGGCAAGCGTGGCCAGCAGGGTCTTCTTCATGACCATCGCCTATTGGGTCTGGAAGCTCGACAAGCGGCTTTTCACGAGGTCGAGCTTGGCCTTATGGGCCAGTGGCCTGTTGAAAACACGATTCTGGATTTGGTCGGACACCTTGCTGATGGCGATGTACGCCATGCTCAAGCCAGACTCCCGCTCTGAGGCCTTCTTCTCGACGAAATCGTATGGGAAGTTCTCGCAGAACTTGTGGAAGCCGGAGAACTGCGCGACATCCTTCGTGAATCGGAAGCCGTCTGGGGTCAGGCGCGAGCGCCGTGGATGGTAGAGGTCAACGAAAAAGATGAACCATCCGCTTCCGTCGAATGTCACGGCCTCAAACACGTCCACTTTATCGATGGCCCCGAGGCGATGAAAAAGAATGCGCTGCCCCGACTGCGTTTCGAGTCTGGACAGATATGCCAGTTGACCGATCGGCCCGTTAACCGGGATGGGGTTCGTCTCAGTAAAGCCAAATGGGCCAGAGCCGTTCGGGTCCTTGTCGTAGGCAGGCGCAGATTCCAGCATCACCTTCATCATTGGATGAACGAGCTCCAACTGGAACTTTTCGTCATCCAGGATGCGATGGATGTGCGCAAGCGCCTCACGTAACGCCTTGTCTTCTTTGTTGCCCCCGAAGAGGTTTGATAAAAATCCCATATAAGCTGCCCCCAAAGTCGAATGGATTACGTCATTGCAGCAGTTCGCTCAGTCGGCGCAGTCCGGGCTTCTTGAAAGCCATGCGAATGAGCTGCTCCAGGATGTGCGTGTTTGCGACGTGAATGTAGGAAATGCCGACATTGGTTTTCTTGTCGTCCTTGGACCCGATGCAGAACGATCCATCAGCATTCCATATCTGCACCTGCCCCCACGTGCACCGCACCCTTTCATTGGCACCCAGGAATTTGTGCTTCACCAAGGTGATGCCATCGTCGTGAAGGAGTGCGTCGCCGAAGTACAGGTCCCGCCCATCCTTCAGCGCTTCCAGCATCTCACCCAGCAGGCGGACGCACACGGCTCGCCAAAGCTTGTCGATGAACTTGCTGTAGATGTCCTCTTTCTTTAGCTCGACAACCGCCTCAGAGCGTTTGTCTCCGAAGGCAATGGTGTAGGTCGTCCCCGTCGGCACGCCGTTGACGGAGTGGCGCACGCCACCCCAGCGAACTCGAGTGATCGAGTCCAGAGAAAAACTCTGTCCTTTCCACGAGATGCCATCGGGTGAAATGCTCAGGGTGTCCTTGAACATCACACCAATTTCAGCGCGGTAGGTTATCTCGTGCGCCCACTCGTCTCTTCGTGCTACCGCCTGCTTCCGCTCTTGGATGATATCGGCAAGCGCATCTGCATCCTGCTCAACGCGCTCAGACACTTCAGGTAGCTCGGCAAACAACTCTTGAAGCAGGCCAGTCAGCCGTTGGGACTGCGTCAACATGTCATGCGTGTTGAACAGGTCGATGGCGAGGATACGTATTTCGTAGGCCAGGTCACGGCTTGCTTCATGATCGATGCCGCGCGCTTTGGCACTCAGCTGGATAGGCTGGGCGACCTTGTCCCAATTACGTGCTACGGCATCAAGCTTGTCCACATACGGCTTGACGGCAGCTTCACCCGAGTTCGCCGAGTCACGGGCGGCTTTGATCAGCTTGTGGACGTTCTCAGCTTCCTTCTGAAGAAAGCCCTGGGTTTCCACTTCGTAGCTATCGACGAGGTCATCGATCAGTTCGGGCGCGTGATCCTCGCCGCCCAACGTAACCTCCTCCACCGTGTCCGTCATGACCTGCACAAGCGTCGTCGGTGGCAGCCTGTCGAGGGCGTCCTTGATGGCGCTGCGGTAGTACCGTTTACGTTCCGCCAGTTCGGCTTCAATTTGATCGAGTGCCCGGACCTCCGGGAAGCCAGAGGCAGCACGGTCTTCATTGATATCGCGCAGAACATCTTCAGGATCGATCTCATCCACGAGGTAAGCAACCTCCTGAATGAAACTTGCCAGGTCATCCGCATCGTGTTCGCCATCCACCGCCTCGAAGGCAGCGGCAAGCAAATTCAAGTGCGCAAGCGTGGGCAGGCCAGCCCCGCCCCGGGCCACAAAAGGATCATAGAGCAGACCTTCAACGAGCAGGGATGCCTTTCGTGGAGAAACGCCGGGAAGCCATGCGATCTCTGCACTCAACCTAGTGCGTGGATTCGTTAGATCAGAGCGTGCCTTCTGGCAGACATCGTGGTCCAGCTCCAAAGACTTCTCTTCAGCCAATTCAACGATTCGCCTGCGGTCGTCGCGGGTGGTCACACCGAGAATCGCGAAGGGCGTCTGATGGAGTGCGGTTGTTTTCAGTGTGCGTCGAGCACTGACGCGCGGCACAGAAGCGCTTCTCGCCGGTTGCCCGGTGGGCGGGGCTGTCGGGCGCGAAGACGCAGCTGTTGGCATGGGCATCGCAGATGCGCCTGATGTCGGTTGAGCACCGAGCATCGCCATAAGCTGCGGGTCCTTCAAGGCTTCTTGAGCCTGTGCCAATGCATCAGATGGCACGGAAAACTTCAAATGATTGCGAAGCTCGTGGCTGTAATGTGCCAGCTGCGTTTTCGAAGAGAGGTGATCAGTAAGCACGAGTGACAAAGCCAGCTCGCTGTTTAATCGAGGAGTGGTTCCGCATGCACCGCAGGCGAGCAATGCGCCTGACTTCTCTGAACCACATTTAAAACAAATTGCCATGCCCATGACTGTGCCCGTCCGCTAATTACGTAGTCTTGCCAACTGCTGAGACAGACAGCGGTTGTACGCGGCCGGACCATTGACATACTTGTCTGTTGAGCAGGCGGCCTCGATTGAATTTCTCTCTGTAGTTGAAAGTCTTGATAGATCTGGTCGCCCACCCTGTCGTTCCAACGCTACGAGTTGATTGTTGAGGCATCTGTTGTAAGCCGCTGGTCCGTTGACGTACTTATCCGTTGAGCACGCAGCTTCAATCGATTGCCTCTCAGGGGATGAGAGTCGGGACAAATCAGGACGCCTAGCTCCCTGACCGGACATTGCTGCGAGTTGATTTGCCAGGCACTCGTTATAAGCAGCAGGTCCGTTGACGTACTTGTCTGTGGAGCATGCCGCCTCAATGGATTGCTGCTCGGCCGAGGACAGGACGCTTAAATTCGGTCGTCTTACACCCGCGGCCAAAGCTGCCTTCTGCCTTTCAACACATGCACGATAAGCAGCCGGCCCATTCACATATTTGTCAGTCGAGCATGCCGCTTCTAGCGATGCAGATTCTGCAGCTGATAACTGCACAGATGTGGTGGTTGGACGGCTCTCTGGCTGTGGTCGTGACGAGCGGGTAGGAGCTTGCTGAAGCTGGAGAAGCAACGCTTGATCTGCGACACCCGTGGCGGCTAACCCCCTGTCTTGCTGAAAAGCGATGATGGCAGCACGAGTGCCCCTTCCCATCAGCCCATCGGCGGGGCCGGCACTGTAGCCAAGTTCATTAAGCTTCCGTTGAATAGCTTGTACAGTCGCATCCGGAGCAGGACGCGCGGGCGCTGGTGCTGGTGCTGGTGCTGGTGCCGACAGGGAGCCAGTGGATGGACCGCGAGCGAATCGGCTCCTTCCTTCTGCCTGAAGTTGGCCCCGATACGGCTCAACGTCACGGCGTGCCCTCTCCAAAGCACCGCTTCTATAGCGGAAACGGCCACAGCGACTGTTGTAGTCAGCCACCATGGCATTGAACCGATCGACATCGGAGTCGCTGTAGTTGTTGAGAGCGGCCTTCGCGCCCTCCATGCGGATGTCTTCGGCCAGGCAATACCGAATCTGAGCCGTTGAAAACACCAAGTCCTGACCAACTGGCGGCTTTGATTCTTGTGGCCCGGAGGGGGCTTGCGGTGGAGCAGGCGGCGAATAGCTCGGCGCTGCACTCTGCGCGGGCGGTGAGTAGGCGGGAGCGGGAGCCGGAGACGGAGACGGAGTGTTCTTGTTGGACTGGCCAATGAGCAAAAGCAGGCCAACGACGGCAGCTATGCCCAGTATCCATTTGCCCCCAGACGAGCCAGAAGACGGTTGCGGAGGCTCTTGATACGCCTGACGCTGAGTCGGCTGCTGCGGTCGAGGAGCTTCCGAGTCTGGGCGTTCGGTGGATTTCGTCGAGCCGGCCGATTCCGTCTTAGGCGCAGGGGGCGGCGGTGTCGTGTCCACGTCGGACACGAGCGATGAAAGGCCGGCGAAACCCTTGCCTTCATTTTTCTTGTTGTTTTCTTCCTCCGCTGCCACCACTGTCTCCCTTAGATAAATCCTATGCGCCGCTTTTCGCCGCCTTCACGTTCCCGTGCAGGTGTTGTGCGCAAAGCCGCCAGCAGACTGGCCTGGTCCAGCCTTTCCTTGCCAGAGCGTGCTGCGAGCCTTGCACCTTCCCGCACAACGAAAGCAACGTCGGACAACGGTCGTCCAGCGAGTTCTTGCGCCAGCGGCTTGGAGTCCACGTCTGACTCCTTCGGCAAAGCTGACAGCAGCTTGTCCAGCAGCGACTGCACCTCGATCTCGCTTGCAAAGTCCACCTTGATGACATGATCGAAGCGTCCCCGGCGCTGGATGGCGGGGTCGATCATGTCGATTCGGTTCGTCATCGCGATGATCAATACCTCGTTCTTCACGGCCTCCGGGATGCGCCGCAGGAACTCAGCCACCTCTTCGACGCGGTGATGGCCCGATCCCATTTCGCGGTCAGCAAGAAACGCCTCCATCTCGTCGATCACGAGAACTGATGGCGCGTTTTCCATCGCCTTGTCGAACACCTGTGCGACCTTCTTGCTGGTCTCGTGGATGTACGGGCTGGCCACGCTGGATGCGTCGATCTGGAAGCTTGGCCACCCGAGGAAATCAACCAGTCGCTCGACCGCGAAGGTCTTGCCGGTGCCTGGAGGGCCGTACAGGATCACGGCTGATGGGAATTCAATACCGAGCGCCTTGTAGCGGTCGCGGTGCAGAATGATGTCGACGATGTGCTCGTTGAAGAAGGTCGCAAGTTCGGGACGCCCGGCGAGTTCGAAGACCTTGTTGGGCTCCGGCTCGGCGCGTTCGACTTTCTCCACCTTCTCGACGGGAGCAACTTCCGTCTTTTCGGCAGGAGCCGCTGGCTTGCGCTCCAGCGGCATGATTTCCGCGACTTCGAAGCCTGCCGCCTGCACGACATCCTTCAGGTGGCTCGCGCCCAGCCAGCTCATGGTCTGGCGGAGACGGCGGAAGGAAGTGGCCGGAATGCTGGTGCCGCCCGTCAGCCAGTAGCCGAGCACGACGTCATCGCCAGCTCTGGAGCTGATGCTGTAGGTTGGCAGCAGCCGCGTGATCTTCTCAACGTAGAGCGCATCCTGGAGCGCCGAATCCGTATCGATATCGCGTGTTGCCTTCAACGCAAGAGCAAAGGCGAGCGCCTCGGCCTTGGTGTCGGGTGATTTCGCCTCGCTGACCGGGCACAGCGTCTGGCTCGGACCGCAGGAGATGGACCTAAGCTGCTGATCGCCGAACTGGAAGGCGTTGAAGGTCCCGTCATCGATCAGCCCGGCATCTAGCCAATGATCCGCCAGTGCGTCGCGTACGACGAGCGCCCGCCCACCGCCTTGGGTCTCAAGGATCTGCCAGTCTGCCCCTTCAAACAGGGCGACGCGCGCCTTCGCACCGTCGGGCAACTTGAAACCGATGGGAAGCCACGCATCGAGTGCCATGGGTCAGCTCCGCACGATGTTCGCGCCAGCAAGCATGTCGTCTTCACCCGCAGAACCGATGCGGATGGAGTCGAGATGAGCTACTACGGCACGAAGCTTGTCGATGTCATTGGCCTTCAACGCCTCCGCTCCCGCAGCCACCAGCTGGGCATGCTCGCGGGCATCTGGGAAGAGGTAGGTATCCTCGGCCAGCCACTTGAAGCGCTCGATGACGAACCAGTCCTGACGCCACAGGATCATGAAGTTGCGACTGCGCAGATCATCCAGGTGCGACTCGAAGTCGCCACTGTTGTTGTCAATCGAGCGCTGCGCCGTCTTGACCAAGTTATCGAAAGACGAAGCTTCGGTGGGCCTGGCGTGCTGACGCACGACCTTGTCGAAGAAATCGACTGCCTTGTCCAGTTCCAGCTGGCGAATGTCCTTCAGATGCTCCTTGCGGGTCAGCGCCAGCAGCCGCTTGGCCTCCTGGACGTGATCCATCGCTTGCTTGGCCGTCTCGGGGTCGGCCTCGTCAGTTTTGATAGTGCTCGCCTGCTCGAGCTTCTCGCGAGCCTGCTCAAGACGTGGGTCATCGACCTTGGACGCCATCTCGTCGAGCCGCTGCAAGGTGTGGTCCGACTGTTCCTGGATGTTCTTCGCCTGGTTGGTGTAGTCGACCTTGCCTTCCTGGCTCGAGTAGAAGTTACGCCCGCTCTGGAACGAACCGCTGATTGAAGGGACTGAAACCTCCAGAACGATGTTGCCAGAGTCGAGCACTTCGTACTCGCAAATCAGCTCGGCACCGGCGGCAATGACGCCGTCGTCGAAATCCGTTCCCTTGATCTCGAACATGCCGATGAAGCGGTTGTCGTTGATGGGGTCGGAGATGTCGCCCTCCCACAACTTGAACTTGATCGACCCGGCACTTCCAGCCTTGAGAGACTCGCCTGCCTTGAAGGTCTTCTTGCCTTTCTTGGGCAGCTGATCGCCCTCACGAACGAGATAATCCAAGCTCAAGCGACCGCCCACCTTGTCGCGCGCTTCCACGCCGACGGAATGCGATGCCGGGATTGCATCGATGCTAGCCGCGGTGCGTGCAATGACAATCTTGTCTTCGCGCAGTGACACGGGCCCACCGTTGGAATCGAACACGAACACCTTGAAGGTGTTATCGCCAGGCTTGGTCAGGTTGAGTTCGATACCTGCGCCATCCTTCAGTGCGATGCGTCCGGAGGACCACCCGGTGTCCAGACTGTCGATCTGAAACTCGACTCCGGCCGGAGCAGCACTTCCCAGTTTGGCGACGATCTTTGCCTTCGAGTCCGGCGTGCGCGCGATGTAGTTGAACGACAGATCAAGCGCGCCACCGGCGCTGATGGCTCCTCGGGCGCTCTTGCGTCCACGGCTTTGCGACGCCCAATCGATGGACTCGGCGAAGACCGCTGCGCCTTCCGCAACGGCGGTCATCGGATTCACATCAGTGGACGGGGCAATGCCGAGCTCGAAGGCCACCTTGTCACGCAAAGGCTTGTAGTGGGTTGGGCCACCCACAAAGACGACACGCTCGACGTCGTGTGGGCTCAATCCAGCCTTTTCGAGGGTTTCGCGGGCGGACACGATGGACTCTTCCACCTTCGGTCCGATCAGGCCGTCGTATCGTTTGCGATCAATGGTGATGTCGATGTAGATCTCCTCACCCGCCTGATCGCGGACACCGAGTTCGGTCTCGGGCAGACTGACGACGGCCTCTTCCTTCTGCGACAACTCGATCTTTGCCTTCTCTGTCGCCCACGTGGCCATACGCAGCAGGGACTTGAACTGTGGATTGGTCGTCAAGTCTTCCGGAAGATCAAAGTTTTCCAGCAGCCACGGCTTCACGATGTTGTCGAACAGAATCCGGTCGAAGTCGCGGCCGCCGCACATGGCGATGCCACCGTGTGCGAGAAGTGTCACACGGCCGGAAATGCTCTCTGCAATTGCGATGTCGAGCGTTCCACCGCCGAGGTCGTAGACAACAAATACACCGTCGTTCTTTCGCTGCCGCATGACGCTCATCACGGCGGCTACCGGTTCTTGCATCAAGGCCACACGCCCGAGCCCAGCCGCATCAGCGGCAGCCATCGTCGAGTCCTTCTGCATCTGGTTGAACGCGGCTGGAACTGTAATGACAGTGCCGGTGTCGCCATCGCCCCGAATCTCTTCCGGCAGGTAGCCGTATAGCGCACGCAGGACCTCGGCAGAGCATTCCTCTGGCGTCATGGTGAGGTTCACCGCCGGCAGCTTGACCGGCGTGCTCGTACCTATGAGCCGCTTGAACAGCACCGCCGCATTGTCTGGATTGCGGGCGGCATTGTTGTAGGCGCGCGAACCGACGTACTTGTTACCACGCCGGTCGATGAAGATGGCCGACGGCGTGACGTCGTGCTGTTCTGGACTCTTGTAGAGCCGGATCGACTCGCCGTCGAAAGAGCAGATGGCACTGTTGGTCGTGCCCAGGTCGATACCGACGTACTTCATGCTTCCACCTTCCTGAGCATTACCGTGCCTTGTTTGCGCAGGCCGTTCGGCCCCATGATGATTGGCTCCACCATCTGATCGACGAGCAACACGTCGTCAGGGCCGAAGTCCCCGAGATTCAAAGCAGATGCCGCCATACCCGCGTCGTAGTGCTGCCCCTCGACGTTGACCAGCCTGAGGCCACTCGAGTCGAGGCTCTCCTCGAGCTTCTTCTGGAAGTAGCGGAGCTGATTGACATAACGGCCCGACTCACCCGCATCGAGTTTGCTGACGACCTTTCCGAACAGACGCGAGAAACGCCAACTCTCGACAGCGATGTCGATCAGGGATTGCTCCATCTGCTCACTGCTTTCGGCCTGCTGGGTCATCAAATCCTCCTGTGGTTACGTCTTATCGGCTTTTCCGCCCTGCGTTTGCTGCTGAATCCATTCAGTGATCTCCGCCTTGGAGAACCGCCATGTCCCACCAACCTTGAACGCGGGGATCTTCTTGGCTGCGGCCAGCCTGTAGATCGTCCGGTCCGTGACCTTCAGGAACTCTGCGACCTGCTTGAGGGTGAGGATCTCGCCCTCGCTGGTACTTGTAGGCATGGTGATGGCCAGTCTAGGTAAAACTATGACAGAATAGTGCAGAATTTTCAGGGCAGCAATGACATACGTCACGGCGGTCACCCCGCTGTGTGCTGCCCGAGGGCTTTGCTGTAAAAAGGAAGCGGCCCCCGAAGGGGCCGCCAAGTTCAGCAACGCTCAATGCACCAACTGCCGGGCCAGTGCCACCTCCACCGAGTCGCCGTCCTGGTTCAGGACATCGAGTCCGGATTCGGGCACGTCGCCCGATGTGCTCTGCGACACCATGATCTTCTTGGCCATCAACCCCAGGCAGGTCATCTGCGAGGAATTGGCGTAGCCGAGGTAGACCACGCGCACCGGCTGCTTCTGGCCGATGCGCCATGAGCGCCGGGCGGCCTGCTGCAGCGAATACACGTTGTAGCCGGACTGGAGGAACACGATGGTCGGGAACTCCAGCAGGTCCAGGCCGGTTTTCACCAGCTCGGGATTGGTTATGAGCACGTCGATGCCACGGTCCAACTGCTCGGCGATCCAGTCTTCGCGGCGGGAGGCATCCACGCTCGCGCGCAGTACCGCCACCTTGAAGCCTTCCTGCTCCAGCAGCACCTTCAAACGCGACGTGGTGTCGCGGGTGCCGGTGTAGACCGAATAGACCAGGGTCTTGCGACCTTCTGCTTTCTCCTGCTTGCAGATCTCGATCAGCTCGCGTTCCTTGGGCATCACCTCCAGCTCGTTGAACTGAGCCGGGACGAAGGCCAAGGTGTTGCGCGTGCGCGGATGCACCACCGTTTCCGACCGGAAGCAGCAGTCCGGCCAAGCCAGCAGCACGTTGAGGACCACACCGAGCAGCGTCGTGTCGCGCTTCGCCAGGGCCTGCTTCAGCTCCTGGGTCAGGCGACCCGCCAGATCGCGATAGGCCGCAGCTTGCGCCGTGTCCATCGCGACTTCGCGGAACTCCTCGTCGTAGGGCGGCAGCACATTTCCGCCGATGTCCTTCAACTTGAGGAAGACCGTGAACGGCAGGACGCAACGCAGCACGCCCTTGGGACCGAAACCCGGCGCCTTGACCGTGCGCACCGATACCTTGGTGCCCTTGGCTGTCTTGTGCGCCGTGCCGGTGCTCTCGGAATAGATGTCCTTGAGCACCCCGTGATCGCGCATGAACGCCATCGCGGCCGACGTCATGCTGCCGTTCTTCGTCGGCCGGTAGCCATCTTCGATCATCCGCCCCGGCAGGGCTCGGAACAGCAGGTGGAACAGGTCGTCGCCGTAGCCGCCCATCAGTGTGCCGGTGAGCAGCAGCGTCTTGCGCGCCTTGGCCGCCAACACCCCCATGGCCTGGCCCTGAGCGGAGCCGCCGTTCTTGTACTCGTGCGCCTCGTCGGCGATGAGCAGGTCGAACGTGCCTTGGGGAAGCTGCCTCTTGATGAACTCGGACGGCTGGTAGCCGCCCTCGCCGAAGCCGAACTCCATGTTGGCCATCGCACGTTCCATGCGATGGGCTTGCCGGTCCGAGAAGACCAGCTCGCCGTTGCCATCCATCAGGTTGATGAACTCGTGGATGTTGTCCCCGAGCATCGACGCGAGGAAGGCGTCGCCGAACTTCTGCATCAGCTTCTGCGCGGTGACTTCCCCGATGGTTGGAATACGCTTCAGTGCCTTGAGCACGGTCGAGGACTGGTCGCTGGCGGACAGGCCTCTGGGACGGATCAACGACCACAGCGGTGCACGGCAGTGGCTGCATTTGCGGCGGGACTCCTCGGCTTCGAGTTCGACCGGGTTGATCGGCTCGCCGTCGAGGTCGGTGATGACATGCCCGCAATCCGGGCAGGCCCCCACGTCGCCGTGAGGCGCGCGCCGCCGAACGAAGACAGGTTTCCAGTGGAACCCCATCCGCATCCGCACGCGGCCCAGGACGAAGAACTCCTGCCCCTGCGCCGGCACGCCCAACTGCTCGCGCAGTTTCAGCAGCTTGACCAGCGTGTCCGGGCCATTGAGCACCCAGACCTTGGCACCGGCCACCGTCTCCTGGATTTCGCGCCGCCACTTGTAGACCAGGTGGGGTGGCGAGAGCACCAGGGTGCGGCGGTAGCCTTCGGCGTTGAGCATGGCGGCCGTGGCGATGCCGACGGTCGTCTTGCCGCAGCCCATCTCGCCATTGACGATCGCGGCGCGTTCGCCGCGATCGACCAACAGCTCGGTGACGGCGTGGACCACATCGGCTTGCGCGGGGAACAGCTTGCGCTTGAGCGCGGCGAGGATCAGTTGCCGATGCCCCCGCACCTGGCCGGTGTAGACAGGAGGATTGGCGCGGTTGAGCGAGTCGAGCAGCTCGTCGCCGAACTCGGACACGAAGTCCTGCAGGCTGAGCGTGAGGGGTGAAGCGGCCGCTTCGAGCAGGTCGCCCTGCACAGCGGTTTCGGGAACGGTTTCGAGATCGAGGGACATGGTGATGCTCCAGAGCAATGGGGCATGTCACCTCCCCCACGGGGCGGTGACATGCCCCTGGGTGGGAAGAAAGACGCGGCAAAGAAATGTGTATGTGCCGCTGGATGCGGATCAGTATTCGCTGGGCAGCAGCAGCGTGGTGAGGCTGCGATCCCATTCGGTGATGATCCAAAGCTTCAGGTCGCGCGTGACCTGGTAGGACGAGAACAGACGATCCTCACCGGATTGCAGCGCGGCGTCGTTCTGCCGTCGATCGCTGTCGTCCAGGTCGCCCCAATCGCCATGAAGATGGCGGCGCAGGTACGGCGAGGGGTTGAGCCGGCCCTGTCGGACCAGCTCGTCAACGCCGGCGGTCATGACCACCTGCCCGGGCGAAAAGCGTGCTTGTGACGCGAGGTTGAGGACTGCGAGTGCCATGGTGGTTTCTCCTTCTGGAAGAAGGGGCCACGGCACCCCATCGGGGCGACATGACCCCGGTGGGTGGATGAAAGCGACGGCGAACCGTCAGGGAACAGCGATCAGCGGATGGTCAGCACTTCGCCCCACGTAGGCGAGCCCAGCGTCAAGTCCCATGCACGAATGACCGGCACGAACTTGTCGGTGAGGATGCGCGTCTCGGCCACGGAGCCGTCGTCGCGTTCGGTGTATTCCGTCTGGAGGGTCTTCTCCTTGTGGGTATCACCTTTGACGACGAGCACGCGCCCGCTCTTGGACTTCACTACGCCGGAGATCGCGCCTGCGGCCAAAGCCAGGGCGAGATGCCAGTGCGACAAGGCCCGCGCGGGTGGACGCAGCGATTGCTGCGCGGCGCCCAGGTGCATATCGAGCGCCGGCCAGAGTCCTTGTAGCCGGCCGACTTCATCGGCGAACTGCTCGGGCTCCATCGTCACGCGATAGAAGTGCTCCGGCTCGGCCGGGCTGGCAGGGACGGTGTACGGCAGGAACGGCCATTCGAGCGGCAGTTCCTCGGCTTCGGCGTCACCCTGTCCGATCTGCAGCAGCAGACCGCGCACGGCGTTGGCCGACTCCGACGCCTGGTCGCGCTGGCGAACCCGGCGACCGAAGATCACCACCTGCTTGAACTGCGTCTCCACTGCACGGTAGATGCGCAGGTCGGCGAAGTGGCGCGTCAGCCATCCGACCAGTTCGGCGTCGAGCACGTAGGACGGCACGATGAAGATCAGCACGCCGCCGTACTGCAGCAGCGGCAGCGCCCGCTGATAGAACAGCTTCTCCAGCCGCGCACGGCCCTGGCCCTGATAGCCGATGTTGCCGTTCACGTCCTTGCTCAGGTCGCCATACGGCGGGTTCAGCCACAGCAGCCCGAAGGACTGGCGCGAGATCAGCGTGTCCATCAGGTCACCTTGGATGCAGCGATCGACCAGTTGCCGTGCGTGGCGGGCGCGCTCGGCGTCGTACTCGACGGCGAAGGCCTGGACCTGCTCGCGCCCGAGGGCGTGAGCGGCTTCGGCGATCGCCACGCCTTCGCCGGCGCAGGGATCGAGGATGGACATGGCGCCGGGAGACGGCGCCAGTGCGGACAAGGCCCGCTCCAGCGTCGGTTCGTCGGTGGGGAAGTAGCCGTTACGGATGAAATTGCGCGCCAGGCGCGGAAACATGAGTGTCATGGATTTCTCCTGGTGATGGATGAGGGAAGGCGGGCACGCGCGGCGCGCATGCCCGTGGGGATGGCTCACGCCACACGCCGAAGCGGTGCGTTCGCGGCCAGTTCGTACTGCGTGGCGCCGAGGGTGCCGTTGCGGATCAGCTCGCCCAACGCCTTCGTCAGCGCCGGGACATCGAGGGCCAGCCGATGGCCTTCCAGCGGCCCGAGGGCCAAGGGAAGACCGGTCAGCATCCGCCGTGTCTGCAACACCTCCAGCACGGTGTCGCGCCAGTGGTCGAGCAGTGGCAGCGGGCAGGTGTCCTGCACCAGCGTCCACAGCCGGTCGAGCCGGTGAGCGGAATCCCTGGGCAGAAGCGCCAGCGCGCTGGCGTTGGCCTTGTCTGGCTTCACGCAGCGACGATCGAACAGCCACACATTCGTCAGCGAACCGAACAGCGTTCGCCGATAGGCACGGGTGATGCGCTTTTCCAGGTCCTCGACGTTGCCGACGAAGACCGGGATGGATGCGCCCTGCTCGGTGATGACGTGGAACTGATCCAGTCCCTGTTCATCCCGGCCGAGGGTCAGGCGGGCGAGGAACTCCTGAACGGCGGTGTCGCGCGCCCAGATCGAGAGAAAGACGAGATTGCCCTGCTCGTCACCGACGCAACCGTCGGCCATGAGGTCGGGGCATTCGTCGATGCGGTACAGCGGTTTCGCGGAAGAAGGTGCAGGCATGGTGATGTCCTCTTGAAAATGAAGGAGCAACCACAGCCCGCGGGGCCATGCTCGCCCCGGTTGGGTGGAAGGAAGATGCGTGCCGCTAGACAGCGCGCCCCGCGTGGAAGCGGTGAACCCGCTCGCGCCACTCAGGGCTTTGCACCGGCGCCATGTCGAGATAGCGCAGCGGGCACGAGTAGTAGTACGGATGCACGGACTCGTCGAGGGACTTGTAGCCCCAATCGCCGCCCGAGCTTTCCAGCAGATGGCAGCCGATGTAGCAGACGGACTCACCGGCCACGAGGCCCATGACGCCCGCCTGCCTGGCGGTGACGCGAACCACGGTCCACAGAACGTCGCCGTCCAGCGTGTGGTCGATGACTTCGCAGCAAGCGTGTTCGGACGCCTGCGGAGCGATCAGCTCGCGGATCAACCGATCGCGCGTCTGACGTACGAAGGTCCAGCCCATGAAGGTCTCCTTGAAGAAATGGCCGGAGCCCTCCCCGTCGGGGGAGAACCCCGGCGGGTGGCGGAATGCCGCGCAAGGCGGCGGATGGATCAGGCAGCTTGGAGGTGCCAGTCCTGGGACAGCGGAGCGAACTCGTAGCCCAGCTTGTCGAGACGGTCGCGCTGCTGACGCAGCACACGACGATCCACGGTCGCATCGAGCTTCACGGTCTCGCCCAGGGGCCACAAGGCACCGAACAGCGCCGCGTCGTCTGCCTCGGCCGAGGCCGCAGCGGACACGGGACCCGGTTCGCTGCCGAACGGCGTGGTATCGACCAGGGGATCGCGCGGACTGCGCGGCTTCGCCTTCGGCTTGGCCGGGGGCGATGCCGGCTGGGGCGTCTGCGCTTCCTCGTCGATCGGATCGACTTCCTGCGGACTCAGCCGGCGGGCTTCGTCGCGGCTCAGGGCGTCGATGTTGGACAGCGTCATCCCGCCCAGATGGGCGCGGATCTCGATGACCATGCGGCCGTTGGCGTTGTACGTGGATGGGCGAATCTCGACGATGACGAAATCACCGTCGTACTTGCCCTCGCGGTATTGATCGAGTTCGGCGTTCTTCACGACGAACTCGCCGATCGAGGTCGCCAGGCGGCCGACGTTGAAGTCGCCGTTCCTGCCGTGGATGGTCTTGATGGCCAGTTGGCCGGGGATGGTGATCATGAAGGCCTCCTGCGGGCGAAGAGAGGACAAGGCCCCGAGGATGGGGCCTTGCGGATCAGAACGACTCGGCAACGGCCAATGCGGGGGCATCGGCAGCGTCGTCGGCAGCATCGGCGACGGGCTCGGAAGGCTCCGGTGCCGAGGCTTGCTGCGCGGCGGGCGCGTCGGACGTCACAGGGACTTCCGGGTCCCGCTCGTCGGTCTCGGTCGGCTTGGGTTCGGCCTTGTAGACGAGCTTGCCGTCGACCTTGATCCAACTGACGAACAGCAGGCGGGCCTTGAGGCTCACACCCTGCTCGCCGGCACGCTTGCCCTTGGAGTAGGTGAAGGTGTCGGTCCACAGGTCGCCCAGGCGGAAGCCGATCATCACCTTCTTCTCGGCGTCGACCGCCTGAATGCAGCGGCGCACCAGGTGCTGAGCTTCCGATCCCGATACGCGCGTGTCGAAACGCACATACGAGACGTCATCGCTGGGACCGTTCAGGGCTGCGATGTCGCAGGCCAGGAACGCATCGCCTTTCTTGGGCTTCACTTCGCGGATGCGATTGAGATACCCGAGGCCGGTGATGTGCAGATCGAAGTAGGACTTTTCGGTGGAAGTGGTCATGGTGAATCTCCTGGGAACAATGAGGCGGAGACACACCCGACCCAAGGCGGGGAAGGTGTGGAACCCCCGCGTGGGTTGATGGAACAGCTTGGTGGCATCGCCATCGAGAACCGATGGCCGTTCGCGCATGGATGCCGGTGCGAACTGGAGTGATCAACGCGGTCGGAACCGCATCGCAGCCTTGAAGATCGTGGCTGCCTGGGCATGTCGCTGACGGACGTCAGCGGAACATGGCCGGAAGCGTGGCGCCGGGACGGCGCGCAGGCGAGCGGCAATCGGCACTCGCGGCTGTCCGCATTGCCGGGAAGAAAGAGGCCCCCGGAGCGGGGGCCAGGGATGGGCGGTCAGTTGCCGCTGGGCGTGGAAGGAACCGCCTGCAGCGACAGGTGTGTCGCGGTGGCGGACACGTCGAGGTCGTCCTCGCTGTGCAGGATGCGCGCAAACACGCCCTCCTGCGGATCGAAGAACTCGCCGAAGTCGTCGCCACCGAACTCGGCGCGCGCCAGCTCCCACCAGTCATCGAAGGCATCGACATCCGGGTTGCAGCCAGCGGCATAGGCGATGGTCTTCTGGCGACCATCGGGTCGGCGCTCGCCGCACTCGGCCAGGAAGTACACGCCCTGATCCTTGACCAGGATGACGCGGCATTGATTCGCCACCGCTTCGGCGAGCACGGGCCGCAGCTCCGTGCCTTTGAATCGAACAGTCATGGGTGTGATCTCCAGGGGGCAGGAAAAGAGGCTTCCCGCCGCGAGGGCGGGAAGCTGCTGTGAGATCAGTGCCGGATAGCCTTACGACACGACAGGCACTGCACGCGGATGCGCCGCCAACTCCCGTCGTCGATCAGCCGTTCCAGCGTCTCGCCGAGGGTGTCGAAGAACACCTCATCGACCCGTTCGACCAGCTCGCCGTCGCGGTGCAGCTCCACCGCGTAGAGGTCGAGGCCACGCTCATACAGCACGGTGACGCGACCCTGGAACTTCGTCGTGGCGACGGTGAAGCCGATGGCCGGCGGCGTGCGGATGATGTCGGCGGGCAGCGGATCGACCCAGGTGATGTCCCGCGCGCCGGCATCCACCAGCATGTGGGTGACGCGCCGGAAACCGTCGGGAGCGGGCAACTGCTCCAGTTGGTCGACCAGTTCCTGCAGCTCGGGGCAGCGGGGCTTGGGAATCGGCAGCTTCGCCGGTGCGGACCCGAGCACCAACCGCTTCACCGTGTAGGGCTGGCCGTCGGCGGTGAACTCGGTCTGCTCCTCGGGCGTGTCCGCCCGCTGACCGTCGAAGCGGCGTCTGACATAGGGTTCGACCTGCACCTTGGCGCCCTCGTCGGGCACTTCGGTCACGAGCGTGCGATCGAGCACCGCGAACTCGGCTCGTCCCGTCTTGACGACGATGGCCTCGTCGGTGGTGGCGATGACCTTGCCCTCGAAAGGCTTCGGGTCGATGTGAAAGCCCAGCGTCGAAACCTTGGGCTGGCCGTCGAAGATGTTGAATTTGAACGAACGGACGTTGGAAGGCACATGACCGACAACGAGCGTCGGCATCTGTGCGCGGATGGCTTGGGTATCCATGGGGAGACTCCTTGTGGCAACCAAGGGACTCCCGCCCGCAAGGGAGGTCTGTCCCTTGAGGGTGAGGTGGATGGACGCGGGTGCGCCCGGAGAACGAAGCAACCAGCACGGCGAACCGCGCCGCAGTCTTGAAGGTCTCGACTGCCTGGGCATGCTGCCGGCAACGCCAGCGAACATGCGGCCAGCGTGCGGCACATGGCGGCGACCGTCCGTTGGGAATCGGCAATGCGCCGGCACCGCGTTCCGCGAAAAAGAAGAGCCCCGACGTGGGGGCTCGAATGGGTTGCGGGTTACTCGTCGTCGTAGAGCGTCAGCCCGTCCAGCACTGGCGCGTCGGCATCGAACACCAACATGCGAACGTCGGCGAGCGCAGCCAGGTGCAACACTTCCACGAGGGACTCCGGCACGCCCTTGGCCCGGTGCTCCTGCCGCAGCTCTTCGGCGGTGATGCCCTCGACATGCTGCAGGTTCGCATCCGTCCAGGGCGTGGCGACCAGCTTCACGCCGACCGCCGGGCTGTAGGGAATGCGGAAGGCCACGAACAGAAAACCGCTCGGCGTGGCGATGTCCGCCAGTTCGGCGAGGAAGCGACCGGCCTCCTCGGTGATGTGCGCCGAACTGATTTCCCAGGCACGGCTGTAGAACCCGGTCTCGAAGCGCAGGCGGCGTACCACCTCGCGCGCGGCTTCCTCGGAGTAGGTATCGCCGACGTGCAGCGGCTGGCCGGCTTCTTCGGCCATGACGGCGTAGACGAGGTTTCGGGCGATACCGTGGCTGGGGCACTGCGCGTCCAGCTCGGGCGGCACGTTCTGGCCCTCGGTGATCAGCGCGAAGTCGTCGCAGAAGACGCAGGCATGGCGCTCGACCTGGCTGTCCGGCAGGTGCGACTGCGAGACGTGCAGCGGCAGATAGCTCAGCGGGCAGTCGTCGTCGTAGGAAATCGCCAGCAGCCGCTGCACGGACAGGCCATCGTAGCCGCGGACGAAGGGTTTTTTGGAATGAGACATGGGATTCCTCCAGCAGAGGATGGCCGAGGCAATCCCCTGCCGGGGATTGAACCCCAGCGAGTGGATGAAGTGGCAGCCGGTCAGCCGGCCGCGGCGTCGGGCCGCCCTGGTGGCGGGCGGTGCAGGTCAGTGGAAGATGCTGATTCGGGACATGGCCGCTCCTGCGAAAGGAAGGAGGGACATGGCCCCGAACGGGGACGCATGTCCCTCGTGGGGTGGGATGAAAAGACGGCGGGTTGCCAGGCGCGGCTCACCAGCCGTTGTAGTGCAGCGTGAGGTCGGCGATGACCTGGCGCCGCTCCAGATCGAGGCCGCCGAAGTCGGACAGCCCCTCGAAGCCGCAACGCTTGAGCATCGCGCCGCCCTCGCGGGAGTTGTAGAAGCTCACCATCGCGGACAGGAACATGCGTTGACCGCTGCTCAGCACGCCCAAGGCGTCGTTGAGCATCAGCATGTTGGGCCGCAGGTCCCACTTGGTGGTGGCACGCTGCAGACCTTCGCGTGTGCCGTCGCCGAACCACTCGTGACCGGCGATCTGCGCGCCGCGCTTCCAGGCCTCGAAGAAGGCCTGCGGTGCAGCGTCGAAGTGCGCCTGTTCCAGCGCCATCTGATCGAGCACGTCTTCGGGTAAAGACAGATTCATGAGAGAACTCCTTGAAGGGTGGGAATCAGGCGTGAGCGCGCTGTGTCCAGGCATGGGTATCCAGGGCGCGCTGTGCTGCGAGGTGGTTCGGGAAATACTCGACGGACTCCCGCGATACCGGGCCTTCGTCGTCTTGTGTGCCGATGTAGTGGCCGGCCGCGCTGCGCAGCACCTGTAGCGGCAAACGCTTGCCGGTCCAGGTCAGCGCCAGCGCACCACTGCGCACTGCGGTTGCAGAGGAAGATGCGGAAGGTTCAGACATGCCGTGCTCCTTGGTGGGTCGGGGAGCACGCATCCCGCAGGGGATGGGGTTCCCCTCGGGTGGTTGAGAAAAGTGCATCGTCGCCAGGCCGGCGAGCGTCCGCGGTGGGCGATGCGAAGCGGACTGGATCGGTCGACGCGGCGAACCGCGTTGCAGTCTTGAAGACCGAGACTGCCAGGGCATGCCGCTGACGACTGTCAGCAACGCATGGCGTGAGGATGGGCGCGAAGCATGGCTGCCGTCGCAGGGAAAACCGAATCGCGGACGGCCCGCTTTAGGGCAATGGCCCGCGTCACGGGACAAGGCAAAGACCAGGGCGCCGAAGGCCACACGGGCCTTCGGCTGAAGAGAAAGGAAAACCACCTGTGGGCTGCGTCAGCGCAGGCCGTCGTCAAAGCCGTTCGCTGCGTCAGCAATCGCACCCGGCCCGTTTCGTGGCTGGGGCCGGAAACCTCTGGCGTGCATCCACACACAAAGGGAGCCCGATGTTTCGCCGGCGGGCACCGGCACGGAATACCCTCGGCCCAAGGGGCCTCCTCACGGCTCGCGCGGCGGCAAGGCGTCAGGAAGCCCCTCGTGACCGAGGCAAGGCACACCGATCAAGGGAATGGCGGCGGGCGCGATTCGTGGAGCAATGACCTTCTCGCCCCGTCGCCCGACGGCGGGCAGACGGGGCGCGCACACCGTTGCAGAAGGAGACGCGCGCTTTGGAGTCCCGCGCGGTGCGGGACGTTTGCCTCGCCGCCAGTGAAGTGGCCGGCGCGGCAGGGGGAAGCGAGGATCAGGACGCCTTGGAGGCAGCGCACCGCTTGCGCGGTGCGCTGCGCCGGCCCGTCGGGGACTCGATCGGCAACGTGCCCTTGCAGTCCGGGTAGCGCGAACAGGACCAGAACGCGCCGCTCTTGCCCGTGCGCTGCTGCATCGGTGCGCCGCACTGCGGGCAGGCCGGCGCCGGCGGCAGCTTGAGCGAGAGCGTTGCGCCGCGGTACTGCTGCACGAGCTGGCCGACCCACACGGACTGCTTCTCGATGAAGGTGTCCAGCGCCATCTGGCCGGCCTCGATCATGTCCAGCGCCTGCTCCCACACCGCCGTGGTGCCGGGGTCGGCGATGGCCGAGGGCACCGCGTCGATGAGCGTGAATGCCGCATCGGAAGCGCGGACGGCGCGGCCTTTCTTGACCAGGTAGCCGCGACCGATCAGACCGTTGATGGTGTTGGCGCGTGTCGCCTCGGTGCCGATGCCTGTGGTATCTCGCAGCTTCTGTTTCAGCCGCGGGTCGGTCACGAACTTGGCGACAGTCTTCATGGCCTTGATCAGCTCGCCCTGCGTGTAGGGCTTGGGCGGCAGCGTCTTCAGCGCCTTGAGATCCACCTTGCCGACCGGACAGGACAGGCCCGCATGCAGCGCCGGCAGCACCTGGCTGCGCTGCGCATCCTCGCCGTCGGCATCGTCCGGCCCCGGCGTCGCCAGCACCTCGCGCCAGCCGGTGACGGCGATCTGCTTGCCCACGGCCGCCAGCGACTGACTGCCGCACGAGAACTGCGCTACCGTCCGGTCGAACTCATGGTGCGGGAGGAACTGCGCGAGGTAATGAGCGCGGATCAGCCGGTAGACGGCCAGTTCCTTCTCGTTCATGGCCGACAGGTTAGCGGGCTCCAGCGTCGGGATGATGCCGTGGTGAGCCGTCACCTTGCCGTCGTTCCAGGCGCGCGAACGCTGGTTGCGGTCGAGCTGGCCGATCAAGGGCCGCAGGCTGGGATCGGTGGCGAGCAGTGCATCGAGCACCGCCGGCACTTCCGCGAGCATGCTTTCGGGCAGGTATCCCGAGTCGCTGCGCGGATAGGTCGTCGCCTTGTGCGTCTCGTACAGCGCCTGCGCGATGTCCAGCGTCTCCTGCACGTCGAGGCCCAACTGCTTGGAGCACACCTCCTGCAGCGTGCCCAGGTCGAACGGCAGCGGCGGTGCCTCGCGCACGCGCTCGGTGTCCACCGACACGACCTGCGCATCGCGTGCGGCGCGAATGCAATCCGCAGCCTGCTGCGCCACCGGCTGCTGAAGGCAGCGACCCGCTGCATCGGTGCTGCCTTCGGGCGGTATCCAGCTCGCGGTGAAGGACCGGCCGGCATGGGATAGCAGCACGTCCACGGCCCAATACGGCACAGAGACGAAGCGCGCGATCTCGCGATCACGATCCACCACCAACTTCAGCGTCGGCGTCTGCACGCGCCCCACCGACAGCACGCCGGTGTAGCCGGCCTGCCGACCTAGAAGCGTAAACAGCCGGCTCAGGTTCATGCCGATCAGCCAGTCGGCACGCGAGCGGGCCAGGGCCGAGTAGTACAGCGGCAGCGTCTCGGCGGACGGCTTGAGCGCACCCAGCGCCTTGCGGATCGACGCATCGTTGAGCGCCGACAGCCACAGGCGCTGAATCGGCCCGTGGTAGCCGCACAGGTCGATGATCTCGCGGGCGATCATCTCGCCCTCGCGGTCGGCGTCGGTCGCAATCACCAGCTCGCCCGCCTTGGCGACGAGCTGCTGCACGACCTTGAATTGCGCCGCGGTCGCCGCCTTGGGCTCGACACGCCAACGCTCAGGAAGAATAGGCAGTTGCTCGATGGCCCAGCGCTTGTATTGATCGCCGTAGCCTTCGGGCGGAACCGCCTCCACCAGATGACCGATGCACCAGGTCACGACGACACCGGCGCCACTGTAGCAGCCGTTGCCGCGGTGGCCGGCACCCAGCACACGGGCGATGTCCTTGCCCTGGGACGGCTTCTCGCACAGGAACACGCGCATGAAGCCTCCTTGAAAATGTGCGGTTCATCGGATGGGCGTCAGCTTGGCGGGGCCAGGAGATGCCGGCAGCAAGGAAGCCGATTGATGCAGACACCGCTTTGTGATCGGCAGGCGGTCCGTTGCCGCAGCAGTGCGCATAGACCGCAGGAGCTGGCACAGCAAGAGCGTCGTTTCGGGAGGGCGGCTGGAACTCTGTGGACGACCTTGGAGCTATCCCCTGGGGATAGCTCGCTGGTGCATCGCGGGCGTATGACGGTTGCTACAGCCGCCCTCGGGGGACCGGCGATGGGCGAACTACTGTCCGCCGGCCGGCTTGGCGCTGAGCGCCACCGACTCGATGCGGTACGGCAGGATGCCCACGCGCCGCGCCTCGACCTTGAACGTCACGCGCTCGTTCTCGTCGGCGTCCTCCCATTCGTCGCGCACGGTGCGGCCCTCGACCAGCACCCGCATACTTTTCTGGTACAGCGTCTTCCAGTGCTCGGCGTCGCGGTGCCACAGCTCCACGGGCGCCCAGAAGCCGCCGCGATCTTCGTACTCGCCGTCCTTCTTCGGGATCGGGTTGTCGAAGTAGACGTTCAGGCGAAGCAGCCGGCGCGGCTCGTCGTTGCCGTTCGGGAATTCGCGGTAGTCCGGCGCAGAACCGATGTTGCCCTCGCCGACGAAGTGCGTGCTCATGGTGACTCCTTGGTGGTGGGTGGAACGGACGCGGTATGCCCGTGGACGCGCCGCAGGTAAGCCGCTTCGGCCTGGGCGGCCTTGCTGGCGCATTCCAGGGCTTGGCGAGCGATGCTGTGGGTCAGGCTGATCTGCATGTTCAGCACGATGCGCTGCAGTTCCATCGCGTACAGCTCGTCGATCAGCGAGGCCGGCGTCGCGGGGTTGGCCAGCAGGGCCTCCCACAACGCCACGCCCATGGAGGAACGGTCGAGGTTGCGCCAGCGCAGGAAGGTCGTCCCTGCGCCAGTGGCCTGCTGGGCCAGTTGCACGTCGAGCAGGCTGAAGGGGTAGGCGCGCGCCTGGGGCAGCACGCGCCGCTGCGCCAGGCCAATCACGTCGTCGCGCAGCGCTGCGCACTGGCTGGCCCAGGTCTCCAGACTCCCCTTACCCTTAAAAGGCTGTAAAAGGCCTTTTAGGTAGCCTGCGTGTTCCAGCCGCTGGAAGTCCGCCTGTTCCAGCGCCACGAAGCGCGTGGAGTGGCTGATGGGGGGCGATGCCGTCATGCGTCAGCACCCTCATTGCCCGTCGCTGGATTGGCTGCGCCATCCGTGTGAGCCGGCGCATCGGGCTCGATGGCGGGCGCAGCATGCGGCGTGCCGGGCTTGGTCGTCCGCCGCGCGATGGGTGGCGCGAAGCGCGAGCGGCGCGTGCCTTCCAGCACGTCCTGCGGCAGCTCGCCGAACTTCTCCAACGCCGCTCGCGCCGCGGCGTTCTTCGCCGCGAAGTCGTCGCGCGTCGTGCCCGAGTAGCGGTACTGCTGGGCCAGCGAGAACAGGCTGCGCAGCGCGTGCGCGCCATCATTGAGCCAGCGCTCCAAGGTGCTGCGGTCGATCAGCGCCGTGTGGTGCGCCAGGATGAGTTTGCGCGCCAAGTCGTCGTAGTCGGCCAGCAGGTACACCGCCATGAAGCCGAGCTGGGCGTTCACGAACAGCGGCAGCTTCACCGGCTGCACGTTCATGTTCTCGCCCAGCGACAGCGCCGGGGGCACGTCGGCCAGGGCCTGATCCACCTGTTCGCGCAGGGTCTGCAGACGGGTCTTGGTGTCGGCGAGTTTGTCCTCGATCCGCAACATCCACCAGTCCGAGTACGGATCGTCCTGCTCGGCGCCGCGCTTCATCTTGTTCATCGCACTGATGAAGCCGTTGAGTCCGATGATGCCGGCGCGCCCCTCGGTCGGCGCACGGCCGTGCCAGATGCGCGAAGCGTGGTGCGTGTGCAGCGTCAGCGACATCGCGCTGCGCAGCGACCCGAGATTCAGTTGCAGGGGTTCATTGGCCATGGGTGACGACTCGCATTAACGGAACGAGTCGCCAGCATCGGCACCGCCCGGAAGGCCGTCAGTCAACAAACCGCAATCGGCGTGCGCCCGGTTTGTCGGTGGCGGGAAGGCTGGCTGTCCCAGCTATCCCCTGGGGATAGCCTCGCGGCGGGTAGCGACGGCAAGCGCCGCCTGCTGTCCCAACTGTGCAATGAAACCTTCGAGTTGGCCGTCGGCAACATCGGCATGGCGGCCGGCGGCGATGTCGGCCCAGCCCATGCAAGCTGCTTCCTGCAGCGCCTTGAGTTTGGCTGCTTCAGGCTCCTTGGTATTCATGGTGAATCTCCAGTGAGGAAAACCTCCTTCACTCCCGTGCCGGCGGCCACTGCTGCGCGGCGTGCAACACGCGCAGGATGGACACCGCGCGGGTGTCCTCCATGTAGACCACCACGTAGTTCGCACGCACGACCATCTCCCGCGTGCCGGCCACGCGGCCAGGCCGGTAGAGCTTCGGGCGCTCCGGCAGCTTCGCGGCCTTGGCCTCGATGTCGTCCTTCAACCGCTGCGCGGCATCGGGGTTGTCGTCCGAGATGTAGTCAACAATCGCCAGCAGGTCGGCGCGGGCAGCTTCCCGCCACTCAAGTACGCGCACGCCGCTTCCTGTCGATCAGGGCCTGCGCCTCATCCATGACCTGCTGGTGCGGCACCGGCGGCCGTGTGTCGGCCAGCGCCTCCTGGACCTTCGCCCGGAACCAGGCATCGTAGGCCTCCGGGTCGGCCGTGAGGCCAGCCGGCAGTGCGCCTTCCTTGACCACACGGGTCAGCAGGATGCGCACGGCGTCCGAAACGGTGAGGCCGACCCCGGCGAGTTTCTCGGCTGCATCGGCCTTGAGCTTATCGTCCACGCGGATGTGCAGCATCGAAGTCTGTGCGGCCATCGTTGCTTCTCCTGTTATGCATTAGCCCCTATTTTGTATCTCAATTGAGACCTTGGCAAGAGTGTAGCCGGATTGACCCGCCGGAAGGCTCCCTGTCCCAGCTATCCCCAGGGGATAGCTCGGCCGGTCACGGGTCGCGCAGGGCCGCCCGCAACCGCGCCAGGTGGGCGCGCGCCACTTCGGGGGATACCGGCGGTGCCGATGGCGCCGGTGCCGGTGCGGGTGGACGGGAAGCAGGCGGCACCGTGGCGCTGTCGCCCGCCCAGGCCTTGAACTCCCCACGGATCGCCTTCTGGATGATGCCGAACAGGTAGCCAGCCGGGTTGCGCACCGAGCTGTTGCAGCAGCGCGCCTCCCATTCGTCCAGCACCGCCTGCCGCAGGGCTTCGTCCACCTGCCGCAAGGCCACCAGCGCGCCGGACTGCTGCTCGTGCTTCAAACGCTGGAAGCGGTCTGGCAGCCGCAGGTTCTGCAAGGCCCTCGCGCGCGGTACTGTACGTACTTCATTTATACGATCATTACGTACTGTACGGTCCTGCTTCGGAATCCGAAGAGAGCCGTCCGGCGCGGGTTTCGGCCCTGCTTCGGATTCCGAAGACGGGCGCGCAGCATTCCGAAGAAGGGCTTCCTGGCCTTCTTCGGATTCGTGGTCCGCACCCTCCTGTGGATAACCTGGCGTCGTCCAGCCATGCCGCGCCATGCGCTGCGCCAGCACTTGCAGGCGGGTCGGCAGCGTGCGCCCGCTGAGCAGCGGGTCTTCGGCGATCTCCCGCAGCGTGTTCATGCCCACGACCTGCACCGCCTTCGCCGCGTGCGTGAGCGCCTGACTGACCAAGCCCAGGTAGTCCGGGTCGAGCTGCATCGCCTCGAAGGGCGACAGCGGTTCGTCGTGCAGCACGTAGAGGTTGCCTTGGATACGGCCGGTCCTGGGATCGCGCCGCCGCCGCACCAGGCTGAGCCAGCGTGTCAGCCGCAGCAGCGTCAAGGCGCGCGCCACGGTCTCGTGCGAGGCTTGCGACGCACAGGGCATGGACGCCAGATAGGGGCGGAGCTGGTCGTAGGTAGGAAAGGCGGTCACGCCGTCGTCGTTGAGCTGCAGGCGGAACACCTGCCAGGCATTGCGCTCCAGCGGCGTCAGGCGCCGGTCGAGGAACAGCGCGCGCGGGACGCTCTCGTGCCGGTTGCCGCTGTAGAGAAAGCAGTCCTGGCTCGGCGCCGTGCCCTGCGCCGGTTCCTTCGGCTCAAGGTGCCGCAGCGCCTCGTCGAACAACGCCGACAGCGCAACCGGGCCATCGCGCCGTGGTGCGCTGCCCGTGGTCATGGCTACACCAGCCCCTGGTCGATCCAGTTCCGTATCGCCGACCAGATCACCGACATGGGCAGGGTCATGGCCTCGGCCAGGTCCATGGTCAGCGCCAGCATCGCCATGTCGTCGGTCAGGGCGATATGGCGCTCGGTGACGCCGGCCTTCCAGCGCTCCCACAAGGCCACGTCCTGCGCCTCGTCGAGTACCGGATGCCGGCCCTTGCGCTTGGGCAGCCCGAGGATGTCGCGGCGCAGCGCCACTTCCTGATGCGTGAGGCCGTAGAACTTGCTGACCATCTCCGTGCTCGCCCCCAGGCGCAGCATGCGGTCCACCGTGGCGATCTCCCGCTCCACGTCGTGCACCTGGCTCAGCAGCCGCTTCAACACCTCCTGGTTCACCGACACCGAACACCATGACACCGTGGCATTCACCAGCATGCTCACGAGTTCAGGGTGCTTCAGCGCATCCAGCTCCTCCTCGCCGAAGCCCATGGCCTTGCAGCGGCGCAACTGGCCGTTGCGCAGGTCATGCAGGGCCTGGGCGATCACGGCCTGGTTGAGCGGGTGCGGTGCCGACATGCGAGAGCCTCCTGCGCTCAGGATTCCTGGCCCGCTTCGCCGGCTTGCAGGTCCAGCAGCCGGCGCGCCAGGCGCAGCAGACGGAACAGCTTCACCAGCGCAGCATCGCTCAGGCGTGTGGCCGAGCCGCCGTGGCCATGCAGCAGCGCCGCCAGCTCGTCGGCCAGCCGCGCGCGGTCCAAGCCGTTCGCGGCAGGCGGCGCCGCACTCAGCGCATGCAGCAGGGTGAGCACCGCCCGCGCGAACGCCGGCAGCGCTTTCGCCTGGCCCACGGCCGGCGCCACGCAGACGAAGCCGATGCCGCCGTCGATGGCCTCGATGTGGTCGGCCACCGCCGCGTCCCCGGCAATCTCGCGCGCGAACTGCGCGATGTGCACGCGCAGGCGATCCGGCGCGTCCAGCCCCGGCTCGATATACCAGACGTCCGAGATGGGATAGAGCCCGCCAGCCTGCACGGGGATCGCACGCAGCGCGTCGACCTCGAAGTCGGGCAGCTTGTCGCCGAGCTGGTCCGCGACCATCCGTTGGATGGACAGCAGGCGCTCGGTGGTCGGTGCCGGTGTCACGATGTGCCCTTGCAGACGCTCGTCGCGTTGCCCGTACTGTTCCTCCGGCGCTCCGGGCGGTGCAGGCGGTGTTGCTGCTGGCGCCGGAGGCGCGACCGGCGTGGTGTCGCGCGGCACAGACGAGGCGGGTGGCTGCCGAGGCGCGGAGACCGGCGAGGGCGGTGTAGCAGGCAAGACAGGTGCTGCCGGGGGCGTCGGCGCTGCCGGTTCGCTGGTCAGCGCACGCTGGCGGCTTTCGCTGTCGTTGATCTCCAGCGCCAGCGTGTCGTAGTCCGCCACCAGCAGCTCGGCCATCTGGCCCACGAGCTCGTCCTGCACCCGCTGCGGCGAGAAGTCGTCTGGCTGAGTGTCGAACTGCGTCAGCACGTCCTGAAACAAGGTGGCGAAGTCCACGGCCACGGTGCGGCCCAGCGCACGCCGCTCCCAGGTGCGCTCGCACGCCTTGCGCAGCACCGCGAGCCGGTCCACCTGATGCCGGCCCAATCCGCCGTACAGCAGCGTCGGGATCGCCGGCAGCAGATAGCGCACCGCATCGTTCATGCGGCTGATGTGCGACTGCGGCACCGGATAGCCGTCGGCAGTCAGCCGCCGCGCGAGTTCGCTCTGCGACAGCGCCTGGCCGCTTTCCTGCTCGTAGAACTCGCGCGCCTTCTCGATGCCCAAGGCCCGCTCGATGAAGGTCAGCCCGCCGCGCAGCTCGTTCTCGGCCAGATGCCCGGTCAGCGCCACGATTTCGCCGCGCGCCGGCCACGGGCGGAACAGGCACGCAATGCGGAAGAAGCGTTCCTCCTTGGTCTCGCTCCACAACTCGCGCAGGATCGCCAGCCGCGTGTTGCCGCCGTTGCGAATGATGTAGTGCGCCTCGCCCGGCCTGCGCGTGATCGCGGGGGGCGCGTCCAGCCCACGTTCGCGGATGGACGCCTTGATCTCCGCATAGGCCGGGTTGCGCGTCACGCGCGGGTCGTGGTCGTAGGGCCGCAACTGGTTCAGCGTCACCATCATCGGCGTGTCGGCGATGGGGTCGCTCAAGGTCGCGGCCGAAGGGCCGCTGCGCTCGAAGCCGGTGGCCAGCAGCTTGGCAGCCATGTCCTGCGGCGTCAGCTCAGCCACGGCCGTTCTCCTGCGCCTGCCGGTCGGCCCGGCGAAGTTGCGCGCGGGCATTGCGGTCGGCACGGTGGTCGCTCGCAGTCGAACTGGTGTAGATCGACGCGCAGCCTGGTTTCGTGAATTTCAGGTGCCCGCCGGACGTGCGCACCACGCGCCAGCCTTCGCCCAGCGCGAACTCGATCAGCGCGCGCAGCCGTTCACGGCCGCGCGCCAGTTCATGTGCGCTCGCCATGGCTGGCCCCTCCCGCATCGGCCCGGCCGGTGACCAGCGCGAAGCACTCCCGCCACGCGGGGAACAGCTCGCCGGCCAGCGTGCGCATGGTCTCCAGCGCCGCGGGCGCCGTGCGCCCAGCCGGCTGCCGGTACTCCACCCGGTGCACTGGCAATCCTCGTGTCGCAGCGCGCGGATAGGCTTCGATGGCCGGCACGTCGGTGCCCAGCACCTGCACGCCGGCCTGTTCCTGGAACACCTGTCGCAGCGCCTGCTGGACCAGCCGCGCGTTCGACGACACCGGATGCACACGGTTGATGAGCAGGCGCAGCGGCGGCGGCTCGATGCCCAGGTGCCGATACGGCGCGATGTCCTCGATCAGTTGCAGCGTGCCGCGCCGCAGCTCGCGCGCCGCGAGGATTTCCGGCGTCACCGGCGACAGCGCCAGGTCGGACGCCAGCACAGCCATCTCCAGCAGCACGCTGCGCGCGCCCTGGGTGTCGATCAACAGCAGGTCATAGTGCGTGCGGAAGACGGGCAGCAAATGGCGCAGTCGCAGGCGCCCATCCGGAGCGTGCAGCAGCAGCGTGTTCAGTTCGCCGCGGTCGTCGTTCGAGAGCACCAGGTCCAGGCCCGCGATCGCGGTGCGCGACACCAGTTGCTCGATGCGCCGCTCGTTGAAGGCCAGCATCTCGTAGATGCCGCCGGGCGCGCGCACGTCCAGCGTGAAGTAGCTCGACAGCGTGGGCTGCACGTCCAGGTCCAGCAGCAGCACGCGCAGCCCGGCATCGGCGATGAAGCCGCCCAGGTTGGCCGCAGTCGTGGTCTTGCCCACGCCGCCCTTGGTCGAAATGATGGACACCACCTGCATGGGCTTCTCCTCGTCGAATGGCATGAACCGAGAAGAAGCGTCAGGCGCGTTCTTTGAGGCGCTCGGCGATCCACTGTTCGATCTCCACCGAGTCCCAGCCCACCGCGCGCACGCCCAGGCGCAGCGCCTTGGGGAACTTGCCTTCCTTCATCAGGCTGTAGATGTGCGCGCGCTTGAAGCCGGTCTTGGCTTCGACCTCGGCGCGGCGCAGGATGCGGTGCTCGGTCGGTGCCGCCGTGGCGGTGGTCTGCGAAGACATGAGGGTCACTCCTTAACGCTCAGTGGCGCTGATTGGCGTGACTCGAATTAAGAACGCCGCGTTGAAGAAAGACACCGCAAATGCGGTTTCCGCGACCGCAGATACGGTCTGGCATCGCTCAGGAAGTTGTGCTCTGCAGATTGCGCCGAGCCAGTGCGAACTTGGCCTGCAGGGTGCGCTCGGTGATGCCCATCGCGTTGCCGTGGTGCGCCACCATCGCGCTGATGATGGCCTCCTGCGTCAGGAAGCTGGAATACGGCATGCCGCTGGGCGACTTGCCCAGCAGCAGCGTCAGTAACCCGCCAACGATGTTCAGGTAGGTCGATTCGCTGCGCGGCCCCAGCGTGTTCGCACGCTCCGTGTCGGCCGCGCAGGCGGCGTGCGTTTTCAGCAGCGCCTCATGCTCGGCGCGCAGCGTCTCGAGCACGCCCAGGTGTTCCGCCAGCCGCGCCTTGATCGCTTCCCGTTCGACCAGCAATGCGCCCACTGTGTCCAGGCTGATCGCCGGGTGAAGCGCACGCTCGATCTCATCGAACAGAAACGTCGGTTTCTCGCCTGGGTAGTAGTGCGCCATCCAGGCTTTCAGATCGACGTGCCGCACCGTCAGCGACGGGTCGTCCATTGCCAGGCCCTGCGTGTCCCGCACTAAGCCCTCCTTGCCATACGGCATCTCGCCGTGAGCCAGCGCATCGAAGATTCTTTCGGCGTTCAACCGCAGCATCGGCCAGCGCGGAAACTCCGTTGCCTCCGGCAGAGGCCGCTCTCCCAAGGCCGCCAGGATGCGCCGCTCGAAGCGCAGCAATCCGCTCCAGCGGATTGCCGCCTCGATCGGGCGGTAGTAGGTCTTGGCGCCATCGGCCAGGCTGCTCGACTTCGGCATATCGCGCGCCTCCATTCGTCATCGCACCGAGTCCAAGCACGCGCACCCGCCGTACAGGCGGCGTGCGTGGCTGTCCAGGAATCTCCGGGCGAAACGAGCAGGTGGCGAAGCGGCGAAGACCGTGGCATCGGTGATACCGCCGGTTCCGATGCGAGATGTGCGCCTTGCCGCGCAAGGCGCCATCACTCACAATTCGCAAGCCGCGAAACATGCTGTCACCAGCGTCATTCGCGGGCGCCATGCCTGACCCGGATAACCAGGCCAAAGTCTTTGCAGGGAAAAAGGCCCAGTAAAGCGCGATCAGCTCAACACGCCAGAGCCGATGCGCATACGGCAAGCACTGTTGCGCCGCGCGTCTTCGCTGTGACGCGCCACGATGGGCATGCGAGTTTCATCGCAGGATGCCAACCGCAAGCGCGAGCAACGCCTGGATGCAGCGCGCCCGTGCACAACGTCAATGGAAACCCGCTATGACAAAACAGGTCTGGCGGTTTGACCAAAATGGAATCGGCCAACCCGCCTGAAACAGCCTCATGCGAGCCGTTGCGTATCCAACGGCATATGGCCGACACGCTGCGCACGGTCGATGAAGTGGCGCAGTGGCTCCGACATCGCGCCCTCGGGATGTAGCAGGTAGGTCGTCAGCGCCGCCGAGTCTTCATCCAGCGGCCGGACGATCACGTCCGCCTGCCGGCATGCCACCACGTGCGCCTCGGTGGAAAATCCCACGCCATAGCCGGCCGCCACCAGGGCCAGCATCAGCGAGTGGGTCGTCACGTACTCGGCCACGACCGACGGTGTCTCCACCAGGCGTAGCAGGCGCTCGCATTGCCGGCTGCACTCCGCACACACCTGCGGGTGGCACAGCACCAGCGGGTAGCCCACCACCTCTTCCAGCGGCACCCGCTTGTGCGCCAGCAAGGGGTGCCGCGCGGGTATGGCCACCACCAGCGGGTCTTGCCACACCGGCATGGCGACCACCCCGGCCTCCATCTCGCCGGCCATCGCAAAGGCCGCGTCGTACAGGTCGTTGCCCAGCCCGCCCACCACCTGCGACAGCGGCGCCTCGAACAGCCGGATGCCCACTTCCGGCGCCTCCTCCCGGCACAGCGCGAGCAGCGCCGACAGCCGGGTCCGCCCGACGCCGCCGGCCAAGGCGATGCGCAGGGTGCCCCGGTGTCCCGCCGCCACCGCCCGCGCCTTGGTCTGGGCTTGCTCAAGGGTCAGCAGCACGCGCCGGGCCTCCTCCAGGAACACCTGCCCGGCCGGGGTCAGGCGCACCCCGCGCGGCGTGCGCTCCAGCAGCGTCACGCCCAAGTCCGCCTCCAGTTGGCGGATCGTTCGCGACAGGGGTGACTGCTCCACATGCAGCCTTCGCGCCGCCCGGCCGAAGTGCAACTCCTCGGCCACGGCGATGAAACAGCGAAGATGGCGTAAGTTCATGTACTTCCCCCCCAGAAAGTGGAGTCCATTCCTCTGGCCGTAGGGAACCGCATGAGTGCTTCCCGGTGGCGATGCCGGTCACAGAGGCTTTCCAGTTGCCGCCATCCGGCCTTCAGTCGCTGGCGAGGCTGCGAGTGTCCAGGCAAGGCCGGGTTATTCCATCGGTGTTGCCATATCACACAAAACCACGGACAATCAATAATATTTCTTATTAGCATCTGTGTCTGAATGGAGTGAAGCCGATCAAGCCCGACGTGGCGAACCTGTCCGTCACTACCCACGGCAGCGTGTTCTGGAACGACGAACGCATGGGCGACGAGCAGCTCGCGCAGCGGCTGCAGGCCTCCGCGCCGCGTCAACCGCAGCCCGAGGACTTCATCCGCGGCGACCGCCTGGTGGATCTACGAGCGCGTCGCCCAGGGGATGGCGGCTACGCAGAAGTCCGGGGTGTTGGAGCTGGGTTCGTGACCGACCAGGCCACGACCGGGGTGAGCCGAAAGACACCCCCATGAAACTGCATCGGCACGCCCGCCCTGACGCCGGCGTGTCGTCGTCGGCTGCACCGATCGCGAACTCCGACACGCGTGAGCGCCTGCGCGCGGTGCTCGACACACCGGCTGATTTACCAGCCTTGCGGACGCAGCATCGTCTTCGCGGCCCTGGTTCGCAGGAACGCCTGCGTCATATTGCTTGGCCGCCCGCCCTGGCATGGCAGCAGCAAACACTGGCCATCAGCATTCAGTGTCCGGCTGTGTGCGCCGGCCAGCTCCGCGCGTGTCGGCGACGGGCCTGGTCCCGACAGGCATGAGTGCTTCGACGCGATGCAATCGAAGGAGGTACTGACGGGATGCGGATGTAGATGCTGGCGCCCGAGATGCCGAACCAGAAGAAGACAAACAGGAGGTGGCCTTGGATTTCAGATTGCTGCGTTACTTCGTCGCAGTTGCGGAAGAACTGCATCTGGCCCGTGCAGCCGAGCGTCTGGGCATCGAGCAGTCGCCTGTGTCGCGTGCGATGCGCGACCTGGAAAGCCAGCTTGGCGTGCAGTTGTTCGACCGCAGCACACGCCTGACGCGGCTGACCTGGGCCGGCCAGGTGTTCCTCGGCGAATGCCGGCGCGTGATGGCCACCGTGGAGCAGGCAGTCAAGAGCGCCAAGGCGGCGGCACAGGGCTACCAGGGCCATCTGCGCATCGCCATCTGCGACAGCCTGGCGCAGCCCCGCATCGCCACCCTGCTGGCACGCAGCCGTGAGGAGGAGCCCGAGCTGGAGATTCGCGTCTTCGAGCTGCCGTTCGCGCAGCAGCTCAAGATGCTGCACGACGATCTGCTGGACATCGGCTTTGCGTTGTCAAACGCGGTGCATGATGGCCTCGTCGCCGAGCCGGTGTGGACCGACCCGCTGTCGGTGATCGTGCCCGCACGCCATCCCTTGCTGGCACACGTGCAGGTGCCGCTGCCCGAAGCCTTGAAGTTTCCGCTGGTTCTGTGCCACCCCGAGGCGGGCTCCGGTTGCCGCCACCAGATTCAGGCGGTGCTGCAGGACACGAACATGCCGCTCAAGCTGGTGGACGAAGTGACCAGCCTGGGCGTGATGCTGACCCTGGTCGGCGCCGGCTACGGCATCGGCTTCGCCATCGCCTCGCAGGTGCAGACGCTACAGCGCCCGGACATCTCCATTCGTCCCCTGGCCGGCATCCCACCGATGCTCTCCACCTACCTGCTGCGCCGCCGGGGCGAACCCTCGGAGCCCATGAGGCGATTCATCGAGCGGGTGAAAGACGGGGCCGCGCCGGTCGATGATGAGCCGGTCCTTTGAGGACGCAGCTCGCCTGTCCGTTGCGGCCTGTGGCGTTATGTGCCGGTGGACAGATAGACTTCGGAATGAAATCCGATGCTCTGGCTGTTGATAGATGTGCTTGGCTCGCTTTGGATCACCCGCAACGGCCTGCGTTGACCAGGCCGAAGACTTGAGTCCACAATCGAGTCCATTCCGTGACGCCTGGATCGGAAAAAACGTTCGTAATAAACGAGTTAGCGACCGGGTGCTGTTCCCTTCGCCCGCTCCAGATACCGCACGTTAAAGCCCTGTTTTTACAGGGCTTTTTCGTTTGGTCCGAACGACTTTCGGCCCAGCCGTGACTACTCGCGAGCTGCCAGCCCTCCTGGCGGCCTCCGTCCTTTTCGGCGCTTGCGCGTCGACGGTTGCGCCAACGCATCGAACCGAACCGTACCTCACCGCGTCCCACTGAAAAGCCTATTGGCAGACCCGGAGGGTGAGCATGCAGGTAACCAGAGGCGTCGTCTGGCTGGCGCGTAGCGGTTATGCGGCGCGTGGGCTGGTGTATGGCATCGTCGCTTTTTTCGCAGCTTTGGCGGCGCTTGGCGCGGCCCGCACAGTGGATACCAAGGGCGCCATCGAGGAGCTGCTGACGCAGCCGTTCGGTGCCGTGCTGCTTTGGCTGGTGGCTATCGGTCTGTTTGCGCATGTCGCCTGGCGGCTGACACAAGGTCTTGGCGATACCGATCGACATGGCGACGATGCCAAGGGGCTGTTGATTCGTGGCGGATTGCTAGGCAGTGCCGTCGTCAATCTGCTGCTGGCGCTGTTCACGCTGGGATTGATCAGCGGCCTGGACAGCTTGTCTGGCGGCAGCGGTTCGGGGGGAAGCGCTGAGGCCGATGCGCTGCAGCGCTTTCTCGGCCTGCAGCATGCGCGCTGGCTGGTGTACCTGGCAGCGCTGATACCGCTCGGAGCCGGCATTGCTCATCTGGTCAAGGCCTGGCGGGCGAAGTTCGAGCGTTACTTTCAGTGCGACGAGCAGACCATGCGCGTGGTGCGGCCAATATCGCGCATCGGCCTGGCGGCACGCGGCTGCGTGCTGCTGATCATTGCCGCGTTGCTGCTGACCGGCGGCAGCCGATACAGCCCGACCGATCCGCCCGGGGTCAAGCAAGCCCTCGAAACGCTACAGCAGTTGCCCGCCGGGGAAAGTCTGCTGTTGGCAATTGCAGCGGGGTTGTTCGCCTTCGCGCTGTACAGCGTCGCCGAAGCCTGCTGGCGGCGAATCGATCTGTCGGAGGTGCTCGACTGAAGGATTCGCCGCTGGAGCGCCGGGAGGCCAAGGCCAGCATTCGACCCTGGCCTGGCCCGATCGCCTCAGAACTCCAGCCGTACGCCGACCGTCAGGTTGCGCCCGGGTAGCAACACCTCATCCTTGATGAAGGAAGTGTGCTGGCGAGCCTTCTCGTCGAGCAGGTTGCTGCCTTTGAGATACAGCAGAAAATCCGCCTCGTTGAACGAGCCGTGGTAGCCAAGGCCGGCGCCCAGCATGTTGTAGCCACCGGTTTCGGTCTCATGGTCGGCCAAGCGGTCCTGACGCTGAACGCGGTAGAGCTCGAGCAGGCCATCGAGCGCAGGCGTGAGGCGTTGGTCGAGCCGCACACCGAGTCGATCGGCTGGCATCCTCGGCAGATCATCTCCTCCCTTGCGCAACTCGCCGCGCACGTGGTCGCCGAACAGGGTGAACGCAGTGGCGTCGCTGGCCTGGAAGCGCACCTCCCCTTCCGCACCGGTGAGCACGGCGTCCTGCTGGCGATACGCGATCTCGCGGTAGCCGCCGCCGATATCGTTGCCGGTGTCGGCGGCGTAGATGAAGTCGTTCACCTCGTTGCGGAACAGGCTCAGGCTGAAGGTCGTGCGGCCGGCGAACTTGCGCAGGGTGAGCTCGGCATTGTGCGAGGTTTCTTCCTTCAGCTCGACGTTGCCCAGTTCGACGGTACGGGTCGCCGCGTGAGGACCGTTGGCGTATAGCTCTTCGGCCGTCGGCAGGCGTTGCGAGCGCGACAGCGCAAAGCCCAGCGAATACTGCGGAGCAAAGGTCCAGACCGCACCGGCGGACATCGAGGTGCCGCTGTGATCGGTATCCGGGCGGCCATCGGCATCGATGTCCTGCCATTCGTGGCGCAGGCCGAGCTCGTAGCGCCAGGCGCCGGCGGTGTATTCCTCGAGCAGGAACAATCCGTGGTTGCGGGTCAGGGTCTGCGGCACGTAGGCCTCTTCGCCGAGAGCTTCGAAGTCGCGCCGCAGGGTCTGCGCGCCGAGCACACCGCGCCAGCCGAACAGCGGCTGATGGGTCAGCTCCAGGCGCGCATCGGTGGCATCGTTGTTGAAGCGGGTGCCCACTTCGCCACCTTCGATCTCCTTGTGCTGATAGTCGCTGTGGCCGACACGCAGCCGCGCCAGTTCGAAGCCCGGCAACGGATCGCTCAGCTCGCCACGCAGATCCCAGCGCTTCTGGCGCATGTCGACATAAGGCACGCTGCCATGTTCGTCATGATCATGGTCGTCGTCATCGTCGTGATCATCATGGCCACCGCAGTGCCAGTCGCTGCCGTGGGTGTGGCAATCGGCGTGCTCGTGGGCCAACAGTCCGTAGCGGTTGTTCTGCTCACCGTAGGCGGCGCCGATGTAGCCGCGCTCGCCGATGAAGCTGGCGCCCAGATTGAAGCTGTCGGTGTCGTTGTAGGAGCCTTCCTGCTTGTCTGGCGAACCGGGGATTTCATAAGGGTCGGCCTGGCGCTTGGTGCCCTCGGCGCGGACGGCGAAGTGGCCGCTGCCGGCAGTGATGCCGAACAGCCCGGCACCTTCGTTGGCGACGCTGTTGGTGCGCAGTTCCAGCTCGCCTTCGTAGCCCTTCTCCGGCACGTGGATGGGGATCTTCTTGTCGATCACGTTGACTACCCCGCCGATGGCGCCGCCACCGTAGAGCAGCGTCGCCGGGCCCTTGAGCACCTCGATGCGCTCGGCCAGTAGCGGCTCGCTGGTCACCGCGTGGTCGGGGCTGATGGTGGAAGCGTCGAGCAGCTCGACGCCATCGCTCAGCACCTTGACCCGTGCGCCATCCAGCCCGCGGATCACTGGTCGCGCCGCGCCGGCGCCGAAGCTGCTGGAGCGCACGCCCGGCAGATGATCGAGCGTCTCGCCCAATGTCGCCTCGCGCCGCAGCACCAGTTCATCGCCCTCGACCACCTGAGCAGCGGTGGTCATTGCCTCGCGGGCACTGCCCAAAGCGCTCGCGCTGACGACCACCGGCGGCAGCTCGACCGGCTCGCTAGCCTGTGCGCACGGAAATGCGACCAGCCCGAGGGCCAGTGCAAGCGGGTTCTTTTTCGGATGCATGCGACTCTCCTGTCGTTTCGAAAACTGCGAGGCGACCAGCGCAACGAAGTGGGCGGTCGGCAAGAGGGCCGGAAATCTAACATGTTATATCGTAACGTTTAAGGCTTTTTTCCCCTGGATGGATCGCATTGCCCGCTCGGCAGGTCTGAATTGCAGAACCGTCGAGAACCCAGAGGAGGCATGGCCATGGCAATCGAAATCGATACCACGAGCGGCACTTGCGTCATCACGGTGGATGGCCAGCCGCACCGCGGGGCGATCATGGATGCGCGCATCACCACCGATCCGCAGGCGCGGATGTCCGAACTGCACTTGGACGGGCATCGGGTGCATGTGCCCGAGGACGAGGCCGAACACCTGATCGCCGCCGGCGCGACCGATGATCGCTCCAACCTGATCGCCGACGACTGACGAAACGAAAAAAGCCCCGCCAAGCGGGGCTTTCTGTTGCGCGGCGGCGGATCAGCCTGCGCGATAGTCGGCGTCGGCTTCTTCGAAGCGCTTGATGATGCCCGGCGTCGGAGCCGGACCCATCTTGCTGAAGATGAAGATCGCGGCGCTGGCCAGGATGAAGCCTGGAATGATCTCGTAGAGGCCCAGGCCGATGAACTCCTTCCACACCACCACGGTGATCGCGCCGACCAGCATGCCGGCCAGCGCGCCGTTGCGGGTCATGCCCTTCCACAGCAGCGAAATCAGCACCACGGGACCGAAAGCGGCGCCGAAACCGGCCCATGCGTAGGACACCAGCCCCAGCACCTTGCTGTCGGGGTTCGACGCGATGCCGATGGCAACCAACGCGATCAGCAGCACCATGCCGCGGCCGACCCAGACCAGCTCACGCTGCGAGGCATGCTTGCGCAGCATGGCCTTGTAGAAATCCTGGGTCAGGGCGCTGGAGCTGACCAGCAGCTGCGCGCTCAGCGTACTCATTACCGCGGCGAGCACGCCCGAGAGGATCAGGCCGGCAATCCACGGGTTGAAGAGAATTTTCGTCAGCTCGAGGAACACCCGCTCGCCGTTGGCGCTGACCGGGCCGGCCAGATCCGGATGGTCGGCGAAGTAGGCGATGCCAAAGAACCCCACCGCGACTGCGCCGGCGAGGGTCAGGATCATCCAGGTCATGCCAATGCGACGCGCATTCGGGATGGTCTTGACCGAGCCGGCCGCCATGAAGCGCACCAGGATGTGCGGCTGCCCGAAGTAGCCCAGGCCCCAGGCCAGCAGCGAGATGATCGCGACAAAGGACAGCCCGCGGAACATGTCGAAATTCGCTGGGTTCTGTGCCTCGATGGTCGCCATTACCGAGCCCATGTCACCGAGCGCAAGGATGACGAACAGCGGCGTGATCAGCAGCGCGAAGATCATGAGCGTCGCTTGCACGGTGTCGGTCCAGCTCACGGCGAGGAAGCCGCCGATGAACACATAGAGGATGGTCGCCGCGGCGCCCACCCAAAGCGCCGTGGAATACTCCAGGCCGAAGGTCGACTCGAACAACCGCGCCCCGGCGACGATGCCGGAAGCACAGTAGATGGTGAAGAACACCAGGATCACCAGCGCGGAGAAGATCCGCAGCATCCGGCTCTCGTCCTCGAAGCGGTGCGAGAAGTAGTCCGGCAGCGTCAGCGCATTGTGGTTGTGCTCGGTATGCACGCGCAGGCGACCGGCCACGAACAGCCAGTTCAGCCAGGCGCCGGCGATCAGGCCGATCGCGATCCAGCTCTCCGACAGCCCGGAGACGAAGATGGCGCCGGGCAGGCCCATCAGCAACCAGCCACTCATGTCCGAGGCGCCAGCCGACAGCGCGGTGACGAAGCTGCCGAGGCTGCGGCCGCCGAGAATGTAGTCGGAAAAGTTTTTGGTGGCGCGATAGGCGATGAAACCGATCAGGATCATCGCCGCGATATAGACCACGAACGTGATCAGCGTAGGGGTTGTGACGCTCATTTGTTGTCCCTCGTTAGTTGTTGTTCGATGAGACCGCGCTCATCTTGGCAGAGGGCGACGGCTAAGGCGCCATCACCGGCGGCAGACCAAAGCGGCCCGCCAATGGCGCAAGAGCGTGCGCCAAGTCATCTCGTTGTTGTCAGGCCGGCGGCAGCTGCCGCCGGCCGCTGTCGCCTCTAGTCGTCGCCCAGCGAGAGCAACGACGCATTGCCGCCCACTGCCGTGGTATTGGTCGACGTGGTGCGTTCGTTGGCGAAACGCAGCAGGTAGCTGGGGCCGCCCGCCTTGGGGCCGGTGCCGGACAATCCGCAGCCACCGAACGGCTGGACCCCGACCACCGCACCAACCTGGTTGCGGTTGACGTACAGATTGCCGACCCGCGCCAGCCGCTCGATGCGCTCGGCGGTCTCCTCGTTGCGGCTGTGGACACCCAGGGTCAACCCGTAACCGGTAGCGTTGATCGCCGCGACCACTTTCTCCAGATCGGCGGCATCGTAGCGCACAACGTGCAGAATCGGGCCGAAATGCTCCTTCTTGAGCTCCTCGATGCCGCCGATCTCGAAGGCCACCGGTGCCACGAAATAGCCGTCGAGCCCTTCGGGCAGACGTGCCTCGGCGATCAGGCGGCCCTGCGCCTTGAGCGATTCGACATGCGCGAGCAGGCCGTCGCGTGCTTCCTCATCGATCACCGGGCCCACATCGCTTTCGCGCAGGTGCGTCGGCCCGACCTTCAGCTCGGCCATCGCCCCCTTGATCAGCTCGATCACCCGGTCGGCGATGTCACGCTGCACATAGAGCACGCGTAACGCTGAACAGCGCTGGCCGGCGCTGGTAAAGGCCGAGGCCAGGGCGTCCTTGACCACCTGCTCGGGCAATGCGGTGGAGTCGACGATCATCGCGTTCTGCCCGCCGGTTTCGGCGATCAGCGTGGCAATCGCGCCCTCCTTCTCGGCCAGCTGGCGGTTGATGATCCGCGCAGTCTCGGTCGAACCGGTGAAGCACACGCCGACCACGCGCCGATCGCGGCAGAACACGCCGCCGAGCGTCGCACCGTCGCCTGGCAGGAGGGCGATGACGTCCTTCGGCAGACCGGCCTCGAACATCAGCTCCAGCGCGCGCGCGGCGATCAGGCTGGTCTGCTCGGCTGGCTTGGCCAGCACCGTGTTGCCGGCCACGAGCGCCGCGGTGATCTGGCCCAGGTAGATGGCCAGCGGGAAGTTCCACGGGCTGACGCAGACGAACACGCCACGCCCTTCGTGAAACAGCTCGTTGCGCTCGCCGGTCGGCCCTTTGAGTTCCTCGCGGCCCAGCTTCAGGCGCGCCTGCTGGGCGTAATAGCGGCAGAAGTCCACCGCTTCGCGCACCTCATCGATGCCATCCTGCAAGGACTTGCCGGCTTCCAGCGTACAGAGTGCCATCAGCTCGGCGCGGTTGGCCTCGAGCAGCTCACCGAGGCGCTCGAGAATGGCCGCACGCGCGTCGACCGGCGTTGCGTTCCACCGTGGCCAGGCCTCCGTCAGCCCGTCGAGCGCCTGGCGTGCCTGATCGGCCGTGGCGAACTTCGCCGTGCCGACCACCTTGCCCAGCTCATAGGGGCAGCGCACGACCTGCTCATTGCCCGGCTGGCGCTCGCCGTCGATGACCGGCGCCGCCTGCCACTGCCGGTCAAGGAAGGGTTGGTAGGCGGCAGCCAGCGCTTGCCATTGTTCCTGGATGTTCATATTGATTCCCTGCGAATTCTTGCGGGTGCCGAACAGTGCCCGCGGCGATGGAATGCGTGGATTGCCTGGGCTCGCGAAGCGGCGCAGCTGGGTGACCGGGTGATCGATCAGCGACTCGATCGGCACCCGTGGGTCGACCAGCTGGTGCACGAAGGAAGAGTTGGCCCCGTTCTCCAGCAGGCGTCGGACGAGATAGGGCAGCAGGTCCTTGTGCGCGCCGACCGGCGCATAGATGCGCACGTTGCGGCGGTGCTGCTCGAGCACCGTGTCGTACAGCGCGTCGCCCATGCCGTGCAGGCGCTGGAACTCGAAATCACGCGGCTCGCCGAGCTGCTCGGCCATGTCGAGAATGCAGCTGACGGTGTGCGCGTTGTGGCTGGCGAACTGCGGGTAGATCACCCCGCGCGTATGCTCGGAAAGCAGGTAGCGGGCGCACGCCAGGTAGGAGGTATCGGTGCCTTCCTTGCGCGTGTAGACCGGGTAGCCGTCAAGCCCCTGGACCTGGCACTGCTTGATTTCGCTGTCCCAGTAGGCGCCCTTGACCAGTCGCAGCGGAATGCGCGCGCCAAGCTCGCGACCCAGCAGAGTGAGCCAGACCAGCACCGGCAGGCAGCGTTTGGAATAGGCCTGCACCACCAGGCCGAACTCGCCCCAGCCGGCGATGGCGGGGTCGCGCATGAGCTTCTCGAAGAGCTCGAGCGACAGCTCGAGGCGATCGGCTTCCTCGGCATCGATGGTAATGCCGACATCCAGACGGCGGGCCAATACCGCCAGCTCGCGCACACTGGCGAACAGCTCGGTCAGCACGCGGTCGCGCTGGGCAACCTCGTAGCGCGGGTGCAGCGCCGAGAGCTTGATCGAGATCGACGGCCGCGGCCCAGGGCCGACCTGCGGCTCGGCCCCTACCCGCTCGATCGCCTGGCGATAGTCGGTCAGGTATTTTTCGGCGTCGCCAGCGGTCAGCGCTGCTTCGCCGAGCATGTCGAACGAATAGCTATAGCCCTTCTCGCGCTCGGCCCGGCCATTCTTCAGGGCTTCCGAGATGCTGCGGCCGAGCACGAACTGCTTGCCCATCAGCTTCATCGCCTGATTCATCGCGGCCCGGATCACCGGCTCACCGGAGCGTTGCAACAACCGCCCCAGCACGCTCTTGGGACGGCCGTCGGCGGTATCCGGATCGACCACCTTGCCGGTCATCACCAGCCCCCAGGCGGCGAAGTTGACCAGCACGTTGTCGCTCTGCCCCAGATGCCGCTCCCATTCGGCAGCACCGAGCTTATCGCGAATCAGCGCATCGGCCGTGGCCGGGTCCGGCACGCGCAAGAGCGCCTCGGCCAGGCACATGAGCATCAGCCCCTCCTGGGTGTCGAGGCTGTATTGACGCAACAAGGCGTCAAGAGTGTCGACCGCGTTGTCGCGGCTGCGCACGGATTGGATCAGCGCCCGGGCACGCTCACGGACACGCGCCACGCCGGCCTCGCCGGGGTCGGCCAGGGTCAGCAGCTGGTCGAGATAGGCGGCCTCCTCGACGCTGTAGTTGGCACTGATCTGGGGAAAGAACTCAGCGGCTTTCTGGCTGGCGAAGGTATCGCCCAGCACATGACTGGCTTGAAACATCGCGCCGCTCCTCCGTTGGTTTATTGCTGTTATAGGTCTAGCCCAATGCGACCGCCCCGGTGAGCGAACCGAGCGGGCATAACGAGCGGAAACGGAATGTAGAGGCAGGCGCGCCGCGCGATCTTGCGAAAAGCTACGGTTTTTTTACAGCAGGCTTGGGAGTCGCTGCAGCTGTCGCAGCGCCCGGGCGGGCCAGCGTGACGGCGGTTGCCGGGTCAGTCCGCCCGGCGCAGGCTCCTGGGCGTCAGCCCGAGGTAGCGGCGGGTCGCCGTGGTCAGTGCGCTCTGGCTGGAAAAACCGCACTCCTCGGCGATTCTCGCCAGCGGCAGCGGCGTTTCGCGCAACAGATGTGCGGCACGATCGAGACGGCTCTTGAGCAGATACTGATGGGGCGTCAGCCCGACGCTGTCCTTGAACTGGACGTGGAAGTGACTCGGGCTCAGGCAGGCAACCTGTGCCAGCTCGGCGACCGTGATGCGCCGCGACAGATGCTGGCGGATGTGTGCGTCGAGCCGCTCCAGGTCCAGCGGCCCGACACGCCGCACGGGCTGCTCGCCGAACAGCCGCAGGTGCAGCGCCCTCAGCAGAACCCCGCCCAGCGCCCGGGCCAGCAGCGGATCGCTGCCATAGCGCGCCAGCTCGGCCTCGGCATAGGCCAGCAAATGCTGGAAATCGGCATCCAGGGCCGGGTAGCGCGGCGCCTCGAACAGGCGCGCAAGCAACTCCGGGTCGTCGAGATCATCCTGCTCGTCGAGGTCGATGATCAGCATGCGGTTGTCGCCCACCCCGGCGAAACCATGGTCCGCATCGCCCGGCACCACGCAAGCGCGCATGCGGCAGACTTCGCCCCCCGAGCCGTTGACTTCGAACTCGGCGCGACCGGCCACCGACATCACCAACTGGTGATAGTCGTGAGCGTGCTTGTGGGCCTGGTCATCCAGGCGAATCAGTCGGGCGTTGAGCATGGCAAGGCACCTCGGGCGTCCCGGCACTGTAACGAAACTGCCGGAGGGCCGCCATGCCCGGCCGGCATTGAAAACGCCGCCCACACTACCCATCTTCATCGGCAAGTCCCCGTACCAGGTGCCGCATGAACGACGACGCGAACAACACCGAGCAGGAAATCATTTCGTCCAACGGGCTGGTGCTGCCCGACCAGAACCAGCCGGACAAGCTCTACGTGATCCCGGTTCACAACCGCCCGTTCTTCCCGGCGCAGGTGCTACCGGTGATCGTCAACGAAGACCCCTGGGCAGAAACCCTGCAGCGCGTGGCCAAGACGCCGCACCAGCGCCTGGCGCTGTTCTTTGTCGATACGCCGGTGCTCGACACCGCCAGTTTCGACCCGGACAGCCTGCCGGAGCACGGCACCATGGTCCGCGTTCACCACGCCTCGCAGGAAGGCGGCAAGCTGCAGTTCGTCGCGCAGGGCATGGCGCGCGTGCGCATTCGCGGCTGGCTGCGGCGCAAGCCACCCTACCTGGTCGAAGTCGACTATCCGCGCCCCGAGGAAGATCCGCGCGACGAGGTCAAGGCCTATGGCATGGCGCTGATCAATGCGATCAAGGAACTGTTGCCGCTCAACCCGCTGTACAGCGAAGAGCTGAAGAACTACCTCAACCGCTTCAGCCCCAACGACCCTTCGCCGCTGACCGACTTCGCCGCGGCGCTGACCACCGCGCCCGGCGTCGAGCTGCAGGAAGTGCTGGACACCGTGCCGGTACTCAAGCGCATGGAGAAGGTGCTGCCGCTGCTGCGCAAGGAGGTCGAAGTCGCACGCCTGCAGAAGGAACTCACCGGCGAGGTCAATCGCAAGATCGGCGAGCGCCAGCGCGAGTTTTTCCTCAAGGAACAGCTGAAGATCATTCAGCGCGAGCTGGGCATCACCAAGGACGACAAGAGCGCCGATGCCGACGAGTTCCGCGCCCGTCTGGAAGGCAAGGTGGTGCCGCCGGCTGCGCAGAAGCGTATCGACGAGGAACTGAACAAGCTGTCGATCCTCGAGACCGGCTCGCCGGAATACGCAGTCACCCGCAACTATCTGGACTGGGCCACCGCCCTGCCCTGGGGCGTCTACGGCAAGGACAAGCTCGACCTCAAGCGCGCGCGCAAGGTGCTCGACAAGCATCACGCCGGCCTCGACGACATCAAGAACCGCATCCTCGAGTTTCTCGCCGTCGGCGCCTTCAAGGGCGAGATCGCCGGCTCCATCGTGCTGCTGGTCGGCCCGCCGGGCGTGGGCAAGACCAGTATCGGCAAGTCCATCGCCGAATCCCTCGGCCGGCCGTTCTATCGCTTCAGCGTCGGCGGCATGCGTGACGAGGCGGAGATCAAGGGTCACCGTCGCACCTACATCGGCGCCCTGCCCGGCAAGCTGGTGCAGGCACTCAAGGATGTCGAGGTGATGAACCCGGTGATCATGCTCGACGAGATCGACAAGCTCAGCAGCAGCTATCAGGGCGATCCGGCCTCGGCGCTGCTGGAGACGCTGGACCCGGAGCAGAACGTCGAATTCCTCGACCATTACCTGGACCTGCGTCTGGACCTGTCCAAGGTGCTGTTCGTCTGCACGGCCAATACCCTGGACTCGATTCCCGGCCCGCTGCTCGACCGCATGGAAGTGATCCGCCTGTCCGGCTACATCGCCGAGGAGAAGCTGGCCATCGCCAAGCGTCACCTGTGGCCCAAGCTGCTGGACAAGACCGGCGTGCCCAAGCAACGCCTGGCCATCAGCGACAGCGCCATGAAAGCGGTGATCGAAGGCTATGCGCGCGAAGCCGGTGTGCGTCAGCTGGAGAAGCAGCTGGGCAAGCTGGTGCGCAAGGCGGTGGTCAAGCTGCTGGAAGACCCGCAAGCGGAGCTGAAGATCACGCCGAAGGACCTGGAAAGCTACCTCGGCAAACCGGTGTTCCGCAGCGAACAGGTGCTCTCCGGCGTCGGCGTGATCACCGGCCTCGCGTGGACCAGCATGGGCGGCGCGACGCTGCCGATCGAGGCCACGCGCATCCACACGCTCAACCGCGGCTTCAAGCTCACCGGCAAGCTCGGCGACGTGATGAAGGAATCGGCGGAGATCGCCTACAGCTACGTCAGCTCGAACCTGAAGACCTTCAAGGGCGACCCGGCGTTCTTCGACCAGGCCTTCGTGCACCTGCATGTGCCGGAAGGCGCCACACCGAAGGATGGCCCCAGCGCCGGCATCACCATGGCCAGCGCGCTGCTTTCGCTGGCACGCAACCAGCCGCCGAAGAAAGGCGTGGCCATGACCGGCGAGCTGACGCTGACCGGCCACGTATTGCCGATTGGCGGAGTGCGCGAAAAGGTGATCGCGGCGCGGCGGCAGAAGATTTTCGAGCTGATCCTGCCGGAAGCCAACCGCGGCGACTTCGAGGAGCTGCCGGATTATCTGAAGGAAGGCCTGACAGTGCACTTCGCCAGGCGCTTCGCCGACGTCGCCAAGGTGCTCTTCTAAACGCCTCGGCAACCGGCGTCATGGCGCCGATTGTCCGGGGCGAGCGCCGGGGCTGGTCTTTCACGCCGGGCTTCCCGCTCGGCGGTCCGGCCTCGCCTGGCTGCTCCCGGCCGCTTTTGGCTATCCTTCCGGTTCACTTCTGATCGGTGCCGCTCATGTCGTTCGACGTCCCTCGTCTACTGTTGCCCACCAGCCTCCTGCTGCTGGCCGCCTGCGCCAGCGACAACCATACGCCCTCGAGCGTTGTGCTCGGTGACGATCACCGTTGCCCGCAGACGCTGCAGACCGGCCAACAGCTGATCGTCAGCCTGCCGAGCAATCCGGCCACCGGGTATCGCTGGCTGCTGCGCGAGGCCGCCGCCGAACAGCTGCGCAGCCTCGGCCCCGAGGTCTACAGCAATCCGAACGACGACGTGATCGGCGGCGACGGGCTCTCTACCTGGCGCTTCGAGGCGCAGCGGCCCGGCAGTGGTCGCCTCTACCTCATCTATCAACGCCCCTGGGAAGCCGAAGGCGAGCCGGCCGGGCTGTTCGATTGTCGGATCGAGGTACGCTGAAGCACGGCCAGAGGGCGGCTTTCCGCTACAATGCGGCCCCGTTTTCCAGCACGCCGCCACCAACGTGAGCCACGATCCCGACCGTCTGTTCGCCCAGCCCCTGGCCCAGGTACCCGACTTCGTCTTCAACGAGGACGTAGTGCGGGTGTTTCCCGACATGATCAAGCGCTCGGTGCCCGGCTACCCGACAATCGTCGAGAACATCGGCGTGATCGCCGCACAGTTCGCCCAGGCCAGTACCTGCCTGTACGATCTCGGCTGTTCGCTGGGCGCGGTGACCCAGGCCCTGCGTCGGCACGTCAGCCAGAACAACTGCCAGGTGATCGCGGTGGACAACTCCAGTGCGATGGTCGAGCGTTGTCGCGAGTACCTCCACGCCCAGGACTCGATGTTCCAGGAGTTGCTGCCGGTGGAGGTGATCGAGGCCGACATCCTCGCCCTGGAGTTCCAGCCCTGCTCGCTGGTGGCGCTGAACTTCACCCTGCAGTTCATCGCCCCCGAACAGCGCCCGGCCCTGCTCGGCCGCATTCGCCAGGCCCTGGTGCCGGGCGGCGCGCTGATCCTGTCGGAGAAACTGCGTTTCGAGGACGACGGCGAGCAACAGCTGCTGACCGGCCTGCACGTCGCCTTCAAGCGTGCCAATGGCTACAGCGAACTGGAGATCGCCCAGAAACGCAGCGCCATCGAGAACGTGATGAAACCCGACAGTCTGGAAACCCATCGCCAGCGCCTGCTCGAGGCCGGCTTTTCCAAGGTCGTGCCCTGGTTCCAATGCCTGAACTTCGCTTCGCTGATCGCCCTGCCATGAATCTCGACCTGACCTCCCTCGCCTGGCGCCTGGCCGGCACCCCACTAGCCGCCTGGGCCAACGGTGTTCAGCAGCAACTGGATGCCAAGCTCGCCATCGGCCACGGCGACCTGCCGCGCTGGCGACGTGCCGTGGAAGCGCTGCCTGCGCTGATGCCGACGCAGATCGAGCTGCGCGAATGCTTCCGCCTCGACGCGGCCTGTGACGACGGCACACGACAGACCACCCGTGAAGCGCTGATGGGGCTCTCGCCGTGGCGCAAGGGTCCGTTCGACGTGTTCGGTGTGCATGTCGATACCGAGTGGCGCTCGGACTGGAAGTGGAACCGGGTCGCACCGCACCTGGATCTGGCCGGCAAGCGCATCCTCGACGTCGGCTGCGGCAACGGCTACTACATGTGGCGCATGCTCGGCGCCGGCGCCGACAGCGTGGTCGGCGTCGACCCGAACTGGCTGTTCTTCTGCCAGTTCCATGCGATGAAGCGCTACCTGCCGGAACTGCCCGCCTGGCACCTGCCCTTCGCCCTGGAAGAGCTGCCGCCCAAGCTCGAAGGCTTCGAGACGGTATTCTCCATGGGGGTGCTCTACCATCGTCGTTCGCCCATCGATCACCTGCTCGACCTGAAGGACTGCCTGGTCCGCGGTGGCGAGCTGGTGCTCGAAACGCTGGTGGTCGAGGGCGACGAGCACACCGCGCTGGTGCCCGAGGACCGTTACGCACAGATGCGCAACGTCTGGTTCCTACCCTCGGTGCCGGCCCTGGAACGCTGGCTGCGCCGGGCCGGCTTCGTCGATGTGCGCTGCGTTGACGTCAGCGTGACCAGCGTCGAGGAACAGCGCAGCACTGACTGGATGCGTTACCAGTCGCTACCGGATTTCCTCGACCCGCAGGACCATGGTCGCACCGTAGAAGGGCTGCCGGCCCCCATGCGCGCAGTGCTGTTGGCCCGCAAGCCCTGACGCCTGATGCGGGCGGGCCGTGGGCCAGCTAGTCAGCGGCGCAGCAATGTCGCCGCTGCGCCATCGATTGACGCAGCGGCAGCCGGGCTTTTTCGCTGAGCATTTGGCGATTCAGATCACGCGCCGCCAGCGCCCGGTCATCCAGCTCGAGCAGTTGCCGATACAGCCGGCGCTGACGCCAGGCACGCAGCCACTCGCATAGGTTGCGCTGCAGCCCCAGCGGCGGCATCGCCGGCATGTAGAAGTCTGGCAGTTCGGGCTCCACTCTGCGCCCAACGTCGGTTTTGCGTGCTTTTCCAGACATGGCTCACCTCCGTTCGCCGTCAACAACCGAGACGAAAGAACTCGGCTGCGTTGAATTGACGAACAGGATGAGCGGGCGCCCAGCGTTCAAACAAACGACTAATATCAAACCCTGCGTTCAACAATATTGAACAAAGGCCATGCCGGAATCCGATGCCCATATGAGCGCCACGCCTCTGCTGGAAAGCGATGTGCTGCGCACCTTTGTCGCCATCGCCGAGAGCGGCAGCTTTACCCGGGCCGCCGGGCAGATCTACCGCAGCACCTCGGCGGTCAGCATGCAGATCAAACGCCTGGAAGAGACGCTTGGCCGCTCGCTTTTCATCCGTGAAGCGCGACAGGTGCGCCTGACGCCTGCCGGAGAGATCCTGCTCGGCTATGCACGACGTCTGCTCAAGCTCAACGAGGAGGCGGTCGCGCAGTTCCTCCAGCCGGCACTGCAGGGGCGCGTACGGTTTGGCACGCCAGCCGATGTCGGCACTCGCATTCTGCCCGGCCTGTTGGCGCTGTTCGCGCGCAGCCATCCTGGCGTGGAAGTCGAGGTTTCGGTCGCCCGCAGCGTCGACATGATCGAGCGTATCGATGCCGGCGAACTGGATCTGGCGCTGATCACCACCGGCAATCTCGGGCAGGACGATTCACGGGGCGAGCCGATCCACAGCGAACCCCTGGTCTGGGCCGGCCGCAGCGGCGGCGTCGCCGCACTGCGCACGCCGTTGCCGCTGGCGCTGGCCAGCCCGGACTGTGCCTGGCGTCGGCAAGCCCTGGACGCGCTCGATCGCATCGGCCGCGGCTACCGCATCGCCTACTCGAGCGAGCAGTCGTCCGGTCAGGAAGCGGCGATGATCGCCGACCTGGCGATCGCGCCCTACCCGGCGAGCCTGGTCCGCCCGCCCCTGCAACGGCTGGACGGGCAGTACGGGCTGCCGCAACTGGGCGACTATCGGATCAACCTGCTGCGTAGTAGCAATCGCAGCGATGCCGTCGAGGTGCTGGCCGCCCAGGTGATTGCCGCCTTCGCCGAATACCGCAGCCGTTTCGGCGGCCATCGCCCGGAAGCCAGCGAGAAGCCGACATGGCACGCTGGATGATCTTCGCCGGGGCGGTACTGCTCGCGCTCGGCATCGCCTGGCACTATTTCCCGTGGCTGCTGAACTGGTTCGGCCGCCTGCCGGGCGACATTCGCATCGAATCCGAACGCAGCCGGGTGTTCATCCCGATCACCTCGATGGTGATCGTCAGCGTGGTGCTGACCGTACTGATCAACCTGTTCCGCCGCTAGGGTGGAATACGGCGCCCCGCACTTGGGGGCGCTTTGCGCGCTGATGACAGCCGGCGCAACCTCACCAATCGGGGCCTGCCCGCCACGCGCCGCGTGTTATTGCGGCTAACACTCCCGGCTCTTTCAGCCCCGCGCCGCCGCACTCAGGATCAGATGTTTCATTTCCTTGACCGCCTGCTTGAAGCCGACGAACAACGCATGAGCCACGATGGCGTGGCCGATGTTCAGCTCGTTGACCCCGCGGATGGCGGCGATGGCTTCGGCGTTGTGATAGTGCAGCCCATGCCCGGCATTGACGATCAGGCCATGGCTGAGGCCGGCCTCCACACCGTCGCGAATGCGTGCGAGCTCGCACGCCCGCTCGGCAACGCTGTGCGCATCGGCATAGCGCCCGGTGTGCAGCTCGATAGCCGGAGCCCCGATACGCGCTGCCGCTTCGATCTGACGGGGATCGGCATCGATGAACAGCGAAACCTCGGCCCCGCAGAGCGTCAGTCGCTCGACCGCATCACGAATACGCGGCTCCTGGCCGGCCACATCCAGACCGCCCTCGGTGGTGAGTTCCTGGCGCGTCTCCGGGACCAGGCAGACATGTTCGGGGCGCAGTTGCTCGGCAAACGCGAGCATCGACTCGGTGACGCCCATCTCGAAGTTCATTCGCGTCTGCAGGGCGTCCTTCATCATCAGAACGTCACGTTCCTGAATATGTCGACGGTCTTCGCGCAGGTGCACGGTGATACCGTCGGCTCCCGCCTCCTCGGCATCCAGCGCGGCCTTGACCGGATCAGGATAACGGGTGCCGCGCGCCTGACGTAGCGTCGCGACATGGTCGACATTGACACCGAGCAGGATTCGATTGGCTTCAGTCACGCGATACCTCCTTCATGTTCATGAACAGCTCGCGGCTGACCAACGGCCGGCCGCCCAGGTGGGGCGCCAAGGCCTGGCGCATCAGCCTCTTGGCCGCCGCCAGTGCTCCCGGCACCTGCCAGTCGGCCTCGGCCATCGCCAACAGTTCGGCCCCGTTGAACAGGCCGGGCTGGAATTGCGAGACGGGCTCGAGACCGGCATCGGGAATCAGACGGTAGAGGCCAGCAGGCTCGATCGGCAAGCCCTGGAGGTCGTGCTCGAGCGCGAAGCCATAGCCGAGCTCGCCAAGCAGCCGCCACTCGAAGGCACGCAGCAAGGGCTCGATCGGTCGTTTGGCCGCCAATGCCGGCAGCGTCGCCGCGTAGTGCTCGAAGAGGGCCGGCTGGGCATCCTCGACCGGCAGCAGACGAACCAGCAGTTCGTTCAGGTACAGACCGCTGAACAGAGCCTGACCGTCGAGCCAGAACGTTGGCCCTGCCTGCTCCAGGCGTGCCACGGTCTTCAGGTCGCCCCGGCCGCGCAGCTCGATTTCCAGCGAAACGAAGGGGCGCAGCAGGCTGCCGGCCCTGCCGCGGGCGGCGCGCATCACCGCGCGCAGCCGTCCCTGGGGGGTGAACAGCTCGACGAGCGCGCTGCTTTCCTTGTAGGGACGGCTATGCAGTACGAATGCAGGCTGGTGCATGGCGGGTCAGGGCGTGCCTGGTGCGCGCAGCAAGTGCGCTAACGCGTTTACTGATAACCGAGCGAATGCAGCGCGCGCTCGTCGTCGGACCAGCCACCCTTGACCTTGACCCACAGGTTGAGCATGACCTTGGAGTCGAACAGCACCTCCATGTCCTTGCGCGCTTCCTGGCCGATGCGTTTGATGCGCTCACCCTTGTCGCCGATGATGATCTTCTTCTGGCCGTCGCGCTCGACCAGAATCAGCGCGTGGATGTGCAGCACGTGGCCTTCCTGCTTGAAGTCCTCGATCTCGACGGTGATCTGGTACGGCACCTCGGCGCCAAGCTGCCGCATGATCTTCTCGCGTACCAGCTCGGCGGCAAGAAAGCGGCTGCTGCGATCGGTGATCTGGTCTTCCGGGAAGAAATGCTCGCCCTCGGGCAGGCGCTCGGCGACTAGGTTTTCCAACGTTTCCAGATTTTGTCCATGCTGCGCGGAAATCGGCACGATCTCGGCGTTGGGCAACTGCTCGGCGAGCCAGCGCAGATGAGGCAGCAGCTCGGCCTTGTCCTCGATGCGGTCGGTCTTGTTCACCGCCACGATCAGCGGCCCAGTAACGTACTGTAGGCGCTCCAGCACAGCCTGGTCCTCATCGGTCCAGCGGGTACGATCGACGACGAAAATCACCACGTCGACGTCCTTCAGCGCGGAGGCCGCGGTGCGGTTCATGTAGCGGTTGAGCGCGGTCTCGCCGTTCTGGTGCAGGCCCGGGGTATCGACATAGACCGCCTGCACGCTGCCCTCGGTCTTGATGCCGAGCATGTTGTGACGGGTGGTCTGCGGCTTGCGCGAGGTGATCGCCAGCTTCTGCCCTAGGATGTGGTTGAGCAAGGTCGACTTGCCGACGTTCGGCCGGCCGACGATAGCGACGTAGCCACAACGGCTGACGGCATCGTGCTGCGCCGGTTCAAGGTGTTCAGTCATGTCCATTCTCCACGCCAAGGGCGATGAGTGCGGCGGCCGCAGCCACCTGTTCGGCGATACGCCGGCTGGCGCCCTGCCCGTGGGTCTTGTCGGTCAGCAAGGCTACCTGGCATTCGACGAAGAAGGTGCGGCAATGCGGTTCGCCCTGAATGTCCACCACCTCGTAGCGCGGCAATTCGCAGGCGCGCGATTGCAGGAACTCCTGCAGTCGCGTCTTCGGATCCTTGTTGGTGTCGACCAGCGTCAAGCCTTGCAGCTCCCCCGCGAGCCAGTCCAGCACCCGCTCACGTGCCGCTTCCATGCCGGCATCGAGGTAGATCGCGCCAATCAGCGCCTCGAGCGTGTCGGCCAGGATCGACTCACGGCGATAACCGCCGCTCTTGAGCTCGCCGGAACCAAGGCGCAGATGGTCGCCCAGCTCGAAGCCGCGGGCGAGCACCGCCAGCGTTTCGCCCTTGACCAGCCGGGCGCGCAGGCGAGAGAGCTGGCCTTCTTTGGCTTGCGGAAAGTGGTTGAACAGCGCCTCGCCGGCGATGAAGTTCAGGATGGCGTCACCGAGGAACTCGAGGCGTTCGTTATTGCGCCCGGCATAGCTGCGGTGCGTGAGCGCCAGGAGCATCAGCTCCTGGTCCTTGAAGTGATAACCGAGCTTGCGCTCGAGACGGGCTAGCGAAGTGCTCACGGCATCCTTAGGCGGTATTCTTTGTCGAAGTTGGCCACCAGATCGAGGTTGCTGATCAGTGGCTCACGTTTTTCATATTTGAGGTGGGCGCGGAATTCGTTGTCCTGGATTTCCACCTTCAGTGCATCGCGCAGATCGAAATCGCGGATGCCGTTCACCTGCAGGCCTTTGCTGACGTGAGTATAGAACTCGCCAACGCTTCGGATTTCCTCGGCCTGTTCGGTTTCAACCGATGTGATCACCTTGTCCAGGGACATATAGTCCATGTAGTGCGGCAGCATCTTGAATGCGGTGCTGGCGAAGAAGGCCACGAGAGCCAGCACCACCAGCCAGCTCAGCATGGACAGCCCATTCTGCGAACGCGCGAAACTCATGTCGACCTCTAGTCGTCTCGATACCCACCCAGCGGGGCGTGCCCACTATAGCGAGCCACGCACCGGCTTCAGCGGCGGCATTTCACAGCCTCAGTGAATCAACCCCACCCGCGAAAAGTGCGGCAGGTTGCTGAGCTTCGGATCAGGCCAGCTCATCCACACGGCAAACGCCTTGCCGACGATATTGCGATCGGGAACCATGCCGACCAGCTCCGGCGCAATGGTATCGTCCTGCCAGTAACGGCTGTCGTTCGAGTTATCGCGGTTGTCGCCCATCATGAAGTAGTGCCCTTGCGGGACCGTCCACTGCCTGCTGGGCTCGATGCGGTAGCGCCCCATCTCCTTGCGGATGATGTGCTCGACATCGCCGAGTTGCTCGCGGTATAGCACCGCGCTGCCCAGACTACCCGGCTCTTCGCCGATCAGCGTCTCGGCGACCAGCTTGTCGTTCACATACAGCCGACGGTCGCTGCTGTAGCGAATCACGTCTCCCGGCAGGCCGACCACACGCTTGATGTAGTTGATGTTGGGATCGCTCGGGTAGCGGAACACCATCACGTCGCCGCGCTTCGGGTCACCTACTTCAATGATCTTGGTGTCGATCACCGGCAACCGAATGCCATAGGCAAATTTGTTGACCAGGATGAAATCGCCGACCTCCAGCGTGGGCTTCATCGAGCCGGACGGGATCTGGAAAGGCTCGACGAGAAAGGAGCGCAGCACCAGCACGATGGCCAGCACTGGAAAGAACGACTTGCCGTACTCGATGAGGACCGGCTCGCGGTTGAGGGCTTCCAGCGCCTGCGCGTCTACCTGATCGGTGCGTCCCTGATAGCTGGCGATGGCCGCACGCCGCCGGGGGGCGAAATACAACAGATCGCTCAGCGCCAGCAGGCCGGACACCAATACGGCGATGACCAGCAGCAAAGGGAAATTGATCGACATATCAGCTATCTACCTTGAGCACCGCGAGGAAAGCTTCCTGAGGGATTTCGACGCTACCGACTTGCTTCATGCGCTTCTTGCCCGCCTTCTGCTTTTCCAGCAGTTTGCGCTTGCGGCTGACATCGCCACCGTAGCACTTGGCGAGAACGTTCTTGCGCAGCGCCTTGACCGTAGTACGAGCGACGACCTGGCCACCGATAGCGGCCTGGATGGCGACATCGAACATCTGCCGAGGGATGAGCTCCTTCATCTTCTCGGTCAGCTGACGGCCTTTATAGTGCGCATTGTCACGATGGACGATGAGCGCCAACGCATCGACCTTCTCGCCATTGATCAGCACGTCCAGCTTGATCAGGTTTGCCGTCTGGAAGCGATCGAAGCTGTAGTCGAGCGAGGCGTAGCCGCGGCTTACCGACTTCAGTCGATCGAAGAAATCCAGCACCACCTCGCTCATGGGCAGGTCGTAGCGCACCTGGACCTGCGAGCCGAGGAACTGCATGTCCCGCTGAACGCCACGCTTTTCGATGCACAGCGCGATGACATTACCCAGATGGTCCTGCGGCACCAGGATGTTGGCCTGCACGATCGGTTCGCGCATTTCGGCAATCGAGGCCAGGTCCGGCAGCTTGGAAGGGTTGTCCACATACACGGTGTCGCCGCTCTTCAGCACCACCTCGTAGATCACCGTAGGTGCCGTGGTGATCAGATCCAGATTGTACTCGCGCTCCAGCCGCTCCTGGATGATCTCCATGTGCAGCATGCCGAGGAAGCCGATGCGGAAGCCGAAACCCAGCGCATCGGAGCTCTCCGGCTCGAACTGCAAGGCGGCGTCATTGAGCGTCAGCTTTTGCAGCGCCTCGCGGAAATCCTCGAAATCGTCGGAGCTGACCGGGAATAGACCGGCGTAGACCTGAGGCTTGATTCGCTGAAAGCCCGGCAACATCTCGACATCCGGCGTGTTTGACAGCGTCAGCGTGTCACCGACCGGCGCGCCGTGAATGTCCTTGATGCCCGCGATGATGAAGCCCACTTCGCCGGCCTTCAGATCCTCTGTGGCGGTGTGCTTGGGCGTGAACACGCCGACGCTGTCCACCTGATGCAATTTGCCGGTCGACTTGACCAGGATCTTGTCGCCCTTCTTCACACGGCCATGCTTGACCCGAACCAGGGACACTACGCCCAGATAATTGTCGAACCACGAATCGATGATCAGCGCCTGCAGGGGGGCTTCGATTTCGCCTTCGGGCGCAGGAATGATCTTGACCAGGCGCTCGAGCACGTCGACCACGCCCATCCCGCTCTTGGCACTGCACGGGACCGCATCGGTCGCATCGATACCGATGATGTGTTCGATCTCTTCCTTGACGCGCTCCGGCTCGGCTTGCGGCAGGTCCATCTTGTTCAGCACGGGCATGACCTCCAGCCCCTGCTCGATCGCGGTGTAGCAATTGGCGACCGACTGCGCTTCCACGCCTTGTCCCGCATCGACGACCAGGATCGCGCCTTCGCAAGCAGCCAGCGACCGACTGACTTCATAGGTGAAGTCAACGTGCCCCGGCGTATCGATGAAGTTCAGCTGGTAGGTACGGCCGTCCTGCGCGTTGTAGTGCAGGGTCACGCTATGTGCCTTGATGGTGATGCCGCGCTCACGTTCCAGATCCATCGAATCCAGCACCTGCGCTTCCATCTCACGGTCGGAGAGGCCCCCGCATATCTGGATGAAGCGATCTGCCAAGGTCGACTTGCCATGGTCGATGTGCGCGATGATGGAGAAATTGCGGATATGACTCAGGTCACTCAAAGCTCAACACTCGATAGATGTCGCAGACCGGGCGCCTGCCAAAATAGCCGCGGAGTTTAACCGATCAAGCTATCGAGTGCCACGCGCGCTGACCATCGAGCCACACCAATGGCGCTCGGAGAGGCCCCCTACTCGGATCGCCCGGGCAGCCCGAGCGTAATGAAACGGGCTCTGCATTCCCGCGCTGCGCGTTGGACACAAGGCGTTCTAGCATCAACCTGCCGCGCCAACGCGGATGTCCGGCCCGCACGCCTGCGCTCCACTGCCTGCGGAGATGCATATCGCGTTTCAGCGGCCGCTGATCAGCTGTCTGCTGGCAAGCAGCGCCCGCCAGGGAACGTGAAGCCTCTGGGCCGGACCTGGCGCCGCTATAGCGTTGCGGCGCAGCCCCTTTTCAAGCGTTGAAGAATGCGACCACCGCCTCAGCCTGAGTTTCGCGACGGCAGGCGAAGCGTGCTCGGCGAGCTGGGTGAGATCAGACAGGTGTGCCGGAACGAAGTCGGGCGAACATGAAATGCCGAATATCGGGACCGAAAATGTCGGCCCCTGACAGGTGGAACAGCTAGAGCAGGTGCTCCCGCATACCGCTCCCGCTGCTGCACGCGGCCTCCGAGAGCAGAGCACGCAGCACGATTGGTTGTAACTCAGCGTTCTGGTCGATCCGTTTGCTGCGTTGCCGCACCAACCAGCAGCCTGCCAAGAAGCCCAGTAGCCCACCGAGAATCGTCACCGGCTCGGCAGCCGACAGGCTTTGCGCCAGCAGCGCACCCACGAACAGGAAAAATAGCGGAAGCAGATAAACCAGGACGGCTCCATGCAGGAGCGCACGCTCGGAAATGCCGATCACGACGCCATCCCCGACCTGCAACCTGAGGCTGGTAGCGGCTCGAGTCAGGCCGCGTCGTTCCTGTACGCCCAGCCGGTTCATCAAGCCCTGCCCGCAGCCATTCTTCGCTGAACAGCCCGAGCAGGTGCTTTGCACCTCGGTCTGTACCCAGACCGCCCCGTCTTCCACCGCGATGACGCGCCCGCGCTCCTCGATCACTGACCGGCGGCCTCGCCTTCGGAACGCGCCGAAAGCGCTACACGCTCGGCAGTTCCAAGCGGCACCTCGCCGACGACGGTGACCATTACGTCGCCCCCCGAACCGCTGATGCGCTTGGAGACGACAACGGTCGGCCCCATCTGACTACGCGCGTCGTGCACTTGGGCCCCGCGCAACGGCTCGATGAACACGGAAAAACGGGCCAGCCCATCACCATAGGAAAGCCAGGTGACCGGGACGTCCGCATCGACGCCCGGACGCTGTGCCGACTCCAGCAGCTTGAAGCCAGGAGGCAGCCAATCGGCCCGCCAACCGCTCGAAGGCTCGGTTCGTTCGACATGTTCTACCGGCTTGCACGCAGCCGTCGCCTTCAGTCCAGGCGCCGGAACATTGCCAGCCTCGAAATGAGTGAATTGCAGGCGCTCGAGGAGCTGTCCTTTTTCACTGAGCATGAGCGACTTGATTGGAAACGCCGTTTCTCGATCCAGGTGCAACTCGAAACTGTATCGATGCTGGTCACGGGCCAGCACGGCGATCGCCACCGCGGGCCGATCAGCGATACGTGACTCCCCGATGACCCGGAATTCATACCATTCGGATAAGGCCTTGGCATCAAAACGTGGGTTTTGCCACGCCTGACTGGGTTCAGCCGCAGAAGCGAACTCATCGCTGGAACATTGGACTTGGCCATTGATCCGAACGACCTCAACAGCAGGCCCATCGAGCTGCAGCAGTCGCTCGCGGACTTCGCCACCCTTGACTTGATGCCAAACCGCATGACTGGAAAAGCTGCCATCGCGTCCGTAGACAAACGTTCCGGCATAACTATGGCTCTGCCCCGCTTTTGCGAGGCTGGCCATCCAGGTATCGGCATCTGCAGCGAAGGCCGGCATCGATAGCCAGCCTCCGATTACTACACATAGCGGCAGTGCGCGCATGTTCTTCCTTAGTTAGCGTTCTTCCATGCTGGCTGCGCGAGCATACGGCAGCGCACCGTCCGAGCCACTTCCAAATGCCGCTTGCTGGGCATGCTGACGCACATAGGACGGCAAACGCTCTTCGTGCCAGCGATCAATCGGTGCAGCTTCGGCCGCAGGCTGCGCCTGCACCTCCGCCTGCCCCTCACTATAACCCGCCAATACAGCCGGCCCCTGAGTGGCCTGCGGCACGGAGATAGCTGGCGGAGCCGTCTCTTGCGCAAGTTGCGGTGCCGCGACGTCATTCTGATTGTACAGACGCACGCCGGCCAGCACTGCCACGGTCACCGAGGCCGCTACAGCCAACCGGCCCAAATTGCGCCATGCAGCGCCTGCACGAGCAGGCACACTCGGCACAGCCTCATCGGCAATCGCGGCGGAAACCGCTGCCGAGATATCCAACCGCGGCTCGATCAGCTCCTTGTGCATCACGGCACGGGCGATTTGATAACGCGACCAGGTGGCACGTACTTCTTGATCGTCGCTTGCTGCGAGCACGCGACGTAATTCCAACTCGTCCGCTTCGTTATCCATCACCGCGGACAGCGATTCATGCAGGGCTTCACGACTCATGGCGGTTCCTCTCTTGGCTGTCGCCGCTGTCTCAGGATTCATGCAACAAGGGTTGCAACGACTTATCGATGGCTTCACGCGCCCGGAATATCCGGGAGCGTACCGTTCCGACGGGACACTGCATCACGCTCGCAATGTCTTCGTAACTAAGACCATCGAATTCGCGCAATGTTAAGGCCGTGCGCAAATCTTCCGGCAGTTGCTGAATTGTCCGATGAACGGTGTCTTCAATCTCATCCCTGAGCAGCGACCGCTCCGGCGACTCGATGTCCTTCAGAGCGTGGTCACCCTCATAGAACTCGGCATCTTCGGAACTTACGTCACTGTCTGGAGGACGCCTACCACGCGCCACCAGATGATTCTTCGCCGTATTGATGGCGATGCGGTACAGCCATGTGTAAAAGGCACTGTCACCGCGAAAGTTGCTCAGCGCTCGGTAGGCCTTGATGAACGCTTCCTGCGCGACATCCTGAGCCTCATGAGAGTCGTGCACGAAGCGCACGATCAACCCAAGGATCTTGTGCTGATATTTCATAACCAGCAGATCAAACGCGCGCTTATCCCCTCGCTGAACACGCTCAACCAGCTGCTGGTCTTGCTCCTGGGTCAACATAGATACGCCTCCTTACCGAGGGCGCATCGCTCACACCAGCGAACCGACCTGCCAGAATAGACCCGGGCTTTACGCAAAAGTTCTCCCCCTTCCTAGCAAGCTTTCCTGCAATACGTTGGCGGCAACTGCGCAACTACGTTTCCGTGTCGGGCTCTCACGCCCTAGCCCGCTGACACCGGCATCACCGTGCAGCGAGCACTCTCAAGCATCTATGGATCGCACGCCTGCAAGAAAAGTTCCACGAGCGCGAAGATTAATCCCTTTCAGCTATATTGCCGCACGGCGCGGTCTATATACTACCGGCGATCTCATTCGTGGATGTCGAGATGAGCCAGCATTATCAATACGACGTATTGGTCATCGGCAGCGGCGCTGCTGGCCTGACCCTAGCCCTGAATTTGCCTGAAAGCCTGAGGATCGCGGTCCTGAGTAAAGGTGACCTCTCCAACGGCTCGACCTATTGGGCGCAGGGGGGAGTAGCCGCGGTGCTGGATACCAGCGACACGGTGGACTCTCATGTCGCTGATACGCTTGTGGCCGGCGCAGGGCTGTGTCACGAGCAGGCCGTCCGCTTTACCGTCGAGCACAGCCGAGAAGCCATCGGATGGCTAATAGAGCAAGGTGTTCCCTTCACCCGCGACGACACGCACGATCGGGAAGACGGCAGCTTTGAGTTCCATCTCACCCGCGAAGGTGGCCACAGTCACCGACGCATCATCCACGCTGCCGACGCTACCGGCGCTGCAATCTTCAGCACATTGCTCGGGCGCGCCCAGAGCAGAGCCAATATCGAGCTCCTCGAACAGCGGGTTGCGGTCGACCTGATCACCGAGCAGAAGCTAGGCCTGCCGGGCAAGCGCTGCCTGGGCGCCTACGTCCTGAACCGCCACACCGGGGAAGTCGACACCTTTCAGTCGCGGTTCGTGGTGCTGGCGACCGGCGGCGCTGCAAAGGTCTACCTCTATACCAGCAACCCGGACAGCGCCTGCGGCGATGGCATCGCCATGGCCTGGCGCGCCGGGTGTCGCGTCGGCAACCTCGAGTTCAACCAGTTCCATCCAACCTGCCTGTATCATCCGCAGGCCAAGAGCTTTCTCATCACCGAAGCACTGCGTGGCGAAGGCGCTCTGCTGAAGCTGCCGAACGGCGAGCGCTTCATGCCGCGTTTCGACGAACGCGCAGAACTGGCGCCACGTGACATCGTGGCACGCGCGATCGACCACGAAATGAAGCGCCTGGGCATCGACTGCGTCTTCCTCGATATCAGCCACAAGCCTGCCGACTTCATCAAGGCTCATTTTCCGACGGTGTACGAGCGCTGCCTGGCGTTTGGCATCGACATCACTCGCCAAGCGATCCCTGTTGTTCCCGCCGCTCATTACACATGTGGCGGCGTGGTGGTAGACGATGCAGGCCGGACAGACATCCCGGGGCTTTACGCGATCGGCGAGACCAGCTTCACCGGCTTGCATGGCGCCAATCGCATGGCCAGCAATTCACTGCTCGAGTGCTTCGTCTATGGCCGTTCAGCGGCCGAGGATATCTTGCGCGAACTACAGCAAGTGCCCATACCGCAGGACCTGCCGGCCTGGGATGCCAGCCAGGTCACCGATTCGGACGAGGACGTCATCATCGCCCACAACTGGGACGAGTTACGGCGCTTCATGTGGGACTACGTCGGCATCGTGCGAACCACGAAACGCCTGATGCGCGCCCAGCACCGAGTGAAGCTGCTGCTCAGCGAGATCGACGAGTTCTATTCGAACTACAAGGTTAGCCGCGACTTGCTCGAACTGCGCAATCTGGCGCTGGTCGCCGACCTGATGATCAGCTCGGCCATGCAGCGCAAGGAAAGCCGCGGCCTGCACTACACGCTGGACTTTCCCCAACAACTGGCTACCGCAGCCGACACTATTCTGGTTCCGCCCAGCGCTGACGACTGAATTTCAGCCGAACTCTCAGCTGCCGATGGAGATCCTTCGGCAGGCTGTCGGCAGGGATACAGACACTCACAGCCAAACGCCTGCCAGGCAGGCGCATACGCAGCAGGATCAGCGCGGGAAGTGCCATGCTGTCCGGCAGCAAGCGGGCGGACTGCCATCCGGAACCGGCGTTCCAGAGTTGCCAGCCACCGGCATCCAGCCGCAGAGCACGCCAGCTAGCAGGATGCGAAAGCGTGACCGAGCGCGGGACGACCCATCCGGCATGTACTCCAGCCAAGACCAGGACCACCGCCTTCACCCCTATTGGCGCAGCGCTGAGCCAGACGCTGAGCACGGCCAGGCAGGCGGCGAGAGCATAGCTCCAGGCCAGCCGCCGCGATGGCCGCCAGCGCCATTCGAAGGATCGATTACTTGGGCTGGACACGATCGAGGATCATGCGAACCATCCGCCGCAAGTCCTCGTCCTGCGGTTCTTCACGCTCCATGAACCAGCCGAACATATCCTGATCCTCGCATTCGAGCAGCTTGCGATAGCGGCGCTGATCCTCCTCGTCCAATGCCGGGTAGACCTCCTTGACGAAGGGCACCAACAGAACGTCCAGCTCCAGCATTCCACGACGGCTGTGCCAGAAGAGGCGATTGAGTTCGATTTGATCGGCCATGCAACGGCTCCTTGGTTGAGGGCCGCATTATAGCGACAGCAGTGCCGCTGCGGCAGTCGCCGGTAGCCACGTCGCGGCCACCAACTTATATGATGCGCCTTGCTATGATGGCGCCTCGCACTGATACGGGAACGAACATGACCGATGCCGCCTACTTCTGCCCCCTGTCGCACGAAGGTGTCCTTGCCGTGCGCGGCCCGGACGCCGCCAAGTTTCTGCAGGGTCAGCTGACCTGCAACCTCGCCTATATCGGCGAACACACCTCCAGCCTGGGCGCGCGCTGTACGCCGAAGGGGCGCATGCAGTCGAGCTTCCGGATCGTCCAGGATGGCGACGGCTATCTGCTGGCCATGGCTACTGAGTTATTGCCGCCACAGCTGGAAAATCTCAGCAAATACGCAGCTTTCTCCAAGTCCCGCCTGTCCGACGAAAGCGAACGCTGGAATCGCTTCGGCCTGAGCGGCGCCGACGAGGTGCTGGCCAGCCTTGGCCTGGACCTGCCTCAGGCGCCGGACAGCGTCGCGCGCCAGGAGGGGCTGCTGGCGATTCGCTTATCAGACGGCCGCACCGAGCTCTGGGCGCACCAGGGCGCCGGACAAGTGCGTGAGCAGTTGCAGACACGCCTCCTGCAGGTGCCGCTGGAGCATTGGCTGCTCGCCCAGATACGTGCCGGTATCGGGCAGGTCTTTGGTGCCACGACCGAGCTGTTCATACCGCAAATGATCAACCTTCAGGCACTCGGCGGTGTCAGCTTCAAGAAAGGCTGCTACACGGGCCAGGAAATCGTGGCGCGCATGCAATACCTCGGCAAGCTCAAGCGCAGGCTCCACCGGCTCAGCCTGATGGCCCCCTCGACCGACCTGCCGAGCCCGGGCGTCGAGCTGTTTTCGCCTACCCACGGCTCGAGCGTTGGCGAGGTGGTACTGGCAGCCCCGACGCCGGACGGCATCGAGATGCTTGTCGTGCTACAGGAAGACGCCGCGGCCGACGGCCGCATTTATCTCGGCTCGCCGGATGGCCTGCCGCTCACCCTGCTGACGCTTCCCTATACCTTGAACCCCGACCAGGAAATCCAGCGCTGAAGCCCGTATAAATCGACGGCGGCCCAATGATCGCCGCGGCCTCTGCCCAGAAGACAAGGAATGACATGAGCACCCTCGCCGAAAAGGTCCAACGCGACCTGCTGCTAGCCATCGAGAACGACGACCTGGTGTTACCGACTCTGCCCGAGGTCGCCTTGCGCGTACGCGAGGCCGCCGAAGATCCGGATATCAGCATTGCTGCGCTGAGCAAGGTCATCGGCAACGATGCCGCGCTGACCGCGCGCATCATCAAGGTGGTCAACAGCCCCCTTTTGCGCACCAACCGGGAGATCAACGATCTGCAGACGGCCATCGGTCGCCTGGGCATCAACTACACCTGCAACCTGGCCACCGGGCTGGCCATGGAGCAAATGTTCCAGGCCACCACCGACGTGGTCGACCGCAAGATGCGTGAAGTCTGGAACAAGAGCACCGAGGTCGCAGCCATCAGCCATGTGTTGTGCCGCCATTACACGCGCCTGCTGCCCGACCAGGCGACACTCGCCGGCCTGGTGCACCAGATTGGCGTCTTGCCGATCCTGACCTATGCCGAAGAGCACGGCGCCCTGATGGCCGACTCGATCAGCCTGAACCACGTGATCGACAAGATTCATCCGATCCTCGGCGAGCGCATCCTGCGCACCTGGGACTTCCTCGAGCCGATTGCCGTCGTGCCCGGTCAGTACTGCGACTTCACTCGCGACTCCGCCGCGGCCGATTACACCGATATCGTGCAGGTCGCCACACTGCAGAGCTACCTGGGCACCAACCATCCCCTCACCCAGCTGGACTGGCAGCGGATTCCCGCCTTTGCCAAGCTCGGCCTCGACCCCAGCACCCTGTTGCACGATGACGAAGACCTTTCGGTCGCCATGGATGCTGCAATGAGCATGCTTCAATAACGCCAGCGGCGTCTGACGGCGACCAGGTAACCGCTCGGCCGAAAACACGAACGCGCCTCAGCCGATCCAGTCACACCCAGAGACGGCCCCATGCCGACACGCCCTGCCAACTACCTGGCTGGGAACACCTGGTCCACGCTGGAGAACGCTGATGATGCACGCTACCCGAACCTATCTTCGCGCCGCTGCCGTCCTGCTGCTCGGCTTCGCCGCCAACCTGGCTCACGCCGCACAGGGCGATGACTTCCTCGACCGGGCGTCAGCCAATGGCATTGCCGAAATCGAGACCGCGCGCATGGCGCTCGAAACGAGCCAGGCAGAGGACGTGCGCGCCTTTGCCCAGCGGATGCTCGACGACCATACGAAGTCACGCCAGGACATGGCGCGCCTGGCCAAGGAAAAAAACCTGCCGCTCTCCGACGAAGCCACGTTGATGAACAAGGCCAAGGCGATGATTCTCGAGCTGCGTGACGGCGAGGACTTCAACGAGGCTTATGCGAACAACCAGGTCGTGGCCCACGAGCAGACCATCGAGCTGTATCGCGACTACCTGAAGAACGGCCAGAACTCGGACCTGAAGCAGTTCGCCGAAAAAATGCTACCCACGCTCGAGGAGCATCTGCAGCAGGCCAAACAACTCCAAACCCGACACGTCGAGCAAGACTGATCCCACTGCAGCTACTTAAACAGCCTCGGGCAGGCGCCAATCGATGGGCTCCATGGCGTGCTGCCTGAGGAATTGATTGGCCCGACTGAAGTGCCCATTGCCGATGAAACCGCGGTGCGCCGAAAGCGGCGATGGGTGAGCCGACTTGAGCAGCAAATGTCGGGTGGGGTCGATCAGCCGTGCTTTACCCTGTGCGTGCGCTCCCCACAGCAGAAACACGAGATGTGGCCGTCGGTCGGCCACGATCTCTATGATCCGGTCGGTGAACCGATGCCAGCCTGCTTTGGCATGGGAGCCTGCCAAACCACGCTCGACGGTCAGTGAAGTGTTGAGCAGCAACACGCCCTGCTCGGCCCAGCGCTGCAGGTAACCATGCGGCGGAACCGGCAGGTTCAGGTCGCGCTTGAGTTCCTTGTAGATGTTCTGCAGCGAGGGTGGCGGCGCAATACCCGGCTGCACGGAAAAGCACAGGCCGTGCGCCTGCCCCGGACCGTGGTAAGGGTCCTGACCGATGATCACCACCTTGACCTGATCGAGCGGTGTCGAATTCAGCGCATTGAATATCAGCGGCCCCGGAGGATAAATGACCTTGCCCGCCGCCTTCTCTCGACGCAGGAACGCCGCCAGCTCTTTCATATAGGGCTGTTCGAACTCCTCTCGTAGCGCTTCCTTCCAGCTGGGCTCCAGCTTGATTCGCTCATCCTGCGGCATGCTCTCACCTGCTCGTACTCGACCGCGGCACCCTAGAAAAGCCAGGGAGCACTGTCAACGCAGGCCTACGACAAATAACTGACCGAGCCTTGCGCCGCAGCAACACATGCCCGCCCCGCCACCGGCAAAATGGCGTCTCGGTCACATTCACGACGTGGCGTGATCGCGGCTGACGGGATAACTGATGACGCCCGTGCGACCGCAGAGTAAAAAAGCTGACTGCCAACAAACCAATAACAATTAGCTCGCAAGGAATCTGCAATGAAACGGATACCCCTCTTGGCGCTGGCGCTAGGGTTCTGTGTCGCTGCCCAGGCCGCCGATCCCATCACCCTTGGACTGAATTACCCCCGCACGGGCAGTTACAAGGAAGAAGGGCTCGCACAGATGCGCGGCGCGCTGATGGCGATCGACGAGATCAACGCGCGCGGCGGTGTACTCGGCCGACCACTGCAACTGGTCAGCCGCAATACCGCGTCTCGCCCGGCCAAGGCCGTAGCCAACGTCGACAAGATGGCCGATGACGGCGTCGCCATGCTATTCGGTGGCGTTTCCAGTGCCGTCGCAATCGCTGCCAGCAAACGCGCCAAGGAGCGCGGGCTCCTCTATTTCGGCACCCTGACGTACTCCAACGACACCACGGGCAAGGACGGCCACCGTTACATGTTCCGCGAGTGCAACAACGCCTGGATGAGCGCACGGGTGCTGGGGCAATACCTCAACGAGCACCTGCCGGGCAAACGCTACTTCTACATCACCAGTGATTACACCTGGGGCCACACCAGCGAGAGCTCGCTTCGCCAGGCTACCGGCACGCAGGACCCGACCAAGCATCCAGGTGTGCGCACGCCCTTCCCCGGGGCCCGCCTGTCGCAGTACCGCGCGGCGTTGGAACAGGCACGCGACAGCGGCGCCGATGTCCTGGCGCTCGTATTGTTCGGCGAGGACATGGTGCGCGCCATGCGCATCGCCAATGATCTCGGCCTGACCAAGCAGATGCAGATCGCCGTACCGAACCTGACGCAAAGCATGGTCGAGCTGGCCGGGCCGGACATCATGCGCGGCGTGCTCGGGACCGAACCCTGGACCTGGCGCGTCCCGGAGATCGAAGGCTCTGCCGCCGGTCAGGCCTTCGTGAAGAACTTCGATGAGCGCTACCAGACCCATCCATCCAGCTCTGCCGCCTCGGCGTACAGCATCGTCTACCAGTGGGCCGACGCCGCGACACGTGCCAAGAGCATCGCCAGCGAGCAGGTGATTGCCGCGCTGGAGGGTCATCGCTACAGCCTGCTCAAGGATGAACAACAGTGGCGCGCCTTCGACCACCAGAATGTCCAGACGGTGTACGCGGTGCGCGTCAAACCTCGCGAAGAAGTGCTCAAGGATCGCTTCAAGCAGGACTACTTCGAGATCGTTCACCGCCTCAGCGGCGAACAGGCAGCGCCTACACTTGCCGAATGGCAGGACGAACGGCGCGCGGGCAACCAACCGCTCAAGCTGCAGTGACACCCCACGGGCGCGGCGTACCGCCACGTACGCCGCGCTCGGGCGCACGCCGTGCTCCAGCACCTGTCGTAACGTCTGACATGGCCGCCGGCGGCCTGCGTTTTGGAGAGCGAGCAGCATGCGTACAGCCCTTGAACCCTATCAATCCGGTTTTTTCGACGTTACCCACAAGCTGACCGTCGAAAAGCACGGTCACACAGCCCTCATCACCATCAATCACCCGCCGGCCAATAGCTGGGACCGGGAGTCGCTGATCGGCCTCAAGCAGGTGGTCGAGCATCTCGACCGGGACGACGAGATCTACGCACTGGTGATCACCGGCCAGGGCGAGCGCTTTTTCAGTGCAGGTGCGGATCTGCAGCAGTTCGCCGAGGGCGATCCAATCCGTGCACAGGAGATGGTGCGGCGGTTCGGCGAAGCCTTCGAGGCGCTACGCGACTTCCGTGGGGTTTCCATTGCGGCGATCAACGGCTTCGCTTTGGGGGGCGGGCTGGAATGCGCCCTTGCCTGTGACCTGCGCATCGCTGAAGAGCAGGCCGAATTGGGCCTGCCCGACGCAGCCTTCGGCCTGTCCCCCTGCGGCGGTGGCACGCAGGCGCTGGCCTGGTTGGTCGGCGAAGGCTGGGCCAAGCGCATGATTCTCTGTGGCGAGCGCATACGCGCCGACACAGCCCTGCGCATCGGCCTGGTCGAGCAGGTCTGCCCGAGTGGCGAGTCGCGCGGACACGCCTTGATGCTTGCCGCGCGCGCAGCGCAGCAGAGCCCAGTGGCGATTCGCGCGATAAAGCCGCTGATCGACGGCGCGCGCAAGCGCCTGCCGGAATCCTTTCGGGCAGCCGAGCGGGAAACCTTCCTTCGATTGTTCGACGCCGCAGACACGCGGGAAGGCATCCAGGCCTTTCTGGAAAAGCGTGAACCGCGCTGGCGCAATCGCTAGCCGAGCGACGCTCAACGGCGATAAGGCTGATAGCGCCCGCCGTGATCGTAGCCGCGCTGCAGGGTGCGGTAGTCCCGCGTCGGCGGGCGCTGCCAGTGCGGCACGCCAGGCTGCTGCGGACGCCATTGCCCGGGCGGCGCGGAGCGATGCGGCGGAAAGCGGTCGGCTCGGCGCGGATAACGTTCCAGGCGTCCCGGAGCGTGCCGGTCGTAGTAGCGCTGTGGCAGCCGCCCGTCGTAGCGCGGCGGGAGATTCGGACGGTAATGCGGCTGGTATGGATAGGGGCTGCGGGGATCGTAGCGATAGTCCCGCGATGGCGCTTGGTAGCGCGGCCCCTCCGGATCGTAGACAAAGACGCCGCCGCGCCACTGCGCCTGCGCCAGGCCGGCACTCAGCACCAACGACAGCGCCATCACGAGCACACTCGTTTTCATGGACACCTCCATGCCGGTCGGTTGCCGACATGCATGCCTTGCATATGACCACAACGGCGGCACCCGCGATCACCGTTCGGATGATCGGCGCGCCCGGCCGAGCGCTGCGGCAGCCCGCCGCAGCTTGTACCGTCGGCGACGCTTCCCGATAATAGCCGCCCTTTACCTTCACGGCTCCCGCAGATCGCGACGGAAACGCTAATGACCGAACTCGCCCTGATCATGGTTAGCGCCATTCTCGTCAATAATTTCGTGCTGGTGCAGTTTCTCGGACTATGCCCGTTCATGGGCGTGTCCAAGAAGATCGAGACAGCCATTGGTCTGTCTCTGGCAACAACCTTCGTGCTGACGCTGGCCGCGATGTGCAGTTATCTCGTCCAGCGCTATGTACTGCAGCCGCTGGACCTGGAGTTCTTGCGCACCATCAGCTTCATCCTGGTGATCGCCGTGGTCGTTCAGTTCACCGAGATGGTGGTGAACAAGACCAGCCCGCTGCTGTACCGGGTACTTGGCATCTTTCTGCCGCTGATCACTACCAACTGCATCGTCCTTGGTGTCGCCCTGCTCAATGCCAACAAGAGCGAGTTCACCTTCATCACCGCCACGGCGAACGGCTTCGCCGCCGGTCTGGGCTTTTCTCTGGTCCTGGTGCTGTTCGCCGCCATGCGCGAGCGGATTGCCATTGCCGATGTACCGCGCTCCTTTCAGGGCCCGGCCATCGGCATGATCACGGCGGGCCTCATGTCGCTCGCGTTCATGGGCTTTACCGGGCTGATCAAGCTATGAGCATGGTGTTGGTCGCCGTTCTGGCGCTTCTCGCGCTGTGTCTGGTATGCGGCGCCATCCTGGGATTCGCCGCCGTACGCTTTCGCGTCGAGGGCGACCCTATCGCCGAGCAGGTCAATGCCCTGCTGCCGCAGACCCAGTGTGGCCAATGCGGCTATCCGGGCTGCAAACCCTACGCCGAAGCGATCGCCGCCGGTGACAAGATCAACAAATGTCCGCCGGGCGGCGAAGCGACCATCCAGGCGCTGGCCGACCTGCTCGACGTCGAGCCCGAGCCGCTGGACGCCGAGGGCGGCGAGAAGCCGCAAATGGTCGCCTATATCCGCGAAGCGGAGTGCATCGGCTGTACCAAGTGCATCCAGGCCTGCCCGGTCGACGCCATCGTCGGAGCCGCACGCCAGATGCACACCGTCATCGTCTCCGAGTGCACCGGTTGCGACCTTTGCGTGGAGCCCTGCCCGGTCGACTGTATCGACATGATCGAGGTCGGTCGCGACCTGCGCAGCTGGAAGTGGGACTTGCCGACGCCTCCGGGCCGGCTGATTGCCACCGACCGGGAGCAAGCCGCATGAGCGCATTGAAGGTGTGGGACATTCCCGGCGGCATTCATCCGCCGGAGCACAAGACACTTTCCAACGGTACGCCGATCCAGCAGCCGCCGCTGCCGAGGCGGCTGATCGTACCGCTCGCACAGCACCTGGGCGCACCTGCCGAACCTTGCGTCGCGGTGGGCGAGCGCGTGCTCAAGGGACAGAAGATCGCCGAGGCGACCAGTGCGGTCAGCGCGCCAGTCCATGCGCCGACCTCGGGGGTGGTGAGCTTCATTGGCCCGCAGCCCTACCCGCACACATCCGGCCTGCCGAGCGCCGCCATCGTCATCGACAGCGACGGCCAGGACGAGTGGATCGCATGCGAGGCCATTTCCGATTACCGTGCCCTGGAGCCGACCGAACTGCTCGCGCGGATTCGCCAGGCCGGCATTACCGGCCTTGGTGGGGCCGGCTTTCCCACCGCAGTGAAGCTGGCCGCGAGACCCGCCCAGCAGATCCGCACGCTGATCATCAATGGCACCGAGTGCGAGCCCTACATCACCGCCGATGACCTGCTGATGCGCGAGCGCGCCAGCGCCCTGGTCAGCGGCATCGACATCCTCGTCCACTTGATCGCCCCGGCTGAGGTCATGATCGGTATCGAGGACAACAAGCCGGAGGCCATTGCCGCGGTCCGTCAGGCACTCGGCGAACGTCCTTACGTCCTGAAGGTGTTTGCGACGAAGTATCCGTCTGGCGGCGAGCGGCAGCTGATTCAGATCCTCACCGGCGAAGAGGTTCCCAGCGGCGGCCTGCCTGCCGACATCGGCATGCTTTGCCAGAATGTCGGTACCTGTGTCGCCGTGCACGACGCGGTACTGCTCGGCCGGCCGTTGATCTCGCGCATCACGACGCTGACCGGCGAAGCACTGAGCCAGCCGATGAACGTCGAAGCACTGATCGGCACGCCCGTCGGCGAGCTGCTCGAATTCGCCGGCCTGCACCGCGATCGACTGTCCCGCCTGATCATGGGCGGCCCGATGATGGGCTTCACGCTGCCCTCGCTCGACGTCCCGCTGATCAAGACCACCAATTGTCTGCTCGCCGTTACCGCAGCCGAACTACCCGCCCCCCCACCGGCACTGCCCTGCATCCGCTGTGGCGAATGCGCTGAGGTTTGTCCCGCGCGGCTGCTGCCGCAACAGCTGCATTTCTTTGCCCTCGGCCAGGAACACGAACAGCTCAAGGCGCACAACCTGTTCGACTGCATCGAGTGCGGCGCCTGCGCCTATGTCTGCCCCTCAAGCATCCCGCTGGTGCAGTACTACCGGGCCGCGAAGGCGGACATCCGCGATCTCGAGCAGAAGCAGCAAAAGGCCGAACATTCACGACAGCGCTTCGAGCTCCGCCAGGAACGCCTGCGCAAGGCCGAGGAGCAGAAAGAAGCCGAGCGCAAAGCACGTGCAGAGAAAGCCGCACGCGCCAAGGCCGCACAGGCAGATACACCGACCGCCGCCGCAGTGGCACAGGCCCAGGCGCAAAAACCGGGCCTGAGCGACGAGCAGAAGCGGCTGAAGATCGAGGCGAGCATGGCTCAGGTCGCGCTGCGCAAAGCCGAGAAACAACTGGCCGCACATGCGACCGCCGAGCTCGAGGCCCAGGTAGTGCAGTTGCGCGAGGCTGCCGCCGCAGCCCAGCAAGCGCTGGATGCGGCGCTGCCGACCCAGCCTGCCGTGAACGACGATACCGCCGCCAAGAAGGCCAAGATCGAAGCGGCCATGCTCAAGGCGCAGATCCGCAAGCTAGAGAAACTGGACGCCCCGGATGCCGACCAGCAGGCCGAGCTGGCCCGTCTGCGCGAGCAGCTCGAACAGGCTGAGCGGGCCGTGGCAAGCGCCGCCCCTGCGCCAGCCGCGACACCCGCCGTGCAGGACGACGCCTTGAAGAAGGCCAAGATCGAAGCAGCCATGCTCAAGGCACAGATCCGCAAGCTCGAGAAACTGGACGCCTTGGATGCCGACCAGCAGGCCGAACTGGCCCGTCTGCATGAACGGCACGAGTCGGCCCAAGCGGCCGTTACGGCACTGGAAAACGGCTTGGCGACCTCGCCTGCCAAAGCGGAGGCCGATCCAACCCTGAAGCAGGCGAAGATCGAGCTGGCAGTGAGGCGTGCCGCGTTAAAGAAAGCCGAAAAAGCAGGCCGCGAAGCGTCCGAACTGGCAGCGCTGCGAGCTGAGCTGGAGCAAGCCGAACAGGCTCTGCATGCCGCTGAACAGGCCTGCGGCAAGCCGGCGCCGGTACTGGTTCGCACGGGCAATCCAGCGGTCGATGAAACCACCCGGGCACTGAAGACCGAACTGGCCTTTGCCCGTGCCGACCTGCGCAAGCTGGAACGTGAGGCGAGCCCCGATGCTGCTGCGCTGCTAGCCGCACGCCAGCGCCTGGCCGAAGCCGAGCGAAAACTCACGGAGCAGGTGACCTAGCGATTGCGTCGGGCGCCCTGACAAAAAGACAGCGGCTCGATTAGGAGCACGGCGCACCTGACCCCAGGTCGGCTGCGTCACTGCATGGATACAATGCCGGCCCGCGCTGGCAGCTGGTGGTTTCGACCCCCATACGCACATTTACGGAGCATTCATGGCCCTGCCCCGCCTCACCTCGCCTCATGCCAAGGGGAGCAACCGAACCCAGCGCGTCATGCTGCTGGTGCTGCTGGCTGCGCTGCCGGGCGCGCTCGTGCTGACCTGGCTGTATGGCGCCGGTACGCTGATCAACCTGTGCTGGGCCAGTAGCGCCGCCTTGGCGCTGGAGGCTGCGCTGCTCAAGGCGCGTCAGCGTCCGGTAAGATTCTTCCTGCTGGACGGTAGCGCTGTGGTGACGGCCGTGCTGCTGGCACTTGCCCTGCCACCCTACGCCCCCTGGTGGCTGACGCTGATCGCGGTGGCCAGCGCCATCGTTCTGGGCAAGCAGCTCTACGGTGGGCTGGGGCAGAACCCCTTCAATCCGGCCATGGTCGGCTACGTCGTCGTGCTGATCTCCTTCCCGGTCGAAATGACCACCTGGCCGGTCCCGCATGCCGTCGGGCTTGTCGACGGTCTGCTGCAGATCCTTGGCGCGCAGGCGCTGCCAGACGGCTGGAGCCAGGCCACGGCCCTCGACGTACTGAAAGTCAACAAAAGCCTCACCGTCGACGAGCTCTGGCGCAATCCGGCGTTCGGCCACTTCGGCGGCATCGGCTCGGAAGTGGTGAACCTCGCCTTTCTCGCGGGCGGCCTGTTCCTCTTGCACAAGCGGATCTTCACCTGGCACGCGCCTGTCGGCATGCTCGCCGCGCTGCTGCTGATGAGCCTGGTGTTCTGGAACGGTAGCGGCTCCGATAGCCATGGTTCGCCGCTGTTCCATCTGCTCAGCGGCGCCACCATGCTTGGCGCCTTCTTCATCGTGACCGACCCGGTCAGCGGTGCCACGAGCACGCTCGGCCGACTGGTGTTTGGCGCCGGTGTCGGCATCCTGCTGTATGTGATCCGCGCCTGGGGCGGCTACCCCGACGGCGTGGCCTTCGCCGTGCTGCTGATGAACCTCGCGGCACCGACCATCGATTACTACACCCGTCCGCGCACCTACGGCCATCGCAAGCCCGAGCGCGGCTTCAAGCTGGGCGAATGATCATGATGCTTCCGGAAATCAGCCGCTCGATGCTGAAGAACAGCCTGGTGCTCGGGCTGTTCGCCATTGCCACGGTCGGCAGTGTCACCTGGCTCCAGCAAGGCACTGCCGAGCGCATCCAGGCGGCCGAGCGCGCCGCGCAGGTGCGCGCGCTCGGCGAGATCCTGCCGGCCGAAACCTACGATAACGACCTGCTCGCCGATACCGTCGAGGTGCACGACCCGCTGCTCGGCACACGCACCCCGCGGCCCGCCTTTATCGCACGCAAAGCCGGCAAGCCCACCGCGGTGATCTTGCAGGTCACCGCGCCCGACGGTTACAGCGGTGCGATCCAGTTGCTGGTCGGCATCGGTGTCGACGGACGACTGGCTGGCGTACGCGCGCTCAGTCATCGTGAAACACCCGGGCTCGGAGACCGCATCGAACTGGCCAAGAGCGACTGGATCCGCGGTTTCGAAGGCAAATCGCTGAGCAATCCGGAGGCTTCCGGCTGGGCCGTGAAGAAGGATCGCGGCGAGTTCGATCAGTTCGCTGGTGCCACCATCACGCCTCGTGCCGTGGTTGAGGCGGTTCATCGTGCGCTGCAGTTCTTCGACGCCCATCGCCCGGAGCTGCTGGCTCAGCGTGGCGAGCCCGCCGCACTCGACGCTGGCGCGCCGACGCAGGCACCCGACGTCACGCGACATTCACGCGCCGGTACGGCCGCAGCGCTCGAACCGTCGTCGCTTGCACCGCCCACTGGCGCAGAGGAGCAATGACATGAGCACCGTCAACTACCGCGATCTGACGATCAACGGCCTGTGGAAGAACAATCCGGGGCTGGTGCAACTGCTTGGCCTGTGCCCACTGCTCGGCGTGAGCAACTCGACGGTCAATGCTCTCGGGCTCGGCCTGGCGACGATGCTGGTGCTGACCTGTTCCAACCTGGCCGTATCGCTGGTTCGCGGCGTGGTGAACACGGCCGTGCGCCTGCCGGCATTCGTCATGATCATCGCCGCGCTGACGACCTGTATCGAACTGCTGATGCAGGCTTTTACCTATGAGCTCTACCAGATCCTCGGCATCTTCATTCCCCTGATCACCACGAACTGCGTGATCCTCGGCCGCGCCGACGGCTTTGCTGCCAAGCATGGGCCGCTGGCCGCCGTTTTCGATGGCCTGATGATGGGCCTGGGCTTCTGCCTGGTGCTCGTGGTGCTAGGCGGAACGCGCGAGCTGTTCGGTACCGGCGCGCTGTTGGCCAACATGAACCTGCTGTTCGGACCGGCAGCGGCCGACTGGCAGCTGACCCTCGTACGGGATTACAAAGGCTTCCTGCTCGCGATCCTCCCTCCGGGGGCGTTCATCGTCCTCGGCCTGCTGATCGCGCTGAAAAACCGCATCGACCATGCCCTGGCCGAACGCCGCAAGGCCGAAGCCCCCCAAGCCAGTGCGCCCTCGCGCCGCGTGCGGGTAACCGGAGTCATCGAATGATCCGCTTGCCTCATCCGGCCCTGCCACTCGGGCAGCGTCCGCCGGCTTGCGGGGATCACAGCGCATGAACGCCGAGAAGCGCAGGGAGATCTTTCGTCGCTTCCACGAGGACAATCCCGAACCGAAGACGGAGCTGGCCTACAGCTCGCCGTTCGAGCTGCTCGTCGCGGTGATTCTATCGGCGCAGGCTACCGACGTAGGCGTGAACAAGGCCACGGCCCGGCTGTTCCCGGTCGCCAATACTCCCGAAGCGATCCATGCACTCGGTGTCGAGGGCCTGGAGCCGTACATCAAGACAATCGGGCTTTACCGCAGCAAGGCCAAGAACGTCATCGAGACCTGCCGCATCCTCGTCGAACAGCACGGCGGCCAGGTTCCCGACAACCGCGAAGCGCTCGAAGCGCTGCCGGGCGTCGGCCGCAAGACCGCCAACGTCGTACTGAACACGGCATTCCGCCAGCTGACCATGGCGGTCGACACGCACATCTTCCGCGTCGCGAACCGGACCAACATCGCGCCGGGCAAGAATGTACTGGAGGTCGAGCGCAAGCTTCTCAAGGTCGTGCCCAAGGAGTATCTGCTCGATGCCCATCACTGGCTGATCCTGCATGGCCGTTACGTCTGCAAGGCCCGCCGCCCGCAGTGTGGCAGCTGCAGGATCGAAGACCTGTGCGAGTACAAGCACAAGACCTCCGACGATTGAGCCGCAACGAAAAAACCGTGCGTCTCGATTGAAAAAATCTTTTTTACGGCCTCCAGGTTTGCCGCTATAAGGTGCGCCAAAGCGCCCCATCGCCTTGGAGTGAACACGTGTCCGAAAAAGAAGATATCCAGATCGAAGACGACTTCATCGCCGAAGAGGACGATGACAGTAGCGAGGCTCCGGTCGAGGTCGCCAAGACCAACCTGACCAAGCGCCGCATCATCGACAACCTGCTCGAAGAGCGCCGCCTGCAAAAACAGCTCAACGACTTCGACTTCGATCTCTGATCGCGCAATGGCCCCGCTAACGGGGCCATCACGTCTCAATCCGCCCGCTGCGGCGACAGCAATTCGATCTTGTAGCCGTCCGGGTCTTCGACGAAGGCCAGGATGCTCGAGCCGTGCTTCATCGGCCCCGGCTTACGGGTGATCTTGCCGCCGCGGGCGCGAATGTCCTCGCAGGCCTTGTAGACATCCTCAACTTCCAGGGCGATGTGTCCGTAACCGCTCCCCAGGTCATAGGTATCCACGCCCCAGTTGTAGGTCAGCTCGATCACACTGTTGTGCGCCTCGTCACCGTAGCCGACAAACGCCAGGGTGAACTGGCCGTCCGGGTAGTCCTTGCGGCGCAGCAGGGTCATGCCCAGCACTTCGGTATAGAAGGCGATGGATCGGTCCATGTCGCCGACACGCAGCATGGTATGCAGCAGTCTCATCAGGATTCTCCTCTGTTTTCAGAGCACGGAAAGCATGACCCCGGCTCGTGGCCGGGGTCATGGTCAGGCTAGCGGTTACCAGCTTATCAGAGCGGACTGCGGCCCTTGCCCGCCGCGATGCGCATGCGCAGCGCGTTGAGCTTGATGAAGCCGCCAGCATCGGCCTGGTCGTAGGCACCCGCATCGTCTTCGAAGGTGGCAATGTTGGCGTCGAACAGCGAGTCATCCGACTTGCGGCCGACGACGATGACGTTGCCCTTGTACAGCTTCAGGCGTACCACGCCGTTCACGTTCACCTGCGAGGCGTCGATCATCTGCTGCAGCATCAGCCGCTCGGGGCTCCACCAGTAGCCGTTGTAGATCAGGCTGGCGTACTTGGGCATCAGTTCGTCTTTCAGGTGCGCCACTTCACGGTCGAGGGTGATCGACTCGATCGCACGGTGGGCCTTGAGCATGATGGTGCCGCCGGGCGTCTCGTAGCAGCCGCGCGACTTCATGCCCACGTAGCGGTTCTCGACGATGTCCAGGCGACCGATGCCGTTCTCACCCCCGATGCGGTTCAGTTCGGTCAGCACCTGGGCCGGGGTCATGTCCTTGCCGTCGATGGCAACGATGTCACCGGCGCGGTAGGTCAGCTCAATGTAGGTGGGGCTATCCGGCGCGGATTCAGGGGACTTGGTCCAGCGCCACATGTCCTCTTCATGCTCGGTCCAGGTGTCTTCCAACACGCCGCCCTCGTAGGAGATGTGCAGCAGGTTGGCGTCCATGGAGTACGGCGACTTCTTCTTGCCGTGGCGCTCGATCGGGATGGCATGCTTTTCGGCGTAGTCCATCAGCTTCTCGCGCGAGAGCAGGTCCCACTCGCGCCAGGGCGCGATGACCTTGACGCCCGGCTTCAGCGCATAGGCACCCAGCTCGAAGCGCACCTGGTCGTTGCCCTTGCCGGTGGCGCCGTGGGAGATGGCGTCGGCGCCGGTCTCGTTGGCGATCTCGATCAGGCGCTTGGCGATCAGCGGACGGGCGATCGAGGTACCCAGCAGGTACTCGCCTTCGTAAACGCTGTTGGCACGGAACATCGGGAAAACGAAGTCACGCACGAACTCTTCGCGCAGGTCGTCAATGTAGATTTCCTTGACGCCCAGGGCCTGTGCCTTGGCGCGAGCCGGCTCGACCTCTTCGCCCTGCCCCAGGTCGGCAGTGAAGGTCACTACCTCGCAGTTGTAGGTGTCCTGCAGCCACTTGAGGATCACCGAGGTGTCCAGGCCACCGGAATAGGCCAGAACCACCTTCTTAACGTCCGCCATGCCATCAGCTCCACGGTGTTGTACGAAAAGCCCGTGATTCTACGCCTGGCGGCCGGGCTTTTACAGGGGCTCAGCTGGTCGGGCTGGCCGCCGTGGCCGTCGCCGGCACCGCCGCCTCGCGCTCCAGGCGAACGGCCACACGGCGATTCTGCGCGCGATTACGCGCGTTGCTGTTCGGTACCAGCGGGTAACGCTCGCCATGGAAGCGCAACGTGATCTGCTCTTCCTTCACGCCGTTGGCGATCAGGTATTCCTGCACCGCCAGGGCTCGGCGCCGCGAAAGATCACGATTGGTCAGGCGGTTACCGCTGTTGTCGGAGTGCCCATCCAGAAGGACACGGTTGACGCTCGGATCGGCCCGCAGGTAGGCCAGGACCCGATCCAGCTGAGCGCGGCCGGCTGGCTCCAGCGCGACGCCACCACTGGGAAAAGGCACACGGGTCTGCCGCACCTGATCGAAATTGACCGGCAGCAACTTCGCCGTGCAGGCGCGATATTCCTCATAGGCCTTGGCAAAGCGCGCCGGCAATAGGCGCACCTCCAGCGGATCGCCACCGTGAGAAGTGCGATGGCGCACCACCGGACTGCGCCCTTCCAGGAGCCCTGTCAACAGTCGCCCCGCCTGTGCCTGGGAGCTGTTGAAGGGGATATCGCCACCGCGAACGGCAACGGACCCCAGGTTGATATCGCTGCGTGTCGGCTGCCAGGGAGCTGCGGCCGCGAGCAGCGTTGCCGTACCGTTGTCGAGCCAGCGCTGCGGCGAGTGCAAGCGAAACACCGCCTGCTCACCCGCGCGGCGGACGAACTCACCCTGCCCGAAGCCGGCGACCGGCTGGATCAGCCGACACTCGAACTGGTCGCCCTCCACGCGCCATTCCACCCGCTCCAGACGCGTCTGGAAGGTGATGGCACTGGCAGGGGTCGCCAGCAGGCAGAACAACAGGACAGGACGCAGGCGCACGGCGAGCTCCGCTGAATGGACAGTTACCTCGGAGATATCGGGCCCCACGGGGGAAACTTGAGCCGCCCCGCGCCACTGGCGAGGCAGCCGCTCCACGCCTCGCCATCGCACGACGTGCCGTGCCGTGCCAATTCCGGTAGCATGCGGGCACGTTTGACCGGCCTGGAAGATAGCTGCATGAGCGACCGAATTACCCTGCTGCGCCCCGACGACTGGCATATCCATTTGCGCGACGGCGCGGCCCTTCCGCATACGGTCGGCGATGCGGCCAGGCAGTTCGCTCGCGCCATCGTCATGCCCAACCTGGTGCCGCCAGTTCGCAATGCGGACGAGGCCCAGGCCTATCGGCAGCGCATCCTGGCGACGCGCCCCGATGGCAGCCGCTTCGAGCCGCTGATGGTGCTCTACCTCACCGACAACACCCAACCGGATGAGATCCGCCAGGCCCGCGCCAGCGGTTTCGTTCATGCGGCCAAGCTCTATCCTGCCGGCGCGACCACCAACTCCGCCTCTGGCGTGACCAGCCTCGACAACATCTTTCCGGTGCTGGAGACGATGGCCGAGGTCGGCCTGCCGCTGCTGGTCCACGGCGAGGTCACTCGCAGCGAAGTCGATATCTTCGACCGGGAAAAGCGCTTCATCGACGAGCAGCTCTGCCACGTCACTGCGCGCTTCCCGACCCTCAAGGTGGTGTTCGAGCACATCACCACAGGTGACGCCGTGCAGTTCGTCGAGGCTGCCGGTAGCAATGTGGGCGCGACCATCACCGCCCATCACCTGCTGTACAACCGCAACCACATGCTGGTCGGCGGTATTCGCCCGCACTTCTTCTGCCTGCCCATTCTCAAGCGCAACCTCCATCAGGAGGCGCTGCTCGACGCAGCCACCAGTGGCAACGCGAAGTTCTTCCTCGGCACCGACTCGGCGCCCCATGCGCAACATGCCAAGGAGGCAGCCTGCGGCTGCGCCGGCTGCTATACCGCGTATGCGGCGATCGAGCTCTACGCCGAAGCCTTCGAACAGCGCAATGCACTGGACAAGCTCGAAGCCTTTGCGGCCCATCACGGCGCAGACTTCTACGGACTGCCGCGTAACACGGAGCAGATCACACTGGTACGCGAGGACTGGCAGATGCCGGCGAGCCTGCCGTTCGGTGAGCAACAGGTGATCCCGCTGCGGGCGGGCGAAACCTTGCGCTGGCGCCTGGAGGGCTCGCGATGAGCGACGAAAGCTTCGATGACGAACTGGACGGCAACCTGCCCGGCAAGCCTCGCTCGCCAATGGCGCGCCGTTTTCGCGGTTTTCTGCCCGTAGTGGTGGATGTGGAATGTGGCGGCTTCAACTGCGCCACCGATGCCCTGTTGGAGATCGCCGTGGTACCTATCGCGATGGACGAACAGGGCCTGCTCTACCCGCAGGAGACGCTGTTCTATCGGGTCGAGCCGTTCGAAGGTGCCAACATTGAGGCGGCTGCGCTGGAGTTCACCGGCATCAAGCTCGACCACCCGTTGCGCATGGCGGTGCCTGAATCCCAGGCGCTTGGCGACATATTCCGCCACGTCCGCAAGGCAGTGAAGTCGGCAGGCTGCAAGCGCGCCATTCTCGTTGGGCACAACAGCAGCTTCGATCTCGGCTTTCTCAACGCCGCTATCGGCCGTTGCGATCTGAAGCGCAATCCATTCCACCCCTTTTCCAGCTTCGACACCGCTACCCTCGCCGGTCTCGCCTACGGCCAGACGGTGCTGGCCAAGGCCTGTCAGGCGGCAGGTATCGAGTTCGACGGCCGAGAAGCGCATTCGGCGCGCTACGATACCGAGAAGACCGCCGAGCTGTTCTGCGGCATCGTCAACCGCTGGCGCGAGATGGGCGGCTGGGAAGAATTCGACGAGTAAGGGATCGGTCGTGCGGCTGATCGCCCCTCGCAACGCAAAAGGCCCATCGTTCGATGGGCCTTTTCGTTTTCGCCGAAGCTCAGCGATTAAAGCGGCTTGCCGCGGTTACCATGCGCACCGACAAACGCCTGGACGGCAGCCAACTCGTTGGGCAGAACGGTGCAACGCTCACCGCGCTCGAACAGGTCCGCCAGGTGCGCCGGCAGCGACAGCGCCTTGCCGACTCCGGCCTTCTCCACCGCCTCCGGGAATTTCACCGGATGAGCGGTGCCGAGCACCACCATCGGCGTGCTCAGGCTGCGACGACATTCGCGCGCCGCACGCACGCCGATGGCGGTATGCGGGTCAAGCAGCTCGCCGGTGTCACGGAATACGTCCGCGATGGTGGCGCAGGTCTGCTCGTCGTCAACGGCAAGCGAATCGAACAGTTTGCGCGCCTCGGTCCAGCGATCCTCCTCGACCGAAAGCTTGCCGCTGCCCTTGAAGCCATCGAGCAACTCGGCGACGGCCTTGCCGTTGCGTCCATGCAGATCGAACAGCAGGCGCTCGAAGTTGGACGACACCATGATGTCCATCGAGGGCGACAGCGACGGGTGCAGGGTGTCCTTGTCGTAGCGGTTGCCGGACATGAAGCGATGCAGGATGTCGTTGCGGTTGGTCGCCACGATCAGCTGGCTGACCGGCAGCCCCATGTTGCGGGCCAGGTAGCCGGCGAAGATGTCGCCAAAATTGCCGGTTGGCACCGAGAAGGCCACCGAACGCGCCGGAGCGCCGAGCTGCAGCGCCGCATGAAAGTAGTAAACGATCTGGGCCATGATCCGCGCCCAGTTGATCGAGTTCACTGCGACGAGGCGGGTGCCCTTGAGGAAACTCTGGTCGGCGAAGCTTGCCTTGACCATCTCCTGGCAGTCATCGAAGTTGCCCTCGATGGCGATGTTGTGGATGTTGTCCCCGGCGATGGTGGTCATCTGCCGGCGCTGCACTTCCGACACGCGGTTATGCGGATGCAGGATGAAGATGTCCACGTTCTCGCAGCGACGGCAGCCCTCGATGGCCGCCGAGCCGGTATCCCCGGAGGTCGCACCCATGATCACCACGCGCTCGCCGCGCTTGGCCAGCACGTAATCGAGTAGCCGCCCGAGCAACTGCAACGCGAAATCCTTGAACGCCAGGGTGGGACCATGGAACAGCTCGAGCACCCACTCGTTGCCATTGAGCTGGCGCAGGGGCGCTACGGCGGCGTGGGCGAAGACGCCGTCGGCGCCCGCCGCGTAGGTGTCGGCGAGAATCTGCTTGAAATCCGCATCCGGAATGCTCTCGGCAACGAACGGCCGCATCACCTTGAAGGCCAACTCGTGATAAGGCAGACCGGCCCAGGAGGCGATCTCCTCGATGGTGAAGTGCGGTAGGTTCTCCGGTACGTAGAGACCACCGTCACTGGCCAGCCCGGCGAGCAGGACATCTTCGAAGTTCAGGGCCGGTGCCTGCCCACGGGTGCTGATGTAGCGCATTGTTCAAACCTTTGGTTGAGCCCGTGCGACAGGAGCCTGACGCCGACGGCTGCTGTCTTAGTTGAGCTGTTCCACGCGGATACGGACGACCTTGCCCACCACGTCTTCGAGGTGTTCCAGCGCGGCGATCGCATCGTCGATTCGCTGCTCGACCACGCGATGGGTGACCAGAATCACTGGCACCAGGCCATCTTGCTCCTCGGCCTCTTTCTGCATGATCGATTCGATGTTGATGCCGCGCTCGGAAAGAATGGTCGCCACCTGCGCCAGCACGCCCGGATGGTCCTTGGCCTGGATGCGCAGATAGTAGGCGCTCTCGCAGGCGCCGATCGGCAGGATCGGATGATCGGACAAGGCGTCGGCCTGAAAGGCCAGGTGCGGCACACGATGGTGCGGGTCGGTCGTCAGCGCACGCGCGACATCGACCAGATCGGCGACAACAGCCGAAGCGGTCGGCTCCATGCCGGCACCGGCACCATAGTAGAGCGTGCTGCCCACCGCATCGCCATTGACCATCACCGCATTCATCACGCCGTTTACGTTGGCGATCAGCCGGTCGGCCGGGATCAACGTCGGATGCACGCGCAGTTCGATACCTGCCTCGGTGCGCCGGGCCATCCCCAGATGCTTGATGCGGTAACCCAGCGCCTCGGCATAGTTGACGTCAGCGGTGGTCAGCTTTGTGATGCCCTCGGTATAGGCTTTGTCGAACTGCAACGGGATGCCGAAGGCAATCGAGGCAAGGATGGTCAGCTTGTGCGCGGCATCGATCCCCTCGACATCGAACGTCGGGTCGGATTCGGCGTAGCCCAGCGCCTGAGCTTCCTTGAGCACGTCCTCGAAGGCGCGCCCCTTCTCGCGCATCTCGGTGAGAATGAAGTTGCCGGTGCCATTGATGATGCCGGCCAGCCAGTTGATGCGGTTTCCCGCCAACCCCTCACGGATCGCCTTGATGACCGGGATACCGCCTGCTACCGCTGCCTCGAACGCAACGATGACGCCCTTCTCGCTGGCCTTGGCGAAGATCTCGTTGCCGTGCACGGCAATCAGCGCCTTGTTGGCGGTCACCACATGCTTGCCGTTATCGATGGCCCTGAGCACGAGTTCACGGGCCAGGGTATAGCCGCCGATCAGTTCGACGATGATATCGATCTCGGGATTTTCAGCGACGGCGAACACATCGTCGGTGATCGGCGTATCACCGATATCGCACCGCGGATTGGCGTGGCGAGTGGCAATCTGGGCAACTTCGATGCCTCGTCCGGCGCGGCGAGCGATTTCCTCGGCGTTGCGTTTGAGCACATTGAAGGTACCGCCACCGACGGTCCCCAGCCCACAGATGCCAATCTTCACCGGTTTCAAGCTGAACTCCCCATTCACAGCGAAGCGGCTGGAGCCCCCAGCCGCAAAAGGATTCGCACATTACGAAGGGAGGCCGCGTTAGTCAATTGCGCGGCCTTTCACTCAGCTGGGCAAATCACGAGAGCGCCTTCACTTGCCCGCGCGAAGTGCGAGTTCGGCGAGCTGGGCGGCAGGCTGGTAGCCCGGAATCAGTTGCCCATCGGCAAGCACGATCGCGGGCGTTCCCTGAACACCGATACGCTGACCGAGTTGATACTGTTCGGCGACAGGATTGTCGCAGCTGGCTGGCGGAACCTCCTTGCGTGCCTTGGCCAGGTTCATCGCTGCCTGTCGATCTTTGGCACACCACACGCTGGCGAGCGTCTGCGCTCCATGACTGCCCATGCCCTGACGCGGGAAGGCGACGTAGCGGACCTCGACTCCGAGCCGATTGAGTTCGGGCACCTCGCTGTGCAGCTTCTGACAATAGCCGCAATCGGTATCGGTAAACACCGTGATGTGCGTTTTGGCAGCAGCCGGGGAGAACACGACCATATCCTGCTTGGCAATCGCGTCGATCTGCTTGGCGATCGCTTTCGTCTGCGCCTGTTCGGTCAGATTGACCGCTTGACCGTTCTGGAACTGGTAAAGATAGCCGTGCAACACGAACTGGCCATCGGCGCTGACATAGAGCTGCTGGCCACCGGTCAGCTGCACCTGGTAGATGCCCGAGAGCGGACTTTCGGCGATCGACTCGATCGGCATGTCCGGCTGCAGCGATTGCAGGCTCTGGCGAATGGCCTGCTCGGGCTCGGCAGCGAACGCAACGCTGCCAAACAGGCCAAAGGCCACCGCAGCAAGGGAGAGTGCGCGCATGAAATACTCCTGGGAACAGCGCTTGGCAAAGGCTTCCAAGCCTACCACAGCGCAACATCGCGAAATGCTGCGCAGGTCGCTAGCCGCGCGGATGATGCATGGCGTGCAGCGCCTGCAGGCGTGAACGCGCGATGTGCGTATAGATCTGCGTTGTCGATAGATCACTATGCCCGAGCAGCATCTGCACCGTGCGAAGATCTGCCCCGTGGTTCAGCAGATGCGTGGCGAAGGCATGCCGTAGCGTATGTGGCGAAATGGACGTGCTGATGCCGGCCGTACGAGCGTGTAGCTTGATGCGATGCCAGAACGTTTGCCGAGTCATCTGCTCTCCCCGCTGACTGGGAAACAACGCATCGCACGGACGGCCTGCCAACAGCGTTCCACGCGCCTCGCGCAGATAGCGCTCAAGCCAGGCAAGCGCCTCCTCGCCCAGGGGGACCAGACGCTCCTTGCGGCCTTTGCCAAAGGCGCGCAGAACGCCTTGGCGCAGACTGACCTGTTCCAGGGTTAGGCCGACCAGCTCCGAGACCCGCACGCCGCAGGCATAGAGCACTTCCAGCATGGCGCGATCGCGCAAGCCGAGAGGGTCATCGATATCGGGCGCCGCTAGCAGCGCCTCGACATCCGTTTCGGAGATCGCCTTGGGCAGCGGCCGCCCGACACGCGGAAGCTCGACCCGCAGCGTCGGGTCGACGGCAATGTCCCCCTCGCGCAACAGGTAACGGTAGAAACCACGCAACCCGGACAACAGGCGTGCGGTAGAACGCGCCTGATAGCCGTTTTCCAACCGCCAGGCCAGGTGATCCAGAATCGCCTCGCGGCCTGCGTTTCTCAGCTCGATGCCGCGGCCTTCCAGCCAACCGTTGAACAGAGCCAGATCGCTCCGATAGGAGGCCCGAGTATTGTCTGCCAGGCCCTTTTCCAGCCAGAGACTGTCGAGAAAGCGATCGATGAGAGGGTGACCCGGCGCGGACATGTTTACCTTTGACGTGGCCCCAGAAGGCTGGCGTTCTATCGCACCGCTCCGTCATCGGCAAGGCGACGGCTCTACGAAAGACTGGGCGGCACCGCAGTAAAACAGAAGGCTAAAAAAAAGCAGCCCGAAGGCTGCTTTTTTTGGAAGAGGCGTCGATCAGGACAGCTTTTCCTTGATGCGCGCGGCCTTGCCGGACAGATCGCGCAGGTAGTACAGCTTGGCCTTGCGCACGTCACCGCGACGCTTGACGCTGATGCTGTCAACCAGCGGGCTGTAGGTCTGGAAGGTACGCTCGACACCCACGCCGCTGGAGATCTTGCGCACGGTGAAGGCGCTGTTCAGACCGCGGTTGCGCTTGCCGATCACGACGCCTTCGAACGCCTGCAGACGCTGGCGCTCGCCTTCCTTGACCTTCACCTGGACAACAACGGTGTCGCCGGGGGCAAAGGCCGGAATTTCTTTGCTCATCTGCTCGGCTTCGAGCTGCTGGATGATCTTGTTGGTCATGCTGTGCTCCTAAGGCAGGCCGGTCTGCGGCTGCCATCGATACGTTAAGTCAACTATCGTCCCGTTGACGGATATATTCCGCCAACAGCTTTTGTTCTTCCCCAGAAAGCGAGCGGCTATCCAGAAGATCGACACGGCGTTCCCAGGTTCGCCCCAGGGACTGCTGCAAACGCCAGCGCCGGATGTGTTCATGATTGCCACTGAGTAGCACTTCAGGAACACGTTTACCCTCATACACCTCAGGACGCGTGTAGTGCGGGCAGTCGAGCAGGCCGTCGGTAAACGAATCCTCCTCGGCGGAATCAGCATGCCCCAGGGCTCCGGGAAGCAACCTGGTCACGGCATCGATCAGGACCATCGCCGGCAGCTCGCCGCCGGACAGTACGTAATCCCCGATCGACCATTCCTCATCCACGTGCGCCTCGATAAAGCGCTCGTCGATACCTTCATAGCGGCCAGCGATGAGAATCAAAGACTTCTCCTCGGCCAGCCTGCGAACGTCAGCCTGCTTCAGCTGGCGTCCCTGCGGCGACAGATAGATCACCTTCGCCTGCATGCCGCCGGCTTGCCTGGCATCCGCCAGCGCCAGCTCGAGCGGCTTGATTTTCATCACCATCCCTGGGCCACCGCCAAACGGGCGATCATCCACTGTCTGATGGCGATCCTCGGTGTAGCTTCGAGGATTCCAGCAATTGAGCTCCAGCAAGCCCTGCTTCATCGCGCGACTGGTAATGCCGTAGTCACGGATAGCAGCGAACATCTCCGGGAACAGACTGATGACATCGACACGCAGCGCGGACATGAGCTTAGAAATCCGCGTCCCAGTCGACTCTCATCTCCCCGGCCACCAAATCAATCTGCTGTACGCACTGATCGGTGTAAGGCAGCAGTCGCTCACGATCGTCCAGGCTGCCGACACAAGGCTTGACCACCAGAACGTCGTTGGCACCGGTCTCGAGCAGATGATCCACCACACCGAGCAACTGCCCGAGCGCATCGATCACCTTCAGCCCCTGAAGCTGGTGCCAGTAGTACTCACCCTCATCAAGGGCGGGCAGCAGATCACGCGGAATGCAGATCTCGAAATCCACGTAGTCTCGTGCCACGTCGCGGTCGCCGACACCCTTTAGGCTGGCGACCAGGACATTGCCCTGGACTCTTCCCTTGATGACCTGCACCTGCCTGACTTCCTCGCCTCGCCGTAGCGTCCAGCTGCGGTAGTCCAGCAGGTTATCGATCGGATCAGTGAAGGAGTACACCTTCACGTCACCGCGAACGCCATGCACCGACACGATCTTGCCGATGACCAGCAGGTCTTCGGCCGGGGCAGACGTCTCGCTCATGTGATTCAGGCAGCGGCCTTGGCAGCTTCCTTCAGCAGCTGAGCAACACGCTCAGACGGCTGGGCACCCTGGCTCAGCCAGTAAGAAGCGCGTTCCTGATTCACGGACAGCTTCACCTCGGCACCGGTAGCGACGGGGTTGAAGAAGCCGATACGCTCGACGAAACGGCCGTCACGCGGGTTGCGGCTGTTGGTCACGGTCAGGTGGTAGAACGGGCGCTTCTTGGAGCCGCCACGGGCGAGACGAATAGTTACCATGTGAACATCGTTCCTGTAGGGTCGGTACAGCAATCTTGAAACAGGGCCCGAGGCCCGAAAGGCCGCACATTTTAAGGATTATGCGAGCTTTTGCAAATGGCTTTTTCCGCCGGGCCTCGCGAGAGGTGTCCGGCACGGTCAAAGTCAGAACTTCGGCATGCCGCCGCCGGGCATCATGCCGCCCAGGCCGCGCATCATTTTGGTCATACCGCCTTTGCCGGTGACCTTCTTCATCATCTTCTGCATCTGCTTGTGCTGCTTGATCAAACGCCCGACGTCCTGCACCTGGGTACCGGACCCGAGAGCGATCCGCCGCTTGCGCGAGCCGCTGATGAGATCGGGATTGCGCCGCTCGGCCGGCGTCATGGAGTTGATGATCGCCTCCATCTGCCGGAACTGCTTTTCCGCTGCGCCCTGGGCATTGCCCATCTGCGAGAGATTCACACCGCCGATTGCTGGCAACTTGTCCATGAGGCTGCCCAGGCCGCCCATGTTCTTCATCTGCTGCAGCTGATCGCGGAAATCCTCCAGATCGAAGCCCTTGCCCTTCTTGAGCTTCTTGGTGAGTTTCTCGGCCTTTTCCCGATCCAGCGTCTGCTCGGCCTGCTCGATCAGACTGAGCACATCGCCCATGCCAAGAATGCGCGAAGCGATCCGATCGGGATGGAAGGGTTCGAGCGCATCGCTCTTCTCGCCCATACCGAGAAACTTGATCGGCTTGCCGGTAACGTGGCGTACGGAAAGCGCGGCACCGCCCCGCGCATCACCATCTACCTTGGTTAGCACCACGCCGGTCAATGGCAGCGCCTCGCCAAAGGCGCGTGCCGTATTGGCTGCGTCCTGTCCGGTCATGGCATCGACCACGAAGAGCGTCTCGGCCGGCTTGATCGCGGCATGTACCGCCTGGATCTCGTCCATCATCTCGGCGTCGATCGCCAGCCGACCAGCGGTATCCACCAGCACTACGTCGATGAACTTCAGCCGCGCCTCGCGGATCGCCGCCTGGGCGATATCCACTGGCTTCTGACTGGTATCGGACGGAAAGAAGGTCACCCCCACTTCACCGGCCAGGGTTTCCAGCTGCTTGATCGCTGCCGGGCGATAGACGTCGGCCGAGACCACCAGCACCGACTTCTTCTTGCGCTCCTTGAGGAAGCGAGCCAGCTTGCCGACCGTCGTGGTCTTGCCCGCACCCTGCAGACCGGCCATCAGCACCACGGCCGGTGGCGCCACGTTCAACGCCAGGTCCTCGTTGGCCGCACCCATCAGCTCTTCGAGCTCCGCGCGCACGATCTTCACGAAGGCCTGGCCCGGTGTCAGGCTCTTGGCCACCTCGGTCCCGACCGCGCGCTCCTTGACCTTGTTGACGAACTCCTTGACCACCGGCAGGGCGACATCAGCCTCGAGCAGCGCCATGCGCACCTCGCGCAGGGTGTCCTTGATGTTGTCTTCGGTCAGCTTCGCCTTGCCGGTGACATGGCGAAGCGTTTGCGACAGGCGATCGGTTAGGTTTTCGAACATGAGCCATTCCACGCTGGTGTGGTGAAGGCGGCGATTATAGAAGCGTAAAGCCGTGGGCCGGTACCCCGCCGACAGCTTTTGCGGCGCCAGCGGCACAAGGCCGGCTTTTGCCGTCAGGGTGTTTGTGCCACACTCACGGCCTTTCGAGTTCGCAACCGGATTCTATGCACCCTCTGCTGCCGAGCCTCGCCGCCGCTCTTCTCTACGCCGGTGCCACGGGCTACCAAAGCATGCGCCTGGCACGCCGCGCCCTCCCCAGCAGATCGCTGCTGCTGGCCCTGGGCGCTCTTGCCCTGATGGCTCACGGCCTGAGCCTGTTCATGCAACTGCTCTCACCGAGTGGCCTGCATCTGGATTTCTTCAACGCCTCCAGCCTGATCGCCGCCGCGGTCATCCTGCTGATTCTCCTGGCACTCTATCGAATGCCGGTCGAGAACCTGTTGTTACTTCTATTCCCGCTCGGCTGCCTGACGGTGCTGTTCGCCCAATTCGCGCCTTCAGGCACGGCGCCGGCCATTGCCGAGGAGCCGGGCATACTGGCGCACATCCTGCTTTCGATCCTTGCCTACGGCATGCTGACCATCGCGGTGTTTCAATCACTGCTGCTGCTCCTGCAGGACCATCACCTCAAGCACAAGCACCCGTCCGGCCTGATCCGCAACTTCCCTCCCCTGCAAACGATGGAAAGCCTGCTGTTCGGTTTTCTCTGGGCGGGCTGGCTGCTGCTCAGCGCATCGCTGCTCTCGGGCTGGATCTTTCTCGACGATCTCTTCGCCCAGCATCTGGTGCACAAGACACTGCTGTCGGTCATCGCCTGGGTAGTGTTCGGGCTGCTGCTATGGGGCCGGCACCAACTCGGCTGGCGCGGCTACAAGGCGATTCGCTGGACGCTGGCGGGCTTCTGCCTGTTGATGCTTGCCTATTTCGGCAGCAAGCTGGTGCGCGAATTCATCCTGCACATCTAGCCCAAGGCCCTGTCCGTGGAAAATCTACACCCCGGCTTCCTGTTCGGTCTGCTGGTCTTCCTGCTGCTCTGCTCCGCCTTCTTCTCCAGCTCGGAGACCGGCATGCTGAGCCTCAACCGTTATCGCCTGCGGCATCTGGCCAAAGAGGGACACCGCGGCGCTCGCCGGGTGACCGACTTGCTCGCGCGCCCGGACAGACTGCTCGGCACGATTCTGGTCGGCAATAACTTCGTCAACATTCTCGCCTCGTCCATCGCCACCGTGCTGGCCATGCAGCTCTGGGGCGAGGCCGGTATCGCCATTGCCACTATCGGCCTGACCATTGCCCTGCTCATCTTCGGCGAAATCACTCCGAAGACCTTTGCCGCCCTGCGTCCGGACCTGATCGCCTATCCGGTCAGCCTGCCACTGAGCCTGCTACAGAAGCTGCTCTACCCCTTGGTGGCCCTGCTCGGCTGGATCAGCAACGGAATGCTCAAACTGACCGGCATCGACCCGACCAGCAAGGGCAGCGACAGCCTCTCCACAGAAGAGCTGCGCAGCGTCGTCCGCGAGGCCGGCAGCGCCCTGCCGGTCAACCGCCAGAGCATGCTGCTGGGCATTCTCGATCTGGAACGCGTCACGGTCGACGACATCATGATTCCGCGCAACGAGGTGGCCGGCATCGACCTCGAGGACGACCTGGAAACCATCCTTGGCCAGTTGCGCACCACATCGCACACCCGGCTGCCGGTGTTCCGTCAGGACATCAACCAGATCGAAGGCATCGTGCATATGCGGCAGATCGCACGTTTGCTGAGCCAGAGCCAACTGAACAAGGACAACCTGCTCGAGGCGTGCCTGACGCCCTACTTCATTCCCGAAGGCACCCCCTTGTCGACCCAACTGCTGAACTTCCAAAAGGAGAAGCGACGCATCGGGATCGTCGTGGACGAGTATGGGGACGTACTGGGCATCGTCACGCTCGAGGACATCCTCGAGGAAATCGTCGGCGAATTCAGCAATCAGGACAGCTTGCGCAGCCCCGACATTCATCCGCAGGACGACGGCACACTGGTGATCGATGGCGCCGCCTACCTGCGCGAGGTCAACCGTGCGCTCGGCTGGGAACTGCCCTGCGATGGCCCCAAGACGCTGAACGGCCTGATCACCGAAGCCCTGGAGCAGATGCCCGAAAGTGGTATCTGCCTGCAGATCGGCAACTACCGCATGGAAATCCTGCAGGCCGCCGAAAATCGCGTGAAAAGCGTGCGAGCCTGGCCGGCCGAGCATCCTCCAGCCGAGCCCGAAGACGCTTAACCCAGGCCCGCCAGTACACGGCCGACTTCCTAGAGTTCTACCTTCACCGCTCCGGCTACCCGCCTGGCCTTGGCACGCGCCTGCTCGATCGATTCGTCACGCGCCAAGGCAACCCCCATGCGCCGCTGACCACTGACGCCCGGCTTGCCGAACAAGCGCAGACTGGTATCCGCCTCGCCCAGCGCCGCCTGGAGATCGGCAAAGGCGACTGCCGACGATTCACCCTCGGCCAGGATTACCGCGGAAGCCGAAGCACCCAGCTGACGTATCGCCGGGATCGGCAAGCCGAGAATGGCCCTGGCGTGCAGGGCAAATTCGGATAGATCCTGCGAAACCAGCGTCACCAGGCCGGTATCGTGCGGTCGTGGCGACACCTCGCAGAACCACACCCGGTCGCCTTTGACGAACAGCTCAACGCCAAAGACCCCACGCCCACCCAGCGCCTCGGTGACCGCCAGTGCAATGCGCTCGGCTTCGGCCTGGGCGCCGGGCGACATCGGCTGCGGCTGCCAGGACTCCTGATAATCGCCCTTCTCCTGCCGATGCCCGACCGGCAGACAAAAGCTCGTGCCGCCGGCATGGCGCACCGTTAACAGCGTGATCTCGTAGTCGAAGTCGATGAAGCCTTCGACGATGACCCGGCCGCGGCCAGCGCGACCGCCGGCCTGCGCATATTCCCAAGCGCGATCGATATCGTCATTACCACGCAGCACCGACTGCCCCTTTCCCGAAGAGCTCATCACCGGCTTGATCAGACAGGGAAAGCCCAGCGCCTGCACCGCCTCGCGGCACTCTTCGAGGCTGTCGGCAAAACGGTAAGGCGAGGTCGGCAGGCCAAGCTCCTCGGCCGCCAGGCGGCGGATTCCCTCGCGATTCATCGTAAGCTGTGCGGCACGGGCAGTGGGAATCACCGTGTAGCCTTCGCGCTCCAGCTCGACCAGCGTCGCGGTGGCGATGGCCTCGATTTCCGGCACGACGTAGTGCGGCCTTTCCAGCTCGATGACTGCTCTAAGGGCGGCTCCGTCCAGCATGTCGATCACATGGCTGCGGTGGGCGACCTGCATCGCCGGAGCGTTGGCGTAGCGGTCGACGGCGATCACTTCGACGCCGAGTCGCTGCAGCTCGATGACCACTTCCTTGCCAAGCTCTCCGGAGCCACATAGCAGGACGCGCGTGGCGCTGGCCGACAAGGGGGTGCCAATTCGGGGCATGTTGCGTTCTCTCGTTTGGGCGCCAGCCGGCGCATCGTCACAGGAGCTGGCCGCCGATCCGGGCCCGCTCATCGCAGCGGCGCAATACCTCGCGCCGCTCGTCATCGCTCATCTGTCCCCAGCGGGTTATCTCCAGCGCCGTGCGCTGGCAGCCGATGCAGATGTCTTGCTCGTCCAGTGCGCAAATGCTCACGCACGGCGAAGCGACAGGGCGCCGCTCAGTGATCAATCGCCCTGCTCCGCCAGTTCGCGCGCGTAGCGCTGCGCGTTCTGCACATAGTGCGCGGCACTGGCTTCGAGCATCTTCTTCTGCTCGTCGGTCAGCGCTCGCACAACCTTGCCAGGCGAGCCGATCACCAGAGAGCCGTCAGGAATTTCCTTGCCCTCGGGCACCAGGGTATTGGCGCCGATGATGCAGTGCTTGCCGATTCGCACACCGTTGAGAATCACCGCGTTGATGCCAATCAGGCTGTAATCGCCTACAACACAGCCGTGCAGCATCGCCTTGTGGCCAACCGTTACGCCGGTCCCCAGGCTAAGCGGATGCCCCATGTCGGTGTGCAGCACGCTGCCATCCTGCACGTTGCTGTTCTCACCGATATGGATGAGTTCATTATCACCACGCATTACCACGTTGAACCAGACGCTGGCGCCGGCATCCAGCTGCACCTTGCCGATCAGCGTTGCGTTGGGCGCCACCCAGCTCTGCGGGTGTGCCTCGACTTGCGATTGTCCCAGACGGTATTTCACGGGCGCTTCCTCTGTTCTTCTTGTGATCTTGCTATCAGCTGCTCGGGCGGCCACGCAGATCAATGAAGCTGGCCGGCGCTCGACGCATCTCGATACCCGCGTCGTACACGAGGTTGACCAGCTCGACGATCATGATCGCCGTGAGCCCCCAGATCTTGTAGTCGCCATAACGGTAGGAAGGGATATACCAGGCCTGGCCCTGGTAATCGATACGATGCGTCACTTCGCGCGGGTCTTCGCAGAAGAAGCTCAACGGAACGGAAAAGACTGCCGCGATTTCCGCATCGTTGGCGCGATACTCGACATAGTCCGGCACGATGCCGACATAAGGGCTGACATGTATGCCATGCACCGAGACCAGACTGCTCAGCGGCCCGACGATCTCGACCATACCTGGCGCGAGCCCTACTTCCTCTTCGGCTTCACGTAGCGCGGTGTGAACCAGATCGCGGTCCTCAGGATCGCGTCGCCCACCGGGAAAGGCGACCTCGCCACCATGGGTAGACAGGCCGCTGGCCCTGAGCGTCAGGACCAGCTCCGGGTCCTCGCTGCGCGTGATCGGCATCAGAACTGCCGCCTCCGGCAGACGACCCTCTGGCTCCAGGAGGTGCGGGGAGTGGTCGCGCACCCGTTGGAGAATAATGTCGAGCATACTCTTCCCGTTTCGTCTTTGACTGGCATCATGGCATGAAAGCGGCAGCCGCCCAAGCCTGGCGAAGGCTCCAGCGCCGACGGCGTTTTGCACCGCCGCACAGGCCCGCCAACAGGATTGACCATGAACTATTGCAGCCATTGCGGCGGCTCGGTAGCGAGCCAAATCCCGGCAGGCGACAACCGCCCGCGCTTCGTGTGCATGGAGTGCCAGACCATTCATTACCAGAACCCGCGCATCGTCGCGGGCTGCCTGCCCGTCTGGCAGGAGCAGGTCTTGCTCTGTCGGCGCGCCATCGAGCCTCGCCGAGGCTACTGGACGCTGCCGGCCGGCTTCATGGAAAACGGCGAGACGATGCAGCAGGCGGCGGCCCGCGAGACGCTCGAGGAAGCCTGCGCCGTGGTGCATCGACTGCAGCTCTATACGCTGTTCGACCTGCCGCATATCAATCAGGTCTACCTGTTCTTTCGTGCCGAGCTGGCCGAGCCACGCTTCTCCCCCGGCGACGAAAGCCTCGACGTGAGGCTTTTCCGACAGGATGACATTCCCTGGTCAGAGCTGGCTTTTCCCACCGTGGGCCGTACCCTAGAATGCTACTTCGCCGACCGGGTACTGCAGGCCTTCCCGGTACGCAACGAGAGCATGCCTCCGCTAAGCAGCGCTCGCCCCCAGGCCTGATGCAGTTCGAACTCAGGAACACTTTCGATGCGCTGGTCCGTTGCCGTTCTTTGCCTGCTGTTCTCGGTCTTTTCGCATGCCAATGCCACTCCCAGCCTGCAGAGCCCGGCCATCGATAAGGTTCTGGTGGTCAAATCCGAGCGCAAATTGCAACTGCTCAGCCGAGGCCAGCCCCTCAAGAGCTACCGGATATCGCTCGGCAAGCAACCCAGCGGCCCCAAGCAACAGCAGGGCGACATGCGCACGCCGGAAGGCTTCTACTGGATCGACTGGCGCAAGACCAGCGACAAGTACAACCTGGCCATGCACATTTCCTATCCCAACGCCCGAGATCTGGCGCATGCACAAGCCAAGGGAGTGCCGCCCGGCGACATGATCATGCTGCACGGTACGCCGCTCGACGAGGAATACCCCGAGTGGTTCTTCCACACGCTCGACTGGACCGAGGGCTGCATCGCGCTTCGCAACGACGACATGGAAGAAATCTGGCAGCTGGTGCGAAACGGCACGCTGATCGAGATCCGCCCCTGACCGGCGGGTCAGAACTGCAGATCGGACAGTCGCCAGACTTCGAACGCCGGCGTTTCGTAGGGGTGGGCGCGCTTGAGCGCCTTCACGCTGTCGTGAATCAGCTCGTCCCCCACGACCATTTCCACCTTCCACTCCTTGACCTGCTCCACCTGCCCCTCGCTGCCCAGGAACGGCTGGCTGCCTGCTAGCGGTCGAAATTGCCCCTGCCCCAGCGCCTGCCAGCAGCAGCTGTCATAACGACCGACCCGCCCGCCACCAGCGGCAAAGACAGCCGCCTTGACACTTTCCAGGTGGGTCTCGGGCACGTAGAAACAGAGCTTGTACATCGTTATCTCCAGCTGCCTGGTCAGGCCGGCAGCACTACCGGAAGCGGCAGTGTGCCACTGCGCCTTCCTGGCGCAGAGTGCGTCAATTCAAAGTTAAGACGCGTCTGCACCGCCCCAGTTCTGCCGCCCACAGCAGGCACGCAAAAAGAAGGCCCGGTGCATAGCTGCAGCCAGGCCTTCTCTACCCTCGTTTGCGCGATCAGTCGATCCACACCCGCGCATTGCGGAACATGCGCATCCAGCCGCCATCCTCCTGCCACTCGTCCGGGCGCCAAGAGTTGGTTACTGCGCGGAACACCCGCTCTGGGTGCGGCATCATGATCGTCACCCGACCGTCACGGCTGGTCAGCCCGGTAATGCCGCGCGGCGAGCCGTTGGGGTTGGCCGGATAACGTTCGGTGACCTTGCCATGGTTATCGACATAACGCAGGGCCACGCTGCCGGAAAGGTCGGCCTGCAGCATCGCCTCCTCGCTTTCGAACTCCGCATGGCCTTCGCCGTGGGCGATGGCGATCGGCAGGCGCGAACCGGCCATGCCCTGCAGAAAGATCGAAGGCGAATCCTGCACCTGCACCATCGCCACCCGCGCCTCGAACTGCTCGGAGCGGTTGCGCACGAAATGCGGCCAGACTTCGCTGCCAGGGATCAGCTCGTGCAGATTGCTCATCATCTGGCAGCCATTGCACACGCCCAGCGCAAAACTGTCGCCACGCTCGAAGAACGCCTGGAAGCCGTCGCGCGCGCGGGCATTGAACAGGATCGACTTGGCCCACCCCTCGCCGGCGCCAAGCACGTCGCCATAGGAGAAACCACCGCAGGCGACGAGCCCCTTGAAACTGTCGAGCTGGATGCGGCCGGCCAGGATATCGCTCATGTGCACATCGACGGCCGCGAAGCCGGCGCGATCGAACGCAGCGGCCATCTCTACCTGGCCGTTGACGCCCTGCTCGCGCAGGATCGCCACCTTCGGCCGCACGCCTTTCTTGATATAGGGCGCCGCAACATCGGCGTTCACATCGAAGGTCAGTTTCGCATGCAGGCCGGGGTTTTCCTCTTCGAGGATCGCGTCGAACTCCTGGTCGGCACAGTCGGCGTTATCGCGCAGCCGCTGAATCCGGTAGCTGGTCTCGGCCCACTGGCGCTGTAGCAGGCGACGCTCGCCGGCATACAGCTCGTCGCCGGCCAACTGAACGGCGACATGCCCATTGTTCGTCGGCTGGCCGATGACCGCGACGCAGTCACCCAGGCCCGCCGCGCTGAATTGCCCCAACACGATCTCCGTGTCGCCCTGACGCACCTGGATGACCGCGCCCAGCTCCTCGTTGAACAGCAGCGCAGGCACTTCCTCCGGGCTGTCGACCAGGCCATCGAGCGCCAGCTTCAGCCCGCAATGGCCGGCGAACGCCATTTCCAGCAGCGTGGTCAGCAGGCCACCATCGGAACGGTCGTGGTAGGCCAGCAGCAGGCCGTCCTGGTTGAGCCCCTGGAGCACGGCAAAGAAGGCCTTGAGGTCCTCGGCATCGTCGACGTCAGGCGCCTGGCGGCCAAGCTGGCCGTAGACCTGGGCGAGGATCGAGGCGCCCATGCGGTTCTGGCCGCGGCCGAGGTCGATCAGGATCAGGTCGGTGGCGCCTTTGTCCAGCCGCAACTGCGGGGTCAGCGTGCTGCGGATGTCACTGACCGGCGCGAAGCCGGACACCACCAGCGACAGCGGCGAGGTGACGCTCTTCTCGGCGCCCTGCTCCTGCCAGCGGGTCTTCATCGACATCGAGTCCTTGCCCACCGGAATGGTCATGCCCAGCTGCGGACAGAGCTCCATACCGACCGCGCGAACGGTGTCGTACAGGCGAGCGTCTTCGCCGGGGTGACCGGCCGCGGCCATCCAGTTGGCCGACAGCTTGATATCGGACAGCGAGCCGATGCGCGCCGCCGCCAGGTTGGTGATGGTCTCGCCGATGGCCATGCGCCCGGACGCCGGAGCATCGAGCAGCGCCAGCGGCGTGCGCTCGCCCATGGCCATCGCCTCGCCGGTGTGCACGTCATAACTCGTGGCGGTGACGGCGCAGTCGGCCACCGGCACCTGCCAGGGGCCGACCATCTGGTCACGCGCCACCTGACCGGTGATCGAACGATCGCCGATGGTGATCAGAAAGCTCTTGCTCGCCACGGCCGGGTGACGCAGCACCCGCTCGATAGCCTCGCCCAGCACGACCTTGGTCGCATCGAAGTCATCGCCCAGCGCCGGCTCGCGCTCAGCGCTGCGGTGCATGCGTGGCGCCTTGCCGAGCAGCACGGAAAGCGGCATGTCCACCGGTTTGTTGCCGAAGTGGCTGTCGGCCACCGTGAGGTGCAGCGCTTCGGTGGCCTCGCCGACCACCGCGAAGGGGCAGCGCTCGCGCTCACAGATGGCCTTGAAGCGCTCGAAGTCGGCCGCATCGACCGAGAGCACGTAGCGCTCCTGGGATTCGTTGCACCAGATTTCGTGCGGCGCCATGCCCGGCTCGTCGTTGGGGATGTTGCGCAGCTCGAAGCGGCCGCCGCGGCCGCCATCGTTGACCAGTTCCGGGAAGGCGTTGGACAGGCCACCGGCACCGACGTCATGGATGAACTTGATCGGGTTGGCATCGCCCAGCTGCCAGCAGCGATCGATGACCTCTTGGCAGCGGCGTTCCATTTCCGGGTTGTCACGCTGCACCGAGGCGAAATCCAGATCCGCCGAACTGGTGCCGGTCGCCATCGAGGACGCCGCGCCGCCGCCCAGGCCGATCAGCATGGCCGGGCCACCGAGCACGATCAGCTTGGCGCCGACCGAGATTTCGCCCTTCTGCACATGTTCGTCGCGGATGTTGCCCATGCCGCCGGCAAGCATGATCGGCTTGTGGTAGCCACGCACTTCCTCGCCCCGCGGCGTCTGCACGGTCTGCTCGAAGGTACGGAAGTAGCCGGTCAGCGCCGGGCGGCCGAACTCGTTGTTGAACGCGGCACCGCCCAGCGGCCCCTCGATCATGATGTCCAGCGGCGTGACGATACGCTCGGGCTTGCCGTAGGGCTTCTCCCAGGGCTGAAGAAACCCGGGGATGTTGAGGTTGGAAACGGTGAAACCGGTCAGGCCGGCCTTGGGCTTGGCGCCGCGACCAGTGGCGCCTTCGTCGCGGATCTCGCCGCCCGAGCCGGTGGAGGCGCCGGGGAACGGAGCGATGGCGGTCGGATGGTTGTGCGTCTCCACCTTCATCAGGATGTGCACCGGCTCCTGGCTCGCCACGTACTCGCCGGTCGCAGGGGCTGGATAGAAGCGGCCGGCGACATTGCCGACGATCACCGCGGCGTTGTCCTTGTAGGCCGAGAGCACGCCTTCGCGGTGCATCTCGTAGGTGTTCTTGATCATGCCGAACAGCGACTTGTCCTGGCTCTGGCCGTCGATGTCCCAGCTGGCGTTGAAGATCTTGTGCCGGCAATGCTCGGAGTTGGCCTGAGCGAACATCATCAGTTCGATGTCGTGCGGATTGCGACCCAGCTCGTTGAACGCCTTGACCAGGTAGTCGATCTCGTCGTCGGCCAAGGCCAGCCCCAATTCGACGTTGGCCTTCTCCAATGCGCCTCGACCGCCGGCCAGTACGTCCACCGCGGTCAGCGGGCGCGGCTGGGCATGGCTGAACAGCCCTTCGGCCTGCTCGAAGCGCTCGAGCACCACTTGCGTCATGCGGTCGTGCAGCACCGCAGCGACCGCCAGGGCGTCGGCGTCGGACAGCGCGCCGGCTACGTAGTAGGCGATGCCGCGCTCCAGGCGCTGGATCTTGCTCAGGCCGCAATTATGCGCAATGTCGCTGGCCTTGCTCGACCAGGGCGAGATGGTGCCGAAGCGCGGCACCACGAGGAACAGCCGGCCGCTCGGTTCCTGCACCGGGACGCTGGGACCATACTTGAGCAGACGTGCCAGCACCTGCTGCTCGTCCGAACCGAGCGTGTCGCTGACCTCGGCGAAGTGGGCGAACTCGGCGTACAGGCCGCTTACCGCAGGGACCTTCTCGGTCAACTGGGCCAGGAGCTTGCCATGACGGAAGGCGGAAAGAGCGGGAGCGCCGCGCAGAATCAACATCGTCGGAACAGCCTCGAAGAGGGGAGCAGTCGGGGGCGCGTATTCTAGCCCATGACGACAGACGAGGCTAAGGGCAAGCTGCAGGCTTCCGCCAGGCGACCGCCGACCGCCCTGCTCCGGCGTGTCAGTGCAGAATCTGGCTGAGAAACAGGCGGGTGCGATCGCTCTCGGGATTGGTGAAGAACACCTCGGGCTCGGCCTGCTCGACGATCTCGCCCTTGTCCATGAAGATCACCCGGTCGGCGACGGTGCGGGCGAAGCCCATCTCGTGGGTCACGCACAGCATGGTCATGCCGCTCTCGGCAAGCCCGATCATGGTATCGAGCACTTCCTTGACCATTTCCGGGTCGAGCGCCGAGGTGGGCTCGTCGAACAGCATGATCTTGGGCTTCATGCACAGCGCCCGGGCGATCGCCACGCGCTGCTGCTGCCCGCCGGAGAGCTGGCCCGGGAATTTGCTCGCCTGCTCCGGAATACGCACCCGTTCGAGGTAGTGCATGGCTACTTCCTCGGCTTCGCGACGGGGCATCTTGCGCACCCACATGGGCGCCAGCGTACAGTTCTGCAGCACGGTCAGGTGCGGAAACAGATTGAAGTGCTGGAATACCATGCCGACCTCGCTGCGAATCGCTTCGATCTGCTTGAGATCGCTGGTCAGTTCGTGGCCATCGATGACGATACGCCCCTGCTGGTGCTCTTCCAGCCGGTTCAGGCAGCGGATGGTGGTCGACTTGCCGGAACCCGACGGCCCGCAGAGCACGATTCTTTCGCCCTGGCGCACCTTCAGGTTGATGTCCTTGAGGACATGGAACTGGCCGTACCACTTGTGCACGCCCTCCATGAGGATGATCGGCTTCACAGCCGCCCCGGCCTGTACGCTGGATTCGCTCATTGCTCTCTCCTAATTTCGATGGCCGGTGTCCAGCCTGCGCTCCAGGTGCATCGAATAGCGCGACATGCCGAAGCAGAACAGCCAGTACACCAGTGCGGCGAACACGTAGCCCTCGGTGGACATGCCCAGCCAGGCGGGGTCCGCGGTGGCGCGTTTGATGCTGTTGAGGAAGTCGAACAGGCCGATGATGATCACCAGGCTGGTGTCCTTGAACAGCGCGATGAAGGTGTTGACGATGCCCGGGATCACCAGCTTCAGCGCCTGCGGCAGGATCACCAGGCCCATCATCCGCCAGTAACCCAGGCCCATCGCCGAGGCGGCCTCGTATTGCCCCTTGGGGATCGCCTGCAGGCCGCCGCGCACCACCTCGGCGATGTACGCGGCCTCGAAGAAGATCACCATCAGCATCGCGCGCAGCAGCTTGTCGAGGTTCATGCCTTCGGGCAGGAACAACGGCAGCATGACCGAAGACATGAACAGCACGGTGATCAGCGGCACGCCGCGCCAGAACTCGATGAAGGTCACGCTGAGTACCCGGATCGCCGGCATGTCGGAACGCCGCCCCAGTGCCAGCAGGATGCCCAGCGGCAGCGCGCCCGCGATGCCCACCGCGGCGATGACGATTGTCAGCATCAAGCCGCCCCACTGGCTGGTCGGCACGACCGTCAGCCCCAGTCCGCCGTGCAGCAGCCAAAAGGCCAGCAGCGGATAGACCAGCAGGTAGGCCAGGCCATAGCGCGCCTTGTGCCGCAACCAGCGCATGAACAAGGGCGCTGCCGCGACGATCGCCAGCCACACTGCCATGTTGATCCGCCAGCGCGCTTCCACCGGATAGAAGCCGTACATGAACTGGCCGAAGCGCTCGCGCACGAAAACCCAGCAGGCACCTTCGCGGCTACAGTCGCTACGCGCATCGCCAGCCCAGTCCGCGCTGAAGATCGCCCAGTCGAGCAGCGGCGGCAGCACCAGCCAGATCAGATACAGCCCGACGAGCGTGAGCAGCCCGTTGAGCCAACTGGAAAACAGATTCGCCCGCAACCAGCCCAGCACGCCAAGCTGGCGCGCAGGCGGCGGGAGGTCGGGCTTGAAGACATGCCTGGTCATATCGCCCCTACCGTTCGGTCAGCGCGATGCGCTTGTTGTACCAGTTCATCAACAGCGAAATGCTGATGCTGATGGCCAGGTAGACGCTCATGGTGATCGCCATTGTTTCGATGGCCTGGCCGGTCTGGTTGAGTACCGTGCCGGCGAACAGCGACACCATGTCCGGATAGCCGATGGCCGCGGCGAGCGAGGAGTTCTTCGCCAGGTTGAGATACTGGCTGGTCAGAGGCGGCACGATGACTCGCAAGGCCTGCGGAATGATCACCAGCCGCAGCAGCTGTCCCGGCCGCAGTCCCAGCGATGCGGCAGCCTCGGTCTGTCCATGGCTGACCGACTGGATCCCGGCGCGCACGGTCTCACCGATGAACGCGGCCGTGTAGATCGACAATGCCGCGACAATGGCGACCAGCTCGGGAATCACCACCCAGCCACCCCGGATGTTGAAGCGCTGCAACTGCGGCACGTCCCACTGGAACGGGCTGCCCCACAGCAGGGTGCTCAACCAGGGAATGGCGATCAGTAACGCCAACGCCGTCCAGAACAGGGGAAAGCGCCGACCGGTGGCGTCGCGTCGGATCTTCGCCCAACGCGCCAGCGCGACGCAGAGCCCGATCGCCAGCAACAGGGCCAGCCAGAACGCCCAGAAGCCCTCGTCAGCGCTGGGTGCGGGCAATTGCAGCCCGCGGTTGTTGACGAAGACCACGTCGCCGAGGCTCAGGCTGTCGCGCGGGCCAGGCAGCGGGCCGATCACGGCGAAATAGACGAAGAAGATCTGCAACAACGGTGGGATGTTGCGAAACGTCTCGATGTACAGCGTGGCCAGCTGCCGAATCAGCCAGTTCGGCGACAGCCGGGCGACGCCGAGCACGAAACCGATGAGCGTGGCCAGCAGGATACCGATGACGCTGACCAGCAGGGTATTGAGCAACCCGATCCAGAACACGCGAGCGTAGCTGTCGCTCTCGCTGTAATCGATCAGGTGTTGCGGAATGCCGAAGCCGGCAGAATTGTCGAGAAAACCAAACCCGGAATTGATCCCGCGATGGGCCAGGTTGGCCTGGGTGTTGTGAAACAGGAACCAGCCAAAGGCGACGACCGCCAGGACGGCTAGAACCTGGAACAGCCAGGCGCGTGCCTGGGGGTCGGTGAGCAGCGAGCCGCTTACCCGCCGCGAAGAACCATCGGTGCGCATCGGGAACCCTCTGGATACGCTGCCGGAGCCGAGCGGCCGCGGCAGCGCTCATCCCTGAAGCGGCCGGCCTCGCCGGCCGGTCGGTCAACGCACCGGCGGCGCGTACTGCAGCCCGCCCTTGTTCCACAGCGCATTGAGGCCGCGCTCGATCTTCAGCTCGCTGCCCTTGCCGACGTTACGCTCGAACACCTCGCCGTAGTTGCCGACCTGCTTGACGATCTGCACGGCCCAGTCGTTGGCCAGCTTGAGATCCTTGCCGTACTCGCCCTCGGCGCCGAGCAGGCGCGCCACATCGGGGTTCTTGGTGGTCTTGGCCATCTGCTCGACGTTGGTCGAGGTCACGCCCAGCTCCTCGGCGTTGAGCATGGCGAACAGCGTCCAGCGCACGATATCGAACCACTCCTCGTCACCCTGCCGAACCGCCGGGCCGAGGGGTTCCTTGGAGATCACCTCCGGCAGCACCACGTAGTCGTCGGGCTTGGCCAGCTTGATGCGCTGGGCATAGAGCTGCGACTGGTCCGAGGTCAGTACGTCGCACCGGCCCGACTCCAGCGACTTGGCGCTTTCGTCCGAGGTGTCGTAGGTGATCGGGGTGTACTTGAGGTTGTTCGCGCGGAAGTAGTCGGAGAGATTCAGCTCGGTGGTGGTACCGGCCTGGATGCAGACGGTCGCCCCATCCAGTTCCTTGGCGCTCTTCACGCCGATGCCCTTGTTGACCAGAAAACCCTGGCCGTCATAGTAGGTCACGCCGGTGAAATTGAGCCCCATCGCGGCGTCGCGCGAACTGGTCCAGGTGGTGTTGCGTGAAAGCACGTCGACCTCGCCGGACTGCAGCGCGGTGAAACGCTCCTTGGCGGTCAGCGGGCTGAACTTCACCTTCCCGGCATCGCCGAAGACCGCCGCCGCAACGGCCTTGCAGACGTCCACATCGATTCCCTGATACTGGCCCTTGGCGTCGGCGTAGGAGAAGCCCGGCAACCCGTCGCTGACGCCGCACTGCACGAAGCCCTTCTTCTTCACCGCGTCCAGGGTCGCCCCCGCATGGGTCAGCCCGCTCGCGCCAACCAGCGCTACTGCGCCAAGCACGGCCAGTGTGGATTTCACCCGTGTCATCGAAACCTCCAGTTTGCTTTTTTATTCTCGGGGTCTGGGTCTGCTGCCGACACGGCCAATGGCCGCTTCGTTGCGGAGCCAGCCCTGAGTCTAGTCGCCCCCCACCGTTCGGCAACCTGACGACCGATGTCGGCTTGCCATCCTGAGATAGCAAGCGACGTACCAGCCACGCATGCGCGGCCGCATCTCCCGGCTCTGCGGGTGCAGAGGGGGGCCGGGAGCGGTTAATCTCGCTCCATCCGCCTCTTCCGCGCCCCAGGATGAGGCGATTCGCCCCGAACTGGAGCCTTCATGAGCAATCCTCTGATCATCGAACCCTCACGCAACGCCGACGCCTGTGTCATCTGGCTGCATGGCCTGGGTGCCGACCGCTACGACTTCCAGCCGGTCGCCGAAGCGTTGCAGCAGCACCTGGACAGCACCCGCTTCGTGCTGCCGCAGGCCCCAACGCGCCCGGTCAGTATCAATGGCGGCTGGAGCATGCCGAGCTGGTACGACATCCTCGCCATGAGCCCCGCACGCGCCATCGACCAGGCGCAGCTGGAAGCTTCGGCACAGCAGGTGATCGACCTGATCGAAGCGCAACGCGATGCCGGCATTGATCCGAAACGCATCTTTCTGGCCGGCTTTTCCCAGGGGGGCGCCGTCGTGCTGCATACCGCGTTCCTGCGCTGGCCAGGCCCGCTCGGCGGCGTACTGGCCCTATCGACCTATGCGCCGACGTTCCCGGAACAGCTCGAACCGGCGCCGGACATGCGAGACGTGCCGGTGTTCTGCCTGCATGGTCGTTTCGACGACGTCGTGCCAATGGCCATGGGGCGCGCTGCGCACGATTGCCTTGCCGCGTCGGGCCTCACCGTGCAGTGGCGTGACTATCCGATGGCCCACGAAGTGCGCCCCGACGAGATCCTCGACATCGGCGCCTGGCTGGCCCAGCGCCTCGCCTGATCGCCACCGCCTGCAGGTCGGCTATGCTTGAACGCACAGCCGACTGCGGAAGCTGAAGGGACTATCGATCCGCCGCCCGGCAGACATTGCAGCGGAGGACCGCTTGCCATGCAGGGCCAGACGCAGCCACGCAGTCAGCGGGCAGCACCATGAAGATCGTCGACCAGCCGGTGGACCCGGCGAGCCTGGAGCGGCTGCGCCTGCTGCACGGTGCCGGCGCGGACGACGTACGCAAGCTGCTCGCGCAGTGCCAGCTGTGCACCGTCGAGGCCGACGAAACCCTGCTCAGCCCGCGCAAGGCCAATCACCACCTCTATATGGTGCTGGAAGGCAGCCTGACGGTGTATGTCGACTCGCTCGACAGCCAGCCACTCAGAGTCATCGACACCAATGATTGCGCCGGCGAGGTCAGCTTCGTCGACCACCTGCCACCGACGGTCTACGTCGTCGCGAACCAACCCTGTACGCTGCTGCGCCTGCACTCGAGGCACATCGGCGTGCTCGGCGAATCCCCGCATTTGATGCACAACCTGGCCCTGCTGCTCTGCGAGCGCGTTCGCCTGAGCGATCGCCTGATCGTCGACAGCGAGCACAACGCCAACGTTGACATGCTCACCGGCGTATTCAACCGACGCTGGCTGGAACACGCCTTCGAGCGCGACAGCACGCGCTGTGCCATGGCGGGGAGCCCGCTGTGCATGCTCATGCTCGATGTCGATCGGTTCAAGCAGTACAACGACAGCCACGGCCATCTCGCGGGCGACCTCGTGCTCTCGCTCGTTGCGCGTACGCTGGCTGCACAGCTGCGGCCGAAGGACTGTCTGGTGCGCTATGGCGGCGAGGAGTTCACCATCCTGCTGCCCGAACTGGCAGCCGAGGACGCTCGGGCGATCGGCGAGCGGCTGCGCCAGGCCATCGAGCAGGTCCGCAGCATTCCCAGCCCGATCGGCCGGCTGCCTGGCGTGACGGTTTCGATCGGCCTGGCGGTCTGGCAACCCGCCGACCGCCTGGCCGACCTGATCGAGCGTGCCGACCGGGAGCTGTACCAGGCCAAGCAGGGCGGACGCAACCAGCTCTGCGGCTGACCGGACGGCCGGACGATGGCGCAATGCTTCGCCCGCTCGAGCGTCTTGCTTTAAACTCCGGCCAACTTTCCCGTTGACAGAAGAGACGATCGTGCTCAAGGCACTCAAGAAAATGCTTGGCAAGAGCGAAGGCGAGCAGCAAAGCGCCAGTACGCCCGCCACTGCGCCGCAGCCAGCCGCAGCGCAACCCGAACCGCACAAGGCACCAACAGAACCCAGCACCAAGAGCGCCAGCAAGCCACGCCGCAAGCGCGCGCCGAAACCGGCGCCCAGCGAAACGCTCTGGAAGCCCGAGGATTTCGTCGTCGAGCCCGCCGAGGGCAAGACCCGCTTCCACGATTTCAGGCTCGCCCCCGAGCTGATGCACGCCATTCATGACCAGGGCTTCAGCTACTGCACGCCAATCCAGGCGCAGGTGCTGGGGTTCACCCTCAAGGGTCGCGACGCCATCGGCCGCGCGCAGACCGGCACCGGCAAGACCGCGGCGTTCCTGATCTCGACCATTACCCAGCTGCTGCAGACGCCGCCGCCGAAGGAACGCTACATGGGCGAGCCGCGCGCGCTGATCATCGCCCCGACTCGCGAGCTGGTGGTGCAGATCGCCAAGGATGCCGAGGCGCTGACCAAGTACTGCAAGCTGAACGTGATGAGCTTTGTCGGCGGCATGGACTTCGACAAGCAACTCAAGCAGCTCGAAGCGAAGTTCTGCGACATCCTGGTCGCCACCCCCGGCCGCCTGCTGGACTTCAACCAGCGCGGCGAGGTGCACCTGGACATGGTCGAGGTGATGGTGCTCGACGAGGCCGACCGCATGCTCGACATGGGCTTCATCCCCCAGGTCCGCCAGATCATTCGCCAGACCCCGATGAAGGGCGAGCGCCAGACCCTGCTGTTCTCGGCGACCTTCACCGATGACGTGATGAACCTGGCCCGGCAATGGACCGTCGACCCGGCAATCGTCGAGATCGAACCGGAGAACGTCGCCAGCGAGACCGTCGAACAACACGTCTATGCCGTGGCGTCGAGCGACAAGTACAAGCTGCTCTACAACCTGATCAGCCAGAACGACTGGACGCGGGTGATGGTCTTTGCCAACCGCAAGGACGAGGTACGCCGCATCGAGGAGCGCCTGACGCGCGACGGCATCAGCGCGGCGCAGATGTCCGGCGACGTGCCGCAGCACAAGCGCATCAAGGTGCTGGAGGGCTTTCGCGAGGGCAAGATCCGCGTTCTGGTGGCTACCGATGTCGCCGGCCGCGGCATCCACGTCGAGGGCATCAGCCACGTGATCAACTTCACCCTGCCGGAAGTGCCGGACGATTACGTGCACCGCATCGGGCGTACCGGCCGCGCGGGCACCAGCGGCACGTCGATCAGCTTTGCCGGCGAGGATGACGCCTTCGCCCTGCCGCCAATCGAAGAACTGATCGGCCGCAAGATCCACTGCGAGATGCCGCCCGCCGAACTGCTCGCGCCAGTGCCGCGGCAGCGCTGAGGCCATGCGCCGCGCCCGGCCGCAGTGATGCAGGTCAGCGCGGCGCAGCCTGCCACAGGCTAGAGTTGCCTCATCACGTCACGCTTGAACAAGGAATACGACATGCAGCATCTCGACTGGCTGATCTTGCTGATAACCACTGGCTTCGTCCTGCTGTGCGTAGGCTACAACTTCCGCGATCAGAAATGGGGCGTGGCGATTCTGGCGGCCGGCGTGCTCACCATGTTCTCCACCCTCGCCTTCAAGATGTACATCACCTTCAGCTGAGCGCGCCCTGCTCAGTCGTGCTTCCAGCGCTGCGCAGCACTCTGGTCGCTTTCACGCCCGTCGACCCAGCGAGGGCCTTCAGGGGTAGCCTCCTTCTTCCAGAACGGCGCGCGCGTTTTCAGGTAATCCATGACGAAGCGGCAGGCATCGAACGCCGCTTCGCGATGCGCGCTGGCCACGCCGACGAAAACGATCGGCTCGCCAGGCTCCAGCGGCCCGACGCGATGCAGCACGTCGCAGCAGAGCAAAGGCCAGCGCTGCTCGGCTTCGGCGACGATCTTCTGCAAGGCCTTTTCGGTCATCCCCGGGGCGTGCTCGAGAAACATGCCGGCCACCTCGTGGCCGTCATTGAAGTCGCGCACGTAGCCGACGAAACCGACCACCGCGCCGATGCCCAGGTTCGCCGCATGCAGTGCATTCAGCTCGGCCCCGGGATCGAAGGCCGCTTGCTGGACTCGTACGCTCATTTCAGCCTCCGGTAACGGTCGGGAAAAACGCCACTTCGTCGCCGTCTTCCAGCGCCTCGTCCAGACCGCACAGCTCCTGGTTGCGCGCGCACATCAGATTGCGCTCGGCGAGCAGCTCCCAGGCACCTCCGCGGGCAAGCAGCCGCTGGCGCAGCGCATCGACGCAGGTCAGCTGTTCGTCCCAGTCGAGTTCTTCGCCATCGCTGCCCAGGGTCTCCCGATAACGGGCATAGAACTGCACTCGAATCATGATTCCACCTGCCAGTGCCCACTCTTGCCACCGCGCTTCTCGAGCAGTCGCACGCCTTCGATGACCATCCCCTTATCCACCGCCTTGCACATGTCGTAGATCGTCAGCGCGGCCACGCTGGCGGCAGTCAGGGCCTCCATCTCCACCCCGGTCTGCCCGGCGAGCTTGCAGACGGCGCGGATGTGCACGCAGTCTTCGCCCTCGGGCGCCAGTTCGACCTTGATGCTGGTCAACAGCAACGGATGGCATAGCGGAATCAACTCATGGGTTTTCTTCGCTGCCTGGATGCCGGCGATGCGAGCGACGGCGAACACATCGCCCTTGGGATGGCCGCCCTGCTGGATCAGCTGCAGCGTGGCGGGCAGCATGCGCACACGCGCCTCCGCCGTGGCCTCGCGCGCGGTGACGGCCTTGTCGGTGACGTCGACCATGCTGGCGCGGCCCTGAAAATCGAGATGGGTGAGCATGGAAAGTCCTGCTGGCTGGGAAAGCCCGCAGTGTAACGCAGCTGGAAGGCCGAAGCTGGAGGCCGACGAGCCGGCCTCTAGCTCCGGCCGCCCCTCCTACATGTGGGCCTCGGCGTACTCGGCGAGGATCGAGCGCGGCACACCCTGCAGGGTGATGTGCACGCCATGCGGGAAGTCCTTGAAACGCTCGGTGAGGTAGGTCAGCCCCGAACTGGTCGCCGATAGGTAGGGCGTGTCGATCTGCGCGAGGTTGCCCAGGCAGACCACCTTCGAGCCATTGCCGGCGCGGGTGATGATGGTCTTCATCTGGTGCGGCGTGAGGTTCTGGCATTCGTCGATGATGATCAGGCTCTGCTGGAAGCTGCGCCCGCGGATGTAGTTCAGCGATTTGAACTGCAGGGGGACCTTTTGCAGGATGTAGTCGATGCTGCCGTGGGTGTTCTCGTCATCCATGTGCAGCGCCTCGAGGTTGTCGGTGATGGCCCCCAGCCAGGGCTCCATCTTCTCGGCTTCGGTGCCCGGCAGAAAGCCGATGTCCTCGTCGAGCCCCTGCACGCTGCGGGTGGCGATGATGCGCCGGTAGCGCTTGCTCACCACGGTCTGCTCGATGGCCGCCGCCAGCGCCAGGATGGTCTTGCCCGAGCCGGCGGCGCCGGACAGGTTGACCAGATGGATATCCGGATCGAGCAGCGCGCACAGCGCCAGCGCCTGGTGGATGTCGCGCGGGCGCAGCCCCCAGGCTTCCTGATGCAGCAGCGGCTCCTGGTGCAGGTCCAGCAGCAGCAGTTCATCGCCCTCGATGCCCTTGATCCAGCCGACGAACCCTTGCTCGTCTAGCACGAACTCGTTGATGTGCACGGCCGGCAGGTTGTCGATCAGTTGCACCCGGTGCCAGGTGCGTCCGTGCCCCTGCTGCGTCTCGACGGTGCTTACCCGGTCCCAGAACGAGCCGGTGAGGCTGTGATAGCCGCGCGACAGCTGGCCGACATCGTCGACCAGCTGGTCGGTGTGATAATCCTCCGCGGCCACGCCGCAGGCCCGCGCCTTCAGGCGCATGTTGATGTCCTTGGTCACCAGCACTACCGGCAACCCGGGGCGTTCCTTGCTGAGGGTGACGACCAGATTGATGATCTTGTTGTCGTTCAGGTCTTCCGGCAGGCCGTTGGCCTGGCCCGGTCGGCTCATGAGGATCGACAGGCTGCCGCAAGGCCCACCCTTGCCGCGCTGGATCGGTACGCCTGCCTCGACTTCCTCGGGCGAGGCGCTGCCGAGCAAACGGTCGATCAGCCGGATGGCCTGTCGGCATTCGGCCGCGACCGTGTGCTTGCCGGTCTTCAGTTGGTCGAGTTCCTCGAGCACGGTCATGGGAATCGCGACCTGGTGCTCCTGGAAGTTGAGCAAGGCGTTTGGATCGTGGATCAGGACGTTCGTGTCGAGCACGTACAGGGTGGGCTGGGTCGCGCGGGAGGTACCGTAATCATCCATACCGATCACCTTCGTCGTAGTAGCGGCGACGGAATGCGAATGCTCCGTCGGAGGTGACCGCCGTACGACGACGAGGGTGAGCGGACGTTGGGCGCCGGTGGGCTCGGGGCCACCCAGTGGCCGCCACCTGTTTCGCAGGGTTCGGCGGTCTGGATTTCGTTCTAACGCAAAACATATGACAGGCAAATGACTTTTCGATTCGCCGGCGTCTTTCCCCTCAGTGCGCCGCGGACAAATCGCCCGTTGAACGATGGCCGGACTCCGCGCAGCGGTTGACCTCGGCCGTCACGTGAACCACCTGCGCGAAGCGTGCCAACTCCCGCTTGTAGCGGTCCGCCGTGTAGTCCTGGTGGGTGACCACGCTGAGAATGCAGCTGTATTGTGCGCGTCCGACACGCCACAGGTGTAGATCGGTGACATCGGTATCGGGCACCGCCTCGAGCGCCGCACGAATCTGGTGCACCAGCGGGTCGTCCATCTCCCGATCCAGCAATGCCTTGCCGGTGCCACGCAGCAGGCCCTTGGCCCAGACCAGAATGACCACGGCGCCGATCACGCCCATCGCGGGATCCAGCCAGCTCCAGCCGAAAAATTTGCCGCCGAGCAGGGCGACGATGGCAGCCACCGAAGTCAGGCCATCGGTGAGCACGTGTACGAACGCGGCGTGCCGATTCAGGTCGCGCCCGCCGGTAGTCCGCTTGCCCGCGTCGTGGTCGTGGTCGTGGTCGTGGTCGTGGTCGTGGTCGTGGTCGTGGTCGTGGTCGTGGTCGTGGTCGTGAGCATGCTGATGGCCGTGCCCCGCGTGCGCATGCTCGTGACGCTCATGCAGCAGCCAGGCGGAAGCCAGGTTGACCAGCAGGCCGATGATGGCGACGACGATTGCCTCGTCGAAGCCGATCTGCGCCGGCGACCAGAAGCGCGCGAGCGACTCGCCGATCATCGTCAGCGCGACCACCACCAGCAGCAGCGCACTGGAGAAACCGGCCAGCACCTCGATTTTCCAGGTGCCGAATGCGAAGCGCTGGTCCCCCGAGTAGCGCCGCGCCAGCAGATAGGCGAGTGCGGCCAGGCCTATCGCGACCATGTGCGAGGCCATGTGCCAACCATCGGCGAGCAAGGCCATCGAGTTGAACAGGTAGCCGGCCGCCACCTCCACCAGCATGGTCACGCCGGTCAGCGCAGCGACCAGCCAGGTCTGACGCTCGGCGCCTTGCTCGAGCGGCCGATAGTCATGGTCAGGGTGCCAATTGGAATGATCACACGCGCTCATGTCACCTCCTCAATGTGTGCAACAAGCTTGCGCCTTGCCCCAGGGGCAAGGTCAACCGCCATCAATGGCTGCGATAGCTGGAGGCGCATTGGGGTTCACGCCTAGAATCGCGGCACATCCAAAGGAACGAGAGCAATTCGATGTTGATGGTGATTTCACCAGCCAAGACTCTGGACTACGACACCCCTCCCGCGACCCCGCGCCATACGCTGCCCGAACATCTCGATCAAGCACAGCTGCTCATCGACCAGCTGCGCGAGTACTCGCCGGCACAGGTTGCCGAACTCATGCACCTGTCCGACAAGCTGGCCGCACTCAACGTCGCCCGCTTCGGAAGCTGGAATGCCGATTTCACCCCCGACAATGCCAAGCAGGCGCTGCTCGCGTTCAAGGGAGACGTCTATACCGGGCTCAACGCCGACGACTTCAGCGAGCACGACTTCGACTTCGCCCAGCAACACTTGCGCATGCTCTCCGGGCTGTACGGCGTGCTGCGACCGCTGGATCTCATGCAGCCCTATCGTCTGGAAATGGGCACCAGGCTGGCTACCGCCCGCGGCAAGGATCTCTACGCTTTCTGGGGCGAACGCATCAGCCAATGGCTCAACGAGGCGCTCGCCGCGCAGGGTGACGCAGTGCTGCTCAACCTCGCCTCGAACGAGTACTTCGGTGCCGTGAAGCGCAAGGCGCTGGAAGCCCGGGTGATCGATGTCGACTTCAAGGATCTGAAGAACGGCCAGTACAAGATCATCAGTTTTTACGCCAAGAAAGCCCGAGGTCTGATGGCGCGCTATGTGATCAAGGAACGCATCAGCGATCCGGCGCTGCTGCTGCAGTTCGATTACGACGGCTATCGCTACAGTGAGGCGCACTCCTCCACCGACCGTCTGGTCTTCCTGCGCGACAACCCGCCGACCTGAGGCAACCGTCCCACCAAACCGCTCTGGGCTGCCGCTGCCGCGAGCAGCCCCGGAGGCGGCCCATCGACACTGTCGAAATCTCGCCGATCAATGGTTCGCCCACGGGGAACTAACTCTCGGGCAGCACAATCATAAGCGCGTACCAACTCCAGACCGGAAAGGGACGTCGCACATGAAAGTGCTCAGGGTCTTGATAAATGACCGCCCGGCAAGTGCCCGTGGCGTACGGACAACGACAGCAGCGCTGTCACGGCGAGCGGCAGTGGCGAGGATGTCCACCGCCGCTCCAGCCAAGCGCACAGCCCACGGGGCTGTGCCTTCGATCCGCAAGTGCGGCAGGCAACCCGATCACAACAAGTCGACGGCAGCCGTTCCTCGTCGACGACGCCCAGCCCGCACGGCCATCCAGACGGTATCCGGATGGCTTCTTCCTACTGCCAGCGCCACCGCTTCCGCGCGTCGGGAGCCGTTTGGCCATCTGCGGACTAGCCAGTACCGGCAGGTTTCAGCAATCGGGGCATGAGCCTCGGGGGAGCGGTCAGTCGCGCCCACGGGCCTCGCTTTGCCCGGCGCTCGCTGATCTTCAGCCATTCGGTACAGCTGCTGTGCCGACGAACAAGCAGAACGACCTTCGTACACGTTTCAGGAGAAGCAACATGATCCCGGTAATCCTTTCAGGCGGTAACGGCTCCAGGCTCTGGCCCCTGTCGCGCAAGCTGTTCCCCAAGCAGTTCCTCGCAATGACCGGCGAACAGACGCTGTTCCAGCAAACCGTGGAGCGCCTGGCTTTCGAGGGCATGCAACAGCCGCTGCTGGTGTGCAACAAAGAGCACCGTTTCATCGTCAAGGAGCAGCTGGCGGCGCGCAAACTCGGCGTTCAGGGCCTGATGCTCGAGCCGTTCGGCCGCAACACCGCGCCGGCCATCGCGATGGCCGCGATGAAGCTCACCGAAGAAGGCCGTGACGAACTGCTGCTGGTATTGCCGGCCGACCACGTTATCGAAGATCAACGAGCCTTCCAGCGCTCGCTGGCGCTGGCCACCAATGCCGCGGAAAACGGCGAGATGGTGCTCTTCGGTGTACCGGCCACTCGCCCGGAAACCGGTTACGGTTACATCAAGTGCGACCCGCAGCGCCGCGGTACCCTGCCCGAAGGCATCGAGCGAGTCAGCCAGTTCGTCGAGAAGCCAGACGAAGCGCGCGCCCAGAGCTACGTCGAATCAGGCGACTATTTCTGGAACAGCGGCATGTTCCTGTTCCGCGCCAGCGTCTTCCTCGAAGAGCTGAAGAAGCACGACCCGGATATCTATGACACCTGCTGGGCGGCGCTGGAACGCAGCATTCGCAACGGTGAGGAAATTCTCATCGACCCGGCGACCTTCGCCTGCTGCCCGGACAACTCCATCGACTACGCGGTCATGGAGAAGACCGACCTGGCCTGCGTGGTGCCGATGTCGGCGGGCTGGAGCGATGTCGGCTCCTGGTCGTCGATCTGGGACGTGCACAGCAAGGACGACGACGGCAACGTGTTCAAGGGTGACGTCATCGCCGAGGACACCCGCAACTCGCTGATCTACGCCACCGACAAGCTGGTGACGGTGCTCGGGCTCGAGGACGTGGTCGTCGTCGAAACCAAGGACGCGACCATGGTTGCGCACAAGGACAAGGTGCAGGACGTCAAGAAGCTCGTCGCCAAGCTGGACGCGCGCGAGCGCAGCGAAACCCAGAATCACTGCGCCGTCTACCGCCCATGGGGCTGGTACGACTCGGTGGACATGGGCGGCCGCTTCCAGGTCAAGCGTATCTGCGTGAACCCTGGCGCCAGCCTGTCGCTGCAGATGCACCACCACCGCGCCGAGCACTGGATCGTGGTGTCCGGCACCGCGCAGGTGACCTGCAACGAAAAGACCTTCCTGCTGACCGAAAACCAGTCCACCTACATCCCGGTAACGTCTGTCCACCGGCTGGCCAACCCGGGCAAGATTCCGCTGGAAATCATCGAAGTCCAGTCGGGCAGCTACCTCGGTGAAGACGACATCGAGCGCTTCGACGACGTCTATGGCCGCGCCGAGCAGAGCGCAGAAGCGAACGTCGCGCGCTGATCGACCCGCCTGAACGAGCCCGCGCCTGTCGCGGGCTCTTTTTTGTCAGCCATGCCCGGGTTGCGCATAATGGCCAGTCGCTTGCATGAGCGGGCTTCGCATGTCGGGCCGCTACAAGCGCATGGCCCGAGCACGCCGCCTTCGGTAGCTGACTGGCCGCATTTCTCGATTTACCGCAGTGAGAGACAGGATCCGCTAAGTGACAAAGGAAGAATTACGCAAGGAGCTGGAGCGCCAGGCGCAGCGCTACCAGGACATTTATGGTGGCGAAGTGACGACCTATGCCGCTCACGCCGCGCCCGAACGCAAACCCTGGCGCAAGAAGCCCAGCGTGCAGGAGCAAGCGTTTCAGCAAGAGCTACGCAAAATGGAGCAGGATCGTTACGCGGACGAGGACGCCACGCCGCAAACCTGACCGGCGCAGCCGCGATGCTTCAGCGCTTGCGCCCCATTAGCGAGCCTAGAAGGCCGTTGAAAAAAGCCAGAGCCCGCCTGGCTCTGGCAAAATGGCGACTATCCTCTTCTGCCGAAGCCAGCCCAAGCCGATGCGTGGACTCGACCTCAAACAAAACGAGCTTTTCAGCTATACGACACTGGAGCAGCGCATCCCGAATGATCACCCGCTGCGTCCACTGCGCGAGCTGGTCGATGCCGTGCTGGCGTCGATGGACCAGGACTTCGACAGGCTGTACTCCACCTTGGGACGGGCCTCGATTGCGCCGGAGCGCCTGCTGCGCGCCTCGTTGCTCCAGGTGATCTACACCATTCGCTCCGAGCGGCAGTTGGTCGAGCAGATTGATTTCAACCTGCTGTTTCGCTGGTTCGTCGGCTTGTCGATGGACGAGCGCATGTGGGATCACTCGACCTTCAGCCAGAACCGCGACCGGCTGTTCAATCAGGATGTAGCGCGCCTGTTCTTTCAGCGCATCAAGTCCCTGGACGAATGGTCCGAGTACGCCAGCGACGAGCATTTCAGCGTCGATGGCACGCTGATCGACGCCTGGGCCTCGCACAAGTCCTTCATCAAGAAGGACGGCGGCGACCCACCGGAGGATGGCACGCGCAACCCCGATGCCGACTTCAAGGGCGAGAAGCGCAGCAACGCGACCCACCAATCGACCACCGATCCTGAAGCCAGGTTGGCACGCAAGAGCAATGGCGATGCCAGTCGCCTGGCGCACATGGCCCACACGATGATGGAACACCGCAACGGCCTGATCGTGGATGTGGAATGCACCGAGTTCAATGGACGTGCCGAGGTGGAGGCGGCCCTGGAGATGCTCGAGCGCACGGCCAAGCCGGGCAGCACGGTGGGGGCGGACAGGAATTACGACCAGAAGCGTTTCGTGCAGGGCGCGCGCGAGCTGAAGGTGACGCCGCATGTGGCGCAGAAACGCAAGGGCAGTGCCATCGACGGTCGCACCACGCGGCACCCGGGGTACGCCACCAGCCAGAAGATTCGCAAGCGGATCGAAGAAGGCTTTGGTTGGCTGAAGACGGTTGGCGGCCTGCGCAAGACCAAGCTGATCGGCCGCGCCAAGCTGAGTGCCCAGTTGCTGCTGGGCTTCTCGGTCTACAACCTGATCCGATTGGGGAGCCTGTCGGGTTGGTGGCGAGGCTCGCATGTATAGGGCAAGGTGCGCCCGAAAACGCCGAAAGGCGTGAAAATGGTGCTGAAACCGGTCAAAAAGGCCAAAATCCAGGCCTTTTGCGGCCTCCGTTAGCCCCAATCGCTTGAAAAAGCGTCACCCCGAACGGGTTGGGGCAGTCGAGGCCGAATTTTTCAACGGCCTGCTAGAAGGCCGCGCACCAGTTGACGGCCGAGTTGGCTAGCCGCCTGGTTAAGCGCACTTCGGATCACCTTGCCAGCGAACTCGCCGACCTGATCGCCAAGCTCGCTCGACCGAGCGGGCCCGGTATCGGCCTCGGGCGCTCGCTGGGCCGCCTGCTGCGCACGAGCCGCCAGGATCTCGTAGGCCGACTCACGGTCGATCGGCCGCTCATAGCGCCCACGCAGCGGCGAGCGCGCCAGGATAGCCGTGCGCTCCTGCTCGCTCAGCGGGCCAACACGCGACTGCGGCGGCGCCACGAAGACCCGCTGTACCACAGCCGGCATGCCCCTGGACTCCAACCCGCCGACCAGCGCTTCACCGATGCCGAGCTGGGTCAGCACCTCGAGCGCGGAGAACTCGGGGTTGGGGCGAAAGCCATCGGCAACCGAACGCAGCGCCTTTTGCTCACGGGTGGTGAATGCGCGCAAGCCATGCTGCACGCGAAGGCCGAGCTGGGCGAGCACCGGGTCGGGCAGATCCGCCGGCGACTGGGTGACGAAATAGACGCCCACGCCCTTGGAGCGAATCAGCCGCACCACCTGCACCAGCCGCTCCTGCAGCGCCTTGGGCGTATCGCCGAACAGCAGGTGCGCCTCGTCGAAGAACAGCACCAGCAACGGCCGATCGGAATCGCCGCGCTCCGGCAGTTGTTCGAACAGCTCGGCCAGCAGCCAGAGCAGGAACGTCGCATAGACCTTTGGCGCTTCGTGCACCAGCCGCGAGGCATCGAGCAGATGGATACCGCCTCGCCCATCAGCGGCCGGTGCAAGCAGATCCTCAAGCTGCAGCGCCGGCTCACCGAACAACGCTTCGGCGCCCTGCTGCTCGAGCGTTGCCAGCCGCCGCAACAGCGCCTGGCACGAGGCGCCGGTAACCAGCGCCGCATCCTCGCCGAGCACCGCCGGGCTCTGGCGCAGATAGCCGAGCAGCGCCTTGAGGTCCTTGAGGTCGAGCAACAGCAGGCCTTCACGGTCAGCGACCTTGAATGCCGCATACAGCGCCGCCTGCTGGCTGTCGGTCAGCTCCAGCAGATTGCCGAGCAGCAAGGGGCCCATCTCGCTCAGCGTGGTGCGCAACGGATGACCGCTCTGCCCGTACACGTCCCACAGCGTGACCGGATAGGCCTGTGGGTGGTGCGCCAACCAGGGCATGCTGGCGATGCGTTCGGCAATCTTGCCCTGCGGTTGGCCGGCAGCGCCGAGCCCGGAGAGATCGCCCTTGATGTCGGCGGCGAACACCGCGACGCCGGCATCGCTGAACTGCTCGGCGAGCCGTTGCAGTGTCACGGTCTTGCCGGTGCCGGTGGCGCCGGCGATCAGACCATGGCGGTTGGCCAGACGCAGCAGATGCGTATTGGCCTGCCCCGAGGACTCTGCGCCAAGCACCAGGCTATCGGTTGTATCCATGTCATCCCCCTGATCAGAGCGTGCGCAGGTCACTCGGCCTCGCGCCGGCGCTGCGCCTGCAAGGCTTCCCAGAGTTCGGCTGCCTGTGGAAAGTCGGTTCCCAGGCGCTCGTCCAGCGCCTGCGGATCGTAGCGCTGGGTACAACCGCTGCCGATGATCGGTGGCGCCTCGGCGGTGGCCTGGTCGAGTGGATGCTTCATCGATACCCAGCCGTCATACCAGCCGTCAATTGAAGACCAGCGTCCGGTTGCTGTGGACCAGCACGCGATCCTCCAAGTGATAGCGCAAGCCGCGCGAGAGCACCATCTTCTCGACGTCCTTGCCCAGTCGCACCATGTCCTCGACGGTGTCGCGATGGCTGATGCGCACGACGTCCTGCTCGATGATCGGGCCGGCATCCAGCTCTTCGGTAACGTAGTGGCAAGTCGCGCCGATCAGCTTCACGCCGCGCAGCGACGCCTGGTGATACGGCTTGGCACCAACGAACGACGGCAGGAAGCTGTGGTGGATATTGATGACCCGCTGCGCGTATTCCTCGCACAGCTCCTGCGGCAGGATCTGCATGTAGCGCGCCAGCACGATGACGTCCGCGCGGTGCTCGCGCACCAGGCTTGCCACTTCGGCGAACGCTTCCTGCTTGCGCCCCGCTTCGACCGGTACATGGAAATAGGGAATACCATGCCACTCGACCATGCTGCGCAGGTCGTCGTGGTTGGAGATCACGCAGGGAATGTCGCAATCCAGCTCGCCGCTATGCCAGCGGTGCAGCAGGTCGGCCAGGCAATGCGACTCACGGCTGGCCATGAGCACGACGCGCTTGCGGCGATCCGAGTCGGTGATGCGCCACTCCATCGAAAACTCACGCGCAATAGGTGCAAAGGCCTGGCGAAAACCGTCCAGGTCGAAGGGCAGCGAGTCCGCACGGATTTCGTGGCGCATGAAGAACCAGCCACTCTGGTGGTCGGAGTGATGGTTGGCTTCGGTGATCCAGCCGTTATAGGTGGCCAGAAAGTTACTGACCTTGGCAACGATGCCAACGCCATCGGGACAGGCGATAACCAGCCTGAAAGTGCGCATCCGAAAACTCCTGCTCGCATGGAAACGCGGCATTCTAGCTCAGCCGGCAAAAGCGCGGCCATTGGCGAAATAAACCCACCGCCCGTGTGCGTATGCTTGCTGAGAACGGACGAACAACCCTGACAAAATGCCGGGTGCAGCCAAGTTTCACTAAGTTCGCCATGACCGAGGCGCGAGCCGAGTGCGGAGAAAACGATGGGGCCGTTGAACAAAGCCCAACAGCCAATAACCGGAAACATATCGAGCGAATAACGGCTTTGTTACGACTTCATTCGAAAATAACGGGCTCAACTATATTTACTTTGCCTGAAACCGCCGACTATGATTCACCCACTTGCGTACAACCTATATCCAAGGAAGCAAAATGTCCCTGATCAGCGAATACCGCGCAACGGAAGAAGCCATCAAGGAACTTCAGGAGCGCCTGAAGTCCCTCTCGGCAGATGACAAGTTGAAAAAGGAGCTCGAGTTCGAAGGCAAACTGCGCGAACTCATGGGCGAGTATCAGAAGTCGCTGCGCGACATCATCGCCCTGCTCGATCCGGACGCTGCAAAGGCCGGCAAGGTACAGCGCGCGGCAAAGGCCACTCCGGCCCCCAAGCGTGCTCGTCGCGTCAAGCAGTACAAGAACCCGCACTCGGGCGAAGTGATCGAAACCAAGGGTGGCAACCACAAGACGCTGAAAGAGTGGAAGGCCAAGTGGGGTTCGGACACCGTCGAAAGCTGGTCCACCGTACTCGGTTAATCCGCTACGGAAGTACCGCAGCCGCGCCAGCGAGCAATCGGGCGCGGCTTTTTATTGCTTCACAGGCCATAGCGGCTTTGCAACTGCGCCGCATGCTCGCGCCAGCATTGCAAAACAACGGCCTGCTCCGGTGTCGCCTGCTCCAGCAACTGACCCAACGTCTGCTCAAACTGGGCCAGCGTATTGGGCGCTCCGAATTCGGGTTGCAACAGGCGGTGACGGCAGAAGTCGTGCCAGTGCAGCCGTTCCTGTTCGCTGAGACTTTGCGGAAAGTTGCGGGCCCGATACCGAAACAAAAGCTCGCCAAGGCGTATGTCATCAAACATCCATTGGCGGCCTGCGCATTCCTCGGCAGTTGCTAGGCGAACCTGTTCGCATAACCGACGGTCGCGCTCACCGAGAAAACCATCGTAGAGCTGCTGCTCCGGGTCTTCGCAGGGTTCATAGCCCTCCTGCGCATATATCGCAGCGAACTTGCCCTGCCATTGTTCGCGGCGTTCACAGAGCATTTGCGCCCGGCGCTGATAAAGCGGCAGGTCCAGCTGCAGGCGCTGAACGTCGATATCCCGCAATACGCTCAATGGCGCCAGCACCGGGCAACGATTGACATGCACCAGCTTGAGCGGCGTCGGCAGCTCGTTTTCGGCAAGCTCCTCGCGGCGCGTATAAAGACGCCTGCGCAGGGTCTCGCCTGATTCGTCCCACAACGGCGAGGGATCGGCGTGCAGGTCGCAGACGATCAAGGCGTTGCGATTGGATGGATGCCACGCCACGGGCAGCACCACGGCCATGAAGTGTCGCTGAGCCGAGAAACGGCCGGACACATGCACCAGCGGCTTGAACAGTTCGATCTGGTCGAGCACCGCATGCTTGCGCCGCAGCCGGAACAGGTAGTCGTACAGCCGCGGCTGTGCATCGCGAATCAAGCGCGCCAGAGCGATGGTCGCGCGTACGTCGGACAGGGCGTCGTGCGCATGCAGGTGCTCGAGCCCGTTCGCCGCCGTGAGCCGTTCGAGCTTCAACGAGACGCGCCCCTCATCCTGCGGCCACTGAAGCCCTTCCGGGCGCAGCGCGTAAGCGGTCCGCACCAGGTCGATGAGGTCCCAACGGCTGTTGCCGCCCTGCCACTCGCGCGCATAGGGATCGAAAAAATTGCGATACAGGCTGTAGCGCGTCATCTCGTCATCGAAGCGCAGGTTGTTGTAGCCGGCGCCGCAGGTACCGGGCTGCGCCAGCTCCTGATGCAATCGATGCATGAACTCGGCCTCGCAGAGTCCCTCGCGCTCGAGGACCTGCGGGGTGATGCCGGTGACCAGGCACGCCGCCGGGTGCGGCAGGATATCGTCCGACGGCCTGCAAAAGAGGTTGAGTGGCTCGCCGATTTCCTCGAGCGCCTCGTTCGTACGGATACCGGCCACCTGCAACGGCCGGTCGCAACGGGGCGATATGCCGGTGGTTTCGTAGTCGTACCAGAAAATGCTCGATTCCAAAGCGCGTCCCTCCTCGTCAGGCGCGGCAGTCTAGCAGCAGCCCGGAATGCCGGGGCAAACCGGCACGGCCGATAGTGCGCGCCCTTTCGCATCAAGGCGGGCGTGACGATTGCCGCCAGCGAAAGCTGCGCATAGCATCGTCGCTCGCTGTTTACGATCGAGCCTTTCCATTGACCGCAGCCTGCTCCCAACCGGTGCTGGACAACCGCTACCGGGTAGAGACGCCCGAGGGCATCGACCTGCTGCTGCGTCCGGCGGGGCTGGTTCCGCGTGCGCTCGCCTTTACCGTGGACCTGGCCTTGCGCGGGCTGATCCTGCTCGCCCTGTTCTTCGGCTTCGGCCTGCTCGGCAAGCTTGGCATCGGCCTCGGTGCGCTGTGCCTGTTTCTCGTCCAGTGGTGGTACATGGTGCTGTTCGAGGTATTCAACCAGGGCCGCACCCCCGGCAAGCTCTGGCTAGGTCTCGAGGTGATCCACGATGACGGCACGCCGGTCGGCTGGGCGGCATCGCTGACGCGCAACCTGCTGCGTTTCGTCGACATGCTGCCGCTGGGCTACTTTCTCGGCACGCTCTCGTGCCTGGCTCATCCACAGTTCCGGCGACTTGGCGACATCGCCGCAGGAACGCTGGTGGTTTACCGCGACCGCCCCGCCAAGCCCCGTGCAGCCCTCCAGGCGGCACCGCTGCAAGCCCCCGTGGCGCTCGAGCAGGACGAGCGGCGCGCGATCATTGCCTTCGCCGAGCGCGGCGACCAGCTCTCCGGCGAGCGGCGCCGCGAACTGGCCGCACTCCTGGCAGAGCCGCTCGGCTGCTCGGCGGGGCAGGCCAGCGAGCAGCTGGAGGGGATCGCCAGCGGGCTGCTGCTCGGCAGTACGCGTCAGGCTGCGTTCGAGGCCGCGCACGAAGCGCAGTGGCAGGCCTTCGCCAAGCGCCTGGCGCAGACCGGGGAGCGGCGATCTGCAGCGTTGCAGGATTTTCCGAGCGCCTATCGCCGCCACTGCCAGCAGCTGGCGCTAGCCACCAGCCGCGGCTACAGCGAAGGCCTGCTGACACGTCTGCGTCAGCTGGCGCTGGCAGGGCACCGGCAGCTCTACCGACATCGCAGCCCCCTGCCCGGCCGCCTGCTGGGCTTCGTCCTTGCTGGCTTCCCGGCCCTGGTGCGCCGCCAGCGCCGCAGCGTGCTGCTGGCCAGCGGCATCTTCTACGGGCTGCTGCTGATAAGCGGATGGCTGGTGCATCTGTTTCCGGACCTGGTCTTCACCGTGCTGCCCGCCGAACAGGTTGCCGACATGGAGGCGATGTACGATCCCGACGCCACCCGCCTCGGGCGCTTCGGTGAGCGCGGCTCGGCCGACGACTGGGCGATGTTCGGCTTCTATGTGATGAACAACATCGGCATCGCCTTTCAGACCTTCGCCGGCGGCCTGCTGCTTGGCCTCGGCAGCCTGTTCTATCTCGTCTACAACGGGCTGGTCATCGGCACGGTCGCCGGCCATCTGGGCAACATCGGCTATCAGCTGCCTTTCTGGTCGTTTGTCATCGGCCACGGCGCGTTCGAGCTGACCGCCATCACGCTCGCTGGTGCCGCCGGCCTCGGCCTGGGCCAGGCACTGATCGCGCCGGGCCGGCGGTCCAGAAGCGAGGCCCTGCGCCAGGCGGCCGCCATCAGCGTACGCTTGGTGGCCGGCGCCATGCTGATGCTGCTGCTGGCCGCGTTCATCGAAGCCTACTGGTCGTCGATGACCTACCCCGCCCCGGCCCTGAAATTCGCCGTGGGCGCCGCGCTCTGGCTGCTGGTGCTGCTGTACTTCTGCCTGGCCGGACGGAGCCGCCATGCGCCTGACTGAAACGACCATGGCGGTACGACCGCGCAGCAACTGGGAAGCGCTGGATATCGGCACACTTCTGGCCCGTCGCCACGCATTCGTGCTGCTCGCCGGCTGGGCCTCGATCACCCTGCCGATATTCGTGCTGCTCAGCCTGGCGTTCTGGGAGCAGCCCGGCGTTGCCGTGCTGCTGTTCTGGTGGCTCAAGCCGCTGTTCGAGCGCCTGCCGCTGCACGTGCTCTCGCAGGCGTTGTTCGGCGAGGCCCCGAGCTTGCGCCAGAGCCTGCGTGCCTGGCCCGGCCTGCTGCGTCACCAGTGGTTGCCCAGCCTGACCTGGCGCCGCCTGAGCATGACGCGCAGTTTCGATCTGCCAGTCCTACAGCTCGAACAGCTGGCCGGACGCGAGCGAAGCCGGCGCCTGGCAACGTTGCACCGCCACAGCGCGCGTACGGCGCGCTGGCTGACCCTGGTCGGCGTCCACCTCGAAGGGCTGCTCTGGCTGGGGCTGGCGGCGTTGCTGTTGCTGCTACTGCCATCTCAGGCATTGCAACAGCTGAGCTGGCAGGAGCTGCTGCTGGGCGATCACGACTGGCTCTGGCTGGAGCACCTGTCCAACCTGCTGTACGTGCTCGGGCTGATCATCTGGGAGCCGATCTACGTCGCCTGTGGCTTCAGCCTCTATCTGAACCGCCGCACCCGGCTCGAGGCCTGGGATATCGAACTGAGCTTCCGGCGCTTGCGCCAGCGATTGCTGCCTGGCCTGCTGCTCGCGCCGTTGGCGTTCTCGTTGTGCCTGGCCGGCGCGCCCGATCGCGCGCTGGCCGACGACAGTCCTGCGGCGGCCCCGTCGCTGGCGAGCCCGGCCGACGACCCGCTGAGCCGCGATGCCGCCAGCGAGCGGATTCAGGCGCTGCTCGAGCAACCACCGTTCCACCAGCACGAGACGGTGACTCGCTGGCGCCTCGGCGACGAGCCCCAGTCCCCTTCGACGGGCTGGCTCGACCACTGGTCGCTCGGCGGACTTCGCCCGTTCGCCGAGCAGTTGGCGACTGTCGTCGAGGTGCTGTTCTGGACGCTTCTGGTACTAGGGGTTGCCGCGCTGGCCTGGAGGTACCGCCAGTGGCTGCGCGTGTTCGGCTGGCGCCCACCAGCGAATGCTGCGGCGGCCGGCCCGGAACGCTTGCTCGGCCTGGAGATCGCCCCGCAGAGTCTGCCGGACGACGTTGCCGGCGAGGCCGAGCAGCTCTGGGCCGAACACCCGCGCGCCGCCGTCAGCCTGCTCTACCGCGCCTTGCTCAGCCGCCTGCTGCACGACTACGGCCTGCCGCTGCATGCCGCCCATACCGAGACCGAAGTATTGCAATGCGTACAGACCCTCGGCGCGCCGGAACTGAGAGCCTACACCGACACGCTCACCCGGCACTGGCTGCGCCTGGCCTACGGCCACCTGCCTATCGGGGCTGACGCACGCGACCAGCTCTGCGGCGGCTGGCGGGCCCTGTTCGAAGGCGCGCGACCGTCATGAAGCGTCGGCTGCCGATCTACCTCGCCCTTGCCGCCCTGGCCCTGCTCGCGCCGTATGTCGCGACGCAGCTGCAGTTCTACGAGCAGAGCGTCGACAAGGGGCCCACGGCCGAAGCCCGGCGCAATCCGTATCTCGCCGCCGAGCTGTTTCTGCGCGAGTCCGGGATCGAAGTCGAACGTTTCGGCGGGGCGGGCCGTCCGGACCAGCTGCCGACACAGGCTCACACCCTGCTGTATCTGGCCGACCGCAGCCAGCTGACCGCACGGCAGAGCGAGCGCCTGCTGCAGTGGGCCGAGCACGGCGGGCATCTGGTGTTCGTTGCCGAGCGGCTCTGGGACGAAACCGCGGGCCGCAGCGGCGATCTGCTGCTCGACGGGCTCGGGCTGCAGCAGTACCAGAGCGAGGCCAAAGACGCCGGCAAGGGCGATCCGCATGCCGACCCGGGCGACCCCGAGCACGACCCGCAACTGACCCGCCTGTTCCTGCAAGGGCAGAATCGTCCGGCCTACCTGGCCTTCGATACCGACTTCCACCTCTACGACGCCGGCAACCGTGCGCATGCCTGGGCCAACAGCGCCGCGGCCACGCACATGCTGCAGCTCAGGCACGGGCAAGGCCTGGTCACGGTGCTGACCGATGCCTGGATCTGGCAGAACGACCGTATCGCCGAATACGATCACGCCTGGCTGCTCGCCTACCTCAGCCAGAACACCCGGGTCACCCTCGTCCAGCGCAGCGAGCCGACAGGGCTGCTGGATGCGCTGCTGCGTCATTTCCCCGAAGCGCTGCTCGCCCTGGCTCTGCTGCTGGTGCTTGGCCTCTGGTACCTGGCTCGTCGTGAAGGGCCGGCGCTGGCCGCACCCTCCCCCCAGCGCCGGCGCCTGCAGGAACATCTCTACGCCAGCGCCGCCTTTGTCCGGCGGCGCTGTGGCGAACGCGCACTGCTCGAAACCCTGCAGCACGACATTGCCCAGCGCGCCACGCACCTGCATCCCGGCTTCGAGCAGCTCGAGCAGACAGCGCGACATCAGGTACTGGCCCAGCTTTCGCGGCTGCCGCTCGAGGCCGTCGAGCAGGCCATGCGCCTGGACGATGCCCGCCGCCGCGGTGCGGTCGACTTCACCCGGCAGGTCGAATCCCTGCAACGACTCAGGAATGCCTTATGAGCGAATCCGATAGCCAACCCACCTACGCTGCCGAAGAGGCCCCCGTCGCCCAGACGCCGCGTCAGCGCGCCACTCTGCTCGCCGGAGCTCTGCGCGAGGAACTGCGCAAGGCGGTGATCGGCCAGGACGAGGTGATCGAGGGCGTGCTGACTGCCCTGCTTGCGGCCGGCCACGTGCTGGTCGAGGGCGTCCCCGGGCTCGGCAAGACGCTGCTGGTGCGTGCCCTGGCGCGCTGCTTCGGCGGCGAGTTCGCACGCATCCAGTTCACCCCTGACCTGATGCCCAGCGATGTCACCGGGCATGCCGTGTACGACCTGGGCAGCGAGCAGTTCAAGCTGCGCCGCGGCCCGGTCTTCACGCACCTGCTGCTGGCCGACGAAATCAATCGTGCGCCGGCCAAGACCCAGGCCGCCCTGTTGGAAGTGATGCAGGAAAGGCAGGTCACCCTGGAAGGCCGCGCGCTGCCAGTGCCCCAGCCGTTCATGGTCATGGCCACGCAGAACCCGATCGAGCACGAGGGCACCTATCCGCTGCCGGAAGCCGAGCTGGACCGTTTCATGTTCATGCTGCGCATGGATTACCCCGCGGCGGACGAGGAGCTCACCCTGGTACGCCAGGTCACCCGTTCGGCCCGCGCCGACATCCTTGACGTCAGCGCGCTGCAGGCACGGCTCTCGGCGCGCGACCTCCTGGCGATGCAGAAGATCGCTGCCGACCTGCCGCTGGACGACCAGGTGCTCGACTATGCGGTACGCCTGGCTCGCGCCACCCGCGACTGGCCCGGCCTCGCGCTCGGTGCGGGGCCGCGCGCGTCGATCGCGCTGGTTCGTGGCGGCCGCGCTCGGGCTCTGCTTCGCGGCGGCGACTTCGTCACGCCGGATGACATCAAGCGTTGTGCCCTGGCGGTGCTGCGCCATCGCGTCCGGCTGGCACCGGAGCTGGAAATCGAAGGGCTGACGACCGACCAGCTGCTGCACCAGCTGCTCGACCAGGTCGCAGCACCGCGTGCGTGACGACCGAGTCGCGCCCATGCGCCAGTTTCTGAACCCGACCCGAAGCCTGCTCGCGGCGCTCGGCGCCCTGCTGCCGGCCGGCATCGCCCTGGGCGCCCTGGAAGCACTGGAACGCTCGCCGGGCCAACACTGGCACCTGCTGTGGTGGGGGGCGTTGCTGGCGCTGGCGGGCGTCGCGCTGGTGGATGCACTGCGGCTGACGCGGCTGGCGTCACCGCGCTGCAGCCGCTCGCTTCCCGCCCGGCTGGCACTGGGACGCTGGACAGAGGTCGAGCTGAACCTGGCCTCCGTGGAACCTCGCGCGCTGCGCGTGGAGGTGCATGATCACCCTCCGGCCGGTCTCGATTTCGCCGGGCAACCACAGGCCCTGACCCTCGACGCACACGGCGCGGCCCGGCTGCGCTACCGCATCCGCCCCGAGCAGCGCGGGCGCATGCGCTTCGAGCGATGCGAGATCAGCCTGCGCAGTCCATTCGGCCTCTGGCGCAGCCGGCGCCTGTTGCCGCGGGTGGACGAAGCCCGCGTGTACCCGGACTTCACCCGGCTGCACGGCGCCGATTTTCGCGGCCTCGAGGAATGGCTCGCCCGACTGGGTGTGCATCCGCAGCCGCGCCGGGGCCTGGGGCTCGAATTCCATCAGCTACGCGAGTACCGCGACGGCGACACCCTGCGCCAGATCGACTGGAAGGCGACGGCGCGCATGCACGCACCGATCACCCGCGAATACCAGGACGAACGTGACCAGCAGGTACTGCTGATGCTCGATTGCGGGCGCCGGATGCGCAGCCAGGAAGACCACCTTTCGCATTTCGACCATGCGCTCAACGCCAGCCTGCTGCTGGCCTATGCCGCGCTGCGCCAGGGTGACGCCGTCGGTGTTGGCACCTTTGCCTGCGAGACACCGCGCTTCGTCGCGCCCGGCAAGGGCAGCCGGCAACTGGGCATCCTGCTCGACAGCCTGTACGACGCCAGCTGCAGCCTGCAGCCGGCGGACTACCTGGACGCAGTCGACAGGGTGCTGCGCCATCAGAAACGTCGGGCCCTGGTGATTTTCATCAGCAACCTGCGCGACGAGGATGATGATCAGCTGCAGCCGGCCCTGGCACGCCTGTCGCAACGGCATCGGGTGATGTTCGCGAGCCTGCGCGAGGAGGTGCTCGAACAACTGCGCCAACAGCCGGTCGAACGATACGACGATGCACTCGCCTATTGCGGCACGGTGGCCTACACCCATGCGCGCCAGGCACAGCTGCGCAGCCTGCAGGCACGCCGGGTGCCGATCGTCGAGGCACGCCCGGCGGAGCTGGGGCCGGCTCTGGTGCAACGTTACCTGGCGATGAAACGCGCCGGCGCGCTCTGAGTCACTGCTAGACGCCTTGGCAGCAGCCCTTGTCGGTCGAAGCACCGGACGGCGGAACGAAGGGCCCCAGGGCGCCGGGGCGGAAGCTGAAGTAGTGATGCAGGGCATCGATCATGTCGCGAATCTCCGGCGACGGGGTAATCAGGGCGAACCCCGTGTCGTAGCTGCCGGGCGTGACATCCTCGCGTGACCAGAGGCTCATGGCGCTGAAATCCACGTAATGGATCTTGCTGTCCTGGCCGGGCACCTTCAGGCGCATCTCGAAGCGCTGCGCCAGCATCATCGGATAGCGGCTGATCAGCATCAGCCCCCCTTCGGAGAGATTGCCGATGAAGCCCAACGGCCTGTCGGTGTAGCGGTTGAAGACATTCAGGTAGTACGGCAGTTGATGCCGTTGAATGCGACGCTGGTTGCTCATGTCATCGAATCCCTGGCCTACGGCGCACCGCGGCCACGGGACGATCCGTCAGCGACAGCGCTGCTGGATGCGAGTGGCCAGTTGACGTCGTGCTGCCTCTATTTCGCTCTCACTGTAGTAGACCCGCTCACCCTCTGCATTGTTGCGAAAGTAGCGTCCGCCGAGCTGCAGGCGCGCCAGTCGCTCCTCGAGCACCTTGCATTCCTGCTCGCGCTCGGCACGCTCGGCAGCGGCGCTGGCCGCGGCCTGGCGGTTTTCCTGGCGACGCGCATCGAAATAGCGCTCGCTGCGCCGTTCACGCTCGAGGGTTGCGGCGTCACGTTCGATCACCTGCGGTTTCACCTCGACCGGCGTCGCACCCGCCACCGGCTGCTGGCTGAAATGCACCCGGCCCTGCTCGTCCGTCCAGCGATAGATCTGCGCCTGCGCCAGCACCGGCGACAACGCAAGGATCAGAACCCAGCTACGCATGCTTCCCTCCTGGAGGCCGTGGCCGACCGGTCAGCGCGCGACCGGATGCGGAACCGCTTGTTCACCTGGGCGATAGTGCCCCAGTTGACGCAGCGTCTCCAGCCGAGCCGCGGCTCGATAGGCATATTCGCTGGTGGGGTACTGAGCCTGGATGAAGCGATAGGTCTCTGCGGCATCGACGAACAGCCCCTGGCGCTCCAGGCACTGGCCGCGCAACAGCGAGATTTCCGGCTGTACGCCGGGCCGCACTCGCTTGAGCCGCTCGGCCTGCGAAAGCGCCAGCTGCGCGCCGCCACAATCGCCGGCCTGATAACGGCCGTAGGCCTCGTCCAGGTAACGGTCCAGGGCATGCCGGCTGCTGCAGCCGGCGCTGGTCAGGGCAAACACGAGAATGATCAGGATGCGCATGAGATGTCCTCCGTGCCGGCTTATCGGCCGTCAATGGCGGAACTGCAGGCAGACGGCAACGGAAAAGGGTAGTGGCCCGCTGACGATGACTACAGCAAAACAGCGTAGTAGCCTGCCGCTCATCAGAAGAAGGAGCCTATGAATGACCCTGCGTCGCACCAAGATCGTCGCCACCCTCGGCCCGGCCAGCAGCTCGCCGGACGTGCTCGAGAAAATGATTCTCGCCGGCCTGGACGTTGCCCGCCTGAACTTCTCGCACGGCTCGCCGGAAGAGCATCGCGCCCGCGCCAACCTGGTCCGTGAACTGGCCGCCCGGCATGGTCGTTTCGTGGCGCTGCTCGGCGACCTGCAGGGGCCGAAGATCCGCATCGCCAAGTTCACCGACAAGCGCATCGAGCTGAAGGAAGGCGACCAGTTCCGTTTCTCCGTGACCCATCCGCGCGACGCGGGCACCCAGCAGGTGGTCGGTATCGATTATCCGGACTTGGTCAAGGACTGCGGCATCGGTGACGAATTGCTGCTCGACGACGGCCGCGTGGTGATGCGCGTGGACAACGCCACCGCCGACGAACTGCACTGCACGGTGCTGATCGGCGGCCCGCTGTCGGACAACAAGGGCATCAACCGTCGCGGCGGCGGCCTGACCGCTCCGGCGCTCACGCCCAAGGACAAGGCCGACATCAAGCTCGCAGCCGACCTTGAACTCGACTACCTGGCGGTTTCCTTCCCGCGCGATGCGGCAGACATGGAGCTGGCCCGGCGCCTGCGTGACGAAGCCGGCTCCAAGGCGTGGCTGATCGCCAAGATCGAACGCGCCGAAGCGGTCGCCGACGACGAGGCCCTGGACGGCCTGATCCGCGCCAGTGACGGCGTCATGGTGGCGCGTGGCGACCTTGGTGTGGAAATCGGCGACGCCGAGCTGGTCGGCATCCAGAAGAAGATCATTCTGCATGCACGTCGCAACAACAAGGTGGTGATCACCGCGACGCAGATGATGGAGTCGATGATCCACAGCCCGATGCCGACACGCGCCGAGGTGTCCGATGTAGCCAACGCGGTCCTCGACTACACCGATGCCGTGATGCTTTCGGCCGAAAGCGCTGCCGGCGAATACCCGGTCGAGGCGATCAAGGCGATGGCCCGCGTTTGCGTCGGCGCGGAAAAGCACCCGACCAGCATCAAGTCCGGTCATCGTCTGGGGCAGAGCTTCAGCCGCTGCGACGAAAGCACCGCGCTGGCGGCGATGTACACCGCCAACCACTTCCCCGGCGTCAAGGCGATCATCAGCCTGACCGAAAGCGGCTACACGACGCTGATCATGTCGCGCATCCGTTCCTCGGTGCCGATCTTTGCCTTCACTCCGCATCGCGATGCCCAGGCGCGCGTCGCCTTGTTCCGCGGTGTGCAGACCATCCCCTTCGACCCGGCCGCACTGCCGGCCGACAAGGTGAGCCAGGCGGCGGTAGACGAGCTGGTCAAGCGCAACATCGTCGAGCCGGGCGACTGGGTGGTCCTGACCAAGGGCGACAGCTACCACGACTCCACTGGCGGCACCAACACCATGAAGATCCTGCGCGTCGGCGATTCGCTGATGTGATCGCGAGGCGTAGAAAAAGGTTCATCGCGCTTTCCCGGGGAAGGCAGCCTTGATTTTCAGAAAGAAGTATTCCGAGTCCCGGAAACCATAGGCCATGCGCTTGATCACCTTGATGCGGTTGTTAACCCCCTCAAGGACGCTGGTATGCATGTGGAAGTGGGCACTGGCAAGGATGCCTCGGGCGTATTTGCGCAGGTTGCGAGCAAAGCGTTGCAGTGGCGCGAGGCCGCTCTCGCGAGCATGCCGCAGCCAGGTTCGCCAGCGCCGCCAACCCTCTCGTACGCTGGGGGCGTACCAGACATCCTTCAGCGCATCCTTGAGCACATAGACCGTAGCCAGCGGCTGGTTGGCAGCGAGCAGTTCCTGTAACTGCACGGCCTGTCCGGCCTTCAGGTTGTCGCGATTGCGCAGCAGCAGCCAACGACTCTGCTTGACCGCCTTTCGTGCCAGCTTGTCTTCGCGCAGAAGGTTGGCCTGGTCGACCCGGATACGGTCGATCACATCCCGCCCGTAGCGCGCGACGACGTGAAACAGGTCGTACACCACTTCGGCCTGCGGGCAATGCTTTTTCACCTCCAGGTCAAAAGCCGTGTTCATGTCCATAGCCACCGCCTCGATCTGTTGGCAATGCTCGCCGAGCAATTCAAAGAACGGGCGGATCGACTCACGGCTGTTGCCGTGGCCGACCCACAGCACCCGTGTTCGCTCGGCATCCATGATGACCGTGGCATAGCGATGCCCCTTGTGCAGGGCGAACTCGTCCATCACCAGGCGGCGGACACCATGTGAATCGAAGGTGCCTACCTCGGCTTGCAGGCGTCGTTTATCGAGCGTCTTGAGGGTGTGCCAGTGCAGGCCGGTGAGCTGGCTGACGTGGCTGATCGGCAGCCGCCGCAGCAAGCTTTCGAGCCAGACCCGTAACCGCTGGGTTAGGCGAGATGCAGGCTCCAGCCAGTCGATCCGCTCGGTCACCCGACCACAGTTCAGGCAATCGACTCGGCGCACTGGAAGTTGAAGCAGGACGCGCTGATCGAACAGATCACGATCACGCACCAGACGAATCCGGCGCTCGTGAATCAACGGGCTGAGCTGACCACAACGCCCGCATTTGGGCACTGAACCGGCTTGAGGCTCGAGTTCAATCAGAAGGAAGTTGTTGGCGGATGGGCGGCAGGCAACGGCGTCATAGCCTGGCCAGAAAGCGGCAAGATCAATAGGATGCACGGCGACAGCAGGGACAGGTGAAGGGTGTGTTTGGCGACTGCCAATTTACCTGCTTCCCTGACTGTCAACTCGCTCTTCCCCCAGAGTCTGCGAAGAACCTAGAAAAAGGGGCTCCACGGAGCCCCTTTTTCTACGCCGGAGCTTCGTTGCGCCCGACGAAGCAGTCGCTGAACAGCTGCCGGCGCGGCAGCCCGGCGAGAAACAGTCGCCGGCTTGCGGCCTCGACGAACCCCGGGCCGCCACAGACCAAGGCAATCTCGCCACGCGAGGCGATGCGCAGCGCGCCGAGCCGTTCGCCCCATTCGGAGGTGGTCAGCAGACTGAGCTCGATGTCCGGGTGGCGTTCGGCCAGCGCCTGCAGGGGAGCGGCGAAGTAATGCTCAGCGTGGCTCACGGCGATGAGGCGGATCGGCGCCTCGTGGCCCTGGCGCAGAGCCTCGCGCAGTATCGCCCAGAGCGGTGCCAGACCGGTGCCGGCAGCCAACAACAGCAACGGCTGGCGAACCCACTCCGGATCGTAGTGCAACGCACCGCCGTGCCGCTCGCCAAGCGCCAGCCGGCTGCCGACCCTGACCCGGCGCAGCGCGTCAGCGAACGCACCCGGCTTGCGGCAGTCGATGTGGAATTCGAGAGCTGTATCCTCGTCCGGCAGGCTGGCGAACGAGTACGGACGCGCCACGCCGTCGAGCCAGAGCAGCAGATGCTGACCAACGGCATAACGCAGCGGTCGCGCCGGTTGCAGACGCAGCTGCAGGACCTCACCGGCCAGCCAGTGGCAGCTCTGCACGGTAGCAGGCACGCCATCGACGAGCGGATCGAACAACGTAACGGCCAGATCACCGGCCATCCGGCACTGGCAGGCTAGACGCCAACCCTGCGCATGACGTTCGGAATCCAGCGCCTGGGGCTGCGCGTCCTCCGGCTGGCCGGACGTGCATTGCACGAGACAGGCGTGACAACTGCCGGCACGACAGCTGTAGGGCACGGCCATGCCCGCGGTATTCAGGGCGTCGAGCAGATTGGTGCCCTCCTCGACCTGCCAGCGACGGCCGCGGCAACTCAGTTCAGGCATCGCTGGCCGCCCAGGAGGTTTCGCAACGATTACGCCCGGCGCGCTTGGCCCGGTACAGCGCCTCGTCGGCGCGCTGCAGCGCCTCATCGAGCCCGTCGCCCGCCTCCATCAAGGTCAGCCCGATGGACAGACTCAGCTCGCCGCGCGCAATCGTGCTGTCCAGCGGCTCGGCCTGGGCGAATGCCTCGCGCAGGCGCTCGCAACAGCCGGCGAACTGCTCGGCGTCGGTGTCCGGCAACAGCAACACGAACTCTTCGCCGCCATACCGCGCCAGCACGTCGCCGTCGCGCAGGCAGGCTCGCGATACCGCGGCGAATGTCTGCAGGACGCGGTCACCTGCGGCATGTCCGTGCCGATCGTTGATGCGCTTGAAATAGTCGAGGTCGATCAACGCCAGGCCGATCTGGTGCCCGCGGCGCAAGCGGTTGAGCTGGGTTTCGGCCAGGCGCAGGAAGTGGCGACGGTTGAACAGCCCGGTCAGCTCGTCGGTCGACGCCAGATCCTCGAGCTGGCGCATCATCCCGCGCAAGGTGTCCTGGTGCGCCTGCAGGGCCACCCGTCGTTGCCGCATGCGCTGGCGCAACCGGTAGATATGGCCGACGAACAGACACATCCAGACCAACGCCACCAGCAGCACCGCGCCCTCCAGCAGCGCGAGCTCCGGCCGGTGCAACCGTTCGAGCAGCAGATCGGTGAGCGTCACCGCGAGAAAACTGGCGAACGCGAGCGCCGCGTATCGCATGAAAATCTTTGGTGGCAGCGGCACCGCGAACATCAGCACCAGCAGGTACAGAATCAGCAGCGAACCGCGCGCCTCGCCCAGGTTGGCGAGAAAATAGGTGAGCCAGATGAGCGCCACGGTGACCTGCAGCTCGGTCAGGCTGGGGTCCTTGAACTTCAGGTTCAGACCGCTCTGGAACATCCAGAAAAAGCCGAGCTGGCTGAGCACGATCAACGCCGAACAGATCACGGCGCTCTGCACCGAGGCCTGATAAAACCCCGCGGCAACCGTCAGCCAGGTGAGCATCAGCGCCAAGCCATAGGTGCCTGCCGCCATGGCGAATCGCTTGGTGACCAGCTGCTGCAGAGCGACCTGATCCCTTTCGTTACGCCCCATGTTCATCGCGCTCCATCCGGGTGCGCCGCTGCACCGCGATCGCTGGTAGCCCTGTCGCCGACCTTGGCCTGCATTTCTCTCTCCTGGTTCAGCCGTGTTACGGACTGTACGACGCGGTATACTGCCGCGCGTTTTTTTACCTGAGCGCGTCATCCGTGCCGTCGCGCTCGCTACCCGCCCCGCCTAGAGGACGCGCTGCATGACCGTGATCAAGCAAGACGACCTGATTCAAAGCGTCGCCGACGCTTTGCAATTCATTTCCTATTACCATCCCGTCGATTTCATTCAGGCGATGCATGAAGCCTACCTTCGGGAAGAGTCTCCGGCTGCACGCGACGCCATGGCGCAGATCCTGATCAACTCGCGCATGTGCGCCACCGGGCATCGCCCGATCTGCCAGGACACCGGCATCGTCACCGTGTTCGTCCGGGTCGGCATGGACGTGCGCTGGGACGGCGCCAGCATGAGTCTGGACGACATGATCAACGAAGGCGTACGTCGCGCCTACAACAACCCGGACAACGTGCTGCGTGCTTCGATCCTGGCCGACCCGGCAGGTTCCCGCAAGAACACCAAGGACAATACCCCGGCCGTCATCCATTACTCCATCGTCCCGGGTGACAAAGTCGAGGTGGATGTGGCCGCCAAGGGCGGTGGCTCGGAGAACAAGTCGAAGATGGCCATGCTCAACCCGTCCGACTCGATCGTCGACTGGGTGCTCAAGACCGTGCCGACCATGGGCGCCGGCTGGTGCCCGCCGGGCATGCTCGGCATCGGCATCGGCGGCACCGCCGAGAAGGCCGCGGTGATGGCCAAGGAAGTCCTGATGGACCCGATCGACATCCACGAGCTCAAGGCCCGCGGCCCGCAGAACCGCATCGAGGAGCTGCGCCTGGAGCTGTTCGACAAGGTCAACCAGCTGGGCATTGGCGCTCAGGGCCTGGGCGGCCTGACCACCGTGCTCGACGTCAAGATCATGGACTACCCGACCCACGCCGCCTCCTTGCCGGTGTGCATGATCCCCAACTGCGCCGCGACCCGCCATGCGCACTTCGTGCTCGATGGTTCCGGCCCGGCCGAGCTGACCCCGCCGCCGCTGGACGCCTACCCGGAAATCGTCTGGGAAGCCGGCCCGAGCGCGCGCCGCGTCAACCTCGACACCATTACCCCGGAAGAAGTGCAGAGCTGGAAGCCGGGCGAGACCATCCTGCTCAACGGCAAGATGCTCACCGGCCGCGACGCCGCGCACAAGCGCATGGTCGACATGCTGAACAAGGGCGAACAGCTGCCGGTGGACCTCAAGGGCCGCTTCATCTATTACGTTGGCCCGGTCGATCCGGTGCGTGACGAAGTGGTTGGCCCGGCCGGCCCGACCACCGCGACGCGGATGGACAAATTCACCCGCCAGATCCTCGAGAGCACCGGCCTCCTGGGCATGATCGGCAAGTCCGAGCGCGGCCCGATCGCGATCGACGCGATCCGCGACAACAAGGCCGTCTACCTGATGGCCGTCGGCGGCGCCGCCTACCTGGTCGCCCAGGCGATCAAGAAGTCCAAGGTGCTGGCGTTCGAAGAGCTCGGGATGGAAGCCATCTACGAGTTCGAGGTGCAGGACATGCCAGTGACCGTGGCGGTCGACACCCAGGGCGAATCGGTACACACCACCGGTCCGGCACTCTGGCAGCACAAGATCGCCGAGTCGCTCGCGGTCGAAGTGAAGTAACCGCCCAGGTGCAAAAAACGCCCGGCAGTCGCCGGGCGTTTTCGTTTCTACAGTTCGATTCGCGTACCGAGCAGCTTCAGAAAGGCTGCCAGCCAGGCCGGGTGAGCGGGCCAGGCCGGCGCCGTGACCAGGTTGCCCTGGGTATGGGCCTGGTCGACCGGGATGTCGACGTACTCACCGCCGGCCAGCTTCACTTCCGGTCCGCAGGCCGGGTAGGCACTGCAGGCACGGCCCTTGAGCACCCCCGCGGCCGCCAGCAGTTGCGCGCCATGGCAGACGGCGGCGATCGGCTTGCCAGCCGCGTCGAAGGCACGAACCAACGCCAACACCTCTTCGTTCAGGCGCAGATATTCCGGCGCACGCCCACCGGGAATCAGCAGCGCGTCGAAATCGTCGGCGCGCAGGCCTTCGAAGTCGGTATTGAGCGCGAAATTGTGCCCCGGCTTCTCGCTGTAGGTCTGGTCGCCCTCGAAATCGTGGATCGCGGTACGCACGCTGTCGCCGGCCTTCTTGTTCGGGCAGGCGGCATGCACGCGGTGGCCGACCATCTGCAGCGCCTGGAACGGCACCATGGTCTCGTAGTCTTCGGCGTAATCGCCGACCAGCATCAGGATGTTCTTGGCAGCCATGCAAAGCTCCTTGGGTAAGCGCCAGTGGTGATGCAGCGACAGCCGGAGCCGCCAGAATCGCGCCGTGGCGCGACCGCGACGCCTCTAGCCCCCGCGGTTGAAGATATTGACCAGCAGCCGGTCGAGCCAGCCCCACATACGCTGATACAGCCGCACGTGCAGTGGCCGAGCGTACCAGCGCCGGAGTGTCACCTCGCGACTCTCGTCGAAATCCTGCTGGAAGCAGCGCGTCACCTCATCGGTGAGCGCCGGGTCGATGGCCTCCAGGTTCGCCTCGAGGTTCCAGCGCAGGTTCCAGTGGTCGAAATTGCACGAACCGACGCTGACCCAGTCATCGACCATGACCATCTTCATGTGCAGGAAGTGTGGTCGATATTCGTGTATCCGCACACCGGCGCGCAGCAGGCGCGGATAGAAGCGTTGCCCGGCGTAGCGGACCGGCGGGTGGTCGGTGTTGCGGCTGGTCAGCAGCAACTGCACATCGACACCCCGGCGCGCCGCCCGGATCAGCGCCCGCCGCACCTTGCCGGTGGGCAGGAAATAAGGTGTGGCTAGCCAGATGCGCTGCTCGGCGCGGTGCAGTTTGCGCAGCAGGCTGTGCAGCACGTCGCTGTGCTGACGCGCGGCTGCGTAGGCGACCCGGCCCATGCCTTGCGAGGCCTCCGGGCGCAGCGGAATACGCGGCGCACGGCTCGGCTGTGGCAGGTGCCAGATACGGCGCCGGGTCAGGCAGGATGCCCACTGGCTATCGAACAGGCGCTGCCAGTCCTGCACCACCGGGCCACTGGCCTTGACCATGACCTCGTGCCAGTGCTGGCGCGGGTTGTCCGGGTCCCAGAAATCGTCGGTCACGCCCGTACCGCCGATGAACACGGTCTCGCTGTCGATCAGCACGATCTTGCGATGGTCGCGGTGCAGGTTGCGGAACCACAGACGCAGCTCCAGCGGGTTGTACAGCCGCACTTCGATGCCGGCGCTGGCCAACCGTTCGCGGTTGCGCTGGCCGAGCTTGAAGCAGCCGAAGCCATCGAACAGGCAACGAATCCGCACACGCCGCTCGGCCGCCGCCAGCAGAACGCTCAGCAGCCGGTCCAGGCAACGCCCATCCTCGACCAGATAGAGTTCCAGGTCGATGGTCCGCTCGGCTTGCGCCAGCGCATCGAGCATCGCAGGAAAAAAGTTCGGCCCGTCTACCAGCAGATGGAAGCGATTGCCTTCACGCCAGGGCAGCACCTCGCCGGCCAGCATCATGGGCGGCGCTCCGGTAATGGCATGAAGGGCATGAAGCTATGCGGCAAGCGAGCCGAACCACGGCACAGTGACATGAAATCCCTTGTCTGGATCGATCCGGTGATCGCCGCAGGCGGGGGCTTTTCGTATGGCCCCTGCGCGCGGCGCAGCTAGATTACCCAGACCCTTGAGGCACGCAAAGAGTTCGCCCTAGTCCGGCCCGCACTGAGCGACCGACTCGATGCCCAGCGCCTGTAACGCCCGAGACAGACGGCGCCCCTGTGCCTGCCGGGCGATCCCCAGGATCGCTCGGTCGCGTTGCCATTCAGCAGCCAGTCGGGCGGGCAGACACGGCGCCAGCCGGTCCTGCAGGACGGCGAACTGCTCGATGGCTCCGGCCAGCAACAGGTGCGTGTCGGCCGCGGCGGCCGGCAATCGGGCGATCTCGCGCAGGCTGGCGAGCAAGGCGGCCAGGGATACAGAGGCTGCCTGCGGCCCCTCGGCCGGCAGCAGACGGGCATAGAGCCAGGCGCCGAGCGCAGCCAGCACATGGATATCCTCATGGGTACGAAACGGCTTGACGTAATCGGCCCAACCATCGCCCGGCAACACCTGGCAAGGGGCCCTGTCGAGCCGTAAGCGGGCGTGCGGGATGTCGGGCACGACCGGCAAGGCCGGACCGGAACATAGCTGCACGCCGGCACCGGCCGCCGGCAGCAGACATAACGCCAGCCGCGGCGTATCGCCGGTTGCCTCGCTGCGCGCCGGCACCAGCAGCCATTGCGCCGCATCGCCCGCGGTGACGAAGTCCTTGCTGCCAGACAGGCAGCCGGCCGCCAGGCGCGTCTGCATGCCGGCCGGCGAGAGCTGCCGCTGTTCGGTGGCGCAGAGGGCGCCCAGGCCGTCCGGGGCCTCGCCCCACAGGGCCCGCAAGGCGGCCTGATAACCGGCGAGAAACGCCAGGCCCGGGGTCGCCGACCGTCGCCCGCCGATCAGCGCCAGCCTGAAGCTGTCGGCACCCGCAGCGCTCTGCAGTTCGGCAAACCAGCCGCGCAGGTCGGCGACCTCCACCGGTGGCGGCGCCGGGCCGAGCAGGTCATTCCAGAACATCGCTTGCTCCTCTGTCTTGCCTCGAGTCGAGCGCGCCGTCATCCAAGCATCACCGCTTCGTCACGTGCCCGACACCCGCCCGGCCTAGTTTGGGCCCGTCAGCACGAGGGGCGCGACAGACGCTCCCGGCAGCTTGCCAACACCGCCCCGCCGGGGCAACAGGAGGTCCGCATGAGTGTCAGCGCCATTCCCTCTCGCAACCTGCGCTCGCTACAGGCCGAGTATCTCGACCACCCCGGCGCCCTTCGCGAGGCGCAGGCATTGCGCTACCGCGTATTCGCCAGCGAGTTCGGCGCCAGCCTGCCCGGCGCGGCCACCGGGCTGGATGCCGACGAGTTCGACCCGCATTGTCGGCACCTCGGCGTGCGCGACGGCCGCGATGGTCGCCTGGTCGCGACCACTCGCCTGCTCGACGGCGATGCCGCCGGGCGGCTTGGGCGGTTCTACAGCGAGGGCGAGTTCCGCCTGCGCGGGCTGGACCGGCTCGACGCCCCGGTGCTGGAAATCGGCCGCACCTGCGTCGACCCCGGCTACCGCAACGGCGCAACGATCGGCGTGCTCTGGGCCGAACTGGCCGAAGCGCTGAATCGCGGCGGTTACCGCTATCTGATCGGCTGCGCCAGCGTCTCCATGCGCGACGGCGGCCTGCAGGCCCAGGCCATCATGCAGAAGTTGCGCGACACGCACCTGAGCACCGACCTGCTCCACGCCGAGCCGATGACGCCCCTGCCGGAGATCGCAGTACCAGGCAACGTCACCGCGCAGTTGCCGCCCCTGCTCAAGGCCTATATGCGGCTGGGCGCGAAGATCTGTGGCGAACCCTGCTGGGACCCGGAATTCCAGGTCGCCGACCTGTTCATCCTGCTCAAGCGCGAGGAGCTATGCCCACGCTATGCGCGTCACTTCAAGGCGGCGGTATGAGCACCGGCAGGCTGTGCACCAGGCTGTTGCGGCTGGCCCCGGTGCTGCTTGCCGGCCTGCTGACCGCGGCCGGGCTGGCGTGTCGGGAGCGGCTCGGTTGCCCCGCCTCGGCCGCTGTGCGCCAACGCTTGACGCAGCGCTTTCTCGGCCGCGTCACCGCCGCGCTTCCGTTGCGCGTGCGCGTCATCGGCCAGCCTGCCGAGCAGCCGATGCTGTGGCTGGCCAACCACATCTCCTGGGTCGATATCCCGGTGCTGGGCGGCGTGGCGCCGCTGTCGTTTCTCGCCAAGCAGGAGGTCGCGCGCTGGCCCCTGCTCGGCTATCTGGCCCGGCAGGCAGGCACAGCCTTCATCTCCCGTGGCGCAGGCGATAGCCGGCGGGTCGGGGAGCAGCTGGCCGAGCGCCTGGCCGGACGCCAGAGCCTGCTGATATTTGCCGAGGGCACCTCGACCGACGGCTCGCGATTGCGCCGCTTTCATCCGCGCCTGCTGGAGGCTGCGGTGGTGAGCGGCGCTGCCATCCAGCCGGTGGCGCTGCGTTACCGCCGCGACGGCCGCCCTGACCGGATCACGCCCTACATCGACGACGATGAACTGCCCGCGCACCTCTTCCGGCTATTGCGCCATGGCACCGTCGAGGTCGAGGTCCTGCTGTTGCCGCCGATCGTCAGCGCTGGCCGCTCCCGCAGCGAACTCGCCGCGCTGGCGCACGGAGCCATCGCCGAGGCGCTGTTCGGCGCCGAACGCCCGCTAGCCCAGGCAGCCTGAGCGGGACATCGGCTAAGCTGCAGCGATGAACTACCTCGCTCATCTGCATCTCGGCGGCCAGGAACCTGACGCCCTGCTCGGCAGCCTCTACGGCGATTTCGTCAAGGGGCCGCTGCGTGGCCAATGGCCGGCAGCGGTCGAAGCCGGCATTCGCCTGCACCGGCGCATCGATGCCTTTACCGACAGCCATGCCCAGGTACTCGCCGCCAAGGCACGCTTCGCGCAGGATCGGCGCCGCTACGCCGGCATCCTCGTTGACCTGTTCTTCGACCACTGCCTGGCCACGCACTGGCCGCAGTTCAGCGACGAGCCGCTCGCCCAGTTCACCCACCGTGTCTACCGGGTGCTGGCTGCCGAGGCCGAACTGCCTGGCAAGCTCGGCCTCATCGCACCGCGCATGGCCGCGCAGGACTGGCTCGGCAGCTACCGCGAATTCGGTGTGCTCGAGCAGGTGCTGCACGGCATGAGCCGGCGGCTGTCACGCCCGGAGGGCCTGCTTGGCGCGATGGCCGAACTGGAGCGGCTCTACCGCCCGCTCAGCGCCGACTTCCACGCGTTCTACCCACAGCTGCAGCGTTTCGCCGCAACCGCCGCTCACTCGGCGTAGCCGGGGCTCTGGGCGTCCAGTTTGCGGAGCAGCGCCGGCCAGGCCAGCGCGCCACCCATGCCGTTCGGCGAGCGGGTCACGCCAGCGGCCATTGCCTTGGCCCCGGCCAGGATCTGCTGAGGGATGGCCACCAGCTCGGCGCCGCCACTCTGCGCCATCACCTGGATTTCGCAGGCGCGCTGGAAGATGAACATCATCAGGAAGGTGTCGGCGATGCTGCCGCCGCAGGTCAGCAGACCATGGTTGGGCAGCAGCATGAACGACGCCTCGCCGAGATCGGCCTGCAGGCGCGCCTTCTCGTCATGATTCAGCGCCACCCCCTCATAGCCGTGCGTCGCATAGCTCGACAGGACGAACAGCGACTGCTGGCTGATCGGCAGCACGCCCTGTCGTTGCGCCGACACCGCCACACCGGCGGCCGTGTGCGTATGCAGCACGCACGCAACATCCTCGCGCACCTCATGGATAGCGCTGTGAATGGTGTAGCCGGCCGGGTTGATATCGTAGGGGCCGTCCATCAGGCGGTTGCCGGCCAGATCGATCTTCACCAGGTTCGAGGCGGTGATCTCGTGGAACATCAGCCCGTAGGGGTTGATCAGAAAATGCTCGGTGCCAGGAATCTTGGCCGAGATGTGGGTGAAGATCAGGTCATCCCAGCCGTGCAGGGCCACCAGCCGGTAACAGGCAGCCAGGTCGACGCGGGTCTGCCATTCGGCGGCACTGACCTGGCTCTTGAGCGATGGCAGGGTATGTAGAACAGTCACGGCGCACCTCTTGTTGTCATTATCGGTGCGCTGATTCTAGCTACGGAGCTGCGTGCCGATAGTGGCCCTGGCAGCCAGGCTGCTGGCCGCTCGGGTCAGGCGCGCAGAGCCTGGGCGAAGCTGGCGATCCAGGGCTCGGCGTCGGCCTCGGGCGTGACCGTCTCGCTGGCATCGAGCCGCAACATGTCCTGCACATCGCGCACGCCGAGTTCGACAAAAAGCTCGCGCACCAACTCGCCGCCCCCGCAAAAGGTATCGCCATAGCTGGCATCGCCCAGCGCGATGATGCCACCCGGTATGCCGCGCCAATCCGGCAGCCGGTCTCGCAGCGCGGAATACAGCGGGACGAAGCTGTCAGGCAGTTCACCCATGCCGGTGGTCGAGGTCACCACCAGCAGGGCCTGCGGTGCAAAGGCCAACAGCGGGTCCAGCTGGGCACGCGGATCGTGCCAGGCCTCGAAACCGGCTTCGCTCAGCAGGCGCTGGGCATGGCGGGCAACATCTTCGGCATTGCCATAGACGCTGCCGGAAAGAATGGCGACTTTCATGGGCGGACTCCGTCGAACAAAGCTCGGCATTATGCCGCAAGCGCGGCATGACCGAGCAAAACGGTCGGAAAGGAACTTTACTCAGCACAGGAGGTCCACTCGCAGCCCCAGCGATGGCACCTTGCAGTCATGGCCCGGCATCCGGCGGTTGCTCCGCCAGCGGAGGAGATCGACATGACCGACGAAACAGTTCTGACCGAAGATGAGTTGGCGTTCATTCGCCAGCTGATGCTGCGTGGCGCCAGCAACGGCGAAGGACCGACCGGCTTTCGCGTCGACGGGGGAGCCAAGTCCAACGAGCTGCTGCTGCAGCTTGCCGCGCGAGCCGAGCTGACGCTCGAGGCCCGTAGCGGCGATTTCCGTATGTCCTTTCCGCTGCGCATCCGCGAAGACGAGCTGCACAGCCTCAACCTGCAATTGTCACCGCCGGTCATCTACGAACAGGGCCCGACGCCGCGTGCCTGGCGCCTGCACCTGGACGAACCCTTGCCGTTGCTCGAACGTGGCGGCGAGCCCAGCGCGTTGCAGGTGCGCGAACTGTCCTCGCACAGCCTGCTGGTGGAAACCGACAGCCGCCGCAAGCCACCGAAAAGCTTCCACTTGCAGCTGGCCCTGCCCGACGATGCACCGATGGAAATCGACGCGCGGCGGGTGCGCGAACTCAAGGACGGCCAGGCTGCCTATGAGGTGGAGTTCGCCGGGCAGAAGGATGCCGAGCGCATCCGCCACTTCCTCTATCAACAGCACAAGCGGCTGCACGCCGACCCGCTGTCGGAGGCACCCGCCGATCTGGTGTAAGCTGCCTGGCCCTGCCGGTGCGATTGACCACCGGCCCCGTCGAGCCAGGTTCTTCGCATGAGCACAACGCCCTTTCCCGTGTTGATCACCGGTGCCGGACAGCGCATCGGCCTGCATTGCGCCGGGCGCCTGCTCGATGACGGCCAGCCCGTGATCATCACCTATCGCCAGGCGCGCGAAGGCGTTGAGCGGCTGCGCGAGCGCGGCGCACTGGCCCTGCCGGCCGACTTCAGCAGCCGCGACGGCATCCTCGCCTTCATCGACGCGTTGCGCGGCCACACTGGCGGTCTGCGCGCGATCGTTCACAACGCCTCCGACTGGGCGGCGGAAACGCCTGGCCAGGAAGCCGAGGTGTTCGAGCGCATGTTCCATGTGCACATGCTGGCGCCCTACCTGATCAACCTGCACTGTGCAGACCTGCTGCGCCACGGCGGCCCGGCGGACATCGTGCACATCGGCGACGACGTTACCCGCAAGGGCAGCAGCAAGCACATCGGCTATGCCGCGAGCAAGGCCGGGCTGGACAGCCTGACCCTGTCCTTCGCCGCCAGCCTCGCGCCGGCGGTCAAGGTCAATGGCATCGCCCCGGCGCTGATCCAGTTCAACCCTGACGACGATGAAGCCTACCGCCGCAAGGCGCTGGCCAAGTCGGCGCTGTGCATCGAGCCTGGGCCGGAGGTGATCTACCAGAGCCTGCGCTATCTGTTCGACAATCCCTATGTCACCGGCACCACCCTCAGGGTGAATGGTGGCCGCCACCTGATCTGATCGAGGAGCCCTCATGCCCCGTCTCGAGCCTGGAATGGCGCGCATCCGCGTCAAGGATCTGCGCCTGCGCACCTACATCGGCATCAAGGAAGAAGAGATCAACAACAAGCAGGACGTGCTGATCAATCTCACCATGCTCTACCCGGCGGCCGACGCCGTTCGCGATAACGTCATCGACCACGCGCTGAACTACCGGACCATCACCAAGGCGATCATTCGCCATGTCGAGGACAACCGCTTCGCCCTGCTCGAGCGCCTGACCCAAGAAATCCTCGACCTGGTCATGGCCTATCCGCAGGTGCGCTATGCCGAGGTCGAGGTCGACAAGCCCCATGCGCTGCGCTTCGCCGAATCGGTGTCGATCACGCTAGCCGGCCACCGAGACTGAACCGCCCAGGCCTTGGCAGCGCTGGCCGCTACCAGGAGCCAGGGTTATGATCCGGCCACCTCAGCCACCGCCGAGAACAATGCTCACATGAACGACCAACAACGTATCGAACTCGAAGCCGCCGCCTTTCGCCGTCTGGTCCAGCATCTGCGCAGCCGTCCCGACGTGCAGAACATCGACCTGATGAACCTCGCCGGCTTCTGCCGCAACTGCCTGTCGAAGTGGTACAAGGCGGCCGCCGACGATCTGGAGCTGGCCGTCAGCCTCGATGAGGCCCGCGAAGAGGTCTACGGCATGCCCTATGCCGAATGGAAAAAGCGCTACCAGAAGGAAGCGTCGCCGGAACAACAAGCCGCCTTCGAGAAGACCCACAAGCCATGAACCTCAAGGATTTCCGCGCCAGCCTGCGCAACCGCAACCACCGTTTCGCCGACACCCTGGCCTTTATCGCGGCGAACTACGACTACACGCCCAGCCGCTTCATCAACGGCGCCGTGGAAAATGCCGCCGGCGAAAACGAAGGCTCCTGCAAGACGCTCGGGCTGGCACTGCTCGAGCAGTTCACCACCGAGGAAGCCCTGCTCGCCTTCGGCGAGCACTACCAGTCGGTGCTGGCCAACCCGGCTGGAGACGACCACCGCAACATCCGCGCACTGATGGATACCGGTCTGCCGAGCGTGCGCTTCGATGCCGAGCCGCTGACCCGCAAGTGAGCCTCGCGCGCGACGGGCTGCGCCGAGCAGCTGTATAAAAAAGGGGCATCCAGGCACTAGGGGAAGGCTCTGGGATCGGATGCCCCCGGGAAAGCAACACCGCGAAGGCTACCGAGCACGCCCGTCGCGCGGAAATTCAAAGGCTGAATGAACGCCATAGCCTCGTGCTATCGGCCATGCGCCATGTACTGGAGTCCGCCATGCCTTCTGCCGTCCTGTCCGGCCCGCACTACCTGCAACAGGGCCTGCGCCTGTTGCTCAGCCCGGGGCTGCGCCTGTTCGTGATCCTGCCCGTAACCGTGAACGTGCTGCTGTTCGGCGGGCTGATCTACTTCGCCGCCAGCCGCTTCGACAGTTGGCTCGATGCCCTGATGCCGAGCCTGCCCGACTGGCTGGCCTTTCTCGAATACCTGATCTGGCCGTTGTTCGTCGCGCTGCTGCTGCTCATGGTGTTCTTCACCTTTACCCTGCTGGCGAACGTGATCGCCGCGCCGTTCAACGGTTTTCTGGCCGAAAAGGTCGAGGTCGTCGCGCGCGGCGAAGACAACTCGCCACCCTTCAGCTGGGCGGAATTGCTGGCCATGCTGCCGCGGACGCTGGCACGCGAGGCGCGCAAGCTCCTCTACTTCGCCCCGCGTGCGCTGGCGCTGCTGGTTCTCTCGTTCATCCCGGTGCTCAATCTCGCGGCCGCGCCACTGTGGCTGCTGTTTGGCGTCTGGATGATGGCGGTGCAGTACATCGACTACCCGGCGGACAACAACAAGCTGGGCTGGAGCGAGATGCTCGCCTGGCTGCGCCAGCGCCGCTGGCAGAGCCTGAGTTTTGGCGCTGCGACCTACGCCGCGCTGCTGGTACCAGGCCTCAACCTGTTGATCATGCCGGCTGCAGTGGCCGGGGCCACACTATTCTGGGTGCAGGAAGGGGGGCCGGCGCGACAGCTGGATCGGCAGGGTCCGCGAAGCGGAACGAAGCCGCCTGCGCCATAGGTGGAAGCCTGCCAAACAGTTCCCACCCACCGCCGGCGCAAACCGGCACCCGGCTGTTCTTCCGGGCGAACGGCGAGCGGTGGGTAAGCTCCAGGTCACCCACCGAATCCGACCGGTATGCGGGGCCGGGCGAAGACTAGAGGGCCAGGCACGGCAGGTGCCCGGACATCCCCCGGTCTCTCCTCACGCCAGCGTCTTCAGCGCCTCGCGGCTGAACGGCAGGATCTCCTCCATCCGCCCTTCGCGCACCTTCACCGCCCACTCGGGATCGCAGATCAGCGCACGCCCGACCGCCACCAGGTCGAATTCGGCCTTGTTCAATCGCTCCAGCAGCCCTTCGATACCGGCCGGCTGGGCCACCTTGTCGGTCTTGACCATGAATTGCAGGAACTCGCCGTCCAGACCGACACTGCCCACGGTAATGGTGGGCTTGCCGGTCAACTGGCGGGTCCAGCCGGCCAGGTTGAGATCCGAGCCTTCGAATTCCGGCTCCCAGAAACGACGCGTCGAGCAGTGGAAGATGTCCACGCCCGCCTCGACCAGCGGCGCGAGGAACTCACCGAGCGCTTCGGGCGACTGCACCAGGCGCGCCGTATAGTCCTGCTGCTTCCATTGCGAAAAGCGGAAGATGATCGGGAAGTCCGGCCCCACCGCCTCACGTACCGCCTGGACCAGCTCGACGGCAAAGCGCGAACGGTTGGCCAGACTGCCACCGTACTCGTCGGTGCGCTGGTTGCTGCCCTCCCAGAAGAACTGGTCGATCAGATAGCCATGGGCGCCGTGGATCTCGACGCCATCCATGCCGATGGCCTTGGCATCGCGCGCCGCCTGCGCGAAAGCGCCGATGACGTCGCGGATGTCCTGCTGGGTCATGCCGTGCACGACGACGTTGCCATCCTTGCACTTTTCCATCGGCCCGTACCCCGGCACGCTGGCATCCGGCTCGGTGCCCAGGCGCCGCACGTTACCGACATGCCAGAGCTGCGGCACGATGCGCCCGCCGGCGGCATGCACCGCGTCGACCACGCGCTTCCAGCCCGCCAGGGCGTCCTCGCCATAGAAGCGCGGCACCTGCGGATAGCCGTTGGCAGCAGCATGCCCGACAGTGGTGCCCTCGGTGATGATCAGCCCCACGCCCGCTGCGGCACGGCGGCGGTAGTAGTCGACGACCGCGTCGGTCGGCACCCCGTTGGGCGAGAACGAACGGGTCATCGGCGCCATCACCACGCGGGTGGGCAGGCGAAGACTGCCCAGTTCGAAGGGCTGAAACAGGGCTTGTACGTTAGCGGTCATGCATCGACTCCTTGATTCGTGTCGTTCACCGCGCCGGCACGCCACCTCGCCGGAGGCGCGGCCGGTCGGCTATTCGGAAGCGAGCATATGGCCGCCGGCATCGGCGGCCTACGACCATCAGCCAGATCTATCGAGCGGCAAACACGAGCGCGATGCACGCTTCAGCGCAGCGCACTCTCCACCGCCTGAGTCAGTGCCGGATCGTCCGGCGCCGTACGCGGCGAAAAGCGCCCCAGCACGCGACCGTCGGTGTCGACGAGGAATTTTTCGAAGTTCCAGGTGATATCGCCCGGGAAATCCGCGCCCTCGCCGGCCAGCAGGCGATAAAGGGGGTGCCGTTGCGGGCCATTGACTTCCAGCTTGGCACTGAGCGGAAAGCTGACGCCGTAGTTGAGCGAACAGAACGAGCGAATCTCCTCGTCGCTGCCCGGCTCCTGGCCGGCAAACTGGTTGCAGGGAATGCCCAGCACCACCAGCCCGCGTCCGGCATAACGCTGGTACAGCTGTTCCAGGCCTGCATACTGCGGGGTCAGCCCACAATGCGACGCGACGTTGACCACCAGCAGCAGCCGGTCGGCGTACTGCGACAGCGGCAGCTCACCGCCGCCCAGGGCCGGCAATACCAGTTGGTGAAATGCGCTCATGATTCTCCCTCCTCACGAAAAAGGCGCTCCGGTCGCAACCGGAACGCCTCCTTGACCCGCACGACTGGCGGCCCGCCCGCTGGCGGGCTACCCATCAGTGGTGATGGCCGCCTTCACCGTGGATGTGACCATGAGCGACTTCTTCCTCGCTGGCCTCACGCACGTTGACCACCTTGACCTCGAAATTCAGGCGCTGACCGGCCAGCGGGTGGTTGCCGTCGACGATCACGTCATCGCCGTCCAGCTCGCGGATGGTGACGATCTGCATGCCGCCGTCCGGGCCCGAGGCGTGGAACTGCATGCCGACTTCCAGTTCGTCGACGCCCTCGAACATGGCGCGGTTGAGGGTGGCGACCAGTTCCGGGCTGTACTCGCCGTAGGCGTCTTCGGGCTCGATGGTGACCTGGATCTGGTCACCGCCCTGCTTGCCTTCCAGCGCCTTTTCCAGGCCCGGGATGATGTTGCCTGCTCCGTGCAGGTAGACCAGCGGCGCGCCGCCGGCGGAGCTGTCGATCACGTCACCGGCATCGTTGGTGAGTGTGTAGTCGATTGAGACAGCCTTGTTAGCGGCAATCAGCATGAGCGAAACCTTTAATTGCATGAGTGGATGAGCGTCAAAGTCTAACCGCGCCCAGACGCAATTGCGAACCGACGACTGATGAGTGGGACCGTCACGGCTTGACAAAACGCCGCGGACTGCTGCCATCGACGCCCTTGTCTACAACCTTTGGATGGCATCGCTTTTTGTAGGGCTATGCAAGAATCCCGGGCACATGACTCAACGTCCGCTTATTTCAATAACATTCAAGCACTGAGGACCACCGATGTCGGCTCGTAACATCCTGGTGATTAACTGCGGCAGCTCGTCGATCAAGTTCGCCCTGGTCAATGAGGCGCAAGCCACTTTTCCGCTGCAAGGTCTCGCCGAATGCATCGGCAGCCCGGAAGCGGTCATCCACTTCGAAAGTGCCGCCGGCAAGGAAAGCGTGAAAGTCCCGAATGCCGATCACCAGGCCGCCCTGGCTCAGATCCTGCCGCGCGTTGAAGACGCCGCTGGCGGGCACCTGCACGGCATCGGCCACCGCGTGGTCCATGGTGGCGAAAAGTTCTTCGCCTCCTGCCTGCTCAACGACGAGACGCTCGCCGGTATCGAGGCGAACATCCAGCTGGCCCCGCTGCACAACCCGGCGAACCTCAGTGGCATCCACGCGGCGATCAACCTGTTCCCCGACATGCCGCAAGTCGGCGTGTTCGATACCGCCTTCCACCAGAGCATGCCTGAGCACGCCTATCGCTACGCGATCCCGGGCTTCCTCTACACCGACCACGGCGTGCGCCGTTATGGCTTCCACGGCACCAGCCACCGCTATGTCAGCAAGCGCGCCGCGGAGATGACCAACCTGCCGGTTGAAGACAGCTGCTGGCTGGTCGCCCACCTGGGCAATGGCTGCTCGACCTGCGCCGTGGTCAACGGTGAGAGCCGCGACACCAGCATGGGCCTGACTCCGCTGGAAGGTCTGGTGATGGGCACCCGCAGCGGTGACGTCGATCCGAGCCTGCACAACTTCCTGAACAAGACGCTGGGCTGGGATCTGGCCAAGATCGACAACATGCTCAACAAGGAAAGCGGCCTGAAGGGGCTGTCGGGGCTCTCCAACGACATGCGCACCCTGGCCGAGGCCCGTCAGGCCGGTCACCCCGGCGCCACTCTGGCGTTCGAGGTGTTCTGCTACCGCCTGGCCAAGTCGCTCGCCGGCATGGCCTGCGCCCTGCCCAAGCTCGACGGTCTGCTGTTCACCGGCGGCATCGGCGAGAACTCCGCTGCGGTCCGCGAGCGCACCCTGGAGCACATGAAGCTGTTCAACTTCAAGCTCGATGCCGAAGCCAACGCCCGCTGCACCCGCGGTGTCGCTGGCGAGATCCAGGCGGCGGGCAGCCCGCGCGTCATGGTGGTGCCGACCAATGAAGAGCGCCAGATCGCCCTGGATACCCTTGCCCTGCTCGATGCCTGAGCCGGCGCAAGCAGCGCTCCGCAGTTCCGACCCGGCACCTCTCGAGGGTGCCGGGTTTTGCCTTGTTAGCGCCGCGCATGCCGCCGCCCCCCGATGCGGTGCCGGTAACGTGCCAGCCTTTGCGCAGACTGAGCCTTTAGCTCCCTGAAGGAGATCCCATGCACACCTTGTTTCTTGCCCCAACCGGTTTCGGCGGTGGTCTGAACTCCATCAGCCTCGGCCTGATCCGCTCGCTGCAGGCGGCCGGCCTGAAGGTCGGCTTCTTCAAGCCCATCGCCCAGCCGTTTCCCGTCGATCAGGGCCGTGAGCGTTCCTGCATCCTCGTCGAGAACACCCTGTCGCTGAAATCCCCCGAGCCGCTGGCGCTCGAGCAGGTCGAGCGCCAGCTGGCCAACGGCGAACTCGACCTCATGCTCGAGGAAGTGGTCAGCCGCTTCCAGCAGGTCGCGCTGGACAAGGACGTGGTGATCGTCGAGGGCATGGTGCCAACCACCACCTCCGATTACACCTCGCAGATCAACACCCACCTGGCCAAGAGCCTGGACGCCGAGGTCATCCTCATCGCCGCCCAGGGCAAGGACAGCCTCAAGCGCATGGCCGAACGCATCGAGATCCAGGCGCAGCAGTTCGGCGGCGCCAAGGACCCGAAAGTGCTCGGCGTCATCCTCAACAAGGTCAAGAGTGACGACGGCGTGCCCGCCTTCATCGAGCGCCTGAAGGAGCACCTGCCGCTGCTGGGCAGCGCCGACTTCCAATTGCTCGGTGCCATTCCCTTCGAGGAAGAGCTGAACGCGCTGCGCACACGCGACATCGGCGAACTGCTCGGCGCGCAGGTCCTGCATGCCGGCGAAGCCGACCAGCGTCGGGTGAAGAAAATCGTCCTCTGCGCCCGCGCCGTGCCCAATACCGTGCCGCTGCTGCAGCCGGGCGTACTGGTGGTGACGCCGGGCGACCGTGACGACATCATCCTGGCCGCCAGCCTGGCCTCGCTCAACGGCGTGAAGCTGGCCGGTCTACTGCTGTGCAGCGACTTCGCGCCGGACCCGCGCATCCTCGAGCTGTGCAAGGCGGCGCTCGACGGCGGCCTGCCGGTCATGACCGTGACCACCGGCTCCTACGACACGGCCACCAGCCTGTTCGCGCTGAACAAGGAAACCCCGGCCGACGACGTCGAACGCGCCACCCGCGTGACCGATTACATCGCCGGCCATCTGCACCCCGAGTTCCTGCACACCCGCTGCAGCGTGCCGCGCACCGAGCTGCGCCTGTCGCCTGCGGCATTCCGCTACCAGCTGGTCAAGCGTGCCCAGGACGCCAACAAGCGCATCGTGCTGCCCGAGGGCAACGAGCCGCGCACCATTCGCGCCGCGGCAATCTGCCAGGAGCGCGGGATCGCCCGTTGCGTACTGCTGGCCAAGCAGGCCGAGGTCGAGGCGATTGCCCGCGAGCAGGGGATCAAGCTGCCGGCCGGCCTGGAAATCCTCGATCCGGACGCCATCGCCAACCGCTACGTCGAGCCGATGTGCGAAATGCGCAAGGCCAAGGGCCTGACGCCCGACCAGGCCCGCGAGCAGCTGCAGGACACCGTGGTGCTCGGCACCATGATGCTGGCGCTGGACGAGGTCGACGGCCTGGTTTCCGGCGCGGTGCACACGACGGCCAACACCATTCGCCCCGCTCTGCAGCTGATCAAGACCGCGCCGGGCTACAGCCTGGTGTCCTCGGTGTTCTTCATGCTGCTGCCCGATCAGGTGCTGGTCTACGGCGACTGTGCCGTCAACCCGAACCCGAACGCGACCGAGCTGGCGGAAATTGCCCTGCAGAGCGCCGAGTCGGCCGCCGCCCTCGGCGTACCGCAGCGGGTGGCGATGATCAGCTACTCCACCGGCAGCTCCGGCAGCGGCGCCGAGGTCGAGAAGGTCGCCGAAGCCACTCGCATCGCCCAGGAGCGCGCACCGCAGCTGGCGATCGATGGCCCGCTGCAGTACGACGCGGCCAGCGTGCTCAGCGTCGGTCGTCAGAAAGCGCCGAACAGCAAGGTGGCTGGCCAGGCAACGGTGTTCATCTTCCCCGATCTGAACACCGGCAACACCACCTACAAGGCCGTTCAGCGCAACGCCAATTGCCTGAGCGTCGGCCCGATGCTGCAGGGCCTGGCCAAGCCGGTGAACGACCTTTCGCGCGGCGCCCTGGTCGAGGACATCGTCTTCACCATCGCACTCACCGCGCTGCAGGCGGCCAGTCAGAAAGCCTGACGCACGCGCCAGCAAAGCCCGCCCACGCCGCATGTGGGCGGGCTTTTTACTGCCGCTTCAAATAGTTACAGATGCCTGCATAATCGCTACTCTTGGCGACTCGACTCAGCCGTATCGACGAGCCAGCCATGCTTAGCTTTCTTCCCGCGCCGCTGCGCGGCGTGCTTTCCGCTCTACTCCTCGCGCTCAACACCCTGTTCTGGTGCTGGCCGCTGTTTGCCCTCGCCCTGCTCAAGCTGGTGCTGCCCTTCGCCCCGGTCCAGCGCACGCTGCGCTACGGCATGCACTGGATCGCCGAGTCCTGGATGGCGGTGAACAGCTTCTGGATGGACCTTGCACGGGACATCGACTGGGACGTCCAGGGCCGCGAGCTGGTCGACATGCGCCACTCGTACCTGGTCACCAGCAACCACCAGAGCTGGGCCGACATTCTGGTGCTGCAGTACCAGCTCAGCCGCCGCATGCCGATCCTCAAGTTCTTTCTCAAGCAGGAGCTGATCTGGGTGCCGGTGATCGGCCTGTGCTGGTGGGCGCTGGAGTTCCCCTTCATGAAGCGCTTCAGCAAGGAATACCTGGCCAAGCACCCGGAAAAGCGCGGCGAGGACCTGGCCACGACCCGCCGCGCCTGCGAGCGTTACCGCACCAACCCGGTGTCGGTGTTCAACTTCCTCGAGGGCACCCGCTTCACTCCGGCCAAGCACGCCGAGCAGCAGTCACCGTTCCGCCATCTGCTGCGGCCGCGCGCCGGCGGCATCGCCTTTGTCATCGATGCGATGGGTGAGCAGCTCAGCGCACTGATCAACGTCACCATTCACTATCCTGACGGCCGACCGTCGTTCTGGGATCTGCTGGCCGGCCGGATTCGCAAGGTAGTGCTGCGTCTCGAGTCGCAGCCCATCCCGGAAGAGTTCATCGGCCGCAATTACGATCAGGATGACGCCTATCGCCTGGCTTTCCAGCAGTGGGTCAACGCGCTTTGGCAGGCCAAGGACGCCCAGCTGGTCGAGCTGCACCGGCAATTCCCGCCCGCCTGAGGCCCGGTGCTAACGTGCGCCCCACGATAGCCGACGCGAGAACTGGGTGGCCCGGGCCGGCTCCAGGCCCGGGGACACCAGATAGCCCTGCATCACGTCGCAGCCGTTGTCGATCAGCCAGTCCCGCTGCGCCTCGCTCTCGACGCCTTCGGCGATGACTTCCAGGCCGAGATTGCGGCCCAGGTCGATGATGGTGCTGACTACCGCGGCATCGCGCGGCGAGTCGAGCATATTGGCGATGAACAGCTGGTCGATCTTCAGCGTGTCGAGCTCGAAGTTGCGCAGGTAGGCCAACGACGAGTAACCCGTGCCGAAGTCGTCGATCGCCACGCGCACGCCGAGCTGGCGCAACTGCCGGAGCTTGTCGCAGCTCTGCTCGATGTCCTGCATCAGCGTGCCTTCGGTGACTTCGATTTCCAGCTGGCCCGGGTTGAGGCCGTAGTCGTCGATCAGCCGACGCAGGTTGTCCAGCAGCCCGGTGCGGGCAAACTGCACCGGGCTGACGTTGAGGCTGAGGATCAGCTCGTCATCGAACAGCGACTGCCATTCGCGCCGCTGATGCAACCCTTCGCGCAACACCCACTCCCCGACCCGTTCGATCAACCGGGTCTCTTCGAGCAGCGGGATGAACACGCCCGGAGCCACCGGCTCGTCGGCGCGTGGCCAGCGCAGCAGCGCCTCGAAGCCACGCAGGCGGCCGTCGCCCAGCATGATCTGTGGCTGGTAGACGAGTTCGAAATCATTGCACTCGATGGCACTGCGCAGGTTTTCCTCCATGGTCAGGCGGGCGTGCGCGCGGCCGTTCATCTCGTTCGAGAAGAACCGATACTGGCGCCGGCCGGCGCGCTTGGCCTCGTACATGGCCATGTCCGCCGACCGCAGCAGCTCGTCGACGCGCTTGCCGCAGTCCGGAAAATGCGCAATGCCGATGCTCGCACCCAACGTGACCTCGGTCCCCTCGATGGTGTGCCGTACGGAAATCAGGTCGATCAGCTTCTCGGCAACCTTGGCCGCATCTTCGGGATGGTCGAGCGAATCGAGCAACGCCGTGAATTCGTCGCCGCCCATGCGGGCGATGATGTCGTACGGGCGCATGCAAGCCTCGAGCATGCGCGCGACCCGGCAGAGAATCTCGTCGCCGGCGTCATGCCCCAGCGAATCGTTGATGCGCTTGAAGCCATCGAGGTCGATATAGAGCACGGCCATGCCCTTGCCGTTACGGTCGACCCGCGCCAGCGCCGACTCCAGCGCCTGGTGGAAGCCTCGGCGGTTGAGCAGCCCGGTGAGCGAATCGGTGACCGCCTGCGTCTCGAGTTGAACGTGCAGGTTGCGCACGACCGACATGTCCAGCGCCAGCACCACCATCGAGCGCTGCTGGCGTGGCAGCGGCGAGCAGGACAGCGCGACCGGCAGGTGGCCGCCGTCGGCCTTGTGCAGTTGCGCCTCGTGCAAGCGATAAGTGGCCCCCGCCCGCCACTGGCGGTAGAACTCCGTGTCACGCCAGGGGCCGCCGACCTCGGGCGAAGCCAGGTGCTCGAGCAGCGGAGTGCCCTGGAGCGCCTCGACGCGGGACTCGAGCATCTGCGCGATGGCCGGGTTGGCGAAGCTGATGATGCCGTCCTCGCCGACCACCAGGATGCCCTCGGCCGCGTTGTTCAGCACCGAGGCGTTGAAGGCGCGGGCGCTGTCGAGCTGCTGCGACAGCAGCTGCAGGTCGCGGCGGTTGTGCTCGTGGGCGAGCAGCGTGTTGATCTTGTGCTTGAGTACCTGCGGATCGAAGGGCTTGAGAACGAAATCCACTGCGCCAGTCGCGTAGCCGCGCAGGACCGATTCGCGTGTGTGGGCAATGGCCGAGACAAAGATGATCGGCGTATAGCGGGTGTGCGGGTTGGCCCGCATCAGCCGCGCCACCTCGAAGCCGTCCATGCCGGGCATCTGCACGTCGAGCAGCACCAGCTCGACATCCAGTTCGAGCAGCGCCTTGAGCGCCGCCTCGCCGGAGCTGACGCCATGCACCTGCCAGTCGCCATCGCCCAGCAGCGCCTCCATGGCGACCAGGTTGGCTTCGCGGTCATCGACCACCAGCAGCGTGCGTCGCCGCGCCTGCGGTTTGAGCTGGGTCACGGCCATGGCAGCAGCTCCGCCGGCCCGAGCGTCATACCAGCAAGGCAATGGCTGCGCCCCGGCTGGGCGCTTAGCGGATTGGCAGGACGCAAGACGTTACTCCTCCTCATCGATACCCGGTCTCCGCAGCCCGAGGCTCTGCTCCAACACCGACAGCAGCGCCTCATGGGTGACCGGCTTGGCCAGCCAGGCATCAGCTCCGCCGGCCAGGGCACGCGCGGCCTCGTCGGGCTGCGCCAGCAGCGCAATCACCGGGACCTGGCAGGCGTGCTCCTCTTTCAGCCGGCGCGGCAGTTCGGCAGCTTCGCTCTCGGCCCGACTCATGTCGATCATGACCAGATCGAAGGCGCCGTCATCGAAGCGCTGCAGCGCCTCGCCGGGACCGGTGACCGCCTCCACCTGCAGGCCGAGCGTATCCAGGTCCCCGGTCAGCGAGTACAGCAGGCGCACGTCCTCGTCGACCAGCAGCACGCGCTGTCCCAACGCGACGCTGCGTTCGGCCGGCATGAACTGTGAATGTCCGTGCACGTTCAGGGCTTCGCCCAACGCCTGCAGTTCGTCCGCGCGCGATAAAAGCGTCACGGGATAGCGCTGCAGCCGGGAAAGCTGCGCCGCATCGGGAGCCGTCTCACTCAGTACCACCACCCTTACCTCCTTCAATGGCCGTAGCCGATCGAGCGCATCGAGCAGATCGCTTCCCTGTGCATCGGGGAGTTCATAGTCGACGACCAGTACGCCGTAGGCGCGTTCGGCGAAGGCCAGCCTCGCCGCCTCGCTGGTGCCGGTAACGCTGACGCTGTAGCCGAGCCGCTCGAGATAATCACGTAGCTGCGCACGCCGGCGCGGATCGGCCTCGACCAGCAGCAGGCGCAGCGGATTGCTTTCACGCCGGCCGAGTTCGATGAACAGCCGCTCGAGCGAGGCCTGTGAAACCGGCTTCATCAGATAGCGCCCGTGGTCGTCGTGCCACTCGCCCGGCTGAGGCACGCAGGAAATGATCACCACCGGCATACGCTGATGACGCTCATCGTTGCGCAGCTGACGGTAGATTTCCCAGCCACTGACGTCCGGCAGCAGGATGTCGAGGATCACCGCGGCGAAACGCCCATGACGCAAGGCTTCGATGCCCTGCTCGCCGTCCGCGCACACCAGCGGGGCGAAGCCATGGGTGTGCGCGACCTCGGCCACCACCGAGGCGAAGTCGGCATCGTCCTCGATGATCAACACGCCGGGCGCCGCGCCCTCCTGCCGGGAGATCAGCGGGGCGCGCTCCGGGCGGGGGGCGCTGGGCGTATGGCGCGGCAGCCCGAACTCGACGCTGAAGCACGAGCCCTTGCCCGGTTCGCTCTCGACCCAGATGCGGCCGCCCAGCACCTCGACCAGTTGCCGCGTGATGGCCAGCCCCAGCCCGGTGCCGCCGTACTGGCGGCTGATCGAGCCGTCGATCTGCTGGAACGCCTGGAAGATCCGTTCCTGCTCCTCGGCAGGAATGCCGATCCCGGTGTCGCATACGACGATCTGCAGCACCGCACATTCGTGCGCAGCGGCGCCTTCCTTGCAGCGAATCTTCACCTCGACGCGCCCGCGTTCGGTGAACTTCAGCGCATTGGTGAGCAGGTTGCGCAGGATCTGCTGCAGACGGATCCGGTCGCTGTCCAGGCTGATCGGTGCGCCAGGCTCGAGCGTCGTGGTCAGGGTCAAGCCCTTCTGTGCCGCCATCGGCCCGAGCGCCGCCTGCGCCTCGTCGAGCAATTGCCGCAGGTCGACCGGCTCGAGACTGAGCTGCATATGGCCGGATTCGATACGGGCCAGGTCGAGCACGTCATTGATCATCTGCAGCAGGTCGTGGCCGGCGCGATGCATGATATCGGCGTGGCGCACCTGCTTTTCGCTGAGGTTGCCCTGAGCGTTCTGCCGCAGCTGATCGCTGAGAATGAGGATGCTGTTGAGCGGTGTGCGCAGCTCATGCGACATGTTGGCGAGAAATTCGGACTTGTAACGGTTGGCCACCGCCAGCTGGTCGGCCTGGTCGCGCAGCCGCCGCTCGGCCGCCTTGCGATGGCTGATGTCGATGATCACCGCCTGCACCAGGACTTCGTCGCCGCTGCGCAGCGGCGACAGACCGATCTCCACCGGCAACAGGCTGCCATCGCGATGACGGCCGAACAGCTCGCGGTTGCTACCCATGCGCCGCGGCTCCGGATGTTCGCTGAAGGCCTGGCGCAGCCCTCGATGCGCCTCGCGGGTGGCTTCGGGCAGGAGGATTTCCAGGGCCTGGCCGAGCAGCTCCTGGCGGTTGTAGCCAAACAGCAGCTCGGTCTGGCGATTGACCATGACGATGATGCCGTGGCTGTCGACCAGCACGAAGGCATTCGGCGAGGCTTCGACGACATTGCGAAAGCGCTCCTCGTCGCGCTTGCGCGCCTGCAGATCGACGAGGTTGACCACATAGAACAGGGCGTCGTCCTGTTTGAAGCTGGTCTGGCTGAGCGCCACCGGAATCGGGTTGCCGTCCTCGCGAATTGCCTGGGTTTCCTGCTGGGTCGCCGTCACCCGCAGCGACACCGAGTCGCTGCTCGTCAGCTCCGGCAGGTAGCGGCTGGCACGCTCGCCGGCGAGCAGCGACGTGCTGCTGCCCAAGAGGTTCGCCGCACTCTGGTTGGCCAGCTCGATTCGCCCGCTGGCGTTGCACAGCAGCGTGGCTACCGGCAGTTGTTCGATCAGCTGGCGAAAACGCGCCTCCCGCTCGCGGGCGAGCAGGCTTGCGGCCTCGCTCTGGCGCAAGGCCCGCTCGCGAAGATAGAGATAGCCGCCGACCAGCAGGGAAAACAGCATGGCCGCGGCCAGCGTCGGCAGCAGGTTGAAGCCGAGCGAGCTGCGCTGCGCGGCGGCCTCGTATTGCCGCGTACTGGCGACCTTCAACTGCCAGCTGCGGCCGTACATGTAGATGTTGCGCGTGCGCTGAAAGCGCGCGTTCGGGTCGATGCCACCACGCCCGGCCAGCAGCGGCACCTCTGGGTTGCCGGCATCGAACAACTGCAGCAGCAGGCTGTCGCTACGCGAACCGAGGATGCCTTCCATCAGGTCGGTCAGGCGAAAGGCGCCATGCATTGTGCCGAAGAAGGCGCGGCGGCGTTCTTCCACGGTAGTGATCGGCGAGTTCGGCCGGTACAGGGGGAAGTACAGCAGCACGCCGCTCTGCACATCCTGCTCGGTTTCCTGCTTCAGACGCAGGGGGCCGGTCAGCACCGGGTTGCCGCTGTCGCGTGCGGCGACGATCGCTTCGCGCCGGGTCGCCTCGCTGAACATGTCAAAGCCCATCACCCGCCGATTGCGCCAGTCGGTCGGGTGGATGTGCTCAACGAACAGGTACTCGTCGCGCAGGCCTTGCGGATAGATGCGAAACAGGGGGCGCCCGCCAGCTCGGATCGATTCGACCAGCGGGACGATCGTCTCGCGGGTGGCGTAGCGGGCCAATGCCACGGCCTGGATACCGGGATAGAAGTCCTGCAGTTGCAGCTGGTCGGAGGCTCGCCCCCATTCCTCGGCATTCAGCTCGGCGCTGCCGGCATAGAGCCCCGCCATGCCGCGCAGCACCATCTCGTAAGCGCGCATGCGCGCACGCAGCGTCTGCTCGATGTCGTCGACCGCGAACGTGAAACGCTGCTCCTGCTCGATCCGGGTTCGGCTTTCCTGGGCATGCCATTGCCAGCCGATCCAGCCACCCAGCCCCGCCATGAGCGCCAGCGTGACGAGCAGCGGCAGCCAAGGCTTGCGGGAATGGAAAGCGGGACGATCTTCCATTCGACCTCCTCTGCGCCACTACTGGCGTGCTTCAACCGTTTGAGAGTCGAAGCGTGCGGAGAGGTTCCATAGAAAAAGCGCAGCCTGAAGGGTATTTGACGCCTGTTTCACGTCACCGGCGAGGCCTGCCCTGGCCTCGCCAGGTCAAAACGCTCAGAGCGGACGGAGATTGATCTCCACGCGGCGGTTCTGCGCGCGCCCCGCGGCGGTGTCGTTGCTGGCGATCGGTTGGTTCGGCCCAACACCGAATGCCGAGATACGCGACGCTGCAACACCATTGGCGGTGAGGTAGGCCGCCACGCTCTGCGCGCGACGATTGGACAGATCCTGGTTCAGCTGCATCGAGCCGGTGCTGTCGGTATGACCGACGATCTCGACGCCGTTCTTGTTGAACTCCTTGAACACTTGCACCAGCGAATTGAGGGTCGGGTAGAAGGAACTGGAGATGTCCGCCGAATTGCTGGCGAAGGTGATGTTACCGGGCATGATCAGCGTCAGGTTGTCACCGTTGCGCTGCACCTGAACGCCGGTGCCCTGCAGCGTCTGCCGCAGCTTGGCTTCCTGGGTGTCGACGTAATAACCGTAGCCACCGGCGGCGGCGCCACCGACCGCCGCCCCGATGAGCGCGCCCTTGGTGCGGTCTTTCTTGCTCGAGGTGGCTGCACCGATGACCGCGCCGGTGACGGCACCAATCCCGCCGTAGACGCCCGCCTTGCCCGCCTCGCGCTCGCCGGTATAAGGGTTGGTGGTGCAGCCGGCCAGCAGCGCGATGCCTACTGCCATGGCGGAAAACTTGCTCAGGGTCTTCATAACGCGTTCCTATGTCCTTCGATGGTCAGACCGGGCACACAACGCACCGGCCAGGCCCAGAGCTTACCACCCGCTACCGCAGGTGGCCGCGCGGTGTACCACGCTTCGGCCCTTTCAGGCCCGGACGAAGGGGTTTTCGCGCATTTCCTCGCCCAGGCAGGTGTCGGGACCATGCCCGGTCACTACGGTGGCGTCTTCGTCGAGGCGATAAAGCCGCTGGCGGATGGAACGCTCGATGGTCGAATAATCGCCACCCCACAGGTCGGTCCGGCCTATACCGCGGCGAAACAGGGTGTCACCGGCGATCAGCAGCTTGGCATCGGCGAACCAGAAGCTCATCGACCCCGGCGTATGCCCGGGCGTGTGCAACGCCACCCCGCAGCCGCAGGCCAGCTCCTCGTCGTCGGACAGCCAGCGATCCGGTGCCGGCACCGGCGTGTAGGGCACGCCGAACATGCGGCATTGCAGCTCGAGGTTGTCCCAGAGGAACTGGTCGTCCTTGTGCAGATGCAGCGTGGCACCGGTTCGTTCCTTCATCTGTCCGGACGCCAGAAAATGGTCCAGATGCGCATGGGTATGGATGATGCTGACCAGCCGCAGCCCGAGCGCCTCCAGCCGCGCCATGATCCGCTCCGGGTCGCCGCCCGGATCGACGACCAGGGCCTTGCCGGTCAGCGGATCGCCGATGATCGTGCAGTTGCACTGCAACGGGCCGACGGGGAAGGTTTCGCGGATGAGCGCGGCTGTGGCGGTGTGCATGGCGGATCCTGAAGCGAGCGGAATTGCCGATGAAAATGGCGGCGGCCGAAGCTGGTTTCAATAGCCAGCTCGCCGCCTGCAGCAGGTCGGCGCCCGCGCGCGCCGACGAGCCACCGGCCAGGTCAGCCCGATGCCTGCCGTGACGCGCTACAGAGACGACACCTGGGCCGAGCCCGCCTTCGTCCAGGCGGCGATGTCGCTGCGGATGCGCTTCTTGTCGAGCTTGCCGACGCTGGTCTTGGGAATTTCCGCGACCGCGGCGATCTGCTGGGGTACGGCCCACTTGTTGATCAGACCTTCGGCTACTGCGGGCTCGAGAAACTGCTGCAGCCCACGCGCATCGAGCTGCTCGCCGGCGCCCAGCACGAGCAGTGCGAACGGCCGCTCGCCCCAGCGCTCATCCGGCACGCCGACCACCGCGACCTCGCGCACGGCAGGGTGCCGGCTGATCAGCCCTTCAAGGGCGAGCGAGGAAATCCACTCGCCACCGGTCTTGATCACATCCTTGATGCGGTCACGGATGTCGATGTTGCTCATCTCGTCGAGCGTCGCCACATCGCCGGTATGCAGCCAGCCACCGGCCCAGAGCTCCTCGCTCTTTTCCGGCTCGTTGAAATAGCCCTGCGTCAGCCAGGGCGCGCGCAGCACCAGCTCGCCCTGCGACTGGCCATCGGCTGGCAGGAAGCTGCCATCGGGTGCCTGAATCGCCGCGTCCACCAGCACGACCGGGACGCCGGCCTTGAGGCGAAACTGGACGCGCGCCTCTTCATCGGCAGCAAGCAGCTCGTCGTTTATGTGCGCGCCGGAAATCAGCGGGCAGGTTTCGGACATGCCATACGCGGCGATCAGCTCCATCCCGCGCGCCTTGGCCAGGTCGTAGAGGCCACGGGTGAGCGCACTGCCGCCAATGGTGATCTTCCAGCCGGCAAAATCGGCGCCCTGCGCGGCCTTGGCGTTGAGCAGCATCTGCACGATGGTCGGCACGCAATGCGAGAAGGTCACGCCTTCGCGGCGCCACAGGTCGATCAGCAACTCGGGGTCGTAACGCCCCGGGTAGACCTGTTTGAGGCCAAGCATGGTGGCCACGTATGGCAAGCCCCAGGCATGCACGTGAAACATCGGCGTAATCGGCATGTAGACGTCGCCCGAGCCCATCAGCCGCGGATTCTCGCGGCAGCCGACGGTGACCGCGGTGGCCAGGGTGTGCAGCACCAGCTGACGATGGGTGAAGTACACGCCCTTGGGATTGCCGGTGGTACCGGTGGTGTAGAACGTCGTGGCGACCGAGTCCTCGTCGAAGTCGGGGAAGTCGTATTCGGGCGACGCTGCAGCAAGCAGGCTCTCGTACTCGCCGATGCAGTCCGGCAATTGCGCCTCGCCGGCCTCACCGTCGCTGATCAGCAGGGTCTTCTCCACCGTGGTCAGTTGCCCGGCGATCCCCTGGTAGAGGGCCGCGAAATCGCGGTTGACCAGGACGAAACGATCCTCGGCATGGTTCATCGTGTAGAGGATCTGCTCGGGCGACAGGCGCACGTTGATGGTGTGCACCACCGCACCGATCATCGGAATGGCGAACATGCATTCCAGGTAGCGATGACTGTCCCAGTCCATCACTGCCACCGTATCCCCCGCCTTGACGCCGGCCGCCGTGAGCACATTGGCCAGGCGCGCGATGCGCTGGTTCAGCGTGCGGTAGTCGAAGCGCAGCTGGTCGCGGTAGACGATTTCACGGGTTCGCTCATAGCGCAGCCCGGACAACAGCAGGCGCTTGATCAGCAGAGGATACGGATAGGCATTGGCGGCGGGCTTGATCACGCGGGTCTGCAACATGACGGCTTCCTGTTTCTTGTTGGAGTTGTAACGCCACTCTAGAACGGGCCGCGCCAGGGCAAACCGGCGGATTATTTCCGGATGCGTCTGCGTGCTAGCCGATCTCGCTCAGCGCCAGGCGTGCGCCGAGCGCGATCAGTACGGCACCGGTCACACGGTCGAACCAGTGCCCCATGCGTGCGAAGCCTGCTCGCACGCGGTCCCGGCTGAACAGCCAGGCCACCAGGCAGAACCAGAGCGTCGTGGCGCAGGCCAGATATAGCCCGTAACCGGCTTGCACTGCCAGCGGAGTATCGTGGCTGATAACCACGGTGAATAACGACAGGAAGAACAGCGTGGCTTTCGGGTTCAGACCGTTGGTGACAAAGCCCACGGTGAACGCCTGACGCGCGCGCCGCGTCGGTACCGGGCCCGCCGTCAGCGTCGCCGCCTCGAGTTGCGGCCTGGCGCGCAGCGCCTTCCAGCCCAGATAGACCAGGTAGCCGGCAGCCAGCCACTTGAAGAGGTTGAACAGCAGGATCGACTGCGAGACGATCAGGCCGATGCCCAGCAGCGAATAGGCGATGTGCACGAAGATGCCGCTGCCCACGCCAAGCGCGGTCCACAGCCCGGCTCGCTGGCCCTGGGTGACGCTCTCGCGCACCACCACCGCAAAATCCGGCCCGGGGCTGGCGACGGCCAGCAGATGCACCAGAGCGACTGTCAGAAATTCCATCCAATACACGATCACCTCCGCTAGAAACCTGCTCGGGGCATTGTCGATCCGCCCCGCCCGATCCGAAAAGGTACAGTTGATGTCAAAACGCGCCGTCTTTCTCGACCTCGCCCCGCTCGACCAGGGCGACCTGGATTTCTCCGCCCTGCGCGATGCCTTCGAGACCTTCGACTGTTACGAGCAGACCCCAGCACAGGACATCGTCGAGCGACTGCGCGGCGCCCAGGTGGCCATCGTCAACAAGGTCGCGCTGAGCGACGAGACGCTTTCCGCCTGCCCTGACCTGAAGCTGATTCTGGTCGCCGCCACGGGCGTCAACAACATCGACCTGGCTGCCGCCCGTCGACTGGGCATAACCGTGTGCAATTGCCAGGCGTACGGCACGCCGACGGTCGCGCAGCATACGCTGGCGCTGCTGCTGGCGCTGGCAACCCGCCTTCCGAATTATCAGGCGGCGGTCGCCCAGGGCCGCTGGCAGCAGAGCGGCCAGTTCTGCCTGTTGGACTACCCGATCGTCGAGCTCGCCGGCAAGAAGCTCGGGCTGCTCGGCCATGGCGAGCTGGGCAGCGCGGTGGCGCGCCTGGCCGAGGCGTTCGGCATGCAGGTCCTGGTCGGCAATCTGCCGGGGCGCCCCACCCGGCCCGAGCGGCTCGGCCTCGACGAATTGTTGCCGCAGGTCGATGCCCTGACACTGCATTGTCCGCTCACCGAACAGACGCGCGATCTGATCGGCGAGCGCGAGCTGCGCATGATGAAACCGGGGGCCTTTCTGATCAACGCGGCGCGCGGCGGCCTGGTCAACGAACAGGCCCTGGCTGACGCGCTGCGCACAGGCCACCTCGGTGGCGCGGCCACCGACGTGCTGACCAGCGAACCACCGCAGGACAACAATCCGCTGCTGGCCACCGACATACCGCGCCTGATCGTGACGCCGCACAGCGCCTGGGGCAGCCGCGAAGCGCGACAGCGCATTGTCGAGCAGATGGCCGAAAACGCCGCGGCTTTCTTTGCTGGCACGCCGCTGCGCCAGGTCGGCTGACTGTCGGCACAGCGATCCGGGCTGGTAAGCTGCGCGGCTTTTCAGGGAGGCATCATGGACCCTCGAAGCGAAGTTCTGCTGCGCCAGGCCGAGCTGTTCACCGGCCAACTGCTGCTGGTTGGCCTGCCCGCCGACGACCTGCTGGGCCGGTTGGTCGATGCCCGCGGCTGGACCTGGCACGCCGGCGACTGGCAACGCCTGGAGGCGCGATTCCACGGGCGCTGCCACTTCGGCACCGAGGCCCCGGACGAGGATCTGGCCGGAGCCGTGCTGTTTCTCCCCAAGTCGCGTGAGCTGGCCGATTATCTGCTGCAGGCACTCGCAGCCCGGCTGCACGGTCGGCCGCTCTACATCGTCGGCGAGAAGCGCGGCGGCATCGAGCGCGCCGGCAAACAGCTGGCGGCCTTCGGCCGGCCGCGAAAACTGGACAACGCACGGCATTGTCAGCTCTGGCAAGTCGAAGTCAGCCAGGCGCCGGCTGCGCCGGAGTTGGCCCGGCTGGCCCGGCACTACCGGCTCGAACTCGCCGACGGGCCGCTCGAGGTGGTCAGCCTTCCGGGGGTGTTCAGCCATGGCCGCCTGGACCGTGGCAGTGCGCTGCTGCTGGAACATCTGGACGACCTGCCGCCAGGCCGCGTACTGGACTTCGGCTGTGGCGCCGGCGTTCTCGGTGCGGTGTTGAAGCGCCGCTATCCCGCGAGCGAACTGGTGCTGCTGGATGTCGACGCCTTCGCCGTCCGCAGCAGCGAGCTGACCCTCGCCGCAAACGGTTTGCAAGGCGAAGTGCTGGCCGGTGACGGCATCGATGCCGCGCCCCGGCAGCTGGACGCGATCGTCAGCAACCCGCCCTTCCACCAGGGTGTACACACCAGTTATGCGGCCAGCGAAGCGCTGCTGGCGAAAGCCGGCGAACACCTGCGCGCGGGCGGCGAAATCCGTCTGGTGGCCAACGCCTTCCTGCGCTATCGGCCGCTGATCGAAGCCAGTTTAGGCGCCTGCCACACCTTGGCCGAAGCCGATGGTTTCCGCATCTACCAGGCTCGCAAGGGCTGAGCGGAGGGCCGCTTTCCGACCAAGGGTTGCGCGACGGCGAGCAGTTCGGCAAACTCGCCGCCGTCCTCTGGGGGAGTAGTCTCAGGCGCGCGCAAGCGCACGCCTGGCATGCGTCAACACACTTGGTCCACAGACCATGGCGTATGCGACCGAACCGCATCTGCGGCGCTGTCTGACAAGACCCATGGCATGTACTCCTGACCCGGGCGGGCAGGCGGTGCGTGCCATGGTGATCATCTCGACCCGCCCTCAAGGAATGCCGTTTGGAAGCCCTCGCAGTCCCTACTTTCATCGTTGCCCTGGCGGAAATTGGCGACAAGACCCAGCTCCTCGCCCTGCTCCTGGCCGCCCGCTATCGCCGCCCCTGGCCGATCATCTGGGGCATCGTCGTCGCCACCCTGGCCAACCATGCCGCTGCCGGCCTGCTCGGCAACATCGTCTCCGATCTGCTGTCGCCCGTGATGCTGCGCTGGATTCTCGCCCTGAGCTTTGCCCTTGTCGCCGTCTGGACGCTTATTCCCGACCGGCTCGATGACGATGACGCCCGGCTCGGCCGCGCCTACGGGCCTTTCCTCGCCACGCTGATCGCGTTCTTCATCGCCGAGATGGGCGACAAGACTCAGGTCGCCACCGTGATGCTGGCAGCCCAGTATCCGCAACTGGTCCTCGTCGTGATCGGCACGACCCTTGGCATGCTGATCGCCAACGTCCCGGTGGTGCTGGCCAGCCACTTCGCCGCCGACCGCCTGCCCCTGACGCTGATTCGCCGGATCGCAGCGGCCGCGTTCGCCGTGCTGGCGATCTATGCAGCGTACGAGGCGGTCAGCATGAGCGGTATCGTTTCAAGCTGATACCCAGCGCAAATCCGCCGACGAAGCCAGCTGGTAGAGTGCTGATCGCAGTGCCTACCAGCGTTCGAGGAGATCAGGCTGCATGTCGGCGGATGGACGCAAGAAACGAGTCTGTACCCATATCGATCTGAGCTGGAACAAAGGCCGCCTGGCTCTTTCCGAGCAACTGCAGAGCCGCTATTTCAGCTACAAGAGCTCGGTAGGCGGGCAACCGCTCAACGCGGCCGGCTTCGCTGAACTGGTGCGCGACGTGCGCAACGCCGTTCCCGATCTGGAAGTGGTGGTCGATGAATGCCTGTGCGAAGGCCATCGGGTCGTCACCACCTGCACGGTGATGGGCACCCTCACCCGCCCGTTGCTGGGCTGCCCGGCCAACGACAAGATCTTGGCCGTCGCGGCGATTTCGCTATGGACGTTCAATTCCGCCGGGGAAATCGAGGACGTCAGTACCCTGCTCGACCTGGAGAACGCGCGCCTGCAACTGGGGTTGCACAGCGCGCTCGGCGACGGCCTTTCCACACTCTAGGCAAAACGTCCCGCCTCAGCGGCGGGCCTGCTCGTAAAGGGGCATCACCTTCGGCACGGTATTGCGCAGCGCCTCGATACGGCTGCTCGAGGAGGGGTGGGTGCTCATGAACTCCGGCGGGGCCGAGCCACCGGCGGACGCCATCTTCTGCCACAGACTGATGGCAGCCTTGGGGTTGTAACCGGCACGTGCCGCCAGTTCCAGCCCGATGAGGTCCGCCTCGTTTTCGTTGGAGCGGCTGTTGGGCAGCGTCATCAGGTATTCAACACCCATGTTCGCCAGTTGCAGGCTGCCCGCGTCGACTCCAAAGGCCGAGCCCAGCTGAGTGGCCATCTGCACGCCGTACGCCTTGGACATCGCCTCACGGCCATGCTCGCGCAAGGCATGCGCGATTTCATGCCCCATGACCGCAGCGATCTCGTCGTCGGTCAGGTTCAGCTTTTCCACCAGGCCGGTGTAGAAGATGATCTTGCCGCCGGGCCCGCAGTTGGCATTCAACTCTTCGCTGTCGATCACGTTTACATCCCAGTCCCATTGAGCCGCATCGGGTCGGAACACGCCGACCTGGGCGATCAGGCGCTGGGCAATGGCGTTGATGCGCTTGCTGATGGCACTGTTCTTCTCCAGCGCGCCCTTGCTCGCCGCCTCGCTCAGCGTTTCCTGATAGGACTGCGCGTACATCTGGTTGACCTGCTCGGTGGAGAGCATGCTGAACATGTATTGCTTGCGCTCGACGCCTACGGCCCCGCCGCTGGTCGTGTTGACAGCCTGGCAGCCGGCCATCAGCGAGGCGGCGACCAGCACGGATAGAATGTTGCGCTTGGGCATGGGCGGTACTCCGGAAGATCCGCCCGTATCCTAGAGCCAGCCCGGCGAGCAGACAACCGCTGCGCACCCGTGCCGCGGCAGGCCACTCAGTTGGCTGGCGTCAGGCATTGGGGCGCATCGAGCGCCGGGTCGTTGACGAAGGTCGCCAGCGGTCGCTCGCGCAAGGGTGGCTGCGGGCTATTCAGCAGCTCACGCAGGCGCTGCTCGGGTGTCTGCGGGTCGATCCATTCGGCACAGGCTGCCCCCGACAGCAACAGCGGCCTGCGCTGATCGGCAGCCGGCAAGGTGACCACGGCCGCGCTCAGGTACTCCTGGCCCTGAACCGGGTAACGCTCCCAGAGCGCCGCGAAGTAGATCAGCGAGTCTTCGGTGGTCATCCAGTACGGCCGCTTGCGCACGCGTCCGCGCCATTCGTAGAAGCCATTGGCCGGCAGCAAGCCGCGGCGCTGCTGATAGGCCTCGCGGAACATCGGCTGCTCGGCGAGCGTTTCCGAGCGTGCCTGCGCCGGCGTGCGGGTGAAGTCGGTCAGCCAGGCCGGCGTCAGCCCCCAGCGCACCCGGTCGAGTCGCAGCCCGCCTGCCGCGCTGCGCAACAGCAGCACCTGCGCGCCCGGCGCAAGATTCCAGTGTGGCTGCTGGTCAGCAGGAAAACCGGGGATTGCAGAGAATTCCGCATTCCAACGGAACAGGGCGAAGCGGCCACACATACACGACTCAACAGATCAGTTCACCGGGATAGCTTTCCGGTTCGTCGCCGGGCAGCGGTTCGGCGCCATTGTACGCGGCGATCAGCTGACGTGCCCGCTCCGCCTGGTCATCCTCGACCAGCAGGCCGAGCAGCCCGAGCGCAGGCAGCTCGCCCATCGCACCGAGCAGATGGCCGCCGGCAATGTACGCGCCGATTCCTTCGGCCTCCAGCATGCCGATCAGCACCTGCGCCTCGAGCAGGTCGCAGGGCTCGTAGATTCGCTGCATCAATCGTCCTCTCTACGCACGCTGAGCTGCCAGCGGGTACCGTCGGTTTCCAGCAGGAAGACCACCGGGCGGCAGCACACCGGACAATCCTCGTCGTACTGCTGATCACCGCCACTGAGATCGAGCACCGCCTCGACCGTTTCCCAGCAATAGGGACACTGATAATTCTGCACTTCCAGCATCGGCGCCTCCGCGTAACTTATCGTTATAATCGCCGCCTGATTTCGCCCGGCGCTCCGGGTGACCGAAAGACCTGGGCCGCTGACCGCGGTTCCCGTGCGGCTGCCGCGCACCGTTTCGTCAGCGCGCGGCGTGGCGTCGCGTCATGCCAGCCGCCTCCGCCTCCTTTACGAGAACATGATGGACGAATTCGAAGCCATCCGCCCCTATGCCGACGCCGAAGTACCGGCCGTCATGAACCGGCTTTTCGCCGACCGCGAGTTCCTCGACGTGCTTGCGCACTTCCGCTTCCCGCGCCTGGCCGGCGCGCTGGGCTGGGCGCTCAAACCGATGATCGCCAAGCGGCTGCACCGTGAATTCGCCGATATCGATTCGGTCGACGCTCTGCAACACCGCATCGAGAGCTATGTAGATCGCACGATCGAGCGCGCCACCGACGGGGTGACCTATTCGGGGCTCGACCAGTTGCAGCAAGGCCGCGCCTACCTCTACCTGGCCAACCACCGGGATATCGTGATGGACCCGGCGTTCGTCAACTACGCGGTCTACCACGCCGGCCTGCGCACCCCGCGCATCGCCATCGGAGACAACCTGCTGCAGCGCCCCTTCGTCAGCGACCTGATGCGCCTGAACAAAAGCTTCATCGTGCGCCGCTCCATCAGCGGGCGCCGCGAGAAGCTGGCGGCCTACCAGGTGCTGTCGGCCTACATCAATCATTCGATCCGCCAGGACGGTGAATCGGTATGGATCGCCCAGGCGGAGGGCCGTGCCAAGGACGGGGACGATCGCACCGACTCGGCAATTCTCAAGATGCTGCACATGAGCCGCAAGGACGAGCCATTTGCCGAGGCGCTGGCCGCCCTGCGCCCGACGGCCGTCTCGATCAGCTACGAATACGACCCATGCGACCAGGCCAAGGCTCGGGAGCTGTACATCCGGGCCACCACCGGCAGCTACACCAAGGCGCCCGGCGAGGACGACGCCAGCATTGCGCTGGGCATCACCGGCTACAAGGGACGGGTTCACCTCGCCTTTGGCGCGCCGATGCAGCAGATTCCCGAGGATGCCAAGGAGCTGGCCGCCGAGCTCGATCGGCAGATCCTCGGCAACTATCGCCTGTTCCCGGTTCACTACCTGGCCTATGCGATGTGGGAAGAGCGCGATGACGCACTGCAGGTGCCGACGGCCGAGAGCCTGTTCGACGCCGAAGAGGTGGCGCGGGCCAAGGCTGAATGGGGCCGGCGGTTGGCCGCTTGCCCGAGCGTGCAGCAGCCGTATCTGATTCAGCAGTACGCCAACCCGGTGCGCAACCAGTACCGGCTGAAGACCGGCCTGGCGCTCTAGCCGCGCGGCGGTCGTCAGAGCAGCCGACTGCCCCAGGAGAACAGCAGGGCCAGGCCAAGCCCGGCGAAACCGAACCGATAGAACACCTGGTTGAGCTGCACTTCGGGGCTGGGGAGCGCCGGCACGCTTGCGCCGACCTGGCGCGCCTTGGCCTGCAACACGCGCCAACGGGTTGCCAGCAGCAGCCAGCCGCCGGTGAAGGCACTCAGCAGCGCGAGCATATTGAGAATCAACGCCAGGTTCGGAACCTGCGAGAAATGCGCCTGCAGCGACATCTTTACCTCCGCTTCAGGGGGTCGATCGAGAGGCCCGCATGACGGGCGAGCGGAGTCTACCGGAGCGACCGGCACAGTGCGCGGCGTTTCCGACGGAGCGAAGGGCGAAAGTGCCATTCGCAACGGTGATATCCAAGCCTTACCCGTATGACCTTGACGGCGCTTCGGCCTCAACGGCACCCTCGGCACACCTCGAACTAGCGAGCTAGAGCCATGCAAGCCGGAGAGCGGCAGGCTGTATTAGATCGACGAGGGGCACGGTGGTCTCGACAGGAGCACCGCCGCCGGCACCGACCGAACGATCGGCAGGTGCGCGGAACCCGCCATTCATGGAGACAGGAATAAGAACAATGACAAGCAAGCTATTTAGCCTGGGGGCCCTATCACTGGCACTGCTCGGCAGCAGCGCCATGGCAGCCGTAGCGGAGGATCAGGCCGCCAAGCTCGGCCAAAGCCTGACGCCCATCGGCGCCGAACAGGCCGGCAATGCCGCCGGCACCATCCCGGCCTGGACCGGAGGCCTGCCGATGGACGCCGCGGCAGTCGACGACAACGGCTTCGTCGGCGACCCGTTCCCCGGTGATCAACCGAAGTTCACCATCACCGCGCAGAACTACGAGCAGTACAAGGACAACCTGACCCCAGGTCAGATCGCCATGCTCAAGCGCTACCCCGACACCTATCGCCTGCCCGTCTACGAGACGCGCCGCAGCGCCGCGATGCCGGCCCATATCTACGAGGCTGCCGCACACAACGCACGCAACGCCAAGCTGGTACGGGGCGGCAACGGCCTCGAAGGCTTCGATACCGCCATCGCCTTCCCGATCCCGCAGGACGGCCTCGAGGTGGTCTGGAACCACATCACCCGCTACCGCGGCGGTTCGGCCCGCCGTGTCATTGCCCAGGCCACACCGCAGGTGAACGGCAGCTTCAACCTGGTGAAATTCGTCGACGAGGTCGTCTACACCGACAGCCTCAGCGACTACTCACCGGAGAAGCACGGTAACGTGCTGTTCTACTTCAAGCAGCAGGTCACCGAGCCCTCGCGCCTGGCCGGCAACGTGCTGCTGGTCCACGAAACCCTGGACCAGGTCAAGGAGCCGCGCATGGCCTGGATCTACAACGCCGGTCAGCGCCGCGTGCGCCGTGCGCCGCAGGTTGCCTATGACGGCCCGGGCACCGCCGCCGACGGCCTGCGGACTTCCGACAACCTCGATATGTTCAACGGTGCGCCGGACCGCTACGAGTGGAAGCTGATCGGCAAGAAAGAGCTGTATATCCCTTACAACTCCTATCGCCTGGACTCGCCCAAGCACAAGTACGATGACATCATCCAGGCCGGCCATATCAATCAGGACCTGACCCGCTACGAACTGCACCGCGTATGGGAAGTCGAGGCGACGCTCAAGCCGGGCGAGCGCCATATCTATGCCAAGCGCCACTTCTTCATCGACGAGGACACCTGGCAGGCCGCCGAGATCGATCATTACGATGGCCGCGGTACGCTGTGGCGGGTAGCCGAAGCACACAGCCAGTACATCTACAATGTGCAGGTGCCGCTGTACTCGATGGAAACCCTGTATGACCTGGTCTCCGGCCGGTATCTGGTGATGGGCATGAAGAACGAGGAACGCAATCCCTACACCTACAACTACAAGGCCAACTCCAACCAGTACACGCCGACCGCACTGCGCAACTCCGGCGTGCGCTGATCGCGACGCAACAAAAAAGCCCGCCAAATGGCGGGCTTTTTCATTCGACCGTGCTTACTGTGCCAGCAGCTGGCCAATGTTCTGATCGCGGAATACGCGGCTCAGCGCATCGCTCAGCACGTCGCTGACCAGCTTGGTGTTGGTCTGCTCGTTGGGCGCCATGCCGAAGCGCTGGTTGAGCGAAGCCCCATAGCGCCCGTTGTAACGGCGGCCGCCGTTCTGCACATCCACGCGCAAAGTCGCCCCGATGTTGGCCTCGGTGACGTACAACCCCTCCTTCGGCGACTGGTACTTCAGCTCGGCCAGCGTGAGGGTCAGCTGCGGCGCGTTATAGGCGTTGGCCGACGGGGTGAAACCAAGCAGCCTGACCGCCGCCTCGGTCTGCGCCTGCAGCTTGGGCAGCAGCTTGTCCGCCGGCACGATGATCGAACTGGTTTCCGGATAGAGCCCGCCGCGCGTGCCGAGAGCGGGCGACGAACGCCCGTCGACCACCCTCACCACCACCGGCTGGCCCTGGCCGACCGGATTGATCGTCCCGGTGAGTTTGGGATTTGGATCGAGCTGCTGGGGGCTGAGGGCGCAGCCGGTCAGCGTCAGGGCACACAGGGTAAACAGGCCGAACACCAGGCGTTGCAGCATGCTGTCTTCTCCAGTTGGACGAGGAATGGGCGGCAGTATAACCATCGCCGCAGCCCCCCGACAGTGACCGACGGATGGCGCTGTCCAGTCACGCCATTGTCACCCGGGCGTGGCATAACGCAGCCATCAGAGCCTCAAGAGACCGCGCTAATGCGCTTGCTGCCACTGCTGCACCGACGCCCCCGCCGCCACTTCGCGCTTCTGGATGCCTCCGGTTGTTGCCAGATGCTGCTGACGGCCAGCCAGCGGCCTGCCGCAGCCGCCTGGCGCGAGGTGACCCATGCGCACCTCGGCTGGATCGGGCAGCGCCTGCCCGACGACGCTTTGGTTGGCTGAGCGCACACAACGAACACGCAACGAAAAAGCCGCCTGGCACGCTGAGTGCCAGGCGGCTTTTGCAACAGCGCGAGACCCGCGTCAGCTGATCAGGCCAAGGCGCTTGTCCGACAACGTGCTCACCTCACGATAGGCCACAGCATCCTTCTTCAGAACGTCTTCGCGCGCCGGGAAGATCTCCTCCAGCTTGCGGCTCCAGGCCTCGGAGCGGTACTGCTCGGGGAAGCAGCGCTCGAGCAGATCGAGCATGATGGACACGGTAACCGATGCGCCCGGCGACGCACCGAGCAGTGCGGCGATCGAGCCATCCTTTGCCGAAACCAGCTCGGTCCCGAACTGCAGAATGCCGCCTTTCTTCGGATCCTTCTTGATGATCTGCACGCGCTGACCAGCAATTTCCAGGCGCCAGTCTTCAGCCTTGGCTTGCGGATAGAAGCCGCGCAGCGTGTCCAGGCGATCTTCCATGGACTGCATCACTTCCTTGATCAGGTAGCGAGTCAAATCCATGTTGTCGCGCGCTACCGCGAGCATCGGGCCGATATTGCCCGGCCGCACGGAGAGCGGCAGGTCGAGGAACGAGCCGCGCTTGAGGAATTTGGTGGTGAACCCGGCATAGGGCCCGAACAGCAACGACTTGTGGCCGTCGACCACTCGGGTGTCCAGGTGCGGCACCGACATTGGCGGGGCGCCTACTGCGGCCAGGCTGTAGACCTTGGCCTGGTGTTGGGCGACCACCTCGGGGTTGTCACAGCGCAGCCACTGGCCGCTCACCGGGAAGCCACCGAAACCGCGCCCTTCTTCGATACCCGACATCTGCAGCAACGGCAGAGCCGCGCCGCCAGCGCCGAGGAACACGAAGCCGGCCTGCACCTCACGCGAACCGCCGCTCTGGGTGTTCTTGATGTCGACCTTCCAGCCCTGGGCGTTGCGTGCCAGGCCGGTGACTCTCTGGTTGTACGACACCTTGACGCCGCCGATCTTGCTCAGATACCCGAGCATCTGGTTGGTCACAGCGCCGAAATTGACGTCCGTCCCGTTCGCGGCATAGGTCGCGGCAATCGGCTCGTTCGGATCGCGTCCGGGCATCATCAACGGCATCCACTCGGCGAGGGTGGCGCGGTCCTCGCTGTAGGTCATGTCGGCGAAGGCGTGATGCTGGGTGATCGCCTCGAAGCGCTTCTTGAGATAGGCGATATCCTTGCTGCCGCGTACGAAGCTCAGGTGCGGAACAGGATTGATGAAGTCGCGTGGGGAACCGAAGCCTTCGCGGCCGGCGAGGTAGGCCCAGAACTGCTTGGAAACCTCGAACTGGGTGTTGATATGGACAGCCTTGGCGATGTCGATCGTGCCGTCCTTGCCCTCGGGGGTGTAATTCAACTCGCAGAGCCCGGCGTGACCGGTGCCGGCATTGTTCCACGGGTTGGAGCTTTCCACGGCTCCGGATTCCTGCTGCTCGACGATTTCCAGCCGAATGCCGGGGTCGAGCTCCTTGAGCAGTACCGCGAGGGTCACGCTCATGATGCCGGCCCCCACCAACACCAGATCCACTGCTTCGCTATCGTGTTGCGTCATTAACGCGTTCTCCAGAATCACAGCATTAAACTGTCGCGACCACGGTGTGCAGCCACGTGAACCCCACCAGCCAGACGGTCGGAAACGGAGGATGGTTTCCACACCGCTGTTCGAGAACCAGTGCTCGAAAACAGGCGCAAGCACGCCTGCCAGCTGTCGGAAGGTCGGCTTTTGGCCCCCTTCCCTCGCCCGTCACGCCGGAGCGGGCCATGCCCTGCGCTCGACGACGCGCTGCAGCGCGAAAAACGATTTGCGAATCTTGCAGTCGCCACCTGGGGTCACGGCTCGCCAGGTCGCGGACTTCGTGGTGCGGTCTTGCAGTCGGCCGTGTCAGCCGCGAGCGGCTTCGATTGCCTCGATATATGGCCGCGCATGGCGCTGATCGGCGACCAGATCGATGAAATCGTTACCCTGGGCGTCGCGTGCCTCGAGGTCATAGCCTGCTTCGATGAAGAAGGTGATGAATCGCTCGAAATCATCGATACGCAGGCCACGGTAGGCCTTGATCAGCTTGTGCAGCGAAGCAGGCGTATCGTCAGCCGGTTCCGGCTCGAGAAACAGCTTGATCGACTCGTCGCCAATCTCTTCGCCAATCACCTGCTTCTTGTCTTTACGCATCGCTTCTGCGCTCCACGGGATCTCACGGGGGCGGCAGTTTACTCCTCGCAGCCGGTGTGCTCAACGCAAGGTGGCCGCTTGCGACCAAGGTCGTACTCGATCGTCCATCGGGAAAGTGGCGTTAACATCCATGAAAAAGCCGCCAAGGGCCTCGCCAATGCGCAGTCAGACACGGAGCGTTTCGACATGAGGGCACCGCCGTTGTTCGCCGCGTTTCGCCAGGCTCTGCGACAGGGCTATAACGCCAGCGCCTTGCGTGGCGACGTCAGCGCGGGGCTGACGGTCGGCATCATTGCCATTCCGCTGGCCATGGCGCTGGCGATCGCGGTGGGTGTACCGCCGCAGCATGGCCTCTATACGGTGCTGGTCGCCGCCCCGCTGATCGCGCTGACCGGGGGCTCGCGCTTCAATGTCTCGGGACCGACGGCGGCCTTCGTCGTCATTCTGCTGCCGATCACCCAGCAGTTCGGCATCGGCGGCTTGCTGCTGTGCACCATGCTCGCCGGGTTGATCCTGATCGCCCTCGGGCTGCTGCGTGCCGGGCGCCTGATCGCGTTCATCCCCTACCCGGTGACGCTCGGTTTTACCGCCGGCATCGGCGTGGTCATCGCCACATTACAGATCAAGGACCTGCTCGGCCTGCAGCTGGACGGCCAGCCGCAGCATTACGTCGAACAGCTCCTGCTGCTGGCGCGCTCGCTACCCGGAGCCAATCTCGGCGACGCCCTGGTAGCGGCGATCTGCCTGGCGGTGCTGATCCTCTGGCCACGCTGGGTACCGAAGATTCCCGGCCATCTGGTGGCGCTGGCGCTCGGCGCGGTCGCCGGCCTGATGCTGGAAGCCGCCGGCCTGCCGGTCGCCACGCTCGGCGAGCGGTTCAGCTATGAACTCGGAGGCCAGACCTACCCCGGCATTCCGCCCCAGCTCCCCGCACCGGTCCTGCCCTGGCATCTCCCCGGGCCGGACGGAGCTGCGCTGGTGCTTTCCTACGAGCTGTTCCATCAGCTGCTCGGCCCGGCCTTTGCCATCGCCATGCTCGGGGCGATCGAGTCGCTGTTGTGCGCCGTGGTAGCCGACGGCATGACCGGCAGCAACCACGAACCCAACGGCGAGCTGATTGGCCAGGGCATCGGCAATCTGGTCGCCCCGCTGTTTGGCGGCATCACCGCCACCGCGGCAATCGCCCGCACGGCGGCCAACGTGCGCGCCGGTGCCTTCTCGCCAATGGCCGCAATCCTTCATGCCGGTGTAGTACTGCTGGCGATGCTCTGGCTGGCACCGATGTTCAGCTACCTGCCGATGGCGGCGCTGGCCGCGCTGCTGGTGATGGTGGCGTGGAACATGAGCGAGGCCCCGCACGTACTGCATGTGCTACGCATTGCGCCACGCAGCGACGTACTGGTGCTGCTGACCTGTCTGGCACTGACCGTGCTGTTCGACATGGTGCTGGCGGTTGGCGTCGGCCTGCTGCTGGCCGCGGGCCTGTTCATCAAGCGCATGAGCGAGCTGACCGACACCGGCGCCCTGTCCCGTGAACAGCGGGCCCTGCTGCAGGACATGCCGGCGCACGTTGCGGCCTACGCCATCCGCGGGCCGCTGTTCTTCGGTGCGGCGGAAAAGGCGCTGAGCGCGCTGCGGCGCTTCAATCCGGACGTGCGGGTGGTCATCGTCGACATCAGCGCCGTCCCCTTGCTGGACATGACGGCACTGGCGGCGCTGGAGAACGTGCTGCTGGACTATCGCCGGCTCGGGGTGGTGCTGATCCTCAGCGGCAGCAATGCCCGAGTGCGCCTGAAGCTGCGCCGCGCCGGCATCCATCGCCTGGCCGGGCACCTGTACCACGTGCGCGACCTGCAGCAGGCGCGAATCAAGGCGCTGCGCCTGCTGCAGGAGCCGACGCAGGCCTGACGATCAGGCGTGCTTCTGCAGGTTGGCCATCATTTCCTTCAGCGCCTCGAGGTTGTCGGCCGGATGCGCGGCATTCTCGAAGTCGCAGATGCGCTGCCAGTTCACCGCAACATCCTCGGCGTCGAACCCACCGCGTGGATCGAACCCCACGCCAAGGCTGCGCTCCCAGCGTACCTTGCCCATCCAGCCACCACCGACCTCGAACAGGCCGGACGTTTCCTGGCATTGCTCGCTGGCCAGGTAAACCACCAGCGGGCTGACCAGCTCGGGTTTGAGTTGCTCGAACACCTGCGGCGGAATCAGCCCCTCGGTCATGCGCGTCCCGCCTGTCGGCGCGATGGCGTTGACCAGGATGTTGTTCTTGCGCCCCTCCAGCGCCAGCGTCCGGGTCAGACCGTACAGGCCAAGCTTGGCCATGCCGTAGTTCGACTGGCCGAAGTTGCCGTAGATACCCGATGTCGAGGCCGTGAAGATGACCCGCCCGTAGCCCTGCTCGCGCATCAGCGGCCAGGCTGCACGGGTGACCTTGTAGGCGCCTTCGACGTGTACGCGGTAGACCAGATCCCAGTCGGCGTCCTCCATCTTGTGGAAGGTCTTGTCACGCAGGATCCCGGCATTGTTCACCACCACATCGACCCGGCCGAAACTGTCGAGCGCCTGCTCGACAATGCGTGCACCCTCGGTCACCGAGTCATGGTTGGCGACGGCCGTACCACCGGCCTGCCGTATCTCCTCGACGACGCGGTCGGCCGCATGACTGTTGGCACCCTCGCCCTGGGCGCTGCCGCCGAGGTCATTGACTACCACCTTGGCGCCGTGCCGGGCGAATGCCAGCGCGTGCGCCCGACCCAAGCCGCCACCGGCGCCGGTGACGATCACGACCTTATCTTCGAAGCGAATGGCTTGCGACATAGCGGGCTTCCTTTTTGTTATCCGAACGAGATTCCAGTGTCGGCGAGCTGGCGCAGCGCAACAACGAGGCGCTCTGTAATGAATGCTGCAGCATAAGCGCAGGTGCCGCTCAAAAAATGATCGCCTCGCTACAAGGCGCGGCCTGCCTATTCTGGCGGCCTCGCTCCAAAGGTTATCCACAGAACCATTGACAGCTTCTGAGGATAACCGCATCCATGGCTGCGCTGCGACCGCCAGAACGCGCGTGGAACGAGCCCGCCAAGTGCCTGAGCAAAAAACGACCAAGTGGCCACAGGCCGCGCACGCTCTGCATCGGGGCAACCTGTCAAAGGGTTATCCACAGAACGCCCCACCGAAAACCTGGACAAAATGGCTATCGCCCCGATCGAAGAAAGCAACCGGCAGTGGATTCGTAGGCGCGCTAGCCTCTTCGCGTCAGAAGGAGAAATGCCATGTTCGATTACCAGTTGCTCGAGCGCCTGCTTGCCGACTACGCCTGCACGGCGATGGGCATCGGCTAGGCGGGGAGCGCTTGGCCCGCTCAGCCCGGAACGCTACCCTCAGCGCTTTTACAGCCTCCGGAGTTCGAGATGGTCTTGCGTTCGATTTGTGTGTTCTGCGGCGCCAGCACGGGAACCGATCCCGTTTATCGAGAAGCGGCAGCGGCAATGGGCCGGACCCTGGCCGAGCAGGGCATCACGCTTGTCTATGGTGGTGGCGCGGTCGGCCTCATGGGCGTGGTCGCAGACGCTGCGCTGGCTGCCGGTGGAGAGGTCATCGGCATCATTCCGCAGAGCCTGAAGGATGCCGAGATAGGCCACCCTGGCCTCACGCGCTTGGAAATCGTCGACGGGATGCATGCGCGCAAGGCGCGCATGGCCGAGCTGGCGGATGCCTTCATCGCCATGCCCGGAGGCCTGGGCACACTGGAAGAGCTGTTCGAAGTCTGGACCTGGGGGCAGCTCGGCTACCATGCCAAGCCGATGGGCCTGCTGGACACCAACCACTTCTACGCCAAGCTCAGCCACTTTCTCGACCACCTGGTAGCCGAAGCCTTCGTCCGCCCGCAGTACCGTGAAATGCTGCAGCGCGGCGATACTCCGGATGCGTTGCTCGAACGACTGCGAGCCTGGCAACCAACGGTCACAGCCAAGTGGAGCGAGCGCGAGCCCTCCTGAGCAGGCGCTGATCAAAAACCGAGCAACCTCGCCGCAGCCACGGCTGGCGGGGTTTGCAGTGGTTCATCCCAGAATTATCCACAATACGACCCACAGCAACGCTGGATAACTCCAGCTCTGGCATGCTGCACAGCGGAAAAAAAATGATCGCCCCGCGCAAAGCCAGGCGGATCGGCGCCTGCAGCGACTGTTCCAGCGGTTATGCACAGAACGAATCACAGCTATTGGGGATAACGAACCTATCGCCCACCGGGAACTCCACTGCAGTACGCAATACGGAGTGCTCGTATGAACTGGCTGGCCCTGACCGTCGTCACCTTTGTCTGCTTTGCGCTGGTGCTTTGGATCAAGCAACGCCAGTACAACCATCCGGCGCTGCAGTTTCCCTACCGTCTACGCCCGACGCTGCTCGATGAAACGCAGCGCGAATTGCTGGCGCTGCTGCAGCGCCAGCTTGGCGAGCGCTATCTGGTCTTGCCCGGCATGCCGCTGGCGGGTCTCGTCGAGATCACTGTGGTACCGAGACGGACGCCCTGGTACCAGGCACGCAACCGGATCGCCGAGCGCCGCGTGGACTTCCTCCTCTTGAGGCGCCCCGACCTCGCACCGGCAGGCGGCGTGATGCTCGAGCCGCCGCAAGATCCGTTTCTCGAGCAGCTGTTCAACGTGCTCGAGTTGCCCCTCGTCCGCCTCGATCGGGGTCAGGCCCACGTCTATGGCCAGGTCAGCCAGGCGCTGGCGGACGCCGGCCTCCATTGATCGGCGCACTGAAATGGAGCGCTTGCATGGTGGTCCTAGAGGGCTCGGCCCCGCGTCGAGCTCGTCCACCTTCTGCTGGAGTCTCCCATGTTCAACCGCCCCTTGTTCGTCTGCGCCTTCGCCCTGCTCGCCCCGAGCATGACCCTTGCCGAAACCGAAACCTGCCAGAAGGTCGCGGAAAAGGACATCGCCGCGTTGTTCGTGCGCTGGAACGATGCCCTGCAGTCCGGCGATCCACAGAACGTCGTCGACACCTATGCACAGGACTCACTGCTGCTGCCGACGCTGTCCAATACCCCGCGCCGTAGCGCCGACGCCAAGGCAGACTACTTTCGCCATTTCATGGCGGGCCAGCCACGCGGCAACATCGATTCGCGGATGATTCAGATCGACTGCAACACCGCACTCGATGCCGGCCTGTACACCTTCCGCTTTGCCGATGGAAAAAAGGTGCAGGCGCGCTACACCTTCACCTACAAGTGGTTTCCCGAGCAGGAGCAATGGCTGATCACCAGTCACCATTCCTCGGCCATGCCCGAGCCGCAGAAGACGCACGAGTGAAGCTGTCGCTCGCCGGCGCGGTAGCGGATACTGCGCCGCGTCCACACCACCGCCGTCTCCGCTGATGTCCCTCAAGACCCGCCTGCTGCCCTTGATCGAACTGGGCACCCGCCTCGCCCAGCGCTATCCGGGGCTGATCGCGCTATTCGGCTTCGCCTCCGGCGTCGCCAGCTTCCTGCTGGTCGAGCGCCAGGCAGGTCTGGCCAAGGTCATTGCTCTGGTCATGCTCATCAGCTGGATCTGGCTGGTGCTGGAAAACACATTGCGTCAGCAGCTGCGCCGCCGCTTCGGCTGGTCGGTGCCGCGCCCCTTGCTGCGCTACGCGACGCAGATGGTGCACCAGGAGACGCTGTTCTTCATCGTGCCCTTCTACATCATCACCACCACCTGGAACAGCGGCCAGGCGGTGTTCACCGGGCTGCTCGGTGTCGCCGCCCTGATTTCGCTGATCGACCCGCTGTACTACCGCTGGCTGGCCCCGCGGCGTTGGCTGTACCTGGGCTTCCACGCGCTGACGCTGTTTGCCGTGCTCCTGACCGCCCTGCCGATCATCCTGCACCTGAGTACACCGCAGAGTTACCGCCTGGCGCTGGCCGTCGCCGTGGTGTTGGCCCTTCCGAGCCTGCTGGAGCTTTTCCCGGGGCGGAGCTGGCGCAACCTGCTGGCCCTGGCAGGCGTCACGATACTGGTTGCCGGCGCCGGCTGGTTCGGACGCACCTGGGTACCACCAGCGACGCTATGGCTCGCCGAGGTCGCCGTGACCACCCAGCTGGACGACGCACGGCGCGAGCCGGGGCGCAGCATTCGCCAGCTGAGCAGCGCGCAGCTGCGCGCCAGCGGGCTGTATGCCTATACCGCGATCAATGCCCCGCGCGGCCTGAAGGAGCGCATTTACCATGAATGGCTGCACGAGGGCCGCCAGGTCGATCGCATCGCACTGGAGATCAGCGGCGGGGGGGAGGCTGGCTATCGCGCCTGGAGCCATAAGCGGAATTTCCCGGCCGACGTCGAAGGCAAATGGCGAGTGCGAGTCGTCACCGAGGCCGGCCAGATGATCGGCATGCTGCGCTTCGAGGTGGGCCCGTAGCGAACGCCCGGAGCCCGCCGCGACTCCATAAGGGAAAGCCACCCAGAGGAATCTCCGATGGATGCCTGGCATACCCTTCTCGGCACCGTCGCTGCCGAATTCTCCGACCTTCCTGACGTCAGGGAAGTCGCACGGGTCAGCACCCGGCTGCTGGTCGCCGCCGCGCTCGGCGGCCTGCTCGGTTACGAGCGCGAACTCAAGCGCAAGGCCGCCGGGCTGCGCACGCACATGCTGGTGGCCCTCGGTGCCGCGCTGTTCGTACTCGTCCCGCTGCAAGCCGGCGTCCCCAAGGAGGATGTCTCGCGCGTCATGCAGGGCATCGTCACCGGCATCGGCTTTCTCGGCGCGGGCACCATCCTCAAGGGCAGCTCGGTCGAGGACGTCAAAGGCCTCACCACTGCCGCCGGCATCTGGCTCACCGCGGCCATTGGCGTTGCGGCAGGCATGGGGCACGAAGCCACCGCCGTGCTCAGCTCGCTGCTGGCGCTCGCCGTGTTCCGTACCATGCCGATTCTCGAGCGCCACGCGGCCCGGCGTGCCGCCAGACATCGCCGTGCGGCGCGCTCGGCCACTGCCGAACGAAGTCGCGACCGCCGCAGTCGTAACAGCGAAGACCCGCCGCATTCGCACCCTTGAGGCGGGGCCGGCAGACCAGCAGGCGGGAGGTGACCCCATGCCACGCGGTGACAAGTCCAAGTACACCGACAAGCAACAGCGCAAAGCCGAACACATCGAGCAAAGCTACGAGGATCGCGGCGTCTCGGAGAGCGAGGCTGAAGCTCGCGCCTGGGCCACGGTGAACAAACAATCCGGCGGTGGCGAACGCGCCGGCGGCTCGGGCCGCAAGAAAAGCGAGACCGCCAAGCGCGCCGATCGCAAGGACTCGGCCGACCGCGCAGCCAAGTCGCGCAAGGGCGAGTCACCGAACAAGGGCTCGGCACGCCGCAATTCGGGATCGGGCAGCACCTCTCTGAGCGACATGACGCGCGATGAGCTGATGAAGAAGGCGCAGGAAAAGGACATCCGGGGGCGCTCGAAGATGCGCAAGGACGAGCTGATCGAGGCGCTGAGTCGATGAATCGCCCAGACCTGCCCGAGCCGCCAGCACCCAAGCGCGACGATCCTGGTGAACCGGTTCCGGTGGGCGACCCGGCCGAACCGGAACCGGAGCAGGCGGTGGGCAAAACTTTCCGCCCGGGAGCCAATCAGAACTAGCGGGCTTCGATCGCTGAGCACAGCCCGCATAACTCAAGGAGAGCCTGATGAGCTACGTACAACTGAGCGACAAGCAAACCCTGCGCGAACGTGCGCGCCAGCATGTGGAGAACGGTGCAGTCACCGAAACCTACTCCGCCGACCGCGATGTGGTGATTCGCCTGCTCAACGAAGCACTGGCAACGGAACTGGTTTGCTACCTGCGCTACAAGCGCCACTACTACATGGCGACCGGCCTCAAATCGAGCGCAGCCGCCGATGAATTCCTCGAGCATGCCAACGAGGAACAGGAACACGCCGACCGCCTTGCCGAACGGATCGTCCAGTTGGGCGGTGAACCGGACTTCAACCCGGACGGGCTGAGCGAGCGCGCACATGCGCAATATGCCGAGGGTAACGGCCTGCGCGACATGGTCTTCGAAAACCTCGTTGCCGAGCGCATTGCGATCGACAGCTATCGCGAGATCGTGCAGTACCTGGGCGACAAGGACCCGACCACACGGCGCATCTTCGAAGACATCCTCGCGCAGGAAGAAGAGCATGCCGACGACCTCGCGGGCCTGCTCGACGGCATGAACTGATCGCAGCCTCACGCTTCGCACGATGCGGAGCGTGACCCACCTCCGCTCGCCCTCCGCGCGCTAGCCCAGGGTAAAAAAAAGCCACCCGAAGGTGGCTTGAAAAACTAGGAAGAGAGGTGTTGCTTAACCGGCTGCTGCCGGCCGCATGTAGGAGATCGGTGCGGTCTGTGCATCCTCGAACGTGACCAGCTCCCACGCATCCTTCTGGGCCATCAGGGTGCGTAGCAGACGGTTGTTCAGCGCGTGGCCGGATTTATAGCCGCGGAATTCGCCGATCAGGCTGGTGCCCAGCAGATAAAGATCACCGATGGCATCGAGAATCTTGTGTTTGACGAACTCGTCCTCGTAACGCAGGCCGTCTTCGTTCAGCACACGGTTTTCGTCCACCACAATGGCATTCTCGACACTGCCGCCCAGAGCCAGGTTATGCGAGCGCAGGAACTCGATGTCGCGCATGAACCCGAAGGTCCGCGCACGGCTCACTTCCTTGACGAAGGAAGTGCTGGAGAAATCCACGCTGGCGGTCTGGGTGCGTCCCTTGAACACCGGATGGTCGAAATCGATCTCGAAGCTCACCTTGAAGCCGTCGAACGGCAGGAAGGTCGCGCGCTTGTCGCCCTCCTCGACGGACACTTCTCGCTTGATGCGGATGAACTTCTTCGGGGCGTCCTGCTCCTGCAGGCCGGCGGATTGAATCAGGAATACGAAAGGCCCCGCGCTCCCGTCCATGATCGGCACTTCCGAAGCGGAGAGCTCGACATAGGCATTGTCGATTCCCAGCCCAGCCATCGCCGATAGCAGATGCTCCACGGTGTCGACCTTGACGTCGCCATTGACCAGCGTCGTGGACATGGTGGTTTCGCCGACATTCTCTGCCCGCGCCGGTATCTCGACGGGCGGAGTGAGGTCGGTACGGCAGAACACGATTCCGGTATCCACAGGCGCCGGCTTCAGGGTGAGATAGACCTTCTCGCCCGAATGCAGGCCCACGCCCGTGGCGCGGATGGTGTTCTTGAGGGTGCGTTGTCTGATCATGGCCTTCGCTTCGCTAGCACTAGTTGCGAATAATTTTCAACAAGTGGCGGCGATAATAGCAGATGCCACCTTTGCTGAATACTAATCACACACATAGCGCCAATAACCTAAATCAATCAGCCTGGCGACGCAGGAAGGCCGGAATGTCCAGGTAATCCAGGTCCTCCTGCGGGTTCAGCTTGGCGGCGGTCGCAGCCGCATGGGCCTGGTTGCGCATGACGGTCGGGCGCTCCAGATCACGGTAGTTGACCGCGGCCTGCTCCTGCTGACGCGGCGCGGGCGCTGCGGCCGGGGCGGAAACGCTCTGCACGGTGTTGTCCACCACCTTGACCGGCTTGTCGTGGCGCGAACCGAGGCCGGTGGCGACCACCGTCACATGCAGCTCGTCACGCATATCCGGATCGATCACCGCGCCGACCTTGACGGTGGCTTCGTCGGAGGCGAACGCCTCGATGATCTCGCCGACCGCCGCGTACTCGCCGAGCGACAGGTCCAGACCGGCGGTAATGTTGACCAGAATGCCACGTGCACCCTGCAGGTTGACGTCCTCGAGCAGCGGATTGCGGATTGCCGCCTCGGTGGCCTCGCGCGCACGGTTCGGGCCGGTGGCGCTGCCGGTACCCATCATCGCCATGCCCATCTCGCCCATGACGGTCTTGACGTCGGCGAAGTCGACGTTCATCAGGCCCGGACGCTGCATGATGTCGGAGATGCCGCGAACGGCGCCGGAGAGCACGTCGTCAGCCTTGGCGAAGGCGGACAGCAGGCTCGCGTCCTTGCCGAGGATGGTCAGCAGCTTCTCGTTGGGAATGGTGATCAGCGAGTCGACGCATTCGGACAGCGCACGGATGCCCTCGTCGGCCACTTGCATGCGGCGACGCCCCTCGAAGGGGAACGGACGGGTGACCACGGCGACGGTCAGGATGCCCATTTCCTTGGCGACCGAGGCGATGATCGGCGCCGCACCGGTCCCGGTGCCGCCGCCCATGCCGGTGGTGATGAACACCATGTCGGCGCCCTGCAGCACTTCGGCAATACGCTCACGGTCCTCCATTGCAGCCTGACGGCCGATCTCCGGGTTGGTCCCGGCGCCCAGGCCCTTGGTGATGGCCGAGCCGAGCTGCAGCACGGTACGGGCCTCGATTTTCTTCAGCGCTTGTGCGTCGGTATTGGCACAGATAAATTCCACGCCTTCGACGTTGTTGCGCACCATGTGATTGACGGCATTGCCGCCGCCGCCACCAACGCCGATGACCTTGATGACTGCGCTCTGTGGGGTATGGTCTACCAATTCGAACATTTCCCTCTCTCCTTCCAGCTTTCTAGTTTTGATTTACTGCGCGTTGCTCAGAAATTGCCCTGGATCCAGCTCTTGAGCCGATCCAGAACAGATGTTTTGTTTTCGTCGGCGTAGCTGCTGCTGCCGCCCGGCACGATCACGCCGTCGGCCTGCTTCTGCAGCCCGTACAGCAACAGCCCGACGCCGGTCGAATAGATCGGGTTGCGGACCACGTCGCTCAGCCCTTTCACCGTATGCGGCACGCCCAGGCGCACCGGCATGTGGAAGATCTCCTCGGCCAGGTCGACTGCACCTTCCATCTTCGCGGTACCACCGGTCAGCACGATGCCAGCCGGCACCAGGTCCTCGTAGCCGCTGCGGCGAAGCTCGGCCTGGATCAGGGTGAACAGTTCGTCGTAGCGGGGCTCGACCACCTCGGCCAGGGCCTGGCGAGACAGCTCGCGCGGCGGCCGATCACCGACGCTTGGAACCTTGATGGTTTCGCCAGCGCCGGCCAGCTTGGCCAGCGCACAGGCATAGCGAATCTTGATTTCCTCGGCGTACTGGGTCGGTGTACGCAGCGCCATAGCGATGTCGTTGGTGACCTGGTCGCCGGCGATCGGGATCACCGCGGTGTGACGGATCGATCCCTCGGTGAAGATGCAGATGTCGGTGGTACCGCCGCCGATGTCCACCAGGCAAACGCCCAGCTCCTTCTCGTCGTCGGTCAGCACGGCATGCGCCGAGGCCAGCTGCTCAAGAATGATGTCGTCGACTTCCAGGCCACAGCGGCGTACGCACTTCTCGACATTCTGCGCAGCGTTGACCGCGCAGGTGACCACGTGGACCTTGGCCTCGAGGCGCACCCCGGACATGCCCAGCGGCTCGCGCACGCCTTCCTGGTTATCGATCACGTAGTCCTGCGGCAGCGTATGCAGCACGCGCTGGTCAGCCGGAATCGCCACGGCCTGTGCAGCGTCGAGAACGCGCTCCAGGTCGGCGGTGCTGACCTCGCGATCACGAATCGCCACGATGCCGTGGGAGTTCAAGCTGCGGATGTGGTTGCCGGCCAGGCCGACGAACGCCGAATGGATGCGGCAGCCGGCCATCAGCTGCGCCTCTTCGATAGCGCGCTGGATCGACTGCACGGTCGATTCGATGTTGACCACCACGCCCTTCTTCAATCCACGGGAGGGGTGCGTACCGATGCCGACGATTTCCAGTTCGCCGTCCGCCGTTACCTCGCCTACCAGCGCCACCACTTTGGAAGTGCCGATATCCAGGCCGACGATCATCTTGCCGCTTTGCACGCTAGCCATGTTCTCTGGTTCCTCAATTCTTCACGGCGACGGTCGTTTCCGTCGCGGTCGGGAGCGGCTCTCGCCACGCCACGGCCAGGCCGTTGGCGTAACGCAGATCGATCCTTGCAATGTTCTCGCCCTGCGCCTGCAGTGCCTTTTGGTAAATCGCACTGAAGCGGCGCATCTTTTCCACAACATGATCACGCCCCAGCAGCAACTCGATGCCCTGGCTGGTGGTCAGGAACCAGCTGCCCCGGTCGCGCAGCTCCAGGCTGGCAATCGAGAAACCGAGCGGCCGGAGCATCTGGCTGAGCATCTGGTACTGCTGCATCACCCGCTGCTGAGCCCGCTTCGGACCATGCAATTGCGGCAAGTGTTCATAATTGCTGAGGTTATTCGGCGCGAAGGCCTGGCCGTTGTTGTTCAGCAGTGCCTCCTCGCCCCAGCGGGCGATCGGCAGTTGCTCTTCGAGCCGGATCAGCACCTGGTCGGGCCAAACGCGACGCACCTCGACGTGGGCGATCCAGGGCATCTGTTCGAGGTCGTGGCGCATGCCGTCCAGATCAACCCGGAAGAAGCTCGACTCGACGAACGGGGCGATACGCTTCTGCACGGCGGCGCGGCTGACATAGCTCAGCTCTCCCTGCACGCTGACCTTGGCGATCGGCCGGTCGGCATACGGCATCAGACGCTGACCAAGCTCGTAGAGGCCGAACGCCAGCCCCACCAGCAGCAGCGGCCAGATGACCCGCTTGAGCCCGCTCAGATTCGGCCGTGGCAGGCGCGAAGCGAGCGGCTTGGGTTCGACAAGGCGGCTCGCACCACGCGGCATCGGCTTGCGCGAGGTGCGGCCGCTCCCTGGTTGCGTGTGGCGGAGCGTGGTGATCATGCTCAGTTCCCTGCTTCGTAGCTTGCTTCGAGAATGGCCAGCACCAGTTGCTGGAAATCCAGCCCGGCCGCGCGTGCCGCCATCGGCACCAGGCTGTGGTCGGTCATTCCCGGTACGGTGTTCACTTCCAACAGCCAGAACTCACCCTGGCCGTCCTGCATCACGTCCACGCGCGCCCAGCCACTGACGCCGACCGCCTCGCACGCGCGTGCGGTCAGTTGCTTGAGCTCCGCTTCCTTGGCCGCATCGAGCCCGCAAGGAATGCGGTACTGGGTATCGGAGGCCAGGTACTTGGCGTCGTAGTCGTAAAAGGTGTGCGGCGTACCCAGGCCGATGGGCGGCAGCACCTCGCCGCGCAGCACGGCGATGGTGAACTCCGGGCCCTGGATCCACTGTTCGACCAGCACCTGAGCGTCGTAGGCGCTTGCATCACGCCAGGCGGCGATCAGTTCGGCGAGGCCGCCGACCTTGGCCATGCCGATGCTGGAGCCCTCGTGCGCCGGCTTGACGATCAGCGGAAAGCCCAGCGTTTCGGCAGCCCGCTTGCAGTCTTCTTCGCTGGCCAACACCGCATGGCGTGGCGTCGGCAGGCCGAGGCTCTGCCAGACCTGCTTGGTGCGCAGCTTGTCCATCGCCAGCGCCGAAGCGAGGATGCCGCTGCCGGTGTAAGGAATGCCGGCGCACTCGAGCAGCCCCTGCATGCTGCCGTCCTCACCGCCACGGCCGTGCAGCACGATGAACGCACGATCGACGCGTTCCTGGCTCAGGCGCTCGAGGAAATGCTCGTCGACATCGATGCCGAACGCGTCGACGCCGGCTTCGCGAAGGGTAGCCAGCACCGCGGCACCCGACTTCAGCGAGACCTCGCGCTCGGCGCTGCGTCCACCATAGAGCACGGCAACGCGGCCATAGGACTGCGGGTTGCGGGTCGATTGCAGGGCGCTCATGGATTCTTCCTCGCGGCCGGCCTGGCGCCAGCGAACAGGGGGCTTTTCATCAGTTGCGGAGCAACGCCGCCGATATCGCCGGCGCCCTGGCACAGCAGGATGTCGCCGGCACGCAGCAACGGCTTGATGACCGGCGCCAGGTCCGCGCCGCGCTCGACGTAGATCGGGTCGAGCTGGCCGCGCTGACGGATGCTGTGGCAGAGCTGGCGGCTGTCGGCGCCGGGAATCGGCTCCTCGCCGGCCGGGTAGACCTCCATCAACAACAGGACATTGGCATCGGCCAGGACCTGAACGAAGTCGTCGTAAAGATCGCGCGTACGGCTGAAGCGATGCGGCTGATAGACCATCACCAGGCGCCGCTCCGGCCAGCCGCCCCGCACCGCCTTGATCACCGCTGCGACCTCGCGCGGGTGGTGACCGTAATCGTCGACCAGCATCACGCTGCCGTCGTCGACCGGCAGCTCGCCGTAGACCTGGAAGCGGCGGCCAACCCCTTCGAACTGCGACAGCCCGCGCACGATGGCCTCGTCATCGATGCCTTCGTCACTGGCGATGGCGATGGTGGCCAGCGCGTTGAGCACGTTGTGCGTACCCGGCATGTTGACCGAAACCTGCAGCGGCTCATGGCCGGCGCGCAAGGCGGTGAAATGGGTGCGCATGCCTTCCTGGCGGATGTCGATGGCGCGCACGTCGGCATCCTCGCTCAGGCCGTAGGTCGTGGTCGGACGACCGATCTGCGGGATGATCTCGCGCACTACCGGGTCATCTACACAGAGCACCGCCAGACCGTAGAACGGCAGGTTGTGGAGGAACTCGACAAAGGTCTTCTTCAGCTTGCCGAAGTCGCCGCCATAGGTGCTCATGTGGTCGGCATCGATATTGGTGACCACGGCCACCATCGGTTGCAGGTGCAGGAAGCTGGCGTCGCTCTCGTCGGCCTCGGCGATCAGGTAGCGACTGCTGCCCAGCTGCGCGTTGGTGCCGGCCGCCGTGAGCCGGCCACCGATGACAAAGGTCGGGTCCAGCCCACCTGCGGCAAATACCGAGGCCAGCAGGCTGGTGGTGGTCGTCTTGCCGTGGGTACCGGCGACCGCGATGCCATGGCGATAACGCATCAGCTCAGCAAGCATCTCGGCGCGCGGCACCACCGGAATGCGCTGCTCGAGCGCCAGCGCCACCTCGGGGTTGGAAGCATTGATCGCGCTGGACACTACCAGCACATCGGCACCGGCAACGTTACCGGCCTGATGGCCGATGAAGATCTGCGCACCGAAGCTCTGCAGACGCTCGGTGCTGGCCGATACCTTGAGGTCCGAGCCGGACACCTCGTAACCCAGGTTGAGCAACACCTCGGCGATTCCGCACATGCCGACCCCGCCGATACCGACGAAATGGATGCGACGGATGCGGCGCATGCGCCGGACCTCGGCTTTCACCGCAGCAGGTGACTTAGCCATGTGCCACCTCCAGGCAGATGTCGACGACCCGACGGGTCGCATCCGGCCGCGCCAGCTGACGTGCAGCAACGCCCATGGCCTTTAGTTTTTCCGGGTGCATCAGTACCTCTTCTAGCTGCCCGGCAAGGCCGGCAGCGTCAGTCTTGGCTTGCGGCAGAAGCACGGCAGCGCCGCCCCTGGCCAGATAACCGGCATTGCGCGTCTGGTGATCGTCGATGGCATGCGGCAGCGGCACCAGGAACGACGGCAGCCCGGCGGCCGCCAGTTCGGAGACGGTCAGGGCACCGGCACGGCAGATCACCAGGTCGGCCCAGGCATAGGCCTGCGCCATGTCCTTGATGAAAGGCGCGACCCTGGCCTCTACCGCGGCCTCGGCATAGCGTGCCTGGGTGAGTTCGGCATGCTGTTTGCCGGCCTGGTGGAACACCTCCGGACGCAACTGCGCGGGCACCCGCGCAAGGGCCTGAGGCAGCAGCTTGTTCAGCGGCTCGGCGCCAAGGCTGCCGCCCAAGACCAACAGACGCGGCCGGCGGTTGACCAGCGAATCGCGCGGCGTCTCGAGGAACAGCTCCTCGCGCACCGGGTTACCGGTGGTACGGCGCTTGGCGCTGGCCTTGAACGTATCCGGGAACGCCTCGCAGACCCGGCGGGCCAGCGGCACGAGACTGCGGTTGGCCGTTCCGGCGACGGCATTCTGCTCGTGGATGATCAGCGGCACGCCAGCCAGGCGTGCGGCCAGGCCGCCCGGGCCGGTGACGTAGCCACCCAGGCCCAGCACGCAGACGGGCTTCAGTTCGCGGATGATCCGCCGCGCCTGCAGCAGCGAACGGACCAGCTGCAGCGGCGCCTTGAGCAGGGCCGCCAGGCTCTTGCCGCGCAAGCCGCTGACCTGGATCAGGTGCAGCGGCAAGCCGGCGGCGGGCACCAGTTCGTTCTCGATGCCGCGCGGCGTACCCAGCCAGTGCACGCTGTAACCGCGCGCCTGGAACTCGCGGGCACAGGCCAGCGCAGGGAACACGTGGCCGCCGGTTCCGCCAGCCATGATCAGCACGTTAGCGGCCATGGGCAGCCTCCTTGCCAAGTGCAGGCTCATGGAAGTCCGACTCGCTGAACTCCACCTCCTCGCTGCCCAGAACCGTGCGGCTTTCCCATTCGATGCGCAGCAGCAGGGCCATGCTCGCGCAGGTCACGATCAACGAGCTGCCGCCATAGCTGAGGAACGGCAGCGTCAGGCCCTTGGTCGGCAGCAGGCCGACATTCACACCGATATTGATGAGGAACTGCCCCAGCCAGAGGAAGGCGATGCCCCAGGCCACGTAAGCGGCGAAGAACTGCTTGGCCTTCTCGGCCCACAGGCCGATGTAGAGCGCGCGTACGCCAACAAAGGCGAACAGGCCGATGGTCACCAGCGCGCCAACCATACCGAGCTCCTCGGCCAGCACCGAGAAGACGAAGTCGGTGTGCGCCTCGGGCAGATAGAACTGCTTCTGCACACTGTTGCCCAGGCCGACGCCGAACCACTCGCCGCGGCCAAAGGCGATCAGCGCCTGCGTCAGCTGGTAGCCGGCACCGTACTGATCGGCCCAGGGATCGGTGAAGGTGATCAGGCGCTGCAGACGATACTCCTGGGTCTGTACCAAGATGAACACCGCGCCCACGGCGAACACCACGAGCAAGCTGAAGCGAATAAGGCCGACGCCACCGAGGAACAGCATGGCCACTGCCGCCCCCATCATGACGACGGTGGCACCGAAGTCCGGCTCGAGCAGCAGCAGCATGGCCATCGGCAGCAACACGAGAAACGGCTTGGCAAAGCCCCACATGCTCTCGCGCACCTCGGCCTGGCGGCGCACCAGATAACCGGCCAGGTAGATCACCACGAAGACCTTGGCCAGCTCGGAAGGCTGCACGTTGAAGGCACCAAAGCCAATCCAGCGCATCGAACCGTTCACCTCGCGGCCAACCCCGGGAATCAGCACCAGGATCAACAGGCCGAACGCAGCGAGCAGCAGCATCCAGTCGAGCCGCTGCCAGGTATTAACCGGCACCAGCAGCACCAGCAGCGCGGCTCCCAGGCCGAGGGCCACGTAAACCAGGTGGCGCACCATGTGATACAGCGCATTGCCCGAATTGACCGCCGCGACTTCCGAGGACGCCGAGGTGATCATCACCAGGCCCAGCCCCAGCAGCGCCAGGCAGCCGGCCAGCATGGGGAAGTCCAGGTCGACCAGACGGCGACCGAACAGCGGCGATGAGGCGTTGCGCAGGAAGGCGAGCATCAGACGAGCGCCTCCACCGCTGCGGCGAACAACCGGCCGCGTTCTTCGAAGTTGCGGAACATGTCCAGGCTCGCGCAGGCCGGCGACAGCAGCACGGCATCGCCCGGCTGCGCCACGTCTGCAGCTGCTTTGACGGCGTCGTCCAGCGAAGCCACCGGCAGCAGCGCCACGGCGCCCTGCAGCGCCTCGGCCAGGCGCGGTGCGTCGCGGCCGAGCAACACCACCGCCCGACAATAACGGCCGATCGGCGCACGCAGGGGGCCGAAGTCGGCGCCCTTGCCATCGCCGCCGGCGATCAACACCAACTGGCCCGGGATATCCGCGCCCAGCCCCTCGATGGCAGCCAAGGCCGCGCCGACATTGGTGGCCTTGGAGTCGTCGTAATAGGCGACACCACCGCGTTCACCGACCCACTGGCAGCGATGTGGCAGACCGGCAAAACGGCGCAGCGTCTCGAGCATCGCCTCGAACGGCAGACCGACCGCGTGGCCGAGCGCCAGCGCGGCGAGTGCGTTCGACTGGTTGTGCGCACCACGGACCTTCAGCTCTCGCACGGGCATCAGCGTCTCGAACTGGAACGCCAGGCAGCGCTCGCCGGCCTCGTCGCGCAGACCGAAGCCACGAAAGTCCGGTTGGCCCAGGCCAAAGGTCCAGACCGCGACGCCCTCGACGGGCAGCGGGCGGCTCAACAGGTCATCACGATTGACGACGACCTGACGCGCGCCACGGAAGATGCGGTGCTTGGCCTGGTGATAGGCCGGCAGGCCGCTGTAGCGGTCCATGTGGTCTTCGCTGATGTTCAGGCAGGTCGCCACCTCGGCGTTCAGGCACTCGGTGGTTTCCAGCTGAAAGCTCGACAGCTCGAGCACGTAGAGCTCAACGCTGTCGTCCAGCAGATCCAGCGCTGGCGTACCCAGGTTGCCGCCAACCGCGACACGCCGCCCTGCCGCCAGCGCCATCTCGCCGACCAGCGTGGTCACGGTGCTCTTGGCATTCGAGCCGGTGATCGCAACGATCGGTGCCTTGGCTTCGCGGGCGAACAGGTCGATGTCGCCGGACAGCTTCACACCGCGCGCGGCGGCCGCCTGCAGTGCGGGCGTGCTGACCGGCAACCCGGGGCTGACGATCAGCTCGCTGGCGCGGCAGAGGAAGTCGACGTCCAGCTCGCCGCAACGCACCTCGACCTGCGGATACTGCGCGGCCAGGGTGGCCAGCTCCGGCGGGTTGGCGCGCGTGTCGGCCACCGCAAACGGCAGACCGCGGCGCGCCAGATGGCGAACCACGGAGAGGCCGCTCTTGCCGAGGCCGACAACGATGCGGAACTGGTCGGATGCGATGAGCACGTCGTTCACCTCAGCTTCAGCGTGGCCAGACCGACGAGCACCAGGATCACCGTGATGATCCAGAAGCGCACGATGACCCGCGGTTCGGGCCAGCCCTTGAGTTCGAAGTGGTGATGGATCGGCGCCATGCGAAACACGCGCTTGCCGGTCAGCTTGAACGACGCCACCTGGATCATCACCGAGAGGGTTTCCATGACGAACACGCCGCCCATGATGAACAGCACCACTTCCTGGCGAACGATCACCGCGATGGTCCCCAGCGCGGCGCCCAGCGCGAGGGCGCCGACGTCACCCATGAAGACCTGCGCCGGGTAGGTGTTGAACCAGAGAAAGCCCAGTCCCGCGCCCGTCAGTGCGCCACAGAAGACGATCAGCTCGCCGGCACCGGGGACGTACGGAATCAGCAGGTAGTCGGCGAAATTCATGTTCCCCGACAGGTAGCAGAAGATGCCCAGACCGCCGCCGACCATCACCGTTGGCATGATTGCCAGGCCATCCAGCCCGTCGGTCAGGTTTACCGCATTGCTCGCGCCGACGATGACGAAATAGCTGAGCACGACGAAACCGATGCCCAACGGGATCTCTATATTCTTCAACAGCGGCAGGATGAGCGTGGTTTCGACCGGCGTCTGCGCCGTCATATAGAGAAACACCGCGGCGCCCAGACCGAACACCGACTGCCAGAAATACTTCCAGCGGCTCGGCAGACCACGCGAATTCTTCTCGATGACCTTGCGATAGTCATCGACCCAGCCGATGGCGCCGAACAGCAGCGTCACGCCCAGGACCACCCAGACATAACGATTGCCCAGATCGGCCCACAGCAGGGTGCTGATGGCGATGGCGCTGAGAATCAGCGCGCCGCCCATGGTCGGCGTGCCGGACTTGGACAGGTGCGATTGCGGCCCGTCGGTACGCACCGCCTGGCCGATCTGGCGGATCTGCAGGGTGCGGATCAGCCAGGGGCCCATCCACAGCGACAGCACCAGCGCGGTGAGCACGCCAAGAATCCCGCGCAGGGTCAGGTACTGGAACACCCCGAACCCGGTGTGGAACCGTTGCAGGTACTCGGCGAGTAACAGCAGCATCAATGTTTCTCCATGGCCGGTCCGCCCAGCGCGACGACGACTCTGTCCATCGCCGCGCTGCGCGAACCCTTGATCAATAAGGTGGTGGCACTTCCCTGCTCGGCGCGCAGCGCCTCGATCAGGCTGGCCTGGTCGGCGAAATGCCGAGCACCGACGCCAAAGGCGGCAACGGCATGCGCCATCAGCGGACCGACCGCGTACAGCGCATCGATCTTGCCGCGCGCGTAGGCGCCGACTTCGCGATGGCCTTCCTCGGCCCATTCACCGAGCTCGCCCATGTCGCCGAGCACCAGCAGCCGCCGGCCCGCGAAACCGCTCAGCACGTCGATGGCGGCGCAGATGGACGCCGGGTTGGCGTTGTAGCTGTCGTCGATCAGGCGCACGCCGTTGCCGAGCATCTGGGCCACACCTCGCCCTTTGACCGGCTGGAGGGTCTGGAGCCCATCGACGATGGCGGGCAGCGCCACGCCCAGCGCATGCGCCGCGGCGGCGGCGGCCAGCGCGTTGGCGATGTTGTGACGACCCAGCAGGTTCAGCTGGATCCGCGCAGTGCCACTCGGCCCGGCCAAGGTGAAGTTGGGGCAGCCGCGCTCGTCATGGCCGATCAGGCCCGCGGTGAAGTCGGCCAAAGGACTCTCCAGGCCGAATCCGAGGATGCGCCGCCCGGCTGCTCGTGCCGCCCATACGGGGTAGGCCTTGTCATCACGGTTGAGTACGGCGACACCGCCATCGCCAAGCCCGTCAAGGATCTCGCCCTTGGCTTCGACGATCTTGTCGACCCCGCCGAACTCGCCCACGTGAGCAGTACCGGCATTGGTAATGATGCTGACCTGCGGGCGCACCAGCGCCACCGTATAGGCGATCTCACCCACCCGCGAGGCGCCGAGCTCGATTACGGCACTGCGGTGTTGCGCACCGATATCCAGCAGTGTCAGCGGCGCGCCCAGATCGTTGTTCAGGTTGCCCCGGGTCGCCAGTACGGCGTCATGGCCGAACGCCGCACGCAGGATGCTTGCGAGCATTTCCTTCACGCTGGTCTTGCCGCTCGAGCCGGTGACCGCGGCGACCGGACCGCTGAAGCGATCGCGGTTCAACGCGCCCAGCTGGCCCAGTGCCAGGCGGGTGTCAGCGACCACCAACTGCGGCAGGCCCGCGTCTTCTATTTCTCGCTGCACCAGCGCGGCCACTGCGCCCTTGGCGGCCACATCGGCCAGGTAGGCGTGCCCGTCGAAGCGCTCGCCGCTCAGGGCGACGAACAGCTGGCCGGGCTGAATGGCGCGGCTGTCCGTGCTGACCGAGTCGAAGGCGACATCGGTGCCGACCAGGCGACCCGCCAGGGGCGCGAGCAGCTCACTGATACGCATCGCTTCAAGCATGGGATGCCCTCCAACGCGCAAGCGCCTTCTGCGCCTCTTCCAGGTCGGAGAACGGCAGCCGCTCGCCACGGATTTCCTGATAGTCCTCATGGCCCTTGCCGGCCAGAAGCACCACGTCGTCGCCCCGGCTGGCCGCAATCACCGCGGCAATGGCATCGGCACGACCATGCTGAAAGCTCACCGCAGCCGCATCGGAAAAGCCCTGGCGAATGTCGGCAAAGATCTGTTCCGGCGCTTCGTTGCGCGGATTGTCATCGGTCACCAATACGACATCGGCCAGCCGTTCGGCGGCCGCCGCCATGAGCGGTCGCTTGCCGCGATCGCGATCGCCGCCGCAGCCAAACAGGCACAACAGACGCCCGTGCGCATGGGGGCGCAGCGCTTCGAGCACTTTCTCCAGGGCATCCGGCGTATGTGCGTAGTCCACTACCACCAGCGGAAGCTCGGCGCCGCCCAGGCGCTGCATACGGCCAGCGGGGCCTTGCAGGAGCGGCAGCACCTCGAGAATTTCATCCAGCGGATAGTCCATGCCCAGCAAGGCGCCGACCGCCGCCAGCACGTTGCTCAGATTGAAGCGCCCGAGCAGCGGGCTACGCAGGATGCGCTCGCCCTGCGCGGTTACCAGGCGAGCATGGATGCCCTCGTCGTCCAGGCGCGCGTCCGGGCAATACAAAGTCGCCGCCAGGTCCTCGAGGCTGTAAGTGATCAGGCGCGCCTCGCGTGCTTGCGCGGCCAGCTGGCGACCAAAGGCATCGTCGAGGTTGATGACGCAGCAGCTCAGCCCAGGCATGTCGAACAGACGCGCCTTGGCTGCGGCATAGGCGTCCATGCTGCCGTGATAATCGAGGTGGTCGCGCGACAGATTGGTGAATACCGCCACGTCGAAAGCTAGTGCTGCGACGCGCCCCTGGTCCAGTCCATGGGAGGAAACCTCCATGGCGACGGCACGCGCTTCACGTTGTTTCAGCCCGGCAAGCGCAGCCTGCACGCCGATGGCATCGGGGGTGGTGTGGCGACCCAGTTCCAGCTCGCCATGAAAACCCGTGCCAAGCGTGCCGATGATGCCGCAGCGCTCGCCGAGCTGATCGAGCGCCTGGGCGATCAACTGGCTCACGCTGGTCTTGCCGTTGGTACCCGTGACGCCGACCAGCCGCAGACTGCGACTCGGCTCACCGTAGAAGCGGCCGGCGATCGCCGAAAGCTGCTCGGCCAGATGGCGCACAGGGACGAAGGCGGCGGCGGTAGTGACCTGCACCTCGGCGCCCTCGGCCTCATAGACGATGGCTGCCGCGCCACGGTCGATAGCATCGGCGATGTGCGTGCGCCCATCGCTGTGCAGCCCGGGCAACGCGAAGAACAGATCACCGGGGCGCACCTTGCGGCTGTCGAGCGTCAGCTCGCGCACCACGACATCGGCAGCCGCCTGCGGCAGCAGATGATTCAGAGACATGGACATCAGCCGCGCCCTCCCTTGCTCTGAGCGGCATCCGCCGTCTGCACGGGGGCAGGCGGCGGCAGATTGTCAGGAGCGATGTTCATCAGACGCAGCGCCCGGGCCATGACCTTGCCGAATACCGGCGCCGCGACCAGCCCGCCGTAGTAGCCGCCGGTACTGGGCTCATCGACCACCACCACGGCGGCGATACGCGGGTCGGTGACCGGCGCGACACCCGCGAAGAACGAGCGGTAGGCGCTCTGGGTATAGCCACCGGTACCGGAAATCTTCTTGGCCGTGCCGCTCTTGCCGCCGATGTGATAACCCGGCACCTGGGCCCGGGTACCACCACCGCCCTCTTCCTCGACGACAGCCTGCAGCATCTTCAACACGGTCCCGGCAATCTCCGGATTGATCACCTGAGCGCCCTCGACCGGCCGATCCAGACGCAGCAGCGACAGCGGTACGTTCACACCCCTGTTGCCAAGCACGGCGTAAGCATGAGCCAGCTGCACGGCCGTGACCGACAGGCCGTAGCCATAGGCCAGCGAAGCCGTCTCGGCATCGCGCCATTTGCGGTGATTGGGCAGGTTGCCGACGCGCTCGCCGGGAAAGCCGAGGCCGGTGTCCTGGCCGAAACCGGCCTGCTGCATGACCGCATAGACCGGTTCAGGCCCGATATCCAGGGCGATCTTGCTGATGCCGACGTTGCTGGACTTCTTCAGGATGCCGGTCAGGTCGAGCAGGCCGCCGCGCGACACGTCGCGAATGGTGTAGCGACCGATACGCAGCCAGCCGGGCATGGTGTCGATTACCGACTCGGGTTTGTACTTGCCGGTACCCAGCGCCGCGGCGATGGAGAACGGCTTGACCGTCGAGCCGGGCTCGAACACGTCGATCATCGCCCGGTTGCGCATGGCCACCGGCTGCATGTTGCGACGGTTGTTCGGGTTGTAGGTCGGCTGATTGGCCATGGCCAGGATCTCGCCGGTCTTCACATCGATGATGACCATGCTCGCGGCCTTGGCACCGTGCTCGAGCATCACGTTGCGCAGCTCGCTGTGGGCCAAGTATTGCAGGCGCAGGTCGATCGACAGGGCCATGGGCTTGCCCGGCTTGGCGTTCTTGACGACCTGAACGTCCTTGATCAGACGGCCGCGACGGTCCTTGAGCACCTGCCGCTTGCCCGGTACGCCGGCGAGCCATTCGTCATACGCCAGCTCCATGCCTTCGCGGCCACGGTCATCGATATCGGTGAAGCCCACCAGGTGCGCAGCCACTTCGCCGGCCGGGTAGAAGCGGCGGAATTCCTCCTGCGCGTAGACGCCGGGGATCTTCAGATCCAGCACTGCCTGCCCCTGCTCAGGCGTCAGCCCGCGCACCAGATAGGTAAATTCGCGCGAGGCCTGCTCTTGCAGCCTTGCGGTCAATACGGCCGGATCCTGACCCAGCGCCTTTGCCAGCTCGGGCCAGCGCGCACGCGCAGCCTGCAGTTCTTTCGGATTGCCCCACAGCGTGGTGACAGGGGTGCTGACGGCCAAAGGCTCACCGTTGCGATCGGTGATCAGCCCACGATGCGCAGGGATCGGAATATGCCGAACGCTGCGAGCGTCGCCCTGCCCCTGCAGGAACGCCTGATCCATGACCTGCAGGTCGACGATCCGCCAGGCGAGCGCGCCCACCAGCAGTGCCAGCAGGGCCAGAACCAAGCGAAAGCGCCAGGGGTAGCGCGCGCCGTCGAGCCTCATGGCGCCACCAATCTCACATCTGCCGCAGCCGGGATATGCATCTTCAGCTGACCGGTCGCCAGCGCCTCGATGCGACTGTGCGCCGTCCAGGTGCTCTGCTCGAGAATCAAGCGCCCCCACTCGGCCTGCGTCTTGTCGCGCACGCTGAGTTCGGCGTACAGCTCGTTCAGCAACTGACGATTCCAATGGGCCGTGTAGGCGACCGCGATCGCCGAGAGCAAAACGCCGACGAACAGGATCAGCATGAGCAGCCCCCCGCGGGGCATGGTGGCGCGCGCGCGGCTCATCGCAGCTTCTCCGCGACTCGCATGATGGCGCTGCGCGAGCGAGGGTTGGCCTTCACCTCTTCGTCCGACGCGTACTGCGGTTTGCCGAGCAGCTTCAGGCGAGGCTCGAAGGCCTTCGGAATGATAGGCAGGTCGCGCGGCAGCTTGTCCGCCTCACCCTTGGCATGTCGGCGCATGAACTGCTTGACGATGCGATCTTCGAGGGAGTGGAAACTGATCACCACCAGCCGCCCGCCGACCTCAAGCGCTTCGAGCGCCGCATCGAGGCCGCGCTCCAGATCACCCAGTTCGTTGTTGATGAAAATGCGCAACCCCTGAAAGGCGCGCGTCGCGGGATTCTTGCCTTTCTCCCAGGCCGGGTTGGCATCGGTGACGACCTTGGCCAGGTCTGCGGTGCGCGTGAACGGCGCCTCACCACGCCGCTGGACGATTGCCCGCGCCATACGCTTGGCGAAGCGCTCCTCACCGTATTCTTTGAAGACCCTCGCGATGTCGTCTTCGGACGCGTCCGCCAGCCACTGCGCCGCACTGACGCCACGGGTCGGATCCATGCGCATGTCGAGCGGGCCATCGCTGAGAAAGCTGAAGCCGCGATCCGGATCATCGAGTTGCGGGGAGGACACACCCAGGTCAAGCAGGACGCCCGAGACCGTGCCCATCCAGCCGCGTTCACGCAGCTCGTCGGAAAGCTCGGCAAAGCTTCTCTGCACAACGACAAAGCGGCCGTCTTCGGCCGCTAGTGCTTGTCCCGTGGCGATTGCCATTGGATCCTTGTCGAACCCTAGCAAACGGCCATCAGGCCCAAGCATTCGCAAGAGCAGGCGACTATGCCCGCCGCGCCCGAAGGTACCATCTATATAGAGGCCATCCGGACGCACAGCCAGCGCCGCGACGGCTTCGTCGAGCAACACGGTGACATGTCGCAGGTCGCTGATCTGGCTCACAGTATTAGGTCACGTAGTTCTTCCGGCAGACCGCCGGGTTGTTTGATGGCCGCCAGGTCCGCGTCAGAAACCGCGTTCCAGTCGTCTTCGTTCCACAGCTGAAATTTGTTGAGCTGACCGACCAGCATGGCGCGCTTGTCCAGCCGCGCATACTCGCGCAGGCGCGGCGGCACCAGCACACGTCCACTGCCGTCCATCTCGACATCCACGGCGTTGCCAATGAGCAGGCGCTGCAGGCGACGAGTCTCTTCACGCAGCGAGGGCAGCTCGCGCAGCTTCGCTTCAATCAGCTCCCACTCGGGCAAGGGATAGATACAGAGGCAACGATCGACGGCATCGATGGTGACGATCAGCTGGCCCTCTCCACGCGAAAGCAACTCGTCACGATACCGGCTGGGCATCGCTAGCCGCCCTTTGGCATCGAGACTGATGGCATTCGCTCCGCGAAACACGGCTGCTTCCCCTGAATTAGCTATCCATGCCCATATCTACCCACTTCATCCCACTTTCTACCACTTGTGCGCACTATAGAAATGCGGCTGCCCCACCGTCAAGGCACGCCTAGCGGGAAAAAGCCTTACGGAGCGGCAATTTAGGAATGATCAGGAAGAAACAACGGAAAACTGACGAGCGCAGGAAACTATTAAGCAGAGCAGGAGAGCCACCTTGGCCGCCAAAGTTAAAGTGCTTTATTAAGAGCAAGAACTTTTGGCAATGGCTGAGCGACTGGATAGAGCGGAAAGAGGGGGAGAGTCGATCTGTAAGCCGGGTTCTGTCGAGGACAGTCATTCCTCTACGACAGCCATCGCTGACTGCCTCTAGCAACCTACCCGGACCCAGCGCGGGCCACGCCGAAGGGTCCCTATTTGGTCTTGCTCCAAGTGGGGTTTACCTAGCCACGGACTGTTGCCAGCCGTGCGGTGCGCTCTTACCGCACCTTTTCACCCTTACCGGCGCCGAAGCGCTTAGGCGGTTGTTTTCTGTGGCACTTTCCGTAGGCTCGCGCCTCCCAGGCGTTACCTGGCACTTCGCCCTATGGAGCCCGGACTTTCCTCCCCTTCCAGCTACCGCAGCAGCTCGAAGCAGCGACTGTCCGATCGACTCTCCGCCGCGCAGGGTACTCGCCGATGCCAGGCATCGCAAGCACGCCGCTGCGCTCATTTGCGCTCGAGCGCCAGCTGATAGAGCAGATTCTTGCGCACGCCTGTAATTTCCGCGGCCAGCGCGGCCGCCCGCTTGACTGGCAACTCGCCAAGCAACAGATCGAGTACGCGCAAGGTCTGCGCATCGACTGCCTCATCACCCTCCGGTGCCTCCCAGCCACCAACAACCAACACGCACTCTCCGCGCTGTTGATTGGGGTCGGCCCGGACCCAATCCCGCAGCTCGCCCAGCGCAAGCCCCTTGAGCGTCTCATAGGTCTTGGTCAGCTCGCGCGCCAGCACAGCCGGGCGCGCCTCACCGAAAATCTCGGCCAGATCGCTGAGGCAGTCGAGCAACCGGTGCGGCGCCTCATAAAGGATGAGCGTGCGCGGCTCCTCCTGCAGTAGCTGCAGCCGAGCACGTCGAGCGGCACTTTTGGCAGGCAGAAAGCCCTCGAACACAAAGCGATCGGAGGCAAGGCCGGCGGCAGACAGCGCTGCAATCAAGGCACAAGCTCCTGGCACAGGCACGACCCGAAAACCCGCAGCGCGCGCAGCCCGCACCAAGCGGAAACCAGGATCGGAAATTAGCGGCGTGCCGGCATCGGATATCAGCGCAACATCCTTGCCATCACCGAGCACCCCCAGAAAGCGACCTTCTTCGCTACGCTCGTTATGCTCGTGACAGGCTGCCAGCGGGGTACCGATACCGAAGTGAGCCATTAGGCGAGCCGAGTGGCGGGTATCCTCGGCGGCGATCAGTGACACCTCACGAAGAATTCGCAGCGCGCGGGCGCTGATGTCCTCGAGATTACCGATCGGCGTAGCGACTACGTAGAGCGTCCCACCTGAGGAATTTGCCGTCTCGCTGACAGTCACAGCCTTACCTCGATCACAAAAACCGGCATTGTAGCCCGATCAGCCGCCGCAGCGTCGCCGCCAGGCCGGTGCTTGGGTACAATCGGTCGCAGTCACGCCCCATCCGTTCGCATCGGACCGGCGCATCGCCTGCCCACACGATTTCGACTGACCTTGCCACTGCCTCAGGAACGACCAAATGCTGGCCTGTCTTCGCTCAATCCTAATCATCAGCCTGGCGATCCTTGTCGCCGCGTGCGCCGGGTCGCGCGCACCTGCATTGGGCGAACTGCCGCGCACACCACAGGCCACTACCCAGCAACTGCTCGAGCAGGCCAAGCAGAGCGACGCGGAACAGGCTGCCGCTCTGCGACTGGCCGCGGCAGATCAGAGCCTCAAACAAGGCAATTTCGCGCAAGCGCGGAGCATCTTGCAGCTGACCCCAATCGACTCACTGATGCCGGCACAACAAATGTTCGCCAGCACCCTGCTGGCCGAGGTCGAGTTGGCGGCCGGCAACTCGGACAAAGCATTGCAGGCCCTCAACCACCCGGCCTTCGCTCGCCTCGGCGAATTGCCGGTGGAACAGCAGGTGCGCAGCCAGACCGCCCGCGCCCAGGCCCTTGAAGGACAAGGGCAGCTCTTGGCCGCCGCTCGCGAGCGCGCATTCATCGCCCCGTTGCTCAGCGGCACGGCCGGCCAGGAAAACCACGAACACATCTGGACCCTCGTGGCGGAAATTCCACAGGACGAGCTGCGCCAAGCCACCGAAGCCGACCAGGATCTGGCCGGCTGGTTGTCATTGGCCGCCGCAGTGAAGCAAGCCGGCATGATCAGCCAGCAGCAGCGAGCGATCGACGACTGGATCGCCACCCATCCACAGCACCCCGCCGCCAAACAGCTACCCACTTCACTGGTAAAGCTGCGCGAACTGGCCGACCAGCCCCTGACCCGCATCGCCTTGCTGCTGCCGATGCAGGGGCCGCTGGCCAACGTATCCCAGGCCCTGCGCGACGGCTTTCTTGCCGCTCATCTGCAAGCCCGCCAGGCCGGCCAGCCCGAGCTGAAAATCGACCTCTACGACAGCACAGCGCAACCGTCACTCGACAGCTTTTACCAGCAGGCCATGGCCAAGGGCACACAACTGGTGATCGGCCCGCTGGAAAAGGATCTGGTCCGCCAACTGGCAAGCCGCAGCAGCCTGCCAATCACCACCCTCGCCCTGAACTACAGCGAAGCCGATCAGCAAATGCCCCCTCAGCTCTTCCAGTTTGGCCTTGCAGCCGAAGACGAAGCACGGGAAGCGGCCGATCGCGCCTGGGCCGACGGCCATCGTCGCGCCATCGCACTAGCGCCTCGCGGGGAATGGGGGGCACGCGTACTGGACGCATTCAACAAGCGCTGGCAATCGCTCGGCGGCACTACCGTAGCCGCGGAGCCGCTGGCCGAACCGGTCCAGCTCGCCAATCAGATCGCCGACCTGCTACAGCTTCGGGCCAGCGAGTCACGCGCTCAGCGCCTGCAAAACAGTACCAACCAGGCCGTCGCCGCCGAACCCTCCCGTCGCCAGGACGTCGACTTCATATTCCTGACCGCAACGCCTCAGCAAGCGCAGCAGGTCCGCCCCACGCTGATATTCCAGTACGCGGGGGATCTGCCCGTCTATGCGACCTCGCACGTCCACTCGGCAACCCTCAATCGCACCCAGTATCTCGACCTAGAGGGCATTCAGTTTGCCGAGACCCCGTGGCTCCTGGAGCCCGAGCAGCCATTGCGCCAGCAAGTCGAACAACAGTGGCCGCAGGCCGCAGGTAGCCTTGGCCGGCTCTACGCGATGGGCGCAGACGCCTATCTCCTGGCTCCGCGCCTGGGGCAGCTGGTAGCGATTCCAGACACTCGCCTTGATGGTTTGTCCGGCTATCTTTCACTCGGTGATCAGCAACGCATCGAGCGCGCGCTCCCCTGGGCGCGCTTCCGTGACGGACAGGTCGAGCGCCTGCCGGAGACGGCCCGACCATGATTGACCGCCGGAGCAGCGGACGCTCCGCGGAGGCACTAGCCTGCCACCATCTGCGTGGCGAGGGCCTGCGGCTGCTGGCACAGAACTGGCTGTGCCGCAGCGGCGAGCTCGATCTGGTCATGCTTGAGGGCGATACAGTAGTATTCGTCGAAGTTCGCTATAGACGACATACCGCCTGGGGCGGCGCGATCGAAAGCGTAGACGCGAGAAAGCGACAGAAGCTGGTCCGTGCGGCACAGCACTTCCTTCTCCAAGAGCCGCGCTGGGCAGCGCACCCTTGTCGCTTCGATGTGGTCGCCATAGGCCCGGAAGGCAGTCATGCCTCGCTAAACTGGATCCGCAACGCCTTCGACTGCTAGCGTTTTCAGCCCCCTCCGCCAACCATACGACACCCCGCTCGCCCGATACCCAAGGTTGATCCGATGGATATGCAAACTCGAATTCTCCAGCTCTTTCAAGCCAGCATCGAAACCAAGCAACAAGCCATGGCAGTCCTTGCGCCAGTCATCGAGCAAGCCGGGCAGGTGATGGTCAATGCGCTACTCAGCGAAGGCAAGATCCTCACCTGCGGCAACGGCGGTTCGGCTGGCGACGCTCAGCACTTCTCCTCCGAGCTGCTCAACCGCTTCGAGCGGGAGCGCCCTAGCCTCCCGGCTATTGCGTTGACTACCGACAGCTCGACACTGACCTCGATCGCCAACGATTACAGCTACAACGAGGTTTTTTCCAAGCAGATCCGTGCCCTGGGTCAGCCGGGCGACGTGTTGCTCGCCATCTCTACCAGCGGCAACTCGGCAAACGTGATCCAAGCGATCCAGGCTGCCCACGACCGGGAAATGGTGGTGGTCGCCCTTACCGGCCGAGACGGCGGCGGCATGGCCTCACTTCTGCTACCTGAAGATGTGGAGATCCGGGTGCCGGCAAAGGTGACGGCACGGATCCAGGAAGTGCACCTGCTCACCATCCACTGCCTGTGCGACCTGATCGACAACCAACTGTTCGGGAGTGAGGAATGACCCCTCTTCTGCTTCGCGCGCTCGCCACGACGCTGTGCTTGACGCTTGCCGGCTGCAGCTCGGTGCTGACAGCCGCACGTGACGAACCGATAGCCGATAACCGCGGAACGCGCACGATCGGCAGCACGATCGATGACTCGCTGATCGAGACCAAGGCAGCGGTAAACATTGCCAAAGCCCACCCGGATCTCGATCAGAGCTCACATATCGTTGTCGCCAGCTATAACGGCGTCGTTCTGCTCGCAGGCCAGACTCCACGCAACGACCTGAAGCAGATGGCCGAGCAGGCTGCATCCTCGGTGCAACGGGTCAAGCGCGTGCATAACGAGCTTCAGGTTCTACAGCCGTCATCGGCGCTCGCCCGCAGCCATGACACATGGCTGACGACCAAGATCAAAACCCAGATGCTCGCTGACAACACCGTGCCCGGCTCACGTATCAAGGTGATCACTGAAAACGGGATCGTCTACCTATTAGGCCTGGTGACTCGCCAAGAGGGCGCACGTGCCACGTCGCTGGTCCAAGGCGTCGCCGGTGTGCAACGCATCGTCAAACTGTTCGAATACATCGACTGAAGGCGGCGGCAGCACTGCCAACCGCCGCAAATCTCACTTGACGACTTTCAGGCTCGGCCGCCCTGTCGGCCGGGCAGCTCCGTCATCCTTGGCATCAGCCACTTTGTCGCCACCATCATCATCCTCTGGTGGCGTCGGCTCGATCTCGAAAACCATCCCCTGTCCGTTTTCGCGCGCATAGATCGCCATCACCGCGGCGAACGGAATGATCAGCGAGTGCGACACGCCACCAAAACGCCCCTCGAAGGTCAGGGCGTCATTACCCATCTGCAGCTGACGTACAGCACTGGGGGACACGTTCAGCACGATCTGACCATCCTTGACGAAGCCGGCGGGCACCACCACGCCCGGCACATCCGCATCGACCAATAGATGCGGAGTGCAATCGTTGTCGACAATCCATTGATGGAGCGCACGCACCAGATAGGGGCGACTTGAATTCATTGGCTGCCTCTCTTAGCGCATGCTGCGCTCAACCTCGGATAGACTCACCTGGAAGGCCGGCCGGCCAAAGCCCTGCTCCATGTATTCCAGAAGCGGCCTGGCCTGTCGCGGCAGTTCGATGTTCAGTTTGGGCAATCGCCACAGCAAGGGCAACAAACAACAGTCCAGCAGACTGAACTCATCGCTCATGAAAAATGGCTTTTCCGCGAAGACAGGCGAAACGCCGATCAGGCTCTCGCGCAACACCTTTCTCGACGCACTACGCTCAGCCTCCGGCGTACGCGAATCCAGGACAATATCTGCAAGTGCAGCCCAATCCTTCTGAATTCGATGCAGGAGTAGGCGGGTATTGGCTCGTGCTACTGGATAAGCAGGTAACAGTGCCGGATGAGGGTATCGCTCTTCCAGATACTCAAGGATGACGCCCGACTCGTAGAGCACGAGATCACGATCGACGAAGGTTGGCACGCTCGAGTACGGATTGATTTCCGCCAACTGGGCCGGGCAATCGCACGGCGACACGTTCACGACCTCGACACCGATGCCTTTCTCCGCCAGAACCAGGCGGACGCGGTGAGAATAGTGATCGCTAGGATCGGAATAGCAGATCAACCGATTGGCAGCAGCCATCGCCTCTCTCCCGTATTTCGATGACCAAAAAAACACGCGCGCCCATGAGGGCGCGCGCTTAGGTACCGCTTGCGACGGATCGACGTCAGTGTACGTCTTTCCAGTACTCTCGCTTGAGCAGGTAAGCGAAGACGAAGAACACCACCAGGAACAGCAGGACGTAAGTCCCGATGCGCTGGCTCTCCAACTTCACCGGATTGGCCGAGTAAGCCAGGAATGTCACGAGATTCTTGATCTTCTCGTTGTACTCGGCCTCGCTCAGCGCCCCGGTGCCGGGCACGACGGTCAGCTGGCTGCAATCTTCGTGGGTGATCGGCGTACCCGTAAGCGGATCGAACTGCTTGCGACCATCCTCGGTAACCTGCACCTGCTTGCACGCAACACTTTCCCCTTCGGGCAAGTGGGCGGGCAGGACCTGACGCCCCTGCAGCGGCGCCAACACATGCGGCATCCCCACATTGGGGAAAACCGTGTTGTTCACACCATAGGGACGAGCAGGATCCTCGTAGAAGCTCCGCAGATAGGTGTACAGCCAGTCGTTACCACGCACACGCGCGACCAGGGTCAGATCCGGCGGTGCCGCACCGAACCACCCCTTGGCGTCCTCGGGCTTCATGCCGATCTTCATGTGGTCGCCGATCTTCGCGTCAGTGAAGACGACGTTCTTCAGCATCACCTCTTCCGGAATGCCGAGGTCCTTGGCAACACGCTCGTAGCGCTGGTACTGCGCACTGTGGCAGCCCATGCAGTAGTTGCTGAACGTGCGCAAACCATCCTGCATAGCAGCCTTATCGGTCAGATCGATCTCGACCTTGTCCAAGTGGGCTTCGGTACCGGCAGCAAACGCAAAGGCCGGCACCAGCGCAAGAATCAATGCAGCAAATTGCTTTTTCATCAGCCAGCCACCCTTTGCGGAACTACTTTGGTCTTCTCGAGCTTGGTATAGAACGGCATCAGGATGAAGTACGCGAAGTAGATGACCGTACAGATCCGCGCCAGCAGAGTGCGCTCAGGCGTCGGAGACAGAACGCCAAGCACGCCGAGAATGAGGAAGGAGATGCAGAACGCCAACAGCGCGATCTTGCTCATCCAACCCTTGAATTTCATCGACTTGACCGGGCTACGGTCGAGCCAGGGCAGCACGAACAGCACAGCGATCGCAGCACCCATGGCAATCACGCCCAGCAGCTTGTCCGGAACGGCGCGCAGGATCGCGTAGAACGGAGTGAAGTACCAGACAGGAGCAATGTGAGCCGGGGTCTTGAATGCGTTGGCCACTTCGAAGTTCGGCTTCTCCAGGAAATAGCCGCCCATCTCAGGGAAGAAGAACACGATGGCGCAGAAGACGAACAGGAACACCACCACGCCAACGATGTCTTTCACCGTGTAGTAAGGATGGAAAGGAATGCCATCGAGCGGCACGCCGTTTTCGTCCTTGGTCTTCTTGATGTCGACACCGAGCGGGTTGTTGGAACCCACTTCATGCAGGGCCAGGATATGCAGCACAACCAGGCCAAGAATCACGATCGGCAGAGCGATGACATGCAGTGCGAAGAAGCGGTTCAGCGTGATACCGGAGATCAGATAATCGCCGCGGATCCACTGGGTCAGGTCATCACCGATGACCGGAATCGCCCCGAACAGGGAGATAATTACCTGTGCACCCCAGTAGGACATCTGCCCCCAAGGCAGCAGGTAGCCCATGAAGGCCTCGGCCATCAGCGCCAGGTAAATCATCATGCCGAAGATCCAGACCAACTCACGCGGCTTCTGGTAGGAGCCGTAGAGCAGACCGCGGAACATGTGCAGATAGACTACGACAAAGAAGGCCGAAGCCCCGGTCGAGTGCAGATAACGGATGATCCATCCGTACTCCACGTCACGCATGATGTATTCGACAGACGCGAAGGCGCCTTCGGCACTGGGCTCGAAGCTCATCGTCAGCCAGATGCCGGTAAGGATCTGATTGACCAGTACAAGCAGGGCCAGGGAGCCGAAGAAATACAGAACATTGAAGTTCTTCGGGGCGTAGTACTTGGACAGATGGTCTTCCCACATCTTCGTGGCGGGGAAGCGGGCATCAACCCATTCCATGAACTTGCTCATCAGGCTTTCTCCTGGTCCACACCGATAATGATGACGCTATCGGTCTCGTACGAGTGCGGGGGCACGGGCAGGTTCAGGGGCGCAGGCTGAGCCTTGTAAACACGGCCGGCCATGTCGTACTTCGAGCCATGGCAGGGGCAGAAGTACCCACCCAGCCAGTCCGGCCCCAGATCAGGCGGTGCGACTTCTGGCCGGAACGACGGGGAACACCCGAGGTGGGTGCACAGACCGATTACCACGAGTAGCTCCGGCTTGATGGAGCGCACCTGAGGGTTGACATACTCAGGCTGAACCGAAGCCTTGGAATCAGGATCCGCAACCTGGGGAGCCACCTTTTCGAGATTCTGGAGAACCTCGTCCGTGCGGCGCACGATAAATACCGGCTGACCGCGCCATTCGGCCACCATCTGCTGGCCAGGCTCAATCTTGCTGACATTTACCTTTACCGGTGCACCGGCTGCCTTGGCCTTGGCACTCGGGAACCACGATCCCACGAACGGGACCGCGGCACCCACCGCTCCTGCAGCACCCACCACCGAAGTGGCGGCCACAAGGAAGCGACGCCGGCCAGCATTCACGCCGTCATTGCTCATTCAGTCGTCTCCCATCAGCTTCTTATGACCTGCTGGACGCAGGCAGTACTACGTAAATTTGGGCCGCGAAAAATTCGCCAAATGTTAAAGAAAACCCCCGACGATGACAAGGTAATAGCCTGTGACAAACAGACCTACGAGCCAGCAAAACCGGGGCCTCCAGCACGCGACACGCTGTCGCAGCAACACTTTTCGAGCAGCTAAAAAAAACGCCCAGATCCTTGCGGAGCTGGGCGTTTCTGATAAGCGTTCGTTAACGCTTGGAGTACTGCGGACGCTTACGCGCCTTACGCAGACCCACTTTCTTACGCTCGACCTCACGAGCATCGCGAGTCACGTAACCCGCCTTACGCAGCGGGCTGCGCAGGGACTCGTCGTACTCAATCAGCGCACGGGTAATACCATGGCGAATCGCACCTGCCTGACCGCTAACGCCGCCGCCCAGGACGGTAACGTAGACGTCGAACTTGGCAGCGGTATCGGTCAGCTCCAGCGGCTGACGCACAACCATGCGCGCGGTCTCACGGCCGAAAAAGTTATCCAGCTCGCGATTGTTGATGGAAATCTTGCCAGTGCCCGGACGCAGGAAAACGCGCGCGGTTGCAGTCTTGCGACGGCCAGTGCCGTAATTTTGAGTCGCCGACATAATGAACTATCCCGTTAAATCTTCAGTTCTTGGGGCTGCTGAGCGGAGTGCGGATGCGCGGCACCCTTGTACACCTTCAGCTTGCGATACATGTCGCGACCCAGCGGATTCTTCGGCAGCATGCCCTTGACCGCAGTCTCGATCACACGCTCAGGGGCCTTGGCGATCAGCTTCTCGAAGTTGATCGACTTGATGCCGCCCGGAAAACCGGAGTGGGAGTAGTACATCTTGTCGGATGCCTTGGCACCGGTGACACGGACCTGCTCAGCATTGATCACGACGATGTAGTCGCCAGTATCAACGTGAGGAGTGTACTCGGGCTTGTGCTTGCCACGCAGACGGCTGGCGATTTCGGTTGCCAGACGACCCAGGGTCTGGCCGGCAGCGTCGACGACAAACCAGTCGCGCTTGACGGTTTCCGGTTTAGCAGTAAAAGTCTTCATTCGTTATAGCCTCAGGGGCCGCCCTGAAAAATAAGACGGCGGATATTACTGAATGGTGCTTACCCTGGCAAGCCAGGGACAGCCGGAACCAGACGCTATCGGGGGCTCGGGTCAGCGCGTCCGCCACGGCAGTGGTATCGGTAGGCTAGGCATCCCTACCAAGTTGCCGACAGGCTAGGCATCCCCTATCGACAGGCCGGCGAATTATCCGGATTAATCGCAAAATAGCAACCCGCTTAGCCTGCAGATACCGCGAAATCTTTGGCTTTCAACCGGACTTGAACAACGCACCCGCACCCGAAACAATTTCGCCCGCCTTTCATCAGTCTTTTCGCTACGCTTGCCATCACTCAGGAGAGCTATGCCTTGATCGCTGCGCAATTGCTCGCTCCGAGCACTCTCCTCGCTGGCGGATTGCTCTATTTCGCAGCCCTGTGCTGGGCAGCTTTGCGCACCCCCTGGGTGGAGCTGTTCAGCGACACGCGCCGCCAGCACCTGGTATTCGGCACCATGCTGGCGATCTTCCTGCTCTGGCTGGTTCGAAGGGATTTCGAATCAGGCCTGTCGTTTCATTTCATCGGCCTGACAGCCGCCACCTTGCTGCTCGATTGGCCGCTGGCAATGCTGGCCGCGTTCGCCGCACAACTGGGCCTGGTTGCGACAGGACATCAGCAGCTGACAGCGCTAGGAATTAACGGGGTACTGCTGGTACTCATCCCGATCCTGGTCACCGAAGGCTGCGCCATTCTTGTCGAACGAGCCCAGCCGAAGAACCTGTTCGTCTATATTTTCTGCTCTGGCTTCTTTCCCGCGGCACTCGCAGCGCTGCTTTGCATCCTGGCGTCGCTCGCGCTACTCCTCGTGGATGGTAGATACCCGATGCCGCCCTGGCTGAATGACTTTGCCGGTTATATATGGCTGGTGATGTTTCCCGAAGCCTTCATCAATGGCACAGCCGTCACGGCGCTCGTGGTGTTCTGCCCCGACTGGCTGGAAACCTTCAATCGCACCCGATACCTGCAGGCGCCCTGGCGCAGCGATGAGCACAAGGACGACCCATCCCCACCAGATCAATGAACACTGGGTGGCACATCCTCGGAAAGCAGGTCGTCTTCGCTCAGATTTCCCGGAATCACATGCTCCTCAGCAGCCCAGGCACCTAGATCTATCAGCTTGCAGCGATCCGAGCAAAAGGGGCGATAACGGCTCTGCGCCTCCCACTGCACCGGCACACCACAGGTCGGGCAGGCTACAGTCCTAGCATTCATTCTCCAGCTCCTCGCAACTGTAGATAACGATCGTGCAACCGGCCAACCTCCTGACGCAGCCATGACAGGTCTCGATCATTTACCAGCACATCATTGGCATGACGGAGACGATCTTCGCGCCGCGCCTGAGCGGCCAGGATGGCTCGCACCTGATCCTCGGAAACCTGATCGCGGGCCAGCACCCGCTGAAGCTGCAGGTCTTCTGGCACATCGACCACCAGCACGCGATCAACCTGCTCGTGCTGCGCCGACTCGACCAGCAAAGGGGACACCAACACTGCGTAAGGTGACTCAGCCCGTGACAGGCTAGCCCAGATTTCCTGACGAATCAGCGGATGCAGCAGGCGCTCCAACCAGTGCCGATCTTCCACGGAAGTAAATATCCGCTCGCGCAGCGCAGCACGATTCAACTCACCGGACGATGCAAGGATCGGCACCCCAAATCGATCGACGATCTGCGCCAGCGCCGCGCTCCCCGGCTCGACCACCGATCGAGCCACCTGGTCGGCATCGACCACATGCACGCCCAACTCGGCGAAGCGCTCCGCGGCAGCGCTTTTGCCACTACCTATTCCGCCGGTAAGACCAAGGATCCAAGGCTTCACCGATTCACATCTCCGCCCTTAATTATGGCGCGCAGTAGTACCCGCTTTGCCCAGGTTAGGCAAGCGAGCAAGCGAAGGACGAGGAGACCCGCTTCAGAAGCCGGCAAGCTGCAGATAGCGATCGGTGATCTGCTGCCCCCACACCAGCGCGATCCAGCCGGCGATCGCCAGGTACGGGCCGAACGGGATAGGCGTGCCGGCAGCCGCATTCCGCCATCTCAGTGAAATCGTGCCGATTACGGCGCCGACCAGCGATGACAGGAGGATGGTTAGCGGCAGCACCTGCCATCCCCCCCACGCCCCTATCATCGCAAGAAGCTTGAAGTCACCGTAGCCCATGCCTTCCTTGCCAGTGACGAGCTTGAATAGCCAGTACACCGCCCACAGGCTGAGGTAGCCGAAGACAGCTCCCCAAAGCGCATCGCCGAGCGCAACGAATAGGCCGAAATGGTTGCAGATCAGGCCGAACCAGAGAAGAGGCAGCACGAGCGAGTCGGGCAGCAATTGGTGATCGATATCGATCATGCTCATGGCCAGCAGCCCCCAGCCCAACAGCAGGATCGCCCCGGCTTGCCAGGTGAAGCCGAAGTGCCAGGCCGTGAACCCCGAAAGGAGCGCACAGGCCAGCTCCACCAGCGGATAACGGGCACTGATACCTGTTCGACATGCCGAACAGCGCCCCCGCAGCAGCACCCAGCTCACCAGAGGGACGTTCTCCCAGGCACGAATAGAGTGGCCACAGTGCGGACAGGAAGAAGCAGGTAGCAAAAGGTTGAATCGCGGCCCGACAGGCTCAGGCTCGAGCGAAAGGTACTCCCTCGCCTGCTCGCGCCATTCCCGCTGCATCATCACCGGCAGCCGATAAATCAGCACATTGAGAAAGCTGCCAACCAGCAATCCAAGCAAAGCCGCAGACAAAACAAAGGCCAGCTCGTGGCTGGCCAGGTACTCGATGATCGGCATCAGACTACGGAACCCAACTGGAAGATCGGCAGATACATCGCAATGATCAGGCCGCCCACCAGAACACCGAGCACAGCCATGATCATTGGCTCCATCAGACTGGTGAGACCATCAACCATGTTGTCGACCTCATCCTCATAAAACGTAGCCACCTTTCCCAACATTTCATCGAGCGAACCCGACTCCTCACCAATGGCCGTCATCTGGACCGCCATCGTCGGGAAAGCCCCGGTGGTACGCATGGAAAAGTTGAGCTGCATACCACTGGACACATCCCCCTTGACCTTCATCGTTGCGTTGCGAAACACCACATTGCCCGTAGCACCCGCAACGGAATCCAGCGCATCCACCAATGGCACGCCAGCGGCGAAGGTCGTCGAGAGCGTGCGGGCAAATCGCGCCACGGAAGATTTGTAGATGATGTCGCCCACGATTGGCAGCTTGAGTACCGAGCGGTCCACCCAATTGCGGAATTTCTCGGAGCGCTTGTGCATGCTGCCCAACAGATATGCAGTGCCGCCGAGCGCTAGCAGCACAATCAGCCACCACTCCTGCAGCAATTCCGACAATCCGATCACCATCAGTGTGAACGCGGGGAGATCCGCACCAAAGTTGGCAAATACCTCCTGGAACTGCGGGACAACCTTGATCAGCAAAATGGCAGAAACGATCACGGCGACCACGATCACCGCGATGGGATAGTTCATCGCTTTCTTGATCTTTGCCTTCAGTGCTTCGGTTTTTTCCTTGTACGTGGCAACCCTATCGAGCAAGGTCTCCAAAGCACCTGACTGCTCCCCCGAATCCACGAGGTTGCAGTAAAGATCATCGAAGTATTGAGGTTTCTTGCGCAGCGACGCGGCAAAGCTGTTGCCGGCTGCGACCTCCTGCTTCAACTCGTCCACCAGCTTGCGCATGTTCGGATTGTCGAAGCCTTCACCGATGATGTCGAACGACTGCAAGAGCGGCACGCCGGCCTTCATCATGGTCGCCATCTGCCGAGTGAACAGCGCAATGTCCATCGGTTTGATCTTTTTGCCGGCCCCGAACAGCGATACCGACTTCTTGCGCACCTTCAGCGGATTGATGCCCTGCTTGCGCAGTTGGGCCTTGACCAGCGCAGGGCTCGCACCACTGAGCTCACCCTTGACCTTGGAGCCCTTTCTGTCGGTTCCTTCCCAGGTAAAGACACTGGTACGGATCGCTTTCTGCTGCGCCATCGTTAATCCTTGGTGACCCGGTTGACTTCTTCGAGGCTGGTCACGCCTTGCATGGCCTTGAACAGGGCCGAGGTGCGCAGGTCATTGAAGCCGTCCTTGCGCATCTGCTTGGAGATATCCAGGGAGTTGCCGTCTTCCATGATAATGCGCTGCAATGCCGGCGTGTTTTTAACCACTTCATAAATACCGACGCGGCCCTTGTAGCCGCCCTTGCAGTTATCGCAACCCACCGGCCCGTAGATCTTGAATGTCCCGATCGCCTGTTCCGGGAAGCCTTCGCGCAGCAGGGCCTCGCGCGGGATATCGACAGCCTTCTTGCAGCTCGGGCAAAGCTTCCGCGCCAGTCGCTGGGCGATGATCAGGTTGACCGACGTCGCGATATTGAACGCCGGGACGCCCATGTTGCGCAGGCGTGTCAGGGTTTCCGCAGCGCTGTTGGTGTGCAGGGTCGACATCACCATATGGCCGGTCTGCGCTGCCTTGATGGCGATCTCGGCCGTTTCAAGATCGCGGATCTCGCCGACCATGATCACATCCGGATCCTGGCGCAGGAAGGCGCGCAGGGCCTGCGCGAAGTCCATGCCCTGGCGCGGGTTGACGTTGACTTGGTTGATACCCTCGAGATTGATCTCGACCGGATCCTCGGCTGTGGAAATGTTCACATCCACGGTATTGAGGATGTTGAGGCCGGTGTAAAGCGATACGGTCTTGCCCGAGCCGGTCGGCCCGGTTACCAGGATCATGCCCTGCGGTTGGCTCAACGCAGCGAGATACAGCTCCTTCTGCTCGGGCTCGTAGCCCAGCGCATCGATGCCCATCTGCGCACTGGTCGGATCGAGGATCCGCATCACGATCTTCTCGCCCCAGAGCGTCGGCAAAGTGTTGACACGGAAGTCGATGGCCTTGGTCTTGGACAGCTTCATCTTGATGCGGCCGTCCTGCGGCTTGCGCCGTTCGGAAATATCCAGCCCGGCCATGACCTTGAGGCGCGCCGACAGGCGTGGCGCCAACTGGATCGGCGGCCGCGCCACCTCATGCAGGATTCCGTCGGTACGAAAGCGAACCCGGTAGGCCTTTTCATAGGGTTCGAAGTGCAGGTCCGAAGAGCCCCCCTTGATGGCATCGAGCAGCATCTTGTTGACGAAACGCACCACCGGCGCATCGTCGGCGGCCTCGCCCGATTCCCCGGCAGCGCCCTGGTCGTCGCCGCCAGCCTCCACATCGACCCCGTCAAGATCGATATCGCCAAGATCACCCAATCCCGAGGAGGTGGACTCGTAGACCTGCTCGATCCACTTGCCCAGCTTGTCATCCTCGACCAGTACCGACTCGACACTGAGCCCCGTGCTGAACTGGATGTCGGTGATCGCCTGATGGTTGCCCGGATCGGAAAGCGCGACGAACAGCTTGTTGCCACGCTTGGCCAAGGCTAGGGCGCGGTGTTGCCGCGCCAGTTTTTCGGCCAGCAGGTCGGCGGGCAGCGAGGCCCTGTCCAGCGCCGAGAGATCGAGCAATGCGACGCCGAACTGATCGGATGCCAGCTCGGCCACGACCCGCCCGCCTGCCAGGCGGTTCTCCACCACATAAGTGACCAGGGGTGTCTTGTTGCGCAGCGCCTGCGTCTGCGCTTGCTGCGCTGTCTTCTCATCCAGCAGGCCGGCCATCACCATCTGCCTGGCCAGTCCGGAAAGGGGAACATGCTCGCTCATCGCGACCTCGCATCAATCGATGGGCGCCTTATAGCGCAGTTGCCCTGCGGAGCAAACATGGACGACACCAAGTGACGAAACAGGTCACTTATTGCCGCATGCACGTGTGTGGAACTTTCCCTCCTCTCGATCAGCCACCCCTCGCCTACACCGCAGCCACCTTCGAACTTCAGCACTGAGCACTTTATGCAGAGCGGACCGCACCGGAACTTTGCACCACATCACACCCCACACGCGCGATCTCACCCAAACACAAACCTGGCATGGCCTCTGCTATGTCATCCGCAGGCAAACGCCTAACCACTCAAGGAGATATAAATGAAAGCTCAGATGCAGAAGGGTTTTACTCTGATCGAACTGATGATCGTCGTGGCGATCATTGGCATTCTGGCGGCTATCGCTATCCCGCAATACCAGACCTACGTCGCAAAGTCACAAGTCTCGCGCGTTGTTTCTGAGTCGGGCTCGATCAAAACTGCTGTAGAAGCCTGCCTGCTTGATGGAAAAGGAACTATCGGTGACGGGGCGGGTGAGTGCGATCCACAAGCGACCGGCTCTACGCTGCTGACAGGCGACTCGCAAACCAGCATCGTACTTGCAACGGGAACCGGCGTTCCCAAAGTAACGCTCAATACAGACGGAACGGCAGAAATCAAAGCCACATTCGGCAATAGCGCAGCCACTACCCTTAAGGCTGGCCCTGCAACTATCGTTTGGGCACGCGACAAGGCCGGCACCTGGACCTGCAAGAGCACCGCACCGGACAATTACAACACTCCTGGTTGCCCTGCTGCCGCACTGTAATCCCATTCCACAGAAGAGCTTAATAACCCTCAGACCAAGCCGCTGGCTCCAGCCGGAGATCTCTATTCTCAGCTAGGTTGACTTAACCTCTTCATTAAGCCCTGTATGCGCCGCAATGTTGTTCACATAAGCATTTGAGCACCGGCGGGGCTTCCCTGAAAATCCGATGCCAGGTTTCTGGCATCGGATTTTTTATGTCCCTCCAACAGCAACTGCTCGACTTGGGCGAGCTGTTCAACTTCTCCGACCTGAGCACCTTCACTCAGAACATTCCAATCGAGTGATGGCATCCGCGCTAAGCCTCTCCGCCCAGGCCACCATACCGCGGCGGCACTTGCCCAGCGAGCACGCATAAGTGCCACTCAGCATTGCCGAGATAACACAACCTGCGAAGGAACTTTACATCAGCTCAGGCGAGAGCCTGCTGAGCCTTTTCAAACCGTCCTTGGAAATAGCTACAACCCCAAAAGAAAAGTGACTTCTATCCAAAACAAGAACGCCCTGCAATTGCAGGGCGTTTTTATTACTAGCTCCCAGTAGATCAGATCACCCCTCGCCCGCGCAGCAGTTCCATGACCTGCTTGACGCCCTCCTCGACCGAACTCCGCTCCGTATCGACCACCAGATCCGCATCCAGCGGCACATCGTAGGGGAAGGACTCGCCCGGAATATTGTCGCCGCCCGCCGCGTACAACCCCTGCGGGTCGCGTTCGCGGCAGGTTTGTGGTGATGCCTGGACATAAACAGTGATCAGGCGATCGCCGCCTATCAGCGCCTTGGCCTGTTCGCGGCCTTCCGCGTCGGGCGCAACGAAGGCCGCCAGGGTTATTAGCCCGGCCTCGTTGAACTGCTTGGCGACTTGAGCGGCACGCCGCCAGTTCTCGGCGCGTCCGGCACGGTCCTGCGGCAGCCCCTTGTTCAGGTCGTGACGAAGATTCTGTCCATCGAGAACAAAAACCGCACGCCCCATATCGAACAGCTTGCGCTCAACCGCGTAGGCCAGGGTGCTCTTGCCCGCGCCGGACAAGCCGGTGAACAGCACGGTGGCCGGCTGCTGGCCGAAACGGGTAGCACGCTCTTCGGTGGAAACGTGAGCCAGCGCGCCGTGGTGGCCACCTGAACCATGGGCAACCGGGTCGGCAATGATCATGCCGGCGCCTACCGTACCGTTAGTCAGCCGATCGATCACGATAAACGCACCGGTGGTGCGGTTCTGCGCATAACCGTCCAGGGCGATCGGCGCATCGAGGCTGACCTTGACCTTGCCGATCTCGTTGAGCTGCAGACTGCTCGCCGCACCTTTCTCAAGCGTATTCACATCCACCTTGTGGGTGATACTGGCGATCGAGCCTGGCACATAGCTGGTTGCGCGCTTGATGTCGTACTTCTTGCCCGGCAGCATCGGTTCCTCGCCCATCCAGACGAGCATGGCCTCGAAGCTGTCGGCAACACGGGGGCGGTTGTCGGCGTGCACCAGCATGTCACCGCGCGATACGTCGATTTCGTCTTCCAGCGTCAGGGTGATGGCCTCACCCGGGGTTGCCTGCTCCAGTTCGCCGTCGAAGGTGACGATGGATTTCACTCGGCTGGTTTTGCCTGAAGGCAGAACGGCAATCTCGTCGCCCTTGCGCACGATACCGCTGGCAAGCGTGCCGGCGAATCCGCGGAAGTTCAGATTGGGACGATTGACGTACTGCACCGGGAAGCGCAGGTCGTCGAAATTACGGTCGCCAGCGATCTCGACGCTTTCAAGAATTTCCATCAGCGACTGCCCTTCGTACCAGGGCGCGCGCGCGCTGCGATTGACCACGTTGTCGCCTTTCAGCGCCGACATCGGCACGAAGTGCAGCGACGACGGCTTGAGCTCGATGCGATCAGCAAAGGCCAGGTAATCGGCCTTGATCTTCTCGAACACATTCTGATCGAAGTTCATCAGGTCCATCTTGTTGATGGCGACGACGATATGCTTGATGCCCAGCAGCGCGGCAATGTAGCTGTGCCGGCGCGTCTGCGTCTGCACGCCGTAGCGGGCGTCGACGAGGATGATCGCCAGGTCGCACGTCGAAGCACCGGTCGCCATGTTGCGCGTGTACTGCTCATGGCCAGGGGTGTCGGCAATGATGAACTTGCGCTTGGCGGTGCTGAAGTAGCGGTAGGCCACGTCGATCGTGATGCCCTGCTCGCGCTCGGCCTGCAGGCCATCGACGAGCAGCGCAAGGTCGACATCGTCGCCCGTGGTGCCGACCTTCTTCGAATCACGGGTGATAGCCTCTAGATGATCTTCGTAGATCATCTTGGAATCGTGCAGCAGACGGCCAATCAGCGTGCTTTTGCCGTCATCGACGTTACCGCACGTGAGAAAACGCAACAGTTCCTTGCGCTCGTGCTGAGCCAGGTAGGCGAGGATGTCCTCGCTGATCAGATCGGACTGGTGAGACATGGTGCGGGATCCTTAGAAGTAGCCCTGGCGTTTCTTTTCTTCCATCGAGCCAGCCTGATCGTGATCGATCACACGGCCCTGGCGCTCGGACGTCCGGGTCAGGAGCATCTCCTGAATGATCTCCGGAAGCGTGGTGGCGGTGGACTCCACCGCACCGGTCAGCGGATAGCAGCCAAGGGTACGGAAACGCACCATCTTCTTGCTGATGCCGGCCTTCTGCTCTGGCGTCAGGTGCTCAAGGATGCGCTCGTCGTCGATCATCACCAGAGCGCCGTTGAGTTCCACCACTTCGCGCTCGGCGGCGAAATACAAGGGCACAATCGGGATCTGCTCCAGGTAGATGTACTGCCAGATGTCCAGCTCGGTCCAGTTGGAGAGCGGAAATACGCGGATCGACTCGCCCTTCTTCACCTTGCCGTTGTAGACGTTCCACAGCTCCGGGCGCTGATTCTTCGGATCCCAGCGGTGCTTGCTGTCGCGGAAGGAATAGACGCGCTCCTTGGCGCGCGACTTTTCCTCGTCACGGCGTGCGCCACCAAAGGCGGCATCGAAGCCATATTTGTCCAGCGCCTGCTTGAGGCCCTCGGTCTTCATCACATCGGTGTGCTTGGCACTGCCGTAGGTGAAGGGGTTCATGTCCTGAGCCACGCCATCGGGATTGATATGGGTGATCAGGTCCAGCCCCATGTCGCTAACCATCTTCTCGCGGAAGCGATACATTTCCTGGAACTTCCAGCGAGTGTCGACGTGCAGGACCGGAAACGGCAGCTTGCCAGGGAAAAAGGCCTTGCGGGCCAGATGGAGCATGACAGCCGAGTCCTTGCCAATCGAATAAAGCATGACCGGGTTGTCGAACTCGGCGGCAACCTCGCGAATGATGTGGATGCTCTCGGCCTCGAGCTGTTTCAGATGCGTCAGTTTATCGACCATGGCTACTCACGACGGGGCAATTGACGGCCAGCGGCCGTTTGGACGCGGCCACTCTACCACGCCCTAATGCTCTATCAGAGCCCGCGATTAGACCTTAACGTTATAGATTTATGCCGAGCAGGCCGGCCGTTTGCGCTAGGCCGGGTTATCGCAATCGATGAAGCGATGTTCGATGCCGAACTGCTGCGCAAGGTAGTCACCCAGCGCTTTCACGCCATAGCGCTCGGTGGCATGGTGCCCCGCGGCGAAGAAGCTCAGGCCGTTCTCGCGCGCCACGTGCACTGTTTGTTCGGAGACTTCACCCGTGACATAGGCATCCACCCCGGCAGCAACGGCCTGCTCGATATAGCCCTGGGCGCCGCCGGTGCACCAGGCCACCCTCCGGATCGGGCGGTCACCCGGAATCACCAGCGGCTCGCGACCGAGTGCAGCCTGGATGCGCTCGCCGAATACCTCTGGCGTCTGCGCCTGTGCCAGCGTGCCATGAAAGACGATCGAGCGCGGGTCGCTCGGGTCGAGTGGCCCTTCCACCTGCAACCCCAGCTCATGGCCTAGGCGCACGTTGTTGCCCACCTCGGCGTGCAGGTCCAGCGGAAGATGGTAGGCCAGCAGGCTCATCTCGTTGAGCAACAGGGTGCGCAGACGCCGTTGCTTCATGCCGATGACGCGTGCGTCTTCGTTCTTCCAGAAATAGCCATGATGAACGAGCACCGCGTCCGCCCCTGCGTCGACCGCCGCGTCGAGCAGCGCCTGGCTGGCCGTTACGCCGCTGACCAGAAGACAGACTTCCGCACGCCCCTCGACTTGCAGACCATTGGGGCAATAGTCGGCGATCCGGGCGACGTTCAGATAGTGATCGCACTCGGCGACCAATGCGTGCAGCGTAACGGGCATGCGTACCTCGGCAGCTAGGAAACGATACGCCCTCGAGTCTTTGGCAGGCTGCCAAAGCTGCATTTCGTCGAGAGCTTCGTATAATGCGGCCACCTTAAAGGGCCGTCCTTGGCCCCCGCAACCTCTCCGGACCACCCAGATGCTCAATGCCCTGCGTTATTTCGGCTGGCCGCTGCTGGTCGGCTTATTGGTCGCCCTGCTGATCATCGAGCGCTATCCGGCATTGGTAGGGCGCAGCAGTGAGAGTTTTACCCTACAACGCCCCGCCCTTAACCTGCCGCCCCCAGGCCCCAACTCGTACGCCGCCGCTGTCAGCGGCGCAGCACCGGCGGTCGCCAATCTGTACACCACCAAGCTGGTCGAGAAAGCACAGCAGCAACCCCTGGCCAAGGACCCGGTCTACCAGCGCTTCTTTGGCGACAGCCTGCCTCGCCAGCGGCGTATGGAGTCGAGCCTGGGCTCGGCAGTGATCATGAGCCCGGAGGGTTACCTGCTGACGAACAACCACGTCACGGCCAACTCCGAGCAGATTGTCGTGGCGCTGCGCGACGGCCGCGAAACACTCGCCCGCGTCATCGGCAGCGACCCGGAGACCGACCTGGCGGTCCTCAAGATCGACCTGCCCGACCTTCCGGTCATCAGCGTCGGCCACTCCGACAGCATTCGCGTTGGCGACGTGACCCTGGCCATCGGCAATCCCTTCGGCGTCGGGCAGACGGTGACCATGGGCATCATCAGCGCTACCGGGCGCAACCAGCTCGGCCTGAACACCTACGAAGATTTCATCCAGACCGATGCGGCGATCAACCGCGGCAATTCGGGCGGGGCTTTGATCGACGCGCAGGGCAGCTTGATCGGCATCAACACCGCCATCATTTCCGAATCGGGCGGCTCGCAAGGAATCGGTTTCGCCATCCCGGTGAAGCTGGCACTCGAAGTGATGAAGTCGATCATCGACCACGGCCAGGTGATCCGCGGGTGGCTGGGTGTCGAAGTGCAATCGCTGACTCAGGAACTGGCCGAATCCTTCGGTCAGGCCGGGCGCCCCGGCATCGTCGTGGCAGGCGTCTATCGCGACGGCCCAGCCGATCGCGCCGGCCTGCAGCCAGGTGATCTGATCCTGAGCATCGACGGCGAACAAGCCAGCGACGGCCGCACCTCGATGAACCAGGTCGCGCGTACCCGCCCGGGCGACCAGATCGATATCGACATTCTGCGCAACGGTAAACCGCTGACCCTGACCGCCGAGGTCGGGATGCGCCCTCCTCCCGCGCCAGCCAGCGAGTAAGCGCGCATGCGGCCCGGTGAAACCGAGCCGCAGCGACTCAGGCGAGTGCCGACTCCAGCGCTTCGAGCAGCGCCTGGTTCTGCTCCGGTGCACCGATCGTGATGCGCAGGAACTGCTCGATGCGTGGCTGGCGGAAATGCCGCACGATCACTCCCTGCTCACGCAGGCTGGCCGCCAGGCGAGCGGCATCATGGGCGGGGTGCCGGGCGAACACGAAGTTGGCCGCCGAAGGCAGCACCTCGAAGCCGTAGGCCTGAAGCCGGGCCACCAGCGCCTCACGGCTTTCGATCACCTGCCGGCAGGTCTGCTCGAAATAGGCCCGATCCTCGAATGCGGCCGTCGCGCCAGCCAGAGCGATGCGATCCAGGGGGTAGGAGTTGAAGCTGTTCTTGATCCGCTCGAGCGCCTCGATCAGATCGGGGTGACCTACCGCGAGCCCGACACGCAAGCCAGCCAGCGAACGCGACTTGGACAAGGTCTGGGTTACCAGGAGGTTCGGATAGCGGTCGACAAGGCAGATGGCGGTCTGCCCGCCGAAGTCGACGTAGGCCTCATCCACCAGCACCACCGAATCAGGGTTGGCGGCGAGCAGGCGCTCGATCGCCGCCAACGGCAGCAGGCAGCCGGTTGGCGCATTCGGGTTGGGGAAGATGATGCCGCCATTCGGACGCTGATAGTCGGCGACATCGATTTCGAACTGCTCGTTCAGCGCAACGGTTTCATACTCGATGCCGTAAAGCCCGCAATAGACCGGGTAGAAGCTGTAGGTCACGTCGGGAAACAGCAACGGCCGCCCGTGCTGGAACAGGCCATGAAAAGCGTGCGCGAGCACTTCGTCGGAGCCATTGCCGACAAACACCTGGGCGGGCGTCACGCCGTAGTAATCGGCCACCGCCTGCTTCAGGCGCTCGCCGTTGGGGTCCGGATACAGGCGCAATTCATCGCCGATCGCCGCACGCATCGCCTCGAGGGCCAGCGGCGAAGGGCCATAGGGGTTCTCGTTGGTATTCAGCTTGACCAGCCGGCTCAGTTTCGGCTGCTCGCCCGGCACGTAGGGCACCAGGTCCTTGACGAAGGGGCTCCAGAACTTGCTCATCGCCCTTCTCTCCTCGACGTCGATCTGCTTGGCATGAGGCGGAAAGCGCGTAGCGATCTCCGCCAGGTGACCTCGGTGGCACGGCCTGTGACCGCGCCCCCGACTTACTTGATTCGATACTCGGCACTGCGCGCATGGGCGGTCAGCGACTCGCCGCGCGCCAGTACCGAAGCGACCTTGCCGAGGGTCGATGCGCCATCGGCCGAGCAATGGATGATCGACGAGCGCTTCTGGAAGTCATAGACACCCAGCGGCGAAGAGAACCGGGCGGTGCCTGAAGTCGGCAGCACGTGGTTGGGGCCGGCACAGTAGTCACCCAGGGCCTCGGCGGTGTAGCGACCCATGAAGATGGCGCCGGCATGGCGAATCTGCGGCAAGTACTGCTCCGGATTCTCGACCGACAGCTCCAGGTGCTCCGGAGCGATTCGGTTGGCCACCTCGATGGCCTGCGCCATGTCCGCGACCGCGATCAGCGCGCCGCGTGCACTCAGCGAGGTACGTGCGATGTCCGCCCGCTCGAGCGTCGGCAACAAACGCTCGATGCTCTCGGCGACGCGGTCGAGAAAGGCCGCATCCGGGCTGACCAGGATCGACTGGGCATCCTCGTCGTGCTCGGCCTGGGAGAACAGGTCCATCGCGATCCAGTCCGGATCGGTCTTGCCATCGCAGACCACGAGGATCTCGGACGGACCGGCGATCATGTCGATCCCCACCTTGCCGAACACATGGCGCTTGGCCGTAGCGACATAGATATTTCCAGGCCCGACGATCTTGTCCACGGGCGGCACGCTTTCGGTGCCATAGGCAAGCGCGGCGACCGCCTGCGCACCACCGATGCAGAAGACGCGGTCGACGCCCGCCAGCGCAGCTGCAGCCAGCACCAGCTCGTTGACTTCGCCGCGCGGCGTCGGCACCACCATGACCACCTCGGGAACGCCGGCGACCTTCGCCGGGATCGCGTTCATCAGCACCGAGGACGGATAGGCAGCCTTGCCGCCGGGCACGTAGAGCCCTGCGCGGTCCAACGGCGTGACCTTCTGCCCGAGCACGGTGCCATCGGCCTCGGTGTAGCTCCAGGAGTCCTGACGCTGCCGCTCGTGGTACGCCCGCACCCGCTCGGCCGCGGCCTCGAGCGCCGCACGCTGCTCGGGCGAGATGCGCTGGAGTGCGAGGTCCAGACGCTCGCGCGCGAGGATGAGGTCTGCCATGTCGGCGACCTCCAGATTGTCGAAGCGCTGAGTGAACTCCACCAGCGCTGCATCACCGCGCTCGCGCACGGCCTTGATGATCTCCAGCACGCGGCCGTTGACCGCGTCGTCGGACACGCTTTCCCAGCTCAGCAGATGGTCCATCTGCCGGGCGAAATCGGGATCGGCAGCGTTGAGTCGACGCACAGCGTTGAAAGCGGTCATGACGGGCCTCGTGGTTGGCTAGCAATGAAACGGCTCGGATAGCGGTCGGGCATCGGGGCAGCCATGGCCTTGCCATGACCGGACGCCCGGCGCCGCAGGGTCTGGCGCGCCGACCGTACAGGCCGCCTAGAGTACCAAGGAGGCCGGGACGGCGCCTGCGCTTTTCGGCTATGGGTCGGATAGCCGAATGCGGCGCAAGACGTTAGGCGTGGTGTCGCTCGACGGCGGCCTGCAAGGCCTCGATCAGGGCCTGGATGCGCGCGTGCTGCATCTTCATCGAAGCCTTGTTGACGATCAGGCGCGAACTGATGGTGGCGATCAGCTCCTGCGGCTCGAGGCCGTTGGCTCGCAGCGTGTTGCCCGTATCGACAACGTCAATGATCTTGTCGGCCAGGCCGACCAGCGGGGCCAGCTCCATCGAGCCGTAGAGCTTGATGATTTCAACCTGCCGCCCTTGCTGTGCGTAGTAACGCTTGGCCACGTTGACGAACTTGGTGGCGACACGCAGCCGCCCCTTGGGCTCGACCGCGCCGACCTTGCCAGCGGTCATCAACTTGCAATTGGCGATCTTAAGATCCAGCGGCTCGTACAACCCCTGTCCGCCGTACTCCATAAGCACGTCCTTGCCAGCCACGCCGAGGTCGGCCGCACCATGCTCGACATAGGTCGGCACGTCCGTAGCACGTACGATCAGCAGGCGCACGTCGTCCTGAGTGGTAGGGATGATCAGCTTGCGGCTCTTGTCCGGATTCTCGGTCGGTACGATGCCCGCCTCTGCCAGAAGCGGCAGGGTGTCGTCGAGGATGCGGCCTTTGGACAGCGCAATGGTGAGCATGGATGAATCCTTCTGAATCCTGCGAAGCCTGGCGGCCCGCTCAAAGGCCCGCGCAAGGCGGGCCACGGCAATCAACCCGGGATGCGGCGAATCTTCGCTCCGAGCAACTGCAGCTTCTCTTCGATGCACTCGTAGCCACGGTCGATGTGGTAGATGCGGTCGATGAGCGTATCACCCTCGGCGACCAGGCCGGCGATCACCAGGCTGGCCGAGGCGCGCAGGTCGGTGGCCATGACCGGCGCACCCTTCAGGTGATCGACGCCGGTCACGATGGCCGTATTGCCCTCGACGAGAATCTGCGCACCCATGCGGTTCATCTCGTAGACGTGCATGAAGCGGTTCTCGAAGACCGTCTCGATCACCGTGCCGGTACCTTCGGCGACGGCGTTCAGGGCGATGAACTGAGCCTGCATATCGGTGGGGAACGCCGGGTAGGGTGCGGTACGCACGTTCACGGCCTTTGGCCGCTTACCCTTCATGTCCAGCTCGATCCAGTTGCTGCCCGTGTCGATATGGGCACCCGCCTCGACCAGCTTGTGCAGCACGGCCTCGAGCAGGGTCGCATCGGTATCCTTCAAGCGCACGCGACCACCGGTCGCGGCGGCAGCCACCAGGTAGGTGCCGGTTTCGATGCGGTCAGGCATGACGCTGTAACGCCCGCCACCCAGGCGCTTGACGCCCTCGATGACGATGGTGTCGGTGCCGGCACCGCTGATCTTCGCGCCCATCGCGTTGAGGAAGTTGGCCAGATCGACCACCTCCGGCTCGCGAGCGGCGTTCTCCAGCACACTGCGCCCGTTGGCCAGCGCGGCCGCCATCATGATGTTCTCGGTGCCCGTCACGCTGACCGTATCGAACAGGAACCGCGCGCCCTGCAGGCCGCCGGCCGGTGCCTTGGCCTTGATGTAGCCACCCTCGACTTCGATATGCGCGCCCATGGCTTCGAGCCCGCGAATGTGCAGGTCGACCGGCCGCGAGCCGATCGCGCAACCGCCCGGCAACGCGACCTCGGCCTCACCGAAGCGAGCCACCATCGGCCCCAGCACCAGGATCGAGGCGCGCATGGTCTTGACCAGCTCGTAAGGGGCGACCAGCGTGCGGATGCTGCTGGCGTCGACCTCGACACTGAGCTTTTCATCGATGATCGGCTGCACGCCCATGCGACCGAACAGCTCGATCATCGTGGTGATGTCGTGCAGGTGCGGCAGGTTGCACACCGTGACCGGGGTATCGGCGAGCAGCGTCGCGGCAAGGATGGGCAACGCGGAGTTTTTCGCGCCGGAAATGCGGATTTCGCCGTCGAGGCGTACACCGCCGGTAATGATCAATTTATCCATGGTATTCCGTAGCCCGCAGGCCTGAGACCCCGTCGAAAGGCGCCACGGCTTGCCTGGCGCCAAAGCTGTCTGTGCGAATGGCCGCCGCGCTCAGCCGCGAGCGGCCCAGTCGTCGCGACTGAAGAACTTCATGGTAACGGCGTGAATACTGCCGTCGGCGATCCAGGGGTTGAGGTGCGCGTAGATCTGCTGCTGGCGCTTGACCGCACTGAGCGCAGCCAACTCATCGCTGATGACATTCAGCTGGAAATTGCAGCCTTCGCCTTCGACTTCTACCTGGGCTCCCGGAATCTTCTCTTCCAGGAAATTCTTCACTTCTAGGGCCTGCATGTTCAACCTCGATCGGCGCTTGGGCGCACGGGCCGGCCATCATACAAAAAACCCCGGAAGCTGCGAACCCCGCCCGGCGGACCGCACCCGCCGATCAGTCGACAGCATCGCCATGCGCGGGCGACATCGGTCGCGGCTGTGCAGGCCGGGCACTGTCGGCCTGCGGCGCGGGAAAGCGTGACGAGGCATAGCGCACCACCAGGACCGCCAGCCCCAGCAACAGAATCGCCCCGGAGACGTAGACCACTCCCATGTCCGGGCGATGGTGGTGCGAAACGTCGGAGATCAGCAGCCGCGTCAGCGCGGTGATCGCGACATAGATGAGGAAGCGAACCGGCATGTGGTTGGTCTTGAAGTAGATCCCGACCATCGCACCGAGCTCTAGGTAGATGAACAGCAGCAGGATGTCGTCGACACTCGCGCTACCCTTGCCGACCATATCCAGAAACGCCATCAGCGCGGCCCATGCCGTAGCCGCGCCGATAGCGAACAGCGCCAGATAATGAAAGGCCTCGACCAGCAGGTTACCCAGCGCCTCGGCCAGGACATGCAGCCGCTCTCGCATCCGTTCCGCCCAGTTCAGCTTCATGCCCGCTCCATCTCTCAGGCCTGCTCGCCCAGCGGCAGGATCTCATCCAACCCGGACACCTTGGCGATGTCGCGCATTTCCTGCGGCAGGCCAACCACCTGCATCGCCTGTCCGCCCGCGCGCGCGTCGCGCATGAACGAAAGCAGCAACGAAAGCCCCACGCTGTTGGAGCGCTCGACACCCGAGCAGTCGAGCCGCACGCCGCCACTCGACGCCTGGATCAGCGCCCGCCCCTGCTCCCGCAGGGCCGCCCCACTGCGATGATCCAGCTCACCACTCAGGCGCAGCTCGCCATTGCCGCCGCGCTCGATGCGGCCTTCACTCATCGCCTGCAGCCTGCTGGCCAGCGGGAGTATCCTTCGCACGCGCCACGACCTCGGCCCAGCCGTCGATCGTCTTGTCCAGATCACCGCCGTTCTTCTGCATCGAGTCGGCGAACTGATCGCGGAACAACTTCCCGATGTTGATCCCGTTGATGATCACGTTGCGCACGCGCCACTCGCCCTGATTCACCATCGTGTAGGACACCGGATAGACCTCGCCCTGCCGGCCGACCACTTCCATGGCCACGCTGGTTCGCTTGTCGTCCTGCTTGCCCGATGGCGGCAGCACACGGATTTGCTGGTTGTTGTATTCCAGCAGCGCATTGCCATAGAACTGCATCAGGCTGCGCTTGAAGTTCTCCTGGAAGCGCGTCATCTGCTCCGGAGTGGCGCCGCGCGCGTATTTGACCGTCATGATGCTGCGCGAAATGCCTTCGGCATCGACGACCGGGCCGAGGATCTCGTTCAGCGCATCGTAGAAGGCGGCCGGATCCTGGCGATAGCGATCCTTGTTGGCCTTGAGGTCGGCCAGCAGCTTGTCGGTGGTCTGCTGGATGACCTGGTGCGGGCTGGCCGCCGCCTGGGTGAACAGTGGCAGGACCGCGAGCAGCACCAGCAGCCCGCGACGCAGAGCAGTCAACATGGATTGCACTCCTTATTCCTTGTTTACCGAGTTGAGCAGGAACTTGCCGATCAGGTCTTCGAGGACCAACGACGACTGAGTGTCGCGAATCGTATCGCCCTCGCCGAGCACATCTTCTTCACCGCCCACGCTGATGCCGATGTACTTTTCGCCAAGCAGCCCTGCCGTGAGGATCGATGCAGTGGAGTCGACCGGCAGAATGTTCACATCGTTCTGAATCTCGAGCGTCACCCGACCAGTGTAGGTGTCGCGATCGAGATCGATCGCGGTGACCTTGCCAATGGTCACACCGGCCATGGTCACCTTGGACCGTACCGTGAGCCCGGCGATGTTGTCGAAATAGGCGTAGAGCTTGTAGGTATCGGCATTGCTGACGGTCAGACCGCTGACGCGCAGCGACAGCAAAAGCAGCGCCAGCAGCCCGGCGAGCAGAAACAGCCCGACACCCATTTCCAGTGTGCGGATACGCATCAGAGATCTCCAAACATCAATGCGGTCAGAATGAAATCCAGCCCGAGAACGGCCAGCGAGGCATAGACGACAGTGCGCGTCGTGGCGCGACTGATACCCTCCGAAGTGGGCTCGCAGTCATAACCCTGGAATACCGCGATCCAAGTCACCACGAGGGCGAAGACCACGCTCTTGACGATGCCGTTGAACACGTCGGAGTGAAAGTCGACGCTGTTCTGCATGTTCGCCCAGAAGGACCCCTCATAGACTCCCAGCCAGTCCACGGCGACCATGGCTCCTCCCCAGATGCCGACCACGTTGAAGATCAACGTCAACAGCGGCAGGGAAATGAAGCCGGCCCAGAGCCGCGGAGCAATTACATACTTCAGCGGATCGACGCCGATCATCTCCAGGCTGGAAAGCTGTTCGGTCGACTTCATGTTGCCGATCTCGGCTGTCAGCGCCGAGCCGGCACGCCCGGCGAACAGTAGCGCGGTAACCACAGGCCCGAGCTCGCGCAGGAGCGTCAGCGCGATCATCTGGCCGACAGCCTGCTCGGACCCGTAACTGGTCAGGATGTTGTACCCCTGCAGGGCCAGCACCATGCCGATGAACAGCCCGGAAACCACCACGATCGCCAGCGAAAGCACACCCACGAAGTACAACTGACGCACCAGCAGGCCGAAGCCGTTGCGCAACCCGCTGCGCCCCAGGAGCACATGCCCGAGAAACAGGCTCGAGCGCCCAAGCGCGGCCACCACGTCCATACCGGCACGACCGAGCAGGCGAACCTGCTCGGCCATCGAGCGCTTACGCATCGGCACCTCCGAGCAAATCTTCGGCATAGGACGGCGCCGGGAAATGGAAAGGCACGGGGCCATCGGCCGCGCCCTGCATGAACTGTCGGATACGCGGGTTATCCGACTCCATCAGTTCGGCCGGCACACCATGACCAAGCACCTGGCCGTCGCCGACCACGTAGATGTAGTCGGCAATGCTGGCCGTCTCGGCCAGATCATGCGAAACCACGATGCTGGTGATACCCAGCGCATCGTTGAGCAGGCGGATCAGCCGCACCAGAACACCCATTGCGATCGGGTCCTGGCCGGCGAATGGCTCGTCGTACATCAGAATCTGGGGATCCAGCGCAATGGCGCGGGCAAGCGCCACGCGACGCTTCATGCCGCCGGAGAGCTCATCCGGCATCAGCTCGACGGCGCCACGCAGGCCGACCGCCTGGAGCTTCATCAGCACGATGTCGCGGATCATCTCCTCGGGCAGGCTGGTGTGCACGCGCAACGGAAAAGCGACGTTCTCGAAGACATCGAGATCGGTGAACAGCGCGCCGCTCTGGAACAGCACCCCCATCTGCTTGCGCATGTCGAACAGTTCGCTGCGCGATAGCTTGGGAAGGTTGTGACCGGCCACCCAGACCTCGCCGGCGCTGGGCATCAACTGCGCCGCGATCAATCGCAGCAGCGTTGTCTTGCCACAGCCGGACGGTCCCATGATGGCCGTGACCTTGCCTCTGGGAATAACGATGTCGACGTTATCGAAAATGGCCCTCTCACCGCGCCTGAAGGTCACTCCCTTCAGCTCGACGGCGTAGGCATTGCTGGCGCTCATCTGGTCTCCTTGCAAACCGTCCGCTTCCTTCAGACGGCCCCCGATGGACAGGGGATACGTTGTGCGCTGACCTTTCGGCGGCGCGCACTATAGCACCGCCCCTCGCCCGTCCCAACACGCGGCATAGCGCAGCCCGTTGCAAAAGCTTGCTGTCCGCCCGCGAACGACGCAGGCGGAGCCGGGTGAGTTTTGCATGAGCATGCTCGCGAATAGCGTTATACTCCTCGGCTTTTCATTGCCAGCGCAAACGACCATGCCCAAGCAAGCCCGCCTGATCGAATCCGCCCTTCGCACCATCAGCATGGAAATCGAAGCAGTCGAACAGCTGAAGCAGCGCATCGACGAACGTTTCGAACATGCCTGCCGGCTGATCCTCGAGTGCAAGGGGCGCGTAGTGGTGGTAGGCATGGGTAAGTCCGGCCATATCGGCAACAAGATTGCCGCCACCCTGGCCAGCACGGGTACCGCCGCCTTTTTCGTCCATCCCGCCGAGGCCAGCCACGGCGACATGGGCATGATCACCCGTGATGACGTGGTCCTGGCCCTGTCGAACTCGGGCACCACCAGCGAGATCGTCACGCTGCTGCCGCTGATCAAGCGCCTGGGCATCACCCTGATCAGCATGACGGGGCAGCCCGAGTCGGTACTGGCCAAGGCCGCAGCCGTGAACCTCGACGCCAGCGTCGCGGCCGAGGCCTGTCCGCTCAACCTGGCGCCAACCTCCTCGACCACCGCGAGCCTGGTGCTCGGCGATGCGCTGGCCATCGCCCTGCTCGAGGCCCGTGGTTTCACCGCAGAAGACTTCGCTTTTTCCCATCCCGGCGGCGCGCTGGGCCGGCGACTCTTGCTGAAGGTCGAACATGTCATGCACAGCGGCGCCCGCTTGCCATGCGTCAAGCGCGGCACGGCGCTGCGCGACGCACTGCTGGAAATGACCCAGAAAGGCCTGGGCATGACCGTTGTCCTGGAAGACGACGGGCGCCTGGCCGGTATCTTCACCGACGGCGACCTGCGCCGCACACTGGACCGCGGCATCGATTTCCAGCAGGCGCTGATCGACCAGGTAATGACCATGCACGGCAAGACCGCTACGCCCGACATGCTGGCCGCCGAGGCGTTGAAGATCATGGAAGACCATAAGATCAACGCGCTTGTCGTGGTCGACGACAGCGACCACCCGGTTGGCGCACTGAACATGCACGACCTGCTGCGCGCCGGGGTACTGTGATGCAAGCTGACCTGCTCGAACGCGCCCGCCAGATCCGCCTGGCCATTTTCGATGTCGATGGCGTACTGACCGATGGTCGCCTGTACTTTCTGACCGATGGCAGCGAGTTCAAGACCTTCAACACACTCGACGGCCACGGCATCAAGATGCTGATCAACTCCGGCGTGCGTACCGCGATCATCAGCGGCCGCAAGACACCGGTGGTCGAGCGCCGCGCGCAGAACCTGGGCATCCAGCATCTCTATCAGGGTCGCGAGGACAAACTCGTGGTACTCGATGAGCTGCTCGGCGAGCTGGGGCTGAACTATGCTCAGGTCGCCTACCTGGGCGACGACCTGCCGGATCTACCGGTGATTCGCCGCGTCGGCCTGGGCATGGCCGTGGCCAGTGCCGATCCCTTCGTGCGCCAACACGCGCATGGCGTGACCCAGGCGCGTGGCGGTGAAGGGGCAGCGCGCGAGTTCTGCGAGCTTATCCTCCAGGCACAGGGCAATCTCGAGGCGGCACAGGCCGCCTACCTATAGAGAGGAACACCATGCTGCAAAAGCTGCGCTTCCCGCTGTTGCTGGGCGTCATCGCCGCGCTGCTGGTGGCCGTGGGCTACTGGAACATCCGCCCGGAGAGTTTCATGCAGGAGCCTGTGC